>NZ_JFJZ01000024.1 GCF_002115825.1 Thalassospira sp. MCCC 1A01428 | reverse complement strand
AGTCCTGCTGCCGGAGCCAATTTAAAAGGGACCGAACGTTTTGTTCGGTCCCTTTTTCTTTTAGGCACTCTACCCTATCATGCGGTGCGATCAGCAAAAGGAAACACCAATGAAAATTGCAAAAATTGAATTGCGCAAAGTTCAACTGGGCACACTTGGCGGGTCAAGCGACGGCTGGCTGATTGTTGGTGACAACGATGTTATTCACGGTACGGTCCATCCGATTGATGGCGACCTTTTCACCATTGCATCGACCACCGATGAAAGAATACAGGCATTTGGCTGGTGCCCGATGTTTGACAGCCTGGATCATGTACACAACGATGTTGCCATTGCTCTGGCTATGGGCGGTGCAGCAGAAGTGGAACAATGGCTGGAAGAATCAGAACGTCACGATATTGATCACACACCGGACGGGCACCTGCACTAAAGCTGTTTGCATTCCAGTCTGTCTTACTTCACCCTGCAGCAGCACAATTTTGTTCCAGAAATGTGAAGCCTGTTGCGGTTTTGATTCAGAACAAGGCGCATGAGCGCCAAACGAAATATTTTCCGCACCTGCGAAAAGCAGTTATTCTGATCGGGTCATACTGCCCCGAAAACAGGTCACACGGCGCATACACTAGCGCGGCGTCCATTCAGACAGCAAAGCGGGAATTCGGTTATGAGTACAGTCAACCTAGAACACCTCTTCAAGCCGTCGTCAGTCGCCGTTATTGGCGCCTCTAACCGCCCGCATTCGGTTGGGCAGGTCATCATGCGCAATTTGCTGGCAGGCGGCTTTGACGGGCCAATAATGCCGGTTAACCCGCGCAGCCAGTCCATTGGCGGGGTTCTGGCCTATCCCGATGTTGAAAACCTTCCCGTGGTGCCGGAACTCGCCGTCATTTGCGTACCCCCTCAAGCTGTTATCCCGGTGATGGAATGCCTGGATCGCAAGGGGTGCAAAGCTGCCATTGTTCTGACTGCGGGCCTTGGCTCGGTACCGTATGATGAAACGCGCAGCGTGAAACAGGCAATGCTTGAAATTGCAGCGCGTAATAAAATGCGCCTTTTAGGGCCTAATTGCCTGGGGTTGATGGTGCCACCAATTGGCCTGAATGCCAGCTTTAGCCATCAAAGTGCCAGCAAGGGTAAAATCGCCTTTGTGTCGCAATCCGGCGCCTTGTGTACGGCCGTGCTGGACTGGGCCGCCGCACGCGGGGTTGGATTTTCGCATTTCGTGTCGCTGGGGGAATGCGATGATGTCGATTTTGGCGATGTAATTGATTATCTGGGGTCCGATCCCGATACCCGGGCAATCATGCTATATATCGAATCGATTCACGAACGTCGCAGTTTCATTTCTGCCGCCCGTGCTGCGTCGCGCAACAAACCGATCCTGTGCATCAAATCGGGCCGTTTTGCCGAAGGTGCCGCCGCCGCCGCATCCCATACCGGCGCGCTGGCCGGGGCCGATGATGTTTTTGACGCCGCCATCAAACGCGCTGGCGTCTTGCGGGTCTATACCATCGCAGAAATGTTTTCGGCAGCTGAAACCCTGTCACGGATGCGGCCGTTTCGCGGCGATAAACTTGGCATTATCACCAATGGCGGCGGTATTGGCGTTTTGGCCGTTGATGCCCTGATTGAACGCCACGGCCACCTTGCCCATCTGGAACAATCAACCATCGATAACCTGAACAGCGTTTTGCCCGATACATGGTCCCATGCCAACCCGGTTGATATCATCGGTGATGCACCAGGCGAACGGTATGCCAAATCCATCGACAAAGTATTGGCAGATCCAAATATTGACAGCTTGCTGGTCATGCATGCCCCAACCGCCATTACCAACCCGGTTGAAGTTGCCCGTGGGGTTATTGATGCGGTTAAAAACAGCAAAAAGAACATCCTGACCAACTGGGTTGGCGAAGCCACCGTGGCCCCTGCCCGTGTTTTGTTTAACGAAGCCGGTCTTCCGACCTATAACACCCCCGAACAGGCCGTGGCCGCGTTCCAGCATATGGTGAATTATCGCAAATTGCAGGATTTGCTGATGGAAACACCGCCGTCAGTGCCCCAGGATTTTACCCCGGAAATCGACAAGGCACGCGGCATTATTCATCTGGCCATCCATTCCGGGCGCACCATGCTGACCGAACCCGAGGCCAAGGCCGTGCTGGACTGTTACGGCATCAACACGGTTAAAACCCTGTCGGTTGAAACCACCGAACAAGCAGTGGCCACAGCCGAAAAGATCGGCTTCCCGGTAGCGCTTAAAATTCTGTCGGATGATATTAGCCATAAATCTGATGTCGGCGGCGTTGTTTTGAACCTTGAAAGCGGTGAAGAAGTACATCGTGCCGCAACCAAGATGCTTAAAAACATTGGCAAACAATTCCCCGATGCCCGTTTGCGCGGCTTCACCGTCCAGGAAATGGTCAAACGCCAAAACGCCCGCGAACTGATTGTCGGCATGACCACCGACCCGATTTTCGGCCCGGTGATATTGTTTGGACATGGTGGTGTTGAGGTGGAAGTGGTACGCGACCGTGCCATGGCATTACCCCCCCTTAACATGAAGCTGGCCCGTGAACTGGTTGAAGGCACACGCATTTATAACCTGCTTAAAGGCTATCGCGATGTTCCGCCGGTAAATCTGGAAGAACTCTATATGACGCTGGTGCGCTTATCGCAGTTGGTGGTGCATCTCGGTGAAGTCGTTGAACTCGACATGAACCCGCTTTTGATTGACCAAAAAGGCGTGATCGCCCTGGATGCCCGCATCAAAGTGACGCCAAAAGTGGAAAGTGACGATAAACGCCTCGCTATTCACCCCTATCCGCGCCATTTGAAACAGGAAATTGTGCTGGAAGACGGCACTAAATATATGCTTCGCCCGATCAAACCCGAAGATGAACCAGCCCATTATGCCTTTATGTCAAAACTGACACCCGAGGATATTCATTTCCGGTTCTTTGGCTCGGTGCGCGAATTGCCGCATTCGGAAATGGCCCGTCAAACCCAGCTGGATTATGACCGCGCAATGGCCTTCGTCGCCACCGTCCCGAACGGAACATCACAGGGTGATATTCACGGTATTGTTCAGGTCGCGATTGACCCGAACAATGAACATGCAGAATACGCTGTCATGGTGCGCTCCGACATCAAAGGGCGTGGCCTTGGCCGGATCCTGATGGAAAAAATGATCGAATTTTGCCGTGCCAAAGGTGTTGCAACCTTTATTGGTCAGGTTTTGCCTAATAACCGCCGCATGCTCACGCTGTGTGAAAAACTTGGCTTTAGCCGCAAATATCTGGAAGACGAAGAAGTTTTCGAAGTCACTTTGCCGCTGGGCCAGCCAAACAAACCGCACGCGTAACATCTAATCCATGTCAAAACAAACACCCCGCCAGATACCAGCCTGGCGGGGTGTTTGATATTGCTTGCATCCGCAAAAACACCGCAAACAACAAAGCGACTAAGCACCGGCTTTCGCTGGCATTTTTTTACTGATGTCGTGAACGGATTTTTCCGGATCCAGGCCGCGGCTGCGTAACGCGTCGGCAGCTTCGGATTCTATTTTTCTAAGCTCGCCCAGTGTCGTCTGCACATCGTCAAGCTGCTGCTCTAGCTCGGTAATGCGTTTGCGCCCGACCAGCATCAAATGCGCCAACTGTTCGGCGTGGCTTCGGTCCGCATCATAAAGGTCGATATATTCCTTAATATCTTCCAGCGTAAACCCCAGCCGTTTGCCCCGCAAAACCAAAACCAGCCGCGCCCTGTCCCGATAATTATATACCCGTGTTGCCCCCGCCCTTTGCGGAGACAGCAATCCTTTGGTTTCATAAAAACGAATGGCCCGGGGCGTGATATCAAACTCTTCGGCAAGTTCTGTAATGCTGTAAAGTTTATCGTTCATCTGTTCTTCTTATGCTTAAGACACCCAACCACCAGCATCACCTTAGACCAACGTCAAAGTCAATAAATTTACGCTAACGTAAGTAGAAAACCACCTGTTATCGAATTGACGCAACTTTCGTTTAAGCATCATTATGGTCATCTCCAAGACATTGCTGAAGATAGTCACGATCGATCGGGCGATATTTTGGTCCATCAAACAACCCGTTGCCATCCAGCGCCCCTGGCATCAGCCCGTTGGCTGAATGCCAAACCGTCCCATCGGGCATTTCAACGGCCAATGGCTGTGCAAAGGGTTCTGCCTTGCCCGGTACCAGGGCCAAATCACCACAAATTCCGGCGCGGAAAACAGGCCCATTGGCCCGGGTTCCCCCCCAGATAAACCCCGGGATAATTTTCGAAAATTTCCGGAAAAGTCGGGTGATTACATAAATCCCCGTCAAACGACACATTATCGGCAGCAGACAAAACCAGGTCTTCTCCCAGAAACGGCTGCCCTGGCGTCATTAATCCTGGTGGCAATTCGGCACTATCGGCATAGCCAAGGGCATTACGGCGGTGCCGCCAGTTACGGGTGGTGCCTTTTTTTACATATTGCTGACGCAAATAGAAACTGTTGTGAAAACATTCAAATGGCAATGTCGGCAAGGCATCGGGGTCTTTGCCAAATTTGAAAACGGCTCCGCCATTATTCTCATCCCCCTCCGGTCCTGGCCGTGAATCAAACCAGCCACGGTTACCAAAATAATACCAAAACCCACCACGAACACCGTCCTGGGAAAACCATTTATGGCAGTTGTATAGCTGATTGTTAAAAACCCACCAGTTCACGGCCACAGTTTCGGGTTCCACCGGGTTATCACGCACAAAGGAAAACCGGTTATTACTGATCACAACGTTGCAATTGAACTGCCCTAGCGGGGCATCCTGATTTTCATCCGACAGATCCAGACGGATCGCATTATAACAATGACGGATATCGTTGCCGCGAATAACCACATCCCCGGCAATATTGTTGCTGCCAAAAAAGGCACCATTCAAATAGCGATACGGGGCCTTTTCGCCCGGCACCAGTTCGCCGTCATGGACCATCGCCCAATTGATGTAACGCCACAGGCTATCGTCCTGCACCCAGTCACATCGTACGATCGTTAAATGCCGACATGCCGGACCATCAGCGTAAAAAGCATAAGTTCCCCCGACTATCTGCATGTCCTTGAAGGTCAGATGGTGGCTGTTTTCCATGTAAACAGCACTGGGCCAGCACCTTTCGATCCGGATGTTATCAAGCCGGATGTGACACCGGTTAACCATGCGAAATGCAGCATAACGTGTGGCACCGGGGCTGGTAGCCGATACTTCGGGGTCAGGTGGCCGACGGCCATCAATGATCGCACCGTGCTCTCCGCGAATAATAATCGGCTCGGCCGCGGTGCCGTCACAGGGCAAATCAATGGCTTCTGGCAGAAAATAGTTCCCCGGCAACAGGCGGATCAAATCGCCTGGCTGACTGTCATCAATGGCAGCGCGTAGAGTTTTGGTATCGCGCCACTCACTATCAACCCAGTGATGCCCCCCATCGGGTGTCACATAAATCATTCGCAGCATTGCTGGTCCCCTTGTCCCGTCATTCCATCAGCCTGAGGTGATGAAGCCTGAAAACACAGCATAACCATACCACCGGGACACCACACGTGGAAACAGAACAACATTATCCCGGCACACCTTTTTACAATGCCGGGAAACAGCAAAATAAGGGCAATAATGACATTCATTACATAGACAAACTGAACCTCATACGAATTTTTATTTTTTATGATAAAAGTGATTCCAGTCACTTGACGAAATATTCTGATGAAATTAGCGTCTGCCAACCAACCGAATTTATCGCGTTAGAAAGGGTAAAATGATGCAATTCCTTAAACCATCGACAAGGATGGCATTCGCCACCAGCCTTGTCGTTTTTTCCTGTGTATCAAGTGCCGCACAGGCACATTTTCAGGAACTGATCCCCACCACAAATGTCATTGATCAGGAAACGGGTAAGGATGTGCATTTTGACATGGTCTTCACCCACCCCACCGATATGGGACCAACAATGGAAATGGCATACCCGGTACAATTTGGTATGCAGGTAGATGGTCAGAAAACCGACCTTCTGGACAAGTTAACCCGCCACGATGTCGATGGAAAACAGGCATATCAGGCCGATGTTATCCTGCCACGGCCAGCAGGATATGTTTTTTACATTGAACCAGAACCTTACTACGAACCCGCCGAAGGCAAATACATTGTCCAATATACCAAAACCGTCATTGATGCCTTTGGCGATGGCAGCAATTGGGACCAGATGGTTGGCTTTCCGGTCGAAATCGAACCCTTGTCCCGGCCTTATGGCCTGTGGGCAGGCAATAGTTTTAGCGGCATTGTCAAACATAATGGCAAACCGGTTCCCTTTGCCGAAATCGAAGTGGAATTTCGCAATGATGGCAGCGTAAAATTGCCAAATGGCAGCTTTTCCACCCAGATTATCAAGGCCGATGCCAATGGGACATTTTCCTATACAACACCCTGGGCTGGCTGGTGGGTTTTTGCGGCCCTGATCGAGGATGGCACCCTGCCAACCCCTGACGGCAAAGCCAATGCACCGGTTGAACGCGGTGGCGTGCTATGGATCAAAACCGATAATCCGGCCCAAACAAGCAACTAACCCTCTATGTTCCTGAAATGAAAAGTTATGACGAATTTTTCAGATAAATCGCACAAAAACAAACCTTTATCTGATTACATTACGTCATAACTTTTCATAAAAAATATGAAAAACAGCGTGGCCACGCTTGACTTTCAAGCTATTCCGCCCCTAGTTTACAGTCTGATCAGGGTGATCCGGGTTCGCCCGGATAAAAGGGAATACGGTGCCGTAATTTTGCCCATGCCGTAGCTGCCCCCGCAACTGTAAGCGACCAGAATTTTCAATGGCCACTGGAACATTCCGGAAAGGCGAAAATTGTACGCGCAAGCCAGGAAACCTGCCTTGATCACAAAAGCTGTATCGGGCGGGGTGTACCGGTGGAACGGCGCGATGATAGCGGGCACATAACCCTTGCTGTGTCGGTCCTTTCCACCGTTATGGACCTTTCCCCGATATTTACAACAACGATGAACCAAGCTGGCACCAACCGGAGCCAGCTCAATAAAGGGCGACCAATGCATATTGTGGATGGTGTTTTATCAACCGAGGTCGTAGTTGCCGGTGCAGTCATTGCAGTGGGCGGCATTGCCCTTGGTTTACGACAGGTTTCCATTGAAAATATGCCGCGTATTGCCCTGCTTAGTGCGGTTTTTTTCGTCGCCTCTCTCATTCATGTGCCAATTGGCCCTACCAGCATTCATCTGATCATGAATGGTTTGCTTGGGTTGATACTCGGCTGGGCTGCGGTTCCGGCAGTGTTTATTGCCCTGCTTTTACAGGCTGTCTTTTTCGGGTTCGGTGGCATTACGGTTCTGGGCGTTAATACCGTCAATATGGCGTTGCCCGCCATTGTTGTATGGCTGATCTTTGGCCCAATACTTGCCCGCACCGAAGGACGCACCATGATGATTGCCGCGTTTCTTGCCGGGTCATCTTCCATTATGCTTAGTGCCATCATGGTCGGATTATCACTTGCCCTAAGCGGGCAGGAATTTGTCGCAACCGCCCGACTTGTTTTTGTCACCAACATTCCAATCATGGTTGTTGAAGGTTTCCTGACGGCAGCGGCCTTTGGACTGATTAAAAAGGTTCGCCCCGCTTTGTTGTTATCAGGCCCAAACACCAGCCTGGCGGCCTGACTTATGACATCAGCGTCCGCTATCCATCCAAACTTTTTCCAAACCCGCCTGTCCCAAAACGCCTTTACGGCGCTGGTGCTTGCCGTGCTGACAATTGCCATACTCGCCCTGCCCGTCACTGCCAGGGCACACAGCTTTCATGTATTTGCGCTGGGGGATGGCAACATCATTGAAGGCTACGCCTATTTCGGCGGCGGCGCACGCCCGCAACATGCAAAGCTGTCGGTCGAAAACGGCGCGGGAAAGATCTTACTGCAAGGCGAAACCAACGCGAACGGCGAATTTCGTTTGCAGGTGGACCATCTGGATGACTATGTCATCCGTGCCAATACTGGCGACGGCCACGCGGCATCCTATTTGCTTAAATCATCCGAACTTTCCGACGCCTTGCCAAAGGCGACAAGCAATGCGATCGGAACTGTTGTGGCACTTAACCCGGCTGGCAGTGCATCAGACACCGCAACCTCTTTTTCTGCTGCCTCCGACATGGTCGCATCGACGACGGATGAAAACACGGCCTCGCAGCATGTTTCAATAACGCCGGAACAACTTTCGCAACTGGTCAGTCATGCCGTTGCCAAACAGGTAAATCCGCTACGCGAACAAATTGTGGCTTATGAAAACAAGGTTCGTTTTTCCGATATCATCGGTGGACTTGGTATTATTATTGGTATTTTTGGCATAATTGCGTGGTGGCAGGCACGCCAGAAAATATCGAACACATCGAAATGAGCCGCCATATCGTCCTGTCACCGGCCAGCCGGAATACGACAACCGGGATGATTGGCGTTATCGACCCGCGTTTTCGCATTATTTGCACGATCATCTTCGCTGTTTTTATTGTTTCCATCACAAGCTGGCAAGCTGTGGTGGCCACCATCGTGGCGGCTGCAGTTATGGTGGCACTGTCACTGCCAGAATGGCGTAAAACATTGCGCCGGGTGCTGACGATGGACGGCTTTATTTTTGCCACCCTGCTGTTGCTGCCCTTCACCTATCCCGGCGATACGGTTTTCACCGTATGGGGCCACACGGCATCACAACAAGGAATTTATCAGGCGGTCATGATCGGCCTGAAGGCCAATGCTGTTATTTTCACAGTGATGGCATTTCTGGGATCGTTGGGCAGCACAGATTTGGGGCGTGGCATGATGGGCCTTTATATACCAACCAAACTGACAACATTGCTGATGTTCACCGTGCGCTACATCGATGTGTTACATCACGAATATTTACGTCTGCGCCAGGCAATGCGTGCCCGTGCCTTTCATTTGCGTAGCAACCGGCACAGCTGGAAAATGACAGGGTATCTGGTGGGAATGTTGCTGGTACGCGCGCATGACCGGTCCGAGCGAATTGTATGGGCCATGAAATGCCGTGGCTTTCACGGGCATTTTCATTTCACCCATCTGCCGCGCCCGGCAAAATCCGATTACATGTTTTTATTGGTTATGGCGGTAATTCTGGTGATGCTCATCACGCTGGAGGCTCTATGTCCGCCCCTGATCTGATTGTGCTGCGCGATATCTGTTTTGCATTTTCACCCGCAAAACCGGTTCTAAATCACGCTGATTTTTCTCTGGCTGCCGGTGAAAAAGTTGCCCTGACCGGGCCGAACGGGGCCGGAAAAAGCACACTGCTGCATATTATGATGGGGCTGCAAATTCCAACAACCGGCACCATTACTATCTTGCAAAAAACCTGTAAAACCGAAAAGGATTTCAGCACCATCCGCGGCAAGGTCGGCTTGCTGTTTCAGGATTCCGACGATCAGCTTTTTTGCCCTACCGTGATTGAAGATGTTGCCTTTGGCCCGTTAAATCTGGGCTATAGCGATGCTGATGCCCTTGAAATTTCACATAAAACTTTGACCGACCTTGGCTTGTCCGGTTTTGAGAACCGTATTACTCATCAGTTATCAGGTGGCGAAAAACGGCTGGTCGCCCTGGCAACGGTACTGGCAATGGCACCGGAAATCCTGTTGCTTGATGAACCGACCAACGGTCTTGACCACATTGTTGAAAACCGCCTCACCAGTATTTTGCAAAACTTGCCACAAGCGATGGTGATCATTTCACATAACCAGCCCTTTCTCGATCAGGTTGCCTCCCGCCAGGTAACGTTACACAATGGTGATCTGATTTCCGGACACGAAACAATCAAAAACATCACGGCAGGAACAACATCATGAATCCGGACGAGATTTTAAATTTCTGGTTCAACGAACTGACCACCAAACAATGGTTTGAAAAAGATACCGCGCTTGACCGCCACATCGACGAACGTTTTGCCGATTTTCATGCAGCAGCGCGAATTGGCGAGCTTTATTACTGGCGCGAAACCGCACGAGGACGCCTGGCCGAAATCATCATTCTTGACCAGTTTTCCCGCAATATGTTTCGCGACCGGGCCGAGGCCTTTGCCTGCGACACACTCGCGCTGGTTCTGGCACAGGAAGCTATCTTGCAAAAAGCTGATGCAGCACTGACAACCGCATCAGAAAGGCTGTTTCTATATATGCCTTATATGCATTCGGAATCCGAAGCCATTCATGACATTGCCCTGACGCTGTTTGATCAACCGGGACTGGAAAACAATCTGGATTTTGAAAAACGTCACAAGCAGATTATTGACCGTTTTGGCCGTTATCCACATCGCAATGAAATACTGGGGCGGCCATCCTCGCCGGAAGAAATTCTATTTTTACAACAACCAGGATCATCATTTTAATAAAAAAGCAGGTGCGCGAACAAAATCGCACACCTGCTTTTCTCATTTTACCAGAATATCCAATTACCGCCGACTTAACGCTGACGCTTGATCTTGCGATTTGCCCACCATCCTTCAACCAGGCTTTCCGCTTCGTCAATATAATCCGCCCTGCCCGCCAGATAAGCCGCCATGGCGGCGCTGCCCTTGATCTTGGCAATGGCGTCCGTATCTTCGATCTCGCCGCGCCACACGCCTAAAAAATGCTCCATCTTGGCAGGAGGCGTATCGTCTTCGGGCTTTTCG
Organism: Thalassospira sp. MCCC 1A01428; assembly: GCF_002115825.1. Taxonomy (GTDB): domain Bacteria; phylum Pseudomonadota; class Alphaproteobacteria; order Rhodospirillales; family Thalassospiraceae; genus Thalassospira. Next base: position 61,993 of record NZ_JFJZ01000024.1, on the reverse strand, counting down.
CTGCGTGCCAATGCCGCAGGCCAGCGTAAATCGCTCAGCGTGCCATTATCAAGCAAGCGTAAATCAACATGTTTGTAAGGGGTGCGCTCCGCCTCGCCGCCGCCGCCCTTGATCACACCAATGCGCGGCAATGCCAGCAATTTTCCGGTTTCACGATGAACATCCAGAAATGCCGGGTGAAACACCCCTAAAAAAGCAGCCTTGGCCTGTAACGGGTTTAACAAGCGCAACAGGGTATTCACCGGGCTGCGAAGCCCCAGCAGCGGGCGCAGACCGATTAATTCCTGTAATTTCGGATGAATATGGCGCAAGGGCAAATAGGCAATCCCCTGCGTTTCAATATCTGATCGCGCTTCTTCGGCGGACATCGCAATGGGCAACTTTAACGCCTTAAACGCCGCTTCGGTGCCAACCCCTTTAACCAGATGCGAATTATAACCATGCATCAGGACCGGCACCTTGTTTTGCGCCAGCAACAATGCGGAGAGCACAAACCACGGCAAGCCCCGTGTACGTCCTGCAGCGTAAGACGGCCAGTCCAGCAATGGATGGCACGCAGCCGGCACATCGCTGTCATCAGGTTCCAGGCGCGCAATCGTGCGCACGGCCTCGATCATGCCGGCCAGTTCTTCCGGGGTTTCACCGCGATAGCGCAGCATCAAAAGATACGCACCCAACTGGATCGGATCCACCTCGTCACGCAACACCATGGAAAAGGCATCGAAGGCCTCGTCCCGTGTCAAACTGCGAGAACGGCCCGGTCCGCGAAAAAACTGCCGCAAATAACCCGAAAACGGGTGGGCTTCCGGCATATGGTTTTCATCGTCGGGCTGCTCTAGATGATCATCGCTCATCTGGTCGCTCACTTCGTTTGTGGATGGGGTGTAAAAAAGGGCACTACCCTATTCGTGGGTACGCGTAAAGACCCAGTCATTTCCCTGCGTCAGATCATCGCGGTAAACATACCCGTCCATATCAAAGGATTTCAGGTCTTCGGGGGCCTCAATACGATTTTTTATCATATAGCGCGACATCATACCACGGGCGCGCTTAGCTGAAAAACCGATAACCTTGGCAGTATTCCCCTTAATTTCCTTAAACACCGGTGTAATCACCGGCCCTTCGATCAGCTTGGTCTTGACGGCCTTAAAATACTCGTTCGAAGCGAGATTGACCAACGTTCTGTCTTTATGCTCACGGGTAATATCATTGATGTGGCGCGCAATTTTATCACCCCAGAATTCATATAGATTCTTGCCACGATTATTTTCAAGCCGGGTTCCCATTTCCAGCCGATAGGCCTGCATCAGGTCGCGTGGTTTCAAGATACCATACAAACCGGAAAGCATCCGAAAATGGTCCCCTGCCCAGTCCAGGTCATCTGATGTCAGGTTATCGGCATCGAGTCCGACATAGGTATCACCGCGAAAGGCATATACCGCCGGCTTGGCGTTATCGCGGGTAAAGGGTGTTGAAAAATGCGCGAAACGCTGCACGTTCAATTCCGCCAGATCTTCACTAATGTGCATTAAATTCATCAAGTCGCGACGTGTTTTTTTTTGCGCAACCTGAACCAGTTCAACGGCATCATCAAGAAACACCGGCTGACTCACGGGCATCTCCGGTGCCGGTGTTTCAAAATCCAGTTTCTTTGCCGGGGAAACAACAGCAAGCATTTGTGAGCCTCTTCTCTTTCATCACAGGTCATTTTGTCGTAACAAGCCACAAGGCTTATGGGAAAGTGTGCTTGATAGCAATTCCCATAATTTCGAAATTTTGCAGATTTCCGGCCATTTGCACCATTATGGCGGCCGGATCGAAAGGAAAAATCATGAGTGAACAAGTTCGCGCTTCGCACATTTTGCTGATGTATGCCGGTTCGGCACGCTCGACCGCATCGCGTAGCAAAGAAGAAGCCCTGACCCAGATTCAGGATTTGAAAACCCAGGTCAATGACGGCGCTGATTTTGCCGACCTCGCCAAAGCAAACTCTGATTGCCCGTCCGGCCAGCAGGGCGGCGACCTTGGCTTTTTTGGCCGTGGCATGATGGTTCCCGAATTTGATCAGGCCGCTTTCAACATGGAAGTTGGTACTGTATCGGACGTTGTTGAAACCGATTTTGGTTATCACATCCTGCAGCGCACTGCCTAATCTGGCACGATCAAAATCAAAGGCCTGCAATGCGTTGCAGGCCTTTTTTTATGCAAAAAATCCACTAAATATCGTGCAAGTTTTGTTGAATTGTTAAAATAAGTCCGCTTATTGGCAGCTTTTATCGTGAAGTCTGGTGCCTTTTTTGTAACATGGGACCTTGCGCACCTGAGGCTACGAAACCGGCATTTGCCAAATTAAGACGGTTTATCGCTGACAACTATTGGCTAAAGCGCACACAAAACGTTAATGCCCTAAAAATCAACAATCGGCGCATCAAGTTCATAAGCCGATTTGTGATCTTCGATTTCCAATACCCAAACATCGCGATCAAATGAAACCTGTTTGCGGCAATATTCATCGCATTGCATTTCTGTTTCGCGCCCACCGTCGCTGCCCCCGATAACTTGCATCCAGCCCTGATCACCATCCATCGTCGTTACGCGGGAATAGATGAAACAGCCCTTGGCGAAACGATTCAGTTTGACCAGAACAGCACCGGCATCCTCGTTTCCCTTGTGAACGACCATCGCTGTAATATTATGAGCCTGACAAATTGCAATTTGTCCCCGTACCCATATTCCCGCCTTCAAGCGTGGTGGCATCATTTCAAATACCATCCCGGCTGGCGGTAACATTTTCCGGCATTTGCAAAATCAGATTGGGGTTGGGACAAATAGCTTCCCACACCTCCCACTGCGATGGCTTGGCCGCCCCAAAATAATCGCCATGTTTACCCAGCAGATCAAAAATAATTTGAAAATGCAGGTGCGGAACCCAGTCACCATTAATCGGGTAATCGCCAAACCGGCACAATTCCTCGCCTTTTGCAAATGCTTTACCTACCGCAAGCCCACTTAAAGAGTCCCGGCTTAAATGGCCATATAACGTCCAGAACGTAATGCCCGGTGTGGGGTTATGCTCCATGATAATGGTCGGGCCATAATCCAGCGGTAAATTATTATCGGCGAAACTGTGAACCACACCATCTAGCGGCATGTAAACCGGCGTGCCGGCTGCCAGAAACAAATCAATACCTAAATGCTGGCTTCGGGCTTCGCCCCCGGTTTTAAACTGTGGCGACTGATAACAAATGCGGTCCTCGCGGTAACGCCCCACACCAACCGGGGCATTGGCAGCCGCCATTTGGGCAAACATCACATCCGTCTGACGGGCCGGGTCACTGGTCCCACCGATAACAACATCGCCATTAGTGCTAAAATCATACACAATTTTTCGGCAGGTTTTCAGATCATGCTGTAAAACGGACGCAAAACCGGCCTGGTTATCATTAATCCAGCGCAGAATAGACGCTGCCTGGGGTATCGGTGCCTCGCCCTTTTCCTGCCGCGCCAAATAGGTTGCCAGGCGGCCTTCTCCCTGGGCCAGGTCGTCGTCACCGGTTGTGCTGAAAATTGAAACACCTTGGCTCACACCGAAACTCCGCAAATAAATCCATAAACAAAAATGGCAGCATGCCAAAACATGCCGCCATTGTGCGTAGCTAATTTATGACTATCGCGCAAGCTGTCAGCGATTATAACGCTTCCCAATTGGCGACTTCATATTCACACGAAACATCGTCATCATCTGTGTCAGTCAGTGCGACCGTCAAACGGCGCATTTGCGGATTAAACCGTTTGATAAAGTTCAGCAACAACAAGGCTTCTTCGCTCAGTTCGCCAGCATCTTCGTCATCGTCATCCAGCTCGCACAGCTCCACCAGTTCCAAAAACAGGGCTGCAAGTGCCCGTTTGACATCTTCGCCCCCCTTAAGACCACCGGTAAGCTCGCCTAAAGGTTTCAAATCGACATCAAGCTGACGCAAGGTCTTGCTCATCTGATCGATTTCATCCTCGCCAAGCACCATTTCGGCGGCGATCATATGCGTGCCGACTTCGTTGATATTCATATACCCAACAAATTCAAACACGTCTTCGGTGCTGCGACCTTCATTAATCAGGGTTTCGGTATGGGCTTCAAACTCGGCCAATTCGAGGTCTTCATCGCCAAAGTCGTTATCAAGGTCGCTCATGGGGCTTTAACTCCGTTAAATTTGCGCCGCTGATACTCTTAATCCGGCCAGAAAACAACCCATCGGCCAATTATTTCACCAAATCTTCGTCGCAAGGATCAAGTCAATAATATAAATGGAATTGCCCATAACCGCGAGAACAAACACATCGGGCAATGTGTCGGGGTAATGCTATAATGCGCCACAAAGATCAGGGGATACAAAATCAATGGCAACGACAACATTGCATGACGTGCTGGCACTGATTTGGGCATTATGCTGGTGGACCGGATATACATTTTATGCCGATAGCAGTTCCCGTCGACGTAAAAGCATTTCGGCCCTGATGGCCCGAAACCGCCATCGCTGGATGGAACAAATGTTGCAGCGAAACCTGCGCATGATTGATACGGCCATTGCCGGAAACCTTATTACGGCAATCAGCTTCTTTTCATCAACGACCATTCTGGTTCTGGTCGGTCTGGGTGCACTTCTGGGTTATAGCAAAGAAGGCATCGAACTGATTTCTGCCCTGCCCTATGCGGCACCATCGTCGGCCATGTTATGGAATTGCAAGGTCGTATTTTTAATGCTGATCTTTATCTATGCGTTCTTTAAATTCACCTGGGCCTTTCGCCTGTCAAATTATTGTTCAATCCTGATTGGCGCGGCACCCGACCCGTCACACGCCAAAGGTGCCCATGTCGCCGCCCAGGCCGCCCGCATGAGCATGATGTCCGCCCACAATTTCAACCGAGGCATCCGATCCTATTTTTTTGCGCTGTCTGCCCTTGCGTGGTTTTACCATCCCGTTGCGTTTATCATTGGCTCTAGCTGGGTGACCATTGTCCTGTATAACCGCGAATTTCGATCACACGCCTTGCAAATTATGATGGGACGTTAACACGCACCAGGCGCCCATGCCCGTTCGTGGCGGCAGGAAAAAGATTTAAATGTGCACAAATACCTTGAACAACTTTTGATCAGTATTTATGTGCCAAAAGTATAATTTCCACTACTTTTGAGCATATCAAAACTGTGGTTCCCAAAAGCTGTTGCAAGTTCAGAAAGTGTGTCGCATGGCGTTTTTTAAACCTTCACCCGAAATAGCCGAAAAAATCGAATGGCTTGAAATTTTGTCGCGTCACTCCGGGGTCGGGTTGTGGGACGCGATCCTTCACAATGGCGATGCCATGCATGCCAAGTCCAAATGGACATGGACACCTGAATTTCGCCGTTTGTGCGGTTTTGACAGCGAAAAAGAATTCCCCAATGTTGTGCAATCCTGGTCGGACCGCCTGCATCCGGAAGATGTTGCCCCAACTTTCGCGGCATTCACCAATGCGCTTGAAACCGGCAAAACATATGATGTTCTGTATCGTCTAAAGGTTAAAAACGGGTCTTATCGCTGGTTCCGGGCAACTGGCGGAACCACCAAAGACGCAAATGGTGTGCCGCGTCGCGCCTGCGGATCACTTGTTGATGTTCATGACAGTAAACGAGCCGAAGCTGAACGTGAGGAAATGCGCCAGAAAATGGCCAACAGTTTCGAGGCATCGGTTGGAAAACTGGTCGAAGCCGTTTCGACATCTGCTGGCACGCTCGACAAAGCCGCGCACTCGCTAACATCTACCGCCACAGAAACCACCAGTCTGTGCGACGTTGTTGCCTCGGCTTCCAGTGAAACCACCCAAAATGTGCAATCTGTAGCTTCGGCTACCGAAGAATTGTCTTCGTCCATTAACGATATCAGCAAACGCGTTAATCAATCATCCCGTATCATCACCACGGCGGTTTCCGAGGCCCAGGAAACCAACAGCAAAATTGAAGGTCTGGCAGTTGCAGCCCAAAAAATTGGCGACGTGGTCAAACTGATCAACGATATCGCCGGCCAAACCAACCTTTTGGCCCTGAACGCCACAATCGAGGCAGCTCGTGCTGGTGACGCAGGCAAAGGATTTGCCGTGGTTGCTTCGGAAGTTAAAACGCTGGCAACACAGACGGCGCGTGCAACGGAAGAAATCGCAAACCAGATTAAAGCAATTCAGGACGAAACCCAAAATTCGGTTCAAGCTATCCAGAATATATCCCGAACTATTAATGAAGTTGACGAAATTTCTGCAGCAATTGCGGAAGCCATTGAACAGCAAGGGGCCGCAACCCGGGAAATTTCAGCCAGCGTCCAACAGGCGGCCCACAGCACAGAGGCCGCACAAGCAAACATTCACGCAGTAACCCAGGCAGCCGACGAAACCGGCCGTGCTGCTGGCCGTGTTCAGGCGGAAACATCTGAACTGGCAAAAAATGGCGACAAATTGCGAGACCAGGTTGCCGAATTCTTGCGATCAATCCGTACCTGAGCCATTTGCGTGAGCAATCCGCAACCACCCCGACAACGGGGTGGTTGCGTTTTCACTGACCTACAGTGCTTTTCTTTTCAGGCTGTGTTTATAGACGCCATATATCGTCACAATTAACATCACCAACCCGACAGGCAATGCCGCCGACATCAACAAAACAGACCAACCTGCCCCGGCATAAATCGATCCGGCGGACAGCGACGCAACCGCGACCGTCCCAAACACTACAAATTCATTGATCGCCTGAATACGAGCCTGTTCGGATGGCCGGTAATTTTCGGTTAAAAGCGATGTTGCCCCGACAAACATAAAATTCCAGCCAATGCCAAGCAAAATCAGTGCGGGCCAGAAATTCGTCAGTAAACCAATCCCGGAAAGCCCGACAAGCAAACAGAGCAGTGTAATAACGGCCCCCACCTGAATAATCGCCAATGTACCAAAACGGCGAATAAGGTTACCCGTCACAAAGCCCGGTGCATACATGCCCACGACATGCCACTGAATAATAAATGCGGCATCCCCAAAGGCATAGTTACAATCAAGAATAGCCAATGGTGTTGCCGTCATCACAAAACTCATAACTGCATAGCCAAGGGCGGCACCAATGATCGCCACGACAACACCGGGTACGCGCAAAATTTCACCAAGGGGACGCGCGGGCTCAGTGTGGATTTTTTTATGGGTTTCGGGCAGACGCAATTGGGCAATTGCCAGCATCAGCAACAATTGCAAACCAAACAGGGCCACAAATGTCCCCATAAAGGGCACTGTATCGATCCAGTTGCGGGCATGACTGGCCAGATTAGGCCCGATAAATGCTGCTAATACTCCACCCAGCATTGTAAGCGAAATGGCGCGAGAGCGAAATTCCGCTGGAGCAGCCTCGGCTGCTGCAAAGCGGTATTGCATGGCAATGGCATTCGCCGATCCAATAAACGCCCCTGCGGCGCACATGAGCCAGAAATTACCCAGATAAACTGCGCCAATGCCACAAAAAGCCCCGCACATGCCGATCATACAGCCAATTGAAAACCCAATCCGGCGGCCATATTTTTTCATCATGAAGGCTGACGGTGCCGTTGTGATCAGCATTGCAATCATGGTGGCAGAAACCGGAAGTGTCGACAGGGATTTGTCAGGCGACAACGAATAACCAATGACTGCTGCAACTGTAAAAAGAAGCGACATTGCACTGGCAGAAAGTGCGACACACAGGCTTAGAACAATTACATTACGTCTGACGTCGGGGCTGGTCATAGTGGCATTTCCCTGATTGGCGTGGTGGCGCCTTGTGATTATTATGCGGCGAATTATTGAAATATTGGCCAGTTCCGGGTTGCCCGCAGGCAATAGCCTGTTATATTTGACCAGCAACAAACGGGAAAGCATCAATGCACGGCAAGGCCGACAAAAAATTGATGACGTCAGAATTGACCGCAGACCACAATGGTGGTGCGGCGTTTTTTGCTGCCCAGAAAGTCGCCTTTTCCGAAGTGCGAACTTGACCCCATCCCAAAATTCGTTTTCTTGTGCAGACTTCCCGTTATAACAACGGGTATAAGGTGTGCGCCTTGATTATTTCGCCCGCATAATAAGCAGAGTTGAGCAGAACATGATTGCCCTTACGCTTCCGGACGGCGCCGTACGTGAATTTGACGGTCCTGTTTCGGGTTTCGATGTTGCAAAAAGCATCAGCAGTTCCCTGGCAAAGAAATCCTTTGCCATTATCGTTAACGGTGAAGTCCGCGATCTTGGCCGCGAGATCGATACTGATGCAACCATCGAGATCGTAACCAAGGGGCATGACGAAGTTTTGCCGCTGATCCGCCATGACTGCGCCCATGTGATGGCCGAAGCCGTGCAGGAACTTTATCCTGACACGCAGGTCACGATCGGCCCATCCATTGAAAACGGCTTTTATTACGACTTTGCCCGCAAAACGCCCTTCACGCCCGACGATCTGGTCAAGATCGAAAAGCGGATGAAGGAAATTGTCGATCGTAACGAAAAGATCGAACGCGAAGTGTGGGATCGTAACGAAGCGATCAAGTTCTTTCTTGATAAGGGCGAAGATTACAAAGCCGAAATCATTCGCGATCTGCCGGAAACGGAAACGATCACCTGCTACCGCCAAGGCAATTTCATTGACCTGTGCCGCGGGCCCCACGCGCCCTCGACCGGCAAAATCGGCAAAGCATTTAAATTGATGAAACTTGCCGGTGCCTATTGGCGCGGTAATTCCGACAATGAGATGCTGCAGCGCATTTACGGCACCTGCTGGGAAACGCAGGAACAGCTTGACGCCTATCTGCACATGCTTGAAGAAGCCGAAAAGCGTGACCATCGCCGCCTTGGCCGCGAAATGGACCTGTTCCATATGCAGGAAGAGGCTCAGGGATCGGTTTTCTGGCACGATAAGGGCTGGAAGCTTTATCGCAAGGTCGAAAACTATATCCGTGGTCGGCTTGACAATGCCGGTTATCAGGAAGTGCGCACGCCGCAGCTGGTAGACCGTGTATTGTGGCAAAAATCCGGTCACTGGGAAAAGTTCCGTGAAAACATGTTCACGACGGCCCCTGATAGTGATGAAAAAGTTCTGGCCCTTAAGCCGATGAACTGTCCCTGCCACGTGCAGATTTTCCGTATGGGCAGCAAATCCTATCGTGACCTGCCGCTGCGTATGGCCGAATTTGGCTGCTGCCATCGTAATGAACCGTCCGGTGGTTTGCATGGCATCATGCGCGTGCGCCAATTCATTCAGGATGACGCGCATATTTTCTGTACCGAAGACCAGATCGTTTCAGAAACCAAGATTTTCTGTGACCTTCTGAAATCGGTTTACAAGGATTTCGGCTTTACCGACATCGTCGTCAAATTCTCGGACCGCCCGGAAGTTCGTGCTGGTTCGGATGAAATTTGGGACAAGGCGGAAAACGCCCTGCGTGAAGCATCCGAAGAAGCAGGCCTGAAACTGGAAATCAATCCTGGTGAAGGGGCATTTTATGGCCCGAAACTGGAATTTGTTCTGCGCGATGCCATTGGCCGTGACTGGCAGTGTGGCACGCTTCAGGCGGACTTTGTTTTGCCCGAACGCCTTGATGCCACCTATATGGGGGAAGATGGCGAAAAATACCGTCCCGTCATGCTTCACCGTGCCATTTTGGGCTCGCTTGAACGCTTTATCGGCATTCTGATCGAAAACTATGCCGGGCGCCTGCCCCTGTGGCTTTCGCCGGTTCATGCCGTGATCTGCACCATCACCAACGAGGCGGATGATTACGCCCGTGAAGTGAAAGAAGCATTGGTTGCCAAAGGCTTGAATGTTGAACTTGATCTGCGCAATGAAAAGATCAGTTACAAGGTTCGTGAACACAGCCACGCGAAAATCCCGCTGATTTTGGCACTTGGTAAACGCGAAGCCGAAGAAAAAACCGCATCCGTGCGCCGTCTTGGTTTCAAACACCAAAAAACGGTCGCAATTAATGAACTGGCTGAAAACATGGTCCGTGAAATTCAGGATCGGGTTATCGAAGCTGATTTTTAAGGCAATTGCCTGATCAGCAGGAAATTGAAGAAAGGCTCGCCATCCACCGGCGAGCCTTTCTTTTATCCTGTCTTCACTGTACTCTCACATATACGTTATGTTTAGTGTACGAGCTGTGACACCCCGATTGCAGGACAACGGCTATATTGGACGCGAAAGTTGCCTATCGCCCCCCTTAAAGCCATCCCCCTCTTTTAAAACGAGCTCCCGATGAACAGTCAGTCATTCGTCAAATTCGCAAAAATAACGACCATCGCAGGTGCGATCTGTCTTTACAGTTCAGCCGGTTTTGCCGCGGGCTTTTTTAGCAGTTCAAGCGACGACACACCGACCGATTTACCAGCTGTCGTTAAACTTATCGATGCCGGAAAATATTCCGACGCCATCGACAGCCTGGAAAAAATGAATGAATCTGACCCTGATAACGCTGACGTTCTAAATTACCTGGCCTACAGCCAGCGCAAATCAGGGGACCTCAAGTCGGCCGAAGCAAATTATGACAAAGCCTTGAAAATTAACCCGGATCATCCCGGGGCACTGGAATATCAGGGCGAGCTTTACATTCAAACCGGGCGCATCGATATGGCAAAAGACAATCTGGCCCGCCTGAAAGATGTCTGTGGTACTGACTGTGAACAATATGAAGACCTTAACGAAGCACTTGCCGGAAAATAAGCCCGTTTCGGGCCTGTTTTTCGATTAAACGTGTTGTGCTGAAAAACCTTTCCCGGCGGTTCGCCCGGAAAGGTTTTTCATTTCCGAGAGGATATCATCAGAGCGTTCAGGCATCTCAAAGCCATTAAACTTTCATTTTCTGTTTGATCTATCTTGTTTAAGCAACAACCCGAACAATATAAAATTAGACTTGAATCAAATTAAGCAAGGGAACGGTTCGTGTGGCCGGGCAATCGCACATTATTTATCCTTTCCTCCTGTATCCAGGCTGGAAAAACAACATATCGCACCGCAACAAGATATCCCTTTGTATAGATATACATTCCCGTAAGATCAGGGCATTTTATCGATTGAACCGTTTTAATTTGTGAGTACCTAATGGCTGGCAACCTGCTTCGCAAAACCTATACTGTTATGGTTACCCGCACCACCGGGGCTCAAATGGAGCTGGAAACTGCGACAGAATACGCCGCGGCCATGACATCGGCCAAAAATGCGTTGAACAACACCAATAATGTTGAAGCCCGCGTGGTTGAAAACAAATATGACGATGCAACGCGCCGCGAAAAGAAACAGGTTGTCAAAATTTTGAACCGGGAAAACCTGGCAGCTTCACAAAACGGAACCACCTCTTCCGGGTCGGGGCAAATGGTTCTTCCACCCGAAATTGTTTCGCGCGCAACCAAGTCTGTCATCAATATTGCATTAGCTGTTACTGTTTTGATTTTATTGGGTGGTATCGTTTTCCAGCTGTTGAACCGATAACACATTTTATATCCCGGATCGTATAACTGCGCCTTGACACTTCCCCACTCTACGACATGATAAGCGACAGAAAACGCTTTAAACAAACAATCGGGAAATGTGGGGAACAATGGCGAAATCCAGCTTTTCATTCGGGAACGGCACTTTTCGCCCGGCACTGCGCCTGTTATTAGCAACACTGCCTGCTGCGGCTGTCTTAACAGGGTGCGCGACAGGCAAAACAGGATCGGAACCGGAACGGCCAAATGTGATGGCCAATATTTCCGAACAACCGACGCCCCTTGCCGATTTTAGTATCGCCCAGCAAATGGCCGCCTGTTCCCTGTTTATCGATGCTGAACCTGCGCGGGGGATCTATCTGTCTTCCAGTCAGAAAAAAAACCTGCCGGCAGGCACAGGACGTATAACAATCAGCAACAGCCCGGAAAATGACCTGCGTAAAGCAATCGAACTGGAACTGGCCGGTTATCATACCGAAGCACGGCAATTGTATCTGTGGTTGACCGCAGCCAACCCGAACAGCGAATTTACCATGCCATGTGGCAATGGCGTTAACCTGTCGAGCAAGATTTCCCGGCTGGCACAACAGCGCCTGGCCGCAATGGACAAACAGAACCCGGACCTGGCCAAATCAGACGAGATCGATGAAAAGGTCGAACTGGCAAAAGTTGCGCCAGGCCCGACACTGCCGTCTCCCCCCAAAGTGAAACGCAACACCGATTTTTATCTTACCGCTGGCCCGGTTGATACCATGCCGGAAGATGACCGCCCCCCGGCGCCGCCTTTTGCCATCGAAGTTAGCCCCAATACCGAGGCATTGGCACGCGTAACGCCGCCCAGCGAACCGGTCAGCCTGACCAGCGAGAAAGCCGTAAGCATTAACAATGTAACAACCCGGCACCCCGATGACATGCCTGATGATTCTGACATTCTTGAGCTGACAGGCGGTGTTGGCGCAGCCAGTGTGCGTAGTGCGGGCCTGCAGCCTAATAGCAACCCGACCGAAGAAGGTAATCTGCAATCAATGCCTGCGGCACCAAAGGTTGCCGACTCCCCGCTCCCGCCCGTCGCAGACGACATGGTACCCGGAGCAGATGAACCCGCACCGGCAACAGCAACGTCTTTGCCACAAAACACGGAAGTGGCGCAGGATAAAACCACAACCACCCCGGCACCCAAAACAGAACCGGCGCAAGAACCTGCATCCATGATGCAAAGACCGGAGCGACAGGGACCACCAATGCCAATGCCGGAAACCAGTACCGCACCGGCACAGGTAACCGGCGGGCGTCCCTATTACGCCCTGCAACTTGCTGCCTATCGCAGCAGGGAAATGGCCGAAAGCAGTTGGCTGCGCATTCAGAAAAAATCACATGGCCTGCTAGATGGTGTTGACCACGAAATTAGGACCCTCGCAATCAAGGATAAAGGCCTTTATTTTAGATTGCTGACCGGCCATTTCGAGGAAAAATCGATCGCGGTCAAAGTTTGTGACGGTTTTAAAGCCGAAAAACTCGATTGCATTGTTCGCCATATCGAACCCTGACAATCCTCACCAATCACATCCAAAACACTTTCAAAACGCGCCAACACAGTTATCGTTTGGCGCGTTTTGTTGTTTGGCGTAAATCCTCTTTTGCTCGAACCCTGCCAGTCTCTGATGGTCAGAAATGATTAACCAACGTAAATCAGCGAACAAAATCAAATTGATATGGGGTTAACCACATTACATGCCATGCTGTGCCGTCTCCCCAGCCTGTTTTCCTGGCGTTACTATTGGCAAATAACGGTGACTAATCATCGCCCCGCACGTTAGTTACCCCCTGCCCCTATCATGTCGAAACGACAAACACCGGATTATAGATAATTGGTACAGGTCATAAATACCTGGGAGCAGGTCTTTTGTGCATAATAGCCACAGACGTATTTTGCGGCCTGTTTGCACGTTTTGCCATCAACCCTGTGTAGATGTTTTTTGGCGCAAACGGCGTTGAATGGGCCCGGGATCTGTTTTGCGCAAATGCACCACAATCCAGCCCGGCGCCTGATAAAGCGCTTTTTCCAGCACGTGATTGCGTTGTGCCAGTTTCCATCGGCATCTCTGGATCAACCTGCGCGCCCGTTTGGAACCACTACCCAGCATCGGTATCGCAATGGCAATAAGGACCATTCCAAAAAACGGCGGCGGTAATGGTATAAATGCCAGCCCCGTTACCAACAGCAATGTCCCACCACCAACCAGCCAGAATGACCGCAAGAACCGCATGATAACAACTTTCAGAATTGCCAAGAACGCACGGCCTGTCCTTGCTGGCATCGCAGCACAAACAGATAGTTGTGGCATTATGTATTTTCCCGCCAGGCGATTAAAACGAAACTATCAAGACAATTTGATGGATCGGTGATTGCACCAATTCAAAACCCCGCTACATTGCGGGTAACTTCTTTCCCTATTCAGACAGGTTGACCATGTTTAATTCTGTTCCGCCCGAAAAATCACGTCTCCCAAACAAGGCCGATGCCCTTCCCGGCCGTGACGAAGCCATTACGGTACCAGACGCCCACGTTGTAAATGGCAACCCGTTACAGCCTCCTTTTCCGGCTCATCTCCAAACTGCCATTTTCGGCATGGGATGCTTTTGGGGGGCAGAACGGCTTTTCTGGCAACGCGATGGTGTATACAGCACTGCTGCCGGTTATGCTGGCGGCTATACAAAAAACCCGACATATCGCGAAGTTTGCTCGGGCTTAACAGGTCATGCGGAAGTTGTTCTGGTCGTGTATGATCCGGCAATTGTAACCTATAATGACCTGTTGAAACTGTTCTGGGAAAATCATAACCCCACCCAGGGAATGCGCCAGGGCAATGATATCGGCACGCAATATCGGTCTGTCATTTATCCCGTGACCGACGAGCAAAAGACTATCGCCCTGCAATCACGCAATGATTATCTGGCTGCGTTGAACGGGGCCGGTATAGGCGACATCACCACCGAAATTGAACCCGCGCCAACCTTCTATTACGCGGAAGATTTTCATCAACAGTATTTATACAAAAACCCCGACGGATATTGCGGGCTTGCAGGCACCGGTGTTACCTGCCCCGGAAGCTAGGTTTTTCGTATATGTGACACGGCAGTTTTAAGTATTCTGGTTTACCCAAACAACAAACGGCCCGCCTTGCATTGGCGGGCCGTTTCGTTTGCTGCGGGCAACCCCAATTGTCATTTACTCGCCAGGGTACACGTTGCTCATCGTCACTCCGTGCGCAACAAGTGAAATTAGTCGCCCCCCAAGACCCGTCGCCAAATATTATAAACACAGCCAAATATGGTGGCCTAAACCGGCTTCCCACCATATTCCCGGCTTAGATCGGCGCAAACCCGGCGGATCAAACTGCCAAACACCGAAATGCGATCCTGGGGAATGCGAGCCGCCGGGCCAGACAACGACAGGGCAGCAATAGGAACCCCGGTTTCATCGCGCACGACACCAGCCACACAGCGCAAGCCGACAGCATGTTCTTCATCATCCAGAACCCAGCCCTGTCGCCTGGCTATTTCCAAATCCGCTTTCAGGCTTTGCGATGTTGTCCTGGTGCGTTCTGTCATTTGAGGCAAACCATGTTGCTCTATCACCATATCGACATCCTTGGCCGGCAAAAAAGCCAGCAGCGCCTTGCCCACCCCCGAACAATGCATTAAGGCCCGCCGCCCTGGTGTAACAAGGGCGCGCATCATTTTGCGGCATTCCACCTGTGACAGAAAAATAACTTCGCCGCCATCTGCAACGGCAAGATTAACCGTCTCACCACTTTCTTCCATCAATGCCCGCATATAAGGACGCGCGATCAGGTTCAAATTACGGTTTTTGGTAAAGGCATTGCCAACGCTGAATGCCTGCACGCCAACAGACCATAATGTTCGTTCGCCATCAAAGGTGACGTAACGTTCATGCTGCATTGTGGTTAGCAAACGGTGCACTGTTGACGGCGGTAATGTAACCCGTTGCGAAATCTCGGTCAGGGTCATTCCGTCGTCACTCTCGGCAAGAGTGTTTAAAATACCAAGGGCGCGCATCAGCGATTGAACCTGCTGCATGTATGATGTTCCTCCCGAACCGATTTGCGTTTTTCAATCCGGCAACTTCAGACAGGCAGCACGGCCCAAAAGCTATTGCCCGGCCTGCGCAGTTTCCCTGCTGCGCCACCAAACGACGCTGGAATAGCAAACAAGATAGATTGTCGCGGCCCCAAAAGCGAGAAGCGTTCCCTCGCCAATTCCAAAACGCGGATAGGTAAAGCTGACCGATACAATATAAATCAGCAATGCCCCCATTCCGCGAGGAAAATTACGAATAACGGTGTGCACCGGTGCGACACCATAGGACCAATGTAAAATCAGCATCATCGGATAAAGTGTTACCGGGAAACCGGAAAACAAACCGGACCAGCGCGGCCCGATAATGGCGGCAGCACCACTTATCGCAACGACAATCATCGCTGCCGTTGCCGCCCGCATGGCAACAATCTTATGTGTAATTTTAACGCGTTGCGAAATGCTGACATTTTCAATGGCACGAAACAGCACGATCGCCACAATCATGGCAGCGACCAGCGACAAGCTGGCACTAAGCAGCGTAAACCGGACCATCTGCCCAAGCCATGAAACAAAAACAAAGGTCGCAAATGCCCCCAGCGATGCCCCGGCAACCTGCACCAAAACCGCATGACGCAGCAACCACTTCGATATCAGATAATAAGCGTATAAAAATGCCAGCGTGGCAATCAGCCCGGGCAAGGCATAAACCGCACTTTCACCGGCAAAATGCACACCCTGTTCAATCGCGATGAAAAACAGCAAAATTGCCGTTCCCAGAGGATAGCCTGACAGGACACCGGCCACACGCGGCCCTGCCCGTTCAGCCAACATCGACAATCCCAGAACAACAAGGATCGAAACGGCAAGTTTGGCAAAAAACAGCGACATGACCATCCATCCGGTAAAAGAACAACGAAGACAAAACGTTATCGAATTGTTGCAATTTTACCTATATTGCGCCAGATTTTTTTCACCTGCATACTCATACAATGCAAAATGACCTTATTTCCTGCCGATATCAAACTGTCACGTTCGGGCACTTTGCCAACGCAGGTTATACGCCCGGTCACACAAAAGGCACACCAGGTGTTCGCGATTCCAGCATTCGCAGAAATACATGGCAAAGACAGGTAGCTATCGAAACTTACAGTCACGACAACTGATATGGCACACAATACTACCGTTCACTTTAGGAAACTGCAGGGCCATGCGTCCCCGGCCCGGTCCCGACTATGCCTGTGTCATGTCTTGAATTTGCAAGTCGAATTCTCCCTGCGCAACAACATGTCCATTCACCATAATTTCAATGCGCTGCATACCTGCATAGTATTTTCGCGTTGTAATAGCCCGGACCGGATGCCGACGGCTTAATGCAACTTGCTCGTCTTTTTTCAAGCGCAGCTTTTTCCACTTAAAAACTTTCGCCGTCTGGCTACCGTTGGCCTTACGGTGGTGAATTGCATAATCAATCATCAGATCGCGGGAGATATTTTCGCAATTTTTGATTTGCAGCGAAAATTCCACCGAGCCCCCCAATTGCACCACCGAATTTTTCATTACCAGGTCTGATGCAGTGACATTGACTGGTCCAAAGCCCAATGCTGCCAGCGTTGGCCCATGCCCTTGTTTGAGCAGACTGCGACACGCGTGCCGAATAATACGCTGGCGCGTTTCAGGTGCATCCTGAAGCCATTCTTTTGCAATAGACGCGACCCGATCAGGATGATCTTTCGAAATATCGTTCAGGCTATTGGCCACGGATCTGCGCACATATTCTGCGCGATCATCACGCAAGGTTGTTAAAAAACCAACGATCGGCGACGGATCCTGAACAAATGCGGGCAGTCTTATCCCCCAGGGTAAGCGCGGCCGTGTCCCCTCTGAAATCAATCGTCGTACATGCACATTAGGGTCATTAATCCAGCCTGCCAAAATTGCCAGCGTTTGTTCCGTATGGTTCATCAGAAACGGGCGAATGGCAAACTCTGCGGTAAAGCGCTGGGTTAAATGATAAAGACTATCCATTGATAATTCGACATTATTCTGACCATGCCTGGCAATATAATCGGCCATTGGCATAATCCCCCATCCTCGAATGCCCGGGCCTGCAGGGTGCTGTTGCGGATCAGTAATGTCGTTTATATTGCCGTCCGGCGCCGGGGCCAGGCTATTGACAATAATAGTTGCGGCGTCGCTAAATTCACGTGGCAAATGGGCCGACAACGCATCAAGAACCTGATTGCTACGCTGTTTAAGTTCGAGCTTATCCATGTCATGGCAAGCAACATGAACAAAACGATCCCGGTCAAATCGCTCGTAATGCAACGCAATATTGTCTGCCATTGCCGCGACAAGTTCAGGTGAAAACAAATCTTTTAGCAACGTCCCCATGCAGGCTCCTTGTCGGTATATCAACCATTCAAAGGTCTTACTGCCGTTTAATGAAAACCACCATGAAACACGCACTGGCATCCTGACATCCCCTGACAGCAGAGATTGCGGCAAAATAGAAAGAGCACAAAACCGCCCCGGTTATTCCTGCATGTTGAAGGCCACAAACAATAACAGGCAGACGCAAAACGCCTGCCTGAAATTAACAAGTCATTATCGAAAACAGTCTATCCGGCGACAGTTTCAAGCTGTCCCTGACGTACTTTAGACCGGGCACTTGCCACATGCCCCCGCACAGATCGCAAATCGTTGCGGGGCTTTTGCACAATCACCCCGCGCCAACCCAGCCCCTCATAAGTTTCGTAACCCGGCGTCAGGGCAAAGGCAACGATACTGCCATCTTCCAACAAATAGGAATCCTTGTCGTTCTCGCCCACCTGCAACATAAAACGTTCGTTACGGTTCGACATACCATCAGACGCGGCTATAACATTGTAATTGCGGTCAACAATCATGACCCGGGTTCGCGGGGCCTCTTCCTCGGCAAAGCTGATTGAATTTACCACGGAATCAGCCTGCACCTCCCAATCAAAGAAAATACCCATTGCGCCGATGATTTCCCCGTCCGCTTCACCTTCTGCCCGAACGGCAGTTGCATACGTTGCTGTTGCCTTGCCACCCAGATGCTGGTTTCGTTCAATATCAGCGACAGAATATTCGGTGCCGTCATGAGTCGCCATCGCCTGACGAAACCACGACTCATTGCTTACATTCAAACCCTTGACCCGATATTTGTCAGGCCGGCCATTGGCAATCACATTGCCATTTTTATCGGCCACCCACAAATCAAGATAAACAGTGTAACTATCAAGAATAACGCCTAACCGTTTGGATGCCCAGGCACTTGCCTTGGCATCGTCAGGGTCTGCACAGCCATCAACAACGGCACTATCCGTTGCCCACCAGCGCACATCGCAAGAACGTTCATAAAGATTACGGTCAATAAGTTCGATGACATAAAGCGCCAGATCCGAGAGACGTGCCCCTCGGACCATTTGCGCTGTACTCCGCAAGTCACGCGCCTCGGTTGCAAAAAGGTTTTGCAGTTCATTGGCAATGGATGTGACCTGTTGTGAAATGCTGTTTACTTCATTTGCCACCACAGCAAAGCCACGTCCGGCCTCCCCGGCCCGCGACGCTTCTATCAACGCGTTCAAGGCGAGAATTTTTGCCGCTTTGGTAACATTTTGTATTTCGTTGACCTTGGCTGTTGTCAGTTCTGACATTTTTGTAGCCGCATTCAAAATTCGCTCAGGCATGTTATCCCCCATTTTTATTGAAGTTCCTGATGAGAGAATGCTGGGCTGCCAAACCTGTTCGCACACGCAATATTTTTGTCATACAAATTAAAACGGTAATATTATTTCTATATTTTTCAATGACTTATACAGTTGTTTCAAATATCGAAAGAACTTTTTCCTAAACGTCACAAATGAAACACCAAAAATACGTAATACCAATTATTCATCAACACTATACTTAAGTGAATAGAAATAGGATCTTACATATAGATATACATCTACATTTTAATTTTTCACCCAACCTAATTTTAACACTCAAGATAGTGTTGTTAACAGAGTCGTCGCGGCATTTTTCCGTCCAAAATAGAATTTCATGCCGTATTTTTCATATTTTTAGAATTCCCTGCCAAATTGCCCTATACAACCGCTGAAAATGCAACAATCAGCATAAATTGCCGCACGGCCTCTTGGCACAAGGACGCCCCGACGAGGTATTATTCTATTTTATCGGCCAGATAGAAAATTTATGAAATTTTGTCACGACAGGCGGGGCTCCCCGCCCCTGCCCATACCAAAAGGGGCAGGATGAAATACACATCATCCTGCCCCGCACGATCCGATCACAAAATGAAACAACAGTCCCGGTTTTACAAAAAACCGTAATGTGTAAGGCCATCCCACAGCAGCTTAAGGCCCGTCATAAAAAGCAGCGCATAACAAACCCGATAAAAAAGCTGTTCGTTAATTTTGTCGTGCGCCCAAAGGCCAATCCATGTTCCCAAAATCGCAACCGGGGCCAAGACCACTGCGGTTTCAAGGTTTGATCCGTTAAACTGGCCCAACAACCAGTATGGAACCAGCTTGACGTAATTGACCACAATGAAAAACATTACGGTGGTACCAACGAAAACCGTTTTATCAAGCCGTTGTGGCAATAGAAAAACAGATATTGGCGGCCCGCCCGCATGAGCAACAAAACTGGTGAAACCGGAAATGGTGCCCCAGAACGTTCCCGGCAGCCATTTCGCTGATGTTGGCTGATCAACCGCTGACTTGCGCCGCAACCAGCGATCCATCGTAAAACCGATCGCAATCACCGCGATCAGCATTTTAACGGCCGCCTCGCTTAGATAGTTAAACGACAAGGCGCCAACCAATATACCGATCAACGCCGCAGGCACCAAAATCAGCATATTCCGCCGATCCCAGTTTTTACGATATGCCCAAACATTGGCCAGATCCATCAGGCACAATATCGGCAGCATGATTGCCGCAGCATCCTGTGGTGAAACAGCCAGAGCAATTAACGGTACGGAAATAATTCCCAAACCGCCACCAAACCCGCTTTTTGAAACGCCAGCGATTAACACCGCCGGGATCGACACCAAATAAAAAAACGGGTCGCTAATGATTTCCATGAGATATCCGTAACATATTCACTGGGTATTTAGGCCTTTCTGAGCATAACCAATCGTAAGACTGCATTCGATAAAGCCTGAGCCAATCGCGACACAACATGACTATGCAATGCAATCCAGCCAAACCATTACGCTGCGAGTGCAGCTCGCTGAAAATGGTGCATTTGCAAGCATCATTCTCGATTTAATTACCTGAAAACCGGGACCCTAACCATTATTTTTCCAGTAAGCGAGGCATCAGTTCAACGAAATTGCAGGGCCGATGGCGAAAATCAAGCTGATAGACCAGAATATCGTCCCAAGCATCCTTACAGGCCCCATTCGACCCCGGCAACGCAAACATATATGTCCCGGCAGAAACCCCGGCCACGGCCCGCGACTGAACGGTTGATGTGCCGATTTTTGCATAGGAAAGCCAACGAAACAGCTCCCCAAACCCGGTAATTTCCTTTTCATAAACAGCAAGATGGGCCTCTGTTGTTACGTCGCGCCCTGTAACACCGGTGCCCCCGGTTGAAATGATAACGTCAATATTCGGCTCATTGCACCACTCACGGAACTGCGCCACCAGCTGGTCAAATTCGTCGGGTAAAATTTTGCGCTCAACAATTGTGTGACCGGCACTTTCTGCCCGGCGCACCAGGATATCACCGGATGTATCCGTCTCCATATTGCGCGTATCGCTAACCGTTAATATGGCGATATTTACCGCCTTGAACGGCAGGGAAGTATCAATCTTTCCGGGCATTTCCTGTTCTCCGAAATGTATTTTACGGGCAACAGATTACTGCCCTTCGCCGGGCTTGCAAGCGATACATCGGAAAACTTTTTGTCGGGAATTTATCGCCGATACCAGCCCAAATGGATGCTGCGCCACACCAATGTGCCGGTTGTAACATCCATGCCACCGAGACAGTAATGCATCTCGCACCCTAGCCATGCAAAAATAGCTACATATATTATATTTTTCATCGCCTTATTTGCATAACCTGAAAAATCACATTAGATATATGTAATGCTGATTCGATAAACAACGGCATTGCAACGCCAGTTTTCTTGCCGTGCAACATATTTCGACGTAAAAAGCGGTAGGGTGATACCGAATTACCAACCGTATTCTCAAACCTTGGCATCCCCTTAATTCATAATAATGCTGACGCAGGAAACAGAGGTATCGACGATGACGGACATTCTTTGGCAACCCGGCCCGGAGCGCATTAAAAACGCCAACGTCACGCGCTTTCGCGAATGGATCAACGGGCGCAACGATGTGCAGTTGGAAAATTTCGTCGAGCTGTATGACTGGTCTGTCCGCGAGATGGAAAAATTCTGGCCCGAGCTGATTGAATATGCTGGCTTGAAAGCACAAAGCTGGGGCGATGTCGTTCTGGAAAATCCGAATAAAATGCCAGGTGCGGCCTTTTTCCCCGATGCCAGGCTGAACTTTGCTCAAAACCTGCTGCGACGCGATGATCAAACCGATGCCCTGGTTTTCTGGGGTGAGGACAAAGTGAAAACCCGTCTGTCATGGTGTGATCTTAACATTGCCGTCTCTCGTTTCTCGCAAGCCTTGCGCGCGCAGGGTATCAAGAAAGGTGACCGGGTTTGTGGCTATATGCCCAATATGTGCGAAACGGTCATTGCCATGCTTGCAACCGCCGCAATCGGGGCAACGTGGTCTTCCGCCTCGCCCGATTTTGGCGTTCAGGGCGTTGAAGACCGGTTCGGGCAAATCGAACCCAAAGTCATGATTACGGTCGATGGCTATTATTATAATGGTAAAAGCCACGATATTCGCGAAAAGGTGAAGGATGTTGTCGATCGCATCCCAAGCCTGGAAGCAGTGGTTATTGTGACCTATGCCTTTGATGGTGAAAACACCACAGGCATTCGCAATGCAATTTCCTATGCAGAATTTACCGGACGTTACGACGCCGAAAAAATCGAATTCGAGCAAGTAGAATTCAACCACCCGCTTTATGTAATGTTTTCGTCAGGAACAACAGGCAAGCCAAAATGCATTGTTCATGGTACTGGCGGCACACTTCTCAAGCAGGTATCTGAACATCTGATGCATTGTGACGTGGTGCCTGGCGACCGAGTATTTTATTTCACCACTTGCGGCTGGATGATGTGGAACTGGCTGATGGGCGGGCTTGCCGCCGAAGCCACCCTGCTTTTGTATGACGGATCGCCGTTTTATCCCAGCGGTAACATTCTGTTTGATTATGCCGATGCGGAACGCATGACCCTGTTTGGCACATCAGCCAAATATATTGATGCATTGGCAAAAGCCGAACTTAAACCGGCACAGACCCACGACCTGTCAACTGTTCGCGCCATGACCTCAACGGGGTCGCCCCTGGCCCCCGAAAGCTTTGACTATGTTTACAACAACATCAAACAGGACATTCATCTGGCATCCATTTCCGGTGGCACAGATATCCTTGGCTGTTTTGTTTTAGCCTGCCCGGTGTTACCCGTGCGTCGCGGTGTTATTCAAACCCGCGCCCTGGGCGTTGCTGTTAATGTGTATGATGACAATGCCAAGCCTGTTTTAAACGAAAAAGGCGAGCTTGTTTGTACCGCACCCTTTCCATCCATGCCGGTTGGTTTCTGGAATGACCCCGATGGCCAGCGATATCACGACGCCTATTTTGACCGTTTCCCCAATATCTGGTGCCACGGCGATTATGTCGAACTTGATGATACCGGCGGCATGATCATTTATGGTCGGTCTGACGCAACCCTTAATCCGGGCGGTGTGCGTATTGGCACCGCCGAAATCTATCGCCAGGTAGAGCTATTACCGGAAATTCAGGAATCAATCGTTATTGGCCAGGAATGGGATAACGACGTGCGCGTGGTCCTGTTTGTTGTTCTTAAACCAGGAGTAGTGCTTGACGATACCTTGTCTGATCGCATTCGCAAGCAAATCCGGAGCAACTGCACACCGCGCCATGTGCCAGCCAAAATCGTAGCCGTCGATGATATCCCCCGAACAAAATCGGGAAAAATTACTGAACTTGCAGTGCGGGATATCGTTCATGGACGCAAGGTAAAGAATCAGGAGGCACTTGCCAATCCCGAGGCACTGGATCTTTATGCCGATCTGGATATCTTGAAAAACTAATTCTTGCAACGCAACAAAACCAGTCTTTCGCCCCGGTATTCCGACAGGAATCCGGGGCATATTTTTTGCTAAATCCTTGTGATCAGCGCTCCCGCCAGAGCAATTATGCAAGCGGGTAACAAATGCTCCGATTCCGCATTGCAATGTCGGTTATTTTTTAATCAGAACGATTTTTTGCCATTTTTTTACACACAAATACATGATCAGAAAAAAAATGGCGCGAAAATGGCACGGCAACCTGTCCAAAAAGGCAGGAATACAATCTGTTGATATAAAAGAGTTTTCTATACGTTTGCATCAGATTTGCGATTTTCAAAGCTAATAAGATTACCCAAACGTTCCATTTTCATGCCGAAAATTGCCCTTCATTTTGAAGCGAAAATATTTTTCATACTTGACACATACGGCCCTAAAATTCCTTAATTTGGCTGTCCTCAACAAAAGGACAGAACAGATATGCTGTTTTGGCATGTCTGGGGTGGCATAGAAGTTACCAAAGCCATTAAGAATGCTTTGCTAATGAGGGAGCTAATAAATGAAAATGAAAACGATCCTGGCCGCTGGCGCAATGTCTGTTGCTGCCATCGCCGCAAACAACGCCCATGCAGGCGCGGTGCTTGATGGCATCAAGGCCAAAGGTTTCGTTCAGTG
This sequence comes from Thalassospira sp. MCCC 1A01428, assembly GCF_002115825.1. Taxonomy (GTDB): domain Bacteria; phylum Pseudomonadota; class Alphaproteobacteria; order Rhodospirillales; family Thalassospiraceae; genus Thalassospira. The sequence goes on along the minus strand of NZ_JFJZ01000024.1, from coordinate 37,489 downwards.
TGGGGTAAACACTGGGGTGCCGGGTTTCTCGGCTGCAAATGCAGAAGGCAAATGGGAAGGCATTGATGTTGACGTCTGCCGCGCAATTTCTGCGGCAGTGCTCGGTGATGCAAATAAAGTACAATATACGCCGATGACTGCTGCCCAGCGTTTTACTGCTTTGCAATCTGGCGAAATTGATATTCTGTCACGCAACACCACAGCAACCCTGACCCGCGATGCAAAGCTAGGCCTGACCTTTGTCGGTATCAACTACTACGACGGACAAGGTTTTATGGTCCCAAAAGCACTAGGTGTAAAAAACGTAAGCGAACTTGATGGCGCGACCATCTGCGTAGAGCCGGGCACCACGACAGAACTAAACATGGCGGATTACTTCCGCGCCAAAGGCATGAGCTTCCAGCCTGTCGTCATCGAAAACATCAACGAAACCACTGCCGCTTTCTTTGCTGGTCGTTGCGATGTTTACACCACCGATGCTTCGGGTCTCGCATCTGTTCGTCAGACCATGGCTCCGAACCCGGATGACTATGTGATTCTGCCGGAAATCATCTCCAAAGAACCCTTGGGACCGTCGGTAGCGCAAGGTGATGATCAATGGGCTGATGTTGCGCGCTGGGCTATGTTTGCCATGCTGGAAGCGGAAGAATATGGCGTTACCAGTGAAAATGTTGATGAAATGAAAAAAAGCGAAAGCCCCGCCATCCAGCGTTTGCTGGGTGTGTCGCCTGGCATGGGAGAAGCTTTAGGGCTAGACGAAGAATGGGCCTATCGCATCATCAAACAAGTCGGCAACTACGGCGAGAGTTTTAAAGTTAATGTTACCGACAAACTTGGTCTAGAGCGCGGAATCAATGCGTTATGGACCAACGGTGGTCTGCAGTATGCTTGGCCAGTCCGCTAAGCGTTAGAGACGGCTATTAAATCGCCTTTAAAGCTCCGCCCCAATGCCTGATCGCATGGGCGGAGCTTTTCGTTAGGCACCTAAAATTGGATACAATCTACACCTGAGGGTCAAATGAGTAAGACTCAAAATACTCCGGGGGGTGTTCGTTCCAAAACCGTCGCTGATTACCTGAATGACGAAAATATTCGCGCCATAATTTATCAAATCGTCGCGATTGGCCTCGTCGTATTAGCGGGCTGGTACCTGGTTTCCAACACACTGGCAAACCTGGAACGGCAAAACATCTCAACCGGTTATGGCTTCCTTAATCTGGAAGCATCGTTCGGGATCAGCGAAAGCATGATCGACTACACGCCGCAAAGCAATTATGCAACGGCGCTGATGGTCGGCTTTCTCAACACCGTCAAGGTGGCATTTCTCGGCATTATCTTATGCACCATCATTGGCACGATCTTTGGTGTTGCACGCCTTTCCTCGAACTGGATCGTTCGTAAACTTGCGACCGTCTATGTCGAGACATTCCGGAACATTCCGGTCCTGTTGCAGCTTTTTTTCTGGTATGCGATTATTCCCGGTGCTTTCCCGGCCGCACGGAATGCTTTCCAGCCCCTACCCGATGTCCTGCTAACAAACCGCGGGATGTATATCCCAGTCCCTGTCGCCGACAATGCCTACGACTTTATGGGTATTGCCGCAATCATCGCGTTCATTGTCATCTATTTCGTCAAGAAATGGGCGTCAAAACGTCTTGATGCCACGGGGCAGCCCTTCCCCATTGTCTGGGCTAGCCTGGGCATTTTCTTTGGTCTTGCTCTGCTTGCCTATCTGGTTGGCGGCGCACCAACCGCCATGGATATTCCCGCATTAAAGGGCTTTAACATCCAAGGCGGCTATAATATTTCGCCCGAATTTATGTCGGTGCTAATCGGGTTGACAATTTACACATCAACCTATGTTGCTGAAGTTGTCCGTTCCGGCATTCAGGCGGTTCCAAACGGCCAATGGGAAGCAGCCGAAAGCCTCGGACTTAAACGGTCTATAGCATTGCGGAAAATTATTTTGCCGCAATCGATGCGCGTTGCCATTCCGCCGCTGACCAACCAGTATCTGAACCTGACCAAAAATAGCTCTCTTGCTGTTGCAGTTGGCTATCCCGATCTGGTGTCAATTTCGAATACCACCATGAACCAGACAGGCCAGGCGATCGAGGCAATATCGATTTATATGGCAGTTTATCTGGGCCTTAGCCTGATCACGTCACTGTTCATGAACTGGTTTAACAAGAAAATGGCATTGGTGGAGAGGTAAGATGGCAAACAGTCTCAAACTACCACCGGGCCCGGTTGGTACCGTCGGCCAACGTTCTGTTACCTGGGTTCGCAAGAACCTGTTTAACAGCTGGTTCAATTCACTTTTGACATTGCTTTCTATTGCCTTTGTTCTGTGGATCGTGCCACCGATCATTGAATGGGCCTTTGTCAATTCCACACTCACCCCAAGCATTGATGCATGTCGTGCGGTTACGGGTGCCTGCTGGGGTTTCATTAACGCGAACCTGCGCCTGATCCTGTTCGGCGTTTATCCCTACGACGAACAATGGCGTCCGCTTCTGGCCATGATCGTTCTGTTTGGTGTAATTATCGCCAGCCTTGCAGGCGTTAAATATCCGCGCATGCAGAAACTGATCATTCCGATGTGGGTGGTTGGCATTCCCGTGATTGCTATTTTGATGTGGGGCGGCATGCTTGGCCTCACCTACGTTCAAAACAGCTCATGGGGTGGTTTGCCACTGACCTTGATCCTGTCGACAATCGGTATTGTCTTTGCCTTTCCGCTTGGCCTGCTGCTGGCCCTTGGCCGTCAGTCGAACATGCCGGCAATCAAGACCCTGTCGGTGGTTTATATCGAAGTCATTCGTGGTGTGCCGCTAATTACGGTGTTGTTCATGGCATCTGTCATGTTCCCGCTGTTTTTGCCCGATGGCGTTTCAATAGACAAGCTTCTGCGTGCCCAGATCGGCATTATCCTGTTTACTGCGGCCTATTTGGCCGAAGTATTCCGGGGTGGCTTGCAAGCCGTTCCACGCGGCCAGTTTGAAGCCGGTGATTCGCTTGGCCTTTCCTATTGGCAGTCCATGCGACTGATCATTCTGCCGCAAGCATTGCGGTTGGTGATCCCGCCAACGGTCAACAGCTTCATCTCGATGCTAAAAGACACGACACTGGTTGTCATTATCGGCCTGTTCGATCTTTTGGGAGCAGTGAAACTGGCTCTGCGCAGTGACCCTGCCTGGACCCGCTACTATGTCGAAGGTTACGTTTTCGCTGCCGCGATCTTCTTCCTGATCTGTTACTCGATGGGCCGCTATTCCGCATATCTTGAAAAAGAACTGCGCAAGGGCGAGCGCCGGTGAGGAGAGAGGAAAAACAAAATGACTGCTACTGAAACCATGAATAAAGTTGCTCCGCCGCCGTCCGATGAAGATGTGATCACCATCAACAAGGCGAACAAGTGGTATGGCAACTTTCACGTTCTAAAGGATGTGGACCTTACAGTTCGCAAAGGTGAACGTATTGTCATCTGCGGACCTTCGGGTTCGGGAAAATCCACCCTGATCCGCTGCCTGAATCGGCTTGAAGCCTATCAGACGGGAGAAATCACGGTGGATGGCATTTTGCTGGGTGATGATGTGAAGAACATCGAAGCCGTGCGCCGCGAGGTTTGCATGGTGTTCCAGCATTTCAACCTGTTCCCGCACATGACGGTACTGGAAAACCTGACACTGGCACCGATCTGGGTTCGCAAGACCCCGAAGAAAGAAGCCATTGAACTTGCCATGCACTATCTGCAACGTGTTCGCATCGCCGAACAGGCCCATAAATTCCCGGGCCAGCTTTCAGGTGGTCAACAACAGCGTGTTGCCATTGCCCGCTCATTATGCATGCAGCCTAAAATCATGCTGTTTGACGAGCCGACATCGGCACTTGACCCGGAAATGGTCAAGGAAGTGCTGGACGTGATGGTTGAGCTGGCAAAAGAAGGCATGACCATGTTGTGCGTGACGCATGAAATGGGCTTTGCCAAAGAAGTTGCCGACCGTGTCGTGTTTATGGATGCTGGCGAGATTGTTGAAATGGGCGAACCCCATGACTTTTTTGATAATCCCAAAAGCGACCGCACCAAACTGTTCTTAAGCCAAATCCTGTCGCACTAATCGACAAATTTGGTCTGAACACGCAAACGGCCCCGAAATTTTCGGGGCCGTTTCGCATTTCACACATTTCATCCTTGCACCCGGCCCACCAAGCAGCGACTATCGGCAATCCTTGTATTCCGATAACATTGATTGCCCCATGACATTCCCCAGCGATAACGACGAAAATTCAAAATCAAATGGTCCGGCCTTTTTGCAACTGGAAAAAGTCGGTAAAAAATTCGGCTCCCATACTGTGCTGGATAATGTCAGTCTTTCCCTTGACCGGGGGCAGACAATGGCAATCATCGGGCCGTCGGCGGCCGGTAAAAGTGTACTGCTAAAATGCCTTGCGGGTATTTATCCCGTTGATCAAGGTAACATTCTGATCAACGGTCAGGATATTTCTGAAAAACAACCCGCTGACCAGGGCCACTGGACCGATAAAATTGGCATGTTGTTTCAACAAAATGCCCTGTTTGACAGCCTGCCCATCTGGCAAAATGTGTGTTTCCAGCTTATCGAAAACGGAACCCTTAAACGCAAAGATGCGCGTGACAAAGCCGTTGATCTGCTAGGTTTGGTTGGCCTTGACCCGGACAGCAGCAAATTGCGCCCGTCCGATTTGTCTGGCGGGATGCAAAAGCGCGTTGGCATTGCCCGTGCCATTGCCAATGACCCCGAAATTCTGTTGCTCGACAATCCGACAGCAGGACTGGACCCGGTATTGTCCAATCATATTGAAAACATGATTGAAACCATCGCCAAAAAGCGGATGACAACGGTTATTACCGTAACCAATGACATGGAAATTGCACGTAATCGCTATGATTACCTTACCATGATGCATGAAGGTCGTGTTTACTGGTCCGGCTCGCGCAACCAAGTTGAAACAGCCCAAAACCCGCATCTGACACAAATGCTTAGCGGATCATCTCAGGGGCCGATTGCCATGCGAACCCAAAATAGAGGTCAACATCTGGTCGCATGATGACAGTGAAATTAACGTAACACCGGGCATCTTGCTACAATAACCTCCCTGCCCGCCTGGCGCGCAGGAGAGGCTTTTAGCATCTGAATTTCGTCATGCGGAAAGATTGTTAATCAGCGCAATAAACTGACAAATCGGCTTGCTCCAGAATACTGTCCCACGCCTTTCCTGGCGCAATATCGGTAAACAGGGCATCGACTTCGGATAAATGCCCAAGGCGCACCATCGCCCGGCGACCAAATTTCGATATATCTGTACATAAAAACGTTTGCCGGGAATTGGAGATAATTGCCCGGGCAACCCGCACTTCACGATAGTCAAAATCCATCAGGCTACCATCTTCATCAACGCCTGAAATGCCGATGATGGCATAATCCACCTTGAATTGGCTGATAAAGTCGATGGTTGCCTCGCCAATAATGCCAAAATCGCGCTGCCGCACCACCCCCCCGGCAATGATCACCTCAAACCCGGGATTTGCGGCGCAAATTTCGGCAACATGAAGATTATTGGTAATAATTTTCAAGTTTTTATGATCAGACAGGGCACGGGCGACTTCTTCTGTTGTCGTGCCGATATTGATAAATAAAGAGGCCCCTTCGGGGATATGCTGGGCCACCAGACGGGCAATTTTTCGTTTGGCATCCAGGTTCAAGACCTGACGGTCAGTATAGGCGGTGTTTTCCGTGGTAGACTGACTGGCCGCCCCGCCATGATAGCGTGCAATCAGGCCCTCTTCGGCCATTTCATTAATATCACGCCGGATTGTTTGCGGGGTAACATCGAAATGCGTCGCCAGGGCATCAATTGTCATAAAGCCGCTTGCGGCAACTTTTTCCAGAATTTCGCGGCGACGCCTGTCTAATTTACCCATTTTTGCTCCGATCCGGCGAATTTGATTTTATAAGGGGTTGTTGTCTTTCGCAGGTTCTAAAATGCGGGGATCGGACAAAAGATGCAAGACCATTGCCCAAAATCAAAATACAACCGGCACCAGCACGATGGCCAATATCACCAGCAAAACCAGTGCGCAAATATTCAATAGCAACCCGGCCCGCACCATATCGTCTATTTTTAAATAACCACTGCCAAAAACGATGGCGTTGGGGGGTGTCGCAACCGGCAACATAAACGCACAACTTGCCGCCAGTGTCACCGGCACGACCATAATCATGGGATCAATCCCCTCGCCGATCGCATAAGTCGCCAGCAAGGGCATAAAGGTTGCCGCTGTCGCCGTGTTGGAGGTTAAATGGCTAACCAGAATGATAACGGTGGCAATCAGACATATTTGCAACATCAATGGCATTTCGGGCATTGCCTGCATGTTCAACGCAATAACCCTGGCGAGGCCGGTATCGCTAATCAGGGCACCAAGAGACAACCCGCCCCCTACCAGTAACAATATCCCCCATGGCAATCGCAATGTTGCCTTCCAGTCCAGCACATACAGGTTTTGCCGCGCACGTACTGGCAGAGCAAACAAGCAAATGGCGGCAAAAACCGCAATCGCGGCATCGCTCAATGCAATGTGCGGAAAAATCTGGCTGATTATCGGGCGGAATAACCACAACAATGCCGTTGCCACAAATACAATAGCAACACGCTTTTCGCCCCCGCCCATCGGCCCCAACCGGGCAATCCGTTCCTTCAATGCTATTTCAACAGAATCAGGCAAATGATCACTTAACGGATAAATAACCCGACATAACAAATACCAGCAAATCACCAGCAAGATTGTGGCAAAGGGCACGCCGACCAGCATCCATTGGCCAAACCCGATTGTGATGCCGTAATTTTGCGCCATATACCCGGCCAGCAAGGCATTGGGCGGGGTGCCAATAAGGGTACCCACCCCGCCGATCCCGGCCCCATAGGCAATGGCAAGCAGCAAGCAGCGCGCAAGATTATGTGTAGCCGGGCTTAACCCGTCTTCAGGCAGAGGGGCATCAGCATTTTCGTCTGTTTTTACCGGCATGTCTGACGGGCCACCCGGTTCGGTTCTGTCCTGATTTTGGCTGCGATCAAAATTGCTGAAAAGCGTAATCAGCGAAACAGCCACCGGTAACATCATGGTTGCTGTAGCGGTATTGCTGACCCACATCGACAAGAATGCGGTTGCCGCCATAAACCCGGCCACCAATGCTGAAGGATGAAACCCGACCTTGCTAATGATCATAAGGGCAATCCGCAAATGTAAATTCCATCTTTCCATCGCCAAGGCAATGACAAAACCGCCAAAAAACATAAAGATCAGCGGGTTGGCGTAATTGGTACTGATATCGGCCGTGGTCCCAATGCCCAGAACCGCGCCAAGAGCCAACGGCAACAGGGCTGTTGCCGCCAATGGAATGGCCTCGCTGAGCCACCATATTGCCATCAAACTGGCAAGACCTGCGGTATGCCATGCAGCAACCGGTACATCACCAGGTGGCGAAAACACCAGAAAACCGGCAAAAACCAATGGCCCCGCCACCAACCCGATAATACGCCGCACGCTGCCCGGCCGCCGGGGTGATGCCGGGTTTGCCGCAGTGCCTGAAATCGGCAAACGATCGATTAATGGAAAACGGATCATTGCCGCCCCTTCGCACACATTTATTAAAACGGCAAATACCGTTGGCAATGTTTAGCGGAGGGGCCGTTTCTGGCAATTGAAACCGCGCCAGTGGTTGAATGGTTCTAAAAATCAGGGGTATCGGGCATATGTGCCGCTGTCAGTAAATCAGAGGCGGCGTGGGTTTCTTCTCGGATAAAATCGGCCAGCAATCGAATCCGTGCGACGTTGATCATGTCGCTATGGCAAACCATCCAGTAATCTCGCATGATTTTAACCGTTGCAGGCAAAACCGGTATCAGATCATCAAAATCAACGGCCATAAAATAGGGTAAAATACATAATCCAAAACCGGCCCGCGTGGCCTTTAGCTGGGCAAAAACGCTGGAACTTTGATATCCCGCGCGCAACCCCGGCAGCAGTTCCCCCAGATAGTTCAGCTCCTGGGTAAAAATCATGTCTTCGATGTACCCGACAAAAGGATGTTCCGCCAGTTGCACGCGATCCGTGATGGGAGGATGCCCGGCCAGATATTGTTTTGATCCATAAACATATAATGCGTAGCTGGAGATTTTTTCGCGATGATAGGACCCGGTTTTAGGCGTGTTGAGCGCCACCGAAATATCGGCTTCGCGCCTGGAAAGTGAAACAATCTGCTGAATATTGACCATTTCAATCGCCAGACTGGGGTGGCGTTTGGCAAAAAACGGCAATTTTTCACCAATAAAAAAATTACCAAAACCCTCCGGCACACTAAAGCGCACAACACCGCTTAGGGCAAAAGACCCGGTGCCCACCTCGCCCAGCAATTTATCGGCTTCCTGGGCCATCATTTCGGTCGGCCCCATTAAACGTGCACCTAACGGGGTTAAAACATATCCACGCGGGTTCCGTTCAAAAAGTTTGGCCCCCAAACGTTGTTCCAGCCGGTCAATGCGCCGGGCAACGGTGACATGACTGGTGCGTAATCGCCGTGCCGCAGCAGAGAGTTGCCCCTCACGTGCAACAGCCAAAAAATACTGTAAATCATCCCACGAAAAATTGTTCATCCAGCCTTCTGTTCATTTTTGTACAGATAATGTCCAAAATTATATATTTGTTGACGTTTTCGTCAATGTTAGCGTTCATATCGAACAACAAAACAATAACGTCACTTGCCGCAAGGTCAGAGCAGGTGAACACTATCAGGGCATCGATATAAATTCCGGTGCGTTACAAAAACAAACAAGTACACGGCACAGTGTACGCCTATCCGTCACCTGTCCCGCCGCTGTCGTATGACCAGTGGTCAAAACAGTTTTCGGGAAACAGGAACGTCACCCGTTCTTCACCATGAAGGACGGTAACAACATGGTTCAGTTAGGGAGGAACCTCAGATGAAGAAACTCGCGATGGCATCCGTTGCCGTCATGGCGGCCGCTGCTGCATTTCCGGCTTATGCGGCCGGTGTTTCCGACGATATCGTTAAAATTGGTATTCTAAACGACCAGTCCGGCGTGTATGCAGATTTCGGCGGCAAATGGTCTTATGAAGCAGCGAAAATGGCTGTTGAAGATTTCGGCGGCACGGTTCTGGATAAAAAAATCGAAGTCATCACGGCAGACCATCAGAACAAGCCTGATGTAGCAGCCAACATTGCCCGTCAGTGGTATGACGAAGACAAGGTTGACGCCATCATGGAACTGACCACATCGTCAGTTGCGCTGGCTGTTCAGGGTATTTCCAAGGAAAAGAAAAAGATCGACATCGTTACCGGCGCGGCAACAACCGCCCTCACCGGTGATCAATGCTCGCCTTACGGTTTCCATTGGGCCTATGACACCCATGCACTGGCAGTTGGTACCGGTGGGGCGCTGGTCGAAAACGGTGGCGATACCTGGTACTTCCTGACCGCCGATTACGCCTTTGGCTATTCACTGGAAGAACAAACCTCGAAATTTGTCACCGACAATGGCGGCAAGGTTCTGGGTTCGGTTCGTCATCCGCTTTCCAGCACCGACTTTTCATCCTTCCTGCTTCAGGCACAGGCATCAGGTGCCAAGGTCATCGGCCTTGCTGATGCAGGCCTTGATACCGCCAATGCCATCAAACAGGCATCGGAATTTGGCATTGTTCAGGGCGGTCAACGCCTTGCGGCCTTGTTATTTACCCTCTCCGAAGTTCATGGTCTGGGTGCCGAAGCTGCACAGGGCCTGTCGCTGACCGAAGGGTTCTACTGGGATCGCAACGACGAATCACGTAAATTTGGCGAACGCTTCCATGACCGTACCGGTCGCATGCCCAACATGATTCAGGCTGGGACCTATTCGGCCGTATTGCAGTACCTTAAAGCTGTCAAGGAAGTCGGTACCGACGAAACCGAAGCCGTTTCAAAGGCTCTGCATGAAATGCCGGTCAATGACGTCTTTGCCCATAACGGTAAAGTCGGCGCCAATGGCCGCATGATTTACGACATGTATCTGATGGAAGTCAAAAAGCCGTCCGAAATGAAGGGCGACTGGGACTATTACAACGTTCTTGCCACCGTTCCGGGCGACAAGGCGTTTATCAAACCATCCGAAAGCGGCTGCGCGCTGGCGCAGTAAAAACATGATGGCAACCGGAGAACGTCTAAATCCCGGTATGTCGCAAAACGCGAACGAGGCACGAGTGGTTCTCTCCGCTCGTGACCTTCGTCGCGATTTTGGTGGCTTTACCGCGGTCAACAATGTCAACCTTGATGTCGAACACGCCAAGGTGCATGCGCTGATCGGCCCGAATGGCGCAGGCAAAACCACTGTTTTCAACCTGTTAACAAAATTTCTTCAACCCACCAGTGGTAAAATCACATTGCTGGGGCAAGATATTACCAAAACCGCACCGGCCCGTGTGGCCCGTATGGGGCTGGTACGATCATTTCAAATTTCCGCCGTTTTCCCGCATTTGACCGTTCTGGAAAATGTCCGTGTCGCCCTGCAACGGCCGAGCGGACTGGCGGTTCAGTTTTGGCGATCGATGAACACCCTGGATCGGTTAAATGACCGGGCCGTTGAACTTTTGACATCAGTCGGGTTGGAAAAAGACATCGATAGCTATGCTGCAGATTTGTCTTATGGCCGAAAACGCGTGCTGGAAATTGCAACCACCCTGTCGCTGGACCCCAAGGTACTGCTGCTAGACGAACCTATGGCTGGCATGGGTCAGGAAGATGTGGGCCGTGTCGCCGAAATCATCCGCGAAGTTGCACGAACCCGTGCCGTTCTGATGGTGGAACATAACCTTAAGGTCGTGGCTGATCTGTGCGACCACATCACGGTTCTTCAGCGCGGCGAAATTCTGGCCGAGGGCAATTATGACACCGTCAGCAACGACGAACGCGTAAGAGTTGCCTATATGGGGACAGACGATGAGTGACAAGGAAATCCTTCTGTCCGTCAGGGATTTGAATGCCTGGTATGACGAAAGCCATGTTTTGCACGGCGTTAACCTTAATGTCCGGCGCGGTGAAACCGTTACCATTCTGGGGCGCAACGGGGTTGGAAAAACCACCACATTGCGTTCCATCGTCGGCATCTTGCGCAAACGCACCGGCGAAATCGAATTTAACGGCCATAACCTGATGCGCCTGCCCCTGCATAAAACCGCCAAAACCGGCCTTGGTTTTGTGCCCGAGGAACGGGGTATTTTTTCAACTTTAAGCGTTGAAGAAAATCTGATGTTGCCGCCAAAAATTTCCAATAGCGGCATGAGCATCGAGGAAATATACGACCTGTTTCCCAATCTTTATGAACGTAAAACCAGTTCGGGCACCAAACTTTCGGGCGGTGAGCAACAAATGCTGGCGATGGCCCGTATGTTGCGCATTGGTGTGGATATGCTGCTACTTGACGAACCGACAGAGGGCCTGGCACCGGTAATTGTGCAGCGCATTGGCGAAGTTTTGCAGACCCTGAAACAGCGTGGCATGACCATTTTGCTGATTGAGCAGAATTTCAGGTTCGCCAGCAAAATCGCCGACAGGTTTTACCTGATGGAACATGGCCTGGTTTCCGCCGGATTTGATGCGAATGAACTGCCCGACCGCATGGATATGCTGCACGAGGTTCTAGGAGTTTAAACGCCGTGATCATGATATTTGGAATTCCCATTCAGGCGTTTCTGGGACAATTGCTGATCGGGCTTATCAATGGCTCGTTCTATGCAATGCTCAGCCTTGGCCTGGCAATTATTTTTGGCTTGCTGCGCGTCATCAATTTTGCGCATGGGGCGCAATATATGATGGGTGCCTTTGCGGGCATGTTGTTGCTTACCTGGCTTGGCGTAAATTACTGGTTTGCGCTTATTCTGGCTCCGGTTGTGGTTGGCATTACCGGGATTATCGTTGAACGTTTTGCCCTGCGCCGCCTCTATAATCTGGACCATCTTTATGGTCTGCTATTTACCTTTGGTCTGGCGTTGGTGGTCGAAGGAACGTTTCGTTATTTTTACGGGTCATCCGGGCAACCCTATGCCACCCCAAAATTACTGAGTGGTGGGGTAAACCTTGGTTTCATGTATTTGCCAATCTATCGTGGCTGGGTCGTCGTTGCATCGCTGATCGTATGCATTGGCACATGGCTGCTGATCGAAAAAACCCGGCTGGGTGCCTATCTGCGTGCGGCAACAGAAAACCCGATACTGGTGCAATCCTTTGGCATCAATGTGCCACTTTTGCTGACTCTGACATACGGTCTTGGCTCGGGCCTTGCCGCATTGGCCGGCATTATGGCCGCCCCGATTTATCAGGTCAGCCCGCTTATGGGGTCCAATCTGATCATTGTGGTTTTTGCCATTGTTGTGGTTGGCGGCATGGGATCCATCATGGGGGCCATTGTTACGGGCTATGCCCTTGGCATCATTGAGGGCCTCACCAAGGTCTTTTACCCCGAAGCCTCGAATATCGTGATCTTTGTCATCATGGCACTGGTTCTTCTGGTCCGGCCTGCCGGTCTTTTTGGTCGGGATGCGTGATATGAAAACATCTTCCATGACATCCACTGCAACCACCAGCACCGCTACCCGTATCCAGTTGCTATTGCTGGGAATCGCCCTTTTAGGGTTGATCATTGCCCCCTTCACTTTCTACCCGATTTTCCTGATGAAGGTTCTGTGCTTTGCCTTGTTTGCCTGCGCATTCAACCTGCTGCTGGGCTATACCGGCCTTTTATCATTCGGCCATGCCGCATTTTTTGGTGGCGCTTCCTATTTTACTGCCTACGCGGTCAAAGAATGGGGCGTCCCACCGGAAATTGGCATTTTAATCGGGGTTATCGGCGCAGCTTTCCTTGGGTTAATAATGGGCATTTTTGCCATTCGTCGCCAGGGCATTTACTTTGCCATGGTCACACTTGCACTGGCGCAAATGTTTTATTTCTTTTGCCTGCAGGCCGAATTTACCCACGGTGAAGACGGACTGCAAGGTGTGCCGCGCGGTCATTTATTTGGCTTTATCGACCTGAACCAGCCGTTGAACATGTATTTCTTTGTGCTGGGAATTTTCGTCATTGGTATTTTTGCCATCTGGCGCATCGTGCATTCTCCCTTTGGCATGATCCTGAAATCGATCCGTGAAAACGAAGACCGGGCCATTTCGCTTGGCTATTCGGTTAGCCGATACAAACTGGGTGCTTTTGTCATGTCGGCAGCCCTCGCCGGTTTGGCGGGCGGCACCAAGACACTGGTGTTCCAGTTTGCCACCCTGACCGACGTTGCATGGCAAATGTCTGGCGAGGTTATTCTGATGACCCTTCTGGGCGGCATTGGCACGATTTTTGGCCCCATCTTTGGTGCCGGATTTGTCGTGACACTGCAAAACTACCTGGCAGCATCGGCTTTTCCGGTAACCGTTCTCACCGGGTTGATCTTTATGATCTGCGTTCTGGTGTTTCGTCGCGGCATTATTGGCGAATTTAATGCATCACGTTTGGGTGTCCGTCTTGGTTTACGGACAAAGCAGTAAGGTCGCCGCCTCATGAGCGAAGAAACATTCGACTATATCATCGTCGGAGCAGGTTCGGCGGGCTGTACGCTCGCCAACCGCCTGTCAGAAATCGGCAATGCCACCACCCTGCTACTTGAAGCCGGGGGCAAGGACCGCCACCCGTGGATCCACATCCCCGTCGGCTATCTTTATTGCATTGGCAACCCAAAGGTTGACTGGTGCTTTAAAACCGAAAACGAAGCCGGGTTAAACGGTCGTTCACTTTCGTATCCACGAGGCAAGGTTCTGGGCGGCTGTTCTTCAATCAATGGCATGATTTACATGCGCGGTCAGGCTACCGACTATGACCAGTGGCGTCAGGCAGGATGTCAGGGCTGGGGTTGGGACGATATTTTACCCCTGTTTAAAAAATCGGAAGATTATTATCAGGGCAAGGACGAGCTGCACGGCGAAGGTGGCGAATGGCGCGTTGAAGAAGCCCGCCTGCACTGGGACATTCTTGATGCGTTTCAGAACGCCGCAGAACAGGCCGGTTTCGCCAAGATTGACGATTTCAATCGAGGCAACAACGAAGGGTCCAGTTATTTCAAAGTCAACCAGCGCCGCGGTATTCGCTGGAACACCGCCAAGGCCTTTCTGCGCCCTGCCCTGGATCGCCCTAATTTACACCTGCAAACCCACGCCCAGGTTCGTCGGCTGATTATTGAAAATGGGCGCGCTGTAGGTGTGGAATTTGATCATCACGGCGCCATCCGCACGGTACGTGCGCGGCGCGAAATCATCCTTTCAGCCGGATCCATCGGCTCCCCGCATATTCTGGAGTTGTCGGGTATAGGCCGGGGCGACGTTTTGCAAAAAGCAGGTATCGCCGTTACCCATGAAAACAAATCGGTCGGCGAAAACCTGCAAGACCATTTACAATTGCGCTGTGCCTATAAGGTCGAAAATATCAAAACCCTGAACGAACAGGCAAACTCGCTGTTTGGCAAAGCATCCATTGCGCTGGAATATCTGTTCAAACAATCTGGCCCAATGTCGATGGCGCCCAGTCAGCTTGGCATGTTTACACGCTCGTCCAGTGCGTATGACATGCCAAATCTACAATATCATGTGCAACCACTTTCACTTGATAAATTTGGCGACAGTGTTCATCCGTTTCCGGCCTTTACTGCCAGTGTGTGTAATTTGCGCCCCGAAAGCCGTGGTTCCATTCATCTCACCAGTCCGGATTTCAAACAACAGCCTGCAATTGCGCCCAATTACCTAAGTGCCGAGGCCGACCGGCAGGTCGCGGTTGATGCCATTCGCCAAACCCGGCGGATCGCTTCGCAAAAAGCATTGCGGCCCTATAATCCGCAGGAATTTAAACCCGGTCCCACTTACGAAACAGAAGATGATCTGGTTCGTGCAGCCGGCGACATTGGCACGACTATTTTCCATCCTGTGGGCACCTGCCGTATGGGGGTAGACCCCGATGCGGTGGTTGACCCCACCTTGAAGTTCAATGGCATTGCCGGACTGCGAGTAGCGGATGCCTCGATCATGCCAACGATTGTTTCGGGTAATACCAATTCACCAACCATCATGATTGCCGAAAAAGCCGCGCAATTGATCAAGGCTGATGCCGCCTGATTCCATATGGCAAAATAATGCAAAAAGAACAGGGCCAGACAATTGATGTCTGGCCCTGTCTGTATTTCATGATAATGAAATTATGCCATCACGTGCCGGGCCGCTGGGCAACAATTCGTTCCCGCACAGCACCGGCAGTGCCCGTTTCTGCAACATCGCCATCGCCAATCACGATGGCCTCATGTAGCATTTTTTCGGCCAGACGCACCTGGTTTTCATCGCGGGTATGCGCCACACATAACGGCGATGCTGCCGACACTGTTTGCCCAACCCGAACAAAATCGGTGAAGCCAACAGCATGATCAATTTCCTGGTCGGCACGTGTTCGCCCGCCTTTCAGAGCAACCAGCGCCAAACCCACCTTGCGCGCATCCATCGACATAATTCGCCCGGTTTTGGTCGCCGCAATTTCCGACACCATCGGCGCTGCTTCCTGATGTTTGTCGATATTTTCAACAAAATCAACAGGCCCGCCCAAAGCGCCAACCATACGGCCAAAGACCTCGGCGGCACGCCCCGAGGACAACGCAGCCGCAGCCTTTTGCAAACCATCGGCGACATCAGTGGCAATGCCGGTCAACGCCAGCATTTCGGCGGCCAATGCCATGGTCACATCGTAAACGCGCTGTTCCTGGGTTTTACCGGTCAGAAAATCGACCGCTTCTTTCATTTCCAGCGCATTGCCAACTGTTTCGCCCAGTACCTGGTCCATATCGGTCAAAAGGGCTGTTGTCGGCACCCCGTTCCGCGTTGCGACCTCGGTAATGCTTTGGGCCAATTCACGGGCGCGATCATATTCATTCATAAAAGCGCCAGAGCCAAATTTGACATCCATCACCAGCGCATCAAGCCCCGCCGCCAGTTTTTTTGACAGGATTGACGCCGTAATAAGCGGGATGGATTCAACCGTCGCCGTAACATCGCGAATACCATAAAACCGCTTGTCCGCCGGGGCCAGATCCGCAGTCTGGCCGATAATCGCGCAGCCAACCTCGCGCGTTACCTTGGCAAATTCTGCCAGATCCGGCGCGGTACGATACCCGGGAATGGAATCAAATTTATCCAGCGTGCCACCAGTATGGCCCAATCCCCGACCTGAAATCATCGGGACATAAGCCCCGCAAGCCGCAACAATCGGCCCCAGCATTAAGCTTACCTTGTCGCCGACACCACCGGTGGAATGTTTATCCACCACCGGGCCCTTTTCCAAACCCAGTTTTTTCCAGTCAAGCACCGTGCCGGAATCGCGCATATTACGGGTTAATGCCGCGCGTTCGTCCATTGTCATGCCTTGAAAAAACACAGCCATGGCAAATGCGGCGACCTGACCTTCGCTAATAGAAAGGTCAGCGATCCCTTTGACAAAAAAAGCAATTTCATCTTCGCTTAAAACATCACCCTGACGTTTACGACGAATAATTTCCTGCGGCAGCATTTTTTTCCCCTGCTCGGCAGTTGATTAAAAATTCAAGGCGGGCGCCATAAAGCTGCCCGCCCAAAAACCCTGTTATAGCGGACTGTTGTTAATGGCTCCGGGCAAAGTAACGCAACAAAATGCGGATCAGGTTTGC
Source organism: Thalassospira sp. MCCC 1A01428 (assembly GCF_002115825.1). Classification (GTDB taxonomy): domain Bacteria; phylum Pseudomonadota; class Alphaproteobacteria; order Rhodospirillales; family Thalassospiraceae; genus Thalassospira. The sequence continues at coordinate 20,679 of NZ_JFJZ01000024.1, read as the reverse complement.
CGATCCTTCCTTCGCCATTTCCAGTGTCTGTTCATGGCTTAATGCTGTTGCACTCATGCCGGCAGCAAGATTGGTAATATTGGAAACCGCTGCCACCCGGAAACCAAGACGCCGGGCCAAAATGTTTTCCGGCACAGTCGACATACCAACCGCATCGGCCCCCATTACCCGCAACGCACGAATTTCGGCAGGCGTTTCAAAGCTGGGACCAGTACACCAGGCATATGTTCCCTCAAACAGGGCAATACCAAGCTCTGCTGCCGTATGATGCAGGCCTGCACCAATTTCCGGGTCATAGGGAACATTCATATCCACGAAACGGTCCGTACCATGATAGCCAATTAACGGGTTGGGCCCAAACAGGCTGATATGATCAGTGATCAGCATCAGGTTTCCCGGGCCTGCTTCGGAAACCAAAGACCCCGCCGCATTGGTTAAAATCAGGCGATCCGCACCCAGCTTGCGTAAAACTTCCAACGGTTCCGCCATCAGGTCTGACCGGCCATGTTCATAATAATGCGCCCGCCCCTGCATTACAGCAACCGATACGGCGCCAATCCGCCCCAACACCAGTTGCCCGCCATGCCCGACCACAGTTGGTTTGGGAAACCCCGGCAAGTCGGCATAGTTGATGGTAATGGCATCGCTGACCGCATCCACAACACCGCCCAGCCCGCTTCCCAGAACCAACGCAACATCAGCGCTAAAGCCCGGTGCTTTTTGGGCAATAACAGCAAGGGCAGATTCAATATCGCTCATGACAAATTCTCCGGCCCAAAGGAATGCGGGATCAGCTCTTCGCGGGTTAATGTCAGCAGGGTTTTCCCGGCTTCGTTAATCACAAAAATGGTTGCGTCCGGGCCGGTAAATTCGCGAATTTTCTGACGGCAGCCGCCACAGGGTGTACAGGCAACGTCGCCACTGCCCACCACCACAATTTCGTTAATCTTGCGTTCACCGGCCAAAACCATCGCCGAAATGGCACCACCTTCGGCACATACGCCTTCGGGATAGGCGGCATTTTCAACATTGCAGCCCGCAATGACCACACCATTATCGGTTCGCAATGCCGCACCAACCAGAAATTTGGAATACGGCGCATAAGCATTTTTGCGCGCAGCTTGTGCCGCAGCCACCAGATCATCTGGTGCAGTCAATTTTGCGCCACTATGAGCCGAGTTATTTTCAATCATTTCTTCATCCAGTCGGGGCCCCGCCCCATAAACCACAAAATTTTAACGTTCCTTGACGTAAGGACGCCCCAGCGATTTTGGGGCCACCGCACGGCCAATGAAGCCCGCCAGCAAAATTACCGTCAGAATATAGGGCAGTGCCTGCACCAGCTGCACTGGCACCTCGCCAATACCAGGTAAAACCACGCCCTGAAGACGGGTTGCCGCCGCATCAAGAAAGCCAAATAAAATGCAGGCAAACATCGCCGGGAATGGCCGCCATTTACCAAACACCATGGCCGCCAGCGCGATATAGCCCTTGCCTGCGGTCATGTCCGATAAAAACGAAGCGCCCTGTGCGGTCGAAAGATACGCCCCGGAAATGCCGACAAGAAAACCGCTACACAAAACAGATTTATAGCGCATGCCAACCACGCTGATACCAGCGGTGTCAACCGCGCCGGGGTTTTCCCCCACAGCCCGCAGGCGCAAACCGAAACGGGTACGATACAAAATCCACCAGGAAGCGGGAACGGCCAGGAACGCAACATAAACCAGAATGTTGTGGCCGCTGATCAGTTCGGAATACAACGAGCCCAGGATCGGCACATCAGCAACAGCATCCGCACCCGGCAGGGTGATCGGCTGGAAACGGGCATCATGGTCAAGTGCCGGGGTTTTACCGCCCTGGGCAAACAGGGCAATACCCACAAGTGCTGTCAGCCCGGACATCAGAATGTTAATCGCCATGCCCGACACAACCTGGTTGCCCTTATGCGTGATGCAGGCAAAACCATGCAGCAGAGACAGGGCCATTGTTGTCAGCACTGCAGCACCAAGCCCCAGCCAGTGGCTGTCGGTATAATAGGCAACACAGGCCGCCGAAAACGCCCCACCCAGCATCATGCCTTCAAGGGCCAGATTAATGGTCCCTGCCCGTTCGGAAAACATCCCGGCAAGAGCAGCAAGGATCAGGGGGGTCGATGTCCGCATCGTTGCGTCAAGCAACAGGACGACCATTTGGAAATTATCCATTATGCTGCCTCCTGCGCACGCTGGCGCAACCGCCAGGCCGTATAGATCCGGGTGACACGCGGGCGGAACATATGTTCCAGCGCACCGGTGCACAAAATGACCAGGCCCTGAATAACCACAACCATGTCATTGGTAATGGTTGGAATTTCAAACGAAAGCTCCGCCCCACCCTGATAAAGCATGCCAAACAACAGGGCTGAAAGAAAAATGCCAAACGGGTGATTGCGGCCCATAAGGGCGACAGCAATACCGACAAAGCCATACCCGGCGGTAAAATCGATCAGCAGGCGATGCTGAACCCCCATGACTTCATTAAGTGCCATAAAGCCGCCAAGCCCGCCCGAAATCATCATGGCAAGAATGATATAACGGCCCGGTTCGATCCCGGCGAAGGTTGCTGCTGCGGCATTGGCACCCACGGTACGAATGGCATAGCCCCAGCGCGTATGCCAGATAAACAGCCAAACCAGCACGCAGCACGCAATCGCATAGACAAAGGAAAAGTTCAGCGGGCTGCTGGTCATATCAAACCCGAACCAGCCCGCCATATCGTGGATATAGGGCAGCGTCAGGTTTTCATCGATTGCGGCACTTTCAGGTGTCATCGAGCCTTGCGGGCGCAACACATTTACCAGCAGATAAACCATCAGCGATGAGGCAATGAAGTTAAACATGATGGTGGTGATCACCACATGCGACCCGCGCCGTGCTTGCAAATAAGCCGGGATATAGGCCCAGGCCGCCCCAAAAAGCGCCGCAGCAAGGATGCTGACAACCGGCATAAGGGGGGCTGGAATCCAGTTAAGGTAAAGGGCTGCCAGTGTCACGCCCAGACCACCAATATAGGCCTGCCCTTCAACACCGATATTGAACAGCCCGGCATGAAATGCCACCGCAAAAGCCAGACCGGTAAAGACGAAATTGGTGGTGTAATAAAGGGTATAACCCACCGCTTCTTCATAGCCGAATGCACCATACAGCATGATGCGCACAACTTCGGTCGGGTCTTCGCCAATGGCCATCACCACCAGCCCGGAAATAAGAAAGGCCAGCACCAGATTCATCAATGGCAAAACGCCAACGTCAATCCAGCGCGGAAGTTGGATGGTATCACTCATTTTCCGGCCTCCGCTTCTGCCTGTTTCGGGTCTACACCCGCCATCATCAGGCCCAGAACCCGTTCGTTTGCATCCGCGGCATTCACTTCACCAACAATAAAGCCATCACACATCACCAGGATACGGTCCGATAGCGACATGATTTCGTCAAGCTCAACCGATACCAGCAATACAGCCTTGCCAGCATCACGCATGGCGACAATCCGTTTATGAATAAACTCGATCGCACCAATATCGACACCGCGTGTAGGCTGCCCCACCAGCAACAAATCCGGGTCACGCATTATTTCACGCGCCAGAACCAGCTTTTGCTGATTGCCGCCTGAAAAATTTGCCGCCTTTAAGTGCGGGTCCACCGGGCGAACATCAAATTCTTCCATCATATGGCGGGTAGCATCGGCAACCTTGCCCCAATCAAGCAACAAGCCCTTTTGATACGCCGTGTCATCCTGATAGCCCAGAATAGCAGCTTCTTCGGCAGAAAAATTCGTCACCATTGCCATGCGATGGCGATCTTCGGGCACGTGGGCAACCCCACGCTGCCGCAGTTCAGCCGGGCCAACCCCGCGGCCAGGCGTTACATCCTGACCATTTAGCATAACCTGGCCTTCCGATACGGCCCGGATTCCCCCCAATGCTTCCAAAAGTTCGCTTTGGCCGTTCCCCGAAACCCCGGCAATACCCACAATTTCGCCTGCCCGCACGGTAAAGCTGGCATTTTTGACCTTGCGAACACCCGCACGGGTATCAACACACAGATTATCGACCTGTAAAACCGTTCCTTGCGGATTGGCGTTGCCTTTTTCCAAACGCAACAATACCTTGCGGCCCACCATTAATTCAGAAAGTTCTTCCGGGCTGGTGTCGGCCGTATGACGATGCGCCACCATTTCGCCCTGGCGCATCACCGAAACATTGTCTGTTGCGGCCATAATCTCGCGCAATTTATGCGTAATCAAAACAACCGTTTTGCCCTGTTGTTTCAGGGTACCCAGAATGCGAAACAAATGGTCCGCTTCCTGTGGTGTTAAAACGCCGGTTGGTTCATCAAGAATAAGAATTTCAGCCCCACGATAAAGGGCCTTTAGAATTTCAACGCGCTGTTGCAACCCGACCGACAACTCACCGACAATGGCGTCAGGGTCGATATCAAGGGAGTATTCGCGTTCAAGTCGGCGCAGTTCTTCACGGGCCTTGTCCACACCTTCGCGCAGTACAGCACCGCCTTCAACACCCAGTATCACATTTTCCAGCACACTAAACGGTTCAACCAGCATAAAATGCTGATGCACCATGCCGATGCCCACGGCTATAGCGTCTTCCGACCCGTTAATGTTGCAAAGCGTCCCGTCAACGTGAATGGTGCCTGCGTCTGCCTGGTAAAAGCCGTACAGGATGCTCATCAACGTTGATTTGCCAGCACCGTTTTCCCCGACAATGCCGTGGATGGTGCCTTTTTCTACTTTCAGATCGATTGAATTATTGGCGTGAACCGCACCAAACCGCTTATCAATTCCGCGCAGTTCAATGGCGGGCGGCACGGTACCGGTTTTTCCGGTACCGTGCGCTGAATGTATCGTATCCGACACGTCAAATCCCCGATTGTCTTGACGACTTACATCGGGCAAGCGCTGTCAGTCATGTAATCATGAACCTTCAGCGAGCCGTCGATGATTTCTTCTTTCGCCTTGGCAACGGCGGCTTTCATGTCGTCGGTGATCAGCTTCTCGTTATTTTCGTCGAGAGCCCAGTCAACGCCGCCATCCTTAAGGCCCAGAACGCTGGTACCCGAATGCCACTTGCCATTCGCAGCATCGTCAAATGCCTGATAAACGGCAACGTCAACACGCTTGAGCATCGAGGTCAAAACCGAACCCGGGTGCAATGCATTCTGGTTTGAATCCACACCAATACCAAGTTTGCCGGCATCAGCCGCCGCCTGAAGCACACCAACGCCAGTGCCACCAGCCGCATGATAAATAACGTCCGCACCCCGATCGAACTGCGATTTGGCCAATTCACCACCCTTTACCGGGTCATTCCAGGCCGCACCGGTCGTACCGGTCATGTTCTGGAAAACTTCGGTGTCGGCATTGGCATATTTAACGCCCTGGGCATAACCGCAGGAAAATTTATGGATCAACGGAATATCCATCCCGCCAACAAAACCGACCTTGTGCGTTTTGGAAGCCATTGCCGCTAACACGCCAACCAGAAACGAACCTTCCTGTTCCTTGAACAGGATCGACTGGACATTCGGCAGATCGACAACCGAGTCAACAATCGCAAAATTGGTATCCGGAAATTCAGCCGCAACTTTTTCAAGGGCGCTTGCCTGCGAGAAACCGATAACAACAATCGGGTTCATACCGCGGCGCGCAAAGTTACGCATGGCCTGTTCGCGTTGGGAATCGTTCTGGATTTCAAAATCGCGATACGCGGTGCCGGTATCTTCTTTATATTTTTCGGCCCCCATATGGGCGCTCTGATTAAATGAACGGTCGAATTTTCCACCCAGATCATAAACAACCGCCGGCTTGATTTCAGCAGCCGAAGCTACCGTTGCATAGCACGCGACAGCCGCGACCATTGTGGTCAGAAGCTTTTTCATTCCGATGCCCTTCTGTTGTTTGATTGTCTTATTTTCATTCCCGCCACTGCCCTTGACGGCGGAACTCCCTCATCGAAAAATTGTGCCCGTACCTTTTTATGAATTATTCGGGTCTGAATGCGCCTTTCCCCTAAAACCGGATACGGACACCATATGGTAACTACAAAATATGGGCCTGTGTAAATAGGCGAGGAACATTATCAGGTATAAAAGCTGTCCGTTTGGTCAGAACCGCCTTCGAAACATGTTCGCTTTACCCTGCCCTATCAGTGATTTCCCTTACATTGCCCGTTTAATAGGCACTAAAATAAAATTCAAGAAATTTACCCGGCCTTTGACTGATAGTTGTCCGAAAAAGTCACAACCCACACCGCGTTAACGCCACTGCCATCTCATAAACAACGGGTCGATTCTTTTTAGACTCGCCAAAATACCGGTTTTCGAGACCATGAAGATACCCTGCCATCTTTCCGACAGTCGCCATAACCACAAGTTTTGATCTCCGGTGCGTCCACACCCAAAACCATGCATGCCGTAACCATAGTTTCAGTCGACATTGGCGTGCGCCTGGCTACCATATCAAAGACCGAATTTTTAATAGATGTTTTCGCGATTTGACCGGAGCAAACAAATGAAACAGATGACATTGGGCCTGCTGGCAGCCTGTTCAATGATTACACTTGGCAGTGTACCTTCTTTTGCTGATTATCAACTGCGAATTTTACACACAAATGACGTTCACGACCGGGTAGAATCAGTCACGAAATATAACAATACCTGCGATGCGGCCGACGAAGCCGAAGGAAAATGTTTTGGCGGATATGCCCGCCTTGTAACGGCAATCCGCGATATCCGCGCCAAAGGCGACAATGTTGTGTTGCTTGACGGCGGCGATCAGTTTCAGGGGTCACTCTTTTACACCACCTATAAAGGCGACTTCACCGCCGAATTAATGGCTATGGCTGGCTACGATGCCATGGCCATTGGCAACCACGAATTTGATGACGGCCCCGAAAACCTGGTCCGCTTTATTGAAAACAATAAAACACCGGTTTTGTCTTCAAATCTGGTTGCCGGTCCGGGATCTCCGTTACATGAAAAGGTGAAAGCCTATAAAATACTGAGCGTTGGCGGACAAAAAATTGGCATCATTGGCCTGACAACCGAAGAAACACCTGAAATCAGCTCCATCGGCCCTGACGTGACATTTATGAAGTCCGAGGAAGCACTTCGCATTGCCGTTGCCAAACTGAAACTTGAAGGAATTAACAAAATCATCGTTGTCGGCCATGACGGGTCCTATCGTGATTTTGCAATTGCCAAACAGGTCGACGGTATTGACGTTATTGTTGGCGGTCATGATAACCAGTTATTTTCCAACACCGCCAAAGATGCCAATTATCCCTACCCGGTGGTCGAGCATACCCCGAATGGCGATCCTGTACTAATTGTTCAAGCCTATGCCTATAGCCGCTATCTCGGCGATTTGAAGGTAACCTTTGACGATAATGGCACACCGGTTAAATGGGACGGCAACCCGATCGCACTTGATAGCAGCATAAAACAGGCACCAGATGTATTGGCTGCGATTGAGGCCAAACGTGGCCCGGTCGATGCCATTCGCAACCAAACTGTCGGCGAATTTAGCACCTCCGCCGACGGATCACGCGAAAGTTGCCGGGCAAAGGAATGCGCCATGGGCGACCTTATAGCCGATGCCATGCTGTGGAAAGCTGGCGATGATTATCAAATAGCTGTGCAAAACGGTGGCGGTATTCGCGCCAGCATTGATGCCGGAAAGGTTGATATGGGTGAAGTCATGACAGTTTTGCCATTTCAAAACACGCTGGCAACCTTCAAACTTTCTGGCAAGGACATGATCGCGGCTCTTGAGCACGGTGTTTCAGGTGTTGCCGATGGTAAAGGCCAGTTTCCGCAAATTGCCGGGTTGAAATTTGAGCTAGACCTTGCTGCAGGCGATGGCAAACGCGTGTCGAACGTGATGGTAAAGGAAAATGGTACCTACACCGCGATCAACCCAGATCGGCAATATGGTGTCGTTTCAAACGATTTCATGCGTCGTGGTGGCGATGGCTATAGCATATTTCGCGATAATGGCATCGACGCCTATGATTATGGTCCCAACCTGGAACAGGCTGTTGCCGAATTTATAGGTGCAAATTCGCCAATGGCACCAACAACACATGACCGCATCATCATGAAATAGCATTCAGTTTCACTGACACAGATACCGAAACCGCTAATCAATAAATGACGGGGTGGCCAATTACGGCCTCCCCGTTTTATTGTTACAAGGATGGGATAAGGGCTGGGCGGTGTTGGCCTTTTCCTTGCCAGCACGCAAACAGATAACTATCAATCAGTCCTGTATGTGACTTTCGACACCGGCCTGCCTCCGCGCATTTTCATAACCCCGTTTCAAAGACGCCCCACATGTCCCTGTCTGCCAACATCCTGTGTCTGGGCGCTGCCCATTTTGACAGAACCATGCAATGCCTGAACCCTTTTGTAGCCGGGGCATCCAACCCGGTTAAAACATTGCATCGCAAACCGGGGGGTGTTGGGCGCAACATTGCCGTTCATTTACGGCTTTTGGGATGCAATGTTGGCATGGCCGGTGCCGTGGGCCGGGATGGCGACGGCACCCAAATCGTTCAGTCGCTATCGGAAATTGGCGTTGATACCCGGCTTCTGGACCGCCTGCCGGGCCAGCACACCCCCGGTTATACGGCCATTCTTGATATGGCAGGAGATTTGGCACTGGGCCTGATAGATGCCGAGACCTACGATAAATTAACGCCTGCGCATTTTCAAAGCCGCCTGCCCCAGCTAAAAAAATGGGATTGGTGGATAGCAGACGCCAATTTGCCAAGCGATACACTGGCATGGCTAAGCCGCAACAAAGGCAGTGTTCCATTATGTGCGGCAACAGTTTCCCCCTCCAAGGCACAGCGATGGAAAGAAATCGTTGGGGATATTGATCTGTTAATTACCAACCGGATTGAAAGTGAAATTTTAACCGATCAAACCGTTACCAATGTCGACGAAGCTTTGCGCGCAGCTCGGAAATTACATGCCAAAGGCGCGCCCCGGATTATCATCACCCTCGGTGCTCAGGGCATTGTCGCTTTAAATAAAGGGGAAACATCTTTCTGGGCACCACTACCGACACAGCTTGTCGACGCCAATGGTGCGGGCGATGCCTTTTTTGCCGGCTTTGCCGCCGCAATCGCGACTAATCGCACTGAATTTGATGGCGCTGTTGCCCAAGGTCTGGCAATGGCCAATCTGACAGCAGAAACACACGGCACCACCGTGTGGGACCTGGATTTAAAAACCGTGCAGGAACGCGCACAAACAGCCGTTAAACAGATGCAACCATCGTAAGATCAGGCCATGAAACAGCCCTGATGCCCCCATTATTGGCCGTTATCTCCGGCTCCGATGATAGGGGCGCACAAGATACTCCAGCCAGTTTTGTAATTCGATCAATCGTGAAGGCGCCTTTAAAACATCTTCACCAACGCCGTAACGCCATGCGAGGTCTGTTCGGGTCGGTGTTTCATGCAAGGTAAACCAGTCTGCGGCCATTTCATCCAGGGCCTGCTGGTTCTTAAATAATCCAGCGTCGATCAGGCGTTGTCCGTAACGGCGAAAAATGGCGGCCAGTTCAGCCAATGAATATTCCGGGTGATATTGCACACCCCAAAAACGATACTGAGATGTTTCAAATACGAACGCCTGAATAGCAGAATGGCGATTTGCGGCCAAAATGACCGCGCCGTCGGGCACCTGTGACACTTCGTCCATATGCACCGTCATGGCACTATAACAGGCGGGACGTCCGGAAAATAACGGATGTTTCATCCCCGCCTCGTTCAGCAATATTTCACGCCCGATGCCAATTTCGCGGCCTTTTTTACAAGGTTGCACCGTTCCACCAAAGGCCTGGGCCACAATTTGCATACCCCAGCAACTGCCGAAAACCGGCACTCCCGATTCAACACAGGCGCGTGCCAGCGGTAGCTGGTTGGTCACAGCAATTTCGTCCGAATAGGCATTCAAGGCCGATCCCGTCCAGGCAATGCCATCAAAATCGGTGAAGGTGACACCGGCAGGCAAACAATTCGGCCCATCATCAGCCGGGTGGACAATGGTCGCGTCAATTTCGGGATCAAGCGATTGCAAGGCGCTTACATAACCTTCGCCTGACGGCGACCCGCCCAGCGATTTATTAAGCTGGTTAACTGCTGCCAGGTTGCCATCAACAATCAGTATTTGTAAGGCCATTACATGTTCCCCGATCCCGAAAATTCCGGTCTGTAGTTAATCAGCCCAATTCACCAGCACAGGCACGACGATATATCGCTGCGTAATCCGCCACCGATAAATCAATCGGGTTACCACCGTCAGACGGATCCGCCTTGGCCTTGGTCGCGATTTCATCGGCACGGTCAACATCAACGCCAATTTCACGCAGGGTATTGACAATACCAAGCCGCGACCGGAACCCCAGAACCCAGTCAAACATGCTTTCAAAGCCAGGTGCTGCAGTGTTCAGCATCCGGCCCAAAACCACCATTTTATCATCGATGGCCTTGCGGTTGGCCCGCATGACATAGGGCATTAAAATAGCGTTGGTCAGGCCATGATGAGTATCAAAAACAGCCCCGATCGGGTGTGCCAGCGCATGAACACCGCCCAGTCCTTTTTGAAAGGCCGTTGCCCCCATCGATGCAGCGGCCAGCATATCGGCCCGTGCCTCGATATCATCGCCGTTATCATAGGCACGCGGCAGGGCTTCAGCGATCAGACGCATGCCTTCCAGGGCAATGCCATCTGCCATCGGGTGATATCCCGGCGCACAAAAGGCTTCAAAACAATGCACAAAGGCATCTACCCCGGTGGCTGCGGTTATATGTGCTGGCAAACCAACGGTCAGCTCCGGGTCGGAAATAACAATGCCGGGCAGCATTTTAGGGTGGAAAATGATTTTCTTTTCGTGGGTATCCTCGTTGGTAATAACACTGGCACGCCCCACTTCCGACCCGGTACCCGAAGTGGTTGGCACGGCGACAATCGGTGCTATTCCATCAGGATCAGCACGGGTCCAATTGTCACCCACATCTTCAAAATCCCACATCGGGCGGGTCTGCCCGGCCATCAATGCCACGGCCTTGGCCGCATCCAGCCCCGATCCACCGCCAAATGCAATCACACCATCATGGTTACCTGCGCGGTAAACCGCCAAACCGTCGTCAACATTTTTACCAACCGGATTTCCTTTTACGCCGGCAAACAGGCCTGTTGGTACTCCGGCTTCCTCGTTTGCGGCAATGGCATTGCGTACCATCGGCAAGTCTTTCAGGCCTTCATCGGTAATCAGCAGCGGTTTGGTCATTCCCAATGCCTTGCAGGCATCAGCCAGTTCAGCAATTCGGCCCGGCCCAAAACGCACGGGGGTCGGATAATTCCAGTTTCCGGTAATCTGTTTGCTCATGATCATTTCCTTTGGCGCGCTTGCGCCCATCCTTAAATTTTGGTCCGCAAGTGAAAACTTTTCGGGCGGGTCAGGCTTTCATAGCCGATTTTCGACAAGGTACAGCCCCGGCCCGAATTTTTAACCCCAACCCATGCCAGTGCCGGGTCAAGATAATCTGCCCGGTTCATAAACACGGTACCGGTTTCAAGTTGATCACCAATGCGTAATGCAGCTTCCTCGTCAGCCGTCCAGATCGATGCTGTCAGGCCAAATTCACTATCATTCATCAGTTTGATCGCTTCTTCATCCGAAGCAACTTTCATGATGCCAACAACCGGACCAAAACTTTCCTCGCTCATCACCCGCATCGAATGATCAACGTTGATTAAAACCTGCGGGGCCAAATAAGGGGAGCCTTCTGCGTTGGCGGTAAATTTGGCGGGATCAATCAATGGCTTTGCCCCTGCTGCAATGGCATCGGCAATTTGGCCCCGCACAAAATCGGCCGAACTGGCCCGCACCATCGGCCCCAGATTGGTGTTCGTATCAATCGGGCTACCCAATCGATATTGCGAAACCAAATCGGCTGCTTTGTCGGCAAACGCGTCAAAATGGCTTTCATGCACATAAATGCGCTCGATCCCGCAGCAGGACTGCCCCGTATTAAAAAACGCGCCGTCGATAACGTTTTCGACAGCATGATCCAGATTGACATCCGCACGAATATAGGCCGGGTCCTTGCCACCCAGTTCCAGCCCGGTTGCAATAAACTTACCCGTCACGGCACGTTGCACGGCATGGCCACCTGGAACAGACCCGGTAAAATTAACAAAATCGACGCGACGATCGCCCATCAGTTTTTCGGCATCTGCATGGCTTAGGTGCAGATACTGAAAAACACCATCAGGCAAACCCGCCTTGGTAAAAGCCTCGGCAAAGCGTTCGGCGCAAAGCGGGGTTTGATGCGAATGTTTAAGCACCACGCTATTGCCCGCCATCAAAGCCGGAATAACCCCGTTAACAGCTGTCAGATAAGGAAAATTCCACGGCGCAATAATAGCGACAACACCCAATGCCTCCCGGCGAATGAAACGGTTAAAACCCGCTTTTTCGCCAGGGTTATAATCCCCAAGGGCTTCGGGTGCTATGTCGATCATATAGGTGGCACGTTCTTCAAAACCGGCGACTTCACCCCCGGCCTGCGAAACAGGCCGCCCCATCTGCCAACTAATCTCGGCAGCGATTTCATCCTTTTTGCCAACAAACGCGGTAACAGCCTTGCGCAAGATTTCCTGCCGTTCGACAACGGGCACATTACGCCATGTGCGCTGGGCATCCTGCGCTTTATCAAGTGCACTATTAATTGCCGTTGCGTCTGCCAATGGCCGTTCGACATAAACAGATCCATCAACAGGCGAGATGGTTCTTAAAGTCTCTGACATTATTCCTCACAGGATAATAAAGATGGAGGTCTTGGTTGATTCTTGATGATGTAGAATGCAAGAAAAACAGCGCAAACTTTTGAAAAAAGATAATTTTACAAAAATCATATGATTTCAAAATAGCGCTGCATCTCCCAGTCGGTTATCGCTTTACGAAATTCGCGTTCTTCCCATTCACGCGACTGGGCGTAATGTTCAACAAACTTCGACCCGAACAAATCGTTAGCTGCCTTTGACTGGCGCAACCTTCCGGCTGCTTCATAAAGTGTCGCCGGAATTGTCAATTCAGCGGGAAATTCCTGTTCATAAGCATTGCCAACCACCGCAGCAGTCGGTTCAATTTTATGTTCAATGCCCCACAAACCCGAGCCAATACAAGCCGCCAGCGCGATGTAAGGGTTAATATCCGCCGCCGCAATGCGATATTCCACCCGCTGCGATTTACTGCTACCGGGGATCACCCGCAAGGCCGTGGTTCGGTTTTCAACACCCCATGTCGCATTGGTTGGTGCCCAAAAACCGGGAATAAGGCGGGAATAGCTATTTACCGTGCAAGCCACCATCGACAGCAATTCCGGCATCAGTTTTTGCTGCCCGCCAACAAACCAGCGCATTTCATCGGACATATTGTGGGGCTTGGCATCGTCAAAGAAAACGGATTTTCCGTCCTCTATGCCAAACAGGGATGCATGCATATGACCGGACTGCCCCGGCCACTCTGGCGACCATTTTGCCATAAAGGTCGCCATCCATTCGGATCGCTGCGCCAGAACCTTGGTAAAGGTTTTAAACAGGGCTGCCTTATCGGCGGCACGCAGGGCATCATCATGGGCAATGGCTGCTTCCAAAACTCCTGGGCCGGTTTCAGTATGCAGCCCCTCAATCGGAAAATCCATGGCCTCGCCCAGATCAAGAAGGTCACGGTAAAATTCGGCATGAACCGAGCTTCGCAACATCGAATAGCCGTAAAAGCCCGGCGTGATATTTTTAAGGTCACGATAGTTTTTTTCGCGCACACTATGCGGGGTTTCTTCAAACAGGAAAAACTCGAACTCGCACGCAGCTGTGGCGCGGTAGCCCATATTTGCCGCCTTGTTCAAGACCCGGCGCAACACCGCACGCGGACATACATTTTCCGCCTCGCCGTCAAATTCGCCTAAAAACAGAATGGTATCTTCTTCCATCGGCAATTCACGGCAGGTTTCGGGCAACAGGCGCACCGGCGCATCAGGATAGGCCGTATGCCAGCCGGTAAATTTGGCGCTGTCATAAAGCTGATCATTGGAATCCCAACCCAACACCACGTCACAAAAGCCAAAACCACCGTTTAACGACGACAGGAACTTGTCCTTATGCATGTATTTGCCACGCATAATACCGTCGACATCAAAAACACCGACCTTCACATATTTGATCTGGCGTTCTTCAATTAATTTCCGGGCATCTTCGGCAGTTTTAACCTGTTTCGCCTCCATGGGCGGCCTCCTGTTTGATCGTTTTTCAAGGATCGATCTTTTTATTTTATGGTTTTCCGCCTCTTCGTGCGGTGATGTCACAGATATTATTGTAACAAATTTTACAAAATTCCATCATTTTTTCGATAATTTGATTTATTTGTATAATTTATTACAATTAGTCAAAATCACAACGCCAAACATCACACGATCAGCCGGGAAACAGGCAGGCATTACAAAGGAATACCTGCCTGCAACACTTTATCCCGCCAGACAACCAACGGCAGAATCAGCTATAGCGATAAGGTGCGCCCGCCTTTTCCATGGTTTCGGCATATTGCTTGAGAATTTCAACAACCTTGGCGCATCGAGGGCTGGTCTGCGCTATTTCATCCCAGAACTTATGCGCTTCGGCTTCAACCTGTTTCCATTCCGCATCAGGGATGGATGTCAGTTCCATTTTGGTTCCCTGGGTCCGCAGCTTGGCTTCCCCCGCCCAATACCAGTAAAGCCGGTGGTAATGCGAGCTGTCCATACAGGCCCGGAACAGTTCCTTTAAATGGTCGGGTAATTCATTCCAGCGTTCTTCATTGGCAAAGTACGAACCACACCATGCACCGGAGATATTGTTGGTCAGGAAATATTTAGTCACATCGGCCCAGCCCACTGTGTAATCCTCGGTGATACCCGACCATGCAATGCCATCAAGCTCGCCGGTTTGCACCGCGACTTCCACATCTTCCCATGGCAAGGTTACCGGGACCACGCCAAAACGTGACAGGAATTTACCTGCTGTTGGAAACGTAAAAATACGTTTGCCTTTAAGGTCTGCCAGACTTTTGATCGGCGCAACCGTGGCAAAGTTGCATGGGTCCCACGACCCGGCAGAAAGCCATTTGACACCTTCCACTTCGTCATAGGCCTCTTCCCAGATCTTATCGAGGCCGTATTCGTAAAACAGGGTCGGCACATCAAGGCTGTACCGTGATGCAAACGGGAAATAACCACCAAAAACCGACACATCAACCGGTGCGGCAATCGAATCATCATCGGACTGTACCGCATCAATCGTGCCGCGCTGCATGGCGCGAAAAAGCTCGCCCGTCGGCACCAGCTGGTCGGCATGGTACAATTCAATTTCCATTTCGCCATTGGCAATTTTATTAAACCGGTCAATCGACGGTTTAATCACATGTTCCGCCAGTGCCGGGCCCGCATAGGTTTGCAAACGCCAGGTAATTTTCGCATTTGCCGCCTTCACATAGGGGGCCGCAAATGCCGTTGTTCCGGCTGCGGCGGTGGCCAACCCTGCTTTTCTAAAAAATTCGCGTCTTGAAGTCATTTTTTATCTCCCTGATCAATAAACAGGCGGGATTTTCCCCGCAATTTTGGCTCGCCAGACCGGCGAAACCGCCCCTCTCCGTTTCTCGAGTATCGGTCCCTCGGATGGTTTCTGTTTGTTGGACCTGCGTTCGGATTGTCACGAAATACAGGTCAATAGCGCATCTGTGGGTAATCAGTGACCGTATTGGACACCGGGTAACCACAAGGCGATCTGCGGAAACGCCATCACAAGGACCAGGGCCAAAACCATGATCAGCACAAACGGCGTAATGGATTGATAAATGTCTTTAAGAGTAACTTCCGGCGGAGCCATCGCCCGCATTAAAAACAGGTTATAGCCAAAAGGCGGCGTCATATAGGCGATCTGGCAGGTGATGGTATAAAGCACGCCATACCACACCAGATCGAAACCAAGGTGGCCGACCAATGGCACATAAAGCGGTGCAACAATCACCAGCATCGCCGTATCATCCAGGAACATACCCATAATGATAAACGATACCTGCATCAGGATCAGGATTTGCCATGGCCCCCACCCCATTTGATCGACGAAGAAATTTTCGATCGCACGCACGGCACCAAGGCCATCAAACACCGCACCAAAACACAGGGCAGCAAGAATGATCCACATGAACATGCAGGTAATGGACAGGGTTTTGCGCAGGGTTTCTTCCATCACATGGGATGTCAGGCGGCGCTTGAATATTGCCGCAAGCGTTGCCGCCAATGCCCCCACGGCCGAACTTTCGACCAGCGAGGTGTAACCCATCAAAAACAGACCGGTCATGGAAAAGAAAATGAACAGCGGGATCAAACCGGCCTTCAGCAAACTGACCTTTTCCGACCAGCTGACAGCAGCACGTTCTTCACGGCTAAGGGCCGGTCCCATTTCAGGCTTTAACCAGCACCGCACCGCAATATACAATACAAACAGGCCTGCCATCATCAGTCCGGGGAAAACTCCCGCCAGCCAAAGCTGACCGACAGGCTGACGCGCAATCATGCCATATAGCACCAGAACAACACTGGGCGGCACCAGAATACCCAGCGAACTGCCCGCCTGAATAACCCCTGTGACCATGATTTTATCATAACCGCGCCGCAACAATTCGGGCATGGCAATGCTGGCCCCAATCGCCATACCGGCAACGCTTAATCCGTTCATCGCCGAAATAGCGACCATCAACACAATGGTGCCAATGGCAAGCCCGCCGCGCACCGGCCCCATCCAAACATGGAACATACGATACAAATCATCGGCAATGCCCGATTCAGACAGCATATAGCCCATGTAAATAAACAGCGGCAGGGTCAGAAGCGGATACCACTTCATCAGCTTCATCGCGGCACTAAAGGCCATTTCAGACCCGCCATCGCCCCACAGGGCGAGCGAAAACACAACCGCAACAACACCAATCGCGCCAAAAACGCGCTTGCCGGTCAATAACAGCAGCATCATTGATGCAAACATCAACAACGCGATCATTTCATAACTCATTACAGAACCTCCCCGCGAATACGGGCCAGATCCCGAAAGAATGTCGCTATCGCCTGCAGCAACATCATAAACACGCCAAACGTCATGATCACCTTGATTGGTGCCATAGGCGGCGACCAGCTGGAATAGCTGGTTTCGTTATACTGCAGCGCATAAGAGGTAGAGGAAATGCCGCCATATAGCAAAAATGCCAGATAAAAAATCAGCAGCAGAATCGTTATGGCATCAACAATGGCCTGGGTCCTGGGCTTCCAAGATCCGTAGAACAGATCCATGCGCACATGGCTATCAAGCTGCATGGAATAACCACCACCCAGCAAAAAATAGGCAACCATTAAAAACTGCGCCGTTTCCAGTGTCCAAAGGGCAGGAAACAGAAAAACCTTGGTAAAGGAAGAATATAAAAGAACCGCCAGCATCGCAAAAATCAGATACATGGCAAACCGCCCGATAATGCGGTTTATCCGGTCCACCCACCGGACATAAGCTTTAATCACTTCAGGCATCGTACAATCCCATTCCCCGATGTCTTGGTCTCTATTTATGTGCCGGCCCTTTAAAACCGGCACATCAGATTCTGGATCAAGGCTGGCCAACCGGCGTGTCATGCCTGCAACACAAAATGACTACCATGCGTTGCAGGCCGGGCTATCGGGTTGTGATAAAAGCCGCAATTCACCAGTTCTCAAAGCAACCTGCCTTAAGAATGGTCGATTCAAGTGATGCAAGGAAAATGCATCTTCTTGCGGGCAAAATCCCATATGACGTCAACCCCTGCATTGCCGAAACAATGGACGTTACGTTTGTGCCGCCTCCCGGGCGATCAACTGCCAATTCAGACAGCCATTTTTAATTCGCGCCACCTTTGGTGGCATAGGGCATTTTTGCCTCTATGTAATGAACGTTACATCAAGCCTGTTTGAATGACAAGATTGTTAGTTGATGTAAAATTCATTACAATTCCATCCAAGGTGATGTGACAAATTGAGCAAGATGAACTATAGGAACCTTCCCACCGCTTGCCGCTGCTTGCAAAACCAGCCCTTTCCAGCTTTACCGCACGGGAATCACCGATTTGGACGCCATGGAAAAAACCACCCGGCCCAGTGTTGCCGAACTGATCACGCAAAAAGCGGACGACCTGACGGCTTCCGAACGTAAACTTGCGCAGGCATTGCTTGGTCATTATCCGATGGCGGGCCTTGAAACTGTTGCCACCTTTGCCGAAAGATGTGGGGTTTCTGCCCCAACTGTGCTTCGATTTGCAGGTAAGCTGGGGTTTGAAAGCTACCCCGAAATGCAATCGCGCCTGCGCGGTGAACTGGAGGCACGGCTGCAATCCCCCCTTACGCGAAGCGCCCTTCCCCGTGCTGCCGTGGCTGCAACCGGCCACCCGATGGGCGAATTACTGCATCATATGATTGACGCGGTTACATCAAACATCCGCTCGTCACTCACCAATATTGCCCCCACCGAACTGGCAGGCGCCGTTCAGCTTCTGGCCGACCAAAAGCGCGCTGTTTATGTACTGGGAGGGCGGTTTTCATCGGCATTGGCGGTTTATGCCTATGAGCATTTGCGTTCAATGCGCGGCAATGTGCGCCGTGTTTCCGGTCAGAATACCAAGTGGACGGAAGATTTACTTGATATCGGCAAACGAGACGTTTTGCTGGTGTTTGATGTCCGGCGCTATCAGCATGATGTTATTACCTTTGCTGAAACCGCCTCGCACCAGGGTGCCAGGGTTGTTTTGTTTACCGATCAGTGGCTAAGCCCGATTGCCCGGTTTGCCAAACATGTTTTTCCCGTCAGAATCGAAACAGCAACAACCTGGGACAGTGCGACTGCAAGCATGGCTTTGCTTGAAACATTACTGGAAGGTGTTGGCCGCGCCAATCCGGATCATGTTCGCGACCGGATCGAACATCTTGAACGGTTACGCCGCCGCCCGATTGGCGAATAACCAATTCCGGCAGGTTTGCTTGCCCCTAATTCACCCTGCCCCTGCACAAATTATTGAAACGGCGCGCCAGCCAAGCTAGCTTGGCCGCTTGTTTAATCCATTGCGGAGACGCCACCATGCATCCCTTCTTTATTTTCGTGAAATGCGAACTTGGCAAAGCCTATGACGTCGCCGCCGCGCTGGTAGAAGAGGTCGAAGGTGTTTCCGAAGTCTATTCGATTTCCGGCCCGTTTGAATTACTGGTCAAAGTCTATATCGAAGACGGACAGGATATTGGCCGCTATGTGAACGAAAAAATTCACGCCCTGCCCAATATCAAGGACACCCAAACCATCATCACCTTTAACGCATTCAGCTAAACAGCCTGACGGGTCGTAATGGCCGGTTTAAAGCTGCGAACGAGGCCACATGAAAACGCAGGAAACAGATCGTCTTATTCTGAGGAATTTCAGAAAAGACGATGCAGATGGTCTTTATGCCTATTTACATATGCCAACCGCAAGCTGCTTTCTGTCTTTGCGGCTTGATAGCCCCTTAAAAGCCAACGACGAAGCTGAGAAGCGCAGCAAAAGTGACGATTACATCGCTGTCTGCGAGAAAAGCTCGGGTAAACTGATAGGTGATGTCTTTGCTGTGGCCGAAAAGCACGACAAGGACGTGTTTGCCATTGGCTGGAATTTCAATCCGGATTTCCAGGGACATGGCTTTGCCAGCGAAGCTGCCAGAGCCCTTCTCACCTATCTTTTCACGGCACAAAACGCCCGACGCCTTTATGCCTATGTCGAGGACACAAACACCCCTTCGGAAAGCCTTTGCCAAAAGCTGGGGATGCGAAAAGAAGGGCATTTCATCGATTTTGTGTCCTTCAAAAACGACGAAACCGGCAGCCCCATCTACGAAAACACAATGCAATACGCCTTACTGAAACGGGAATGGGAATCCCAGCAGACGACATAATCAAAATGGTTTCATTTCAGGTTCTGTTGCGCGGCTGTTTTGCCGCCTGAACGCCAAAATAGTGAATATCCCAAACGAAAAAAGGCTCCCTTTAAGGGAGCCTTTTTCACTGGCGGGCAAGGAGGGATTAGGGGGCATAACTTGGCGAAAAATTATTCATGTTATTTCAATGTATTAACTCAAATCGAACCACCCAATGTGTACCAAAATGTGTACCAAACCGTGTACCAGATTGAAAACAAGTTGACGTCACCCCCTCCCTGCTTTAGATAAGAACAAAACAGGAACATTTGAGGTGAGCGAAAGGTAAGCCAATGGCAGATTGGCGCGAATACAATTGGAATCTTGCGTCTCTGCATGGATTCGCGATGAATGACGACCATTGCAACATCAGCTGCATTCATTGCGGATATTCGGCGAAGCTATATTTTGGGCCGCTGCTGATCAAGCACGGCCCCACCTTCAAAATGGGGCCGCATCTTAAAAACCTGCGCTGTTCGCAATGCAATGGCCGGGGTGCCACCCCGCGCACCAGTTCCCATATCCCGGAACGTGAGAAAGCCCCGTTTTTCTGCCCGATCA
>NZ_JFJZ01000023.1 GCF_002115825.1 Thalassospira sp. MCCC 1A01428 | reverse complement strand
TGTCAAAGAACTCCGGGGAAATCCCCGCCCCGTCAAGTCCGCGTCGCCCTAGTTACCAGCGCCGCACCCCGTCGGTGGAGGCGGGTTATAGGCCCCAGTCCGCCACCTGTAAATACCTTTTTTGCAGAATTTACGAGTTTTTTGCCTAATGTTAGGTACACCCCCGAAACAGTCCGCATAAACACTGGGGTTTGCGGACATCGCGGGTGCAGCATTTTTTCCAGCCGCAATGCAAAACCTTCGCCGATGTCGGTTTTATGACAAATGCCCGGGCAAAAAAACCGGGGCTATTGCATTGGAGTCCGGGGATTTCTTTATATAAACGAAGAAAACGGGCCTTTGACCGACACAGTATTTTCGCTTTTGTAAATTTTGCAGGCAGCGTAAAGAGGTTTTAGCCATATTAGAGACCCGCCAGGCACAACGGAACAAACCAACAGGCATTATCGCCATTCCGGTTGCCGGTTTCCCCTATAGACAGGTAAAGCACATATCATGATCCGCGTTCCCCACATTATTGCCCATCGTGGCGCATCGATTGAAGCCCCGGAAAATACCATTGCTGCATTTCGGATTGCCCAGGTTCGCGGTGTGAACTGGATTGAATGCGATGTGACATTAAGTGCCAATGACCAATGTGTGCTGATCCACGACGATACCCTTGATCGCACCACCAATGGCACGGGCCCTATTCATCAGCAGGACCTGAGCACCTTGCGCACCCTTGATGCCGGAGCATGGTTTTCAGACATATATAAAGGGGAACGCATACCAACCCTGGACGAAACCCTTGATACGCTGGCGGCCCTGTATATGGGGGTCAATCTTGAAATCAAACCATCGGGCTGTGATGCGATGGTACTGGCGCGCAAGGTTGCCGCAACAATCGGCAATCGGCGCGATGTGCCAATTTTATTGTCGAGCTTTGATCCGCAAGTTGTGGCCATAATGGCCGAGCTATGCCCCGGGCTTGATTGTGGCTGGCTGGTTGAAGACGTGCCGGCGGACTGGAAAGCGCAATATACTGCCCTGAAAGCCGCCGCCCTGCATGTGGATCAAGAGCAACTTACGGCTGAAAAATGTGCTGAAATAACAGGCGAAAATGTGCCTTTGATCTGCTATACGGTCAATGATCCGGATCGGGCACGCACATTGCTGTCCTGGGGTGTTCGCGCGATTATTACAGATAATCCCGCCTTGATGACAACTGCCATCCCCCCCATTCGGTAAACGTGCCTTCATTTAACAAGATATCCCACTGCCAGTTGATATGCCGCTGCCACCCACGGGCATATCAAACAGGGATACATTTCGGAAACGCCCCAACCTATGACGACGCCTGAAAATGACCTGACACCCAACATATCGCCGCAACCGCTTTATCCTCATAACCGGGTAAGGCGGCATTTGTCCGAATTGTTCCGCCTGGCATTGCCGGTGGTCATTGCCCGTATCGGCATGCTGGTCATGTCGGTTGTCGATACGATTATTGTCGGCAATTACGACAGTTCCAGCCTGGCCTATCTAAATATCGCCCACGCGCCATTCATTTCATTGCTGGTGACAGGCATTGGCCTTTTGACCGGCATCATGATTATGACATCGCATGCCTATGGCCGAAAAAATCACCAGGCAGCAGGGCAGGTCTGGCGGGCCTGTTTTCCCTATGCTGTTGTGTTGGGGTTTGCGCTTGCCGTGGTTGCCTGGCAGTCAAAGTGGATTTTCGTCCTGAGCGATCAGCCCGAAGCGATCATTATTCATTCAAGCGAGCTGGCCCATATTCTTGCAATCGGGATGCCCGCTGCGCTGATTTATATTTCGTGTTCTTTCTTTATGGAAGGATTGCAACGGCCCCTGCCCGGCATGATGCTGATGCTTGCAGCGAATATTGTTAATCTGGTGCTTGATTACGGGCTGGTGCATGGGGCATTCGGCCTGCCGGAACTGGGTGCTGCCGGAGCAGCGTGGACATCCACCATCATTCGCTGGCTGATGGCCGGAACCATGCTGGCCTATATTTTGCTGATGCGCGACCATGTTCTGTTTGGACTGCGAGACGGATTTTCGGGCTGGTGGCACCATTCACGCGATGCCAGATCAATGGGATATGCATCGGGCGCCAGCCAGGGCATGGAAACAGCGGCATTTGCGGCCATGCAATTATTTGCCGGACGGATCGGGATTATCGGTGCGGCAAGCTATGGCATTACCATGACCATTCTGGCCTTGATGTTTATGTTTGCCCTTGGCCTTGCCTCGGCAACGTCCGTCCGGGTGGGTATTGCCTATGGCCGGCGCGACCGCCCTGATATGGCGCTGGCCGGATGGATTGGCCTGACCACCACCATGGTGGTGATGTTTTGCCTGAGCCTGCCGGTTTATTTCTTTCCCGCCTGGGTCGCCGAGCTGTTTAGCGAAGATGTCGCGGTTATTGCCGGGACGTCGGGATTGCTGATTTTGATGCCGATTATTTTTCCCACCGACGGGGGACAAAATGCCGCCATGAGTGCCCTGCGCGGGACGGGAGATAAATGGGCCCCCACGGTTTTGCACATGTTTTCCTATATCTGTGTAATGATCCCGGCAGGATATTATCTGGCGTTTGTCCGCGATATGGGAGTTTCGGGCCTGTTTTGGGGCATTGCCATTGCCAGCCTGGTCGCGGTTAGCGGGCTTGCCATCAGGTTTGGCATTGTTTCAAAGCGGGAATTGCCGTCTTACCCGTAGTAGCGATCGCAAAATTGTAGCCTGACAAAATGGTCCGCCCGATATTTTCGAGGCGGACCTTTTTAATAGGCGATTGCGGCGCAAAGCTGGGGCAGAAAACAGGAGTATTTCGACATGACAAACGCCCCGGACACACAGAAAACACCACAGCAAAACCCGCCGGAAAAATGGCGTGCAAACCTGATGGATACGATGCAGGCCCTGCGCGGGCGCAGTGACCCGCGTTTTGAAATTTTGCTGGCCCATGGCAGCATGTCGGTTGAAGTTTATGCACCCGACAAAATCGACCATCAGACACCCCACCGCCAGGATGAGCTTTATATTATCCAGTCCGGGTCGGGGATGTTTTACCGGGATGGATCATATAGCGCCTGCGCGGCGGGCGACGTTTTATTTGTACCTGCCGGAATGGCACATCGATTTGAAGATTTCAGCGACGATTTTGTCACCTGGGTTATTTTCTGGGGTCCGAAAGGTGGTGAAACGTCCTGACCCCGCCATTTTCTAATGGCGCGAGGCAGCAAGAGCCAGTCGCGGCATTAACAGATCACAAAAGGGTATCACCAGTGCATCAAATGCCGCTGCTGCCCGGGCGGCATCAATACGAATGATATGCTGTTCAATATCGCGTTGGGTTGAAAGGCTGTTAAGGCTGGCCAATTCGGGGAGACTGGCAATCAACAGATCATAAAAAGCAAGCTGATCGGTCGTCGCACAGTTATCGGCCAGATTACCCAAATGGTTATAAAGCGCCATCGCCAGAAACCAGCGACAATAGGGTAACAGGCCCTGGACAATTTCGTCGCGCTGCCCGGGTTGCACATATTGCTGCAAATCGGGGTCAAGCCAGACGGCATTTTGCACTCCGGCAATAAAGGCATTGCGGTGTGCCGGGTTGGTTTCGGAAAAAAACAACCCCGTTAGCCACGCAGAAAGATCATCAAGGGCCGCCTTGCGGCTTTGAGGGGTGGCATTAACACCATAATCAAGCGTTGGCATCGACGGTTGCCCCGGCATGGCAAGGGCCGCAATCGCCAGATCCAGCACCGCATGGGTCAACCATGCCTGATGCCAGATTTGCATCGGGCGAAAATAGGGTTCTTTTTCATGACCACCTGCCTCAATCCAGCTTTCGATCAAATGGCTGCGGCCAAGAGCAATGCCAATTTGCAGGGCATTTTCAAAACCAAGACCTTTGTGTTGCAAACCGGAACGTACACCAAGCATATCTTCAAGCAGGGGTAAACTGGCCACCGCCTGGTCGCTGCGAACCCCGGCCCCGGCGGGCAGGTAAAAGGAAGGTGCATCCCCATGCCCGATTACAGCACGCACATGACGCCCGAGCCGCCCCCAGTAAACCAGACGAACCGGTTGCGCACGTTTGCGCCAAAGCGGGCGGGTTTCATCCCAGCTGGCGGTTTCAAATTCGGTTAATGTCATGGCCTGCGCCAGGCGCGCCAACGGTTTGGCAACTGCGGTGTTTAAATCATCCACCGTGCCAATATGCACCAGCGACAATCGCCAGCCCGGTTGTTCATGGGGGTGATGATCCAGCCAAAGATGGGCAAACCCGTGGGCGCCGGCGCGGTCCATTGCCGGTGCGACCAGATCAAGAAACATCTGCACCGGTGCGGGAATGTCTGCCATTTGATGATCCGGCAACGGATCGCCAACAATAAAGGTCCGAACGATGATATCTTCCCCGTCGGGCCGGTTGGCAAAAACCGGGGGCAAAAAACCGGCATAATCATCGGCGGACATCACAAACTCGCTTTTCATCGATCAAACAAAAGACATGCCGACAGCAAAGATACCGCCGCATGCAGGAATAGACACCTAATGCGCAATCAGCCGGTCCAGACGCAGACGGTGGCGCGGATCGCTTAAGCGCCATACCGCGCATCGCACCGCCAGCCACACACCAAGCCCGGTGGCACCGGCAATCAGAAACATCAAAAGTAGCTGATAAAGAACCGCCTGCAAGGGGTCAATCCCGGCAAGGATTTGCCCCGTCATCATGCCGGGAATAAAAACAATGCCACAAGCCGACATCGAATTTAACACCGGGGTCAGACCATTTTGCATGGCCACCCGCATTGCCGGGGCAAAGGCCTGATTCCGGGTGCCGCCAAGCGCCAGCCGCGCCTCTATCGCCGGGCGCATGTCACGCGCAGCTTCGCCAAGCCGCATCATGCCCAGCGAAACCCCGTTCAGGCTGTTGCCCAACACCATGCCCAGCAAGGGAATAACAAAGCGCGGATCATACCAGGGGTCGGGGCGAAACTGGGTCGCCAGAGCAAAAACCGTCACCAGAATTGAGGCCGCCGCCATCGCCCCGGTACCAAAGACAAAGCCCCACCAGCCGGTGAAACGGTATTTTTGCCGGGCTGTGGCCTCGCGCCCGGCAAACACGACCATGATCACGATTAAAAGAATGGTCCAGGCGGGGGCATTTAGTGCAAACAAATATTGCAGCACAAGACCCAGCAGCAGCAACTGCACCACCATGCGCACGCCCGCAACCACAATTTTGCGGCCCAGGCCCAACCGGTAAACCACCGACACCACCCCGTGCGCCAACAGCAATATTGCAGCCAACCCGACATCGAAAATATCCAGCCGAACAAACTGATTGATCATTTGCTGCTTTCCGCCATGTCGTCACGGGATATTTCAAAACACCCGGCGTGATCGAGATGAAAATGACGATCGCCAAGCAATTGGGCCTGTTGCAGGTTATGGGTTACCAGTAACACCGCACCACCACGCCGGGCATAGCCACGTAACATTTCCACCACTGCCTCGCTGCTGGCAGGGTCCAGCGCCGATGTTGGTTCATCAAGCAGCAACACCGCCGGCGCGCCTTCCATACCACGCAGCAAAGCCAGCCTTTGACGTTCACCGGTGGAAAGTTCGGCGACAGGGCGGTCAATAATATCATCAGCCAGCAACAGGGCCGCAAGGCGGGTTCGAACTGCCGATATTTCACGAAAATGGGCGGCTGGGGTATCCGCCCACCATCCCGGTTCCGCTGCCAGGTATCGCACCCGGTCGCGCCATTTGGGGGCCGGTGTGGCTGAAAGATCGGCATCCCGCAATTTTATGGTTCCCGAACGTGCGGGTTCCAGGTCGGCGATGGCCCGTAAAAGGCGGCTTTTACCAATGCCCGAAGGCCCGCGCAGGGTAACAATTTCACCAACATACAAACACAGGCTAACCGGAGGAAGATCCCCCGCAACCAGATTGGAAATTTCAAGAACGCGATCCGCCATCCTGCCCTTTATCTACCCGACACTATCAGACGCGGGTCAGGCCCGCATGCCCCAGTTGGGCCTCACGATAAACAGATGGCGGCATTCCGACAAGACGGCGAAAATCGCGTGAGAAATGAGCATTGTCGGTAAAACCGCACCAATAGCCGATTTCGCCTATCGACATTTGCGTGCCACCAATCAATCGGCAGGCTTCACGCACCCGGGTCAAACGCAGTAAATCGGAAAAGCGGGTATTGGAATTTTGCAAGCGCCGCTGCAAAGTACGGGCGGATGTATCAAGCCGGGATGCAACCTCGTCAATTGTCCAGCCACGGCCAACGTCATTTTCCAGAATGGCCGCAAGTTTGCGAATAACCGGCTGCCCCGCCATCGCCGATGGCGCGGTCGCAGGCATATTGGCCATAAACGGATAGCCCGGCGACACCGGAACAAAACTTTGCCAGCTGATACGCCAGCGCAGACCGCGCCCGGGAAAATCGCGTACTTTGACCAGTTTGCCATTGCGCACCATTGTCACACCCGACCCGTGCGACGGTAAAATAACACTGGTAATGCCTTCAACACCAATGGCTTCCAGCAGGCCGACAATAAAACCGTGCAATAGCAGGTTTTCCACCCGCGACGGTGCCTGCCCGCGCACAGCCCCGCGATGCAGCGTGATCGACCGGCTGGTAATGGTGTGTTCGGTTCGCCCCCGGGCATGGGAATAACTTTCAAGCCGACGCCAGCGTTCCACAATCAGTTCCGGCGACCCGCCATAACGCAACATGGTCAGGACAGGGGCCTGTTCCTTTAACGCCAGATGCCGCCCCAGCTTAACCAGAACATATGACCCTGCCGCTTCTTCAAGGCGCAACATAACAGAACGTAACCGCCCTGCTGTCATGACCGTCCCTTCAGGGACAAGTTCATATCCCTGCGGCAGCCATGCCAGTTGGCGAATTAACGCACCTTGAAGACCAAACGAAACAAATTCCTGCATTAATGCAAAGCACCCCTTGTTGATGGCGTAATCTTACAAGCATCTTGCGTTCGGGTCACCTTGCGAGAATAAATATCACGAAGCTGTTACAAAAGGCTCAAAAGACACAGGGTGGCGGACGCTGCCCCATTTGCCGATACGCAGGCTTTTATGCCTGCACATACCGTGTCATGCTGCCCCTAATTTATCACGATAGGATCAAAAAAGGCTTATCGGCATGATCGGTGTTTTGTTCGTTTGTACCGGAAATATCTGTCGTTCACCGACCGCCGACGGCGTTTTCGCACATATGGTTGCCCAGGCCGGGTTAAGCCGCCAAATCCACGTCGATAGTTGCGGCACAACATCCTACCATGTTGGTGACCCTGCCGACCGGCGCGCGGTTAAGGAGGCCCGCAAGCGGGGCTACGATTTGTCGCATTTGCGTGGCAGGCAACTTGCCAAGAGCGACTTTGATACATTTGATTACCTGATTGCCATGGATGACGGGCATCTGGATGTGTTGCACCGATCCTGCCCGGAAAACCGGCAGGACCGGTTAAAACTGTTTCTTGATTTTCATCCGTCACGCAGCGGGCAAAGCGTGCCCGATCCTTATTATGGCGGGGCCGGTGGCTTTACCCATGTCCTCGACCTGATCGAGGAAACATCGCAAAGCCTGCTGGATCATTTGCGCGAATATCATGGTTTATAAAAATACAGGGTGATGAGCATGGAACACTCAAACCTGCTGGCACCCCGCATTGCCGACATTACCGGATGCACTGTCGTTCGGAGCAAAACGCTGTCTGAAAGTGCGATGGCCAAGGTCGATTTGCTAGAGCTGGACAGGGCGACATCCCTTTCTGCCCACCCGGCAGAAAGGGATGTCGCCCCACAACAGGGTCATTGCCAAACAATCGCAAAATGGAGATGCCGGTATCGAAGGGTTAATGCTGCGTCGTTTGGCGAAAATTTCGCCAATACCTTATCCCGCCGTCCTGTTTTGCGATGATAACCTGCTGGTGATGGAATATATTGCGGCGAACGGCAATGCAGGCCAAAGCGGATTGCGCGACCTGGCCGCATTACTGGCAGCCCAACACAATGTCACCGCGCCGGATTTTGGTTTTGACTTTGACACCCTGATTGGTGGCTTGCCCCAGCCCAACCCTGCAACACAAAACTGGTGTGATTTTTTCCGCGACCATCGCCTGTTATTCATGGCAAATTGCGCCCGAAAAAATGGCACCCTGCCGGGTAGCCTGCATCATCGCCTGGAAAAACTATGCACCAAACTGGGTGAATTCATTCCGCCTGATACCAAACCTTCCTTGCTGCATGGAGATTTATGGGGTGGCAATATCCTGTATCATCAGGGAAGGCTGGCAGCACTGATTGACCCGGCCGTTTATTTTGGGGATGCAGAAACTGAACTGGCTTTCGGTACACTGTTTGGCGACCTGACCGCGGACTTTTTCCAGCACTATCAGCAGCATCGCAAAATTGATCCGGATTTTTTCGTCAATCGTCGCGATTTATATAACCTGTATCCGTTACTGGTGCATGCCCGTTTGTTTGGCGGGTCCTATATCCACGCCATTGACCGTACCCTGCGCCAGTTGCGATTTTAGACGTTATCAAAAAAAGGGCCGCACAATGAGGATGTGCGACCCAAAATTATCAGCCATCAGCAACCGTGATAGCGGTTATTTCCCGATCATCGAGAAAAACTCGCGCCGGGTGCCCGGGTCATCCCGGAAGGCACCAAGCATACGGCTGGTTACCATCGACACACCGGTTTTATGAACGCCGCGCGTGCTCATACATTGATGGTTGGCATCAATCACCACCGCCACCCCCAGGGGATCAAGTTCCTCCTGAATGGTATTGGCGATTTGTGCCGTCATCTTTTCCTGAATTTGCAGGCGCTTGGCATAAATTTCAGCGACACGGGCCAGTTTGGAAATACCGACAACGCGTTTTCTCGGCAGATAGGCGATATGCGCAACCCCAATGATCGGCACCATGTGATGCTCGCAATAACTTTCGATGCGAATATCGCGCAATAACACGATTTCATCATAGCCATCGGTTTCATCAAACGTCCGGCGCAAAACCTCTGCCGGGTCCTGCTGATAACCGGCAAAAAATTCGCCATAGGATCGCACAACGCGATCAGGTGTTCCGCGCAATCCTTCGCGGTCAGGGTCATCCCCCGCCCAGCGCAGCAATGTGCGTACCGCTTCCTCAGCTTCTTCACGGCTGGGGCGGTTTGCTGCCGTTTCGTCGTTGCACATGGTCTATCCTTCTTTATCTGTCCTGAACGGTTCTTTGCACCTGACCCCGGCAAAGCATCCCCGATGTTTTTTTTACATTAGTTCAATGTCGCAACACTATGCGGACTATCGAGCGAGAACGCAGGAATATCAATGTTAAACTCGTTCCCGTCGAGATCGGCCATCACATAATGTCCGACCATAAATCCCCCCGGCGTAGCCAAAGGCGCACCGCTGGTATAGTTAAAACTTTCGCCTGCCGGGATTACGGGCTGTTCGCCAACCACGCCATCTCCGTCAACCGTCTGGGTGCCCCCGCGAGAATCCGTTATCCGCCAGTGACGGCGTAATAATTTGACCGTATTTTCGCTCTGATTTTCGATCAGAACACGATAGGCCCAGACATAACGATGGCGATCCGGGTCTGATTGCTCATCAAGAAAACTCGGCTTTACCGACACCCTGATATTATGTGTCACAGCTTTGTACATTCTGAACTCCAGACCAGCTTTTCCCGCACAATACAGGAAACCTGTTTCTCATTAGTGCAACATTTAGACAGTCTCGAATTAAACCGCTACCCATCTAAACGCGGAGAGTCTCATAATTGTGCCATAAATCCGTAAAAAGAAACGGCCTGCACAAGGCAGGCCGTCCTGGCATTAGCTAATGTTGTGCTCTTTTTTATACGTTCAACGCCGCAAACAGATCTTCTTTTAGATCATCAATATCTTCCAGCCCAACCGACAGGCGCAACATGCCCTCGGTAATGCCCATTGTCAGTTTGTCTTCGCCCGGTACACGCTGATGGGTTGTGGTCCAGGGGTGGGTGGCAAGGCTTTTGGCATCGCCAAGATTGTTTGAAATATCAATCAGTTGCAGATTGTCCAGCAACGAAAACGCCGCCTGTTTGCCACCTGCCAGTTCCAGCGCGATCAACCCGCCGCCCCGGCCCGACATTTGCTTCATTGCAATTTCGTGCTGCGGATGGCTGGCAAGTGCCGGATAAATTACTTTGGAAATTTGGGGCTGCGCAGACAGGAAATTGGCCAGTTCCGTTGCATTGCGAATATGCGCATCAACACGCAGGCTCAGGGTTTCAAGCCCCTTTAGCAGCGTCCAGGCGTTAAACGGGCTCATGCTTGGGCCGGTATGGCGCAGGAACTGGGTCAAATGATCGTCGTGCCATTCTTTGTCATTAAACAGGATCGCCCCGCCAAGGCAGCGCCCCTGACCATCAATATGTTTGGTGGCCGAATACACCACCACATCGGCACCCAGTTCAAACGGGTGCTGCAAAATTGGCGTGGCAAACACGTTATCGACAACAACCCTGGCCCCGGCCTTGTGGGCAAGGTCGGCCACAAATTTGATATCAATGACTTCAAGGGTCGGGTTTGACGGGGTTTCAAGGAATACGGCATCGGCCGGTTTGGACAGTGCCTTTTCCCACGCATCATGATCCGTGCCATCGACCAGTTCGGTTTCAACACCAAAGCGCGGCAACAGGGTGGTCAGAATAAATTCGCAGGACCCGAACAGGGCACGTGACCCAACAACACGGCCCCCCGCCCTGGTACAGGCGGCCAGCGCATTCCATACCGCCGACATGCCCGATGCGGTCGCACGGCAATATTGTGCGCCTTCCAGCAGGGCCAGGCGTTCTTCAAACATGGCAACGGTCGGATTGGCAAAACGCGAATAAACGAAACGTTCCGGCCCACTGCCGTCAAACGAGGCTTCGGCCTCGGCGGCGGTATCATAAACATAGCCGGAATTCATGAAAATGGCTTCGGATGTTTCGTTAAATCCGCTGCGTTTGGTGCCCCCGCGCACAGAACGGGTTGCTGCACGCCATGTATCGGAAGCCTTTTTTTCGGTCGTCATCGTCTTGCTCCTGTACCCGGTGCATTTCACATACCGGACATAAAAAAACCCGACCGGAAAATGATCAGGTCAGGGCGGCGATGCCATCCTGTCCTCTTTAGCGGTTTTTAACGTGGCCGCAAGCCGGTCTACAAATCCCACGAGCACGCAGACTACGCCCGCTATTTGCCAACGTCAAGACATCGACAATGCCAAAACCGCACAAAAACGCCCGTTTTTTCCCTAACCCCGTCTTCTGGTGCAATAAACCGATACCCGGCTTTATCCGCGCGGTTCATCGCTTCAAACGGTATGTCGCACCCAAACTGTAAAAAACCGAATGGCAGGCCGCGTATGGACATCACGCAATGGTGAAAGCAGTTCATATGTCAAATTGCAATTCCGGCTCTATTCTCAGGGTGATACAAGCCATGTTGCCGTTGGCGCATTGTCAGGCAACAAGGATTTTAATGTTCCTGACAGAATGGAAAACATTTCCCGGAAACCACGCCCCGTGCCAAACGTTTCATTGCCGGGAAGACCAACGAGCGATTTGATGCCACCACATAACCGGCGACCACAAAGCAACCCTCAACCTGCCACCTGCGCCTCTGGTGCCGGGGGCAGCAAAAGTTATGCCCGGATTGCGATAAAACGACTGGTGCCCATGGCTGTTCTGGTGCTGGGTTTGTGTGTGGCCTGGTATTTTGGGGCAACGGAATTTCTGTCATTTGAAACATTGCGCGCCCACCGGACAGATTTGCAACATCTGGTCATGCAAAACCCGGTCAGCAGCGTGTTTGGCTTTATCCTGATTTATATTCTGGTTGTCGCACTGTCCCTGCCTGCCGGGTCAATGTTAACCATTGTTGGCGGTTTTCTGTTCGGAATAACGGCTGGCACAATCTATGTCGTTACCGCGGCAACAATTGGCGCAATGATTGTGTATTTGGCGGCCCGTTATGCCTTTTATGACTACATGCACGCCAAGGCGGGCAATGCCATTCGCAAAATGCAGGAAGGCTTTGCCGAAGATGCCCTGTGTTATCTGATGGTGCTGCGTCTGGTGCCGTTATTTCCTTTCTGGCTGGTTAATCTGGTGCCTGCTTTGCTGGGTGTAAAACTGCGCGCCTTTCTGTTGGGCACCCTGATCGGCATCATCCCCGGAACCTTTGTTTATGTTTCAATAGGCGATGGGTTGGGGGCATTGTTTGACCAGGGAAAAACGCCCGATTTTGGCATCATTTTTGAACCCCGCATCCTGACCCCGATTATCGGATTGGCCATTTTGGCCCTGATCCCGGTGGGCTATAAAAAATATCGCAAACACAATGGCGGAAGCCCCACATCATGACCAAAACAATCGATACCGACATTTGCATCATTGGCGGCGGGTCAGCCGGGTTATCGGTGGCGGCCGGGGCGGTGCAAATGGGCGCACGCGTTGTTTTAATTGAAAAAGGCCGCATGGGGGGCGATTGCTTAAATACCGGCTGCGTTCCATCCAAGGCTTTGCTGGCGGCGGCCCACCATGCACATGCCATATCGCGCAGCGCCGAATTTGGCATTCATGCAAGCCCGCCCAACATTGATTTTGCCGGGGTTATGGCCCATGTGCGCGATGTAATTTCCGGTATCGCCCCGCACGATTCGGTTGAACGGTTTGAACGACTGGGCTGTAGCGTTATCACCGACCACGCCCGTTTTACCGGTCCGGGCGAACTGGTTGCCGGCGGTCAAACCGTGCGCGCACGCCGCTTTGTTATCGCCACAGGGTCACGTGCGGCCATCCCGCCCATACCGGGGCTTGATGATGTAAATTATCTGACCAACGAAACCGTTTTTGAAAACACCATCTGCCCCGACCATTTGATTATCATTGGCGCTGGCCCGATCGGCGTTGAAATGGCACAGGCGCATCGCCGCCTTGGCGCGCGCGTTACCATAATCGAACAAGGTAGCATCCTGCCCAAGGATGACCCCGATCTGGTGGCCGTTGCCCGGCACGCATTGGAAGAAGACGGCATCAGCCTGTATGAAAATGCCATGGCAAAACATGTGGAACCACATGGAAATGGCTGCCGGATGACAATGACGCATAAAGGCGCGGATCTGACGCTGGATGGCAGCCATTTGCTGATTGCCACAGGCCGCCATGCCAATATCGACGATATGGGGCTGGACCTGGCGGGTGTGGACTGCGCCAACGGGGCAATTTCGGTTGATGCCCGCCTGCGGACAAGCAACAAAAAGATATTTGCCATCGGCGATGTAACCGGGGGCCTGCAATTTACCCATATAGCAGCTTATGATGCCGGTATTGTTATTCGTAATGCCCTGTTTCGCCTGCCAGCAAAAATCAATCACAGTGCCGTGCCGTGGGTAACGTATATCGCCCCTGAAATTGCCCAGGTCGGCCTGACCGAACAGGCCGCCCGCACACTTCATGGCAACGATATTCGTGTTGTCACCTGGGAATATGCCGAAAACGACCGTGCACGCGCCGAACGGCAAACAAAGGGCCTGATCAAGGTTATCACCACACCGTCAGGCCGTATTCTAGGTGCCGGTATTGCCGGGCATCAGGCTGGCGAGTTAATTGGCCTATGGTCACTGGCGATTAGCCGCAAACTAAAAATTGGCGCGATCGCGGGGCATATCGCCCCGTACCCGACATTGGGCGAAATTTCCAAACGGGTGGCCGGGGCGTGGTATACACCCAGCCTGTTTAGTAAAAAAACCCGTAAAATTGTTAGATTGCTGTTACGCTTGGGCTAGTGTCCGGATCGAAAGTATCGTTCGCATGGCGGCCTTCCATTTCGCAGGGCCACCCGGGCCATTTTGCCACCCGCACCACCAACCATGATCCGGCCATATGGATAGACCACATCTTCGCCTGCCACCCTGGACCAAATCGCTGTCAGCCCGCTTACTGTTTTTAACCGTCGGGTTTGTGATGCTGGCCGAAATATTTGTGTTTGCGCCCTCGGTCGCGCGATTTCGCATCGACTGGTTGCGGGCGCATCTTGATTCCGCCTATCTGGCCGCGCTCGCCCTCGAAGCCACCCCCGATCAGATGGTTTCCGAAGACCTGGCCCGCGAATTATTATCCAATGCCGGTGTTGAAGCCGTGGTTTTACGCCGCGAAGACCGTAAACTTCTTTTACAGCGCGACGATATGCCCGCCAAAATTGACCACAACGTCAATCTTGGGGCCTTCAGCATCGCATCTGCCCTGTCAGAAGCCTTTGAAACCCTGATCCAGCCCAAGGACCGCATGTTGCGTGTTATCGGCATGCCATCAATGGCGCCGACCTTTGAAATTGAAATTCTTGTGCATGAACACAAGCTGGCCCACGAAATGTACGAATTTGGCTGGCGGGTGCTGGGCCTGTCGCTGGTGATTTCGTTTTGCACGGCAGCCCTGGTTTATTTTTCCCTGAATTTATTGCTGGTGCGGCCCATGCGGCGCTTCACCCGCGAAATGATCCGGTTTCGCCGTAACCCGCAAGACAGCGCCAACATCATCGTTCCCGACCACCGCGAAGACGAAATTGGCATTGCCCAGCAGGAACTGGCCAACATGCAGCAAGACCTGCACGCCATGCTAAACCAGCGCCGCCGCCTCGCAGCGCTTGGCACGGCAGCCACTAAAATCAGTCATGATTTGCGCAACGCCCTGGCAACATCAATGCTGATGACCGAACGCCTTGCCAGCAGCGAGGACAAGGAAGTCCGCGCGGTTGTACCGCGGTTGCTCGCCTCGATGGAACGCGCGGTCTATATCAGTGAACAAACCTTGTCCTATGCCCGCGAAGCCCCGCCCGTACTTGATATTTCCCGTTTCACGTTGCGCGAATTGTTTGAAGAATGCAGCGACACCATGCTGGAACAAATTTACGGCGATACCCTTGATGAAACCGACCTGACACAAAGCCCCCTAACCTTGCCAGACTCCTCGATACAGCATCACGATATGGAGCTGAACATTGCCGACGAACTGGTGGTCGAGGCGGATTATGACCAGTTGCTGCGGGTTTTTGGCAATTTAATTCGCAATGCGTTTGAGGCCGGAGCCAGTAAAATCATCATCACAGCCAGCACATGCGACAGCACCCGAATTGGTAACAGCGACGATATTGCCGGTCCGCTTGACCTGGTATCGCCAGCCGCAAAAACCATGGATACTGACGAATTGCCCGTTCCGCTTAACGTAAAAGCCATTCAAATTCTGATTGCCGATGACGGACCCGGCTTGCCCGAAAAAACCATCAAAAACCTGTTTGTGCCCTTTGCCGGGACCGCGCGCAGAGGCGGAACGGGGCTGGGGCTGGCGATTGCGCGCGAATTAATAATGGCCCATGGCGGCAGTTTGCGACTTAGGGCTTCGGGGCCACAGGGCACAACCTTTTGTGCCATTTTGCCGGTTAATGCAGCTCCCTCGCCGTCCTCATCCCCTGTCGCCTGATCCCGCCTGTCGCCCTCAGCTTTGGTTTCTGGCCAGACTGGGCAATATACCGATCATTCCCGAACGTTGCCTGGTCCCGGTACCGGCGCAATAAAATTATCCCCTTCGACAAATAGTTTTAAACTATCGAAAATAACATTTTATTCGATTTAACCGCCGGGCTTCGATTTGGCATAGTTATCACAAGGCGATACCGGGCCTTTATCCCGATCCCCGATCCGCTCCTGACCCTGGGTTTGGTATCGCCGGTTAAATTTCTGACACCCGTGAAAATTAATATAAACCCCGCGTAATACTGCCCCAAAAACCAGCCCCCAACTGGTCGGATGTTTGTTCGCTCCCCGACAGGCATCCAAAAGAAAAACCTCGCCGGGCAATCTGGCGAGGTTTTCTTGATTTCCATAGTCGCATGTAAATTTCATTATTTGAAATTCAAAGCATGCCCAAGACAAAAACGGCATATTGCGACACATGAAGGCATTAGGATTTTTGACCATAAAGACGAATAGATGACTGCCATTAACAGGCCACAGCCTAGTCACGCCAAAAATCAGGCGAAAGCAAAATCAGCACAGTGAAAACTTCCAGTCGCCCAATCAACATCCCGACCGACATCATCCATTTTGCGCCGTCAGGCAATGTCGCAAAATTGCCCGATGGCCCGACAATTGGCCCCAGGCCCGGCCCGACATTGGCAATTGCCGTACCGGCACTTGAAATAGCCGTCACAAAATCCAGCCCCATTGCCCCAAGGCCTGCGGCCAGAACCACAAAACAAAATACAAACAGAAAGAAAAAGCTTAGCACCGATTCGGTGACATCTTCGGTCAGGGGTTTACCATTATAATAGGCAATGAAAACCCCGTGCGGACGCAGCATATGGTTCAGCTGAATTTTGGCAATTTCGTAAAGAACCTGTAGCCGGAAAATTTTAACACCACAGGTCGTCGACCCTGCACAGCCGCCAACGAACATCACAAAAAAGAACACAGCAACCGCAAAGGCGCCCCACAAACCATAATCGGTTGTCGCAAAGCCGGTCCCGGTCATTACCGAAATGATATTGAACGATGAAAACCGCAAAGCTGTCCAGAACCCGACCCCATTGACCTCGCTGTGCCAGAACGCGACACTCAGGATAATGGTCAGGGCAAGGGTGACAAACCAGCGCACCTGGGAATCGCGAAACAGCGACAAGGGCCGCCCGCGCAAGGTTTGCAAATACAGCAAAAACGGCAGCGCCCCGGTCGTCATGCCCAGCGTGATAATCACATCGATCAAAGGATTATCGTAATATCCGACCGATGCATCCTTGGTCGAAAAACCGCCAGTGGCGATGGTGGTCATGGCATGCGCAATCGCATCAAAAAATGACATGCCCGCCCACCACAACAAAAATGTCCAGATCACGGTAAAGGCGACATACAGGGTAAAAATACCCATCGCAATCTGTGTGGCGCGGGGAAAGGCCTTGTCCGATTTATCGGAATTTTCCATGCGAAAAAGCTGCATGCCGCCCACCCGCAACATCGGCATAACGGCAATTGCCATCACGATAATACCGATCCCGCCCAGCCATTGCAAAAGTGCGCGCCACAGCAAAATGCCCGGCGGCGCCGTATCAAGCCCGACCATCACCGTCGAACCCGTGGTGGAAATACCCGACATCGCCTCGAAAAAGGCGTCGGTATAGCTCATATTCATATTTGAAAATGAAAATGGCAGGGCGGATACCGCGGTAAGAACCAGCCAGCTTGCCGTGGTCAGGATAAAGGCCTGGCGCGATGTCATGCGCAGTTTTTCTGTGCGGTTCATCATGACCAGCGCCCCGCCAATAAACAGCGAAACAGCCGAGGCCGCCGAAAATACCAACCAGTCGGGATGCCCGTAATACAGATCGACCAGGGCCGGAACAATCATGCCAATGGCAAGGGTTGCCAGCAAAATGCCAATAATAAAAAGGATTGGTCGAAAATCGATCAATGAATAGCCCCGTCTTCCCCTGTTGGCACATGCGGCCCTGTTTTGCGCACATTACACCGTCTGGTGCAATGCCCGTTTAAATCCCGCCCGTCCGGGCACTGCCCACATTCCTGCATAAAATTTGACAGGGCCAGAACAACCAGTTTGGCTCACCACCCCGGATATCACAAAATCAGCCAACACAGCCCTTGTGCCCGATAACACAGTCAACGCATGTGTCCCGCACAAACGAGGCAAGTTTTGGCTCAAATTCGTTTCGGACCATTCTGATGCTCCGGTTGGGGTACCTCGGCCATAGCGGGCTTCATGGCGCATGGTTCCGCGCTTTCCGGCGGCGGATTCTTGGGCAAAGTCCCGGCAATGTCCAGTTTTTTCCCCGGCCTTGCCGCCATCACAGGCCATTTACCTGCACATCGGTCGGGTTTTGCCCCGCATTGCAACATTCCAACCCCGCAACACATAAAAAAGCATCATTTCGCCCCTGATCATACGTTATTCACATACAGAATGCCGGTTTCGCTGCCGGACAAAACACTTTCGCGCCAATAGCGGGTTGGCAGCAGGTCAGCCAGCCGCTATATCGCAAGGTCACACAGCATTACCAACCGAAAGCCGCAGCGGAAATGTCCGAACTTTCAAAAACCTTTATTCTGACCATTACCTGCCCCGACACCTTTGGCATCGTTGCCAATGTCACCAGTTTTCTGGCTGATGAAGGGGCCTTTGTGACCAAACTGGAACAGTTTGGCGACCCTGAAAGCAAACGCTTTTTCATGCGGGTAAAGTTTGAGGCCGGTCGCGCCCTTCGCACCGAAGCCGAATTTAAAGAAAAATTCGCCCCGATTGGCGCCCGTTTTTCAATGAACTGGCAACTGCACGACTATTTCCGCAAACCACGCGTTATTTTGCTGGTATCCAAATTCGGCCATTGCCTGAATGACATGCTGCACCGGGTTGCCTCCAATAATTTACACATCGAAATTCCGGCAATTATTTCCAACCACGAAGACATGCGCGGCATTGTCGAGTGGAACGGCATTCCCTATTACCATTTGCCGGTCAACCGTGAAAACAAGGCCGAGCAGGAAAACAAACTGATCGACGTGATCAGCGAACACAAGGCCGACCTGGTCGGGCTGGCGCGCTATATGCAAGTGCTTTCGACTGACCTGTGCCGCGAACTTGAAGGGCGCTGCATTAATATCCATCACTCATTCCTGCCCAGCTTCAAAGGGGCAAAGCCCTATCATCAGGCGCATAAACGCGGGGTCAAACTGATTGGCGGGACCGCACATTACGTAACTGCCGACCTTGATGAAGGCCCGATCATTCATCAGGCAGTAGAACGTGTCGACCACACCATGACGGCCGAAGACATGGTTGAAATTGGTCGCGATATTGAATCTGTCGTGTTTTCACGTGCCATTCAAATGCATTGCGAACACCGGGTTTTTCGCAATGACAGCAAAACCGTTATTTTCCGGCGCTAAGGAAAATTCGGCCCGACCTTTAAAAAAAGTAGAAAAATCCCGGTGCAAAACAACTGTGCCGGGATTTTTCCATCCAAAAAAACGCTGTGCTATCATTACGAATAATAAAACGACGATGGTGTTAAGTAGCATTTTCAAATACATTACAAATCCGCGAAATATTGGTGCTGCGTTTATGGTGTGCGCGCCCGTTTTGTAACCAGATGGAATCCGAAGTGCCGGGAAGAAAGCTACATTTTGCCCTTATCCTGTGTGTCCTGTTGGGGATTGGGTTTCTAACAACCAGCTTTGTCAGCTTTTATGTTGCCCGCGATTCCCTGCAAGAACAAATCGCTGAAAGCACACTGCCGCTTACCAGCGATAATATCTATTCCGAAATCCAGCGTGATTTGTTGCAGCCGATCTTCATTTCGTCCCTGATGGCGCATGACACGTTCTTTCGCGACTGGACGCTGAATGGCGAACAGGATTCCAAACTGGTCACACGGTATTTAAGCGAAATCCAGAAACGCTATGGCACGGTAACGGCGTTTTTTGTCTCGGATAAAACCAAAAACTATTATCATACCAGTGGCATCCTAAAGCAGGTATCGGCGGATAACCCCGATGATTCATGGTATTTCAATGCCCTGAACATGAAGGACCCTTACGAAATCAATGTTGACCACGACACGGCAGATCGATCGCGGTTAACAATTTTCGTCAATTATCAGGTGCGTGATTACGAAGGTAAGGTTATTGGTGTGACCGGGGTTGGGTTGGCAGTCAATTCTGTCACCAACCTGATCGAAACCTATCAGCAGCGCTATGGTCGTACGATTTATTTTTCCGATCGCGAAGGCAACATCACCCTGCATGGCAGCGATTTTGGCAATGACCGCACCTTACAGGCCCATAAAAGTATTCGCCCGCTGGCAACCCAGATCCTGACATCACCAGGCACATCGGTTAGTTACAATGACGGCACCCAGACCATTTTCGTCAATAGCCGACTGGTGCCGGAATTTGGCTGGTTATTATTGGTCGAACAACACGAACAGCTTGGCGATCAGCGCATTGAAAATACCCTGCTAATCAATATCGCCATTTCGCTTTTTATTACTGTTCTGGTTGGTTTTACGGCCTATTTCACCATTCGGGGCTACCAGCGACGGTTAGAAGAACTGGCATCCTATGACAAGCTGACATCAGCCTGTAACCGGCAGGTATTTGACCTGGTATTTGAAAAAGTAACCAAGGTTTGCCGCCGCCGCAAAGACCCCCTTTCCATGATCTGTATGGACCTGGATCAGTTCAAGGAAATCAACGACACCTTTGGCCACCCCGGCGGAGATGCCGCGCTGCGCGATGTCGCCAGCATGATCCGAAGCCTTATTCACGAGGAAGATACCCTGTGCCGCTGGGGCGGTGACGAATTTGTCATTCTGTTGCCTGGCCGTGACAGAAGTAGCGCCATGCAGCTTGCACGTGCCATCGCCGACATGATCCGTCAAAACGGGGTACGGTTTGGCCGGGAAAATATTCAGCTTACCATCAGCGCCGGTGTAACCGAATATCGCGACAGTGAAACGCTCTCCTCGATCATTAATCGCGTTGATCAGGCACTTTACAGTTCCAAGAATGCGGGGCGCGACCATATTTCACAGGCCTGATCAAAGCCTCGCTTCCATACCAATCAATCAGTCATCTTGCATGGTTGAAGATAAAAAAATGGCCCCGGCAATCAACTTGCGGGGCCATTTCCGTATCAACAGTGCCAAGGCACCAAAATATAAAACCTAGGCAATCGACGCTTCGGCAATCTGCACGGCGTTCAGGGCAGCACCCTTCAGCAGCTGGTCGCCAGCGACAAACAGCTCCAGCCCGTGATCCCCGAAGATCAGGTTGGTGCGAATACGGCCCACTTCGACATCGTATTTTTTAGTCGCGTTGATCGGCATCGGATATTCCAGTTTTTCAGGATTATCCACCAGCTTCACACCCTTGGCTGTTGCCAGCACATCGCGGGCAGCCTGCGGAGTGACCGGCTTTTCGGTTTCAACCACGATTGACTCCGAATGGGTCCGTTCCGTCGGGATACGCACGGCGGTACAGGAAATCGCCAGATCCGGCACACCGAAAATCTTGCGGGTTTCCCAGGTGACCTTCATTTCTTCACGGGTATAGCCGTTTTCCTGGAAGGTATCGATATGCGGGATCACGTTGAAAGCCAGCGGATGTGAAAATACTTCCGCCTTGATTTCCTCGCCCTTCAGGCCTGATGCCAAACCTTCACGCAATTCATTCATGCCCGGCTGACCGGCACCCGATGCGGCCTGATAGGTCGAAACAAACACCTTTTTCAAACCAAACGCCTTATGCAGCGGCCACAGGGCAACTGCGGCAATGGCGGTGGTGCAGTTCGGGTTGGCAATCAGTTTTGCCGTTTTGGCAAGGTCACCATTGATTTCAGGCACAATCAGCGGCACATCGTCGCGCAGACGGAAAGCCGATGAATTATCGATCACAAGGGCACCTTCCGCGATTTGCGGGCCGTATTCCTTGGCAAAATCGCCAGATACCGCCAGAAACACGATGTCGCATTTCTTGGCATCTTCCACCGAAAACAGGGTCACGGTTTTAGTGCCGTATTTAGTCTCCAATGTTTTTCCTGCCGAACGTTCGGACGCGAAAAGGGTGAGTTCACCCACAGGAAAATTGCGATCAAACATAACGTTGATCAGCTCGACGCCAACCGCACCGGTTGCGCCGATCACACCGACATGGAGATTTTCGGCACTCATAATATCTGACTATCCTCGTAATTTGTTGTGTCGTTTTCGACCCCCGCGATCATTCACGGGCCGTGCATTATAGGGATTTCCAACTATAACGCAAATCAGGGTTCGTGCGGGTTATCCCGCACTATGATTGCCCGTTAAAACGCAAAACATCCCTCAACGTTCCCTGTTGCATCCGCAACACAAAACAAATGTTCTTCAATCAGGGTGTGTCAGTCTGCTTAAAGCCCGATTTTTCAGGGCATGCAATTTTTGGCAAAATCACTGGTCTGGTTGGCCGTCCAGTCGCTTTTGGCCGTATGTTCCATATTGTTGCACCAGTCCTTACTGCCAATTTCAGGAGCACAGGCAACCAGCGTCATTGTTACCATCATGGCGGCCAGGGCGATGATAATTTTACGTATCATTCCCATCGTCATCCTCCGTTCTGGTTATTCCTAACCTTAACGCTAAAACGACGATGGGGCGAAAACAGGGCAAAGACCTGTTGATCGCGCGGCAGCCAATCCGCGATCAATCACGCCAAAAGGCGGGCATCAACAATACCAGCAAGGTTTCAAATTCCAGCCGTCCCAGCACCATGGCAATATCCAGAACCCATTTCGCCCCGTCCGGCAGACTTTGAAAATTCCCCGCCGGGCCAATGATTGGCCCCATGCCGGGGCCGACATTGGCCAGGGCCGTGGCCGATGCGCTCATGGCGGTTATCAGATCCAGCCCGGTGAAGCCCAGGGCCACGGTAACGCCGATATAGCTGATGGTTAACAGGAAAACAAAAACCGTCACCGCGCTATAAATGTCGCTGGTGATTTCGTTGCGGTCAATATAGCTAACCGTAACGGCACTGGGGCTGCGCAGGCGCAGGAAATGCGCGCGCAGGCCGCTAAACACAACATAAAGGCGGAACATTTTAAACCCGCCCGCAGTAGACCCCGAACAGCCGCCAATAAAAGTGGCAAAGAAAAACAGCATAACCGCAACCG
Organism: Thalassospira sp. MCCC 1A01428; assembly: GCF_002115825.1. Taxonomy (GTDB): domain Bacteria; phylum Pseudomonadota; class Alphaproteobacteria; order Rhodospirillales; family Thalassospiraceae; genus Thalassospira. The sequence goes on along the minus strand of NZ_JFJZ01000023.1, from coordinate 57,100 downwards.
GGCCCCATTGCAGATAATCGCCCGAAGCAAAACCGGTGGTGGTAATGACCGACACCAGATTAAACGAAGCCAGGGTAAAGCTGGCCCATAAACCATCGTTTGAAACCTGCATCAGGCGGATGGTCAGCAAGATGGTAAAAAAGGTCGATACCAACAAAAACAGGCGAATTTGCTGGTTGTCAAACAGGGCGCGAATGCTGCGTTTACGCACCATCACCGCATAAGCGGTAAAGGGCAGCCCCCCGGCAAACATGAAAACAGTGCCGACCCAGTGCAAGGGCCAGTTTCCGGCAAATTTGCCAAAGGATTGATCGGTGGTGGAATACCCGCCAGTGGCCAGCGTCGTCATGGCGTGATTGATGGCTTCAAACCACGTCATACCGAAAATGCGATACAACACCATGCAGGTCAGCGACAGCATGGCATAAATCACCACGATTTGCAGGCACATGTCGCGCATACGCGGGCTGAGTTTTTCCGACCTGTCCGAACTTTCCATCTGAAACAGCTGCATACCGCCCACCCGCATCATCGGCAGCAGGGCAAGGGCCGTCACAATAATGCCAATCCCGCCCAGCCATTGCAGGATGGACCGCCACAAAAGCAGGCCCGGTGGCATGGTATCAAGCCCGGATAAAACCGTAGATCCGGTGGTGGTCAGCCCGGAAATGGTTTCAAAAACCGCATCGCAAAAGCTGATATCGAGAGAGGAAAACCACAATGGCAACGCACCGGTTACACTTACCGCGATCCAGGAAAACCCGGTCAGAACATAGCCTTGCCGGGCAGTTACCCGCGGCCCGATATCAGACCGGCAGGCAAGACAGGTCATACCGCCCAGACCAATGCTGGTAAACGATGCTTGGGTAAAAATCAGCCAGTCGGGATTTCCGAAATACAAATCGACACTTGCCGGAATCAACATCGCAGCACCGATGATAATTACCATCAGCCCAACAACAAAAAAGATCGGTTGCAGTCGTAACAAGGCGGCATCCATGCAAGTTTGTACAATCGGCATTAACCATGCCGGGGCGTTTGGTCCGGGAGACGATCTGATTTACCCGTTATCGCGTGGGCAACGCCTGCGCGGCCATTTTATACCACGCACCTTTCCCCGATCCCTGTTTATCCTATGCTCTATAACCGTAAATTGCTTCGGGTGCATCCCGTTATCGCATGGTTTTCGCAATCAGGGCCTTAAACTGGCATCTTTTCGCCGTGTTTTCGCATCATCAGTGCTATGGTCTGCTTTCCGGGGGTTTACCGGGCCTGTCCCTGCCCGTTAACCCCGAACCATCGTGCCTTTCCCGGTGCCTTCCTATGGTGGGTGCGAGACAGGCGTGATGAAACGATGCGGCCAAAGCAAAGATAAAAGCAAAGAGAACACCCATGATCCTGCCCGCTGCTTTCTGGCGAAAATTCCTGCAATCGCGTGTTTATGTTCCGGTTCTGGCTATCGGCCTGCTGGCCGCCCCGCTTGCTCTGGGCCAGCCTGCCAATGCCCAAAACGCGGAGACGGCGCAAACAGCACAAACCGCCAAACCGGCAACCCCACCCGATGTCAGTAACCAGACCGCCTTTGAGGCCGACGGGCACAAGGTTTTTGCCATTGATGGCGACACCATCCTGATTGACGGGCATGTGTTTGACATTGCCGGGATTGACGCACCCGAACTGGGCCAGCAATGCCTGCATGACGATAATTTGCAGGATTGTGGCCTCTCCGCCGGGATGCAGTTGCAGAAATATTTTATCATGTCCCCCTTCCCCGCCGAATGCGTGCTGGCCGATGACCAGCGCAATGATGGCAGCAAGGATAGCGGGCTGGATGGCAAAAACTGGCCCCGGGTGGAATGCTCGATTGGTGATCGCGACATTGGATCAGCCATGATCGCAGATGGCGAAGCCCTGCCGATTCCTGGTTTCTCGCTGGATTATGATGACCAGGCAAAACAGGCCGCCAATGCCGGCATCGGCCTTTATGGTGCCAAAATGGTGCCCCCTGCCGAATGGCGCGAGGGCAAACGTCTGAAGGGTGAAAAACAGCGCTGCCTGTTTGTGGGTGATGGCGAAGGCCATTATATCAGCCCGCTTGATTCGCGCTTTGTCAATTTCGTGCGCAAAGATGCCCCCGTCACCTCCTGCAGCGACGAAGAAGCCCGCAAATCCGGGCTGGAATATTTGCCGCGTGAATAAGCCATCTGTTTTTAGCGAAATGCTCTGGCGGCACCTTTCATTCCGGTGGCACCTTATTTAAACGATAACAAGACCACAGCCAGATCAGTTTGATACTGAATGTCGTCAAAAGCCAGATACCAACAAAGACCGTCACCCCGATTGGCAATTCAGCCAGTTGTCTGTGGCCGTCGATCTTCGGGCCAATGCGAACCAGATACACCCACATGATAGGCAAAGAAGCCAACGGCAACAGGGTGAAGACGCCCGCCAGCATCAATGTTCCACGCCGCTTTGGGCCGGTTTTGCGTGATCTTTGACGTTTTTTCATATGCAGCCAGGCACCGCTTAGAGCCAAACCAGATAGGGTCAGCCCAAAGACAAACCACAAAACTTTGGTTAGCAAACCGCCAAACGCGCCAAAATGCAGCGGATCGGCCATGTCCGACCACCGCCAATAAGGGGACAAGTCATCTGCGTGCTGATTAAAAACAACCTCGCCTGTGCCCGGATCGAGATAGATTTTGTTTGCGCGATCACGCACCAGAATATCATCGGCCTGCCCGATCACGTAAAAATACCCGCCGCGATTGGGGTAAATCCCGGTAATGCGCATATCTGGTCGTGTTGTTTGTGCACGAACCAGCAAATCCTGAAAGGGCAGGCGTTGGCCTGGCGGTGTTTGAAGTTTTGGCAAAACATTTACCGCCAACGGAAAGGAATCGACATAGGCAAACTTGCCATCGCCCAGCTTGTAGCGCCCTTCCTCAAACAAATACCAGCCACCGGTCAGGGATATCAGCACAACGAACCACAGGCTCCAAAGACCTGCCAGCTTGTGCAGGCTGCTCCAGAAGCTGACCGATGATTTCCCCGTTCGCAGCGCAAAAAACCGGCGCCACCAGCGCCGGTAAAACAATAATGCACTGATCATTGCCAGGATGAGCGGCACGGCACACGCCGTTATGATGAATTTTCCTGCACCGTAAAAGCCAAACAGGGCTTCATGGTATTCGCGAAAAAACCTTTCGATGGTGAAAATCGACTGACTGCCGGTAACCTGCAGCGTTGCCGGGTCAACGTGAACAATCCGCCGCTCCCCCTGCTCCGTAATGATATCAACCGTAGCGGCAAAAACCGAATAAAGCGGTTGTTGCAGAAACTCGATCCGGGCATTTGGAAACTGCTGTTTAACCGCGGCAAAAATGCCCGAAAAATCGACATCCCCGGCAAAGGACGCAATGCGTGCCGAAGGCGTTACCAGCCAGTCGAATTCCTGCGAAAGAGCGGCGAAAGCGCCGCTCCAGCAAATGGTAAACAGCATCAGACCAAAGCAGACGCCAATCCAGCTATGCCAGTCAAACCACAAGGGTTTAATTGGCTTGCCTGCCTGCTTCGTGCCATAGCGCGCAGGATCAGAACTCAAACCGGATGCTCCCGAAGAACGTCCGCGGTGCGCCCACGCTCACGCGATATGTCCCACCAGAGGCAACATAATATTGTTCGTCCGTCACGTTCTTGACCCCAAGGTCAAATCTTACCCGAGACTCGTTTCGGACCGGCAAGTAATACCACATGCCTAAATCCAGCAGCGTATAGTCCCCCAGTTCAAAACTGTGCGCACTGTCCCCATAACGATTGCCAACATGGTAAAGTCCGGCCCCAAACCCCAGGCCCTTCAAACTGCTTTTGGCTTTTTGAAACTCATAGCTGGCCCACAGGCTGGTCGTAATATCTGGTGTATTGGTTGGTGTGTTGCCATTATTCGCATTCTCGCTGACAATTTCAGCATCCAGCAGCCCGACCCCGGCGCGCAAGTTCAACCCTTGAACCGGATTGGCGGTAATAACGGCTTCGGCCCCACGTGACCGAATACCACCTGTCATTTCAGGCGTCCCATTGACCGTTTCAACAACATTTTTCTGATGAATGTCAAAAAGCGCGCCGCTTAATAAAAGGCGATCGTTCAACCCTGACCATTTTGCACCAACTTCATATTGCCGACCTTTCTCGGGGGCAAACACGGCAGTGGTTTCGTTGCCGGAATAGATATTCTGAGACTGGAAAGTTTCGGCATAGGATGCATAAAGTGACAATTCCTCGACCGGTTTCCAAACCAGGGCCGCAGATTTGGTCAAATGTCCATCGGAGTCCGGATCAAAACCGCTGGCTGTATCGGTCAGGCGATCAACCTGATTATATTCGTTCGCGACAACTTCGTAACGCGCACCAAGTGTCATGGTGACCGCATCGGTCAGATGAATGTCGCCCTGGGCATAAGGACCATAGGAAAGCTGCTTGACCTCGGTATATCGACGCAGGATCGGATTGCTGTCGGTATTGTCAATCAGGGTAAAGGACGACGGGTTTGAAACGGTTCCGCCCGTTTGGTTCGCCCCGGCAAAGTTGGTCCAGCTTTCGTCCTGATGACGCAATTCAACACCTGAAACCAGATCCACAGGCAGCCCGGCGTCAAATTCACCGCGCAATTGCATCCGAACAAAGGCCGTGCTCAATTCGCGATCATCATTGCCCTGAACCCGGCGCGTCAAAATGCCCGTATTCGAAACATTAACAACTTCGTTGCGAATTTCATCAACTTGCTCGTAGGCATAAAACAGCTTGTTTTCAAACGTCCAGTCATCGTTGAAAACAGGTATCGCGGTATCGAGCTCCAAAATATGGGTCGATACGTCCCGATTATTCAAATTGGACTGATCAAACCGGGTCTCAACCGATGTGTTGACGATGTTGCGCTGCGTCCCGTTTCCCGGAACAGTAATAACACCGCGATCAATCGGACGCTCATCATGCGTATATTCGTAATTGAAGTTAACATTCGCACCATTATCGGCCTCCCAATAGAAAGAGGACGACAAGAACTGGCGATCAATGTCGGATTTGCGAAAATTGCGGCTGTTTTCTGCTGAAGTTGTCAAACGATAAGCAATTGTTTTTTCTTCATTAAGCGGCCCGGTGAAATCCGCCTGGACCTCGCGTTCACCATATTCATCAAAATCGGTCGCGATATGGTTTTCACGGATGAACTGGGGTTTTTTGGTAATGATATTAACCAAACCACCTGGTGTCATCTGCCCGATTTCGGCAACCGGCCCCTTTACAATCTGCACGCTATCGACCGTATCGGGGTTCACGCGGCCATTGGTTTTCAGGCGAACACCATTCCGGTAAATATCATCCCGGCGGCGAAACCCTCTGATCAGAAAATCCTCGCGGCTACCGCCATAACCGTCAACATTCACCACATTAGGTGACAACCGATAAACATCTTCCAGTTCGCGGGCATGCTGATCTAGCAAAAGCTGTTCGGGAATAACATCAACCGTCCTTGGAATGTCTGTCACATCCTTGGCAACCAACGTGCCCGTCTCGGAATAACGGCTGTCATAACGCGATTGGCGGGTGCCAATAACGGTAATTGCACCGACTTCAACTTCATCGTTAAGGCTTGAAGCCGCCGAGCGCTTTTCAATCGTAACAGAACGATCCGCTGTATAGCGAAACTGCAAATCGGTCCCACCCAACAAGGCCTGCAATCCGTCACTGGCCCCAAATTCGCTTTGCAGAGCCACAGAACGATAAGAATAAATCGATTTTTCGGTGTAAAGAACCTGAATACCGGTCATAGCTGAAAATGCCGCAAGCGCCTGAGGTAAAGGCTGCGACGCAATATTAAACTGATATTTTGTCTGATTTTCATCCGCGAACTGGTTTTTCTTTACCTCGTCGCCCCATGCCGTGTGGCTATTCATAAGTGCCGCAAACGACACCATAAGGCACATACTCATGCCTGTTTTTGATCTGCCCAGCGTTCCCAATTCAGTTCCCCAACTCTATACATCATCAAATTGCGAATACGGCGCATTCGCGACATATAAGTAAGACGGACCAGAAACGATTACCCCCTAGTCCAATACCTCTTTTTTAAGAAAACCTGATTTCCAACAAAAAAAATCCGTCAAAATCAACATAACCAACTGATTTACATATGTTTTTTCTGGAATCATCCGCAAGGCGTGTAGCCTTACGTGATCAGGCGTCGCCCCGCCAGACAAGAAAAACAAAATAATCCGTCAACCTGATCACACGCACGGGAAGCGTATTTTCAATCGCGCCAAGAACACGGCCTATATTGTCGGTTTGAAAAACGCCACTGATATGCAAATCGCGCAGACTACTGTTCGCAATAACAATTTTGCCCGGATAATAACGGTTCAGCTCGTTAACCACCTCGGAAACTGGTGAGTCATAGAAAACCATCTGATCATTTTGCCACGCGGTAGTCGCAAACACATCAAACGGGTGGGCGGCGGCAACGCCCTGACGCGTCAAGCTGGCCTCCATCCCTGGCGCCAGCACTGTTGTGCGAATGCGCGGCGCGGCATTGTCCCGCAATTCGACCCTGCCCTTTACCAGGCTGACAAAAACAGCATCCGCCGTTTTGCGAACGTTAAATCGCGTCCCCAAAACTGTAATATTTCCCAACGCGGTTTCCACCACAAACGGCTTTTGCGCATTGTGGGCCACATCAAACCACACTTCACCTTCCTGCAATTTCACCAGTCGCTTATCGGCGGAAAAAGCAACTTCCAACTGACTTTGCACATTCATCATGACCTTGGAACCATCCGGCAAGGTCCGGGTCATCGGCTGTTGGGTCGTGATATAAAGATCAGGGTTAAAATATTGTTCGACGTCATTTTTGACGTAACGCCCCATCACAACACACACCACTATGACCGCAGCAAGGGCCATAGCTCGCCGCCAGGAAAAATGCATTTGGCTGGCACCCTTTGATTTTCCGTCCTGTGTTATGAACTCGCCTTGCGAAACCTGCGTTTGCGCCCGCCAGATGCGTTTAATTGGTAATTCCAGCTTGCCCCATAAAAGCTCGACCTCGCAAAAAGCAGCCTGATGCAAAGAAGACTGTTCGCGCCAGCTTTCAAATTCAGCAACAACCATTTCATAACGCCCATAAGAGGCCGGTAAATCGCGCAGGCGTCCGTGCCAAAGAACGGCCTCCTGAAACAGTTCGTCCGAAATGTCTGCGGAAAAATCCGCATCGTGCTCATTCATCCCAATCTGCCCCAGCCATCGTTTTCCACGATAAAAACCGCGCCACCTTTTGCCCCAACATTAAATGCAAAGAACATCCGGGCGCCGTTCAACCTGTTCTCGCAATCACTAAAACATTGGGAAAACAAACGTATGATGCCATTTCGAGGGTGTTTAATCACAGGTCACGTCTTGCATCTTGCAGGCAACGGCGACATTCGACCATTGCCCGGGCGACATGATTTTCGACCGTCCTGATCGAAATATCCAACGTTTCGGCAATTTCCGACATTGAAAGTTCCTGACCGCGATACATCAAAAAAACCTGACGACATTTTTGCGGCAACCTTGCCACCACATCGGAAATCAACGCCAATTCCTGACGGGCCGACACCATATCTTCATGCGATGGCACAGCAAGATCATGCGAGTGCGACGGCGCATCCGGTTCCGTGCTTTCATAATCCTGTGGTTGTGAAAGTTCAACATGCTTGCGCACGGAATGACTGCGATGATGATCAACAACCAGATTACTGGCCATTCGGTACACATAAGCACGCGGATTGCCCGGCATTACCACCGTGGTTATGCAGGCCCGAATCCATGTTTCATGAACAATCTCTTCTGCCAGGGGGCGTGACCCGGTTCGACGGACGACAAAGGTCAGTAACTCGTCATAATATTCTTCAACGACTTGCGCCAAGCTGGTGAAACGTCGTCTGGTCATATAGACACGCTGTAAATCCATTCCTAAACACCTGCGGCCTCCGGGAAAACCAACCGCAAGGAATAGACACCATATAGATTATGATTATCATTCTCAATTTAATTATATGAGAATATCCCGCAAAGACAAATCACCTGTGACGGTTCACACAAGCTTTAGACTTAACCATATCTGATTGGGGAAAGCTGGAGCGGGTGAAGGGAATCGAACCCTCGTCGTAAGCTTGGGAAGCTTCTGCTCTACCATTGAGCTACACCCGCTTTGCGGCACGCTTTATAGCCTGACTGATCAGCCTGCGCAACAAATTCGCGCAAGAGATGCCGCAAATAATTTTCCAACCATCACGAACCCGGTGTTAACCGCCAGATCACCCCGGCATGATCATCGGAAACCAATATGCTGCCATCATCGCCATAGGGTTTGATATCGACCGGGCGGCCCAGAACGGCGCCATTCGTCAATAAAAACCCCGATAAAAACGGACTGGCGGAAACCGGTTTGCCATCGGTAAATTTTACCCGAACGACCTTATACCCATCGGGTACCGTACGGTTCCATGATCCATGCAGTGCCACCAGCGCATCGCCCTTATAAAAATGTATGCCTAACGGTGCATTATGGGCGTTAAAGGTGAAGGCTGGAAAAGTTACCTCGTGGGGGACAGCTTCATTTTTAAAATCTGGCGCGCGGGTTTTATTGCCGGCAAACCACGGGTAACCATAAAAATCTCCAGCACGGGTGGCGTGGTTCAACTCTTCACGCGGAACATCATCACCCAGCCCGTCACCGCCATTATCGGTAAACCACAAATCACCCCTATCGGGATCAAAAGTCAGCCCTACCGAATTGCGTAAACCCGATGCATAAATTTGCGGGGTTCCGCCTGTGACCGGAAGCGTAATGATGGTGCCTTCAAGGCCGGAAACCTTGCAAATATTACAAGGGGCGCCCACGGCAACAAACAGGGTTTCCCCGTCCGGGGACAGGGCAAGATAACGCCAGCCATGATGGCTTTTATCTGGCAGGCCATCAAACAAAACAGCCGCAGGCGCCGCCAGTTTTTTGCCATCAAACCCGGAAAGATCAAACGACACCACCCGGTCCTGATCAGCAACAAACAAAGTGCCGGGTTTATAAGCCACGCCATTGGCCGAGGTAAAATCCGACGATATTCGGGTGACTGTGGCCTTTGTGCCGTCTGCCCCCGGATCGGTCACGAAATATAAGCTGCTTTCACGCGTCCCAACAAAAATGCCACCCAGTTCCGGTGCCACAGCGATGGAACGGGCATTGGGCACAGCGGCAAAAACCGAAAGCGCGAACCCGTCAGCCACATTAAGCTGTGAGCGGGTTTTTTCCAGCATTGCCGATTTATCGGCAGCAAATGACGGGGTAACAGGTGCAATAACCGTCACCAGGGTCAGCACAACCAAACCGACATAAAGCCGGTGCCTGCTTTTTTGTATCGGGGCAAAACACCCCCGTAAAACGGATAACAACAAAAAACGCCCGCCCGCCCCAGGCGCACGAAACAGTGCGAACAGAAAGGCGAAAAGCGGGCGTAATTTACGGACTTTGGGCATCGTATACTCCCCTTGGTCACTGATGACCCTGGGAACATCACCGCCCCAAGGCAGATTAGCGTGCGCGTTCGGAAATCGGTGCGTTAACCGAAAGTTCCATATCCCACGGGAAATAGATCCAGGTGTCCTGGGATACTTCGGTTACAAAGCTGTCAACGACTTCACGGCCCAGCGGCTTGGCATAAACGGTGGCAAAATGTGCCTTGGGCAGTTTTTCGCGTACGGCTTTGGCAGTTTTGCCGGTATCAACCAGATCATCAATGATCAGCATACCTTCGCCGTCACCTTCCACGTCTTTCAACCATTCAAGATCGCCACGGCTTTTGTCAGAATAGCTGCGAACGCAGACCGTATCAATCAAACGAATATCAAGTTCGCGTGCAATGATCGCAGCAGGCACAAGACCACCACGGGTAATGGCAACAATGCCCTTATAAGGGCCTTTTTCCAACAGGCGCCATGCCAATGCGCGGGCATCGCGATGCATTTGTTCCCAGGACACCGGGAATCCCTTGTTATATGCGGCTTCGCTCACACCGTTTCTCCTGCAAAATCCACAGGGCCGATCCGCACAGAAAGGCGAAACAGGTACCCCAAAAATATCAAGGCGCTTTCCTACGCCTTGTCCGATTGAAACACAAGCCTTCGGACTTGAGGAGAGGTAATTGATGCGAAATTTTACTGCCCGGGCAATACAGGCCCCGACAAACCGCATGCGGCTTATATGATAATCCTTACATCATACACATGTACTGTCACAATGACGGAGACCTGACCGGAGACTCGTTTCCGGAACCTTCTTTGTTCACTACGTTTTCTGTGTCGGGTTGGGAAAAAAGTGCCCGGATGTAAAACGGATATGTCACCCCCGCCAGCCCCAGAATTGACAACCAGTTGGAAGGGGCAATCCGCAACACGCTAAATTCCAGCCAGAATGCGACGCCAAATACAAAAACCACGACACACATGAATTCAACAACCAGAAAAAAGCTGATCGGAAAACGATACTGGCGCAAGGCATTGGTGGTGTTCATAAACCCGATCCGCTGCCGACGAGGGAAATTGCCAAACCACACGATCAGATCGTAAAGACATTGGCGATAATACAGCACCATATCCCAACCAAGCTTGCATACAATCGGATCTGATGTTTGCCCGTCAGGCACTTCATTTGATTGCACCATGATGGGCGATTTTACCCCCCACTTCCGCACAAACAGCAAAAAAACCAGCCGCACAAGAAACAGCCCGGCCATGGTCAGCAATTCCAGATTATCCGACGTCAGAAAACCTGTAACCCGGGAAAGAACAGGCCCCGCCTGTCGTGACGTATCTGACAGATAATCCGGCCCGTAATGCAACAGGTTTTCCAACGCCATAGCATGAACATTGACCCCGGCAATATCGTCATCAAGAGTTGGCGGGTGAACCACATCCTGCAACCCCTGCAAATTGAAACTGTAAAATATTACCCGTCCACCAAGTTTGCTGATCAAGCTGTTTGCCGCATCGGGTGTTGATTTTACAGCCTGCCCGGCTGTCACCACGTCAAACGGGCCGCAATGATTAGCAACACCTTTATGGCCGATAAGGTGGGTCCCAAGGCGATGAAAAAAACCGACTAGAAACGAAAAGTCTTTTTCATCACTTGCCGGGCAGGCCGATGGAAAATGCCGTGTTGAAATTTCCCTGCCGTCCTCCGCCTTGTCCGTCGTAATCATGACCGGCCAACCGGAATAATCAGGCTGGCTATCGGGCCAAATCAGCGACATAGGCCGTTCCTGTGCATAACCCCGCCATAAATCGACTGTATCAAGCTGCCAGGCGTCGCGTTCATCAGGTTTGGGCACCGAGCCGCGAAGGGCCCCGTCGCAGTTCCAGTTTCGCCCGAAAAAGGGAGAATCTTCGATACGCCCGTCAGCCATGGCTTCCGCCCGGCGACGACACAGATCAAGATAAATCTGCAAAGCCGGCGCCGGATAATAATCGCGTGCACGCGCAGCCGTTTGTACCTGCCCGGCGATATTATTATTTGCCTCATCCTTGCCAGGACGATTGGGAAACAAACTGTAATTCAGGGCGCGAATATCAGCATTTGAAAGGGCATCCCCCCACCCTGCAACAAGTTTTACCTTGCCTTTCAATCGCGACAAAATCTCGGGAAAACGGTCATCGGTAAGTTTTCCCGCTGCCACATAAACCGGAATGCCAAGCTGGCCATAATTTTCGACGGTTTTAACCAATTCACCAAGTGTGTCATCACGCAACACAAACCGGGGGGACTTAGTCGCATCATCCTCAATCGTTACTTCGCTACTGCGTGCATCCTGCAAGGTAAAATCCATAAAAACAGCCAAAGGAAACGGACCCCTGGACCGCAAAACGGATTTTAAAACATTGCTGTGAATCAGAAAAAGCGGCGGCCAGCTGGCATCAAGATCATGCAATGATTTCTGATCAAACAGCACAATGCCGATATCGTCCTTGTTTGGCGCATCATATACAGCAGCCCCGAACAGGCGATTAAACAATTCGTAGCTATATTCGTCGACGGGTCGGGTAAATTCGTCGGGTTCAAAAATGATCACCAGCGCAGCCAACATAAACGTAATTAACGCCCAGTTAAAATAGGCCAGCCCTGGTCCGGCCTTCACCGGGCGGGGTCTTTTTTTCACCAATGCTTTATTCTTATCAGGCCCGGGTGCCCCCGACAGATCTGGTGCATCCGGCTGGTCATATTCAGACATAGGGAATTCGCCCCGATAATTGCCCCAAAAGTAATCGGCCTGTCAGCGCGGGTGCAGTGACAGGCCGATTGCTCGTTTCGACATGTTTATTGCGGCGTAGCACACAATTCCCGCTGCTGCGGATACCGGGCAACACAACCGATCTTTAGCTCGTTGACACGTCCTTTGTCTCCTTGCCCCGCAAGCATCGGTATCAAAAAATGATAGGCTTCCACTGGCCAGTCATAATGGGCCGCAGCAACTTCCATCTGCTTTATCGCAAGCTTGCTGTTCCCCGTGCTTTGTTGCAATTCGGCTCGTTCCAGCGATATTTGAAAGGGTAAAACATCGTCGCCATCCTGGCCGGCGATAAGATCGATATTTTTAAGGGCCAGGCTGTATTTTCCCTGATAGGTCCGCAACTTGGAAAAAGCATACCGGGTGTAGGCGTGATCCGATGTCTTGCCACTCACCGCCCTGCGAGCCAGACCTTCCAGCTTGCCAATGTTGATTTTTTTACCCGATTCAAATTCTGCTTCCTGCAAGGCAGCAATCACTTTGTGGGCATCAAGGTAATGGTCGAGAACATCGGCATTCTGATCAACCGTTTTAACATAGATCGCATTATTAATCGGGCGGCGTCGCTCCATGGCATATTCACGCTTCATATATCCCAGCAATGCCACCATGCGGTCCTTCGCGTCTTCGTGGCGGCTGGAAATCTGTTCCTGAATTGTGCCAATGGCGTCGCGAAATTCACTGGTGAACCTGTTCCAAAGCGGGCTGTCAGTTGTTGTTGCCAGTTGAGCATCAAGCTGTTTTTCCAGTTGATTACGCGTGGCAAGATGAAGCCGCTCGAAACTGTCGTCATATTTGCCGACAATCGCAAGAAAACGAAGCGATTCGGACGGGTTGTAACCCGCCTTTGTCATCAGATCCAGGCCAAGAAAGTCGGCTTGTTTTTCGGCTGACCGATCCCAAACAGGTAATAACACGTCACGCGATAAAATATCGCTGCCGTATAACTGCAATGATTTGCGAAGTTTGCTATCGCTGCTTGCGCGCGAAACGGCAAAATCCATCGCCGTAACGAGGTATGGCCGCAAACTGCGCAACAGGTTTTCAGGTGAATGCTGCAAGGCTACATGGCTGTATTCATGCCCCAGTAAAAACGCCAACTGGTCTTCTGATTGCAAATATTGAAACGCAGAAAAATGAATATAAATTGCCCCTTCAGGCACGGCCATCGCGCCAGGGCCAACATTGGCCAGCAAATAAACTTTTGCATCAGGTGCGCCCGCAGGGGCCGTTGCAATGATCCGGTCCAACACCGATTGGGCATAGGATTGTAATTGCGGAAAATCGGCAAGTCCCACCGAAGATGTCAGCACTTTGGTCCGGGCCTTTTTTAAACCTTCGGCCTTTTCAAGGGTAGTTGTCGGCAATTTGACCGTTTCAATATATTTCGCATCGTCTGGAATGGGTGACAGGAATGGAATTGGCACCCCCGTCTGATTGGTTACACACCCGGCCAGCATCAGCATGGCAGCTGGCAGTGACCATTTTAAAAACTTCATGATTATGCCCCCCGGCAATTATTTTTTGCGGCAGGTAGAACGCCCGCCAGCCCCCCGGCCGGTATTCCCCAACGCACGGCTTTGATCCGCATCGCAAAAAACTTCAATCACGCCATCATAGGCGGTTATCCAGACTTCGTTGCCATCCACCCAATAATCACGGCTTTCCCCATCCAGCCGAATATGATGCATTCGGCCTGCCGCCATTTCGGTCTCGATATATTCCACTTCTGCCGGAAATTCCGTTCCTGGAATAGATTTGACTGATTTTCGCGTTTGCCCTGGCGTATCGAACAACTCGACATCAAGCATTGGCAACTGAACTTCCACCGTAGAACGTACGCCACCAGAAGCGTGAACCTGCGATGGTAATATGATGAGAGTAGACATCGTCACACATACAAATGCAGCCCCAAGCAGCATCTTTAGGTATGACGGCCCCCTACCGCGTGCCAAAACGGCAATCTTGATTTTCATGCAAACCCCTTATCTAAAGGTTGCAGCCCCTTGCAACCTATTTCAATTTTTGCATGAATTTCGTACTATTTAATACTGTCCGTTGGCATTATAAAACCTAACCAATGGAGGGTTTTAAACATCATCCACCCACCCGAATTGCCCAGGAAGGCGATGTTCGGGGGCACCATTTTGACCTGTCAAGCCTTGCGCGCAGCCACCAGATTATCGAAATCGTGTTTCAGGGCTGCAAACGGGGCATCCCAGCTTGCTGGTTCCTGTTGGCGATAAATGCGCATGGTCGGGTACCAGGGGCTATCGCTGCGATCCACCATCCAGCGCCAGTCGGTGGTGTAAAGTTGCAGCATCCAGACCGGCAGGCCAAGCGCACCAGCCAGATGGGCCGGGGCACTGTCGATGGTAATAATCAGGTCCATTTCACACATCAGGCCGGCACTGTCGCCAAAATCACCGATCCGGTCGCCAAGATCATGGATAAAGGCCGATGCGCCAAGACGGGCAATGTCAGCCCGGCGGTCATCAACCTGAAAACTGAAAAAAGCCACGCCCGGTGCCCCCATCAGGCCCATGAACTTTTCCAGCGGGCATGACCGGTCACGCGGGTTTAATTTACCGGCCCATACCAGCCCGACCTTCAAAACAACATCCCCGGCAATACCGGCCAGTGCCATTTGTTTGGGTGCCCGCATATAGGGGCTGGCCGATGCCCGCTGCAGTTCCCTTGCCCCGATGTCCAGCAAATGCGGCAGGCTTAACAAAGGTGCATGAATATCGAACGGGGGGGGTGTTGCCCCCTTGGCAATCACCTGGCCAACACCGGCCACAGTTTGCATTACGCCCAGCATTTCCTTTCGGCATTCAACAATGACATGGGCTGCCTTTTGCGCCACCAGGGGAATAAACCGGGCAAACTGGATCATGTCGCCAAAGCCCTGTTCGGCGCGTAGCAGCAAGGTTTTACCGCGTAAATCAGCTTTGCCATCCCATTCGGGAACACCGGGCAGCGGGCGAATGGGGTTATCGGCCAGGCGGCGGCGCACCTCATAAGCCTTCCAGCCCGCGTCATATTGCCCCAGTGCCAGAAGAGCCAATGACCGGTCCCATAGGGCTTCGATATAATCGGGGTCGCGCGCAAGGGCCTTGTTAAAATACGCGACCGCCTGATCAAAGCGATTCATATCGCGATATACCAGCCCGGCATTAAAAAGATGCGATTTATCATCCGGGCTGCGTGCAAGGGATTGTTCATGCGCGGCAATGGCATCGTCAAACCGCATCATTTCGCGCAGACAATTACCCATATTGGACCACAAACCGGCATTTTCCGGGCGCAAAGCCGCCGACCGGCGATAGGAGACCAATGCAGCATCAAACTGTTTGCGGCGACGAAGCGCCACACCAAGGTTGTTTAAAATATCTGGCTGATCCGGGCTGGCCCGCAAAATGGCGCCATACAGGGTAATGGCGTCGTCCAGCTTGCCGGCCTGATGGGCGGCAACGGCGCGCGAAAACAGGCTTTCACTTGGCACGCCGGCCCGGTGAACGGTCAATTTGCGCGGCGGCGTTGGCATGTTGGCAGTCATCCCTTCAGGTGCTGAATTATCGTTGCGCCGGGTGATATCGGGTGCAGGTACCGCTGTTTCCCGTGATAAGGGCGGGGGCGTTAAGTGCGACGCAATCACGGCTTTACTGCCCGGAACGGGTGCCGGTATCGTGGTGTCGCTGTTGGTCATGACATCGGAAACTTTTGCATTCCGGTCGGTTCTTGCAGCATCTCCTGCGGGTGTTCTCACCCTGGCGACCGGCCGTTTTCCGGCTTTTGTTTTCGATTTTGCCACACCATCGTCCCCCAAGCTGGCAATATACCCTTCGCGCGCACATGCAGTTCGCAATCGCGCCCTTAAAATACCCTCTCATGGCGTAACCGCAAACCAGATAAAGCTGTCGGTAAACTGTCATACCGATTCGCATCCCCCAATGATAGTAGCAAGCCGGGCCGAATAAACCTCGGTATAAAAGATCATTTTCAGCGTAAAATTACCCAAACGCTGCCTTTCAAACAATTTTTCCCACGTTTGCTTTAAACGTTTCAGTTATTCGCAACCATCGGCTAGCCTTTCATATAAGGGCGGTAGAATACGCAAGAAGCCGGACGCTTTGGCGGCGAGTTTCTTGTGTTAAACAGGGAACTGCCGACCAAACAGAACGACCAAATGCCCCGGAAAAAAGGGGCAGGCATAAAATGCTAACCCGGACGACGGATATATCCCGGCACACTTAATGAACGGGCAATATCGGGAACCGACCGGGAGGAAACAAAACAGGCAAGGCTTAAATGGACCGGGAGACATCTATGGCCGCAAAGGGAAAGTCCGGCGCATCAGTCGGACGTAAAGTGATTGTGGTGCTTGTGGCATTGCTGGTGGTGGGTTTCGCCGCAATGATGAGCATTCAGGCGGTATCGCAACGCGACGCCATGATTGATTTGATGTATCGCGAATCGGTCAAAAAAACAGAAATGCTATCAACCGCCGTACAGGCCGGTTTCATTGCAATGGATGCCAATTCGATTGAAAAGGAATTTCGCAAACTGACCGACCGGTCAGACACCGAACTTGCCACCTTGCAAACCAATATGCCCGATGGCACCAATATTGCCGAATTTCAGGCCGAAACCATGAAGGCCTATGACCTTAAAACACTGGTTGAACCTTATATGGCCCAACTGGAAAACAAGGAACTGGTCAGCTTTGTTGCCAATGGTGCGGTTATTGTCGCCGCCCCGATTACCAAATATTCCAAGCGCAAGGACGAAGACGTTTACCGCGGCATGCTTTTAACAGCCTGGAGCCTGGAAAACGTCAATGCATCGGTCGTCAACGCCGTGATCATGCAGCTGGCTTTGGCTGCGGCGATCCTGGTCGTGCTGCTGGGTGCGACCTGGTATGTGCTGCGTAGCCAGATATTAATCCCGCTTCGCAAGATCAACGGTGTCATGACCGAGCTTGCAACAGGTGACCTTGACGTCACTATTCCGGGCCTGCAACGGCGCGATGAAATTGGCGAAATGGCCGGATCGGTACAGGTCTTTAAAGACAATGCCATCCGGGTAAGCCAGTTGGGCCGCGAACGTGAAAAAGAACGCGAACAGGCAGAAAAGCAACGTCACGATGCCATGCAAAACCTTGCCGGACGGTTTGAACGCACGGTTATGGGGGTTGTTGACGGTGTTTCCGGGGCATCAGGCGAAATGCAGCAAGTGGCCCAAAGCATGGTTGCCGCAGTTCACCAGAACGAATCGGGTTCGCAGGCCGTTGTTGCGGCCATGGATCAGGCCAATAGCAGCGTTGAAACCGTTGCCAGCGCCGCCGAAGAACTGGCAATGTCGATTCAGGAAATCAGCGCGCGGGTGAATGACACATCAAACATCACCGAACGGGCAGCCACCGAAGCCAACCGCGCCAATGAAATGGTTCAGGGACTGGATGTTTCCGCCCAGAAAGTTGGCGAAGTGGTGCAGATCATTCAGGCCATTGCCGAGCAAACCAACCTTTTGGCCCTGAATGCCACCATCGAAGCCGCCCGCGCCGGAGACGCAGGCAAGGGTTTTGCCGTGGTTGCCAACGAGGTTAAAAACCTTGCCAATCAAACGGCCCGCGCAACCGAGGATATTTCAGCACAAATTTCCGGCATTCAGGGATCCACCCAGGATGCGGTAGGCGCAATTGATGGCATTACCCGGATAATCAACGACCTGAATTCGATTTCGGCCGAGGTTGCCGCCGCGGTCCGCCAGCAAGGAACTGCTACCAGCGAAATTTCGCATTCGGTACAACAGGCAGTTAGCAGTACCCAGCAGGTATCCACCCACATTCAGGAAATGCAGGATGCAGCCGGTCAAACCGGCCTTGCGGCCCGGCAAGTTCTTGATGCGTCAGAAAAACTGGGCAAACAGTCGGGCACATTGCGCAATGAAGTGAGCAACTTTTTGCAAGATGTGCGCGAAAGCTGATTGAAGCCCCACCCCCGACAGACCGGTCACATCAAAGGCACCCCGCATCACACGGGGTGCCTTTTAAGTTAAGATCGTAAATGCGCCCAATTTTATCAGCGACAATACATCCGGATCACAGACCATCTCTTTACGAGCAAGGAACCTGAATAGGTGCGACGTCGCGACGAGCTTGTCGGCAATAAGTCAGTGTGACAGGTTTCATGAACCGCCGACCAACCAGGGACAGGTGCATTTCACGCTGAAGGGCACAAAGATATTCCCGGGGTGAATTGCCAAATCAAAACCCGGCGTTAACCAGCCAATTCAACAAGTTGTTTGCAAAAGCAACGCACAAGGCCCACGACTTCACCCGGCGATTCCAGCATTGAAAGGTGCCCGGTACCTTTTAAAATATGCAAATCAGCCCGCGGCAAACGCGCCTTTAGTTCGCCTTTTAAAATCTCGGGGGTATCGACCTGGTCCAATTCCCCGGCAATGACAAGTGTCGGAACATCTATATTCCCGACATGTCGGCTAATATCCTCCTGACTGGTGTTGCGTGGCCACGAAATTTTCGCAGCGGGGGCGCCTTTCAGACTATCTTCTATGACCTGTTCACGATCCGCCCGGCAAAGAGGCTTTGCAACCAGTACATTATCGATTGTTGCCTCGATTGTCGCCCGGCTGTCATATGCGCCTGCCATTGCCTCGCGGGCTGGCACGGGAAGGGCCATAGGTGTCGGCGGCGACGGCGCAACAAGAACCAGCCCCGCCAAACCGGCAGGACGACGCGATGCCATCAACTGCGCAACCTTGCCCCCCATTGAATGACCAACCAGAACATAACGGCGCACATTTAGCGCGTTTATCACGCCTGCAATATCGGCGGAAAGGGTTGCAAGGTCATAGCCATCATTGGCTGCAGCAGATTGGCCCCACCCCCGTTGATCAATGGCAATTGTGCGGTGATCGGTCGCCAGTTCAGAAGTTACATATTTCCACGTTCGCGACGAACCGCCCCAGTAATGCAGAAAAATCAGTGCGACATCCCCTGCTCCCTGATCTTCAACATGTAACGTTATCCCGTTCGATTGAACTTTCATTGACCTGCCTTTCAATTAAGCAGCCTTTCGCGGCTGATGCAGGCACTTTAAATTCAATCCTCTTGCGATATAATTCCGTTATTTTTATCATCATCTGATAGTTTGGTGATTATATGGATTGAAATATGGATCGATTAACAGGCATGGCTGTGTTTGTTGCCGCAATTGAGGAAGGCAGCCTTGTCGGCGCGGCCCGTCGCTTCGGGCTTTCGCAATCCATGGCAGGCAAGCATGTTTCGGCAATTGAAGAACAGTTGCAGGTTCGCTTGCTACAACGAAGTACGCGCACGTTAAACCTGACCGAGGCGGGAACGGCCTACTATCTGCGTTGCAAGCAAATCCTTGAAACAGTGGAGGATGCAAATCATGAGGCGCAGCAAGCCCAAACCACTGTGCGTGGAACATTGCGTATTACCGCACCAACAACGTTCGGCGCGATGCATCTTGGCCCCGTGATAGCCAGCTTCCTTGAAACCTATCCCGATGTCTCCGTCGAAACGCTGTTAAGCGATCACTATATCGACGTAATAGAAAAAGGCCTGGATCTGGCAATTCGGATCGGCAACCTTCAGGATTCCGACCTTATCGCCAAGCGCCTTGCGCCGTGCAAAATGGTTTACTGCGCCGCCCCCTCCTATCTGAAGCGATTTGGTATCCCCAGAACCATAGAAGATTTACAACATGCGCCGAGGCTGGCTTTCACAGACGCCATTTCGCCGGGCGACTGGAATATTACGGACCCAGGCGGCCAAACACATGTCATCAGCGGTGTTGTCCGTTTAGCAGCAAACAACATGCAAATGTTACTGGCATCTGCCTTGGCAGGTGCAGGCATTGCATATGGCCCGGATTTTGTGTTTGGCGCATCTATCGCAAGCGGTGCGCTTCATTCTGTGCTGGACGACCATAAAACAGCGGAATTGGCAATTCATGCTGTATATCCAACAAAACGTCACACCTCGCTAAAGCTCCGGCGATTTGTCGAACACCTAAATTCGCAATTTGGGAAAAATCAGGCCCGGGGAGCAGCACTTAAAACGCAAGAATAGGCGACATTTATCTTCAAACAGGCCTATTTCAGGGGCGGATGCGATATGGCGTCTTCGTTGATGCGCATCATCATCAAGTCGTCAATTTCGCGATACCCCAGGGTGCGGTAAACCGCGTGCATGTCGCGGGTTGCCAGCATCCAGCGTTTAACCCGCCGCATATCGGCATGATCATGCAGGGCATTCAGCAATTCTGCCGCAATGCCGCGACGGCGAAAGGCTTCATCAACAAAAACATCGGCGATATAGGCAATGGAAATATGATCGGTCACAACGCGGGCAAAACCAACCTGTTGTCCCGCACAATAGGCACCGGCACATAACGATTTTTCAACCGACTTTTCAAACTCGGCCCGTGACCGGTTCATCGACCAATAGGACTGGCCAATAAACCCGTAACAATAATCAAGGTCGATGCGGTTTTGATCGCAACTGATGTCAATCTGACTTTGATTTTGCATGACCGTTTCCATCCTGTGTTTCAGCGTAAAATCGGCACCGAAAACCAAAAAACAAAAGCCCGGTGGCACTATTTTAAAACAACCGCCACCGTCAGGGCGATAATGGCCAGCCACAGCAACACGCCATTCTTAAAAATGCCGCCACCGCCGCCCTTGCCATTACGGCCCCGCATGGCAGCCACGGTATCAGGGTGCAATTTAAGGCCCTGTTCGGTTAGCACGCCCGATGCCCGTTCGGCCGCTTCAATCACGCGGGGCAACCGGCGCAACATCGAACCGGCCTGACGGGTGGCTTCGGCAATTTTGGCTTCGGGGCCCAGGTTTTCGCGCATCCATTCTTCAATCAACGGGCGCGACAGGTTCCACATGTTTTCATTCGGGCTTAATATGCGCGACAGGCCTTCGGCCACAATCATGGTTTTTTGCAGCATCAACAGCTGGGGCTGGGTTTCCATGCCAAATGTTTCGGTCACCTGAAACAACTGCCCCAACAAGCGCCCAACCGAGATATCGGCCAGTTCCTTGCCCAAAATCGGCTCGCCGATAGAGC
Organism: Thalassospira sp. MCCC 1A01428; assembly: GCF_002115825.1. Taxonomy (GTDB): domain Bacteria; phylum Pseudomonadota; class Alphaproteobacteria; order Rhodospirillales; family Thalassospiraceae; genus Thalassospira. The sequence continues at coordinate 35,599 of NZ_JFJZ01000023.1, read as the reverse complement.
GGCACACCTGCTGGAAATTTTCCAGCGACTGGTTGCGCGGCACATAACCGGCTTCAAAATGAATTTCGGCGACCCGGCGATAATCGCGGGTCAAAAAGCCCAACAGCATTTCGGCCAGATACAGCCGCGTTTGCCGGTCTACCCGGCCCATAATGCCAAAATCAACCACACTGACACGGCCATTGGCATCGACAAATAAATTACCAGGGTGCATGTCGGCATGGAAAAAGCCATCGCGGAAAACCTGCTGGAAAAAGGCTGCCGCCGCCTTTGCCAGCAATTCGGTACGGTTGATGCCCATTTGTTCAAGGGCTTCCACATTATCAATGCGAACCCCTTTTACGCGCTCCATCGTCACAACATGTTGTGCTGTGCGTTCCCAGTCAATTTCCGGGATATAATAGGTTGGGTCGTCCTTGAAATTCTCGCGAAACTCCGACGCAGCTGATGCCTCGAACCGGAAATCCATTTCCAGTTTAACGCTGTCTTCCAGGGTCTTAATGGTTTCAACCGGCTTTAACCGGCGCAAGCGCGGCTGGGTCCATTCAACAATTTCGGCCGCCCAGTAAAACAGGTCCAGATCACGGGCAAAGCGCACGGCAATATCGGGACGCAGCACCTTAACTGCAACTTCCCGGCCATCGGGTGTTTTGGCGAAATGCACCTGGGCAATCGATGCCGCCGCCACTGGCGTTTCATCAAATTCAATAAACAGGTCGTCAAACGGCGCGGCAAGCTGGGTTGAAATCACCCGCTTGGCGATACTGGCTGGAAACGGCGGCAACCTGTCCTGCAAGGATGACAAATCCGCCGCAACGTCATCGCCAATCAGATCGGCACGGGTAGCCAGGGTTTGCCCCAGCTTGATAAAAGCCGGGCCAAGCTCCTCAAGCGCGCGCGCCAGCCTGCGCCCCTTGGGCAGGGTTGACCCACCCGAAAACGGCGCCGTCAATCGGGCAAGAATGGCCAGTGCCTTGCCACCTGGCACCAGATCCAACGGAAACAGGGCATCATGGCGTGCCAAAGTGCGCGCCATGGTGATCAGGCGGAAACTGTTACGAACAAAGCGGATCATGTGAAATCGCCCTCAGATTCGCCAGCCGGAATGAATAGCGGCGATCCCGCCAGACAGGTTGCGATACCGCACCCGGCCAAACCCGGCATCACGGATCATCTGGGCGAATGTTTCCTGATCGGGGAACTGACGGATGCTTTCGGCCAGATACTGATAAGCCTCGCGGTTACCCGCAACAAACCGGCCAATTTCAGGCAGCAGCTTGAAGGAATACATATCGTAAATCTTGTCAAAACCCGGCACGACGACTTTGGAAAATTCCAGGCACAAAAACCGGCCACCGGGCTTAAGAACGCGGTACGCCTCGCGCAAAGCCTCGTCCACGCGGGTGACATTGCGAATGCCAAAGGCAATGGTGTAGGCATCCATCGACTGATCGGGCAGCGGTAATTTTTGCGCATCGCCCACCATCCAGTCGATATTTTTCAACAGCCCGTGATTGGCCGCGCGGTCCCGTCCGACATGCAACATTTCATAGTTGATGTCACATACCGTTACCGCCCCGCCGCCACGTTTTAAAAAACGAAAGGCGATGTCGCCCGTGCCCCCGGCAACGTCGATCAGACGCATGTCAGGGCGCGGTTTAAGGTCGTTGATGAAACTGTCCTTCCACAGGCGATGGATACCACCGCTCATCAGGTCGTTCATCACATCATATTTGGACGCGACCGTGTCAAACACCTCGCGCACCATGGATGCTTTCTGGTTTTCCGGCACATCGCGGAAGCCAAAGTGGGTTGTTTTATCGCCGGTTTCGCCCGCGGCTGGGCCTTGATGCTTGCTCATGGCCGGAAAATAGCGCAGCAACCGCCTGCCCGCCAGTGTAAAGCAGCAGTTTTTAGAAATATCCTGTTGAACGCAGCAGGTTTCTGATAATTAAAAATAGCAACTCGCCTTTACGTCAAATCATTACAAACAGGATCTGCCATGAGCTGTATGGTTAAAATTTGCGGTATCAACAGCGAAGATGCTGTTCTTGCAGCCATGAGCGCGGGTGCAGATGCCCTTGGCTATGTGTTTTTCCCGCCCAGCCCGCGTCACATTTCGCTAAACGGGGCCGCAACCCTGACCGAACGTGTCCCCGACAGCATTTTGAAAGTCGGCCTGTTTGTCGATGCCGGAAACGAGGCCATCGCCAACGCGGTGAAAGCCGGAAACCTTGATTTGATCCAGCTTCATGGCCGCGAAACACCGGACCGGGTGAAAGAAGTGCAGGATGTTTTTGGCCTGCGCGCAATGAAGGCCATTTCTGTTAGCACGGCAAAAGACCTGGATCAGGCCGCTGCCACCTATGACGGCATTGCCGACTTTTTGCTGTTCGATGCCAAGCCCCCCAAAGACAGTGCCCTTCCTGGTGGCAATGCCGTCAGCTTTGACTGGACCTTGCTGGCCGGACGTAATTGGAAAAGCAACTGGATGCTGGCCGGTGGCCTTGACCCCGACAACATCGCCGAAGCCGTTGAAATTTCCAAGGCCCCCTGGGTCGATGTGTCATCCGGGGTAGAACGTACGCGCGGTGTCAAAGACGCCCGCAAAATCAATGCCTTTATTCGCGCGGCCAAGGGTTATTAACCCGTTACACGAACAATATACCGTGCGCTGGCCCGATGAGGCCGTTGCACGGTTTTTTATTGAGATGCAACAAGGGTCATTGCCATCATCAATAAATTACTGTTTTCTGAAATAGCGATACGCACTATGACCACCTGACCGCATTTTGGTGCGACATAAAAGTCATAGACGGAGCCTTTCTTCATGAGCCAAACCCTGCGCCAACGCTGTTCGGATATTTTGCGCGCCAAGGAGCGCCGCGAACCGGTAACGATGGCCGTGCATGGGGCATTGTCGCTGCTGATTGTGATCAATGTTGCATCAGTGGTGATGGACACCGTCGAACCCTTTGCCCGCAACCATATCGACTGGTTCTGGGCCATTGAAATTGTTTGTAGTTCGGCCTTTACCCTGGAATATCTGCTGCGCATCTGGAGCGCGCCGGATGACGAACGGTTTGCCGGTCGGTTCGGCCGGTTGCGCTATATTGCAAGCCCGATGGCCCTTGTGGATCTGGTATCGATTTTACCGGTTTTTCTGTTGTTACTGACCAGTATCGATTTGCGCTTCATCCGCATCATGCGGTTGCTGCGTTTGTTGAAATTTACCCGCTATTCCCACGGGATGGATCTGCTGACAACGGTTCTGCGCCAACAAACCGGCATGTTGGGGGCGGCCAGCACCGGACTGGCGTGCTTTCTGATTTTCAGTTCAGGCGCGATTTATCTGCTCGAACACCAGATACAGCCTGAAACATTCGGCAATTTGCCCAAAACCCTGTACTGGTCTATCATTACCCTCTCGACGGTAGGGTATGGCGATGTGGTGCCTGTTACGGTCGGCGGCAAAATTCTCGCGGCCTTCATCGCACTTAGCGGCATTGTCATGGTTGCCGTACCTGCCGGTATTCTGGCTTCGGCCTTTAGCAGTGAATTGCGCCGCCGCGAAGAAACCTATCGCCAGACCGCCGCACAACATTTGCAAGGCGGGGCACATTTAACCGATGCCATGCGCACCCGTTTGCAATCGCATCAGGAAGAACTGGGCCTGACCGATGAACAGGCCGAACTGATTATCAATGATGTGCGCGAGGTTCATCGTGGCCATATTGTCGATGATACCCTGTTTTGCCCCCACTGCCGTAAGGCCCTGCGGATCGAGGTTTCCGACCGCGTCCGTGGCCGATAATGCCACCAAAATCGCTGATCCGATCAAAAGGCTTGACGTCACCCGATAGCCCGCGCATATTTTACCCATGAAAACACAAGACATGACCCCGATCCGCATTGCAAATCGTTGGTGGTGGCGCGCTTAAAGCGGGCGGCCAACCCCATGTCTTGACCATATTCCGGCCGCCTGATTTTGCAGGCGGTTTTTTGTTTTCAGGCACTCCCTTTATCTAGCTGAAAAACATTCTCCGTCTGTGGCTGTGCCCCACAACAGGAGACTTCCCGTGACCACCCCGTTCCAGACTTCGCCAAACAGTGCCACAAACGACGACACCCCCACCGGTGAATACCGATATGTCAGCGATGGTGGCGTTGCCATTTTGCGCCGCCAGATCGACATTGATTATGAAAATGCCACCGCCGGGCTGATTGATAGTCTGGATACGGCAAAGGGTGTTTTGCTGTCATCGTCCTATGAATTTCCGGGGCGATATTCGCGCTGGGATATGGGGTTTGCCCAGCCGCCACTGGAATTTACCGGGCGGGATCGCGGATTTGCCATTCATGCGTTAAATGACCGGGGCCGGGTATTATTACCCGTTATCATTCCGGTTTTGGAAAACCATCCGCATATCGAAGGCGTTACCGCAGGCGACGATGGCATTTATGGCACGGTAGGGCAGCCCGCCAAATGGTTTGCCGAAGAAGAACGCAGCCAGCAGCCCAGCCTGTTTTCAGTCGTGCGTGCCTTGCGCGACCTGTTTGCCCATAAAGGCGATGAACGACTGGGGCTATATGGCAGTTTTGGCTATGATCTGGCCCTGCAATTTGAACAGATTACCTTAAAACAGGACCGCCCGGCAGATCATAAGGACATCCACCTGTATTTGCCCGACAGCATCATCACCGTTGACCACGCCGCGCACCACGCCATGCGGTTCGATTATGAATTTAGCACCCCGAATGGCGACACAACGGATGGAATAGCACGCATCGGTGCCGCACACCCGCCGTCACGCGGCAGTAACCAGCTGGCTGAAAATGATATGCCCGAGGGGGATTACGCCAAAATCGTTGATGATGCAAAACCGCGTTTTGCCCGCGGCGAATTATTTGAAGTCGTGCCATCGCGGGTTTTTCGCACCGAGTGCACAACTGCCCCGTCCGAAATTTTCCGCCGCTTAAAACGGCGCAACCCGGCGCCTTATGGCTTTTTGATCAATCTGGGCCACGGTGAACATCTGATTGGTGCCTCGCCCGAAATGTATGTGCGCGTCAGCGGCAAACGGGTGGAAACCTGCCCCATTTCAGGCACCATTGCCCGCGGACGCGATGCCATCGAGGATGCCGAAAACATTCGAACCCTGTTAAATTCGGCCAAGGAAGAATCCGAACTTACGATGTGCACCGATGTGGATCGTAATGATAAGGCACGGGTATGCAACCCCGGTTCGATCCGCATTATTGGCCGTCGCCAAATCGAAATGTATTCACGCCTGATCCATACTGTGGACCATGTAGAAGGCCGCCTGCGCGCCGGGTTTGATGCCCTTGATGCATTTTTAACCCATTGTTGGGCCGTTACCGTAACCGGTGCGCCCAAACGGGCCGCCATGACCCATATTGAAAATGTCGAACGCAGCCCGCGTGCCTGGTATGGCGGGGCGATTGGCGCGGTTTTGTGCAATGGCGATCTTAATACCGGCCTGACTTTGCGCACCGTGCGCCTGAAACAGGGCATTGCCGAAGTCCGCGCCGGAGCAACATTGCTATATGATTCAGAATCCGCCGCCGAGGAAGCTGAAACCGTGCTGAAGGCATCGGCAATGATTGATGCCATCACCCGGCCCGATAGCGATATTGTGGTCGATGACCCGACCCGGTCGGGCATTGGCAAGCGGGTGCTGCTGATCGACCATGAAGACAGCTTTGTGCAAAACCTTGCCAGCTATATTCGCGCCACCGGTGCCGAAACCCTGACCATGCGGCCCGGCTTCCCCGATGCCGTATTTGACGATTACAAACCCGATCTGGTGTTTTTATCGCCCGGTCCGGGCCGCCCCGATGATTACAATTTAAAGGGCAATATCGAACGTGCGCTGGCACATGGCCTGCCGGTTTTTGGCGTTTGCCTTGGCCTTCAGGGCATTGTTGAATTTTTCGGCGGTGACCTGGGGCAACTGGCAACCCCCATGCACGGCAAACCGTCGAAAGTACGGCTTGATGCCAATGACCCGCTATTTACCGGCCTGCCCGAAGACATTGTGGTGGGGCGGTATCATTCGCTGTTTGCCAACCCTGACAGCCTGCCCAAGGACCTGATTGTGACAGCCCAAAGCAGTGACGGGGTGATTATGGGCATTCGCCACGCGTCATTGCCGATCAGTGCGGTGCAGTTTCACCCCGAAAGCCTGTTAACCCTTCAAGGCGATGCCGGGATGCACATGATTGCCAATTTGCTGCGCAACCCGCAAGGCAGCCCCAGTGGCAAAGATAAAGGTGAAATTCAAAGCGAAAGCGACACCGAAACAAGCACAGCAGGCAGCAGCAAAGCTGCCTGACCCGGTCATTACAGCATCGCGCATATTTCCGCCTGCGCGGTGCCTTTTACCCCAACCACCGGCATCCCCTGATACCCGGTGGTTCCTTACAACGACCATGTTGCCTCCCGCATGGTCGTTGTTTTTTTATGTCACCCACCCAAAAGGCAGGCCGAAACAACGATCAATCAATCGTCGTCATCATTTTCAACAAGCGCACCATCAACCACACTGTAATCAGGCGGCGGGGCACGGCGGAACGTTTCGGGGTTGGCTTTCTTTTTGTCTTTCAAGGTGCGAAACAGTTGGCGGCCATGAAACGGCACCGGTTTTTCCTCGGTCGGGCCGCCGGCGCGGATGGGCCGCGGGGCAAAACGGCCCAGCGTAATCAACCGGTCATACATCACGATATTGGCGGCAATCGCCACATTGATGCAAAATTTCATCGGGATTTTCAGGATAAAGTCGCAATGTTCCTGGGTTTCCGGCGACAAATCACCGCGTTCGGGGCCAAAAACATAGGCCGCACGCGACGGATGTTTGAAACTGGGCAACTCGATCGCATCGGGGGTCAGTTCCACCCCCACCAGCGAACAGCCGGTGGGCAGCATCATATTGTCAAGATCAGGGAAATGATAATACGGCATCTGTTCGGATGCCTTTGAGGTATCGGTGGCATTGTTGGTTTCGTCTTCAAAATCCGCATCAACGGTGAAGGCAAAACTGGCACCAAAGGCATGGGCCGACCGAAACAGGGTGCCGACATTCAAGGGTTTGCTGGCCCCCTCGATCCCGATCCCGAAATAACCGCGCATCATTTTCCTCCGTGCTGCACGCCTTGTGCGCTTTCACACACTCCAAAATATAATTTGTTGTCCGGCTATAGCCCGAAGGGGCGACCGGATCAAGCCGGGGCGCAGTTATGTCTACCTAACCGCCAATTTCGACCTTCCTGGCAGGGGGCGATCAAGGCCTTTTCCCATCTTTCTGCCAAACGGCTTAAACGCGAAAACCGGGTAAAATAACCCGCCTTTGCTAGCCCGTTATCCCTGTGAGGGACAACGATAATTTGGCATTTTCACCAAAACACCCCTGACTGGCACAAGGAGCGTGCCAGCCCAGATGCGGAACATCTGCCCCGCCCAACCGTTCTATTACCAGTTAGCCCGGTGGGAAAAGATGCTCTTGCCCGACGCAAAATTCCCTGCGGTCTGACGCCTAAAAACGCATAATCCTAAATGACAGGACAGGAGATCCACAATGAATTGGGATCAAATTGAAGGCAAATGGAAGCAATTGCGCGGCAGCGTCAAACAGCAATGGGGCCAACTGACCGATGACGACATTGATCGCGTCGATGGTAGCCGCGACAAACTTGTCGGAAAAATTCAGGAAGCCTATGGGATCGAACGCGAAGAAGCCGACCGGCAGGTCAGCCAATGGTTTGATCGCCTGTAACAGGCCCGACCCTGGTGTTGATACGGGGTCGTAAAACAAAACTGCACTGACATCACAGTTTTAAGCCCCCTTTTGCGTGTTTCCTCATGCGTAAAAGGGGGTTTTTACGCATTCGGGCATTTACAGCATGTTTTACATGCCCGATAAAACCCGTGCTACCGGTCTGCGTGACGACGATAAAATCAACGCTCTCCGGTTCATATCCTAAAGTCAGGCGTCATCAAAAATGTCGGTATCATCCCCATGTGTTGGCATTTGCCAGCTAGACACAAATGGCAAGGTTTGCACCGGTTGTTTTCGCACGATTGATGAAATCGGCCAATGGCGCACCGCCAGCGACGGCTTGAAAAAACGCATCTTGAAAACGGCACGGGACCGCCAGGCCAAAACCGGATCCGGCAAAAAAGCCTGATCACCTGACATCGGAACAAGGCACCCCGCCGGGCGACGGTAACGCCAATGGCTAAAGTATATTTCCTTTAAAAGGCCTGACCTTTAATCCGCATTATATTGCACATCGGTGGCAATGCTGGCCTGGCTTGCGGTTATCGGCACAACAATTCGAAATGTTGTTCCTTCATCCAGCACGCTGTTAACCGTGATTTCGCCCATCAACACGCGATTAACCACATTTGCCACCACGCTTAACCCCAAACCACTGCCCCCACTGTTCCATCTGGTTGACCAGAATGGTTCAAAAATGCGCTCGCGGAATTCTTCGGGAATGCCAACGCCATCGTCGGCCACTTCAATGCAAATCGTTTTTTCTGACAGTTTAAAAGCCCGAACCGATATCGTTCCTGATTTACGCCCGGCAAAAGCATGAATTTTGGCATTTTGCAGCAGGTTTAAAATAATCTGATCAATCGCACTGGGATAACTTTCCATTTGCAAACCAGCCGGGCAATCCTTGCGCACCACAATGCTGGCTTTGCGAAATTCCGGGCGTACTGTTTCAAGCAACTAATTTAGCACATTTCTCAAATCAAACTGCCGCCGTTTTTGCGTGCTTTGGTCGGTGGCCGTCCGTTTAAAATGGCCAATCAGGGCGATGGCACGTTCAATATTGGACTGAACAATCTTGCATCCGTCTTTAAGGTCGGCCAGATGCTGATCCAGTGTACTGCGTTTTATTTCCGACGATTTAAACGCTGCCGTCAGGTCATCGACATCTTCGGACAGGGCAGAAACCGTGGTCAGGGCATTGCCAATTGGCGTACGCAATTCATGCGCCACCCCCGCCACAATGCGTCCCAATGATGCCATACGTTGTACTTCCTGCAATTGCACGTCTACGCGTTGCTGAATTTCGCGGGATTGCTCGCGTTTTATAACGTGATAGGCCAATATCCATGACAAGGCCCCGCTAAGCAAAAACCAGATTCCGATAAAAATAAAATCGCGTGTTTCGGGGGAGAACAAACGGCTTTCCACCCTGGTACTGCCCAAAATAATCAGGTTTTTATCTTCAACCCTGCGACTGGTTAATCCACCGCCCGCAACAATACCCGCCAGCGGTAGACGCCGAACGGTAAGAAGCTGGCCGTCATACTCAAAAACGCCTTCACTTTTCTCTTTTTGTAGCAGTTCCCACAAAGCAGGATCATCGGTTGCCAATGACCTGCCGCTGCCTGTCATAAACCCCCAAAGTTCGCTGGTTTCTTTTCCTGCAAGCCAGTATCCGTCGTTGTCAAGAAGAGCGGTGTCAATATTACGCGGCGCAAAATGCCCAAACTCGGTCAGCATATCCGCAGCATCAATATTGAAAATCAGGTAACCTTCTGTATCACCGTTTTTATCAGAAATCTGTGTGACCAGCCGAACAGTCGGTCGCCAGGGCAGTTCAATCGTGCCATTTTCAACATTCAGGTCCAGAGGCGAGATATAAATCTCGTTTGCCATAAGTTTGCGGGCACGCTTAAAATAATAACGGTCAGATTTATTTTGTAATTTGTTTGCCGGGATATTGGCAGCACGATTACCAATGCGATCAACCCGAATAACTTCCATGCCATCCTTCGAAAGGATGCGCGCCTGAAAAATATTTGGCAGCTGATTGACAATAACCGACAAATGGAACGCAGCACTGTTTTCCTCTGTCCGGAACTTTCGAATGTCATCTGTTTCTGCAGCAATCAGCAATTGTTGTTCGAAACTGATAAACGCATTGAAAAGCCCGTTTTCGCGGCGGTTGGTAACACGCTCAAGTACCAGTTCCCTATCCTCGCGCAGGGAATTTTGCTCTGCCTGTGTCCAAAAGAAAACGCCCGCGACCATTATCACGGAACATAATGTGAAAATAAGGCTGAACAGCCACCAGAAATGCAGTGACAGAAGCAACGAATGAAAGCTGACCGCCCTTGACAGAACACCTTCCTGGGCGCGTCTGATCATTCCCCGACGGGCGGTTGTCATTGATTAACAACCTTTGCCATATCCCAATTTTGTTCCCAGGTCATAAAATCGGCCTCCGGCATGGGGCGCCCATACAGAAACCCCTGCACAAACTTTACACCGATGAACCGCAATATCTGGTGCTGTTCAACCGTTTCCACACCTTCAGCCAAAACCTCCAGCCCCAGATTATCGGCAATTGTCTGGGTCGATGCGGCAATACTTTGCCGTGCTGTCACAACCTGAAGCGGGCTGACAAAAGACCGGTCAATTTTCACTTCATCAATCGGCAAATGATCAAGATAGCTAAGCGATGAAAAACCGGTACCAAAGTCATCGAGCGACAACCGGAAACCGGCATCTTTTAGCTTGTTTATCGCCACCAGCGCATCGCTGGCCCCTTGCACTGCGAAACTTTCGGTGATTTCAAACTGCAATGTCGCGGGCGTTAAATCCGCGTCGCGCACATTTTTCAACAATTGCGGAATAAATTCTTTCTGATTGATATCGGATACCGACAGGTTCAGGGAAACGCGAATTTCGGGCAATGCCTGCGCCTTGCGTTTGGCCACAAACAGCCCTGCCACCCGTAATGCCTGAAATGTCAGCTCGGAAATCAGCCCGCTTTTTTCCGCCACCGGAATAAAATAGGCCGGCGAAACCGGAGCCCCCTTAAAAGTCCATCGCGCCAGCACCTCGGCCCCGATCAGGGCACCATTGCCCAGCGCCAACTGGGGCTGAAAATGAAATGCGATATCGCCATTTTGCAAAGCATCATGAAGTCCGGCCCGTAACTGAACAGAACGGGCAATGTTATCTTCAAGATCGGGGGTATAAAGCATGGCCCGGCCCGGTGTTTTTTGCGTCGCACGCAACAATGTGGTGCGAACGGCCCGATCCACAGCAACCGATTCACGGTTTTTCACCCCTTCGCGGACCACGCCAATGGTGGCCGACAAAGTAATGTTATTGTCTTCGATCATAAATGCGTGATCAAACACCGACGACAAAATCGCTTCGCCAATCACACAGTTTTCATCGATAACTGCAAGGCGGAACTCCCCCAGACGGGCAACAAAAATGTCCTTGCCAATCATGCCTTTCATCCGGGAATGAACCGCCAGAATCAACCGGTCGATAAATTCCATCCCGAAAGCCACGGCAAATTGCGGGGCTTCATCAATCGAGACAAGGGCGACATGGCAATCCTTGTTATGAATATCGATGATATCGGAAAGTTTGCGGAAATAGGCATTATGGTTGGGAATGCCAAGTTTCTGATCGACAAAGGCCAGTTCATCAAGCCGCTTGATCAGGGCCAGATTTTCAAAGCACAGGGCCAGATTGCCTGAAAACAGCCGCAACAGGGAAATCGCATCTTTTTCAATGCCACCGGCATGTTCAAAATACACCAGTAATTCCCGGTCCCTGTTAGCGGCAAACCGCATGGCAATGCTTTTGCCAATCAGCACCGGTTCATGATGATTAAACGGAAGACGGCTCAGGGCATCAATATCAATCCCGGGCAAACTGGCAATATCAAGGCCGATCTGCTCGCTAAACCGCCCAAGACCGGCAATAATCGGCAAGGCATGAATGGAATTGTTTTCATCCGGGGACGGACCGATAGCACAAATCGCCCCCTCCGGTTCCAGACGCAACAGCGCTGCCAGTTGGACCAGCACCCCTTGGGCAAACAGATCAAAGCTGCGACGATGATAAAGATCGCGCGTGCTTTCAATAATCAGTTCCAGCCCGGAACGGGTTTTTTCCAGCATGTTGATGTAATCATAGGCACGAATAGAGGCCGTCAGGGTTGTAATCAGGCGGGTGCGGGTTAGCTCGTCCTTGGTGCGGTAATCATTGATGTCGTAATCGCGGATAATGCGGCTTTCAGGGGCATAACCAGGGTGCCCTGTTCGCAAAATAATGCGCGGTTTATGATGGCCCTGCTCACGCAACTGGCGTACCAGTTGCAAACCGGCATGTTCTTCTTCCATCACCACATCAAGCAGCAACACGGCAATGTCGCTGTTTGCATTAAAAACGCGGCTGCCTTCCTCGCCCGAATAGGCGTGTATCAGCTCCAGTTTGCGGCCCAGAATTGTAATCTTGCGCAGGGCAAATTCAGTCGCCTCATGAACATCAACATCATCATCCACAACCAGAATTTTCCAGGGCGCCGCAGATACACTTGCAGGATAAACAACCATGTCCTCCTGCAAGACGCCTTCCTCACCCGGTTCATCTAAAATGTGAATAACATCGTAGTGTTCGCTGGTCACTTATCCCGTTCCCCTTCAAGCCACCAACACACTGCCATCGGCAGTCTGTCAAACATTCAACTCAAACAGGCGCGTGTGCATTGTCGGTGCCTGTCTAAATACATTGTAATCCGTAGTATCCCCTATGTTCTATACTATGCCGGGAAAAGAGGGATGCAAAACATCTTTAAGCTAGCGAAAACCAACCTTGCGTATAATTTATCTGCAATCCCTATACTTTTTACGACATTTCAGCTGCGAATATTCCCCTTAAACCCAGTATAAAAATTTACTTATATGGAGATCGGGACGCATCAACGGTTTAACAACCATTCGATAGATTAAAATTTTAAATAAACGCTTTAAAATTGCGCATACCTTTTGCCACCGTAACCGGGAAAGCAAGCCGTGAAACAGCCATCCGACCAGCCTGGAAATGACACAACCAGTTTACGCCGCCTGATGCGTAATGCGCCCGGGGCAACCCTTGCCACCCTGGCTTGCGAGCATGGCCAGGTTGAAAATGGCTGGCCCGTCGCATCCATGGTGCATCCGGTAATTTATATCGACGGGTCCCCGATCATCCTGATTTCGGAACTGGCTGATCACACCCGCCATATTCATAACGATCCAAGGGTTTCACTGTTATTCAGGCCCGCAGACCCCGTGGCCTCTGCATCGCCCGTTAACCCGGGCACGGCATCTTCGCCAACGCCGCCTGCACCCTGCCCGCCATCCCCGCCCCTGACCGATACCCAACGATTAACCGTATTTGGCACCGCCACACGTACTGACGACGATTTTTTGCGACGTTATTATCTGGCCTCTCAGCCCGATGCCGCCCTTTATGCCGGTTTCGATGATTTCGGATTTTACCGGGTCAATGTCGTGGCGGCATATTGGGTGGGCGGTTTTGGCAAACAGCGGCGGTTACGGGGCGACCAGCTGGTTTTTGGTAACGCCCGGGAGCTTGCCCGACACCACGACGCCCTGGTTCAGCACCTTAATACCAGCCAGCAAGGCCTGATTGACAAAATTGCAATGCAAAAAGCCCCCGCCAGCGACGACTCCGCCACCGGCTGGAAAGTGATCACAATCGACTGTGACGGCATGAATTTGACCTGTAACGATACAGTCTTGCGAATCGATTTTCCTCATACAATAAGCAGCATGATCGAGGGGCAAAAGATTCTGGTAGAAATGGGTCAGAAACAGCACAAAAAACCGACATAAAACGGCAGATTTCCGGCCTTTTTTGCATATACGAACATGGCATTTTCACATTCGGAAAACGGGGGGCAAAATGCGGGTTATTTGCCCAAAGCAGCGGTTGCTTTTGCCATGTCATTGTAACAATATGTCGCAATGTCAGGGACCCACCCCACGGGACCCTTGCATATCAAGACATAAACCCCAGACTTCTTGATCCCACTAGGAGAGATCTGTGCTGCAATCAGGACCCGTTGTCAGCCGTGTAGGCCTTGAAAAACATGGCCTCAAAAATCTTGGCGCCGTTCACTGGAATTTGGACGCTGCCGGACTTTATGAACACGCCATCCGTCGTTCGGAAGGCAAAATTGCCAAGGGTGGTGCCTTTGTCGCCCTGACCGGCGAACATACCGGCCGTTCCCCACAGGACCGCTATATCGTCGAAGAAGATTCTGTCAAAGCCGATATTGACTGGGGCGATGTAAACCGCCCGGTTTCCCCGGAAGTATTTGAGCGCATGTATCAAAAAATGCGCGCATATTTTCAGGGTACCGAACTGTTCGTACAGGATTGTTACGCCGGTTCCGACCCGCAGTTCCGCCTGCCGGTGCGCATCATCAATGAAAATGCCTGGCACAACCTGTTTGTGCGCAACATGTTCATTCAGCCACCCAAAGAAGACCTGCGCGATTTCGACCCCGGCTTTACCATCCTGCATGCACCTGGCCTTCAGTCTGACCCCGAAGTGGACGGCACCCGTTCCGAAATCTTCGTGATGGTCAGCTTTGAACGTAAAATGGTGCTAATCGGTGGTACCTGGTATGCGGGCGAGATGAAGAAATCGATTTTCTCGGTTCTTAATCACATTCTGCCAGCCAAAAACGTTCTGCCAATGCATTGTTCGGCCAATATTGGCCCGAACGGCGACACCGCCATTTTCTTTGGCCTGTCAGGTACGGGTAAAACTACCCTGTCGGCCGATGCATCGCGCACCCTGATCGGGGATGACGAACATGGCTGGGGCGAAGATGGCGTCTTTAACTTTGAAGGCGGCTGCTATGCCAAGGTGATCAAGCTTTCGCGCGAGGCCGAGCCGGAAATTTACGCCACCACCGAAACCTTTGGCACGGTTTTGGAAAACGTTGTCATGAACAAGCAAACCCGCGAGCTTGACCTTGACGACCAGCGCCACACCGAAAATACCCGTTCGTGCTATCCGATCGAATTTATCCCCAATGCGTCGGAAAATGGCCGTGGCGGCCACCCGAAAAACATTGTCATGCTGACCTGTGATGCCTTTGGCGTTTTACCGCCGATCGCAAAGCTTAGCTCGGCCCAGGCGATGTATCACTTCCTGTCGGGTTACACCGCCAAGGTTGCCGGCACCGAAAAAGGTGTCAAGGAACCGACTGCGGCATTTTCAGCCTGCTTTGGTGCGCCCTTCATGCCGCGTCATCCCTCGGTTTATGCCAAACTTCTGGGCGAGCTGATCGAAAAGCATGGTGCCGATTGCTGGCTGGTCAATACCGGCTGGTCCGGTGGTGGCTTTGGCGAAGGGGCGCGTATGAAAATCGGTTATACCCGCGCGCTGTTAAACGCAGCCCTGAACGGCGAACTGGGGAATGTTCCGTTTGCAACTGACCCGTATTTCGGCCTGTCCTACCCGACCGAATGTGGCGATGTGCCGGCCAATGTGTTGAACCCGCGTGAAAGCTGGTCCAACAAGGCAGCCTATGACAAAGCAGCAGCAAACCTGACCGCACGTTTTGAAAAGAACTTTGCCAAGTTCGAAGAACATGTAGATGATGCAGTTAAGGAAATTGCCATTCGGAATAGCGCTGAAATAAAAGCTGCCGAATAACGCCTGTTTCCATCTGTTTCCGAAAGGGTCGGCCCTGGTTCGGGTCGGCCCTTTTTTTATGCCGCCACAATAAACGAAAAAATGCCAAACGGTTCAGTAAGAAACCAGCAACCAGGGACTGGCTAAACAAAACGACCGACACGTTGAATCCGGGGGATCGGGAAAATGAAATTTGGGCCTTTCAGACTGGCAATTGCCATTTTGCTGGCAATTACCTGCTACATGTCTGTAAAACCGGCACGTGCGGAGGATGCGCGTCGCTCGGTTACATTGGCCTGCAACCCTTTCCCACCCTCTAAAATCGACGGAAATGTTCGCCTGCCTGGCTATGACGTCGAAATATTACGGGCTGCATTTGCCGTTAACAATTTAACCGTTAACACCCCGTTTTACCCGTGGAAGCGCGCCTATCTTCTGGCCGAAGAAGGCCGTGTTGACGGGCTTTGTTCATGTTCCTATACCCTCGAGCGCGAACGCGACATGTTGTATTCGGCAGAACTGGGGCGCGTTCGCATTGGCTTTTTTTCCATTGCCGGACATGTACCGCAAAACATTGCAAAACTTGCCGATGCGCGGGATTTACGGGTGGGCGTTGTTGCCGGCTATAACCTGGAAACTGCCGCCGTGAATGCCGGATTAAACGTGATAACGGCCAGCAGTGAACAAATTTTGCTGGGCATGCTGTATAACAACCGCATCGATGCCATCTATTCGTTTCGCGAACCGGTACTGGTGGCCCACAAACATCGCAGCACCCTGATTTTTCTGCAATATCATGAAATCAGCCAGGCCCCGTATTACAGCTGTATTTCCCGCAAGATTGACGACGCCCGCACTTTGCTTGACAGTTTAAATCAGGGCATCAAAACCATCCGCGCCAACGGTGTTTACAACAGTATTCTTGAAAAATATGGCGTTGCCGATGCGATGAATATCAAACAGCCAACTGCCTGGATAAATTAGCCTGGGCTATTTGATTGCCGGTTTGGGAAATTGAAGATTTGACCGTTTGGTGGTGCGTTGACCAGCAATTACGCAGCCAAAATGATATCACGGTAATATCAACACTGCCGCCATCACCAGGCTTAAGCCAGCCGGTACAGATATCCACGCGCGGGACAGGGAAAACTGGCGCAGTTTTTTTCAAAAAAAATGACGACCCTGAAAAAGGGTCGTCATTTGCACATCAAAACCGGCGCTAAGCCGTCATGCCAGGCGATTATCTTTTTCAATTATTTTTTGCGTCCGCGTCTTGAGCGCAACTTGCGCCAATAGCTGGTAATGTCTTTTTCCGGTTTGCCAAACAAATAGCCCTGGGCAAAATCAAACCCGGCTTTGGTCACCAGATCGCGCATGTCATCGGTTTCAATCATTTCGGCCACCACTTCAACACCAAGCTGATGGCACAACCCGACCAGCGAGCGCAAAAACGCCCGCCCTTTCTGGGTTTTTAACGACTGATGGATCGACGGACCGTCAATCTTGACGTAGTCAACCTCAAGCGCGCTAAGATAATTGAAATTTCCCGCTCCGGTACCAAAATCATCCAGACAGATTTCAACGCCATACTGGCGAAACCGTGCCAGCCAGGTTGCGGCATGATCAAGGTCGGTAATTTCGGCGGTTTCAGTAATTTCGATCATAAGCTGCGGCAGCGATTCCTTGCTGCGTTCAAACAGAGCAATCACAGAACGACAAAAATCGGGGTTGGCCAGGCTGCGCCCCGAAACATTCACCGCCACCCGGGCATCAATACCTTCGTCAAGCTGCTGGCGAATCCATTTCAGGGTTCGGCGCATCATCGCCAGGTCCAGCCGGTGAATCATATTAACCTGTTCGGCAAACATGATCAGCTGATCGGTCGGGATCAATTCACCATCTTCACGGTAAAATCGCACCAGCACTTCAAAATGATGAATTTCGGCCGATGGCAGCCTGACAATCGGTTGATAAACCGCGTCAAATTCCAGACGGTCCACGCGCTGACCAAAATCGCGCATCGCACCAAAGGTATCATTGACCAGATTGGGCATATGCCCTGTCAGCCGTGAAAAGGTAAAATTATGTTCCTGTTTGTCGCAAAAACGACGAATGGAATAAAGCACACCGCGCGCCAGATCGCCCGGCGGCATGGCATGGGCGGTAAAATCGGTTTCGGATGTGCGAACAATAATGCCTTTACCCTGCGGGTCGGCATCCAGGGCGCATTCGGCAATACGCTGTTCCAGATCGCCAATGCGCACTTCGGGATTATGCAACATACCAAACTGGTTGGCATTAATACGCCCCGCCGTATCCCCCGCAATCGAATGGGCCCGGAAAAACGACCCGATGGTTGCCAGCATTTCATCGCGGGCCACATGTTCCATGCGGTCACATAATGGTTCAAACGCATTTAAGGTAAACAGCGAAAATTTCTGATTCTGTCCGGTTTCGCGCTGCGCCATCAACCGTTCGGTTACCACGCGCGACAGGCTTTCTTCATCAAGCAGGCCGGTGGGGCCATCGCGACGAATGGATTGCAACACATCATGAGGCAACGAATTAACCGTGACCCGCAAGGCCACAAAAAAATGCCCCCCCAGATCGGGCAGGAAATATCCGGTCATGGATACCGGCGGGCTAATACGTTCGTCCGGGCGGTTAAATCGCACCAGCACATTGTCCATCCGGCCACGACGCCGCGCAACACGTAACATCTCGCTGACCAGCGGCCGAAAGTTGGAGGCCAGAAAATCCACAAACCGGATACCTTCGATCTGCTCTGTGCCAAGGCCCAATATGCCCTCGGATGCCCCTGATGCAAAAACGATTCGGAACTCTTCATCAAGTTCCAGCAACAGATCACCCCACACAAACGCCAGCGCCGCAAAACGGTTCCGTTCATTGCGCAAGGACGATGCGTGTTTCTTAAGGCTGTTATTCAATTGCCCCTCGCATGCCTGAAAGGCACTGTCATTTCGCTTAATTCGTAGAAATATGCCTCTCTACGAAAGCCCCCGTCATGGCGGTCTTTGCATTCCTGCAACGGTTTAATCCCTGACCGTCAATCTGACAATTAAAACCGGCTTTAGGCCTATTTGTCGAATTTTATCTGCAATAGCCAAATGAAAACCTTATTTTATGCAATTATGCAGACATAAAATCGTCCTGCCACCAGACATTTAAGGGCATCTTGCCACCTTTTGCCCAATCCTGATTGGGTCTTCTTCATCGGGCCAGGTCGCGCTATGTATGTTTTATGGGTCCAAACCCGCATATCTTCGCCTATGATCTGATGCTACACCCTCAGGATCCGGACCTGTTAATATGGAACATATTTGATGAATAAAGCTGTCTTGCCGATTGATCCTGCCACATTGCCGGTTGTCACCGAAGAAAGCGTCTTGATCTTTGACCTCGACAACACATTGTATCCGTCAAGCTGCGACCTTTTTTCGCAGGTTTCCGTGCTGATCGGCAAATATGTCAGCGATTATCTTGGTCTGCCACCCGAGCAGGCATATCTGATCCAGAAAACCTATTTTCGTCAATATGGCACCACCCTGCGCGGGTTGATGCTGGAACATAAAATCGACCCGGCCGATTACCTCAACAAGGTCCATGACATTGACCTGTCAGTGGTTGCACCTGCGCCGGTTTTGTCCAATGCCCTAAACGCGCTTCCCTGCCGCAAGGTTATTTTCACAAATGCATCACGCAACCACGCCCAGCGGGTCATGGAACGCCTTGGCATTGCCGATCATTTTGAAACCATCTTTGATATTGTCGATGCCGACTATATTCCCAAACCCGAACAACAACCCTATGACCGCATGCTGGCGCGCGATGGCATTAACCCCAAAAACGCGATCTATTTTGAGGATATGGCCAAAAACCTGTTGCCAGCCAAGGACATGGGCATGACCACTGTTTGGGTGCATAGCGATTCCGACTGGGCACATGAAGGCCGCGACGACCCGCGCATCGACCATGAAACAGATGACCTGCCCGCATTTCTGGAAATGCTGGTGGCAAAATCGGCCCGCTGATCGGGCAGGAAAACCACCATCGCCATAATTATTTCACCTTCCTGCACTGACGCAGGAACGGTTGAAAGATATAATCAGTCAAAATACGCAGACAGGCAGAGTTGACTTGACGGTCTGCTTTGCCCATTCTCCGCCGCGAAGAAAAAACCAGCCACACCGCAAGGACGACCATAGATGGACAAGATGGAACTTGAAGGCGTGATCAATGTCGCATGGGAAAACCGCGACCAGATCACCTCGGCCACCAAGGGCGAAACCCGCAAAGCTGTCGAGCAGACCCTGGCTGCCCTTGATAGCGGTACATTGCGCGTGGCTGAAAAATCACCCGAAAAAAACGACGGCCAGTGGACCGTGAACCAGTGGGCGAAAAAGGCGGTTTTGCTGTCTTTCCGCCTTAACGACATGACCACCATTCCCGGTGGTCCTGGCGAAAACACCAACTGGTGGGACAAGGTTCCGTCGAAATTTGCCGGTTGGGGTGATGAAGAATTTAAAGCCGCCGGTTTTCGTGCCGTTCCGGGCAGCATTGTGCGCCGCTCGGCCTATATCGCGCCGGGCACGGTTTTAATGCCCAGCTTTGTCAATCTGGGTGCCTATGTTGATAGCGGCGTGATGGTTGATACCTGGGCCACCGTTGGGTCCTGTGCCCAGATCGGCAAAAACGTGCATCTTTCGGGCGGTGCCGGTATTGGTGGCGTGCTGGAACCCCTGCAGGCCGGCCCGGTCATTATTGAAGACAATGCCTTTATTGGCGCACGTTCGGAAATTGTTGAAGGCGTGATTGTCGAAGAAGGTGCCGTCATTTCGATGGGTGTTTTCATTGGTGCCTCCACCAAGATCATCGACCGTGAAACCGGTGAAATCTTTGTCGGCCGTGTTCCGGCCTATTCGGTCGTGGTTCCGGGCTCACTTCCTGGCAAGCCGCTGCCCAATGGCAAGCCTGGCCCCAGCCTGTATTGTGCTGTGATCATTAAGCGGGTTGATGAAAAAACCCGTTCCAAAACCTCGATCAACGAATTGCTGCGCGATTGATCGCTGTCAGCCGATGATGTGATTGATTATAAAGGGACGAAAGCGCACATCGCGTTTTCGTCCCTTGCCATGTTTATGCCCTGCATGTTTGTTCCCCGCCCCTCCCCCGCAAAAGAGATTGCCCCATGTCCTCCGCCGCCCTGTCCCTTGCCCAGTCGCTGATCCGTTGCCCGTCTGTTACCCCGGCTGATGCCGGTGCATTGGATGTTTTGCAAACCGCCCTTGAACAGCGCGGGTTCGAGGTTAAACGCAAACTGTTTGAAGAAGACGGCTGGGACAGCATCGATAATCTTTATGCCCGCCGGGGCAGCAAAGGCCGTAATTTTTGCTTTGCCGGACATACGGATGTCGTACCTGCCGGCGATGAAGCAGCATGGACAGTTGCACCTTTTGGTGGCGAAATCGTTGACGGGCGCCTTTTTGGCCGCGGTGCGGTGGACATGAAAACAGGTATTGCCTGTTTTGTCGGTGCGCTGGACCGTTTTTTGGAAGCCAACCCCGATTTTGACGAAAGCATCAGCCTGCTGATTACCGGCGACGAAGAAGCCGATGCAGTGAATGGTACCATCAAACTTCTTGAATGGTGTGACGCGCACGGCGAAAATTTTGATGCCTGTCTGGTCGGCGAGCCAACCAACCCCAAATATCTGGGCCAGATGATGAAGGTTGGCCGGCGCGGATCTATCACCGGTTGGGTCACGGTTTATGGTGCGCAAGGGCATGTGGCCTATCCCCATTTGGCCGATAACCCGGTCCCGCGCCTGATCCGCGTGCTAGATGCCCTGACATCGCGCGAACTTGATACCGGCACCGATCATTTCCAGCCCAGCAACCTGGAAATCACCACCATTGATGCCAACAACCCGGCAACCAATATCGTACCAGCCAAGGTCAGTGCCGCGTTTAACATCCGCTTTAACGACACCCATCAGGGCTATGAGCTGGAAAAATGGATCCGTGATACCTGTGCCGCACACGCAGGGGCACATGACCTGAAGGTTAAAATATCGGGCGAAGCCTTTTTGTCCGAGCCGGGCAAACTGGCCGAGCTGATTGCCGATGCATCCGAAAAAATCACCGGCCACCGCCCTGAAATGTCAACCACAGGGGGCACATCCGATGCCCGCTTTATTCACAAATATTGCGAAGTGGCCGAATTTGGCCTGGTCGGGCAAAGCATGCACAAAGTCGACGAACATGCCATGGTCGAGGATATCGACAATCTGGTTCTGATCTATGACGAATTACTAACCCGGTTTTTCGACTGAAATCTGTTGATATGCCCGGCACACGCCAAAAGCAGAAAACGTGTGATTAAGCGATATTTTGCTGTCGCTTGCCAATAACGCGCCGACACCGCTATGATCAGGTCGGGCATAAATTTATGATGCCCGACCTGTAATGCCTTTTGTCCCGCCTGTTTTTGCCGGATTCCCCAAATCATGAAAAAACCCGTTCCTGCCGCTGCATCGGCTGCCCCGGCGGGCCAAGGCCACCCCTCAAACCGTTCTTGCCTGTTATAAAGGCGACCCGGTGCCGCGTATTTCCCTGCCCGGCCTGGATGGCAAACCGGTTGACCTGACCGATCAGCGCATCGCAGGCGACAGCCTGGTTTTATGGGTGGGGCCGGAGCTGCCGTCGCACGATGATTTTAAAATCGCCCGTGGCTTTGCCGAACAAATGTCTGACGCCCATATTCGGTTATATCGGATAATTGTCGGCACAAAAGCCAGCTTAAGCGACGATTTTCTGGCAGAAATCCCCGATTTTGTGACCATCCTGTTTGATCCCGAAAACCGCCTGATGCCGGTATTTGATATCACCAAAACCAGCTTTATTGTTATTCGGCCCGATGGGCGTCTGGGCGGCGTTTTTACATCGCACACACCGATGAACGGCTTTGAAATGGCGATGGGCTATTGCCAGGCCAACCACGACATAACACCCTTTACAATTATTCAGCGTCAGGCCCCGGTTCTGGTCATCGATAATGTGCTGGAACCGGCATTGTGTGACCAGTTACTGGCGTATTGGCGCACAGGCGACAAACAGGCCAATGGCGTTTCCAAAGGTGGGGAAACCAACCAAAGCGGCGATGCCGCCATCAAGGTGCGCAACGATGTCGTATTGCTTGATGAAAAACTGTTTACTGCGGTCAAAAACCGCATCGTCAAACGGGTACTGCCCGAAATTTTCAAGGCATTCCAGTTTCAGACCGCCAGCATGGAAGCCCTGCGCATTGGTAATTATCATAGCAATGACAAAGGTTTTTTTGGCCGCCACCGCGATAATAAAACCACCTTTACTGCCCATCGCCGTTTTGCCGTGTCGCTTAATTTAAACCCGCTGACCTACGAAGGCGGGCAGGTCAATTTCCCCGAATATGGCCAGGCGCTTTATGCGCCGCCCCAGGGGGGGGCCTTGATTTTTTCATGCTCGTTATTGCACGAAGCCATGCCGGTTACCAAAGGCGAACGTTTTGGTATTTTCACTTTTCTGACCGATGCAGCCGGGGCACGTCACGAACAGGAAATGATTGCCAAACATCGCGGTACGGTTCAGCCGCTCAGCATGAAAAAATAACCGCCAAAATCAGCCTTTTACCCACGCGCACATCAAGACAGGCCGGGAAATACTGTTAGCACCCGGCCTGTTTTCACTCACAGGCCAATATCACGGTTTCCACGTGATCGGCACATAGTCCGGCAAGGCTGCAAACCGCGCAATCCAGCGATTAATTCCGGGAAACCGGCTCATATCAATTCCGCCTTCGTCCGCAACATGGGTATAGGCATAAAGGGAAATATCGGCGATCGAACATTGCGCGCCCACCAGCCAGTCATGGTCCTTCAGGCGGTTTTCCATCACATCGAGTGCATTTTGTGCCCCGGCCTGCTTAAATGGCAACATGACCTGCCCGTATTCAGGCATGCCCTTCACACTCATCCAGGACCGCAACACAGCAACATTGGGTTCGTGTTCGTATTGCTCAAAAAACAGCCATTGAATGGCCGCTGCACGTTGCCATTTATCTTCAGGCAACCATTGCGTACCTTCAGCCAGGAAAAGCAAAACAGAATTGCTTTCCACCAATACGTGCCCATCCTCGAATTCCAGTGCCGGAATACGCCCAACCGGATTAATGCGGGTTAAAAAGTCCCCGGTGCGGGTTTCACCCTTTGTCAGGTCGTATTCGGTCAGGGAAAAATTCTGGCCCAAAAAACGTAAAAGCAGCCGGATCTTATAGCCGTTACCCGACGGCAAAAAATCATGCAAAATCATGGTTTCATTCCTGAATATCTATCTGTTTTCATGAACTCTGGCGATCGGGCCGGCCCCGCCTGGCTATATTTGCCACTGGTGCCGTGGCAAACAATCGAATAGTTTTGATGTTATTGGTCAATTTTATTGATGATTATTTCTGATCGATCTACCGCTATCATATCCGGACAGCCCCAATTGACAGACAGGACATTGTCTTATGGATGCCGACCTTTTGCGCAGTTTTGTTTCCTTTGCCGAATGCGGCAGTTTTAACCGGGCAGCTGACCGCGTGGGCAGAACGCCATCGGCCTTTTCCATGCAAATGAAACGGCTGGAAGAAACCATGGGCCAAAAACTGTTTAGCCGCGAAGGGCGCAATGTCACCCTGACCAACGAAGGCATTACCCTGGTAGGTTATGCCAGGCGTATTCTTTCGTTACAGGATGAAGCACGGGAAAGTATCCGGGGTGAAACCATATCACGCCCCGTTCGTATCGGCTGCCCCGATGATTATGCAGAAAAAATCCTGCCTGTGGTGATGCGTGCCATTCGTGACATTCACCCGGCTGTACAGTTTTTCATCTCGATCAACCCGACCATCATTTTGCGCCGGATGCTTGATCAGGGCGAACTGGATTTAACCATTATCAGCCGGTCGGAAAAAGGCGAGGAAGGATACTTTTTACGTCGCGAGGCCGGTGTCTGGGCCACATCGGCACAACATCAACAGCACCTCAAAAATCCGCTACCGTTGGTTCTGCCTGCCGAAGATTGCAAATTTCACGCCTGGGCAATTGACGCAATTTCAAAATCAGGCCGGGCGTTTCAATTGCTGGCAACGACCCGGCAGGCCGCATCGCTTTTGCATCTGGTGCGCGACGGGCTTGGTGTGGCGGCCCTGGCCGCGATTACAGTGAATGACAGCTTGCAAATCCTTGACCATAGCGACGGTTTCCCCCCCCTCCCAGCGGTCGGCATTGCCTTGCTGATCAACGAGGCCGCCCACCCGATGATCAACCGCCAACTTGCAAGCAACGTTCAACTTCGTGTAAGTGACGCATTCGAACCGGCCAAAACCATCCGCCAGACTGCATGACCCCCAACCCGGATAGACACCGCATAATGACTGCCAATACCGCCAATTCGCCCAAGGCCCGACTTAATATTTGTATTACCTGCCGTGCCAGCGCCGGTGCTTCTGATACCGCCGGCAACGGCGAAACAGACGCAACCCGCCACCGTGATGGCAAACGGCTTTATGATGCCTTATCGCACGAAATGGCAACCCGCACCGACCCGGCATCGTTCGATATTGTGCCAGTTGAATGCCTGAGCAATTGCAAATCGGGATGTTCTGTCGCCCTGAGCGCAGCGGGAAAATGGGGGTATGTTTACGGCAACCTGACAATCGAAGATCATGCCGCCGATATTTTAAAACTGGCCGAGGCCTATGCCAATGCGGAAGCCGGCCTTGTTGCATGGCGCGAACGCCCTGAAACCGTTCGGCGCAATGTTATCGCCCGCATCCCGCCAATCGGGAATTAGCAATTCGCCATCCGCATCAGGGTAACACACCGCGATGCCACCGCGACCAAACCGGGGCAATGGCATTTTCGGCCCGCAAATCATTAAGGTAACTGTTATATCGTTCAACCGTAATCGGGGCATTGCGCGATATAACCGATGCAAGCTGATAGCTGTTATCGGCACGCGGCCCCATCGCAATGCGGTCGGCCAAATCGGCAATATGGCTAAATTTGCGCGACATAAACCCGGCGGACACCACACCAATTTCAGCATCACCACGAATCACGGCTTCAAGCACTTCGGGTTCATTATACAGCAATGAAATATCAAGCAGCCGGGTCAGCTGTTTGGGGTCGTCGCGAAAATCGGCGAATTTATAATGAAACCCCAATACCCCGGCAATGGAACGCTCCAGCACATTATTGAAATATGAGGGACCGGGTACCAGCGCACGACCGGCCACCAGAATATCGTATTCCCAAACAATCGGTGTCGAAAACCCGACATCGCGACCACGCCAGTTCCAGTCCGGATTTTGGAGCAGGATCATATCGATCCGTCCCGACGCCAGATCGTTATAACGACGACGGGAAGATGTTTCGACGGTCACAAAATGATAATCGCCCTGCACTTCATTCAGGCGGCGGACCAGATCGTGGGCAAACCCTGTTTCCTTGTCGTGCAGGTAAAAATGCACCACGCTGTATTCATAAACCCCAACCATAACATCGGTTCTGTGTTGGGCAACAGCCGGACTTGAGGCAAAGACCACGGCTAAAAAACATAATAGCCGGCATATCATCCTGTCCATTTTCCTCACATATAAGGTCAGTTTATTTTGGTGATCTGACTATATTTGGGAAAGTTAAATTCAAATACGACCCTGCGTCCAGTTTTCCAGCAAATAACGTGCAATCGAGATTTCGCGCGGTAACTTGATACCCCGGTTGCCCAGATCATGCACATCATTGCGATGCACCCACATCGCATATTCAATTTCGTTATTATCGATTGTGATGTTGGTATCTTCGGCTTCACACACAAAACCCAACATCAAAGAACCCGGAAAAGGCCAGGGTTGAGACGCAATATAACGCGGCATTTTTGTGCGAATGCCTACTTCTTCAAACACTTCTCGCTGCACCGCCTGCTCCAGGGTTTCGCCCGGCTCGACAAAACCCGCAAGCACCGACACCATATCGGGTAGAAATTGCGGCGAACGTGCCAGCAAAACATGGTCATCATGATGCACCAGCATGATCACCGCCGGGTCGGTCCGCGGAAAATGCGCAGTGCCACAGGCCTGATTGGAACATTGCAACCGATAGCCCGCCTCGGCGATATGATTAGGATGGCCGCACACCCCGCAAAACCGGTGCCGTGCCTGCCATAAAAACAAAGCACGCGCCTGTGCGGCAAGGGCGGCTTCCTCGTGGGGCAAGGCCGCCATGCGGGTGCGCATATCGCCAAAGGCCCCGTTAAGCGCGCTGGCTGCCTGTTCGCGATCGGTTTCAAGTGGCGATACATCAAGGGCGACGACCGGCCCGCTGGCATGGCGCCCAAGATAGGCCCAGTTTGCTGCTTCGTGATCAAAATCAAGCTGCAACAGCCGGGCCGCATCAAGCATGACAATATCATGTTCGCCGCTTTCCTCGGGCTGGACAAATAACGGGTCACCGCCATGGCATATCAGAATACGTACATCGGATTCGCGCAAAACCTGTTGCCGCCACCGCGATGAACCGCGAATTTCTGCGTCGCGATCAAACCCGACAGACGCATAAAACAACTGTTCCATTTCCTACCTGCAAATAATGACCGCCGCAGCCCATGTTGTGCGCCAGCCGTACATTTAAATTTGCCAGAGATTAGACCGCCAACCCCGCCCAGGCAAAGGCCGAACATGGACTTTATAAAAATTCCCAATCGGCCCTTGCGTTTTTAAACGCCCTGCGCGATATAGGGGGCGAGAGGCTGGTCGTGGACGGACCGCTCGCCAACCCGGTCAGGACCGGAAGGTAGCAGCCGTAACGAGTTTTTCCGGGTCGCGGTCCAGTCTCTCACCCTTGCAACAACGGTCCATTCCGGTTGCGTTTCTCCATATTCACATATTGGTTTGTCTTATTTATCGCTGGCGTTGTCATGCGTTGGGTAAATTTATGTGCAAATGCAAGTGGCTGGCACCCGGAATCGCCCCATATATTGACAGGAAACAGATCGATATATGGGCTGACGGGCGCAAATGCTGCATCAATGCAGAGATCGGCCTTTGCCCGTGATGCCCGATGCTGTTAAAACACAATCGCGCACCATATCATGCGCGTACCACAAACATGCCGGACCGGATGAATGACGGATCAGACCCAGACCGCCAGCCCAGATACGCCCAAAAGCGAATATCAGGTACTGGCCCGCAAATATCGGCCCAAATCGTTCGACGAACTGATCGGGCACGGGCCGATGGTCAAAACCCTTTCCAATGCGCTGGAAAGCGGGCGGCTGGCCCATGCCTTTATTCTGACCGGGGTGCGCGGCATTGGTAAAACCACCACGGCACGTATTATTGCGCGCGCACTTAACTGCGTTGGCCCCGATGGGACTGGTGGCCCCACCATTGAACCCTGCGGGGTTTGCCAGCATTGCCGCGCCATTGCCGAAGACCGCGATGTCGATGTTATGGAAATGGACGCCGCGTCGCGCACGGGTGTTGATGACATTCGCGAGTTGATTGAAGGGGTGCGCTATCGCCCGACATCGGCACGTTACAAGATTTACATCATCGACGAAGTGCACATGCTGTCGAAAAGTGCGTTTAACGCGCTTCTGAAAACGCTGGAAGAACCGCCAGAGCATGTGAAATTCATTTTCGCAACCACCGAAATTCGCAAAATTCCCATCACGGTGCTGTCGCGTTGCCAGCGGTTTGATTTGCGCCGGGTGCAAACCGACGAACTGGTCGCCCATTACAAGCGCATCGCCGGGCTGGAAAATGCCGAGATTGAAGACGAAGCTCTGGCGTTAATTGCACGTGCCGCCGATGGTTCGGTCCGCGATGGCATGAGCCTGCTCGACCAGGCGATTTCGCATGGCGCGGGCAAGGTCACCACCCAGCAGGTGCGTGACATGCTGGGCCTTTCCGACCGGTCCCGCATTTTCGATTTGTTTGATCTGACCATGAAAGGCGAGATCAACGAAGCCCTGGAATTACTCGGCGCGCAATATGCACTGGGCGGTGACCCGGCCGTGATGTTGCAGGATTTGCTGGACCTGACCCATTGGTTAACCCGGGTAAAACTGGCACCTGATGCCGCAAACGACCCCGGCGTTTCACAAATTGAACGTGAACGGGGCCGCGAAATCGCCGCCAAGCTGGCAATGCCGCAATTGACCCGCGCGTGGCAGATGCTCCTTAAAGGGCTGGAAGAAACCCGGATTGCCCCATCGCCGATTCAGGCTGCCGAAATGATTTTGATCCGCCTGGCCTATGCCGCGGAAATGCCATCACCAGGTGATTTGATTAAAAAGCTGAAATCGGGCCTGAATGGCCCGGCAGCAGGCAATAACGGCCCCGCCGGCGGCGGCAATGGCGGTGGTGGTGGACCACGGATGCAGGTTGTAAATGGTGGCGGCAATGCCGCACGGGCCATTTCACACCAACATGCCCCGGCTCCCCAGCAGGCCGACCAGCCTGTTTATGCCAAAATGCCCGAAAGCCTTGAAGACGTGGTGGCCTTGCTATCAGCAGACCGGGAAACCACAGGTCTGGCAATTCAGGTTAAAAACTATCTTCATCTGGTGAAATTTGAGAAAGGCCGAATTGATTTTCGGCCCGCGCGCGGCGCAAATGCCGATTTATCAAGCCAACTGATCAAGGCGCTTAACGGCCTGACCGGGCAGCGCTGGATTGTATCGGTTTCCGAGCGCGAACAGGGTGCCGCTACCCTGAAAGAACAGGAACTTGAAGAACTTGAACAGCGCAAGGCGGATGCGTCACTTGATCCGCTGGTGAAGGCTGTTCTTGAAGGATTTCCATCGTCAAAAATCGTCGCGGTGCATTTACCGGTAAATCAAACCCCGGAACTGGCCGAAGGCGATGACAGTGGGTCGGTTTATGATGATGCGTTTTATCTCGAAGGAGACGACGAGCTATGAAGAACCTTGCAGGGATGATGAAACAAGCCCAGCAGATGCAGTCCAAAATGCAGGAAATGCAGGAAAAACTGGTTGAGCTGGAAGTTGAAGGCCAGTCCGGTGCCGGCATGGTCAAGGTAATGTTGAATGGCAAAGGCGAAATGCGCGGCCTTAGCATCGATAAAACCATTGTCGATCCGGATGACGTCGAAGTCCTCGAAGACCTGATCGTTGCGGCCTATAACGATGCCAAGGTTAAGGTCGAAGCCACGGTTTCGGAAAAAATGAAAGACGTAACCGGGGGCATGAACCTGCCCGAAGGCTTCAAACTGCCATTTTAAAACGGGCCGTTACCGGTGCGAATGACACCGGGAAACGACGCCATATAAGGGCGGCATTGCGCCGCCCTTTATTTTTGTGCCAGAAATGACGCATTGCCATCTGTGATACAGGAAAATCATGACAGGACGGGAAATAGACAATCTGATCAAATTGCTGGCCCGGTTACCCGGCCTTGGCCCACGTTCGGCCCGACGCGCGGTATTGCAGATGTTGAAAAAACCCGAAACCCTGATGATACCGCTGGCCCACGCCCTTGAAGAAACAGCACGTGCCATGACCAACTGCGCCGTTTGCGGCAATGTCGATGTGACCGATCCCTGTCATATCTGCGCAAGCCACAATCGCCAGCGCGACATGATTTGCGTGGTCGAGGAAGTGCAGGATTTATGGGCGCTGGAACGCGGATCATCGTTTAAGGGGTTGTATCATGTTTTGGGCGGCACATTATCCCCGCTTGATGGCATCGGCCCCGAAGATTTGCGCATTGACCAGCTTGTATCACGTGTGGTCGAAACCGGCGTCAATGAGGTGATTCTAGCCACAAACCTGACCGTCGATGGACAAACCACTGCCCATTATATTACCGAACGTCTGCTTGAAACCGGGGTTAAAGTCACCCGGCTGGCGCATGGCGTACCCGTTGGTGGTGAACTCGATTATCTTGATGACGGCACCCTTACTGCCGCCCTGCGTGCGCGCAGCTAACAAGTCAATATCGCCGCATAAATAACGGTATTTTATCCGTTGCGCCCTGGTGCAATAACCTGCCATCAAAAAAAAATCCGGCCCCACTGCGAACAGCGAGACCGGAAAAAGCAAGATTGATAACATCGAGCTTACCGGAACGATATTTATGCCAATCACATCTCGGGGAAAACGCAACTGGCAACGATATTCCGGCATGGCGACAATCCGGGGAGTCCGATTGCCGCCAAAAGACACCAGTATCCGGGTGAATATCACGCAAAAAGCACACTTTTTTGTGCAAGCCACAGAAAGACCGGGCAAAAGGCTTGCCGCTTATGTACCTTTTCGTGATACGTTGGAACTTCGGTAGTCTCCGATCCTTACGTTACGCCTTCTCCCCTGAGGACGCAGTGAACAGTTTCACAACACCACCACAGTTTGCAAAAGTCGCCTCGCGCATTCTCGCAGGTAGCTTTTTATTCGAAGACCTTGATCCGGCCCTGCTGGAGCAATTATCAGAATCCGCCACCATCAAACGGTTGGCGGACGGTGATTTATTGTTTGAAAAAGGTGACCCTGCCGATGGGCTTTATGCCGTTGAGGCAGGCAAAATCCGTATTTCCAGCCTGTCAGGTTCGGGCAAGGAAATTGTCCTTAACGTGCTGGCACCCGGCGCTGTTTTTGGCGAAATCGCCTTGCTTGACAGCGAACCACGCACGGCAAGTGCGCGTGCGGTTGGCCCTACGCGGCTGCTTTATATTTCGCGGGATAATTTCTTCGAGATTTTTGACCGCGAAACCGAATTGCGCCGCCACATCACGGCCCTTTTGTGCCGTCGCCTGCGCTGGGTCAGTGCACTGCTGGAAGATGCCAATTTCCTGGACTTAACCGCCCGTTTGATCAAACGCCTGCTATGGCTGGCCGAACGTCATGGCGGGCCGGACCCGGAAGGCATTCGCATTGCGCTGCCACTTTCACAACAGGAACTCGGCTATATGCTGGGCGTCACCCGCGAGGCCGTAAACAAAAAGCTGCGGGAACTGGAAAAAGCCGGCCTGATTACACGCCGCGATGGTCGTTTGGTCATACGTGACAAGGATGGCCTGGCTGAATTACTGGCCAATGCAAGCAAGTCCTGAAAAACCAACCCTGTTTGACCGCCTGGTCGACCGTGAAGAACGGCGGGGGTTGTTTGTCGTTGCGTTTTTGCGCATCGCCATGCTGGCTTTCATCCTGTTGCTGTTTAGCAAATCCAACACCCCCAGCGGCGAGCTGTATTCGCTGCTGGAGGTGTTGACGTGGTTTATTCCCGGCGTTGCCATTCAAATATTTGTCGCCTATCGCGGGCATAACTGGCGCTGGCTGCTCTATGTGCTGGCCATCACCGATGCCTTGCTGATTGTGTATGTCTCGGTCGTGCCAGACCCGCGCCACCCGCTGATCGACCACGAAGCATGGGTATACAGTTTTGTTGCGCGTGATCGTGGCATCGTCTTTTCCATGATCATGATGGCGCTGGTTATTCTGACCTTTTCACCACGCCTGATTTTATGGTTCGGCCTATGGTTGTTCAATGCCTGGGTCATCGGCATTATCTGGCTGGTTAATCGGCCCGGCATCCTGATTTCGCAGCATTTTGGCGACCAATGGAGCCCCGGTGAAAACGGCCAGGTGCCGCTTTATAACCGGCCGGAATATCTGGATGTATCGGCACTTGCCGAACAGGTGGTGATTGTTGTTGTCTTTACCCTGGCCTGTGCTGTGATGGTGGCAAGGCTGCGTATTCTGATCCGCCAGTTTGCCGCCGCCGAACGCGCACATGGCAATCTTGCGCGCTATTTCCCTGCGGCCCTGGCCGACCAGCTGGCTGAACGCGACGAACCGATCCGCATTGGTGAACGGCGCGAATGTGTGGTGCTGTTTGCCGATATTATCGGCTTTTCCAGCTATGCCGAAAACCGTGACCCGCAAGATGTCATGCGCCTTCTTAACCGGTTTCATGGCACCATGACCACACAGGTTGCGTCCTATGGCGGGATTGTCGAAAAATATATCGGCGATGCCATGATGGCCAGCTTTGGTGCCTTTGATGCCATGTCGTGCCCCACCGCCAATGCCCTGTCGGCGGCCCAGGCGATGATTGAACGTATTCGCGACTGGCACGCACAGGACCCCGCCGATAGCACCTTGCCATTGCGCATTGGCGTAGGTTTGCATTATGGCCCGGCGGTGGTTGGCGATATTGGCGAAGGCGAATCGGTTACGCCTGCGGTAATTGGCGCAACGGTTAACCTTGCCAGCCGACTGGAACGGGCAACCCGCACCCTCAATGCCGAACTTGTCATGAGCGAGGATTTCGCCCGCCAGCTTGAAAAAGAGTTACCCCGCACCGGTCACATGTTTCTAAATGCCCTGCCAAGCCGGGATACCATTCGCGTCAAAGGGTTTTCCGCCCCGATCCCTGTCCGGTTTCAATCGCGTAAACGCACAAAATCAACCCTCGCCGTGTGATATAAGCATCTGCCCAGGAATTTCATCTCAAAACAGGGCCTGGTTGGCCGAACCTGCAATAGCGGGTCGTTGTGGTTAAGCCCATGAGCCCGCCCAAGGGCGCTACCACCTTGCCCTGTTTAAGGGCACACCCGGTTTTGGTGCAATTTCACATTTTATTTTCATAAAAATTCATCTGGTTGCTTTACCTGCACGCACCGCACGCCAATATATGCTTGAATAGCTGCCACGAAAAGACAGCAGGAAACGGTATTGGAGCGAGGCATGTTAGAAAATATCATCCGCGATGAATTGAACGAAAACAATATACCGCAGACAATTACCATCTCGACCCTGATGGGGGATCGCGAATTTCGCTGGGACAAAGCAATTTACATGCCTGCCGGGCTAAGCGGTTTTTCTGATAACAACGTATTTGCCCTTGCAAATTTCCCAAGCGAAATATCCAATTCGTTCAAACTGTTACAATGCCTGACCGATCCGGAACTTGCCTTTATCGTTGCGCCCTATAATGCCGAAAGCAGCCTGATTGCGCATGAAGATATTGATCCGCTTGCCGCGTCCCATGGCATTGCGCAGGAAAATCTGGCCATTATCCTGATCATAACCCTGCAAAAAGCCGAAGGGGCGCAAGACGTGGAAATGACCGTTAATTTGCGCGCGCCTATCCTGATCGACACGAACCGCCAAACAGCCTTTCAGGTGCGACTAAACCAGCCACAATATGATTTCCGCCATCCGTTAACGGTGTAAATCCACTTTTGCCGCCCATCACAATCGCACACGGCCACAACCAGGCGATATGTCGCCCCAAAAGGAAGATCCAGCCCGGGATCTTCCTTTTTTGTGATAAATGGAAATTCGTTTTTTAATCGTATCAACACCAATTGCCGCAAACATTTCAAAAACTTGTTACCGGGTATCAGGCAAAATAAATGCTGTTTTCCTTTTTGATGCCATGTTTGCCCGCCACACTGCCTGTTATTAAAACCCATTCAGGCCCAAACGGCTGTCATACGTCAAAAGGACCCTTTCATGGCATCAGAACTGCGCAATCGTCTTGTTCTTGCAACCATTCTGGGCGCAACCCTGTTCGGGGCGCCCGATTTGTCCATTTCCGATGCCCAGGCTGCCGATGCAGCCGACAATGCCGAAACCTCGGTGCCGTTGGCTGCGTCCGATCGTACAAAATTGCGCATGACGGTTTACCCCGGCAATCTGACCATGATCGCCGAACAACGCCAGGCATCACTTTCGGCAGGTCGTCAGACCCTTAAAATCATGGATTTGCCAGAAACCCTGCTTGATGATTCCTTGCTGATCGGGGCAGATAAAACTGCCAATCTGCAACTCATCACCACAACCGAGCCAACCGGCCCCCGCGGCGGGTATGCCCTGTTGCAGCAGTTTATTGGCAAGGATATTAAAATCCGCCGGGATGATGACCTGATTAGCGCAACACTGGTCGCTCTTAATGGTCAGGCATTGGTTAAAACCGCCGATGGCATTGAATATGTGCCAACGCAAAACATCGTCATGCCTGCCCTTCCCGATGATTATACAACCCGCCCGTCCCTTGATGCCACCATTCGCACATCAGCCGCGACCGACCATGTATCGCTGGCCTATCTGATTGGCGGCATTAGCTGGCAAACCGCCTATGTCGGGCATTATGACAGCAAAACCGGCACACTGGACCTTGGCGCACGCGCGCGCATCGTTAATAACAGCGGCGGTGACATTAAAAATGCCAACCTGCAACTGATCGCCGGTGACCCCAACCAGAATTCACCCCGGCCAATGGCGAAAGCCATGCGTACCGAAATGCTGATGTCGGCCAGCGCCGACAGCATGGGCGGGCAAGCCGACCGCAGCAAATTTGAAAACCTGCATGTTTATGGCCCCTATAACGGCCTGAACATGAAAAACGGCGATGCCGTTACCCTGCCGCTGCTTGATAACCGCCAGATCAAGGCACAGCGCGAAATGACCTTTTATGGCAACACATCCATTTATTACAGCGGCAAAGACACAAGTCAGGATTTTATCCGGCCAGAATTGCAGTTAACCATCGAAAATGATGGCGGAACGGACAAACAAAGCCCGTGGCCGGCAGGACAAATTCGCATTTATGCCAATGATACCGATGGCATTGCGACATTTTTGGGCGAAGACCAGATCAACCTGACCCCGGCGGGCGAAAAAGCCCACCTGACACTGGGCCAGGCAAGCGACATTACCGGCAGCCGCCATGTGGTTTCCTATGACCGCCAGGCACGTAAAAACCTGCCCGACGAAGTTGCCGCAACCCTGGAATGGACCTTAAAAAACAGTGGTCCGCGTGATGAAACGGTGAGTGTTGAAGAAACGCTGCCTGCCAACTGGAAAATTATCGACGAAAACAACCCGCATCAGAATCTTGAGGCAGGGCAGGTTAAATGGCAAATCACCCTGCCTGCGGGCAAGGAAACCACTCTGCGCTGGTCTGTTCACAGTGACGAATAAAACCAGGTTCGGCATCCGCACCCGATAGCTAGGCTCAGGACTCATTAA
>NZ_JFJZ01000022.1 GCF_002115825.1 Thalassospira sp. MCCC 1A01428 | reverse complement strand
GCCCCAGCCGTTATGGCAGGCCATTCGCCCGCGGCGGGACGAAATTTTTGCCGGGGTGTTTTACGGTGGCACCAGCGCCTGTTTTATTTTGTCGATCAAGAACACCGATGCGGCCAATACCCTGGTGATTATTGCGGCAACTCCGTTGATCAGCGGCATTATCGGTGCATTTCTGTTTAAACGCAGGCAACCGCTGCGCACCTGGGTGGCATCCATTGTGGTGTTTGCGGCCCTGGCGATTATTGTGGGCAACGGTTTGGGCGGCGCGCACATGCTGGGCGATATCCTGGCATTGGGAACAGCATTGTGTATGGCGTGTTATTTCAATGTTCTAGGGGCAAGAATTGCGGTTGATACAGTTCGTGCGATGATGGTTGGGGCTTTGCTGGTTGCCATTTGTGTTGCGCCCGCTGCAACACCGTTGGCCTTGTTCCCGTGGGACCCGTTATGGCTGATATTACTGGGCTGTCTGGTGTTGCCGCTGTCGTTTACGTTCATATCGATGGGGGCGAAACGCATACCGGCCGCCGAGGTAGGATTGATCATGCTGACCGAAGCGATATTAGGGTCCGGGCTGGTATGGGTCTTTATGGGTGAAGTGCCGTCATCCACCACCCTGATTGCCGGGGCAGTGGTGATTGTGACATTGGCCAGCCATAGCGCACTGGCATTGTATAGCAGCAAGCGCCGGCGTGGCCCGGTCACAACAGTTTGATATCTGGATGGTTAAACCGACTATGAATTGGGGTTTGATACGTTAAGGGGCGGGCATTTTGGCTGTTTCAGCTTACTGTCAGGAAGCCGCATTAGGGTGCGATTGCCCCTGATCGTGTAACGGCCATTTTCAACACGCATGGCAGGGGTTGATCCCTTGTCTTGTGATGGTTGGAAAGGTAACGCGATTGAAAACCCCCGTTTTGATCCGCGTTCGGGTACTGACACTTGTGTTTGCCCTGTCGCTATATTTTGCATTTGTTCTTAATTTCGCGCTTTTGCGCCATTTTTACGAAATTTTGTCTGCGCTGGATAATTTTAGCGTCGGTTTTGTCATTTCAATTCCGATCGTGCTTGTTGCGGCGTTGAATTTTGTTTTTATTCCTTTTTCGTCGCGCTTTACGCTAAAGCCGTTTTTTATTCTGGTGTTAATCACCGGGGCGATGGTTAGCTTTGCCATGGTGAAATATCGCATCGTTTTTGACCGTGCGATGATCCAGAATATTTTTGAAACCAACAGTCGCGAAGCGGTTTCCTATGTCAACGGGCACTCGGTTGCGATGGTGGTGTTGATGGGGGTTTTACCTGCCATTTTGCTGCTGTTTGTGCGTGTGACATATGCCGAGCGCTGGTATCAGGGCCTGTATCACCGGGTTGGTGCCATGGCCGGTTTTTTGGTGATTGTTGCGGGTTTTGTTGGCTTTTTTTATCAGGATTATGCCTCGATTGGGCGCAATAATCGCGAACTTGCCAAGGAGGTCGTGCCGGAAAATTATATTGCCAGCACGATTAAATATGTCAAACGCCGCTATCTGACGCGCGACGTGCCGTTCAAAATTATTGGGCAGGATGCATCGCTGGCAGCACAAGAACCGGGTGCCAAACCAAAACTGGTCTTTTTGGTGATTGGGGAAACCGCGCGCGCCGAAAATTATGCCGTTAACGGGTATGACCGGCCGACCAACCCGTTTACCCGTAAAATTGATAATCTTGTGTCGTTTCAGAATGTGCATTCCTGTGGTACGGCCACAGCGATATCGGTGCCGTGCATGTTTTCGGCCGAAAACCGCGAAGGGTTTGATACCGACCGGGCGCGCAATAGCGAAGGTTTACTTGATGTGGTGCAAAAGGCCGGGGTTTCGGTTTTTTGGAAAGAAAATGACGACGGTTGTAAAGGGGTATGCGACCGCATCCCCCATATGACCCTTAACCCCGCAGATTACCCGGATTTATGCGCCGACAATGCCTGCCTTGACGAAGCAATGTTGCGCAATATTGACCAGCAGATTGCCGATATGAAAGGTACTGGCGACCGGTTGGTTGGCTTGCACCTGATCGGGAGCCACGGGCCAACATATTATAAACGCTACCCCAAGGCATTTCGTACTTTTATGCCGGACTGCCCGCGCAGTGATATCGAAAATTGCAGCCATGAAGAACTGGTCAATTCTTACGACAATACGATCCGCTATACCGATTTCGTAATATCGCAACTGGTCGCAAAACTGGCCAGTTATCAGGATAAATACGATACTGCGCTGATTTATCTGTCGGACCACGGTGAATCTTTGGGGGAAATGGGCATATATTTGCATGGCACCCCGTATCGATTTGCGCCAGAGCAACAAACCCATGTGCCATTTCAGGTCTGGATGTCGGACGGGTTTATCAAGGACCGGCACATCGATCTGAAATGTTTTGACGCGATAGGCAAAACCCGTGACTTTTCGCAAGACAACATTTTTTCAACTGTGTTGGGTGCCTTTGGTATTCAGACGAAATTGTACCATAAAAAGCAGGATATTTTCGCACAGTGCCCCAGTGTTGGCATAGCCGCCGCCAGGGCAACGGTTTTGCAATAATGGTACGATGCAGCACCCTGGGCGTGTCGTGAGTGAAATGGCAGGATACTTGGCAATGGCAGGAGATAGATACCTGCCATTGCCGTACTCTGCAGGCAGAACCAGCCGGTTTATTGGCCGATGATGTGCAGGTTGATTTGCCTGCGATGCGGTGCATTGCGGTGTTCAAACAGGTAAATGCCTTGCCATGTTCCCAAAACCATACGGCCATTTTGCACCGGAATTCCAAGGGACACGTTGGTAAGGGCGGCACGAATGTGGGCCGGCATGTCGTCCGGCCCTTCGCATGTATGGCGATAAAGGTTCGGGTCTTCGGCGACCAGGCGTTTGAAAAACACTTGCAGGTCATGCTGCACGTCCGGGTCAGCATTTTCCTGAATG
This sequence comes from Thalassospira sp. MCCC 1A01428, assembly GCF_002115825.1. Classification (GTDB taxonomy): domain Bacteria; phylum Pseudomonadota; class Alphaproteobacteria; order Rhodospirillales; family Thalassospiraceae; genus Thalassospira. Next base: position 77,421 of record NZ_JFJZ01000022.1, on the reverse strand, counting down.
GTCAGGCTGGCTGATGTATGGGCGCAGAACACGGTCAGAATACCGTTTTCAAGGGCGCATTCATTCAGCCAGCCTTCGACCAAATGTGTAAATTCGATCAGACCTTGGCCTTGTGTCCGAATTTCAAGCCGGGTTTGATATTGCTGCAATAGGAACTTCCTGTTTCAGGCTGCTTTAATCGACGTTTCCTGATCGTAAAAGCGAAGCGCTGTCATGGCAAGGTTGCCAAATTCGATGCTGTGATGCAGTGTTTTACAGATGTAATGATCATCGGCAGCACCAAGAGCCACATAAAATGGCATCAGATGGTCATCATGGGGGTGGGCCATGCGGGCATGAGGGGCCTTTGAGCGATAGGCCAGCAACGTGTCGATATCGTGCTGTTTGGTGTTTTCAACCATCCATTGGCAAAATTCTTCGGCCCAGGCGTCGGCATTGGGACCGTCATTGCGGTCAAGCGCGCGTAAATTATGGGTCATGGCACCACTGCCGATTACCAAAACCCCCATTTCACGCAGGCCGCGTAATTTTTTGCCAAGGGCAAAATGATCGGCGGGGCTGCCATTTTCGATCATGGACAGCTGAAATACAGGGATATCTGCCTGTGGACGCGCCAAAATCATCGGCATCCATGCGCCGTGGTCCAGCCCGCGCTGGTCATCGGTTTTTGCACCAATTTTGTGGGCAATGGTGCTGGCAAGGTCCGGGGCACCTGCAACATCGTAATGCAACTGATACAGCGCATCGGGAAAACCGTAAAAATCGTGGATGGTTTCCTGGTGCTGTGCGGTTGAAATGGTGGCAACGGGGGCCTGCCAATGGGCCGAAACGATAAGAATGGCCTGCGCACCATCAAGGTGGTCAGGTAATTCGGTGTGAAGGAAATTGAATGCCGGTGTGCTTTGCCGTGCAACCAGCATGGGCGACCCGTGGGAAATAAATATCGGGGCCAGCGCGTTGGTTTGGGGAATGTTGGAAGAATGGGGCATGTGTTGGCCTTCGCAAAATGAAATCTGTTTGGGATATCATTACGCGGAACGGTGCCCCCGACCAGAGCCGCTTTGGCAACAATCTGTTCGCAAACCGGCTATGTCGACCGGTATTGTGTGAAAAACAGGAAATATGGTGTCGGGCAGGGGATGTTTAAGTCATGGATGACTGCGGCCATGTTTGGCGCGAAACTCGGCCTGCAAACTAAAGGCACCTTCGACATCTTCCAGGTTTTCGCGTTGTTCCGGCTGCGGCCCGCCAACATAGGAAGCGTCAATTTCCAGCGCCTGAATAAGCATTTCTGCGACCTCTGCCTTGCCTTCTTCAACGGCCTGGCGATGGGCGAGAATGATCTTGTCCGATAGTCGCTGTCCAGTCTGGGACATTGGTGGTTTCTCCCGACGCGCAAACACTACAGATAACAGTCTTATAACTTTTTATGGCACAAAGACTATAACGCGTTAGTGCATATGGGAACCGGTGATTGCTTTTTCATCGGAAGAAACCGTGATTTTGTTGTTTGTGCGCCTGATTAGCGGCGCTTGCCCCCGAACAGAACCATTAAAATACCGGCAACGGCAGCGGCACCGCCACCAACCAGATACCACATGGTTTCATCGGTGTAGTGACCAAGGAAAGTGTTGGACAATTCCTCAACCGGTTTGTCGGTCGCATTTAGGCCAAAGACCAGCAGCAAAATGCCAACAACCAGCAAAACGGCACCAAGAACACGGCTCATAGCCATCGGGGAAACTCCTGTCTGAAAGACTTTGTTATTTTTGGAGCCTGTCTTGTTCCGGTATTGGTCCATGACAGGCGAACCAAGCGATAACGCTGTGAAAACAAAGATGTTCCGTTGTGAGAGGGGGATAACGACGAATTTTATGACCAATCACACGGATAAATAAAAACCGGCCGGAAATAATTCCGACCGGTTGATAATGCCAAGGCTTTGCCGCACTTAGATCAGGTTTGCGTGCTATGTTTTACGAACAACCGGTGGTGCCACCACAAGAATCGCATTTCAGGCAGGTGCCGTTACGTACCAGCGTGAAGTTACCGCAATCAGGGCAGGCGTCGCCCTCATAGCCCTTCATCCGGGCTTCGCGGATACGGTCCATTTTGGCGTCGGTTTTTGACATGACTTCTTCGCTGACCGTTAGAATAGCGTTATTTTGCGAAGATGAAGCGGTCCCGGCGGATGCCGCCGATGCGGTTTCAGCACTGTGATGGCTATGGTCATGATCATGGCTGTGGGCATGATCTGTTCCGGTTGCCTTTAAGGTAACGGTTTCTTCCGTCGGCAGGCCACCATCTACAACATACAGGTTACGACGGACGAACCCGCTAGACGCTACTTTGCGAATGGTATCAATTGCCTTGTCTTCGGCTTTGGCTTCGTCACCCAAATTGCCTTCGGCAACGCCCGAACCTACGGCATCGGGCAGAATGTCGTTGGGTTGAACATGGGCAAGGTCGTTGCGGCCCAGATAGGAAATGGCAAGTTCGCGGAACATGTAATCAAGAATGGAGGTTGCCATTTTGATCGCATCGTTGCCCGACACCATGCCCGACGGTTCAAAGCGGGTGAAAGTGAAGGCTTCGACATATTCTTCCAGCGGCACGCCATATTGCAGGCCAATGGAAACTGCGATGGCAAAATTGTTCATCAACGACCGGAAAGCTGCACCTTCCTTGTGCATGTCGATGAAGATTTCACCCAGTTTGCCGTCTTCATATTCACCGGTGCGCAGGTAAACCTTATGGCCGCCAACGGTGGCCTTCTGGGTGTAACCCTTGCGACGCGAGGGCAGCGAACGGCGATCACCGCGAATAACCCGTTCGATGATTTTTTCGACGATTTTTTCCGACGCCTCGGTTGCCTTGGCAGCGGTTGGCTGATCGGCATAATCGTCTTCTTCAACCAGGGCAGAGTTTAGCGGCTGGCTGAGTTTCGATCCATCACGATAGAGCGCATTGGCCTTCAAGCCCAGTTTCCAGGAATGGATATAGGCATCCTTGCAATCCTGGATCGAGGCATTGTTGGGCATGTTGATGGTTTTGGAAATTGCACCGGAAATAAACGGCTGGGCAGCGGCCATCATGCGAATGTGGCTGTCAGCCGACAGGTAACGCTTGCCGGTACGGCCACACGGATTTGCACAATCAAACACCGACAAATCTTCGTCGCGCAAATGCGGTGCCCCTTCCAGGGTCATTGCACCACACACATAGGTGTTGGCAGCTTCGATTTCTTTTTTGCTAAAGCCAAGGGCGGCCAGCATGTCAAAGCTGATATCGCTAATCGCTTTGCCATCCAGACCCAGCTGCTTGACGCAGTATTCTTCACCAAAGGTGTATTTGTTAAACACGAATTTGATGTCGAATGCGTTTTCAAGCGCGCCTTCAATCTTTGCCAGGGCTGCGTCGTCAAAGCCTTTGGCGCGAAGAGCGTCGTGGGTGATGGTTGGCGAGCCCTTGAGCGTACCATAACCAACCGCGTATTTTTCCATGTCGCGGATCTGGTTTTCGGTATAGCCCAGCGTTGCCAGGGCAACGGGAACGGTGCGGTTGATGATTTTGAAATAACCGCCGCCAGCCAGCTTTTTAAATTTCACCAGGGCAAAGTCCGGCTCGATTCCGGTGGTGTCACAATCCATCACCAGGCCGATGGTGCCGGTCGGGGCGATAACGGTGGTTTGGGCGTTGCGATAGCCATGCTTTTCGCCCAGTTCCAGTGCCTTGTCCCATGCTGCACGGGCCGCAACGGGCAGTTCGGCATAGGGGCTGTCAGCGGCGATTAGCGGTACCGGGTTAATCGAAAGGCCTTCGTAACCTTCCTGTTCGCCGTGGGCGGCACGGCGATGGTTGCGCATAACGCGCAGCATTTCATCGGCATTGTCGGCATAGCCGGCAAAGGCACCCAGCTCGCCCGCCATTTCGGCGGACGTGGCATAGGAAACACCACACATGATCGCGGTCAGGGACGCACAAATCGCGCGGCCTTCGTCGCTGTCATAGGAAATGCCCATGCTCATCAGCAGGCCGCCAATATTGGCATAGCCCAGGCCAAGGGTACGGTAACGATAGGACAGTTCGGCAATGCGGTCCGATGGGAACTGTGCCATCAAAACCGATACTTCCAGAACAACGGTCCACAAACGCACGGCATGTTCATATGCCGCAACATCAATGCCGCCATCATCGGAACGGAAGTTCATCAGGTTCATCGATGCCAGGTTACAGGCGGTATCATCGAGGAACATGTATTCCGAGCACGGATTGGACGCATTGATGCGGCCAGATGTGGGGCAGGTGTGCCATTCATTGATGGTGGTGTCGTACTGGATGCCGGGATCGGCACAGGCCCAGGCGGCTTCGCCAACCTTGTCCCACAAATCGCGTGCGCTGATGGTTTGGGCAATCTTGCCATCGGTGCGGCGGATCAGGTTCCAGTTGCCATCATCAAGAACAGCTTGCAAAAAGTCGTTCGACACACGGACCGAGTTATTGGAGTTCTGGCCTGAAACCGTCAGATAGGCTTCCGAGTCCCAGTCGGTGTCATAGGTTTTAAAGCTGATTTCGGTGAAGCCTTCACGGGCGAACTGAATGATCTTGTTGATGTAAGAATCGGGGATCATCACAGAACGTGCTGAAAGAATGGCTTCTTTAAGCTGCGGGTTGCTGCGCGGGTTTAACCGTTCATCAGAATCGGCGGCACCGTCCCAGTTGTTGCATGCGGTCAAAACGGCGGTCAGGTGTTTTTCCGCCAGTTTGGAACCGGCAACAAGGGCTGCAACCTTTTGTTCTTCAACGACTTTCCAGTCGATATATTTTTCAATGTCGGGGTGGTCAATATCAACCACCACCATTTTGGCAGCGCGGCGCGTGGTGCCGCCCGATTTGATGGCACCCGCGGCACGGTCGCCAATCTTAAGGAAGCTCATCAGGCCCGAAGAGCGCCCGCCACCCGAAAGTGATTCGCCTTCGCCGCGCACGTTGGAAAAGTTTGATCCGGTGCCCGAGCCATATTTGAACAGGCGGGCTTCACGGGTCCACAAGTCCATGATGCCGCCTTCATTGACCAGATCGTCCGAAACCGACTGGATGAAGCAGGCATGGGGCTGCGGGTGTTCGTAAGAACCGGTGGATTTGGTCAGCTTACCAGTCAGATAATCAACATAGGAATGACCCTGTGCCGGGCCGTCAATGCCATAGGCCCAATGCAGGCCGGTGTTAAACCATTGCGGCGAGTTCGGCGCGCCCATCTGATGGGCAAGCTGGTAACGCATTTCATCAAAAAAGGCGCGGGCATCGGATTCGCCATCGAAATAGCCGCCTTTCCAGCCCCAATAAGCCCATGTGCCCGCCAGACGATCAAATACCTGGGTCGCGCTAAGCTCGCTGGTATAGCGCTCTTCTGCAGGCATTTTCTCCAGTTTGGTCTTGTCAGCCTCGTGGCGCCAAAGCCATTGGGGAACGTCTTTTTCCTTGACCGGTTTCAAGGCAACGGGAACGCCCGCCTTGCGGAAATACTTCTGGGCAAGAACATCGCTTGCCACCTGCGACCAGGTTGACGGCACGTCAATGTCGTTCATTTCAAAAACGGTCGAGCCATCGGGGTTTTTGATTTTGCAGGATGACTTGCGAAAATCGATGTCGGCATACGGGCTGACATCTTCCTGTGTGAACTGCCTGGTAATCCGCATGGTTTGCTCCGTTATTGGCCCCGATACGGCGCAATGCGGCCAGTATCTGATAGACCAGATATTGTTTGCTCACAACGTCAAGCCGCCCCACCGACCTTAGGGAATTGGTCGTGTCCGGTTTGGCCAAATTATTGGTGGAATTCACCCTGGGGCACAAGGCCCGCGGGAGCGCATTATAAGGGGATGAAAAGTGCCCCGTCCACCAAACTTTGTGGTTGACATCAAATTAAGCTACTACATGTAGCGGTGTGTGGCATCTTTGCTGTAATGAGAGTTTTTGCCGATCTGGTTAACAATAGTTGAATCACCCACAAGCAACTGGAATGTCGGGGTTTTTTATCGGCCGTGTTTCGCAATATTACAGGGACTCGCTATACAATACGCTACATATAGTAGGTCGATAACCGTCAGACCCTGCGACGGACACAAGTTACCTTTGTTTGCCGATGAAATCCAGCCTTGCGGGTTAACAATATATTACCTCCGCCTGGAATCTGACAGATTCTGACAGCTAAGTTCATGTAATTTATGTGAAAAAAGACGGTTTCAATGATTGGTCAAACTATAGTTTTCCTTTATTCTCAAAGGGTTTCCAACTTGCTTTGGCTGTGGATAACATGGGGGACAAAAGCCCCAAACCGTATCGTTTCAAAGAGTCGTGCATCTTCATGCCCTTGTGGGGGAAATTTGACGATGTGCGGTGTCTGGCAGCCAGGGTAAAAACGATGATGGTGCAATGCAATGCTTCGGCTTGAAACATTGACTTTGCTCTGACATCGGGACATATAAGGTGCGTAATTGTCCTCGGTGCGCGTTCGCGCAACCGTCGTCCTGTCTGGCAGGGCAAAAACAATTTGGAGAGAGACCGCAAATATGGCCACCGTCGGGACCCGTATCTTTACTTCGCTGTTTGGCAAGCGCGTTGGCGAAGACCGTTATGGTAATGTTTACTATACCGAAAAAAAGGCCGCGCAGGGCCGTAAAGCAAAGCGTTGGGTGATCTATAAGGGCATCGACGAAGGCTCCAAGGTGCCGGCTGAATGGCATGCATGGCTGCATTATACCCTTGATGCGCCGCTGTCGGAAAAAGCGGAAGACCGTTATGACTGGCAAAAAGACCATCAGCCAAATCTGACAGGCACCAAACATGCCTATCGCCCCAAGGGCCATGATTACCAGGGTGGGCAACGTGCCAAGGCCACTGGCGATTATCAGTCATGGACACCGGAAGGCTGATTTTCAGCCCGGATTTTGGATCAGGCCCGTTTTAAACGGGTATTATGCGACATTATTGCAAGGATGGAACAAGGTATGAGCAACAGGCTGGTCGAGACACTGGCAGGTGGCGCAGTTATTTGCGTTGCGGTCGCTTTCGCTGTTTTTTCCTATTCCCGTGCAGGGTTGCGCTCGGTTGAGGGCGGGTACGAGCTGAATGCCAGCTTTAACCGCATTGATGGCCTGGCAACGGGCAATGATGTGCGGATTTCCGGCGTCAAGGTCGGTTCGGTTGTATCGCAAGAGCTTGATCCGAAAACCTATATGGCCGTGATCCACATGAAAATCCGGTCCGATGTGGAATTACCGACCGACAGTGCTGCGAAAATTGCTTCTGACGGGCTTCTGGGCGGCAAGTTTGTGTCGCTGGAACCTGGCGGAGATGTTGACATGTTGCCGCCGGGCGGGTCGGTTGAGTATACTCAGGGGTCGGTAAACCTTGAAGAGCTGATTGGCCAGGTGATTTATTCGAATAAGTCATCAGGTGGTGACAAGGCCGATGCCCAGGCCGCCCCGGCAGGGAACTAGGCCTGTTTTGACGGGCCGGGATGTGACGATTTGCACATCGTCATGATTTGGCCCGGTTTGGTTTGCATCTTTTGACGAAGCATCATCTGTTTACCCTGTAAACCTTTGATGCCCTGATATGGAGCGGAGCAGATTATGAGCAAGTCAGACATCACAACGGATATGCCAACCTGGCATAACCCTGATGGCGCGCCGTTATCCTGCGTCGAGAAAATCAAGGTTCTGAACGAGAATTTTGTCGAACTGCGTGAAATGATGCAGGACGCTCTTGAAGATGCCCTGTTGATGGGATGTGACGAAGAGCAGTTTCGTGCCGTTATGCGAGATGTGGTCGCGGAACTTGAAAATCCCTATGGGACGGCGGAGAAAAAATCCTGATGAATGTTAAATCCCTGTTGGTAACAGGTACGCTTGCAACCGGTTTTGTTCTGGCGGGGGTGACTGGCGCGTCGGCGCTGGATTATCGCAAGGCTGATGTCGCTCAGCTTCAGGGGCTTGATAAAATTACGGCGCGTATTTCGACTTTCGAAGTGCCGGTCGGGCAAAGTGTTGATTTCGGGTCATTGACGATTAAGGTTGACGCCTGCTATCGCACGCCACCTGAAGAACGGCCTGAAAGTGCCGGTTTTCTGGAAATTGTTGATCATCGTTCCGAAGATAAAACCGATGTCGAGGTTTTTAATGGCTGGATGTTTGCTTCAACGCCTGGCCTGTCGGCACTGGAACACCCGGTTTATGATGTCTGGGTGAAGGAATGTCTGGAGCCGGGTGAAAGCCCGACGTCAGGAGACGAGATGCCCCCGGAGAATAATGGTTAAAACACCCGTGTCGTAACGCGCTGTTTTGCATATCAGCGTCGTGTGTGAGCAGATGTTGATATTTTTGGTCAACACGCCAAAGGATGCGCAAATATGAAAAAACCACCGGATTGCGCCGGTGGTTTTTTTATTTGTTGGCCGTAATTCTAACAGGCCAGACCGTTCAGGCTGCTTTGGTGCGAAGGTCGCTCAGGAACATTTCAATTGCCTGCTCCAGCGATGTTGCCTCGGTTACCAGTTGTTCCGCATTTTGCGCCAGGGTGCCGGTTTCGGTTGAAACCTTGCCTGCGTTTTCATTCACTCTGTCTATCCGTTCAGAGACTTCCTGGGTGCCATATGCCGCCTGTTGCACGTTGCGCGAAATTTCTTCAATTGCAGCGTGTTGTTCTTCAACCGCGGCCGAAATTGCCGATGAGCTTTCGGCAACGCGGGCAATGGTCTCCGATATCCGATGGATGGCCTTTACGGCATCGCCGGTTTCATTTTGAACCGATGTAATTTGCTGGTTGATTTCCTCGGTTGCGCGTGCCGTTTGGTTGGCAAGGTTTTTCACCTCGGCGGCAACAACGGCAAATCCCTTGCCTGCATCCCCGGCGCGGGCGGCTTCGATGGTAGCATTCAGGGCCAAAAGGTTGGTTTGTTCGGCGATGGCACCAATCAACTGCGCCACGTCGCCAATGCGCTGGGCCGCTTCGGACAGGCCGGCAACGGTTGCATTGGTGCGAATGGCCTCGGCGTTTGCATTGGACGATACCGTGGCTGAATGGGTCACTTGCTGGGCAATTTCGTCAGAAGACGCACTTAGTTCTTCTGTGGCGGCAGATACTGTTTGAACATTGGCCGATGTCTGGGTGGTGGCAGTGGCAACGGCGGTTGAAAACTCACAATTCATTTTGGCTGCAGTCTGCATCGCGGTTATGGCATTATTCATATTGCCAATTGACCGAATGATATTCTGGATCAAACCTTTTACGCGTTGGTCAAGGGCATCCGCCATGGCGCGAATGTCGTCCTTGCGTTGCTGTTCCGACTGCATTTCAATTTCGCGCTGCCGGGCTTCAAGCTTGCGGTTGTGGATCGCCTGTTCCCGGAAGGTAACAACGGTGGTTGCCATTTGGCCCACTTCGTCGCGCCGCTCCTGGCCTTCAACCTCGTCATCAAGTTGACCTGCTGAAATTTCGGTCATACGGGTGGAAAGCCTGGATAATGCCCCGACAATGTCGTGGCCGATCAGGTATCCGGCGCCAAGCAGCACCAGTAAAAAGGCAGAGCCAATTCCCATCACGACCTTGGCATTGTTCCAGAAGGCGCGGTCAACGTCATCAATGTAAATGCCGGTGCCAATTACGTCACCCCAGGGCAGGGAGCGTGCATAGGAAAGTTTGTCAAAGGTGACGTCTTTGGCTTCACCCGGTTTTGGCCATTGGTAGGTGAAAAAACCACCATCTTTCTGGGAAGCTGCCTTGATAAGCGCCTGAACGACATAGGTGCCGGTCGGGTCCTTGAGGTTTGACAGGTCCTTGCCAACTGTTGCCGGACTGGCACCATTCGCCCGTGCAATGCCTTTGCGGGTATAGGCGAAGAAATATCCGGTGCCGTTGTCGTAACTGCTTTTCATGATGGTTTTGTAAAACAGGGCAATGGCGTCTTCGCGAGACAGATTGCCCTCCTCGGCATAGGTCAGAAAACCATCGGCCATTGTGACAAGAACGTCCGTATCGGATTTAATTTTTTCCTGTCGGTCGGCAAGCAGTTCGGAGCGCAACACCGAAAGCTGTATTATCGCAAATGCCACCAGGGCGATAAGGGCGATAATTGATATGAGTGTGATTTTTGTGCTGATCCTAATGTTTCCCAACATCCCGGTCCCCGTTTTTTGTGAAGGCTGTGGCTTCTGAAAATCCCGGGATAGGATAGACACATTCGGACAGGAATTGATATAGGATAGCTATACGATTGTAGCAGTTATTAGAGAAAAATAATGTTTAGATCTGGCATCATTCCAGCAAAACCCTGAAGACAGTGTATTGATAAAGAAAACCCGTCTGCCGTCAGACGGGTTTTGGGCGGGCAGGTACAAACGATGACGGGCCGTTCGCCGTCAGGAAAGGTGTTGTTTTAGGAACTTAGCGGCAATAGCGAGGCCTTCGCCGTCGATTCCATGGGGCAGGCCCGGACGTTCGTGCAAGCTGACGTCAAAGCCGTTTTCGGCCAGCACGGATTGCGCCATATGTGATGCCTGAACCGGTACAACGGGGTCCGCACTGCCGTGAATAAGGGTAATGGGCGGGCGCGAAACAATTTCAGGTGCAAGGGTATCATGGCCCAGAAGGGCACCCGAAAAACCGACGATCCCGGCCAGTTGTTGCGGATAGCGCGGGCCGAGTTGCAACGCCATCATGGTGCCTTGTGAAAAACCAACCAGAGCAAGTTTGCCGGTATCAAGTTGATGTTGCATCAGGGCCTCGTCGATGAAGCCTGCGAGCGATGCCGTATTTTCACGTGCGCCTTCGGCCAGAGCCTTTAAGGCCGTGGGCATGGTGTGTGCATCGCGGCGTAAAAATTCGGGGTCATAGGAAGCCAGGCTGAACCACTGGCGGCCGAAGGGGGACATTTCGCAAGGATGGGGGGCGTTGGGCGAATAAAACACCGTATCAGGCAGGGCTGGTGCCAGTTCCGGGGCAAGGCCGATTAAATCGCTGCCATCGGCACCAAATCCGTGCAGAAAAATAACAATGCTTTTGGTGGTTCCCGATGCCGCCGGAACGACGGGTCCTTCAAGGGTAATTTGCGACATAAATGTATTTCCAAACCTGGGTCAGACTGAAATGCACCCTGCCGTAACTGCGGGTTAAGGGCAAGGATTTGTCCTGTAAGGCCGGTATTTGATACGGATTGTGGATAAAATTGTGGATAAATTTTCTGAGCAGATGCTCAATGTTTTGGCAGTTATATGGTTGTGGAGCGTAATATACGCCAATTAAACGTTATTTTTCGCTCACACCCTTAGGTGGAAAATACGTTTAATTAAATAACAGTTTGTGGGTAATCAGTTGGAGTTATACCTGTTGATACAAATGAATCACCGAACGGGATATTGGATACATCCCACAATCCCCAAACGTTTTCCTGAAATTTCATGATTTTTGATCTGTGTAAGGCGGGTTTTTTCAATCAAATCTCGCCAAGGGCACGGGTGCAGGATATGAAAATGACAAGAGTTCAAAAATGCGCAAATGCGGTTGGGACAAACCCCACCCGTTGATTTGCTTTTTACCTGTAATGAGGTCGCAATGCCAAATTCTCGCCGTTGGTTGGGCAAGGGGGATCGCCGTGTTTTAGCACTGACGGTGCCGATTATTCTGTCAAACGCGACGGTGCCATTGTTAGGTGCGGTTGATACAGCGGTGGTGGGCCATCTTGATAGTCCGCATTATATTGGGGCCGTGGCAATTGGCGCCCTGATTTTCAGTTATGTGTTCTGGAGCTTTGGCTTTCTGCGCATGGCGACGACGGGGCTAGCTGCGCAGGCTGCAGGCCGACGTGATGCCTGTGAAGTGCGGGCAGTGTTTGCCCGTGGTGCCTTGATTGCCCTTGTTGCCGGGTTGCTGGTGATGGTTTTGCAGTGGCCTATTGTCGAACTGGCGATGCGCCTGATTGCGCCATCGTCCGATGTCGAGGCCGCTGCGCGCGATTATTTTCATGTTCGTATCTGGGCTTCTCCGGCAACATTGATGCAATATTGCATGTTGGGCTGGTTGCTGGCGATGCGGGACAGCCGCGCCGTATTTATTTTTCAGGTGGTTTTGAATTCGCTTAATATCATTCTGGATATTTTGTTTGTTCAGGGGTTTGGCTGGGACGTGCGCGGGGTGGCGGGGGCCACTGTGATTGCTGATTATTCCGGCGTTGCACTCGGCTGGTTTTTGATGCAACCCCATCTGGCCCGGCTTGGCGGGCGTTGGCGTGACGTGGCATTGTTTGACCGCATCCAGTTGTTGCGCCTGATGAAGGTGAACGGCGATATTTTTATTCGCACGTTGGCGCTGACATCTGCCTTTGCGCTGTTTACCAGTTTTAGCGCCCGGTTTGGCGAGGTGACACTGGCGGCAAATGCGGTTTTGCAAAATTTTCTGATGTTCGGGTCATTCGCACTGGATGGTTTTGCTCATGCAGCTGAAACCCTGGTTGGGCAGGCCTATGGGGCGGAACGACGCAAACAGTTTTTGTGGGCCGTGCGCAAAACAACCGTCTGGGCAGTGATTTCGGCCTGTGCGATGGCGCTGGTTTTTGCCGTGTTAGGTGTGCCAATTATTGATGGATTAACCAGCATTAACGACGTACGCGACGCGGCTTATCAGTATTTGCCATGGGCAATATTATTGCCCATAACCGGCGTGCTGGGGTTTCAGTTTGACGGGGTGTTTCTAGGGGCAATGCAAACCCGGCACTGGCGCAATATGATGCTATGTTCGGTCGCATTGTTTGCTGTTTTTGCGTGGGGCGCGGTTGTCCTGAACAGTAATCATGCCCTGTGGGCGGCATTTAACCTGTTTTTTCTGTTGCGCGGGTTAACTTTGGCCGGGTTGTTCCCCACCATTATCCCTCGCAATGTCGCCAGCTTTGGCAAAGGTTAGAACCCGGGTAGGGCATTCTATGTTAATGGCGTTTTGCGCATTGCACCGGGGCCATTGCATTTAAATGCGATGAATTCACGACATGCTTTGTGTCGGAACTATTTCCACGGTGTTTTGCAGCTGGAAATGGATAATTTTGGGGGGTCGGGCCGAACAGGGTGGCTTATTCGGTTTCCGGAACTGGCAAGCGGGTGCTGTTTTTGACTTCGTGCAGGGTAAAGCTGGATTTGATGTTGGCAACCCCTGGCAGTTTCATCATCACTTCGGACAGGAAGCGTTGATAGGCGGCGGGGTCCTGAACCACAATCCGCATCATATAATCCTGATTGCCGACCATTGCATAACAATCGACAATTTCGGGATGTTGCTGCACTGCGGTTTCAAACCGGCGAAGTGACGGTTCGTCATGCTGGGTAAGGGAGACGGTGACAAAAACATTCACCCCGAGATGCAGATGAGAGGGGTCAAGCAAGGCGACATATTTGCGAATAACGCCACTTTCTTCAAGCTTGCGCAATCGGCGCAAACACGGCGACACCGACAGGCCAACCTTGTCGGCCAGTTCGACCATCGAGATGCGGCCATCTTCCTGAATTTCACGAAGAATATTGCGGTCAATTGCATCAAAACCGTTGCGCGCCATGGCGTGCCCCACTCCCTTGGACGAAAATACTGATCGATTGTAACAGGCGGGCTGCGCAAAATTTTTGCCCGAAAGACGGTTTTTACGCAGCAATCTCTTTGGCGCGATAAGCCATGACTTCGCCCATCTGTCAATCGTTGCGTTGTTTTTCCGGCTAATTCTGTTTGGTTAAACGTTATTGTTCCCCCCGCTTGCATGTCGCACATAGTTGATTGCCAGGTCGTAATCGTGACCTCGGATGTTTTAGGAATATTTGCGTCTAATGGGCGCGGTTGTGGTCAGGAAAGTGGCGTTTTGCAGTGCAGGTTGCATTTAGGTGTTGCTGCGCAGCAGCATGAGCGTTATTGCACATTAACGGGGCAACCAAGGTAAGCAGAGTTGTGCCGTGGATGCGGTTAATTGCTGTATCATCGCGTTGCGGGTGTGTTTTGGGCGCCGCACGGGGTGAACTTATCATTGCTGCTTGCCATCCTGACAGTGTAGTATAATCGTACTAAATTACGTATTTGAGATGGGCGACATCTCCTGCATACGGGCGCCGAGGCATTTGGGTGCCAGCGGGACAGGAAAGGCAGTTTTGGTGGACGCAGCACAAGACAGACCGGGTTATAACCTGGTTCATATCGACGATCATAAAATCAATATCCGGCCTGCCGTGAAGGAAGATCTTCCGGTCGTTGTCGATCTTGATGAACGCACCACCGGTTTGCGTAAGCCCGACTATTGGGACGATCTGTTCGTACGTTACGGCAATCGCAAGGACAGCCGTTTTTTCCTGATTGCTGAAGAAGGCGATACCTTGCTGGGTTGTATTTTTGGTGAAGTGCGGTCGTGGGAATTTAATTCTGTACCGTGTGGCTGGGTCGGCACCGTTAGCGTCGAGCCTGATTTGCGCATGGGGGGCGTTGGGACAATTTTATATCGCGAGATTTGCAAATGTTTCCGCCATGCCGGGGTGCAAAAAGTTCGCACCATGATCCCGCGCGATGCTACCGACCTGATGTCGTTTTTCCGCGCCCAGGGAATGATGGCCGGGCCTTTTATCCAGCTTGAAACCGATATGGAAGAGGAGGGCTAAGCCATGATGTCCCTGCAAAAAGCGACATTATTTGCCCTATATGCGGTTTTGGAACTGGCAGAGGATACGCAACGTCAGCTTTCGGCTTCGGAAATTGCCGAGCGCTATAATATTTCGACCAATCATTTGGCCAAGGTGCTGCGCGATCTGGGCCGGGCCGGGCTGGTGGAATCGGTTCGGGGGGCCGGGGGGGGGTACCGTTTTTGCGGTAATGCCAAACGCACAACCTTGCTCGATGTTGTTGAATTATTTGAAGAGGTTGGCGCAGGGCCATCGAACGGGATTGTACAGGAAACCAATGCCGGTGTCGCATTGTCGCTGGTCATGGACGAGATCGAGGCCATCACCTATGCCACGCTGCAATCGATTTCGATTGAAACCATGTTAAAGCTGATGCGCAAACGCCGCCCCGAGCGAAAACTGCCAACCGGGCTGTTCAGAGCCGTCTGATTGTATCTTTTCTGTTGGAAGCAGGCGTTAGACAGCCTTTGTGATTTCCCGGCTTATGACGCGTACACAGTTGTATGGTGACATGCCACGACAGGGTGCTTGTTAAATACTGTGTAATATTACGAATTTAATTGCAAAAAGCCGCCGGAGGAATTTCCCGGCGGCTTTTTGGTTTTTCATGCTGTACCGATCAGCAGACAACAGGAAAACAGGGGGTCTTCCTGTTTTCCATTGTTGCTGTGATCAACCGGCATTTTCCGGGCTGGATTGATCCGCATTAGGTGCGGCATCGGCCGGTGCGGTTTCACTGTTAGTGGTGGTGGCCGGTTTTTTACGCGGCTTGCGCGGTGCCCGTGGTTTGGCTGCCTTTTTAGGGGCGGCCTTTTTCACTTTTTCACCATCGTCACCTGTTGCCGTATCACCATCAGCTGTATCCGCTGTTTTGGCGGTTGCCTTTGGCTTGGCTGCGGCCCGTGTGCGCGGTTTGCGTGGCGCACGGGCTTTTGGTTTGGCCGGTGCCTCTGCCTCTGTCGTTTTTTCGCCCTCGGGGCTGGAACTGGCAGCCGGCTTTTCCGGGTCTGCCGACGCAGGTGCGGTTTCCGTTGTGCTCACAGGTGCGGCAGCCGGGGCCGGGGTGTTTTCTGCCGGGGCAGTTTCCGGTGCCGGGGTTGATGTCGCAGCAGGTGATGTTTCAGCAGCGGGCGTCACAGCAGGTTGCGGCTGTTCAACTTTTGTTGCTTCAACAGCAGTGGCAGGTTTGTCGGTATTTTCGGTTTCCGGCGTTTTGCTGGCATCATTATTGCGGGTGGGTTTGCGGTTGTTCCGCGAAGACCCGGTTTTGCGAGGTGATGCCTTGCGGGTAGATTTCCGGGCCGGTTTGGTTTCTTCTTCGTCTTTTTCAACCTTTGCCGGTTTACGTAACGAAGAAAGCGGCACCGCGGTCAACAGGAATGCCGGCACATGATCGCCCATGCCGATAACCGGTTTGTCATCATGATCATCGCGGTCGCGACGGTTATGATTTTTACGGTCGCGCTGCGGGCGGTTTTGATGGCGGTCTTCGCGTGGATCCCGGACATGTCGCGAGGTGGCCGGGGCAGCAGACACCGGTGTTGAAGGTGCCTGGGCGTTGCCAGTGGCCGGGCTTGGCTGTGATGCCGGGCGTTCAGCAGGTTTCGGTGCCTCTGGCGACGGTGCCGAACCTGGGGCCGGTGCTGCGGCTTTCTGATCTTGTGGGCCATTACGGCGCGAAGCATTGCGACGATTGTTATTGTCATCGCCATTGCGTCCGTTGTCATTGTTGCGGCCACGTTCGCGGTCGCCACCTTTGGCACGGGTGTTGCGCTTGTTGCGGCGTTTTTTGCCGCTGAAATCCAGTTCCAGTATTTCAATACCCTCAACTGACGTAATTGGAATCGTCATATTGATGGTTTTGTTAATGGCTTCAACCAGTTTGCCGTCTTCCGGGGTGGCAAGGGTAAAGGCCTTGCCCGCACGTCCGGCCCGACCGGTACGCCCGGTGCGATGGACATAATCCTCGGCATTAAACGGCACGTCAAAGTTGAACACATGTGACACATCGGCAACGTCGATGCCGCGTGCGGCAACGTCAGAGCAAATCAAAACGGTAATGTCACCGGATTTAAATTTGTCGAGTGTTTCGGTGCGTTCACTTTGTACCAGGTCACCATGCATGCGACCGGCGTTAAAGCCGTGTTTGGTCAGGGATTTATAAAGAATATCGACGTCTTTTTTGCGATTGCAGAACACAAAAGCATTTTTGATGTCTTCATTGCGGATCAAACGGCGAAGGGTTTCGCGTTTGTCCATTTCGTCAATAACAACCAGTTTATGCTCAAGCGTGGTTGCCATGCTTGAGGGCGCGGAAACAGTGATTTCCTTTGGGTTGCTCAGGAATTTGTCGGCCAACCGCCGAATTTCCTTGGGCATGGTTGCCGAGAAAAACAGTGTTTGGCGCTGCTTGGGCAACATATTGACGATTTTTTCGATGTCGGGGATGAAACCCATATCAAGCATGCGGTCGGCTTCGTCGATGACCAGCAATTTGCAGTCAGACAGAAGCAGTTTTCCGCGCTCGAAGGTATCAATCAGGCGGCCAGGTGTTGCGATGATAACATCGGCACCTTTTTCCAGAATCTTTTGTTGTTCAACAAACGATTCCCCGCCAATCACCAGCGCTTTCGACAGGGGCACATATTTGCCATAGGTGTCGAAATTCTGTGCCACCTGGGTGGCCAGTTCGCGGGTTGGCTCAAGGATGATGGAGCGCGGCATCCGCATGCGCGCACGGCCATGATGAAGAATATCAAGCATCGGCAGAACAAAGCTGGCCGTTTTGCCCGTCCCGGTTTGCGCGCAGCCAAGAATGTCGCGTGCCATCATGACAGAAGGAATGGCCTGGCGCTGGATGGGGGTCGGCGTGTCATAGCCGGCGTCTGCGACGGCTTTGAGGATATCTTCGCTCAGACCGAGATCGGCGAAAGTCATATGATTCGGGTTCCCGCAACAAATGCGTTAAAGATTGATTTACTTAAAGACAAATCTGCTTGGGTGGTAAAGCCAAGCCCGTCCCAAGTCAAGAAAAACGCCTTCAAAAAGGTGGTTGCAGCGTATTTTTAACCTGCCACATGCTTGTTTGACGGTCCTTGCAGGCGTATCGTGGCCTAAACGTGCTGCCAATCAGGAGACTGACGATGTTAATGGATGTCACCCGTTCTGTTCTGGTTATTGTCGATGTTCAGGAAAAACTTTATCCCGCCTGCCTTGACCCGGTTGAAACGGTTGATGCCTGCTGTTTCCTGCTAAAGTGCGCCAACCGCCTGTCGGTACCGGCAATCGTGACGGAACAATATCCCAAAGGGCTGGGGCATACCAGCAAACCCATCCTCGATTTGCTGGAAAATGCAAAAGATATCGCCGACGGCGGCAATGTGGTGCGTAAAACCAGTTTTTCCTGTGTTATTGCCGACGGTTTCATCGATAAACTTGAAGAAATTCCCGGTCGCGACCAGGTTGTGATTGCCGGGATGGAAACGCATGTGTGCGTGCTGCAAACCGTTTTGGACCTGATTGATCGTGGTCGTGAGGTTTTTGTGGTCGCCGATGCCGTAACATCGCGTAAGCAGGAAGACCGCATTTTCGGGATAGAACGAATGCGCGATGCCGGGGCCGGAATTGTTACCCGTGAAAGCGTTATGTTTGAGTGGTTGCGGGTTGCGGGGACGCCGGAATTCAAGGAACTTAGTGCGCTGATCCGTTAGGTTTGGACCGTGACGTCCAAAACGATTCAGAATGTTGCTTTTTTGCCCGGTATGCTGGCGGACGAACGATTATGGGAAAAGTCCCTTCCCTTTATCACTAACAACCAGACAGGACTGAGACTTCGGCCGCATTTTATTGATATGGCAGAAGGGGAGTCGATTGGGCACATCGCAGACCAGGTATTACGGCAAATGCCGGGTCGTTTTGCCCTGGTTGGTATGTCGATGGGGGGATACGTGGCGTTTGAAATCATGCGCCGCAGTCCTGGGCGAATATCCCACATGATGCTGGTAAACACGCGCGCCTGCGCGGAAAGCGCGGTATCGCGGCGCAAGCGTGGGTTGATGGCGCGGATGATAAAACAGCAACCGGTTTTTCGTGGTTTTAATGGCCCGTTGCTTGACGGCGCCTTGCATCCCGATAACCGGCATCAGACCAGCCTGTTAAGCGTACTCGAGGAAATGGCAGCCTCGTTGGGGCGTGATGTTTTTTGCCGCCAGCAGATCGCGGTTGCAAACCGTGCGGATTATTTTGCCGACCTGGCCCACATTACAATTCCCTGCCACGTGATGTGGGGGCAGGGCGATGCCATTATTCCCCCGAAACTGCAGCTGGCGATGGCGCAGAAAATTCCGCATGCAACATTTCAGGAAATACCCGGTGCCGGGCATTATGTGCCATTGGAAGCACCGGAGATTTTCGCAAACGGGTTGATGTCGTTGTTGGCTCGCTAAAGTATCTGTTTTACTCAAGCGTATTTTACAGCCCGTTTTGTTTGTTTTTGGCGTGTCGTTTGGCACGGCACGGCACAGCGCGATGCGGCGCATCGGGCGAGTGGTGTAACGCCGCCAGACACCGCCAAAATGGGTCATATTAAAGGAAAAATGCTGTAGGCGAGGGGATCAGCAACCCGGTGACATACGCGAACAATGGTCGTCGTTGCGATCAGGCTGGTTGATGGGAAACAGGTAATGAATGACTGTCGGTGCCAGATCGTTGATTTTTTTACGGTCGATCGGGTTTTCGACATTGGCGCGCAATTCCGAAATCACACTGTCCCCGGAACAGAACGCAAACCGTATTGGTGTTTTGGCTTGCCCGGGCGTTAAGGCCGCATTTTGAGGATCTTCACACATTGCATCGCGTGACGTGTTTTGGGTGGGATTTACAACAACAACCATTCGGTGTTTGGGACGTAAAGTGGGTTTGTTCCGGCTTGCGTTGACACTTCCGGCTTCAGCTTTGGCTTGTTGCGGAGAGATAAAGGTTAGCTGCGGGGCAAAACCATGATGGGAAAACATATTGGCCCAGCTGGCATCATCAATGCCTGTTTGCCCGTCGTGAACTTCCATCACCATGATGTTGGAAGGGGCGGCATAGCGTTTAAAACCGGCAACATCGGTGGTGTCATAAAACGGGGCTTCAATTGTGCTGGCACCACACGCAGCAAGCAGCGGGGCAGCAATACCCAGTAAAACCAGAAAAACGGCTTTGGGGTGGCGTTTGGCAAACATGGCAGGCGGGCTCCTTACGGGATTTCCCAAGGGGTGTTTTTGTTTATGTAATCAAAGGTTTGAACGCTTTTCCGGGATGCGTCAAAGCCTGAGGACAAATTGATACAATTCAGGGATCAGGGGGTTACAGGTGGGAATTATGATTGTGATCCGTAAAACATAGTTTGCAGGATCGCAAAATGTCAGTGCCTTCACAAAATTTGTCTGTGTCTGCTTCCAGAATCGTCGATCCCGAGGGGATGAACTGCCCGCATTGGGTGGTGCCTGTTTTGCACTGGGGGATGGCGGTATTGATTGTGGCCGTATTTATCGTTGGCAAGATCATGGAAGATTTACCCCGTGAACAGCGGTTACCGGTCATGGGATGGCATATCTTGTTTGGTCTTTCCGTTCTGATACTGTTTTTACCTCGAATTATTGCCGTGCTTGCCAATGTGCGCCGACAACATGCCATATCGCCCGAAAACATCGTAAAAACCAATCTGGCAGCTCGAATTATGCAGGGTGTGTTGTATTTTCTGATGCTGGCCGTCCCCCTTGCCGGGTTAACGGCCATGACGACGATTGGCCGTAATTTTTCGGTGCTGGGTTTGTTTTCTCTACCGAATTTTACAGCAAATCATGAGTTGCACGAACTGGCGGAAAATGTTCACGGAACCATGGCGACAATCCTGATTATTTTGGCGGGGGCGCATGCCGGAGCCGCCTTGTGGCATCACTTTGTTGTCAAAGACAATGTTTTGCGTCGTTATTTGCCGGGACGGTAAAAATTATTCAAAAAACCGAACGACCGATGGCGTCGGTCAATATTTCCAACGCCGCAATCCCGGGGGCGGAATTACCCCGGCTATCGAGGCGCGGAGACCAGACGCAAACCGAAAATTCATTCGGAATAACGCCAATAATTGCACCGCCAACACCGCTTTTGGCCGGAATGCCCACTGAAAATGCAAAGTCGCCGACGCCATCATACATGCCACAGGTTAGCATTAAGGCGTTGATACGGCGGGCTTCAGAGGGCGAAAGAACTTCGCTGCCTTCAATGCCAACACCCTGATTGGCAAGAAAAAGCGTTGCCCGGGCCAGTTCGCGGGCTGACATGGTGATTGCACATTGTTTGAAATAGGCACGCACAACCGATTCGACCGGGTTATCGAGTTTGCCAAAACTTTTCATTAAATAGGCAATGGCGCGGTTGCGGTTGCCATGCTGGTCTTCGGATAGATAAACCTCGTTATCAGCGCGAATTTCGGGGTTTTTGCACAAACGCCCCAAAAATTCGGCAACGGAACGATCCGGGTTGGCAAACCGTGATGAAATCATATCACAAACCCGGATGGCACCGGCATTGATGAACGGGTTACGCGGAATACCTTCTTCCTGTTCCAGCAGGATCAGGGAATTAAACGCCGACCCACTGGGTTCGCGACGAACCGCTTGCCAAAGGTCGTCGCCACAGCTTCGCAACGCCAGTACCAGGGCAAAGACCTTGGACACACTTTGGATTGAAAAGGGGATATCGGCATCGCCAATGGCAAATTCGGCCCCGTTAACATGGCGAATAACCATGGCGAACCGGTCGCAGGGAACGGCGGCCAGGGCGGGGATGTAATCGGCATTGCGCGCGGTTTGAAAATCGCGCTGTTTTATACGTTCGGAAATATCAGCCAAAATTGATGTATAATCGGCACGCATAGCACAGGCCCCTGAAACAAGCGGACAAAAAACCCGGCACTGAAAGGCCGGGTTTGATGAAGGTGATATGGCGCAGAATTAAACGTCGATATCCTCGACAAACCGCGCATGTTCCTGAATAAACTGAAACCGCAATTCCGGTTTTTTACCCATCAGGCGTCCGACCAGGTCCTTGGTCTGTTCCCTTCCGTCCGGCTCGGCGGCATCGGGCAGGGTAACGCGTAGCAAGGTCCGGTTTTTGTGCGACATAGTGGTTTCGCGCAATTGTTGGGACGGCATTTCCCCCAAACCTTTAAACCGTGAAATTTCAACCTTGGCCGGGTTTTTAAACTCGGTATTTAACAGCGTTTCCTTTTCGGCATCATCCATCGCATAGATGCTTTTGCCACCCTGTGTCAGGCGGTAAAGCGGCGGCATGGCCAAAAACAGGTTGCCGTTGTCAATCAGCCCCGGCATTTCCTGATAGAAAAATGTCATAAGCAGGGATGCGATATGCGCTCCGTCGACGTCAGCATCGGTCATGATGATGACGCGTTCATAACGCAGGTCTTTTAACTGGAAATCGGACCCGGCACCGCAGCCAAAGGCTTCGATCATGTCCTTGATTTCCTGGTTGGCCATCATTTTTTCGCGGGTTGCCGATGCCACGTTCAGGATTTTACCCCGCAGCGGCAAAACAGCCTGCGTTTCGCGATCACGCGCCTGTTTGGCTGAACCACCAGCCGAATCCCCTTCGACCAGGAAAATTTCAGTTCCCGCCGCAATCGAGCGCGAACAATCCGTTAGTTTGCCGGGCAGGCGCAGGCGCCGGGTGGCGGACTGGCGTTTGGTTTCTTTCTTTTCCTTGCGGCGCTGGCGTTCTTCGGCGCGCATGATAATGCGTTCAAGCAGGCGCTTGGCATTTTCAGTGTCCCCGGTCAGCCAATGGTCGAAATGGTCGCGAACGGCGGTTTCAACCAGTTTGGTGGCATTTTGTGTGCCCAGTTTTTCCTTGGTCTGGCCCTGAAATTGCGGGTCAGGCAGAAATACCGACAACATAACGCAGCCGCCGCCAAAAACGTCTTCGGCGGTAATCGCCGATGCTTTTTTCACGCCAACCATATCGCCATATGCCTTGACCGCCTTGGTCAGGGCATAGCGAAGCCCGGCTTCGTGCGTGCCGCCCAGCGGGGTGGGAACGGTATTACAGTAGGAATGAAAATAACCTTCGCCGCCATCAGGCCAGCCAACCGCCCATTCAACCCGGCCCGGGCTGTCTGAAAACTTCGCTTCGCCGGCAAACGGGCGTTCGGTCACCATATCGCGACCTTTAAGCGTCATTTCCAGATAGTCGAGAATCCCGTTGGGGAATTTCAGGACTTCTTTTTGCGGGGTCGGATCGTCGCTGGTGATCAGGGACGGATCACAAGACCAGCGAATTTCAACGCCCTTGTACAAATAGGCCTTCGACCGCGCCATACGAAACACGGTGCCCGGTTTCAGTTTGGCGCGTGCGCCGAAAATTTCGGGGTCGGGCCGGAAAATAACCGTGGTGCCGCGGCGATTGTTCACCGCGCCGCCATCCTGAAGCGGGCCCAGAGGCGTCCCTTTGGAATATTCCTGAAAGACCAGTTTGCGGTCACGCGCAACTTCAACCCGGAACTTGTCGGTCAGCGCATTCACCACCGACATGCCAACCCCGTGCAAACCGCCCGATGTTTCATAGGCATTGCCGGAAAACTTGCCGCCCGAGTGCAGGGTGGTCAAAATCACTTCCAGCGCCGATTTATCGGGAAATTTAGGGTGCGGATCGGTTGGAATACCACGTCCGTTATCGCGGACCAGCACCGTATTGTCGGTCTGAAGTTCCAGTTCAATCCAGTCGGCATGGCCGGCAACCGCTTCGTCCATCGAGTTATCAAGGATTTCAGCGACAAGATGATGGAGTGCAGTATCGTCGGTGCCCCCAATATACATACCGGGGCGACGACGGACTGGTTCCAGTCCTTCGAGAACCTCGATATCCTTGGCTGAATACGCGTTTGTGGTGCTTTGGTTTGAATCTTCGAAAAGGTCGGTCATGTTCCCCGGAACGCAACTGGTTGTTTTAATAGAATAATCTGGCGGCCCGATGCCAGCTTGCGAATGTTGCGTATAATGCATTTCTGCTATAGCTAACTCGGCGCTGGTACGGCCTGCCGATAAACGAGTACCATAAGATTTAAATCCCGGCTCATAAAAATGTTTTTCGTTTTGCAATGCAACCGGGTTCGATGAAAAAAAACACAGGACAGCGCCGGATTTCCGGCGTTCAGGAGTGAGCGCGATGGTCGAAAAAAATGAAACTGCCAATGCCGACAGCACCATGCCGCGCGGTGATATGTGTACCCGCACATTGGCAATGCCAAGCGATACCAACCCCAGCGGCGATATTTTTGGCGGCTGGCTGATGTCACAAATGGATATTGCTGGCGGTGTTCTGGCCAGTCAGATTGCAGAAGGCCGTGTTGCCACTGTTTCAGTCGATGGCATGACATTTCATCGCCCGGTTTATGTTGGCGACGTTGTATGCGTGTATGGCGATATTGACCGTATCGGCACCACATCCATGGTCCTGCATCTTGAAGCATGGGTTCTGCGTCGTAATCAGCCGCCGCGCATTAAGGTAACCGAAGCCACCTTTACCTTCGTGGCCATCGATGCCAATGGCCGCCCGCGTCCGGTACGCAAGGATGAAGCGACAGCCTGATTAGCAGGTTGCGCATCAGGAATGCTATGAAGGACAAAGGCAGCATTCAGGTGCTGCCTTTGTCTATTTTAGGCGCCGGGATTAATTGTTAATGCCGGATTACCAGCCTTGTTCGGTTGGCATGATAAAGATTTCTGCCAGATCGACATGGCCGGGGGCCTGCACTGCGTAGAGCACGGTATTGGCGATGTCGTCCCCTTCAAGGAAGGTCATGTCGTTACGCAAATTTTCCATCTGCGCCTTTACTGCCGGGTCGCTGATCTGGTCGTAAAGTTCTGTCGCCACTGCGCCGGGCTGAATGCAGGTAACGCGGATATTGTGTTTTTTGCCGACTTCCATACGCAACCCGTCAGAAAACGCAGTAACGGCATGTTTTGTGGCGCAGTAAACCGTAAGGCCACTGAATACTTTACGTCCGGCAATCGAGGACGTATTGAAAATATGGCCTGATTTTGCGGTGATCATGTGCGGTAATACCACTGCGGTGGTGTTTAAAACTCCGTTGATATTTACATCAACCATGCGACGCCATTCGTCAGTTTTAAACTGGTCGATATCTGAAAGTGGCATTAGCCCGGCATTGTTAAACAAAATGTCAATGCTGCCTGTGGTTTTAACCAGTTTTGCCACACCGGCCTCCACGGATGAAACATCGCTAACATCCATTTTAATTACCACGGCTTTGCCGCCCTGGGCCTCAATTTCGGTTTTCAGGGTTTCAAGACGATCAGTACGGCGGGCTGCCATACCTACAGTGATACCAGCCTCTGCCAGTTTGCGGGCGGTGGCCGCGCCAATGCCGCTTGATGCACCGGTAATAAGGGCTGTTTTACCTTCAAGATTGGACATTTCGAACTCCTGTCAAGATAGAGTCCCGATCCACCGTCGTGCGGTGACATATCGGGTTGCTCAACAGGGCAGATCCTACGAGGGGGTGCTTTTTTCTTCTCGCGGTGGATTGCGAAAACTATCGCGTTTTTGCGCAAAATTTTGCTTTTGGTCGGTTGGGGAAGGTTTATTTCTGGCGATACTGTCGAGGTGTGACACCGGTTTCGCGTTTAAAAATCTTGGAAAAATGGCTGGAACTCTCGTATCCCAGCATTAGGGATATCTCCAGAATGCTTAAATCGGTTTCGCGCATTAATTGTTGTGATTTTGCTATTTTTTGCGCGATAAAATAATGTGATGGCGTTGTGCCGGTTGTTTTCTTAAACAGCCGTGAAAAATGATAAGGGCTTAATCCCGCTTCCTTGGCACAGATATCAAGGTCGAATTTTTCGTCAAGGTGGTCCCTGAAATAGGACTGAACGCGATGCAGCCGGTGTGCAGGCAACCGCGAGCCGCTGTTTTTCGCATCTTTATCGGACCGTCCATATTGACGCACAAGATGGACGGTAAGGCTTTGCACAATTCCCTCAATATAGGTCAGGCTAGCGGGCTGAGTGCTGGTTATTTCATTGTAAATCAGCCCCAGAAATGTACTGACCTTTTCATCACGAATTCCTGAAACTTCACCAAGAAAACAGGAATAAGATTGGCCTGTTTGCTTTGGTGTTTTTCTTGCGACGGTTTCAAGCAGGGGAATGGGCAAATAAAGGTGCATGACCTCAAACGGGGTGTCGTCATTAGCCTGCCAGCGAATTTCATATGGACTGTGAGAATGGGTCAGGAAAAAATCATGTGATTTGACATGAGATGTTTGCCAGTCGCCTCCGATTTCACGTTCTTCGACAATTGCCGATCCGCGAACGACCCAAACCAGCATAGGTTCAGCCACGGCAGGAACCAGAAATGCTGCCGTCTTTGCCTGATGTGAATAGATCTGTATGTAAATGTCGTTCCCGGCGGCACCTTTGGTTCCCAAAAGGTTGCGGCTTGGAACAAAATTATCCATGCCCAGGGGAGACGTGCGCGCGGGCGTTGGACTGTGGGTGTTTGTGCTTGTCGGGTTGGTCTGTGGCGTCAACCGGTGTTCCTGTTATTGTAATGGCAAGGTTCCCCACCCGGTTTCCCGGGTCGGGAACAATATGTTGCCTGGCGCTTTACCAGCTTTCCTTCGCCACCCGGACGAAATTTTCACCCATGATTTTATCAACCATATCGGGCAAATAGCCTTCGTTGATCAGGGCGTCGGCAAGGGCAGGGAGCTTGCGTGGGTCAAACACAGCCGCACCGCCAGCATTGGGGCCATAACCGCGCTCTGCCGGCCAGTAATAGGCCCGGTCAACGCCTTCGGGGAAGTCATTAGCCCCTTTGACAGATGGCATGGTGTCCAAACCAATGCCGACATGGTTAATGCCCACCAGTTCCACCAGATAATTGATATGGCGCAGCATGTCGGGAACTTCGGGGGCATTGGCCGATTTCATGAAACGCTGGAAACCACAGACCCCAATCACGCCATTGGTATCAGCACAGGCCTTGATCTGTTCGTCGTCAATGCAGCGTTCATGCCCGCCCAGTTCTTTGGGGTTGGCATGGCTAAACACCACCGGCTTGGTGGATGTGCGCATAATGTCAAGGCTGCTTTGCCGCCCGGTATGGGAACAATCCATGATCATGCCCGCCGCATTCACGGCTTTGACCATCTCGTGGCCGAGCGCGGTGAGCGGAATATCATCATCATGGCAGCCGCCCGCGACTGAATTGTTGCGGTTATAGGCAAAGTGGATTTGCTTGACGCCCAGCTTGGCAAAAACCGGCACCATTTCGGGCATGTCCTGCAGCATCATTGACCCTTCAAGGTCAAAGCCAACCCCCAGAAGACCGGCCTTTTTTGCCTTTGTCAGATCATCAAAACTTTCGATTTGCATATATTTGTCGGGGTGGGCCCCAATTTTGGCGCGGAAATCGGCGATCACCCGCATGATATGCGCCACCGAATTCATATCCATGCCGACATTGATGCAGACATAATCGATATGTCCAGCCCGATAGGTATCAAGCAGGTCGATCGGAATGATCGGGTCCAGCGGCAGGCAGGCATGCGCATCCCAGGTAAAGGAGGGGACGTGCTGGCGTTTATAGTCGCTTAATGCGCTATCGGCCGGGGCGAACGGGGTGGCAAATTCGGTGTTGGTGGCGATTGTCATGGTAACTCCGGTCAGTCCCAATCAACAAAGCTGTCAATAACGGCACGGTCATATCCACCGGCGGCTTTGTAAAGCTGTTGTGAATAGGGATGTTCAAGCGAACCCTGGGCAAGCTGGCTGGCAGTGGCGCGTTCAACAATGCGGCCATGGTTCATAATGGCAATATCGTCGCAGACATGGGCCACAACCGCAAGATCGTGACTGACCATGATATAGGTCAGCCCCAGGTCGCGGCGCAATGCCGAGAGCAAATTAAGGACTTCTGCCTGAATTGACACATCCAGTGCCGATGTCGGTTCATCTAGCAGCAGAACCCGTGGCTCAAGGATAAGGGCACGGGCAATTGACACACGCTGGCGCTGCCCGCCGGAAAGCTGATGCGGATAGCGAAACCGGAACGAGTTATCCAGTCCGACCTGTTCGAGCACCTTGATGACACGTGCATCGGAATTTCCCAGCTTATGCACGGCAACGGGTTCGCTTAAAATACGGTCGATGGTGTGACGCGGATGAAGCGATCCGAACGGGTCCTGAAACACCATTTGAACCTGGCGGTAGAAATCCTTGTTGCGTTTGTGGCCAAGTTCCTGGCCACCGACCACGATGTTTCCTTCCCAGTCCTCGACCAGGCCGGTCATGGTGCGCAAAACAGTGGATTTTCCCGAGCCCGATTCGCCGACCAGCCCGAACGAGCCGTTGGCAGGAACCTTTAGCGAAACGTCTTTAAGGACATGGTTTTCACCAAACCACGCATTCAGATTTTTAATTTCAATCATGGTCTTATCCCTCGGCCCAGCTTGCCTGACGTTGCAATACCGGCAGGTCGTCGTGGTTGCCATCCATTTTCGGCAGGCAGTTTAACAGGCCCTGCGTATAGGGATGTTTGGCCTGATCCAGCTCGCTTGCCCGAATTTCCTCGACCACATGGCCCTGATACATCACCAGAACCCGGTCGCAGAAACTTGAAACCAGATGCAAATCATGGCTGATGAAAATCAGTGCCATGCCACGTTCACGGACCAGATCATCCAGAATTGCCATGACCTGAAGCTGCACCGTTACATCAAGGGCAGATGTGGGTTCATCGGCGATCAGCAATTCGGGGTCCGGGATCAGCATCATCGCAATCATCACGCGCTGGCCCATGCCGCCGGAAACCTCGTGCGGATAGGATTTGAACACACGTTGCGGATCGCGAATTTTAACCGCTTCCAGCATTTCAATCGCACGGTGGGTGGCTTCTTTGGTGCCGACCTTGTGGTGTTCGCGATAGGCCTCGATAATCTGGTCGCCAATCGTCATGACCGGATTGAGCGAATATTTCGGGTCCTGCATGATCATGGAAATGCGCGCACCCCGCACCTTGCGCCATTGTTTGGGCGAAAGATGGCGCAAATCGACGTCATGAAATTGCATTTTATCTGCCGTAATGCTGCCATTGGCTGCGGTCAGGCCCAAAATGGCCCGCCCGGTTTGCGACTTGCCCGAACCGGACTCGCCCACAATGCCCAGCCTTTCGCGGCCCAGATCAAACGAAACACCGCGCACAGCATTCACCGGCCCCTTTGATGTGGTGAAGCTGACCGCCAGATTTTTAACAGATAACAGGGTTTCACTGGTCATGGTCAGTCTCCTCCACGCGGATCAAGCACATCGCGCAAACCGTCACCCAAAAGGTTAAAGCCCAGACTGACAACAAAAATAGCCAGACCCGGCACGGTTGAGACCCACCATTGTTGCAACAGGAACTGCCGACCTTCGGAAACCATGGCACCCCATTCCGGCATCGGTGGCTGTGCGCCCAGACCCAAAAAGCCAAGACCGGCGGCAATCAAAATCATGCCTGCCATATCAAGGGTGACACGAACAACAACCGAACTGATGCACATCGGCATGATGTGGCCCAGAATAAGCCCACGACTGGAAACACCCTGCAGGCGGGCCGCATCGATATAGTCTGACCGACGGACCGTAATGGTTTCAGCCCGGGCAATGCGGGCGTAGGGGGGCCACGCGGTAAGGGCAATGGCAAAGACGGCATTTTCCAGACCCGGCCCAAGGGCCGAAACAAAAGCCAGTGCCAAAATCAGTTTTGGGAAGGCCAGAAAAATGTCGGTGATGCGCATTAAAACGGCATCAACCCAGCCGCCAAAATACCCTGCAATCGTGCCGATCAGAAGGCCGACCGGGGCGGCCGTAATGGCAACAAGGCCAACCACCATCAGGGTATATTGCGCCCCGTAAATCAGGCGCGATAAAATATCGCGGCCCAGTTGGTCGGTGCCAAACCAGTGGGCGGCACTGGGGGGTAAAATACGTTTGGTCAGATCGGCGGCAATTGGATTATAGGGCGAAATAACCGGCGCCAGAATGGTAATAAGAATCAGGGCGACGACAATGCCCAGCCCGATCATGGCCAGCCGGTTTTCGGTTAGTTTGGTCCATGCCAGCCATGTGCGGCCACAGCGGGCCTGAAAACGCGACTGGGGCGTGTTTGATGTCAGCCACTGCCGCAGGCCACCGGAATTTTGATTGGTCACTGTTTGCATGTTTTTTACCTTCGGGCGCGCGGATCAAGCAGGCGATAAAGTAAATCGGACAGCATATTGACGCCGATAAACACAGCACCCACAACAACCGTTCCACCCAGAACGGCATTCATATCGGCATTAAGCAACGAATTGGTGATGTAAAGCCCAAGGCCCGGCCAGGCAAAAATGGTCTCGGTTAAAACCGACCCTTCAAGCAGGTTGGCATAGGAAAGGGCGATAACGGTCACCAGCGGTACCATCACATTGCCCAGGGCATGACGCCAGATAATGCGAAATTCCGAAATCCCTTTGACCCGGGCGGCCAGAATATATTCCTGGCTTAATTGCTCAAGCATGAAAGAACGGGTCATGCGTGCGATATAGGCCAGCGAAAAATACGCCAGAAGCGACGCGGGCAAAATGATGTGGCTGACGGCATTCCAGAACAGGTCGATATCGCCATCTAGCAGGGTGTCGACCAGCATCAGACCCGTGGTGGGTTCGATGAAGTCGGCATAAAAGGCATCTACACGTCCCGGTCCGGCAACCCAGTCCAGTTTCATGTAAAAAACCAGCAAGCCCATCAGGCCGAGCCAGAAGATCGGCATCGAATAGCCGACAAGGCCAAAAATTCGTACCAGATGATCGGGCCATTTTCCCTTGTGAACGGCAGCAAGAACGCCAGTGGGAACACCCAGTATCACACCAATGATGGTGCCAAGGGTTGCCAGTTCAAGGGTGGCGGGAAATACCCGGGCAATATCGTGCAAAACCGGCTGAGATGTCAGGATCGATTTGCCGAAATCGCCATGCAGTACATTATTTACATAAACAAAAAACTGCTGCCACAGGGGCAGGTTCAAGCCCATTTCCTCGCGGACACGGTTATAAATTGCCTCGGAGGCATGGTCGCCCACGGCGGCAATAACCGGGTCAATCGGCAATATGCGGCCGATAAGAAAGGTGACGAGCAACAGCCCGAAAAACGTGATGATCACGGAAGCTACTACGCGCAGAATGCTGCCGCCTGGCCCCGAAAGGAGACGGGCGCGTTTGCGCCCGCCTCGTCTGGTTGGTGTCACGGAAGACATCTAACCGTTCCTTAGTCCTTGGTCACAAAACGATATTTGTTGTCGTCAAACGACGGCCCAAGTTTGAAGTTATGAACATTGCTGCGGACACCGGCAATTTCGGTTTCCTGGAACATCACCACAAACGGACCGCGCTCCATGACCTTTTTCTGAAGGTCCTTGTACATATCGATACGTTTCTGGGTGTCGCGTTCAAGAATGGCGGCTTCGGTTTCGGCCGTCATTTCTTTCGGATCCCAGCTGTTACGCCATGCCAGCGGTTTTGCTGCGGCATCGTCGGAATTATCCGGGTTCCAGGCAAAGGTCGATGCGTTGGTGTTCGGGTCCTGATAGTCGGCACCCCAACGGCCAATATAAATGTCGTGCTGGCGGGCACGGTATTTGGTCAGGGTCTGTCCACCATCACCCGGGATGATTTCAAGATTGATACCAGCCTGGGCCCAGGTTGCCTGCAATGACTGCGCCATAGCGGTAATGGCGGTGGTGTTGCGGGTGTCCATGGTTAGGCTAAAGCCATCCGGGTAACCTGCTTCTTTTAGCAGTTCCTTGGCTTTATCGACATCAAGTTTATAGGGATTGTCGTTCGAGGCGCCAAGGAAGCCATCGGGCAAAAATGCCTGATGAATGGTGCCGCGACCTGCCAGAATGGTATCGGCAATGCCATTATAATCGACCAGATATTTCAGGGCTTCACGAACTTTGGGGTTCGACAGATATTCGTTTTTCTGCGACAGACCCAGATACCAGACCGTGCCTTTGGCCCGTTTCTGGAAGTTGATGTCGTCATTACCCTTAAGGGCTGCCAGCTGGTCGGCTTCAAGATTGCGGGCAATATCGATATCGCCTTTTTGCAGCAACAATTGCTGAGACGCAGCTTCGGTTACATTTCGAATGATCACGCGCTTCATTGCCGGCGCGCCATCCCAGTAATTGTCGTTGGCAACCAGCGACAGGCTTTCATTCGGGGTCCATTTGTTAAGTTCGAACGGACCGGAACCGGCATAGTTGGTTTTCAGCCATTCATGCCCCATATCGCCGTCTTTTTCATGGGCCATGACTTCTTTTTTATCAATAACCGAACCAACACCTGCCGTGAGGCAATACAGAACAAAGGTCGGTGCATAAGGCTTGTCGACCTTCAGGACCAGTGTGTGGTCATCGGGTGCGGTAATTTGTGTGTCGACATTTTCTTTGGTCAAACCGAACTGTCCCAGAATAAAGGCGGGTGACAGGTCCAGTTTGATTACACGACGCAGCGAAAATGCGGCATCTTCGGCGGTAAGGGCATCGCCGGATGCGAATTTGATGCCGTCGCGAATTTTAAATGTGTAGGTCATGCCGTCGTCGGAGATGTCCCAGCTTTCGGCAACAACGCCGTGAATTTTGGACACGTCGTCGATGTCATAACCGATCAGGCGGTCATAGGTGTTGCCGGAATATTCAGCGCCGGAAAATTCAAAAATTTCTGCCGGATCAAGGGTGATGATGTCATCGATTGAAAACGCCATGATCAGCGCGTTTTTAGGGGTTTCTGCCATGGCCGATATCGGGGCCGAAGCCAAAGCGGTTCCCAGAATCAGCCCTGCGATTAGCTTGCGCATGTTGCGCCTCCCGTACTGGTGATGTCGAAGGTGCGAACGTTAAAATGGTAATACCATTGTTCGCCTCATTTTTGTAACGGCGAGATGACAGCACACTTTGGGGGGCTGATCAATGCTGCGGCGCGGCAAATCAGTCTTTTAGCATGTAAAATACCGTTAATAATTACATTACGGGAAATTACGCAGATAAAAACGATTAAAGATTGTGGGTTTTGCCCGGGAAGGATGGTGTTTGATTTTTCTCAGGCAATAAAGAGACGCCGCACGGTTGAATATTTGTAAGGGAAATTTTTAGCACGCCGCCGGATTCTGCAATAGAACCAATATATTGGTTCGTTCCCTGCGATCATTCTGTGTTTTTGCATACATTATAATATGCATTGAGCTGGGGGATGCTGAAAATAGATACAAAAAAAGCCGCATGATCCAGAGATCAGCGACCTATTTGTACTCTAAAAAGAGTGGCGCGAGTGACGGGACTTGAACCCGCGGCCTCCGGCGTGACAGGCCGGCGCTCTAACCAACTGAGCTACACCCGCTCGGTGTGTGGCGCGGTTTATATAAAGGGCTGCCGGGTCTGGCAAGCGTTTTTTTATAAAAAAATAACAGGTACTTGGCAGCCCCGGTTTTCTGCCAAAAAACGCTGGCGTTATCTTGGGGGCGCTATGTTGGCCTGTTGGAAGAACCATGGCGCAAACCGCAAAATGGGGTGTTGTGATGCCTGTTTGCCACATTTGGCGTAACACGAGATACCGCAAAGCGATGATTACCTGTTCGATGAAACGGGTATGTGAGGGTGCGCTAGGGCATCAAGCCTGGTTTGCCCGATCGTCACCCGCATTGACCGGGATATTTTTTCATCACGGGTCTTACATTACGGTGGATGTGGAGAAAGGGCAGATGGATGCGTGCCCGTATGCGTGTTTTGTGGTCGGCGGGGGATTGTCAAAACAGGTGGTTATTGTGCGGCCAGCGCGCATTTGGTGTGTTGGAGAAACACCTTAAAAAAACAAAAAACGCCAACGAATAAATCGTGGCGTTCTTTTGTTTTTCCCCTAAGGGAAAATGGCGCGAGTGACGGGACTTGAACCCGCGGCCTCCGGCGTGACAGGCCGGCGCTCTAACCAACTGAGCTACACCCGCTCGGTGTGTGGCGCGGTTTATATAAAGGGTCGCCCGGTCTGACAAGTCCTTTTTTTCACGATTGGACGTTTTTTTTATCGGAGTAACCCAGACGGGTTTTTTGCCGGGGGAATTCTCTTTTTTGATGTTGCGTCGCACGACGAATTACCATTTGCCCGCCATGCCGTTTTTTCCGTTGTTTAGAAGTCTTCTTGATACGGATCAACGTTTTCGCAGACGCGAAAAGGTAACAATAAAACTGTAACGTTTTCAGTAAACTATCGTTTCCAGGCAAACATGTTTGCCAGAAAACGGCCAAGCAGGAATGGACCCTGCCATGATTGATGATGGACCCATACCGCCACTGTTGCGGCAAATTAACGACGCGCTGACCCATATAAAGCCGGACGCAGTATCGCAGGGCAATGGCACCGATGGATGCGGAAAGAAAGAGGTTTCCGATTTGCTCGGTTTGCTGCGCAGCATGGTGATGTTGTGGGGCGCACAAAATGCCATGTTGCGTGGTGATGCGCCGGTGGCACGCGACTGGATGACATCCCGGCTTGATGCGATCTCTGGCGAACTTGATGGCATTCTGGTGCGCCTGAACAAGCTGGGGGCAGGGGGCCATAAACAGGATATGCGTGTTTTGTCGGATTCAACCGGTGTGGATAAAACCGGTGCAAACGAAGATGCGAATTTTGAACTGATAGATTTCATGCATCATTTGCATGCCCAGCAGGGGAAATAAGCTGTGGCCGTTTGTGGCAACCGGGCGCTGGCCGGTTTTAGGTTTGAGGGCGAGCAATAAAAATGCGGGCAAGGCACATGCTGTTAAC
The DNA here is from genome assembly GCF_002115825.1 of Thalassospira sp. MCCC 1A01428. Classification (GTDB taxonomy): domain Bacteria; phylum Pseudomonadota; class Alphaproteobacteria; order Rhodospirillales; family Thalassospiraceae; genus Thalassospira. Next base: position 42,798 of record NZ_JFJZ01000022.1, on the reverse strand, counting down.
CCAGCTGGATTATTCACGAGGTTCGGCGTAGCGAGACGCCAGTTTGGCAAGGGCAACAGTAGTTGCCTGTTCAATCGATGAGCCAAAACCGGTAACCCGGCTGGCCAGAATAACATAGATGGCATCAATATGCAGTTGGGTTACCATAAGCTGGCGGCGGGAAGCCGTTGTGCGGTGTGCCAGGAAAATTTCCAGTGATTTGGCAATTTGGGTCATCAGGGGGTAATCAAATGTGCCGCCCAGTGCCTTGGTTGAATAGGCAAGGTCGGCGCTTTTTTCTATTGCTGTGCCGCGAAGGTCGGGATTCCCGATAGCTGCGATGACAAGCTGGCGTGTTTCGGCAAGATCATGGCCAATGCTGCGCACAAAAGAATCACTGCTGCGCTGGACAACCTTTTCCAGTTCTTCAAGTTGTTCCGGCGCAAGTTCGACGTCAAAGCCTTTGGTGAAATTAACCGCGCGCTGTTTTAATTCAGTGCGGGGCGGGATGATTTGAACTTTGGGCGGCTTTTGCTCATTCATTTAAATTCGGTGCGTCCCGTCAAGTTAAAATGAATGCCACATAACGGGCATCCAACCTTACCTGTTTTACGGGCGCTGTTCTAGTTTCTCGTGCTGCTTTCGCGCCGGTCGGGGCCATCAAACGGTGTTTGACGTCGGCGCCGGTCGGGGCCGAAATAGGTGCTGGTATTGATGAAATGTCGCGGGCGGGTAATGACCGATATAAGACGGCTGTATAATGCCTTGGCATTAAATGGTTTCGCCAGAAATTCGGTAATGCCCAGATCACGGGCTGTTGTGACATATTGCTGTTCGGAATGCGCGGTTAGCATGATAACCGGCACAAACCTGTTGGGGGAAGATGTCGAATTACGCAGGGAATCGAGAAATTCCAGTCCGTCCATGCCGCGCAGCCGCCATTCAGTGATGATGACGTCTATTTGACGGGTCCGTAAAATGCGAAAGGCTTCTTCGGGTTTTCCCACGCGCTGCACATCTGTCGCCCCAAGATAGGACAATGTATCAAACACGACCTGTGCCGATATCTTGTCGCCATCGACAACCAGAAAACTGATTTTGCTAAAATCGATTTTTGCACTCATCAAGCCTAGTTTCCGCGTTGGGCTGAACGAAGATTGTCACTGTCGATGGCAACATTTCTGCAAATTGGCAGCCAGGTTAACAGGTTAGATTATATAAACCGGTTCTGTTTTCTTACCGGTTTGTCGGGCGGGCGGCAAGGGAGAACTCCATGATATCCATCGGTAAAAACCCGGTACTTTTGCGGAGAAAGGCGCCGTTTTTTATCCATGTTATCGAAGTCTTACTGATTTTTAATATCGGTGGTCGTTACCGTATTTTCTCCATCCGGGGTGTCGTCGGTCTCGGTGGTCAAAACGGTTGTGGCACCGTCATTGTCAATAAGGCGGACGCGCACACCGGATTCGCCAAACATTTCAGTTGATATGTTCATGTCGTTTTCCCAGCGTTCAAGAAAATCCGGCGTCAGTTTTTGCTGGTCAACATAAACCTCGGCAATGCCCGCCTGAATAATGGCGCGGGCGCAATCGCTGCATGGAAAATGTGTTACATATAGCGCGCAGCCATCAAGCGAGGTGCCGGTATAGCTGGCGTTATAAATGGCATTGCGCTCGGCGTGTTCGGTATAGGCGTATTTGGTTGGCCGTTGATGGCGGCTTTCTATTGTATCATCGACCCCGCGCGGGAAGCCGTTATACCCGACAGCACGAATTTCCTTTTTCGGACCGATTACAACAGCACCAACTTGGGTGCTGCGGTCTTTTGACCAGTCTGCGATATGGGCGGCCAGTGCCAGAAAACGATGGTCCCATTTGCTCATTTTAAAAAATCCCCGATTGGGCCCCGAAACGTTCATAGGGGCATTTTATGGCTGATTTGTCTTTTAAAGAGGTGTCGACAGGGGGGTGTCCAGCGAAAAAAATGTCATTCGGCCTTGGCTGAGCAGAAAAGTAACTGTTCAAAGCGGGTGTGATTCACTATTAAGGGAAGACCCCCAGACACCAAGAATCAGGATATTCTGGCGCGCCCTGTGTCATTCTGGTTGTCGCGCCAGAATTCAATGGAAACCGAAAAACAACGAGGTAAAAGCGGATGCGCCGTCAACGTAAGGCGAAAATCATCGCAACCCTGGGGCCAGCAAGTTCTAGCCCGGATGTTCTGGAAAAGATCGTCCAGGCAGGCGTCGATGTCTTTCGTTTGAATTTCTCTCATGGCGAGCACGCCGAACATCAGGCACGGTTTGAAACAATTCGGGAAGTAGAGGCCAAACTTGGTCGCCCGATTGGCGTGCTGATGGATTTGCAAGGCCCGAAAATTCGGGTGGGAACCTTCGCCGACGAAAAAATCGAAATCGAGGCAGGTGCATCATTCCGGTTCGACATGGATAAAACGCCGGGTGATCAAACCCGTGTGTCGCTTCCTCATCCCGAAGTTTTTGCTGCTCTTCAGCCGGGTGCCAACCTGTTGCTTGACGATGGCAAATTGCGGATGCGGGTTGATAAATGCGATGCCAATTCGGCAGATTGCACTGTTGAAGTCGGTGGTCCGCTGTCGAATCGCAAGGGCGTTAACCTGCCTGACGTCATGCTGCCCATGTCCCCTCTGACCGAAAAGGATCGCATCGATCTGGTTTATGGTCTGGAGATGGGCGTTGATTTTGTGGCCCTCTCCTTTGTTCAGCGTCCCGAAGACGTGGCCGAAGCGCGTAAGATCATCAATGGTCGTGCTGCCATCGTCTCGAAGCTGGAAAAACCCCAGGCTATTGAACATCTTGATGAAATTGTCGCTCTTTCTGACATCATCATGGTGGCCCGTGGTGATTTGGGCGTGGAATGTCCGCCTGAAGATGTGCCGATTTTGCAAAAACGCATCATCAAGGCCTGTCGCGAAGCCGGCAAGCCGGTGATTGTGGCAACCCAGATGCTCGACTCGATGGTGACAAATCCGGCACCAACCCGGGCCGAAGCATCCGACGTGGCGACAGCCATTTATGACGGTGCCGATGCGGTTATGCTGTCAGCCGAAAGTGCGGTTGGCAAATATCCGCTGGAAACAGTGGGCATCATGAACCGAATTATGGTGCGGGTAGAGCGTGACGAGCTTTATTTCCGTCTGCGTGAAGCCTCCCGCCCGGACCCGGAACATAACGCCCCGGACGCCATTAGTGCCGCAGCCCGCCAGGTTGCCGGGACCATTGGTGCCAAGGCCGTTGTGACCTATACCACGTCGGGCTCAACTGCCTATCGGGCAGCCCGCGAACGGCCTGAAGTGCCAATTTTGGGCCTGACCCCGAAAATTCAAACGGCGCGCCGTTTGGCGCTGTGCTGGGGGATCCACCCGGTTTTCACCCGCGATGCCACCAATTTTGGTGAAATGGTGGGGATTGCCTGTGACGTTGCCAAACGAGAAGAATTTGCCGAAAACGGTGATTCTCTGGTGATTACGGCGGGGGTTCCGTTTGGAACGCCCGGGGCTACCAATATTTTGCGAATCGCATGGCTTTCTGGCCGTAGCTGATTTTAAAAATAGTCCGGATTTGGCATAACTGCGCCAATTCCGGTGTTTTTCAAGGGGCTGCCTTCGGGCGGCCCTTTGTTTTTGCCGGTTGTGTGTTGCTGTGTGGTCCAGGAAAAGCGTGGCCAAACCATACGCAGAGGTAATTTCCGCGGATGATAATGGTGATTTGTGCGTTTTGGCTGGCTGCGGGTCGCGTTAAGGATGTGATTTGGCTAACCATATGAGGTTTCTGGGTTTTGCGTGGTGGGGCGTTAAGGTTTTTTTGAACATTTCTGTCGATAGTGAAACCCGTGAGAGCCAACCCTGCGCGGGGACATATTGACGACAGGTGGTTGGTTTACAAAGAAGTTTTGGGTTGAGATGTTGTTTCGGATGGTGCTGCTTGATAGAACGGCGTGCGCCAGACGCCAGAACAGACCCGGGAATCGGCTGATTGTTGCTGAAACCCGGAATAAAACGGGGAAATAAACGGAACATGCTGGCCTGGATGTTCAATCGGCAAAAATCAAAGGACGCGGATAACAAGGACCGTTCTGGCGATAAATTGCGCGAACTGGCCGACATTGTTCGCACTGTTGCCCCTGGTGAATTCTCGACATCTGCAAGCAGTAGCGAAAATAATTCGCGTGCGGGTTATATTCCGCGGCGCAAGGCCGATAGCAGCGATCTGACGTCATCATCCGATGAATCGTTTTTAAATTTTGCCGCCCGGATTGGCGCAGATGAAGACGAACTTGATGATGACGAGGACGCGGTTTACCTGCCGACGCGCCACGGCGAAGACGATAGCGAAGCCCGGATGGATGTTGCGCGCCGTTTGCGGCGCCACCTGTCGGACCTAAGCCCGTCGCAGCGCCTGGAAATGGTTGACGAATTTATGGATGCCATTGTGCGGCTGGCCGATTGTTATCGCCCGCAGGTGATCGCCCTGATTGAACAGGAACTGGGCCATACCCCCTATTTGACGCGACAGGCAGCCGCCCGTATGCGGCTTGACCTGGCGGCAATTGGCCAGGTCCATATTATTGAATATGTTGAACTTTTAAACGATTCGGATTTTCTCGACCTGATGCGCGGACGGGGGGAATTTACCACCACCGCCCGGGCCCGCGATCGTTTGCGGGCCAACATGGCCGAAGCCCGGCGGATGCAGGACCGAACCGATGCAAAGGCAGGCCTGTTTTCCCGGTTGCGCGCAACGGACGATGTGCCGCGCAACGTGGTTGATATGGCACCGCATCTCGAACGCGCCCCTGTCGATAAACACGAAAGTCCGGAAGAACGTATTCTGGTTGGCCGTGACCGGTTGTCGCGCCAGGCGCAACGGCGGATGGCGCATTTTATTGCCGCATCCCTGTTTGACACATTGGTGGAAGAAGGGCGTTTGCGCGCGGAAGTCGCCCGTGCCCTGCGCCAGGCCGTGCGACAGCGGATTGAAAAAGTCCGGTTTGACAGCCGCGTTGCCCGCGATACGCGCCCGCCAATTGGCGAAGATATTGCCAATGCCGAATTAAGCCTGGATGCTGTAAATGCCGCGGAAAGTGCGGCAGTTCGTGCGCCAAGTGTCGAGCAATATGTGCTTGATGCATTGTCCCGTAACGATGATGAAGCCGTTGTGCGGGAACTTGCCCGTTATGCACAATTGCCCGGATCGGTGATTGCCAAAATTCTTGATTCAGGCAGTGCGCGGGCGATTACGGCAATGGCCTGGCGTGCCGGTATGTCGGCACAATCCGCCGTGGTCTTGCAAATCAGTTCCGGTATTGATGAAGAAGCCATTGAAACCCCGGCAACTGGGGGCCGCTATAGCATGCCGCGCGGCGATATGGACTGGTATATTGATTTCTTTACCGAATTGCGTCCGGTGCCAGCGCCCGAATCATCAGGGGTGTCGGCAACTGTGGCCGCCAATGCAGGAAAAACTGGCGATGGGGCGGCTGGCCCGGCGGGCGGGGATGCTGCCGGTTCGAAATCGCCATCCTTGCGGCGCCGCTTTGTGCGCAAGGGAGATTAGGCGAAAATGTCGCTCGATCTCGGGATTTCTTATGATGGTTTAAAATATGCCCTGTCGATCAAGGACAGTTATCGTACGCGTGAACCGCTTACGGTTACGGGGGCGGGTGATAAAAAACGTCTTTTGATGCCGGAACATCTTCTCAGCAATGATCTGGCGCTTTTGCAATATGACGACCCGTTGGCATTGGCTGTTATTGCCACCAAAGACCCCGAAAGCCCGATGGCCCTTGCTGCGGCGACTCGTATGGGGCCACATGCCAAATGCAAGGAACTGATTTCCGGTATTTTTGAAGTTGTTGGCGACGCAACCAAGCACGAACTGGTGCATGATTGTATTAAACTTCTGACCAAAAATGCCTTTAGCCCCGAATCGATGCATGTGGTGCGCAATCGCGCATCAAACCATGTTGTTGAAATTCGCGAATTTTATCGCCGTGCCATGACAGAAAATTTGCGCGCCTTGCTAGATGGGAAGCGTGAAGCCCGCGATTTTGTTGACGAATTTATCGAACTTGCCACCAGCGGCAACTTGCGGATCGAGATTTACAAGCGTCTGGTTATTAAGCTTATGCGCTCGGATGCGGTGCGGCCCAGCGTGAAGTTTATGCTGCTTGAGCGTCTGGATTGTTTTCCGCAAATGGTAAAAATCCAGATTGTATCCGAGGTTAATGCAGCCCCTGATACGGCTGAATATCAAACTTTGAAGCAGGAATTGCGTTGGATCTACGACGCGAAAACCCGTGAAGCAAAGCGCGATAGTGCCGAAAAAACCGGTAAATCGTGGCTGGCACCAGCCAAAATGGATTTTGGTGTTGCCGTTGGCATGCAGGCCAGCCGGTCGGTGGATGGTGTGCGTGGGCGTGATGCTTTTCGGAATGCCCGAAATACCGCGCCGGGCTTTAACAGCCGCGATATTGCTTCGTGGTTAAGTTAAACGACAAAATACGCTTACATACCCGTCTAACCAGGCCGAAAACCACCCTTTAAAGATATAACCTGGTAACCCTGCGTGATGGGCCCGGGCAACTTTGTGTGTGAATACCCCGGAAATATTTGTGAGACTATCTGTCCGTCGTTGCCAGATAAGGGTGAGCCCTTTGATAAAATGCGAATCCGCCAGGTGTTATGTTGGTAAATTAGCTTAACGACGCCTGTATTGCGGATACGTGGTGGCCTGGCGTTCGGGCTGTTGTGCCGGTTTTGATGGCCGTTGATGCAGGGTAGGGGGGCTGATTTTGCAAATAAACGGTGCAAACGACGCGAAGTAGCGAGGCAAAATTTGGAATGTCCCCTCGTTCGGCAACGACTTCATCATGTAGTAACCCCAGAAATTGCGGTGTGCTGTAACCGTCTTTCTGGGCGATTTCATCGATAATCTGCCAAAAACGCAATTCAAGGCGCAAACTTGTCACCACGCCGTTAATCCGAACAGATCGTGTTGCTGTTTCATAAAGGGCAGGGTCAGTACCCGAATATATTTTGCACATGGAACTTCCTTTCCTACCTTGCAACCAACATGGAGACGGACGTGGCAAGGGGACTGTTATTGCCAGCATGTTATCGGCAATGCTCGTTGGCAAATCGTGAGGGATGGCAGGTCAAATGGCAAGATGTATGTGCAACTGGCACAGCGCCGGGAAAAGAAGCGTGTTGGCACTGCATTAAAGGGCATTTGAGATAACTTTACGGGGTAGGCCTGATCGAAGTCTTTATTGTTTGGTGCGCGTACTGATGCCTGTCCTTGCCGAACGGCTCATATGGGCATTACCCGTTTAGCAATCCGGTGTGCCAAGGTCGATTTCGGTATTTCCAGGAGAAGGCGTGTGCGATAATGGCCCGCCAATGTTAACAATGCATACATTGACGGGCCATCCGTATTTTCAGATCCCTGTTTTGGCATAAAGTTGCCTGATACAGGGCAGGTTACAGGTCGATTTTTGTTCCCAGAACGGCAAGGAATTGTGCCATCCATTGCGGATGGGCAGGCCATGCCGGGGCCGTTACCAGGTTGCCATCGGTATGTGCACCATCAATGGCAATGTCCATATAGGTACCACCCGCGAGCTGAACCTCGGGGGCGCAGGCAGGATAAGCCGAAATTTTGCGATCGCGGATAATATCGGCAGCGGCAAGAATTTGTGCGCCATGGCAAACAGCCGCGATGGGTTTGTTCGCGCTATGAAAATCCTTGACCAGCGCAATAACCTTGGGATTCAGGCGCAAATATTCGGGCGCGCGTCCTCCCGGAATAACCAGTGCGTCGTAATCTGCGGCACTTGCACCTTCAAAGTCGGCGTTAAGGGTAAAATTATGCCCGCGTTTTTCGCTATAGGTTTGGTCACCTTCGAAATCGTGGATAGCGGTGCGAACACTGTCGCCTGCTACCTTGTCGGGGCAAACGGCATCAACTTTGTGACCCACGGCCAAAAGCGTTTGAAACGGAACCATGGTTTCATAATCTTCGGCGTAATCGCCAACCAGCATCAATATTTTCTTTGCAGCCATTTTGATGTTCCTCCCATCATGTGATGTTCAACCTTATTATAGGTGATCCGTACGCAAGGCGGGTAACAGCTGGCTACTACTTGTGCCAAAACGCTTGCGGGATAGCCTAGGTTCAGGATGATTTCGGGACTCCGGTATTTTTTAGTATTTACAGTTTAGGCACTTCAGAAGTTTTGTCGAAAAGCCGGTAAATGCAGCATGCCGATAAGGGGCGCTATGGCTTTGTGCTTTTCGAATGCCATGGGCAAGATAAGCAAGATTTGAGCAAAATCGCGCACCGGCATTTGGTATTATTTAAAACATGTCCGGAGATTTCGGGGGCGCAAGCGGACCGCAATAAAAAAACGGATGGCGGTTGGGCCATCCTTTTTACGCAAGTGATTATATGTATCATTCGTTGCAGCCTGTCATATGTGGTTTGACGGGGCTGATTATAAATGATCAGGCTTTGGTTTCATCGGTGGTTTTTTCCGAGTCCGCATCGGCGCCAATGCCTTCTTCTGCGGTTTTGCTGGTCGCAGGTTTTGCCGTTTTCGCCTTGGCTTTCGAGGCGGTCGCCCGGGCGCGAGGGGCGGGTTTGGGGGCCTCTGCCTTGGCCTGCATTGCCGCAGACAGGGCATCCGCGCTATCAGCCTTTAAATGCAGGTCCCGTTGCGGGAACGGAATGGTAAAGCCGGCAGCTTCCAGTTCGGTTTTCGAACGACGGCTCAGATCCCAGAAGGCAGCCCAGAAGTCGGGGGTATTGGCCCAGCCACGTGCGGTAATATCAACCGAGCTTTCACCCAGGTTGGCTACAAATGACATCGGGGCAGGCTCGGCGAGAACGCGCGTGTCGCTGGCAACCAGGTTTTTCATGAATTCCAGCGCGGCATCAACGTCGTCATCATAGGCGATGCCGACTTTGATATCGAGGCGGCGGGTGGGGTTACGTGAATAGTTGGTGATGGCGCTGTTCCAGATTTGTGAATTCGGAACTGAAATAAATACGCCATCGGCCGTTTTCATCAGTGTGGTGAACAGGGTGATTTCAACCACCGTGCCAGATACGGAACCGGCAGAAACAAATTCGTCAACCCGCAACGGGCGCAACATCAAAATCATGACGCCGGATGCGATGTTGGACAGGGTTCCTTGCAATGCAAGGCCAATGGCCAGGCCAGCAGCACCAAGAACAGCGATGATGCTGGTTGTTTCAACACCGAATTTTGACAATACCGCGATGATCACAAACACAAGGATCGTGTATTGCACGATGCTTGCTGCAAGTGGTTTCAGGGTGCTATCGACAAATTTGGCATTTTTCAAAGCGCGTCGAACCAGTGCGGCTGCTTTTCCAGCAACCCACCAGCCAACAATCAGAATAATAATGGCGCTCAGGATTTGTATGCCCATGCCAAGCGCAAAAGCGCGAATCATTTCGACTATCGTGTTTGCGTCTGTGCCGTCCATGTGAACCTCGTATGCTTGGTCACCAAAAATAAAGTGATCTTCTTTTTCATATACGGAGTATGATTATCACAGGATTACACGGTTTGAGAGGCTTGAAAAGATCACGAGGTATCGCAATAAAAATAATATCTTGGAACCTTTCGCTTTTTTGCGCGTTTCCGGTCATAATAATACCACGTTTGGTACTATTATTAGAGTTTGATAACAACCTGAACTACTGGGGCAAATAACATGCAGTTTCGTTCGTCTTTCCTTTTCGCACTTGGCAGCGTAAGTATGCTGGCAGCATGTAGCAGCATCGACAACTCTGGCACTGCTGTTGCTTATGGTGGCAACCCGCTGACGTATGACAGCTCGCTCGACACCGCTATGCATGGTGCCGAACCGACCACCGCTTTCGGTAAAGACCTGAAAGCCGAATACATCGCTTACGCAGAACGCGAAGCCGATGAATGGTATGACTTCTTTGACGCTGACTTCTTTGCCCGTAAGGCAGCAAAAGTCGCGCAAAATGAAACCATCCTTCCGGAAGATCCGGCAAACTGGCGTTTTGACGACCAGGAAATCGCACAGAAGCGCTCCGTTCGTGAAGAACTGATCGGCCTGCTTGACGGTGGCGCACGTGAAGCAATGCCTGATGTTGCTGCAACCGCGCAGGCTCGTTACGATTGCTGGATCGAAGAAAGCGAAGAAGGTTGGCAGACCGACCTGATTACCCAGTGCTGGAAAGAATATGAAGACGCAATCAACACGCTGAAAGCACCGAAAGTTGCTGCCGCTCCGGCAGAAACCCAGCCGGTTGCCGCTGCACCGCGTCTCTTTACCATTTTCTTTGACTTCGACAAATCCGCCATTACCCCGGTTGCCAAACGCGTTCTTGACGCCGCTGCTGACCAGTGGGCAAGCAGCCCGGGTACGGTTTCGATTGTTGGTCACACTGACTCTTCGGGCCCGAATTCCTACAACATGAAGCTCTCCGAGCGTCGTGCTGATGCTGCCGCAAGCGCTCTTACCTCGCGCGGTATCAAGGCTGATGGCGTGAAGAAAGATGCTGTTGGTGAAGGCGATCTCTTGATCCCGACTCCGGATGGTGTTCGTGAGCCGCGTAACCGTCGTGTTACCATTTCGATCGATAACTAAGATAAATTATCGGTCCTTTACCAAATCTTCGGCAACGGGATGGCATCATGCCATCCCGTTGTTTTTTTTGGATAGTCAAAATAACGGGGCGGCAGGTGAAGAAAGTCTGCTTGAAATGAACGCATAAACCCATACAGTCGTTGAACCGTGCAGGTTGAGCGTATTGAGACTCCGGGGGGAAAATGAACACAAAGTCGTTTTGGCAAAAGGGTGTTTTGTGTGCTGTTGCGGCAGTGATCGTATTCGGAATGGCCAGTTTTCCGGGTGGATCAGCGCAGGCGGGCGAACCAACACCTGTGGTACCGTTTGAAAAATTGTTTGCCAAGGAACGTGGGGATTCGAAAGTTCTGCGTTTTAATGGCTTTTCCGGCGAAATTCCCGGCAAACGGATTAAGGCATTGTTGCAGTCAGGTCCTATTTTGGGGGACCGTGTCTTGTTATCCGAGGATGTCGCCGTTTATTTCCCCGATGGATATATCGTTCAGTCGCAGGCCCGGCTGGCAAAATATGTACCGGTTCCGGGGCTCAAGCCAACCCAGGTATTAACGCGCGGTAATTTAATGCCAAATCCGCGCTACAGGCTGGTTTCGGAATTTGATAGTGCATTAGGACTGGAATGCGCCCGTGTTGCCTATGGCGATGGTTTTGCCTCGCTGCGCATCAACCGAAGCGGCGTTATGTCGCTGATTACCGAAGCACCGGGTATTTTTGATACGCTGCTCGAAGAAAACACTACCACTTATGATATCACGAGCGCTGTCAAACCGGTCTTTATGGGTAATAAAGGGTTGTTGCCCGATTTGATCCGCCTGTGCCAGGGCGGAAGTAAAAAAATCGCCGGTACGCTTACTGCCCAGAAATAAAATTTAATGTGAAGATTATTGTAACTGCGATAGCGGTTTGGTGTCGTCCCGGATTAATAAATTTAAAATCGCCCGCATTTCAAACGCGGGCGATTTTTTTGCGATTTGCAGCCTGAAAAACTGCCGGGCAGGATTGGGTATGGCTGCCGGCTTGGCGGATGTTGCATGTTCGTGATATCGCAAATGCCTATTTGTGCCAGTCTGCCACGAACAGCTGGGGGATTTCGATGGCCGGGCAACGGTCCATAACTGCGATCAAACCGGCATCGCGGGCGCGCAGCGCGGCATCTTCATCAATCACATTTAACTGCATCCATACCGATTTTGCGTTGATTGCGATGGCTTCATCGACCACGCCGCCAGCATCTTCTGAATTTCGAAAAATATCGACCATATCAACCGATTCAGGGATATCTGCCAGTTTGGCATAAACCAGTTGCCCGTGAATTTTATTGCCAGCCTGGCCGGGATTAACCGGTATTACATGAAACCCGTGCGAGAGCAAAAATGCCATAACACGGTTTGACGGCCGTTCGGGTTTTGGGCTTGCACCAACCAGGGCTATGGTTTGGGTGGTGTTAAACAATTCCCGCAAGGCAATATTGTCGGGGTTGTTAAAGGTGCTCATCGTCCAATCTTTCCATCAACTGAAAATGGTAAATCTTTTAAAAAATATCGGGACATTGCGTCGGCACAATGGCGATAAACTGGCCCATCACTTTTTTTCCGGTTTTGCCTCGCGCAGAGTTGATCACGAGTTTAAGTGACCCCGACAACCTTTTTGCGTTCTATTGGCATGACGATTTACTTAGGTTTGTTGGGGGGCAGTAACCCGAACGAACGAACACCTAGAATAGGGAAGCGCCCATGTTTCCGTGGCTTGATCATTCCGGACGTTTTTCAATGTTCAAATTGATGGTGTTTATCGCCATCCTTGTACCCGGATGCGTCGTGCTATGGCCGGTTTTATTTCATGAAGGGGTTTCCTTGCCAATCAAGGATGCCATTCATGGCAGCGGCGATTGGGCGATTCGCATGTTGCTGATTTCGCTGGCTATTACGCCGTTGCGACGCGTGACCAAATTTACCCGCGTTGTTTTGGTTCGGCGGATGGTCGGGCTGGCGGCAATGGGCTATGCGCTGTGTCATTTGTTGTTATATTTTGTTGACCAGTCATTTGATATTTCGCGCATTGCGACCGAAATCCTCGTGCGTATCTATCTGACTATCGGGTTTGTGGCTGTGATGGGACTGGTCGTTTTGGGCATCACCTCGACCAATGGCATGATGCGCCGCCTGGGGCGCAACTGGGGACGCCTGCACAAAGCCAGCTATGTTATTGCGGCCCTGGGTATTTTGCATTTTTTCATGCAATCGAAACTCGACGTTACCGAAGCAACCTTAATGGCCGGTTTTTATCTGTGGCTGATGTTGTCGCGCTTTGCCAGCAATATGAACTGGAAAATGAAATCGCCTGCAACATTGCTGGGGCTGGCGGTTGCTGCAGCCCTTGGCACAGCGGCAATTGAATATGCCTGGTTTGCCATTGCGACCGGCGTTCCGCCGCTGGTGGTGTTGGAGGCCAATTTTCACTGGATGTATCCGTTGCGGCCCGCCTGGACTGTGCTGATTGTTGGCTTGCTGATTACGGCATTTCCATTGGTCAAACAATTGTGGGGTAAGTTTAACCCGCAATCGGGAAATATTCGCACGGGGCGTGCCCGTGTCGCCAGCCGATAACAATATCCTTACAGGTATGTTGCCTGATTGTGACGGGGTAAAACGGATGCCGCCACGTTATCAGGTGGCGGCATTTGCCCGGCGTGCCAGCGCTGTTAATAACCCCGCAGCGATGAGCACCGATCCGCTTGCCCGCCCCATGATTTGCATGGCGCGCGGGCTGCGAAATTTTGCGCGCATAGTGCCAGCGGCCATCGCCCAGATGAGAACATTTACGACCGCCAGGCTGACAAAGGTTGCAATTAATATTGTAAATTGCGCCATTACCGGCTGATGTGGGGTAATGAACTGCGGCACAAAGGCGATAAAAAAGATAATGCCTTTCGGGTTCAGGGCCGTCACGATATAGGCGTGTAAAAACATGCGTGATGGGCGGTTGCGCCGGGTTTCGTGGGAATCTTCAAGTTGGTGGGGTTTTTCGCGCCACATTTTTACACCCAGATAAACCAGGTAAACCGCACCAATCAGCTTTAACGCGCTAAATGCTGTGGCCGACGCCGAAAGCAATGCACCAGCCCCCATTAGTGAAACCGTCATCGCCGTGAAATCCCCCAGGGCAACGCCAGGTACGGTCGCCCATGCGGTTTGGCGACCTTTTCCCAAGGCATAACTAACCACCAGCATAATGGTCGGCCCCGGAATGGCCAAAACAATGCTGCAGGCCAATACATAGGTTGCCCAGATTTCGAATGTCATGGTTGTGATCCTTGCCATGGAAAGGGGATGTACCGCCACTGTGCCGTATATCTATGGATCTGGCAAAGATTTGCGCATCATTTACGAAACAGATTTTCAGGCGATTGATGCTTTTGCAAATGGTTATGACGCCTGCGCAAAGGTATTTGAGGATGAAAATCATTCTTATCTTTGTTATCTCATCATTAAGATATTAATAATCATTTGCAAAATTGAATGCCGAATGATGCGGGTGACGGGACATCCTGGGGTGTCTGAAAACGGGGGATACATGCCAGAACATGAGCATCAGCAAAGTTCAAATAGAACGCGGACGTCCTATTGTGTGTTCGGGCCATAAGGTGTGTCGCCACGCATTAATATGATGCGGCGTAAGGGCATATTGTCGGGGGTCTCCCGGCTGGGTCTGGAACATTCCAGCACATAGCGGTCATTTTGGCCTCGGGGGCGGTTTCACCATCCCTGCCTTTTTCGCATTAAAATCTGACCGGCCAGCGGGGTGTACCGCTTTATCACTGCCTGAAACGGCAGAACGGGACCGGTTTATCCAAATTTATCGATCTGGAATATCAAGGACATCGCAATGATGGGCACTATGGCACAACAGGTTTTACGGGCAAATCGCCGTTTGGCACGATCGGGCAGCACAGCCATGCTGGTTGTTGGTTTATATGCAGGTGTAAGCCTGGTTGCGATGTCGAGCGCCATGGCACAGTCGGAAAATGTGACGAAAACCGGCGCGAATGTCGAAAGTAGTGAAGACGGTGCGATCACGCTGGACCCGATCCGGGTTGAGGAAGCCGGCGAGCACGGCGATGGCCCGGTTCAGGGGTATGTTGCCAAACGCAGCCGGGCTGGTACAAAAACCGACACGCCGCTGATGAAAACGCCGCAATCGGTTTCTGTGGTGCCAGGCGCGCAAATCGAAGACCAGCAGGCCGGATCAGTTGCCGAAGCCCTGAGATATTCTGCCGGTGTCTTTACCGAATATCGTGGGGGTTCCAACATGCATGATGAAATGTATGTGCGTGGCTTTTCCTATGTGCCTCGCTATCTTGATGGCTTGACCTACGGTCTGGGGTCGCTTGGTCAGGTGGAACCATATTTTCTGGAACGTGTGGAGGTTTTGCGCGGTCCGTCCTCTGTTTTATATGGTCAGGCCAACCCGGGCGGCATTGTTAATATGGTGTCAAAAAAGCCCACGGGCGATACGGCACATTCCGTTGAATTTACCGCCGGTACGGATAACCTGTTTTCAACAGCAGGCGATTTTTCCGGTGTGCTATCGGTGGAAAAAGGCATTTCCTGGCGCATGGTTGCAAAGGGAATGACCGAGAACGAACAGGCAGGTGATGTTGATAAAAAACGCATCGCAGTGATGCCATCCATCAACTGGTCACCCAATGAAAAAACCAGCCTGACTGTTTCCCTGATGTATCAAAATGACCCTGATGCCGGAACACGTAATTTTTTGATGTCGCAAGGTTTGGTAACTCCCACCAGTTCGGGCTATATTCCGCAGGATTTTTATATCGGGAACCCGAATTTTGAAGAATCATCACGGACCCAGGCATCGGCAGGTTATGAACTGGAACATGCCGTAAGCAATGGTGTGACCCTGCGCCAGAACGCCCGATACACCATGGTCGAAAGCGACGTTAAGTCGATGGTTGGCTGGAGTACGATTGATGATCAAACCATTGACCGTCGGGCAACATCCTATAGCGATGATCTGGACCAGTTTGCCATCGATAATCAGGCCCAGTTTGATTTTGCGACCGGTGCCTTTGGTCATACGGTGCTGGTTGGGCTGGATGCAAAGCATTCCGTTTATGACAACAAATATAAACGCAGCAACACGTCCTATCCCATCAACTGGGTTTCACCCGATTACGGGCCGATTGGCACGGTTGTTTACGATGGCTATTCCTATGACGAACGCACCAAGGCAACCCAGATAGGCCTTTATGTGCAAGAACAGCTTGAAATTGGTCAGTTAACGCTAAGTGCCGGCGGGCGACATGACTGGGCCAGGAACACGTTCGAGGACAGGGCTGCCGGAACCTCAACTGATTATTCCGATAGTGCTTTTTCAGGCCGGTTAGGGGCGATCTATAATTTTGAAAACGGCTTGGCACCTTATGTGAGTTACAGCACCTCGTTCGAGCCACAACTAGGCAGCAATGGCAGCGGCGAGCCGTATGACCCGGTAACGGCGCAACAATATGAAGCCGGTATCAAGTTTGGCCCCGATAGCGGCCGTTATCAGTTGATTGCATCGGTTTATCAGATCACCCAGCAAAATGTGGTGTCCCGCGATCCGGTTTCCAATCTGAGTTATCAGACCGGCGAAATTCAAAGCCGTGGCTATGAGCTTGAAGCCCATGCCGAAGTGCTTGACCATTTGAATGTTGTTGCCAGTTACAGCCACATTAACGCTGAAATTTCCAAGGATGCCAACCCGGACAGCGTAGGCCTGAAACGGGACCGCACCCCAGAGAACCAGGCATCGCTGTGGTTAAAACAGGAACTGGCATCGGGAATGTTTGACGGTTTGGCGCTGGGAGCCGGGGTGCGATATATCGGCGAAAGTACCGATCGTACCAATACGATCAAGGTATCAGACGTGACCTTGTTTGATGCCATGATCAGTTATGACCTTGGGGTTTTATCAAGCACATTTGAAGGGGCGAAAGTACAGTTTAACGCCATTAATCTGGCCGATGAAACCTATGTTGCCAGCTGTGCCGGTTCGACATCGTGTTTTTATGGGCCAGGTCGAACTGTAACCGCGACTTTAAAATATAGCTGGTAACCGGGGCCTCATATTAAATGATACGTTTATATCTGATTGCGCTGTGGGTGTTGTTTTCGGGGGGGTCAGTTGCGCTGGCATCCTCGCCATCCCAGCCACGTCAAAAGACACAGGAAACCGGCATGACCATCACCGCGCACTCCATTATCAAGGATGGGGCGCTTCAGGCGGTGTTGCCTGCGTCTGGTGCTGTTCACATTATGGCATTTGCAACCCGGCCCGGTGATTATGTGCGGGGCACGATTGATACGGGCAATATTGCAATTGATCTGGAGCTGCTGGACGACAATGGCATGACATTGCGCCGGTTGCTTGGGCAGTCCACCGGCAAGGGTGAGTTTCAGTTTGTCGCCCCTGAGGGTGAAGTGTCATTGCAGCTGACCCGCGCAGAAGCAGATTTTACACCCTATACGATAACTGAAAACAGGCCGGAGATCGCAGATGATAGTGCCGATAACGCGAAGGGGTTTGATCTGCAGATTTCGATGCATGTGCCGGTTAACCAGCAAATTGCCCCGGCAGCCGGTTATCAAAGTCAGTTGATCAGCCAGGCGGCGCGTGTTGTCGCAAACGGGGGAAATACCGATGGTTTCTGGCGGCATGTGGCACAAACAGGTACGCCTCTTATTGAAGCAGGGTTAACACCGCCCGGGTTTGTTTTGGTGACATTTGTTTATCGTGGGGCGCAGCATAATGTGCGTTTGTTTGGTGCGCCCTCGGGCAATCATGAATATCTTGATCGCCTGGAGCAATCCGATATCTGGTTTAAAAGTTTTGTTGTGCCCACCTCGACCCGGATGTCGTATCAGTTGGCCCCTGACGTGCCGGATGTTCCCGGTTCGGCCCGGGACCAGCGTGTCGCCATTTTGGCAACAGCCCAACAGGACCCGTTAAACCGTTTTCCCCAGCCTGCCGATGGTCCTGACCTTTTTAACCGGCAGTCTACCATGGTACTATCCGATGCACCCCTGCAACCGGGTATGGCGGCCCCCGATGGGCCTGTAACACCGGGGCAATTGGTTCATTACCGGCGCGACAGTGCGATACTGGGTAATCAGCGCGATGTTTATATTTACACACCAGCTGGCTTTAATCCGCAGAACCCGAAAAATGTGTTGTTGTTTGTGTTCGATGCCCGGGCATATCTGACAAAAATTCCGACACCGGATATTTTGGATAACCTGATGGCAGAGGGTAAAATTCCACCGGTAATGGCTGTTTTTATCAGTAATCCCGATGCCGACGCCCGTGCCCGTGAATTGCCTGCCAATCCTGATTTTGCCGATGCCATGGCAACCGAATTTTTGCCGTGGGTCATTTCCGAAACCGGGATAAAGGCAGTGGCGGCGCGCACCGTGCTGGCGGGGTCAAGCTATGGTGGGTTGGCAGCCGCGACAATTGCCTTGCGACACCCGGATGCATTTGGGAATGCCTTGTCCATGTCGGGGTCGTTTTGGTGGCATCCACGCAACAGTGCGGCCAGTGCTGACGAATTTGTCGCGCGCCATATTGTTAACCAGCCTGTTGTGCCGGTGCGCTTTTTTCTAAGTGCCGGTTTGTTTGAAACCGGTCATAGCGGGGTAGGGGGCATCATTGATACCAACCGCCATTTGCGAGATGTGCTGGAAGCCAAAAATTATGATGTACATTACCGCGAATTTGCCGGTGGTCATGATTATCTGGTGTGGCGCGGGGCGCTGGCCGACGGGTTGATCGACTTGTTTGGTGCGGAACAAGCCAAATAACATGTGGTTATACCGCGAAATTTGCGAACCACTGAAATGGGCCCCGTGGCGATACGCGATGCATGGCGTTTGATGTCATTAGCGGTTTCGTCAACTATCACGGAATATAAGGCGTTTCTCATGGGTAAAACACCCTATATCCCGTTTGTGGTTGCTTCTCGCCGTTTTATTTGTGGTGCCATGTGGGGTGGCGTTTTTCAACGAAGGCTCCAATGCCTTCATTTGCGTCGGCTGTTTGCATGTTGGTGGTCATGACCGACGAAGCATAATCATATGCAGCGTCCAGGGGCATTTCTATCTGGCGGTAAAAGGCTTCCTTGCCAATTTTAATGGTCGATGCTGATTTCCGGGCAATTTTTTCGGCCAGTTCGAAGGTTGTACTTTCCAGCATATCGTCGGCAACCACGTCGGAAACCAGCCCCATTTGCCACGCCTGATGTGCGGAAACCGGATCGCCGGTTAACAGCATGCGCATGGCATGTTTCCGGCTGATATTGCGCGATAACGCAACCATCGGAGTCGAACAAAACAGGCCAATGTTGACACCTGGCGTAGCAAAGCGCGCCGTTTCACTGGCAACGGCCAGGTCGCAACTGGCAACAAGCTGGCAACCGGCAGCGGTTGCCATGCCGCGTACACGTGCGATGACCGGTTGGGGCAGGGTAACAATACGCATCATCAGGTCACTGCATTGGGTAAATAAAGCGGCATGACCATCGCAGTTGGAGATACCTTTTAACTCCTTTAAATCATGGCCGGCACAAAATACCGGGCCATTTGCCGCAAGAATCACAGTGTGAACTTTTTTATCCGTAGCAATGGCATCAAGTTCTGTTAGCAAAGCCGACATCATCTTTGAGGATAGGGCATTCCTGTTTTTGGGTTGGTTCATTGTAAGTGTAATAGTAGTGCCGCTATCCTCACGGACTACATAATTTCCGGCGAATTCATCTTTTTGGATCATTTTTTCCTCCCTGGTGCAATTTTTTCTGCACGTAATTGTACTTTTGTCATAGCATGAAAAGCATGGTCGCTGTTATCACTTCAATCAGACTTTTCTGACATCATAGCGGACCTTACTAGTGCCTCGGTATCTGCAACTGTTGCTGACATCAGGTGAATGTCATGGAAGAGCGCGAAAGACCGGAACGCGGCCCGCAGGACAAGGCGCCTACGGCATTTGTTTCTGAGAGCAAGCTGCAAGAAACCCGGCGGGTTTTGTCACCCGCAACGCAGTCTTCGATGAATAAATATGATCGTTCCGATGTAATAGAACGGGAATTTGAAGGAAAAAAAGCCGCAGCCATTGAAAGGCTGGCGGCCAAGGGGATCAATGTTGCGCGAATTGGCCCTGACCCGGCATTAAAAAACGGGCGAGGATCGGATCAGTTCGTTTGGGATACGGGCAACACGCCCTCTGTAAATCCGGGAGAAACGCCCGCTGAAAACAGGGCAGCAGCGCCACCTTCTTATAATTGGGGGCAAGGCGACCTACATGAAACAGATGCGAACAAAAATGCTGCAATTGCCGATGCAAACACGTCCCGGGGCGATGCCCCGACAGATCAGCCACAAGATGCCGTGGAGAAACCACAACCGGAAAACTCTAAAACAGATGACCTTCTTTCGCGATTTACACAAGTACCATCAAATGATGCAGCGGCATCTGTGCCCAACCCGGATTTGACTGACATGGCAATTGAACATCATGGGTTGCGCTTGCCGGATAAAAAACCGGGAACCCCAAAAGCACCAAAGCCTGTGGCAACCGAGCCGGTTGACCAGTTACATGCCGGACGCAAGCGTGCGACGGCTGAAAGCTATGCTGCATTGGACAGTTTGGCATCCCGACCGCCAAAGCCGGTTGAAAAACCGCAACGCAAGGGGGTCGAAAGATGGGCGCCGCGCATTGGTGCCTATATGATTGCAGCAATAGCCGTCGGGTATGTTCTGGTGCTTACCATGATCGAGCTTTATTCGTTGTTTTGAAATACCGGCTGTGGCGTAGCGTCAGACGGGCAGGTTCCTTGCGTGTTCACTTTGTCCTGTTACGGACAGCATAACAGCGTTGTTGTGTGGTATTGGCCAGGCTGGATAGTGTTCACCAACGCGATTGAATACCGGATGTGGTGGTATGGTTACATTCCTCAATGACGGATACTCATATTTACGTTAACGTTGACGTAAATATGAGCGGGCGAGCGAAAGCCGCTGGAAAAAACGTCAGGATATTTCAGGAATGGATAAAACCGTAAACGGTGCGCCGACAATTGGCATTAGCGAGCGCGATTTCGATCGGATCATGGCTGAAAAAGTGCCGTTTGTCGGTGATATGGGAATTATAACCGAAAGTCTGGATGGTGCGGTTGCGCGGTTGCGGTTACCTTTTAACCCGCGCCATATCAGACCCGGCAATGTGATATGTGGACCGGCAATTTTTGCATTGGCTGATATTGCTCTTTATGCTGTTGCCTGGATGCATGTTCCCGTTGCCGATCATGCAGTGACGACCGAGGCCACGGTGCATTTTCTTTCGGGGGCCAGGCCGGGGGATTTGATCGCAGAAGCCAGTGTTCTAAAGGCTGGAAAGCGGTTGCTGGTCGCGCAATGTCATATCCGTTCTGCCGTGGATAATACCCTGTGCGCGCATGTCGTGGGCACCTATGCGATGCCGCCGACAGCAAAAGCGGGATAAAAAAGTGAAAAAAAATGTGGTAAAATAATACCAATTTACATAAGTGTTTGTTTTATAACGTTTTATTCCTGTTGCTTTCCCGGTAAAAATTGGCATACTGCGCCCACTTTCAGCGAGGGGCGATTCCCTCCGTGAAAACCAGTTTCAGGTAATGAATTTATGAAAACCTTCACTGCGACACCGAGCGACATTGAGCGCAAATGGTTCGTGATCGACGCCGAAGACGTCGTTCTCGGTCGTTTGGCTGCAATTGTTGCCAATCGTCTTCGGGGCAAACACAAAGCGATGTTTACGCCTCATATGGATTGTGGCGATCACATCGTTATCGTCAATGCCGAAAAAGTAAAACTGACCGGTCGTAAACTGACCGACAAGAAATTTTACTGGCATACCGGTTACCCGGGCGGCATTAAAGAACGCACCATGGACAAGCTCCTGGGCGGTCAGCATCCGGAACGTGTGATCATCAAAGCTGTTGAGCGTATGATGTCACGTGGTCCGCTGCGCAGCCAGGTTCTGACCAAATTGCACGTCTATGCAGGCACCGAGCATCCGCACGAAGCGCAGCAGCCGGAAGTTCTGGATGTGGCGGCAATGAACGAAAAGAATAAGCGGAGCGCGAAGTAATGGCCGACACCAAAACTCTTGAAGATCTCAAGGATCTGGCGCCAGCCGGTCAGGCCGCTGCTGCTGAAGGCACCCTGCCGGAGCCGAAAATTGACGAACTGGGCCGCGCCTATGCGACCGGTCGTCGTAAAAATGCTATTGCACGCGTCTGGATCAAACGTGGCTCAGGCAAGATCACCGTTAATGGTCGTGAATTCGAAAATTATTTCGGTCGTCCGGTTCTGCGCATGCTGATCAACCAGCCGTTCGGTGCAGCTGCCCGTAACGAGCAGTATGATGTGTTCTGCACCGTTGTTGGTGGTGGTCTTTCAGGCCAGGCCGGCGCTGTGCGTCATGGCATTTCACGCGCTTTGATCAATTTCGAACCGGAATTGCGCAAAGTTCTGAAAGCCGGCGGGTTCCTTACCCGTGACTCACGTGCTGTTGAACGTAAAAAATACGGTAAAGCCAAAGCCCGCCGCAGCTTCCAGTTCTCGAAGCGCTAACCGGCAGCTATACGCAATCGCGATTTTCAAAAGCCCGCTGGTTACGCCAGCGGGCTTTTTCTGTTTTGAACTTTTCATTTATACCCGTCATTCATCTTAATTTTCAGGAAACACCATGCAGTACAGACTTCTGCACGAGCCCGACCGGGCCGCCCTTGAACACTTTTTGTCGACCCATACCAGCAGCACGATGTTCCTGCGCAATAATTTGCGTGCTGCCGGTATGGGCCGACGTCAACATCCCCTGTCAGCCGATTATTTTGCCGCTGTTACTGCCGATGGCACTGTCCATGCTGTGATTGCACATATGCGTGCTGGCAATGTTCTGGTGCAGGGGACGCCCGACAATGTCGGTATTATTAATCAATTGGCTGATTTTTGCCGGGATCACGTAACAGGCCCTGTTGCAGGCATATTGGGACCATCAGAAGCGGCACAAGCTGTTATGCAGTGCTGGGGCCTTATGGATAGCCATTATGCAACCAACCACGACGAAGCCCTTTATCACCTTGATCTTGATCGGCTTGAATTATCAATGCCGCCTTTGGCCGATAGTTACCAGGTGGTTGATGCCGCAAAAATAGATCGTGCAACATTGCTGCGCTGGATGCGCGATTATGAAATGGAAGCGCTGGGTGCTGGTGAAACCCCGTCACTTGACGGGCGGGTGGCGGCGCGTGTGGTTACCGCCCTTGAAGATCGGGCCTGGTGGGGGTTGATCGTGGAGGGGGAGCCGGTTGCCCTGGCTGGTTTTAATGCCCGATTACCCGATATTGTTCAGCTTGGCCCGGTCTGGACGCCGCCAGCATACCGAAATTTGGGATATGCGCGCCTGTTGGTTGCCAAATGTTTGCAGGCGGTCCGGGCACGGGGGTGTAAGGCATCGGTATTATTCACAAATAATCCCGCTGCTGCCCGCGCATATGAAGCGGTCGGTTTTGAGGTAATTGGCACATATCGGCTGGCCCTGCTTGAAAAGCCACAGACCCTTGTTATCGCGCAGGCCGTGTGATCACGTTGTTTTAAAGCCCCGGATCAAATGCAAGAAGGCACGATTGCCTGGTTTGTAAAACGGTTCGGGGTTTTTCGTTTTATTGAAAACGGTTAACCCTGTTTGTTGCTTTTATTTATAAGGATAATGGCAACGGGTTGCAGGCATTTTGCCAGAATGATGGCCCCGATAACCGTTATGAAGCTGTAAACAACAAAGTTCAGCGATACCAGATCGAACCCTGTATGGGCGATGGCCAATAGCACCAGCACTGGCCCTGCAATATAAAGCGCCAGATAGATCATCGTGCTGAAAAGTTCGTTTTGTGCGTCACGGCTCATTTTTGTAAAGGCCGGGCGGCGATGGCGTTTTGGCTCGTTATCGGATGGCATGGTGTCGTCATCTCGCTGTAATTTTTACCATACGGTTATGGGGGAATATCAGCGTATTGGTAACTGTAACAGGGCCCAACCCTGCCAAGGGTTTAGGGCCAATCTGTGGCAGGCCGGCCTTGAAAATGATATGGATGGATTTTGCTGGTCGCCCTGATCATTGGAATATAGATGTAAAAACAGGTGCTGGTTTGACTTTGGCATGGCGGAATGACTACCTGAACGAACTGGTATGGCAAAACGGTTTTATCATGGTTGGCAGGCACGAATGAATTGGGTGCGGCACGGCACGATACAGCGATTTATATGTATGCTGGTGTGTATGGCAGGCATGATGATGCCGTTGGGGGGCAGGGCGCAGGCCGCGGCCAACCCGCATCAGGTGTTATATGAATATGATCAACGCCCGCTTGCTGTCGGAAAGTTCAGTATAGTTTCGGTGTTTCAGGAACGGTTATTTGCTGCCGCCGCCAAATGCCAGCATACATCACCCTCGCAATATGGGGCACCCGACGGTGCCATCGGAGAAAACACCCGAAAGGCTGTGAAGGATTACCTGCCGTGCAGCCCAATGGGCCGGGACAAGGTAAAAGACCCGGCGGATCAGGGGGCTGTTACCATTGGCCTGTGGCAATCCATCATGCCCGAAATAATGCCATATCCCGATGCCATCGAGCGGGCAAATCAGTTGACCTTTGCGTTGGAAGGAACCGATTTTGACCGGGTGGAGTTCAATTTTTGCCAGTCACGTAACCCTGCCACCGGTAAAAGATTTATCGAGGGTGACCGCAACTGTTATTCGAATGACAAGGCATCCTATCTGACATGGGGGCCGCGTGGGGCGACGGCCGGGCACGGGGCCGAAATTCAGCAAATTATTGTGCTGGCAGAAAAGGCTCATCCCGGATTATTGCAAACCGTATTTGGGCCAGAGGCCGACACCATGCGCCGGGTGGTGCTGGGCGATGACGACAGTGTGGAAACCATATTGTGTGCCGCATGGGCCAATGCTCATCGGCGAAACGATTTAAAAAAACGGTTTGCCCGTTATGGTGCCTTGCCCGAAGTGCAGGAAGCCTACAGCATGGTGTATGAAGCTGCCAATGCCGATGGCGGCAAGGTGCAGCGGTTTTTTAGGATTTACAAGGCATTAAAGCCGGTTATTCATCGCGACCCGACCGAAATTGATGTGGCCTTTTTTATTGACCGGGCCACGCATGGCGGGGCCCCGCCAGGGAACCTGGCCCCGCTGATCGAAAAAATGCAGTATTTTGTTTCTCGCACCCGCATTGTGCCATCGCCTGGGCAAATGCGCCGTCAGTTGGCCGCGTGGTTGCCATCACCCCATAAATATAACGACCGGCTGGCCCGCGATGCGATCTTTCTGATTGATGATCCCAAGGTGGATCTCTCCGATGCTCATCGTCGTATCTGGCAAAAGCGTTCCGGGTTGCGGGCCAGTTCGTTTGGGCTTTCAGATGATCGTTATGTTCCGGCCTATCCGGTAATGCCGGTTACCGGCTATGAAGCCATAAAAAGATTCGCTACCGCCCGTCCGGCCGAGAAAAGCGCCTGTCCCGTAATTGCGCGCAAGCCTCGTAATCCATGATATTTTTATGCCATCTGCACGTGGTTCTGCGTATATGCAGAAGTTGCATGGCGAAGCTGTGTGATCGCGGAGCGGAATGTCTTGCATCATGGGGGCATGTTTGCCAACATCCGCCCGTAATCAAACGTGAATATATGCTGTAAGGAGCAAGATTTGAAATGAACGACGTCAAGGTTAAAGTCGGAATTCTCGGTGCCAGCGGATACACCGGCGCGGAACTGGTTCGCATTCTTGCGCACCACGACGCTGCCGAAATTGTATTGTTGACCGCCGACCGACGCGCCGGACGTCCGTTTGGCGAGGTATTTCCCCATCTTGCCCATTTGAATCTGCCCACCATGATCCGGATTGACGAAGCAGACTGGGACAGTGTCGATTTCATTTTTTGTGCCTTGCCGCATGGCACGACACAGGAAGTGATTGCCGGGTTGCCAAGCCATATCAAGGTTGTCGATCTGTCGGCCGATTTTCGTTTGTTCGATGCCGCGACCTACAAGGAATGGTACGGGGCCGAACATGCCGCCCAGGAATTGCAAAAAGAAGTGGTTTATGGCCTGACCGAGCTGCACCGCGAAAAAGTTGCCAAGGCACGGATTGTTGCAAACCCGGGCTGTTATCCAACCCCGGTACAGCTTAGCCTGACGCCGCTTTTGGAACAGAAACTGGTATTGGCGCAGGACATGATCGTTGATGCCAAATCCGGTGCTACCGGTGCAGGCCGTTCGCCCAAGGAAGGGCTTCTATATGCCGAGGTGACCGAAGGCATTCATGCCTATGGTACCGGCGGGCATCGCCACGCGCCCGAAATTGAACAGGGTTTGGCATGGGCATCGGGCGAGGATGTGGTGATTAACTTTTCCCCGCACCTGATGCCGATGAGCCGGGGCATTCTGGAAAGCATCTATGTGAAGATGGCTGACGGTGTGACGCCCGAGCAAATTCACGAAGTGCTTGCCAAACGTTACGAGGATGAACCGTTTGTGCGGGTTTTGCCCTTTGGTGCAACACCGCAAACCCGTCATGTGCGCGGATCAAACTATGTATTGATTGGTGTCGTCAGGGACCGGGTACCAGGCCGTGTGATTATTGTCGCGGTTGAGGACAATCTGGTGAAGGGGGCGTCTGGTCAGGCGGTTCAGAATATGAATGTGATGATGGGCCTGCCCGAAACCATGGGGCTTGAGATCGAGCCGTTATTTCCCTGATCGGTACTTTCTAATCTGACAAATCAAAGACGCGTTACCCATAACAGGTAACGCGTCTTTTTATTTTTCAACATGTTGTGGCTTGTTTTTGTTCTGAAATCCCGGTTTTTAAGAAGTCCAGTAACCGTGGGTCTTGCGACTGGGTAACGTTAAACCGCATTAAATTGCCCGCTGTTTTTGACAGGCTGAAAACATTACCCGGTGCCAGAATAATGTTTTCGCGCAAGGCTGCATGGGCAAGCGCGGTTGCATCCATATCATTTGGCAGGCGTGCCCATAAAAACATGCCCGCTGTGGGCGGGGTTAGCGGGGTAATGCCCAATTGGCCGAATTTTGCGGTAACGTCGGTCATGGCGCGGGCCAGTTTTTGGCGCACCTGTTCCATATGTTTGCGATAAGAACCATTACGTAAAACTGCCAGCACAATTTCAGATGACAGATTGCCGCCACCAAAACTGGTGGCGATTTTCAAATCCACCAGCTTGTCGATCCAGTTGCCCCGGGTGGCGATATAGCCACAGCGCACCGACGCCGAAAGGGTCTTGGAAAAACTGCCGATATGGACAACATTTTCCAGTCCGTCAAACGCGGCCAGGCGCGGGGCGGCGGTTGTTTCAAAATCGGCGAAAATATCATCTTCAATAATGGTGACGCCGTGTTTTTCACACAGCTTTAAAATTCTGTGTGCCTTGGCCGGCGACAGGCTGGCCCCGGTTGGATTATGCAGGCCCGAATTGGTGACATACAGCCGGGGTTGATGATGGGCGATGGTTTCTTCGAACGTATCCATCGCCGGGCCGTCGGCTTGATAAGGGACACTTGTAATTGTTGCACGATGGGCATGGAACAAGGCCTGAAAATTGAAATAACACGGGTCATCTACCAAAACCGTATCACCTGGCTCAATCAACATGCGGCACAGCAGGTCAATTGCCTGTGTGCCCGATTCCGTTAGCATGATCTGATCCGGTCGGGCGGGGATGCCGTAATCGCCCATGCGTCGCCCCAGTAATTGTCGCAGGGGCAGTAAACCTAGCGGAGTACCGTAATCGGTAAGGCTGCCAGGCTCGCCCCGGGCTATCTGACGCAGGGCGCGGCGCAATGCATCCTGTGGCATCCAGTCTGGCGGTAACCAGCCACAGCCAGGCTTTAACACGCTATCATCGGTGCTAAGTGATTGGCGCGATACCCAGAACGGGTCAATCGCCCGGTCCAGTTTGGGGGCCAGTTGCGCAATCGACAAGGGGGGTAAATGGCCTGCGACAAAAAAGCCGGAACCCCGCCGGGATGTAATTTTACCGTCGGCGACCAATCGGTCATAGGCATCGACCACGGTAGATTTGGAAACACCCATTGTATCCGCACATTGCCGAATTGATGGCAGGCGCGCGCCAGGCATCAGGCTGCGTTGTGCGATACGGGCATTAATATGCGCCATAACCTGAGCCACAAGTGTGCTGTTATGGTCCTCAACGGGCGATGATATCGTCATCTGTACTTCCAATAATACCAATACAGTTTGGTTAAATTGTATTGGTATTATGTCTGGCGCAAATGCATTGGGCAAGCGATTGCTGTTCCTGTTTACAGACAGGAGGATGTCGCGATGAGCCGCATAACGCAGGGCTGGATATTCGGATTTTTGGGAATGTTGATTTTTAGTGGTTCCTTGCCTGCCACCCGTCTGGCGATGACCGGTTTTGATCCGGTGTTTTTAACCGTGGCCCGGGCCGTTTTGGCGGCGGGGGTGGCACTTTGTCTGTTGCTGGTTACACGGCAATTGCTGCCATCACGGCGCGATTATATGTCATTGCTAATTGTTTCGCTGGGTACTGTTGTCGGCTTTCCCCTGTTAACGGCACTGGCGTTGCAATTTATCACATCGGCTCATTCGCTGGTGTTTATTGGCCTGTTACCGTTATCAACAGCCATATTCGGGGTGCTGCGCGGCGGCGAACGTTTAAACCCGGTGTTCTGGCTGTTTAGTATTCTGGGCAGTGCGCTTATTTGTGGTTATGCCTTGCGTAACGGGGTGCAAGGGGCGATCCGGGGCGACCTGTTAATGCTGGCCGCTATTGTTGTGTGCGGTCTGGGCTATGCCGAAGGGGCAACCTTGTCGCGTAAAATTGGTGGCTGGCAGGTGATTTGCTGGGCACTGGTATTTGCGTTGCCCCTGATGCTGGTTTTGTTGTTTTTTACCTTTCCCGCTGATTTGCACGGCATTGATGGGGCGTCGTGGTGGTCGCTGGGCTATGTCGCGGTTTTTAGCAGCCTTGTTGGATTTTTGTTGTGGTATCGCGGGTTGGCGCTGGGTGGCATCGGGGCGGTTGGCCAACTGCAATTGTTGCAGCCGTTTTTTGGCATGGTGCTGGCTGCTGTTGTTTTATCGGAAACCGTAGACCCGGCAATGGTGCTGGTCACGATGGCGGTGATTGCCTGTGTTTTTGGGGCCAAGCGGTTCGCCAGGCCGAGCCGTTAAAATTTGCCGGGCCGGTTTGGCAATGCTGCATGTTCCCTTGGCGTGGTGAAGGCGGTAAGCTGCGCCAAACCATTCCCGTAAAGAGACAGGGACGACAGATATTATGCCAACAATCCTGAAATATCGCGATGCAGTGCCACAAATTGCTGATACTGCCTTTATCGCCCCCAATGCGACCCTCATTGGTGATGTCGAAATCGGCCCGGAAACCGGCATCTGGTTTGGTTGTGTGATTCGCGGGGATGTGCATGAAATTCGCATCGGGGCGCGCACCAATATCCAGGATCTGACCATGGTACATGTCGCCAAGGGCAAGTTCGGCACCTATATCGGTGATGATGTTACCATTGGTCATTCGGCGGTCATTCATGCCTGCACGCTGGAAGACCGCAGTTTTGTCGGCATGGGGGCCACTGTAATGGATGGCTGTGTGATTGAACAGGGTGCGATGCTGGGTGCCGGGGCCTTGTTGTCGCCGGGTAAACGCATTCCGGCGGGCGAATTATGGGCCGGTGTCCCTGCGCGCAAGGTTCGCGAACTTACCCAGGAAGAAATCGAATTTTTCAAGGTGTCAGCCGATCGTTATGCCGGGCTGGCGGAAGAATATCGTGTCGGTATTGCGTCGGGCGATGCGATTGATTCCCTGCCTGATACGGAAGACTGACGCACCGGTTTGTGATCATTATACCAAATCATTGCGATATCTGTTCTGCAGGGCGGGTATCGCAATTTTTATGTATGAAACAGATTTCTTGAAGCGCGGCGACCGCTGCGCTAAGAGGATTTATATATTATACAATTTTAAAATCGCGACGTCAGATCGCGTTAGGGATGGACCAAAACCATGACACGCTGGCAAGCCAATGGCGTTATCCTGTTTGTGGCCCTGATCTGGGGCACGACCTTTGTTGTGCAACAAACCAGCATGGATAGCATCGGTCCGTTCTATTTTACCGGTGTGCGATTCTTGCTTGGCACCGTGGCCGTGTTGCCCTTTGCCTTGCGCGAAGTTTCACGCCTGCATTTGGCCGGTTATCGTTTTTCCACCCGCGATAAGCTGGGCTTGCTGGCAACCGGCATTGCCATGTTTCTGGCATCCATCCTGCAACAAATTGGCATTATGGATACGTCGGTAACCAATGCTGCATTTTTAACCGCATTTTACGTGCCGACGGTGCCGATCCTGGCGTTGCTGGTATTTCGTATTGTGCCGCATTGGGCAGTTTGGCCCGGCGGGGTGCTGTGCGTAATCGGTACCTATATGCTTAGTGGCGGGGATCTTTCCGGGTTAGGCCGTGGTGATTTCTGGGTTATTGGCAGTGCCTTTTTCTGGGCCAGTCAGGTGGTGCTTGTTGGCATTATGGCACAGCGAACCCGTGCGCCGCTTAGCGTTGCGGCGGTTCAGTTTTTTGTTACCGGTGTGTTGGGCATGGTTATGGGGGCCTTCACCGAGGATTTCAGCCTGCAATCCATTTATGGTGCCGGGTTTGAAATTCTATATGCCGGTATCATGTCGGCAGGGGTGGCCTTTACCCTGCAATGTGTCGCACAAAATTATACCGAAGCGGCCGATGCCGCGATTATCATGAGTGCGGAAGCCGTTTTTGCGGCCATTGCCGGGGCCATATTTTTGGGTGAACGTCTGTTGCCCATGGAATATGCCGGATGCGGGCTGATTTTGGTGGCGATTATAAGTGTGCAGCTTATGCCGTTACTGCGTCGTCGCCGCCGTTCGGTGACTGTTTAGGCTGTGTCCCATGGTATCGGTGTTGTGCCTGATGGTTTGGTCTTGGCCTTGGGTTTCTTGCTGTTTTTAACGGTTGAGTCTTGACCTTTGTCAAGGAATGGCACAGATAGGGACTGTAGAAAGCAATTCAGAATGATTTGCGGTCACACAGCGCCTGAAAGTCCCACCATGCATCGTCCTGCTTTGAAAAATCAGCCATCTTTGTTGGCTTTACGGCCATTTATAATGACCAGCGCCATTGGTTGCGGTGTGGCCTTGTCTATTTTGGCGATGATGCCCTTGCCGGTCCTGGCGGCAAATGCAGCGCCCGATAGTGCTGAAACATCGCAAACTTCAAAGGTTGTTCCGCACGATCAGGGGACCGCGAACAGTGATGCCCATCTGGCGGGTGGGTCGGTGCCGTTTAAAACCTTGTCCGAACTGGGCGAAGCGCTTTATTTCGATACCAATTTGTCAAAAAACCGCAGTCAGGCCTGTGCCAGCTGCCACGACCCGGAAACGGCATTCCGCGACCCGCGCGATACGGTTGCCAACGGGTCGTTTTCGATGGGCGATGACGGGGCATCTTTTGGTGATCGGAATGCGCCAATGGCGGCCTATGCACGCCTGGCGCCCGATTTTCATATTACCAAAGACGGCGTCCCGGTTGGGGGGCAGTTTTGGGATGGCCGCGCCAAGGACCTTGCCGCACAGGCCGGTGGCCCGCCGTTAAACCCGGTTGAAATGGGCATGGGCGGCGCTCATGATGTTGTTTCGCGCCTGAAGGAAGACCGGGATTATGTAAACGCATTCAAGGTGCTGTTTGACCAAAATATCTGGGATGATGATGACGCCGCGTTTACCGCAATGACACAGGCCATTGCGGCCTTTGAAAAGACCGACCAGTTCGCGCCATTTGATTCCAAATATGACCGCTGGCTGCAAGGCGATTATAAAATGACCCCGAACGAAGAACTGGGCCGGGTGTTGTTCTTTTCCCAGCAATTTACAAATTGTAACGAGTGCCACCAGTTAAAGGCCGCCGGTGCAAAAGGCGAAACCTTTACCAATTATCAGTATCACAATATTGGTGTTCCCCAGAACCGCGCCCAGCGCGAGGCTGATGGTCGTAACCCCGATTTTGTTGATAACGGCCTTTTGGATAACCCGGCCATTACCGACCCGTCCTTTAAGGGGAAATACAAGGTTCCGTCCTTGCGTAATGTCGCGGTGACAGCGCCTTATATGCATAACGGTGTATTTCATGATTTGAAAACGGTGGTGCGATTTTACAATAAATATAACAGCCGGTCCAAAGCCGCCCAGATCGACAATGAAACCAAAAAGCCGTGGGCTGCACCCGAAGTCCCCGACACGATTTCACTGACTGAACTTGAAAAGGGTGACGCCCTTGATACCCGTCGTGAAAATGCGCTGGTGGCGTTTCTAAAAACCCTGACTGACAAGCGGTATGAACCGTTATTAAAGGCGCAGGAAGAAGCCGCGAAGCAGGCAAAAGCCGAAAAGAGCGCGCAAAACTGATTTGGTACTGCAATACATTGACGCCCCCGCCTGGAATAAGTTCAGGCGGGTGTTTTGTTTGTTATCGATATTGCTATGGTCGTTCCGTCTGAGTGTTTTGCCTGGGCAAGACCTCTCAGATGATGGTGGCGGCTTGGCAATAGGTGCGGTGTTGTTTGCCCCTAAGTCAAAACTGATCGTTGTTTTTTGCTGTCCCTGTAGGGGCAAGATGCATCTGTTTAAAAATCAGTTGTCTGCCTGCTTGACAAATCTAGATATTCCGATATGTAGATGACATGAACATTCATCTCGTCATCAAGGCTCTTGCCAATCCAACCCGGGTCGCCATTTTGAACGGCCTTAAGAACCCTGCTGCGCATTTTCCGCCGCAGGATGAAGGCGATATTGCGGTGGATGGTGTTTGCGTAAGCAGCATTCAGGAAGGCATTGGTCTTTCACAGTCCACTACGTCCAGTTATCTGGAACTTCTTCAGAGGGCAGGGCTGGTAAAAGTAACCCGGCGAGGGCGATGGACCTATTACAAGCGCGATGAGGACGGGATTAGTCAGTTCGCAGAGGCTGTGAAACAGCAGCTCTAGCTGGCTGTTTTGGCTTTTAAATTTGGCTCAATACATCGAAATATCTCGATAAATAGAGGAATGAGACATGTAGTGTTCGCGCAAAACCGCTGTTTTGGTCAATATTTTCGCCGTGATGATATCCGGGGCTTTACTCCCAATGTCTGCCGTTGAGGCTCTCAGGTTACGATTATTAATCAGTGGCCTGCGGGCAGGGGGTAATATTTCAGGCAAGCTTGAGCGTGCCGGTATGCCCGGGCCAATGACAGGTTAAAGTGGAAATAACTTACCCCAAACAATGTGGGGTGAGGTTTGAACTCGAAGAAAACAAGTCTCGGGCCGATGCTCCTGTCTGGAACGAGACCGGTTTAATATATCGATATATCGCGATAAATAGAAGGATAAGAGAATGGAACGTTTAATGAAAGCTGCAGTTTTAACCAAATTCGGGGGCTACGACGCCTTTGACATTAAAGATGTTGTCGTGCCGTCTGTCGGTGCGCGCGAGGTTCGTGTACGGGTTCACGCGACGGCTGTTAATCCGCTCGATTATCAAATCAGGCGGGGGGATTATGCAGAATATGTTTCGCTTCCTGCAATCACAGGGCACGATATTTCCGGGGTGATCGAGGAAATTGGCGAGGAAGTAACGGAGTTTGCCGTCGGTGACGAGGTTTACTATACGCCTTTGATTTTTGGCGCTCAGGGTTCCTATGCCGAACAGCATGTTGCCAATGTGGATTTGATTGCTCGCAAGCCAAAGAACCTTACGCACGGGGAAGCGGCGAGTATGACGCTTGTGGGGGGTACTGTCTGGGAGGCGTTCGTTACGCGCGCGCAGCTTAGGGTTGGGGAAACGATATTGGTACATGGTGGTGCTGGCGGTGTCGGCAGCATCGCAATCCAGGTTGCCAAAGCCATGGGAGCCCGGGTTTTCACGACGGCAGCACAGAAACATCATGCCTTTGTTGAGGGACTTGGTGCTGATCTTGCCATAGATTACAACGCGCAGGATTACGTTGCGGTGGTTAATGAAGCAACCAGCGGTGCAGGTGTTGACGTGGTCTTTGACACAATAGGCGGCGACACCCTGACAAGAAGCCCGCTTGTCCTGGCCCAGATGGGCAGGGTTGTTACATTGGTCGATATTGCACAACCGCAAAACCTGATCGAGGCCTGGGGTCGTAATGCATCCTATCATTTCGTGTTCACACGTCAGAACCGGGGAAAACTTGATGCCCTGACCGATCTTTTGGAACGCGGCCTTGTCAAACCGGTTATCGGTGCGACCTTTCCGCTTGAGCGTATCGGCGAAGCCCATGCGTATCTTGAAGCCGGAACGGCAAATAACCTGCGCGGGAAAGTGGTTGTCACGGTTTAAAATCAAAACCCGAAAGCATTGCAGCGCGAACGCAGTGCTTTCGGGCGATACCCGGATTGTTAATTGATGGCGGGTTTATCTGTGATGCCGGTCGATATAACCGGGCGGATTTACCGCCCGGTTCGTCCGTTTAATTTTTCAGAATGTCGATAATTGCACTTTGTGCCAGATCACCCATGCCGGCCTCGGTAGCGTGTTCAAACACGGAACAGGCCGCATTCCCAACCGGTACAGCCTGTTGTAGTTCCTGTGCCAGTTGCATGGCATAGCTGGCGTCCTTGGCCCTTAAGGCAGTGGTGAAATGAATGCCTTCATTGTGGTTGCCCGAAATCATGCCGGGCAGGGTCATGGATGCGGGGCCGCTGGCAAGCGCCCCGCTTAAAAAGGTTTGGGCAACCTGTTCGCTATCCAGCCCTGCCTTTTGGGCAATAGCGACAAGTTCGGCTGCGCAGGCAATGTGAACCGCGCCAATCAGATTGTTCATCAGTTTATAGACTGTCCCTGACCCCGCAGGTCCAAAATGGATAATTTTGCTGGCAACGGATTCCAGTACCGGGCGTGCGCGTTCAAGAACGGCCAGATCGGCACCAATAAGAAAAACGGTTTCACCGCGTGCGACCTGTTCAGGAACAGCCGTAACCGGTGCATCAATATAGGGAATATTTTGAGCATCCATAATATCGGCAAGTTCGCGTACGAACGCGTGTGACAGGGTTGAACATTCAATTGCAATCGTACCAGGGGCGATGGCATCAAGGGCACCATTATCACCCAGCCATACGTGACGCGATGCAATGTCGTCAGCCATGAATGATATTACAAATTCGCAGCTTTCAACGGTATCTGCGGGGGTTTCACAGGCAATGGCACCCTGGTCAGTCAGCGGGGCCAGCTTTTCCGGGCTGCGATTCCAGACGCGAATTTTATATCCCTTGGATAAAAGGCACGTGATCATGGCACTTGCCATGCGTCCTGCTCCCAAAAAGCCGATTGTGTTGCTCATGCTTGTATCCGTCCGCATTTAAAACAGGGTTCTGACTGCTTTGATAAAATCAAAAAACGACCGGAATATGTATTCCGATCGTTTTTTATGCTGTGCCTGTTGGCTATGGAAAAAGACCGGTGATTATGGCCGGACTTTTACATATTCACCCGGTGCCGGGCCAATTACCTTGCGGTCGCCATCGCCGGGTTTACGGGCGTCAACCTCGCCACCACTGCGGCGGCTGATCCAGTTTTGCCAGTCCGTCCACCAGGACCCTTCATGCTGGGTCGCTTTTTCCAGCCACTGGTCCGGGTCGGCCGGGTTGCGGTTATAAGTCCAGTGGCAATATTTGTTGGCTGCTGGCGGGTTAACCACACCGGCAATATGCCCCGATGCAGACAGAACAAATTTCACCTGCCCTGATAACAGTTGCGTTCCGGCATAGGTTGCTTTCCACGGCGCAATATGGTCTTCGCGGGTAGACAGAAAATAGGCCGGAATTTTAATGTCACGCAGGTCGATCCGTTCGCCCAGAATGCTGATGCCACCTGGCTCGCGCAGAAGGTTTTTCTGGTACATGTTGCGCAGATAAAAACTGTGCATTGCTTTTGGCATCCGGGTCGAATCCGAATTCCAGTATAGCAGGTCAAACGGGAACGGGTCCTTGCCCAGCATGTAGTTGTTCACAACGAACGACCAGATCAGGTCATTGGCGCGCAACATGTTAAACGATGTCGCCATGTCGCGGCCATCAAGGAAGCCGTCTTTTTCCATGCGTTGTTCCAGGCTTTCGATTTGTTCTTCATCAACAAATACCGAAAGTTCACCCGGTTTTTCAAAATCGGTCAGGGTGGTAAAGAACGTCGCCGATTTAATGCGGTCATCGCCTGTTTTGGCCATATAGGCCAGGGTCGATGTCAGCAATGTGCCACCCAGACAATAGCCGATGGCATTCACATCGTCTTCGCCCGTGGCTTCCTTGATCATGTCGAGTGCGGCCAGAATCCCTTCCTTGGCGTAATCGGAAAACGATTTTTCGGCCAGTTCACTATCAGGGTTAACCCAGGACAGGACAAAAACGGTGTGCCCCTGGTCAACCGCCCACTTGATAAAGGAATTTTCCGGGCGCAGATCAAGAATGTAATATTTGTTGATCCATGGCGGAATAATCATTAACGGCCGCTTGGCCACCTTGTCGGTCGACGGGGTATATTGCAGCAATTCCATCAAATCGGTTTTGCCAATAACGGCCCCCGGCGTGGTTGCCACATTTTCACCCACCTTAAAGGCATCAAGGTCAGTCATTTTGATCTGAAGTTTGCCTTTTCCCCGTTCCAGATCATCAAGCAGGTTTTGCAAACCCTTAACCAGGTTTTCACCACCCGATTCGACCGTGGTGCGCAAAACTTCGGGGTTGGTCATCAAAAAATTGGTTGGTGAAATGGCATCAACGAACTGACGGGTATAAAAATCGACTTTTTGTGCTGTTTTGTCATCCAGCCCGTCAACGTCATGTACCAGGCCCTGAATCCATTGCGACGACAAAAGATAGGACTGTTTGATATAGTCGAAAACTTCATTGTCCTGCCAGGCTTCGTCACGAAAACGACGATCACCTTTAAGTGGTGTTACAATCGGTTCGGCGTCCTGGCCCAGCATCCGCAACGTGGTATTTTGCCACAGTTGCATGTAATTCTGCCATAACTGCATCTGCGCTTCGACCAGTTTGGTCGGGTTTTGCATCATATGGGTGCAAAGTTCCATGAAGGCCGATCCGATATTTAGCGGGTCAGGATCAGCTATTTCAGGGTCGTCGGCCTGGCGTGCCAAAAAATCAGCAACAAGACGCTGGCTCCTTTCCGCAATTTCGGCCATCGTGGCGGAAATTTCTTCGGGATCGGGATGTGAATTTTCGGTTTCGCTGGCCTGTTGATCGGTCATGGCGCATTCCTTTATGATATCGCCCGTCATAATCGGCACGTAAGTTGAAACACTGCTTGATCCCAAGCTTATCATATCCTTAGACTTTCGCAGCCTAACGTGCCACGAGGGCATGATACAAGAAATATAAGATGACGTGTTTGTCGCAGATCACATGCACGCGTTTCTTCATTTTGGAGCAAGGAATATCAATGGCTGTCTCGAAACCGACATTGCGCGCTGGGCATAAACAGCCGGGCTTGCGCGGTCTTCTTCACACAGGGTCGGCACTGGCCGTGGTCTTGATGTTGGGGGCCTGTTCGTCGGTGCCTGATGCCATCAACCCTGTTGAATGGGGCAAAAGTATTGGCGATGCATTTACCGGGGACGAGGGGCCGGAAAAATCCGAACAGCCGATTCCCGGTCAGGAAAACGATTATCCCCGTCTTGGCGACACCCCAAGCCGCCCGGTTGCGACTGGCGATAGCGAACGCGACACCCTGATCGCCGGTCTGGCCGCTGACCGTGCCAATGCCAAATACACCAATACGACAGGCCGGGCGGACCATGTTGCCGTTAATCCGATTGCGCCGCAGGGGGCTGCAACGACTGATGCCACGCCAGCCGCACCGGCACCGGTTGCGGCGACTAGCACGCCGGCACAAGGCACGGCACCCACCCCGAAACCTGCTGCACCGGAAAAAATGCCCGAACCTGCCGCAGCCATGCCCGAACCAAAGCCGGCTGATTTGAAAACAACACCGATTGCCGATGCCGACCCGTCGTCAAGCGGATCGCGGATTGTCGATGAATGGAACGCCAAGGCGGCCAATAATCCGCTGCCAGTGCCCAAGGCTGCCGAGTTGCCCGACTCACCCGACCTGAAAGCCGAGGATACCGGAGCAAAGGCCCCATCTGCCAACACGCAGGCCGAAGCCGCAGCACAGGCACAAAGCAAAGCTGAAATAAACGATGCGCCGCCTGTTCCGGCTGCACCGAAACTTGAGCCGAAAAAGCTTGATGCCGAACCACCTGTGCCAGAAGCCAGTAGCCCCTCGGCAGCCGTAAAACCGGCACCTGCCGCTGCTGATGACGATCCGGTGATGACGCAGTATAAACGCCGTCTTGCCGAAGGACAGGGGCAGTTTGACAAGGATCCGATGCCCTCTGGTACCAGTAAGGATGCCAGCGGCGATTTTGATTATTCGATGTATACCGATAACGGGTCGGTCAAGGTGGACGAAAGCCAGCTTGAAAACAAAGTGCCACCCGCGCCGGTGGTTGGGGATGTGACCGTTAACGACGAAGCGATTGGCGAAACCCCCGACGAATTACTGGCATCGCGCCTTGGGGTAAAGGCCGTAACCCGGATGCCAGATGCCGAGAATAATACGCAAGTTGCACAAATCCAGTTTGCTTACGGGTCGGCAAAATTAAGCTCAACCGATGTAGCCGTATTGCGCAAGGTTGCCATCGCCTGGAAAAAACATGGTACGGCCAGCTTGAAGGTCATCGGTCATGCGTCGTCCCGAACCGAGAACATGTCGATCGAGGAACACGAAAAAACCAATCGCATGATTTCAGAGCGCCGTTCGTCGGCGGTAATCAACCAGTTGCTGGCCCTAGGTGTTAACCCTGACGCCATTTACGTTTCGGCCGAAGGTGCGTCTGATCCCCGCTATTTTGAAGGGGTTCCGGCAGGTGAAGCCGGAAATCGGCGCGTCGAAATCTTTATGGATTATTGAGCGTAAAAAAGGTACATCCTTCGAATTGTACGGCGCGCCACCAGGATAAAGCCGGGTGGCGCGCAACTTTTTTCACCAAGAGGTCGCCTTTGCCGCAGAAAATTGCGTTTGGGCGAGTTTGATAAGGATACAGGATAATGTCCTCTGAATTTCACCGCGTAAAACGTCTCCCTCCTTATGTCTTCGCAGAAGTAAATGCGATGAAGGCGGCGGCGCGGCGAGCGGGAGAGGATATTATCGATTTCGGCATGGGCAACCCGGACCCGGTCACACCGCAACATATCGTCGATAAGCTGGTAGAGACGGTGCAAAATCCGCGCACGCATGGCTATTCGATGTCGCGGGGCATTCCCGGTTTGCGCAAGGCATTGGCCGCCTATTATGGCCGTCGCTTTGGTGTTGATATTGATCCGGAAACCGAAACCGTTGTTACCATCGGCTCCAAGGAAGGTCTCGCCAATCTGGCCGCCGCCATTACCAGCCCTGGCGACATCATTCTGGTGCCCAATCCCAGTTATCCGATCCACGCGTTTGGCTTTATTATTGCCGGGGCCGCCCTGCGCCATATTCCAATCGGGCATGATGATCAGGGCACGTTTAACGCCGAAAGTTTCATGGAACAACTGCATCGTGCAGTGAAACATTCCGTGCCCAAACCCAGTGCCGTGGTGCTGAATTTCCCGGCCAACCCAACTGCCCTGACGGTGGATCTGAACTTCTACAAAGAAGTGGTCGATTTCTGCTGCGAGCATGAAATCTATATTCTGTCGGACATTGCCTATTCGGAAATTTATTTTGATGGCAACCCGCCGCCCTCGATTCTGCAAATTCCGCGGGCCAAGGAAATTGCGGTGGAATTTTATTCGCTGTCAAAAACCTATTCGATGGCAGGCTGGCGTATTGGCTTTGCCACCGGTAATAAAAAACTGATCAATGCCCTGACGCGGATTAAATCCTATCTGGATTACGGTGCCTTCACCCCGATTCAGGTCGCAGCAACGGCAGCCTTGAACGGCCCGCAGGATTGCATCGACGAGTTTCGTACTCTTTATCGGGATCGGCGCGATATTTTTATCGAGGGCATGCAGTCGGCCGGCTGGAATATTCCGTCGCCAGCGGCCACCATGTTTGCCTGGGCGCCTATCCCCGATCAGTTTGCTGAACTGGGTTCGCTGGAATTTTCCAAACTGTTATTGCAGGAAGCAGGGGTTGCCGTGGCACCGGGCCTGGGCTTTGGGGAATATGGTGATCGCCATGTTCGTATTGCGCTGGTTGAAAACAAACATCGTATTCGCCAGGCCAATCGCAATATCAAACAGTTCTTCCAAAAATGCCCGGATGCAAATTCTGCACGGGAACTGTTGAAGAAAACCGTCTAATATTCGATAACTCACTGTCGACATGTTCCGGGGCGCCTGTGTTGCGCCCCGGATTTTGTGCGATAATGGGTAAAATATACCGCAATGATAAGGAGTTATCGTGGAAGACGTTGTCAAAATCGGTGTGGCTGGCCTGGGTACGGTCGGTGCCGGTACGGTAAAACTGCTCAGTGAACATCGCGACCTTCTGACCGACCGTTGTGGTCGCCAGATTATTGTGACAGCTGTATCGTCACGGGATCGAACTCGTGATCGCGGTTTTTCGACCGAAGGCCTGACCTGGTACGAAGATGCCCGGCTTTTGGCAACCGATGACAATGTTGATATCGTTGTGGAACTTATTGGCGGGTCCGATGGTATCGCCTATGAAGTTTGCAAAAATGCCCTGATGGCAGGCAAACATGTTGTTACCGCGAATAAGGCGCTTTTGGCCCTGAAGGGGGCCGAACTGGCCCAGATCGCCGAAGATCATAATGTAACCATCGCCTATGAGGCCGCCGTTGCCGGGGGCATCCCCGTGATCAAGGCCTTGCGCGAAGGTTTGGCGGGCAATGCTGCCAGCCGTGTCACCGGCATTTTGAACGGTACATGCAACTATATTCTGACGACCATGCGTGAGCAGGGCCGCGATTTTGGTGATGTCCTGTCTGAAGCCCAGAAACTGGGCTATGCCGAGGCTGACCCCAGCTTTGATGTTGACGGGATTGATGCCGCGCACAAGCTGGCCATCCTCGCCAGTCTGGCCTTTGGCATCGAGGTTGACTTTGACGCGGTTTCTATTGAAGGCATCCGCAGTGTTTCGGCCCTTGATATCGAATATGCCGAAGAACTGGGATATCGCATTAAATTGCTGGGTATTGCCAAGCAAACTGCCGAAGGTATCGAGCAACGTGTCGCCCCGGTAATGGTGGATCGTAACACCCAGATCTCCAAGGTTGAGGGGGTGTTTAATGCGGTTGCGATTGAAGGCGATTTTGTCGGTCCGGTTATTTTACAAGGCAAAGGGGCAGGCGAGCGTCCAACAGCATCGGCTGTTGTTGCCGATATTGTTGATATTGCGTCAAACCGCACGGCACCTGTTTTTGGCGTGCCGGCAAAGCGTTTGAAAAAGAACGTGCGTGCCTCGCTCGAAAAACATTCAGGGCCTTATTACCTGCGCCTGATGGTGTGGGATCGCCCTGGTGTGATGGCAAAGGTAACGACGGCTTTGTCGCAGCATGGGGTGTCTGTTGCTTCCATGATCCAGCATGGCCGGGCGGAAACCGAAGGCGGCGTGGTGCCGGTGGTTTTCATTACCCATGAAACCAGCGAAGGTGCGATGCAGGAGGCCCTTGAAACCATTACGGCATTCGAAAGTAATTCGCAGCCGCCGGTTTTGATGCGCATTGAAAATTTCGCTTCGTAACAAAACAAAAAAAAGACATATGCGCCCCGCAGGTTTACACCAGCGGGGCGTTATAACTTTGGGATAACCAAAGAATTCGCCTACCGGGAAGAATGAGACGGGGCCCCCAGACCCCGCACCAACAGACAAGGACGGAAGATATGGATCGAAATCTTGCGCTTGAAACAGTACGCGTCACCGAAGCAGCCGCATTGGCATGTTCCGGGTTGATGGGGCGCGGCGACGAGAAGGCCGCCGACCAGGCCGCCGTCGATGCGATGCGCAACGCGCTTAACAGCCTCGACATTCGTGGCACTGTGGTTATTGGCGAAGGCGAGCGTGACGAAGCGCCGATGCTGTTTATTGGCGAAGAAGTTGGCAGTGGCGAAGGCCCTGAAATTGACATTGCACTGGACCCGCTTGAAGGGACTACCATTTGTGCGACCGGCGGGCCGAACTCGCTGGCAGTTGTTGCGATGGCTGAAAAGGGCGGTTTTTTGAACGCGCCTGACACCTATATGCAGAAAATTGCCGTTGGTGGTGGTTTGCCTGATGATGTCATCGATCTTGATGCGACCCCGGGT
Organism: Thalassospira sp. MCCC 1A01428; assembly: GCF_002115825.1. Classification (GTDB taxonomy): domain Bacteria; phylum Pseudomonadota; class Alphaproteobacteria; order Rhodospirillales; family Thalassospiraceae; genus Thalassospira. Next base: position 585 of record NZ_JFJZ01000022.1, on the reverse strand, counting down.
GAAAACCTTAAAAGCATGGCATTGGCCAAAGGTTGTGATGTTTCGGATCTGGTTGCCTGCATTTTGAACCGCCCGCGCCACGAAGAACTGATTGCCAAAACCCGCGAAGCCGGTGCGCGTATTATGTTGATTGACGATGGTGATGTGTCGGGCGTTATTGCAACGTCGCAAAAAACCTCGGGCATCGATATTTATATGGGAACCGGTGGCGCCCCTGAAGGTGTGTTGGCCGCGGCGGCGCTGCGGTGCATCGGGGGTCAGTTTCAGGCCCGGTTGGTGTTTCGTAACGACGACGAAGTTGCCCGTGCCCATAAATGGGGTATCGAGGATCTGAACCGTAAATACACCCTGACGGACCTTGCCCGTGGCAATGTGATGTTTGCTGCCACTGGCGTGACCGATGGTGCCATGTTGCGCGGTGTTCGGCGTTTCGCGCATGGTGCAGAAACAGAATCAATCGTGATGCGCAGCCAAAGCGGCACGGTTCGTTATATCCGCGCAGTGCATGATTTCAGCCGTAAGGTTTGGTACAAGTAAGTTTTCCGATTTTATGACCAGACTGAAAAACGGGGTGCTTTAGCATCC
>NZ_JFJZ01000021.1 GCF_002115825.1 Thalassospira sp. MCCC 1A01428 | reverse complement strand
GCCGGGACTAAACACCTAATTACCTGAAACGACGCACGAATCCCTGTACGGTATAAAATATGAAAATGCGCCCCCGATCTACAGAGCGAGGGCGCATTTTTACGTGGTGGCACAAGCAGACCCGAAAAAAACACATGGCAGCCACCGAAAAAATTTATCGTCAATTTCATAAAAATAACAAACACTTGACATAAATTCATCTGTCACGCGGTCGTGATCTGTCCGTAAAATCCCTCAGCAGGCGTTGACGGTACGCAAAAACCCTGATTACTTTCCCACGACGATTACCAACATGCGTGTTGGATCGGGTAAACCAGCCCGGACGGATCATGTGGTTTGCAAAGGGTGAGACTTGCAAATCATAAATGGCTGTTCGGGCCAGCCTTGAGGGAGGCATATAAATGAAAGCGACTTTCGTCAAAGCGGCTTTGGGCGCAGCCCTTGTTGCGACGACAGCCTGGGCCGCACCGACGGCCGCTTCGGCAAAAACCCTGGTTTATTGCTCGGAAGGAAGCCCTGAAGGTTTCAACCCGCAGCTTTACACATCGGGTACAACCTTTGATGCGACGTCAAAGAACGTCTATAACCGTCTGGTTCAGTTCAAGCGCGGCACGACAACGATCGTTCCTGGCCTGGCAACCAGCTGGGACATTTCGGCTGATGGCCTGGAATACACCTTCCACCTTCGCAAAGGTGTGAAGTTCCAGACCACCAAGGAATTCACCCCGACCCGTGAATTCAATGCCGACGACGTTCTGTATTCTTTTGACCGCATGTGGGACAAAGAAAACGCCTATCACGGTGTCAGCGGCGGTTCGTATGAATATTTCGACGCCATGTCGATGCCCGACCTGATCAAAGACATCGTTAAAGTTGACGATTACACCGTTAAATTCGTGCTGAACCGTCCGGAAGCCCCGTTCATTGCCAACATGGCAATGGATTTTGCATCGATCCTGTCAGGCGAATATGCCGACAACATGCTCGAAGCTGGCACCCCGGAACAGGTTGACCTTCTCCCGGTTGGCACCGGCCCGTTCCAGCTGGTTCAGTACCAAAAAGATGCTGTCATTCGCTATAAAGCCAACCCTGATTACTGGGAAGGCCCGGCCGCGATTGACAACCTGATCTTTGCGATCACCCCGGACAGCACCGTTCGTTACCAGAAGCTGAAAGCTGGCGAATGCCAGGTGATGCCGTATCCGAACCCGGCTGACCTTAAGGCGATGGATTCTGACGCGTCGATCAACCTGATGAGCCAGGAAGGTCTGAACGTTGGTTACCTTGGCTACAACACCCAGAAAGAACCGTTCACCAAAACCGAAGTCCGTAAGGCTTTGAACATGGCGATCAACAAGGATGCGATCCTTGAAGCGGTTTACCAGGGTGCCGGTTCCAAGGCGAAAAACCCGATTCCGCCGACCATCTGGTCCTATAACAACGACATCGTTGACGACCCGTACGATCCTGCAGCCGCCAAAAAGATGCTGGCAGATGCCGGTTATCCGGACGGCTTTGAGACCGATATCTGGGCCATGCCGGTACAGCGCCCGTACAACCCGAATGCGCGTCGTATGGCCGAAATGATCCAGGCTGACTGGGCCAAGGTTGGCGTTAAAGCCAAAATCGTTTCCTACGAATGGGGCGAGTATCTGGAACGCACCAAAAAGGGCGAACAGGGTTCGTTCCTGATGGGCTGGACCGGTGACAATGGTGACCCCGACAACTTCCTGGCCGTTCTGCTGGGTTGTGATGCCGTTGGCGGTTCAAACCGTGCACAGTGGTGCAACGAAGACTTCGACAAGCTGATTCAGCAGGCGAAGACCACTTCGGACGTTCTGGAACGCACCCGTCTGTACGAACAGGCACAGGTTGTGTTCAAGGAACAGGCTCCGTGGGCAACCATTGCACACTCTGTTGTTTTCGAACCGATCCGCAAGGAAGTTGAAAACTACAAGATTGACCCGTTTGGCGGTCACATCTTCTACGGCGTCGATATCAAGGAATAATCGCGCCCCCATTTTGTCGAGAGGCCCGGTTATCCGGGCCTCTTCGCATTCCCGGATAAAAATAAGAGAGAGAACGTTCAAGCGCGCAAACAGCGCCTGAATGAGCAAAAAAGGCCCCAAGGCATGCTAGGATTCCTTTTCCGCAGACTGGGTGACATTGTGCCGACATTCTTCGGCGTTACCCTGCTGGTCTTCTTCCTAATCCGCCTGATTCCTGGTGATCCCATCCTGATGATGGCCGGGGAACGTGGCGTTGATGCTGTCCGTTATGCCCAGTTAAAGGCACAATACGGGTTTGATCAGCCGGTCATTGTTCAATACTTCCATTATCTTCTGGGGGTATTCCAGGGCGACCTTGGCAAATCCTTTGTGACCAAAAAACCGGTCCTCGAAGAATTCATGACCCTGTTCCCGGCAACGGTCGAACTGGGTGTTATTGCCATTTTATTTGCCATTGTCGTTGGCTTGCCGCTGGGTGTTGTTGCCGCAGTGCGCCGGGGTGGCATTTTTGACTATACCACCATGACCATCTCGCTGGCCGGGTACTCGATGCCGATCTTCTGGTGGGCAACGATGTTGATCATGTTCTTTTCCGTATCCCTTGGCTGGACCCCGGTTTCGGGCCGTCTGTCGGTTCTGTATTACATTGAACCCACGACCGGCTTCATGCTGATTGATACGTTGCTAAGCGATCAGAAAGGCGCATTTGTCGATGCCTTGCAGCATCTGATCCTGCCGTCAATTGCGCTCGGAACCATTCCAATGGCCGTGATTGCCCGCATGACCCGATCCTCGATGCTGGAAGTTCTGCGCGAGGATTACATCCGTGTTGCGCGCGCCAAGGGCCTTAGCCCGACCAAGGTTGTGATTGTCCATGCCCTTCGCAATGCCCTGATCCCGGTTGTGACCGTGATTGGCTTGCAGGTGAGTGTGCTGGTGGCCGGTGCCATTTTGACGGAAACGATCTTTTCCTGGCCCGGCATTGGCAAATGGATCGTCGAAGCGGTAAGCCGTCGCGACTATCCGACCATTCAGGGCGGTATTCTTCTGATCGCGATCATGATCATGATGGTCAATCTGTTTGTTGATCTGACCTATAGCGTGATCAATCCCCGCATTCGTCATACGCGCTAAGGGATGGCAAAGTTATGAGTACACAAACAAATCCCGCGACCACGCCCGATCAGGACGATGCAGCGCGCAAGGAACTTGAAGCAAGCCTGGTCGCCAAACCGCCCTCGCCGATGGCTGAATTCTGGCATTATTTCCGCCAGAATCGCGGCGCACTTGCCGGTTTGATTATTGTTGGCATTGTTGTTTTTTTAGCCGTGTTCGCCCAGGTCGTTGCCCCGTACGACCCGATCGTACAGGACCGTTCCGCCATCCAGATGCCGCCGGCATGGGAAGATGGCGGCAGCTCGCAATATTTGCTTGGCACCGATGCGGTTGGCCGCGACATGGTATCGCGCCTGATGTATGGCGCGCAGCTTTCGGTGTTTATCGGCCTGTTCGTTGTGATTATTTCGGTCATCTTTGGCGTGACCCTTGGTCTGGCCTCCGGCTATTTCCGGGGCTGGGTTGAAATTGGCATCATGCGGGTGATGGACATCATGTTGTCCATTCCCAGCCTGGTACTGGCCCTTGCCATTGTCACCATTCTTGGCCCGAACCTGATCAATGCGATGCTGGCCATTGCCATTGTTCAGTTGCCCCATTACGTGCGGCTGACCCGGGCGTCGGTGATTTCGGAACGTAACAAGGAATATGTCACCGCCTCGCAAATTGCCGGTGCCGGTGCGCTGCGCCAGATGTTTATCAACATTCTGCCCAACTGTGCCGCCCCGTTGATCGTGCAGGGTACATTGGGCATTTCCAACGCCATTCTGGATGCGGCTGCCCTTGGCTTTTTGGGCCTTGGCGCACAACCGCCGACGCCGGAATGGGGTTCGATGCTGGCAAATGCCCGCGAATTCGTTGGTTCCGCCTGGTGGATTGTTACCTTCCCCGGCCTGTGTATCCTGATCACCGTGCTGGCCTTTAACCTGATGGGTGATGGTCTGCGCGATGCCCTCGATCCCAAGATGAAGCGGTAAATCGTCATGGCATTGTTAGAAGTAAAAAACCTGACGGTCGAATTTGGCTCGGAAAACAACCCGTTTCGCGCGGTTGATTCCGTCAGCTTTTCGGTCGAACGCGGCGAAGTTCTGGGTATTGTCGGTGAATCCGGGTCGGGCAAATCTGTCAGTTCGCTGGCCCTGATGGGCCTGATCGACTATCCCGGCCGTGTCACCGCCGACAGCCTGACCTTTGACGGCGAAGACCTGTTGCGGATGCCCGCACGCAAGCGCCGCAACATTACCGGCAAAGACATCGCCATGATCTTTCAGGATCCAATGTCGTCGCTCAACCCGTGCTACACTGTTGAAACCCAGATCATGGAGGCCCTTAAGGTCCATGAGGGCGGCAACAAAAAGCAACGGCGCGAACGCACGCTGGACTTGTTAAACCAGGTCGGCATTCCCGACCCCAAATCGCGGATGAAGGCTTATCCCCACCAGCTTTCGGGCGGGATGAGCCAGCGTATTGTGATTGCCATGGCAATTGCATGTAACCCGCGCCTGCTGGTGGCGGACGAACCAACCACCGCACTGGATGTCACCATTCAGGCCCAGATCATTGACCTGTTATTGAAACTGCAATCAGACAGTGACATGGCCCTGATCCTGATCACCCACGATCTGGCCCTGGTGTCCGAGGCCGCAGACCGCATTCAGGTGATGTATGCAGGTCAGCTGTTTGAAAGCGGCCCGGCCGATGGCCTGTTTGCCGCCCCGCGCCATCCCTATACCCAGGCCTTGCTAGAAGCATTGCCGGAACGCTCGGAAGGTCATGACCGATTGCGCACCATCCCCGGTGTGGTTCCGGGCGCACATGACCGCCCGACCGGGTGCCTGTTAAGCCCGCGTTGCCGTTACGCCACCGATAAATGCGTATCGACCCAGCCGCTGGTAGAGGATTATTACGGCCGGGACGTGCGGTGTTTTTATCCGTTAGATGATAACGGGCAGCCCACCGGGAGGACTGTGTAAATGAGCTTTCTTGATACCAAACCCGGCGTTGCCCTTATGGAAGGGGACACCCTGGCGCGGCATTACACGGTGGGGGGCGGATTTGGCAAACCGACCGCATCAGTCAAGGCGCTGGATGGTGTTTCATTTTCGCTGGAAGCCAAAAAAACCCTGGCAGTTGTCGGAGAGTCCGGCTGTGGCAAATCCACCCTTGGCCGCCAGTTAACCTTGATCGAAAAGCCGTCTTCGGGCGCGCTTAAAATCAATGGCGAAGCTGTTGGCAATTTGTCAGAAAAAGACGCCAAGCTGTTTCGTCGCACGGTTCAAATGATTTTCCAGAACCCGTATGGTTCGCTTAATCCCCGCAAAAAGGTCGGCCAGATTCTGGAAGAACCGGTTTTGCTGAATATGGAAAAACTGAGCCGCAAGGAACGCCAGGAACGCGTGCGCGAGACCATGTCCAAGGTCGGGTTACGGTCGGAATTTTTCAATCGTTATCCGCACATGTTTTCGGGCGGGCAACGCCAGCGTATTGCCATTGCCCGTGCGCTGATCCTTGAACCCAAGGTCATTGTTGCCGACGAACCTGTTTCCGCACTGGACGTATCGGTGCAGGCACAGGTTTTGAACCTGATGATGGATTTGCAAGATGAAATGAACGTCGCCTATGTGTTCATTTCGCATGATCTGTCTGTGGTGCGCCACATTGCCGATGATGTGATGGTCATGTATCTGGGCCGGGTGGCCGAAAAAGGCCCAACCGAGGAACTGTTTAACCGCCCGCTTCATCCCTATACCAGGGCTTTGCTGGCATCAGCGCCAAAAATTGACCCCGCCCACCGGGTTAAATCCGACCCGCTAACGGGCGAGCTGCCATCCCCGATCAACCCGCCATCAGGCTGTGCCTTTCATAAACGCTGCCCCTACGCGACCGAGCATTGCGCCCAGGTCCGCCCGGAACTGCGCGTTATTGAAGGCCGCGAAGTCGCCTGCCATCGGGTTGAGGAAATCTTCTGATCCTGCCTTTCTTCGACAATCAACCGGTATGAACAAAGGGACGCATCCAAACAATGCGTCCCTTTATTTACAGGTTGTGCGCATATGGTGCCAGATCGATAGAACGTTCGTCGCCTTCTTGTGCAGCGCCGCTTGACCGAAGGTTTAACCATCCAGCCATGCGGCAAGTCCGTCAAGAGTCTGGAGCCCGTATTCCACCGCACCGAAAGCAATAACCGCAGAGCGCCGTTCCCGAGTGGGATGGAGTTGGCGTAACGTAACGACAGTCTTGCCGTCGCTCTGCTCATCAAAGGTGACCGTCATGCGAAACCGTTCGGGGTCGTCAGGGTCAGGTGTGCCGTAATCCATAACAATCCGCTCATTCGGCACGATCTCCAAAAAGCGCATGTGGTTTTCGAAACGCTGCGGTTTGCCTTCAAATTCACCCACCATATCAAACCGCCAGACTCCTCCTTCCCGGATGTCCGCTTCCAGGGTCTCGATGTCGAGGCCGACGGGGCCATACCATTTCGCCAGCGCATCAGGGTCCGTCCAGGCCGCAAAGACCTTATGGCGCGGGTGGTTCAATAATTTGACCAGCACGATTTCCCGGTCAAGAGACCACGTCTCAATCGGATTTTTCGTATCATCCATCATCTACCTCCTTTTTGTCCAAGTAGACTTCCAGCTGATCAAGCTGGGCGGCCCAACGCCGACGCTCCGATTCCAGCCAGGTCATAGCCTCATCGAAACATTCCGGCACCAGTCGGCACCAACGGCTACGCCCGCGTTTCTCGCTGGTGATCAGACCACAATCTTCAAGGACTTTAAGGTGCTGCGCGAATGAGGGCAGGGCCATGTCGAAAGGTGCGGCCAGATCGCTCACAGGTGCCTCGCCCCGGGCAAGCCGCGAAACCACCGCCCGGCGAGTGGGATCGCTAAGAGCATGAAAGGCAAGGTCCAGGGGCGTAGAATGATAAGGCATATGCCTTAGTAATCGATATTCCGGGCCTTTGTCAACAACACTAAGTCAATTGCCTTAGTATTTATAGAAACATCAAAGCCGACACCCCGAACCAATGAAACATCACACCCAGGTCGGTCCGGGGCTGCACGTCATTGAAGGTCGGAAAGTCACCCCGCATCGGGTAAGGGAAATATGCTGATTTCTGCCCTCACTGGTGATGGATGCCATTTGCGTTGGGCATGCACCATCAGATCAATCTTTTCCTCAAAGGGGGTGCAGCAAAATCTGCGTCCCTTCTTGCCGGGCTTTTGCTGCGCGTGCACGCGGGGATGGTTATGTTTTCGGACCCATGAAATTTGTGGTTTCCCTGCACTTTCCTGTTTTCATAGAACCCTTTCCGGGTCATATATCCCCGGCATCGAGCTTCAAAACATAACAAAACAAAACAAACGCGGAGGATCATATGTTTATTATCTGGAGAGGATGGGGCATTTTGCTGCCCTTGGCTGCACTGATCGGTGCGCTGATTTCCATGCTTGTCTTTGGACTGGTCGAACAATACGTTCCCCAGCAAATGTTGCCTGCCTTCATCATGCTTGGCGCAACACTGGCTGTCTTTCAAACCATGCGCTGGCTTGAACGTTCCGACAAGGGGCGCGAATTGTTAGATGAAAAAACCGGCGAAACCGTTTTGCTCAAGCGCGGCGACAGCATATTTTTCATCAAGGTACGCTATTGGGCATATCTTTTTGCGATTTTAACACTGGTTATGTTTGTGACGTCTCTTTCAACCGTGTTTGGCAGCGGCAATTAAATCGCCGGTGAAACAACCACTCCCAAACGGGCTGCCCGCTTGCGCAGCCCGTTTTCATTTTGACATTAACATAAATAAAATACGCCGAAATTACCGGCGTGCCACAGCCAGCAACGCCCCTGCCCCCATCAATACACCACCGCTAACCCGGTTAAGAATGCGCAAATGGCCGGCAGACCGCACAAACCCCTTCACCTGCCCGCCGACCAGCCCGTAGGCCAGCAAAACGCAGGCCTCCATCAGCAAAAATGTCAGTCCCATAATGGCAAACTGTTCGCCATAAGGGGCTTGCGCATTTAAAAACTGCGGGAAAAAGGCGGTAAAAATCAAAATGGCCTTGGGGTTCCCCATCGCGGTCAAAAATTCACGCCGGGCCAGATCATAGGCACGCGGGCGGGCCTGAAATACCTTGTGCTCGCCCGAAATTGCCGCTCCTTCCGCCGATTGACCGGAAACCGGGCTGCGCCAGGTTTTAATGCCCAAATAAACCAGATACGCCGCCCCGGCATATTTGATAATGCCAAACGCCACTTCGCTTGCCGCCAGCACCACACCAAGGCCGGTTGCCGCAACCACAATCATAATAACAAAGGCCAGCAATCGGCCAATGCCGCCCGTGGCCGATGCCCCCACACCGTGGCGCGCACCATTAAACATCGCCATCAAATTATTGGGTCCCGGCGCCATCGAAAGCGCAAAGGCCGCCCCGGCAAAAACCAGCCACGTATCAAAGGACATCATCCACCCCGACAAATCACAATTTTGTTTGCCGATTGCGCCGCAAATTCAATCGCGCGTCAAGGCCGTAATCATGTCACGCGCATCAGGCCAGGTCGCCATCAGGTCCGCCCGTTTGCCCATAGTAAAATCGGCAAAATCAAACCCCGGTGCCACCGTACATCCCAGCAAGGCAAATGCGCCGCCGGGTTTAAGGCGGGCCCCTTGCCACACATTTTTGGGCACCACCTGTTGCGGATGATGACCTGCAACAATGTCTGTTCCGATCTCGACCACCCGGTGGCTGCCATCGGCAAACAGCTGTAATTGCTCTACCGTATCGCCCATATAGAAATGAAAAATCTCGTCCGAGGTTAAAATATGCATCCCCGAAAATGTATCCGCGGTCAAAAGATAATAAATCGCCGTGCCTGTCGCACGATCCGACGGATATCGCCCCTGCGGATTGGTGGGTTCCGTGGCCCGAAAGGTTTCGGCGTAATAGCCGCCCTCGGGATGGGGCAACAGGTTCAGCTTTGTGATCAGATCATCAATATTGGTCATGTTTCCCGCGCATCGCATTTTGGCAAAACACCATCATGACGGCAAAAGGGGCGCGGTTCAATCCGCACCCCTTGTCATTACCATTCATTCCTGACGGTGTTTTATACCCCAAACCGCGTACAGGCCCAAAACCGAGCCATACCGCGACCAAAGCTATAATCAGTTTTGCATTTGGCCCGCCCCGCCAGACGAACCACCCATGCCGTTTGATTTACCCATGGCGCCATCCTTGCCGGGTTTCATATCCATCTTCATCGCACCATGCTGTTTGCTGGCCGCATCCGACATGGAAATAACCGCGACATCAACCGGCACCTCCCCGGCCTTTTCAAACTGCAAAGTCAGGGCAACATGCTGCCCGGCCTTTAACGGTTCGTGCAAATCCAGCATCATCACATGATAGCTGCCGGGTTTGAAGGTCAGCTCGCCGTTGGCAGGCACATCAACCCCGCCCTCGACCCGGCGCATCTTCATCACGTTATTTTCCATGATATGTGTATGCAGTTCGGTGCGATCAGCCAGGTCCGAGGTCGCGCCAACAATTTTGTCCGCGCCCCCATCATTATGAATGACAAAAAAAGCCGCCCCGTTTGGCACACGACCAATGGATTCCTTGGCCCACGCATCGCTGATTGTGATGTCACCGGCAAATGCCGGAAGCGCAACTGCAATCCCTGCCACCATCGTGGCAATTCCCAAAAACCTGTTAAACATGATCTGGTCCATTTCTCTGATTGAAAATAAAACGCCGCCGAATTGATCGATCAGATGAAAACCGGGGGACCACGCGGCGCAAACCCGACAACGGCCAGAATAAAGCCTGCCTCCTGCCCCGCCGGAACAGGGGCAAACCGGGTTTGCAAAACCGGATGGGAATATATAAAGCCCGCTGCAAGCGCCGGGATGGCATGGCAAAAAGCACAATGGGCACAAAAAGCATGGGAAGGTGCGGCCTTACCAGCCGAACCAGTGGTCGCAGCATTAGCATTAACAACGATATTATCATCGCTCGCCAGCGAAGATGATGACGCCGCAACACCTGCAACATTCGTGCTGCCACCCTTTACCGGCCCAAGGCGAACCGGCTGAATACCACTTCCGGTGCAGATATAGATAATGTCGGACCTGGCCTGAAACGACCCGGGCCCGCTTCCACCGGCCCCATGCAACGCAAGCGGCACACCCGCCTGGGTCAGGGATGCCAGAATGACAACAAAAATCAGCCCCCACACCCGCAAACCAGTTCGCAGGGAGCCTTGAACACCGTTAAAGGTGCGGCGTAATCGTGCCATCGGCGCAGAAACCACCGTGGCAGGATACGGCAAAAATGCGGAATATTTTGCTGCCATACAGGATGATATGCCCAATCGCTGTTCAATCGGCAATGTTATATATCAAACCGGGCCGAGGAAACCCCGGCCCGGCCCATATTGATCACGTATTTTAACAAATCACCCCGAACGGATCGTCTAATGCTGCAACATCACGGCGCTTAACATGTTCTTGATACACCCGAAATCAGCTGATACGACAATTCCGTCACTCAGTATGTTCCGGGCATGATGGCAATATGTATGTCTCTGGACGTTCGAAAAAGGATCACCACGTGTCAAATGCAGCTGCTGTTCCGGTATCCTTGCCTCATATATCCTTTCCAACTGCCGACTGGGCCGATGCCTTCACAATCACAACGTCGGAGCACGGCATCACACCTGAGAATGCCGCACAAAAAATCATGATGTCGAGGCCGGACTGGATTATTCACCTGATGCGGTTGCGTGACCTTTTGGTAAGTCCGCTTGGTTTGAAATCGGGCGCAAATGACAGCGACAACCCGAATATTATTGGCATTTTCCCGGTGATTGACCGCACCGATACATCGATTACGCTGGGCCTGGATGACCGGCATCTTGATTTCAGGCTGGTGATTGAAATTGAACATATTGCCAATGATCAGACATTGATCCGTGCCATAACCCTGACAAAGCGCCACAACCTTTTTGGCCGGGCCTATCTGGCAACCATCATGCCCTTTCACAGGGTCATCGTTCCGACCATGCTTAGGGCTGCTTACCCCCGGTAAATTGACCGGGCGTCAAACGCCCGGCCAAATGTCGTTAAAACCGGTGCCGCAGCAAGGCACATCAGATCATATCGCGAGCCCGGACAAGTTCGTCAAATTTATCCCCGTCAAGAAAACCAAGCGCAAGGCAGGCTTCTTTCAGGCTGGACCGGTCCTTATGCGCCTTTTTGGCAACGGCAGCGGCATTATCATAACCAATATGTGGTGCCAGGGCCGTTACCAGCATCAGGCTTTGTTCAACATAAAGATCAATCTTTTCCTGATCGGCCTCCAACCCGGCAATGCAATGATCGGCAAAGCTGACGGATGCATCGGCAAGCAGACGAATGGATTGCAAAAGGTTATAGATAATTACCGGTTTGAACACATTCAGATCAAGGTGCCCGTTAGACCCCGCCACCGTTACAGTCACATGATTGCCCATCACTTGCGCGCACACCATGGTCAGGGCTTCGGCCTGGGTCGGGTTAACCTTGCCGGGCATAATTGACGATCCCGGCTCGTTAGCAGGCAATATCAATTCGCCCAGCCCGCACCGCGGCCCGGAACCCAGCAACCGAATATCATTGCCAATTTTCATCAGTGATGCGGCCAGCACATTCATCACGCCCGACATTTCAACGCAGGCATCATGCGCGGCCAGGGCTTCAAACTTGTTGGCGGCGGTTTCAAAATTCAGCCCGGTCAGGCTGCTGATTTCGCGGGCGAACTGTTCGTCAAAACCGTCGGGCGCATTAAGCCCGGTGCCAAGGGCCGTGCCGCCCTGTGCCAGTTTGGACAGACGTTTAAGCGCGTCTTCAATCCGCTCCAGCCCCAATTCGATCTGCATGGTGTAACCGGAAAATTCCTGCCCCAAAGTCAGGGGCACGGCATCCTGCATATGAGTCCGGCCAATTTTAACGATGTTGTCAAAGGCCCGGCTTTTGGCATCCAGCGTTTCACGCAAATGACGCAGGGCCGGTTTTAGCCGTTCTTCAATTTCAACCACCGCAGCAATGTGCATGGCGGTCGGAAAGCTGTCATTGGATGACTGGCCACGATTAACATGGTCGTTAGGATGAACCGGTTCGCGCTTGCCCAGCGGCGCCCCCATATATTCGCACGCCCGGTTGGCAATAACCTCGTTGGCATTCATGTTGGTTTGCGTGCCGCTGCCGGTTTGCCACACCACCAACGGAAAATGATCAGACAATTTGCCGTCGGCCACTTCACGCGCGGCTGCCTGAATGGCATCGGCGATTTTGGGTTCAAGATTGCCCAATACCCTATTGGTGCGGGCCGCCGCCAGCTTTTGCAAGCCAAAGGCCCTGATCAGGGCTTCGGGCATTGTTTCTCCGCCAATGCGAAAGTTTTCACGCGAGCGCTGGGTCTGCGCGCCCCAATAACGGTCGGCGGGTACGTCAATTTCGCCCATGGTGTCTTGTTCGGTGCGCGTTGTAGCGTGATCAGTCACGATATAAATCCTCCGTGTCAGAATAGATACTGACCGGGGCGGGAACCCGGCGGCATATGCGATACTGTTTGCGAATATGGGTAAGTTTCTTTGTCAGCGCAAAGCTGACAAGGTGAAAAAAAGCAAACCGGACCAATATTATGCAGCGGAAAAGATAAAAGACGGGACCGAAACAGGCAGGAAATGCCCAACAGAAGGCGGAAAGAGAAGGAGAGCAAGGGGAGAAAAGGAAAGGCGACGGAGAAAGAAACTGACCTAGACAACAATACGAATATCGGAAAGCCCGGCTTCGGGATCGGCCACAATCACCTCGACACCGGCACGGGCCAGTTTTTCGCGTAAATTTTCCGGCGGGGCCTGATCTGTAATCACGCCACACAGGGTGCTAAACGGACCAATACTTTCCAGATATCGCTGTTCAAATTTGGTATGATCCACCAACAGCCATGTTTCGTCCGAACGTTCCATCATGGCACGTTTAACCGCCACCGCCTTGCGGTTTACATCGCTAAACCCGTGCAATGACAGGCCCGATGCGCCGATAAAGGCCCGATTGGCGTGAAAGCGGCGCAAAAAATCGACCGTATCATGCCCGTAGACCGCATTTTCACGCGGGTCAAACTGCCCTGGACACAAAATTACATCGTCAATCGCGGCCTGCTCGCCCATGCCATGCGCCACCGCATAACAATTGGTCAAAATGGTTCGATGCTGGCCCGGGTTATCACTGCTCAGATAAGGGGCAATCCGGGTTACGGTGGAGCCAGCATCAATCATGATAACCTCGCCGGGTTGCACCATTTTACCGGCTTGCGCACCAATGCGGCCAATGCCCGCAACCGCCCCTAACTGGCGTTGGGCCAAATCGGGCTGATGCCCCATTGGTTTTGCCGATGCCCCGCCAAACTGGCGCATCACCAACCCGGCACGTCCCAATGCATCCAGATCACGCCGGATGGTTTCCGTCGCCACATCGAATCGTTCGGCCAATGTGGCAACTCGCACATGGGGATGAATTTGCAATTCCTGCAGAATGCGGCTCTGTCGTTCTTTTTTTCCGATACGCAAATGCCAATCCTTCCAATAACTGGCCTGACTTCGGGGATTTTATGGATATTAGCAGTTGTTTTTGTAACTGTTTGTGACAGTTTTATGTTGCTTTCCAAACTTTTTAACGCTCTATAATGTTGGGAAAAACAACAATAATGCCAACAAAACCACTTTACGACGGCATAATTCAAGCGTTACAGGGAAGAAAGGCTCCACGAAAATGTTTTCACATCCGAAAAAAACAGAAACATCAAAAATAACCCTCATGCTGGCTGCACTTGGCATGATGGGCATGATGACCCACACCGGCACGGCACGCGCCGCCGATGATTGCATTGCGCATGGCGATCTTGACCCGATGTATTGCGATATGGACGGCGATCTTGTGGCTGATGCCCCTGCCGCAGACCAGCAGGAAGACCCCGACACACTGGTTTTCGCATATACCCCGGTCGAAGACCCGGCGGTTTACGCCGATATCTGGAAGCCGTTTCTGGAACATATGGAAAAAGTAACCGGCAAGGATGTGCAATTCTTTGCCGTGCAATCAAACTCGGCCGAAGTTGAAGCGATGCGCAGCGGCCGCTTGCATGTTGCGGGTTTTTCAACCGGGCCAACCCCGTTTGCGGTTAACCTTGCCGGTGCGGTTCCCTTTGCCCTGATGGGCGGGGATGACGGGCGTTTTGGTTACACGCTGCAACTATATACCCGCGTGGATAGTGGCATTAACACGCTTGCCGATTTGAAAGGCAAACGTGTTGCCCATACCTCGCCCACATCAAATTCAGGTAACCTTGCCCCGCGCGCCTTGCTGCCAGCCAAGGGCATCGTTCCGGAAAAGGATTATGAAGTTGTTTATTCCGGGTCGCACGACCAGTCGATCCTGGGGGTCGTTGCCGGCGACTATGATGCCGCCCCTGTGGCATCCGAAGTGGTTGAACGCATGGTTCAGCGCCGCCTGTATGACCCCAATGAAGTCAAGATCATTTACGAAAGCAAACCTTTCCCGACAACTTCGTTCAACTATGCCTACAACCTGAAACCCGAACTGATCGAAAAGATCAAGGAAGCCTTCTTTACCTTCGATATGAAGGGCACAGCCCTTGGTGAAGAATTTAAGGGTGTGTCGAAATTCATTCCGGTTACCTACAAGGAAGACTGGGATGTCATTCGCGAAATCCAGGCCGCCAACGGGGTTAAATACACCCCGGACAACCTGAAATAATCTTTGCCTTTTTATACCGGCCTGATGTTACCGGGGTCCTTTTGGGCCCCGGCCAGGTTGATTTTACCGGGGAAACGCAATGCTGCGTATCAAGGAACTTGTAAAACGTTATGGTGATGAAAAGGCAGTGTTGAAAAACCTGAACCTTGAAGTCCCTGGCGAAAGTGTTGTTGCCATCATTGGCGCATCGGGTGCGGGTAAAAGTACGCTGCTGCGCTGTATCAACAAACTGGTGGAACCGTCATCAGGTTCGATCGAACTGAACGGCACCGAACTGACCAAACTTGAGGGCAAGGCCCTGCGCCTGGCACGCCGCCGCATTGGCATGGTTTTTCAGGGCTTTAACCTGATCAACCGTCTGACGGTGATGGAAAATGTGCAGTCTGGCCGCCTGGGGTATTTGCCCGCCTGGCGCGCCATGACACGTAACTATCCCCAACAGGATATCGACCGTGCATTCCATTTGATGGAACGTGTCGGCATTGCCCATTACGCCAACAAACGTGCCGACGAACTGTCGGGCGGGGAACGCCAGCGTGTGGGCGTGGTGCGCGCCCTGATGCAGGAACCCGAAATTCTGCTGGCCGATGAACCAACCGCCTCGCTCGACCCGAAAACATCAAAACAGATTATGGAATTGCTGCGCGCCCTGGCATCCGAGCTGCACCTGCCGGTTCTGATCAACATTCATAACGTTAACGAAGCCAAGGAATATACCCAGCGCATCGTCGGCATGCGGTTTGGCCGCATCACATTTGACGGCGTCCCCGCCGATCTGAACAACGACGCCATGGATGAAATCTATGCCGGTGTCCCCGCCGAGGAACGCGGCGGTGCCGAAAGCAGCACCCATTTGCGCGAGGTAGCGGCAAGATGAACAGCACCGTTGAAACCACAACGGGCCGCACCTGGAAAAAACCGTCCTTTATCGCCAACCCGGTGTTGCGCTGGGCGCTGATTATCGGAACTGCGGCCTATATCTGGTGGGCACTGACCAGCCTGCCTTTCGACTGGGAGCGCATTCAGCAAGGTGTTCCCCGCGCGATCCGTATTTTCAAAGGCGCTTTCCCGCCCAGTTTTATCCGCGGCGAACTGTTGTTTGACGGCTTTATGGAAAGCATCAAAATCGCCATTGTCTCGACCCTGCTGGGGTTGGGTTTGTCTGTGCCCATTGCTTTTGCCTCGGCACGGAATATTGCCCCGCGCTGGCTTTATATCATCGGGCGCGGCACTATCATTGTCGCCCGCAGCTTTCACCCGGTGATCGTCGCCATTATCTTTGTCAAGGCTGTCGGGTTTGGCCCGCTGGCCGGTATTTTAACACTGACAATCTATTCCATCGGTTTTGTCGCCAAAATGCTGGCCGAACGGATCGAGGAAATCGACTGGGGCCAGGTCGAAGCCATCAAGGCCGCCGGGGGTGCCACTTTTGTTACTCTGCTTTATGCCGTGATCCCGCAAATCATGCCCCGCCAGATCGGCCTTTCAATCTATCAGCTTGATAGCAACCTGCGTGCATCGGCCATTGTCGGCATTGTCGGGGCGGGTGGTATCGGATCAACGCTTCTCAATGCGTTCGGGCGATACGACTATGATTTCGCCCTGGCAATTACGCTGTGCATCATTGGCGTCATTCTTGTCAGCGAGGCCATCAGCGGCCGGATCCGGAGGAACCTATGGTAGCTACCACGCAAAAATCCGGGCCGGATGCCATCGCTCTGCGCGAATGGTCCCGATATACCTCTAAAGAACGCTGGACCCGCTTTGCCATGACCGGGCTGGTCGCCCTGGCTCTTGTCTGGTCACTTTCAACCATTAACATTATCTGGCCGTGGCTATGGGATGCCCCCATGCAGATGGGCGATTTGTTTGCCCGCATGTTTCCGCCCTCGCTTGACGGCTGGAAGGATATTGCCTGGACCCTTCTGGAAACGGTCAACATCGCAACGATTGCCACATTCTTTGCTGTCTTTCTGTCGTTGCCCATTGCCCTGATCGCGGCGCAAAACACCACTCCCAACAAGGCGACGCTGTGGCTGGGCCGGTTCATTCTGGTTTCGTCGCGTTCGGTGAATACCATCATCTGGGCATTGCTGTTTGTGGCTGTTTTTGGTCCCGGCGTGCTGGCAGGTATTCTTGCCATCATTTTTCGCTCGCTTGGTTTCCTTGGCAAATTGCTGGGCGAAGCGATCGAGGAAATTGACCGCGCCCCGATAGAGGCCCTTGAAGCTGTTGGCGCATCGCGCTTTAAAATCCTGATCTATGGGGTTATTCCACAGGTGATGCCGACTTTCTTTGCCGTATCAATCCTGCGCTGGGACATCAATTTGCGCGAAAGCACGGTGTTGGGGCTGGTTGGTGCGGGCGGCATTGGCATCATCCTTCAAGGCGCGATTGACACCTTTGCATGGCAAACCGTAGCAACGATCCTGCTGGCCATTATCGGCCTGGTGATCATCGGCGAGGCCATTGCTGCATATTTGCGTAAAAAGGTGATCTGACGTGTCTGAACATTACGACCTTCTGGTCGTTGGCGGCGGCATTAACGGGGCAGGTATCGCCCGTGATGCCGCCGGACGCGGCCTGTCTGTTCTGCTGGTCGAACAGCACGACCTTGCATCGGCCACCTCGTCATCCTCAACCAAACTGATCCACGGCGGATTGCGCTATCTTGAACATTACGAGTTTCGACTGGTTCGCGAAGCCTTGCAGGAACGCGAAGTGCTGCTGGCCGCGGCCCCGCATATCATTTGGCCGTTAACCTTTGTTTTACCGCATCATCGGGGCCTGCGCCCCAAATGGATGCTTCGTGCCGGATTGTTTTTATATGACCATCTGGCAAAACGAAAACGCCTGCCCGCCTCGCACGCCCTGTCATTGCGCGGCACAAAAGAAGGCGAAGCCCTTAAGCCCGCATTCACCAGCGGTTTTTCCTATTCCGATTGCTGGGTCGATGATGCAAGGCTGGTGGTGCTAAATGCGCTAGATGCCCAATCACGCGGGGCCGTTATTAAAACCCGCACACGCTGTATCGCCCTTTCGCGAGATGCCAACACATGGACAGCCACCCTTCGCACCAGCGACGCTGACAAGAATGGCAATTGTGACAATCGCCAATCCACCGTTACAGCCCGCGCCGTCGTCAACGCCGCCGGGCCATGGGTGACCGATATGGTTAGGCAGGCGGGCCTTGGTGACAAGGCGGCCGGCTTGCGGCTGGTTAAAGGCAGCCACATTGTTGTCCCTCGCATTCACCCGCACGATCATTGCTATATTTTTCAAAATGGCGACGGTCGCATTGCCTTTGCCATCCCCTATCAGGGTGATTACACCCTGATCGGCACCACCGATATTCCCTATGATGGCGACCCTGCCGACGTTAACATCAGCGATCGCGAGGTTGCCTATCTGCTGGATCTTGTAAACGGCTATCTTGCCAGGCCGCTAACACAGGCTGATGTGGTGTGGCATTATTCGGGCGTGCGTCCGCTTTATGATGACAAAAACAGCAATGCATCCGCCGTAACGCGCGACTATGTTTTTGACCTTGATACCGGCGGCCATACCGCCCCGGCAATCCTGTCGATCTATGGTGGTAAAATCACCACCTATCGCCGGTTGGCCGAACACGCCATGCAAAAACTGGCCCCTGTTTTAGGCAATAACAGGCCCGACTGGACAGCAACCGCCACCTTGCCCGGTGGCAACATGGCGGATGGCAATTTTCAGCATTTTTTAAACGATGTAAAAACCCGTTTGCCGTGGCTGCCCGGCCCAATCGTCGAACGCTGGGCGCATTGTTACGGCACCCGCCTGTTTGATCTGGTCAACACGGCACAAGAACCAAAAGACCTTGGCACCCAAATCGCCCGCGACCTTTACGAGGTCGAACTTCGTTTTCTGGTACATCAGGAATGGGCCACATCCGCCGAGGATGTTTTATGGCGGCGCACCAAACTTGGCCTTGGCATGACAAATAAGGATATCGAGGCTGTTCGTAACTGGTTTGCCCGCAATACCGACCAGCTTGCGGCCCGGTAACACCGAATACGCCAAGGTTGCAAAGACCTGCCTATTTGCGCAGGTCATCCCACTTCACAAATTCGTGGGCGATATAATCTTCCATCATGAAACGCCACAGGCGTTCGGCGATGTTTTCATCTAACCCGTCGATTTTGCACTGGGCCTTAACCTTGGCGATCACGTCTTCGATGCGGGCTTCATCGCGTACAGCATCGCGCGATTGTTTAATGCGGGCGGCCTGTTCGATATAGCCCAGCCGTTCGGCCAGCAATCCGACCAAAACCCGGTCAAGACGGTCCACATTTTCGCGAACATCCTGCATGGTTTCGCACGGCACAGCTTTCATCGCTTGGGCATCCTTTTTTAGTGACAATCAGGTTTGATATCTTGCCTGATACAACAAGGGCGGTGGATTTACCACCGCCCTTGCATGTTTTTACGACCTTAACAATCAGTAGGCGTACTCGCGAAACACCGGGTCAACCGATCCTTCCCAACGGGTTTCGTAAAGGTCCAAAAACTCGTCGGCAAGGGTGCGGCCGCTTTGCGCCACATCTTCCAGACTTTCGATGAAATGGCTTTCATCGTCGCCATAACTGTCCAGCTTGGCGCGGTTTTTAAGGCCCTGTTTGGAAATCGCCAGGACTTCCTTCGCCAGATCCTGCATGGTGCCGTTTTTAAACGGCGTCTGCATCCCCAGTTTGGGCACATCATTGCGCAGGGCTTCGCGTTCCTCGGTGCTCAGATTTTTCACCAGGTCCCAGGCGGCATCCAGGCTGGCGCTGTCATACAGCAAACCAACCCAAAACGCCGGCAATGCACAAATACGGCGCCATGGGCCGCCATCGGCACCGCGCATTTCCAAAAACTTTTTCAGGCGCACTTCGGGGAAGGCCGTGGTCATATGGTCCGACCAGTCATTCATGGTTGGGCGTTCACCGGGCAAAACATCAAGCTTGCCTGCCATGAAATCGCGGAAGGATTTGCCCGACGCATCAATATATTTGCCATCGCGATAGACAAAATACATGGGCACATCAAGCATATAGTCCGTATAGCGTTCAAAGCCGAAACTGTCTTCGAACACGAAGGGCAACATGCCGCAACGATCCGGGTCGGTATCGGTCCAGACGCGGGATCGCGCCGAAAGATACCCGCTGGGTTTGCCATCGACAAACGGGGACGCGGCAAACAGGGCCGTTGCCACGGGTTGCAGGGCCAGCGAGGTTCTGAATTTGTGCGCCATGTCAGCTTCGGAGTCGAAATCCAGATTGACCTGGATGGTCGAGGTCCGCAGCATCATGTCCAGGCCCAGCGACCCAACCTTGGGCATATAATTGCGCATGATGTCGTATCGGCCCTTGGGCATCCACGGGATATCATCGCGCGCCCATTTGGGCTGATGGCCAACGCCAAGCATGTCAATATCCAGCCCCGAACAAACTTCACGAATTTCATGAAGATGCTGGTGCACTTCACCACAGGTCTGGTGAATGTTTTTAAGTGGCGCACCGGAAAGTTCGATCTGCCCGCCCGGTTCCAGCGACACCGAACATTTATCCTTGGAAAGGGCAATCACATTGCCGTTTTCCAAAATCGGGTCCCAGTCGAACCGTTCGGCAAGGGCGGTAAGCAGGGCCTTGACCCCGCGTTCCCCTTCATAGGGGATGGGGCGTAAATCTTCGCGGGTGAAGGCGAATTTTTCGTGCTCGGTTCCAATGGCCCAGTCGCGTTTGGGTTTGCACCCGGACTCGAACCATTCAACAAGCTGCGCCCGGCTTTCAATTTCCGGGCTGTCCCCGGTAGCGGCACTGACACTCATAAGGGTCTTCCTTAATCTCTCGTAACGGGGCGGGCCGACCAGTCGCCAATCCGGTCCTGATAAACCGCCAATGCCGCAATTGCCGCCGTTTCAGCCCGCAAAATACGCGGGCCAAGGCTGACAGCCGTGGCAAAGGACTGTTTTCTGATCCGGTCAATTTCGTCTGGCGCAAAGCCGCCTTCAGGTCCAATCACGAGTGTATGGTTAACAACATTGTTGTTGTCGATAGCCGAGCCAGCGGCTTTTGCCAAGGATTCTGTCAGCACATCACCAATCGGTGATCCCGAACCTGTCTCGTCACAAAACAGCAAGTGGTTGTTTTCGGGCCAGTTTGCCAGCCAATCATACAATTTTACCGGCTGATCAATTTCTGGCACATCCAGACGTTCGCTTTGCTCGGCAGCCTCGATCACCTGGGCCTGCAAACGATCCAGTCGCACCTTGTCGGTAATGCTGTGTGCGGTAATGATCGGCATTAACCGCGAAACACCCAGTTCAACCGACTTTTCAATCAGAAAATCCAGCCGCTGTTTTTTGATCGGCGCAAAGGCCAATGCCGGGCCGTTGCTGTTTTGCTGGTCGCGCAAACGGGTTTCAACGCTGACCATGCCTTTCTTTTTGCGCAACTCGGAAATGGTCGCCAACCATTCTCCATCCATGCCATTAAATATCTTTACCGGCGTTCCGGGCTTGAGGCGCATGACATGTTCAAGGTAATGAGACTGATCGGGTGACAGTGCAATTTCCGCCCCGGCGGTGATGGCATCGGCAACGAAAAGTCTTTGGCGGGCGCGTGGTGTATCTTGCTGCATCTATGGTCCCCGGACCGAATTGAAAATTTGCGATCATTTTGCAAACGTTAAACAGGGTTATTATGGCACAGGTCAACCAACCGTTAAATCAAACGAAAAACGATATGCCCGCCGATGGCTGGGTTGACAAATACATGCCCGCCCCTGTGCGCCCTTACCTGAAGCTGGCCCGCATGGACCGCCCCATTGGCACATGGCTGGTGTTGCTGCCCTGCTGGTGGTCCACCGCCATGGCATCGAACGGTGCGCCGGACTGGAAAATGTTTGTGCTGTTTGCCATTGGCGCCCTTGTCATGCGCGGGGCGGGCTGTGTGGTCAATGACCTGGCCGATCGCAATTATGATGGCAAGGTAGAACGCACCGCCACCCGCCCCATTCCATCGGGCCAAATCAAAATATGGCAGGCCTTTGCCTTTTTGGGGCTGTTACTGCTGATCGGCCTTGCCGTGCTGGTGCAGTTTCGCATCGAAGCCATTATTGTGGGTATCTGTTCGCTGCCGCTGGTCTTTACCTATCCGTTCATGAAACGCATCACCTATTGGCCGCAGGCCTTTTTGGGGCTGACCTTTAACTGGGGGGCGTTTGTCGGCTGGGCGGCTGTCACCGGCACCATCGCCCCTGCCGCCGTTGCCATGTATGTGGCAGGTGTTTTCTGGACCCTGGGCTATGACACCATCTATGCCCACCAGGACAAAGACGACGACATTAAAATCGGCGTTAAATCGCTGGCACTGCGCCTGGGCGATGCCACGCCGCAATGGGCCTTGGGGTTTTACTGTGTGACCACCGCCCTTTTGGCAGTATCAGGCGGGCTGGCCGGGCTACACTGGGTTTATTTCCCCCTGCTGGCCCTTTCCTGCCTGCATCTGGTGTGGCAGGTGCGTACGGTTAATATTGATGATGCGGCCAATTGCCTGAAACGGTTTAAATCCAACCGCGATTTTGCCTTGCTGGTTACAGCCAGCATTATCATTGCCAATATGGTGGGTCATAGCGGGGCATTTTAACGCCCTGCACCGGGCCCATATCCATCACGGCTGTTGCATGCCACCCCCAAAACACGTACTTGGGCGCAGGTTCATCGCGGTAACACAGGAAAACGCGCACAATGGAAAATGTCTTTGCCGATGCGCTGGTCCCCCAGGTTGACGACCCGCAATTTGCCGATCTGATTGCGACCTTTACCGTCCCTGCCCGCGTGCCGTTAACGCCCGAAATTGAAATGTACCTGGCAACCCATATCACCCCGCTGTGGCAAGCGACCGAGGATATTTTGGGCGTGCTGGACATTCCCCCGCCCTATTGGGCCTTTGCCTGGCCCGGTGGGCAGGCGATTACCCGATACATACTGGATAATCCCGACCTGGTACGGGGCAAACGGGTGCTGGATTTTGCCTGTGGTGGTGGCATGCAGGCCATTGCGTGCGTCATGATGGGCGCTGCCGACGTGGTTGCCAACGATATTGACCCGGTTGCCATTACCGCCACCCGGTTAAATGCCGCGCGCAATAATGTCGATTTTGTCACCCTGACCGACAATCTGGTGGGCACAAGCAGCCCTGAAAAACGCTGGGATGTGATTTTTGCCGGGGATGTTTGTTATCAGCAGGATATGGCCGATGCGGTGTTGCAATGGCTGATGGCCGAGGCCCTTTTGGGCACCCGGGTTATTCTGGCCGATCCGGGCCGCACCTATGCCCCGACACGCAATATCGACGAACTTGAAACCTATGACGTGCCGGTTGATGTCGCGGTAGAGGATACCGACACAAAATTCACCCGTGTGTGGCAATTATTACCTGATCGTACCCGCTAGATTTCCCATAAAAAATCCCCGATCACCACACGGACAATCGGGGATTTTTATACTGCGCCAACCGCTATTTATTCCGGTAACGGCTTGCCTTTGGTTTCAGGCAGGAACCACGGCACAATCAGGCCAATGACGTAAACACTGCCCATGATCAAGGCCGCATGGGAAAGACCGCCCATGGTGGATACCATCACGCCTGCAATAATCGGGAATATCCAGGCGACCAGCCGGGCCGCGTTGAAAATAAAGCCTGCTGCCGTGGCACGTACCACCGAGCTAAACAGTTCGACCAGATAAATCGCCATCCAGCTAAAGGCAAAACCAAGGGTGAAAACGCCGTTGAAAAACGCAATCACCATAAAGGTTTCAAGGTCGCCCTGCCATGTATAGGTCAGAATGGAAAAACCCAGCGATCCGGCAAAAGTTAAAAACAGGTACAAACGTCGCCCCAAAGCATCGGCAACAAAACCCGACGCGACATAGGCACAAATAGCACCAATATTGTATATCAACGACATGCGCGGCGCCCACACCCCGGCCGGTTCGCCGTGCAAATGGGCCAGTTGTTCGGTATAGCCCGGCAT
The DNA here is from genome assembly GCF_002115825.1 of Thalassospira sp. MCCC 1A01428. Classification (GTDB taxonomy): domain Bacteria; phylum Pseudomonadota; class Alphaproteobacteria; order Rhodospirillales; family Thalassospiraceae; genus Thalassospira. Next base: position 62,421 of record NZ_JFJZ01000021.1, on the reverse strand, counting down.
CCAGCTTGAAACAGCCCACCAGCCAACTGTCGTTACAAATGACAGGATCGTGGTTAAAATCACCAGGCGGCGACTTTCGGCATTGCGGAAAATTTCGGCCAGGGTAAACGGCCGTGCCCCCTTGCCTTCCTTTTCGGCCTGGCGCTGCGCCTTGACCGCACTGGCCCATTTTTCAGACTCATCAAGCGCGCGACGTAAATACAGCACGCAAAAAGCCGGCAATGCGCCAACGGCAAAAATCAGACGCCAGCTTTCAGCACCCAACGGCTGATAATGCGACAGAAAATACCAGACCACTGCGGCAAGCAACGCACCGCCCCCAAAACCTGACTGCAAAAACCCGCAGCCCTTCGGGCGGGCTTTATCCGGCCATGTTTCCGAAACCAGGGCAATGCCCGTGCTCCATTCGCTGCCAATTGCAAGCCCGGTGACAAACCGCAACAATGCAAGGGTGGCGAAACTGGTGCTAAAGGCCGTCAGGCCGGTAAACAGCGCATAAAAGAAAATCGAAAACATCATCATACGCTTGCGACCGATATAATCGCTTAACACACCGCCAATCAGGCCGCCAATGCCCCAGCCCAACAGGGTAATGCCAATCGCCAGACCGGCATAAAAAGATGGTGTTTGGGCCTGTTCCGGGGTCAGCAGGCTTTTCATGGCAAACGGCAATGACAGCACAAGGGCAAAGGCCTCGAAACCATCAAAAATCCAGCCAAGATAACTGCCCCACAGGGTCCGCCAGTGCTGTTTGGTCAGGCCGCGATACCAGGGCGAATTTACCCCTGAAGCATCCGGCGTTTGACCCTCTCTTTCCTGAAAATTCATCATCCTCCCTTTCATTCTCGCATTTGCGATTTTGTAAATTTGCGCCTTGCATGCACTATTTCTCTTAATATTACTGACCTTGATAGGTTATATTTCGGGCTGTACAAATGAAATTTCGTAACGCTAAATATGACAAATTTTCATACTTATGCCTGTCACTACAGCGAGGTTGCGCATGGTTAGCCGCTTGCCATCAATTGCCTGCCTGCGTGCCGCCGAAGCCGTTGCCCGACATCGCAGCTTCAGCCGGGCCGCGATTGAGCTGAACCTTACACAGACGGCAATCAGCCACCAGATCCGCAAACTTGAAGAACTGCTGGGCACCGGGCTTTTTTTAAGGACCGGCCGCATCATTAGCCTCACGCCACAGGGCGAGGATTATCTGGCCGATATTCGCCCGTTGGTGGTGGGCATTTCCCATGCCACCGACCGCCTTGCCAGCGGCAAGCGCGACAATGTTCTTCGGATCGGGGCGCCTGGCACCTTTTTGCTTAAATGCCTGGCCCCGCGCATTGGCGAATTTATTGCCCTGCATCCCGATATTGATGTTCGGATGCTCACCCTTGACCCCTACCGGGTTAGCGACCGCGATGGCACCGGGGATTTCAAGGATCTAAGCCTGATTGTCCGCTATGGGCTGGGAACATTTCCCGGCCATGACGCCTATAAAATCAGTACTGAACGGATTTTTCCGGTTTGCAGCCCGGCCCTGATTGGCAACAGGCAGCCACCGCTTGACCCGGCTGAACTTTCACGCCATCGGGTCATTCGCACCACAACCCCGTTATTACTGCGCGATGACTGGCCCTTGTGGCTGGAAACAGCAGGTGTGCCCGGCCTTGGCTTTGACAACGAAATTACCTGCGATTTATTGTATTCCTGCTTTGAGCTTGCCATTCACGGCGTTGGCATGGTGATGGGCCGCACCCCATTGATCGACGCAGACATCGCCGCTGGTCGCCTGATCGCGCCGTTTTCACAAAGTTTGCTATCTGCATCGGGGTATTTTCTAACCGCCCCCTATGGCAGCCGCGCCAACGAGCCGGTACGCCTGTTTCGCGACTGGTTTATGGGAACTTTTGCCAGCGAAGACCCTTATTTCAACAGCTCCGCCACCCCGGTCAGCTCCGATACCTCTGACGATGGGTTACGTTGAAACACCGAACAGGTCAGGGCGTGCGCAAACCATTTTGGGCAAAGCGAAATTCCGGGTCTTCGATCAGGCGGATGATAAAATCGGGATGCGGCACATGCCCGGCGCGCCTGGCAACATATTGCAACATTTGCCACTGGTTGCGCGCCGGGAAACGCCGGTTTTGTGCTGCAATGTCGGCAATGGCAAACACATCGCCCGGTGAAAATTCCCACCCGTACCGCGCCACATAGGCACCAACGCGTGAAACAGCCTGCCCGCAATCAAGGGTAAGGCCCGCCGCCGGGATTTGCACATAGTCGTAATGTTTTCCCAGCGATTCAGTGGCGTGCATATGCGAAAGCTGGTCCGGGTTCAGCCAGTTAATTGCCACACGGACTGTTGCCCCCGCGCACGGCGTTATGGTGGCAGGCACCGCGCCATAGCCGGTTAAATGGGCGCAATACACAATGTCGTGGTCGTGCATCCAGCCCTGCGTTACCGGTATATCGCCCCCGTCAAAGGGTTTGGCATATTTGCGCGCCAATTGCAGCGGCGACCGGTTGGATCCGGCGGCCAAAACCGGCACCCGGCCATATAACAGTTTTTCAATGTCAGCGCCTGCATCGGCATCGGCATCGGCATCGGCATCGGCATCGGCATCGGCATCGGCGGCAAACCGGGTTACGGTGCCAGCGCGCAAGATAAAATCATAATCCGGGGCAGCATAAGGATATAAAAGCGCGCGCAGGAGGTCCTGCGCGCGCGGATGCTGTTCGACCTGCAAACGCAAATCGGCGTCCGCAATCAGGCCGATGTCAGAACGGGAAAACATCGACGGGATCAATCAGTTTTCGACGACCCGGTAACGGCAATTGCAGTTATCAACATTCTGCCATGCCAGCTTTGACCATTCCTTTTCGGCCTGCTCGAAGCTGGCGAAGGGGCCATGGCGTTCTTCCGAACCTCCAACCGGCTTTTCAAATTCGGTGTCTTCATATTCGCCGCCAACAACCCAGTATTCGTCCAGGCGTTCAATGCGGTAACGTGAATTGGCATCGTCGACCGACTGCCAGGCCAGTTTTGACCATTCTTTTTCGGCGTCTTCAAAGGTGCCGAACGGGCCTACTTTGGTTTCTTCGCCAACGGGCGCTTCAAAACCGGTATCCTGATAGGTGCCCCCGATAACCCAGTAATTGGCCATCTGTGCGTCCCTCGTTTTCTTGGTGAAGTGGAAATGCCGCATCTGTGGGCAATGCGACCGATTCTGCCCACTGTATATCCAATCGACATAAGAACCAAAACCGACAATTTCAATAATATTGCCATGCAACGGACGCATGACCGTCGTTTAATTGCCAGTTTTGGCGGCAAACCTGCTTTTCACGGCGCATTTGGGCAACCGCCCGCGCCCAAACTTGTTTCAAAACAGAACAAGGAGAACAACAATGCGAGCAAGCAAGATTAAAAACATCAGTATGGCCGGCATGATTTCACTGGGCGCGGCTTTGGCCCTGTCTGCCTGTGGATCCACCACCACCGTTAACAGCACCGATATCGATGTTGATAGCAACGACATGACCGAAGCGGGTACCGTATTGGTTAATCAGGGTTATCAGCCCTTAACCGGAACGTCGCTGGTTTCTGCGATTACCAATCATACATTTTCGTACCGCGATGGCGACAAGGACGCCAATGTCAATGTGACCTATTTTGAAAATGGTGTCGCCTCCATGACCTGGTCTGACGATGACGGCGACCGCGGGATGAAAAAACGCCTGTGGACGGTCGAACAAAGCAAATATCTGTGCCTGTGGGATAGCAGCGAGGAAGACGAGTGCGCCACGATATTCACCAAAGCAGGCCAGATCGCCACAATCGATAATGATGGTGAAATTCACTATATGACACAATCATAACAGCGTTGGGCCGTTCCACGGCCATTTCAACATGATGCGTCCCGTGCAAACCTTGTGTTTGCACGGGTTTTTGTCTTTAATTTTCTAATCCCGGCCCGATCTTAGCGGTATTTGCCGTCACCGGGTGTCGCCCTCGGCGCGCCACATACTGGACAAGTCCCCCATGGCGTATTACCACCTGTGACCATGTTTTAAATGCGGTCAGCCACATCTGCCCGCCCCACAAGATTGCGGTGCCATGCCCTATCAGTCTTTGCGCGACTTCATTGACGACCTGGAAAAAAAAGGCCAGCTGATACGTGTTAGCGAGCCGGTTTCACCCCATCTGGAGATGACCGAAATTCAAACCCGTTTGCTGGCCGAAGGCGGCCCGGCGGTGATATTTGAAAATGTCGTCGGCGAAGATGGCCATAAATATGACATGCCGGTTCTGGTAAACCTGTTTGGCACCGTTGAACGTGTTGCCGCCGGAATGAACCGCAAGCCCGAAGAACTGCGCGAAGTGGGCGAAACACTGGCCTTTTTAAAACAGCCCGAACCCCCGGGAAGTTTGCGCGAAGCCTTTTCAATGTTGCCGCTGGCCAAAACCGTGATGGCGATGAAGCCCAAAACGGTATCGAAGGCCCCCTGTCAGGAAATTGTGCTGACCGGCGATGACATCGACCTTGGCAAACTGCCCATTCAGGGCTGCTGGCCCGGCGAACCTGCCCCGCTGATCACGTGGCCGCTGGTGGTGACCCAAGGCCCGTCTGTGGGCGAAAAAGGTGGCGACAAACGCGATGTGTTCAATCTGGGCATTTATCGCATGCAGGTGCTGGGCAAGGACAAGGCGATTATGCGCTGGCTCAAGCATCGTGGCGGGGCACAGCACCATGCCCGCTGGAAAAACACCAAACGCGATCCACTGCCATGCGCTGTTGTGCTGGGCGCTGACCCTGGCACCATTCTGGCCGCAGTTACCCCCGTGCCCGATACCTTATCGGAATATCAGTTTGCCGGGCTTTTGCGCGGGGAAAAGGTAGAACTGGTTGATTGCAAAACCATCCCGCTTAAGGTGCCCGCCACCGCCGAGATTGTGCTGGAAGGCCATGTATCCCTTGATGAATATGCGCCCGAAGGCCCCTATGGCGACCATACCGGTTATTATAATTCGGTCGAAAACTTCCCGGTTTTCACCATTACCGCCATCACCATGCGCAAAAAGCCGATCTATCTTTCAACCTTCACCGGCCGCCCGCCAGATGAACCATCGGTGCTGGGCGAAGCATTAAACGACGTTTTTGTGCCGTTGTTACAACAGCAGTTCACCGAAATCGTCGATTTCTGGCTGCCACCCGAAGGGTGCAGCTATCGCATTGCCGTTGTTTCAATGAAAAAGGCCTATCCCGGCCATGCCAAGCGCGTAATGATGGGGGTGTGGTCGTTCCTGCGGCAATTTATGTACACCAAATTCGTGATTGTGGTGGATGACGACATTAATGTCCGCGACTGGAAAGATGTGATGTGGGCCATTTCCACCCGCATGGACCCGGTGCGCGATATCACCACCATCACCGACACCCCGATTGATTATCTGGATTTCGCATCACCCGAAAGCGGGCTGGGCGGCAAACTGGGCATGGATGCCACCAACAAAATGTCCCCGGAAACCCACCGCGAATGGGGCGAAAAACTATATATGCCCGATGACATCATCGACCGCGTTGATGAAAAATGGGAACGCTATGGATTACCCGGCAGCGGCAGCAAAATCTGGAAGTAAGATCACAGAATCACTCAAAAGAAACAGTAGAGCGGCGATATTCAAATAGGTCTTCAAAACCATCGATGAATTGCCGTTCGACTGTCTCATTGCGATACCCATATGCCTCGTCAAAATTAGACGAATAAATAGTATGCAAAGTGCTAGCGTCTTTTTTCTGTGACTTGCTACAAACTTCCCAGTTCGACACACTGATATAGCATCGGTGACGACCATCTATGACTTGGGAAAGATGTCGCCTCTTCGCGTCAACCGCCCCGTCATTGCTCATGCGGTCGTGCGTTGGATTAAGAATAATATCAACATCATCAAAAAGATTTCCCGTGGCCGAATGCAATGCCACAACATTCTCTCGTCCATGGAAAGCATTAATTTCACCACATGACAAAACTGAACAAGAGAATTTCCGATCACCATTAGGCAGCTCAAAACGGCGATTTTCCAAATTTTTTATAAAATCCTCCTCACCAAACTTATAATTATCCCTTGTTGAGATAAATTGTTGTGCCAATTTCTCAAAAGAACCATCAGGGAAGATAACATATATGTAATCTAAACCTGGATACTTCTCAGATTCTCCTTTTTTGTCTTTCTTGCCTTTTTTAGAATTACCGACCGTCGTGACAATATACGTTGATCGATTATCGAGTTCTTTTCTACGTTCACAAAATTCGATTAATTTTGCCTCTGTAGAAAAATAATCACTTGCACAAACGATCAGATCTGGTGCGTCTGGCGACTCAACAATAAGGCAAAGAAATTCTTTTCGTGCATTATGCTCCGCCTGATTTATACCGTTACACCGCTTCATGGAAATAGTGGCAACCCGCAACATCCTGCACCCCACGCTTCACTCAAAAGTAGAAATTCGGTCAGAATACACCGTTTCATTTTCAGTTACGATAAAACACCCAATGATCACCGTTTTCATCGGCTTTTTTATTCCAGTAAAATTGCGGGGCATCACAAATAAAATCCTCAACCCGGACAGCAGTGGTGCATAAATTGGCATTGCCCACAACATCACGCACATAATCAGGTTCAACCTGTTGCCAGCTCATGGGGGGCGGGGCGGTATCATCGGCCACACACAAGGCAAACTGTTTATCTTGTGCAAAGGGAATCAGCTTCATTTCCGAGCTTAGCTTTCCGCCATCGCGCGTCACAAATAACACATCAAAAAACGGCCCTTCGGGATTATCGCGGTCAACCCAGCCGGCAATGCGGTCAATTTGGCCATCACAGGTAAAATCCCCGACCAGAATTTGATGCATGTTGCGGGCGGCATATTGACCGGCCTGCATACGCATCTCGCGATACAGGTCATTGTCGGTTACCGGGCCTGCCTGGTCATCGTGGTTTGTCTGATTATCCGCAGGTGCGCTAATGGCGGCATTTGCCGTTCCCTGCGCGATACTTTTTGTATCCGTTGCCGTCGACATCTTACCAGATGACGCCGTTTCCCCCGCAATCCCCGGTTTGTTCACGACCTGCCCGGGTTGAGCGTTTCCCGCAGTTCCTGCAGTTCCCGCCTGAGCCTGGGAAATCTGGGTGGCAGCAACAAGACCGGTCAGGCCATAAAGAATATAACAGGTGGCAAGTTTCGGCATTGTTGTCTCCGTCAGGCGTGCCCGGTTTTGAAAATATACTGCCAATCACGTCAGACGCATTTAAAGGCAGGCGCGTAAATGTTCGCGCCACTATCGCAGGGCAAGATTAAAATTTACAGATGCGCTAAAGTTACAGAATAAAATTATTCAGAACATGACCAATTTTGATTATGACCTGCCACGGTTACATCCAGTCATCACGCATTTCAGCAGTAATAAACACATAGGCCCGTTCATGCGGCCCTGCATCACGCGGCTCTGATCCATGCAGGGCATGGATGCTATTGGGGAAAATAACCAATTGGTTGGCCCGGTAGGGCACATTAACCCGGCATTCCACGGCATTTTCGTCTATCTCGAAGGTTGTGCCGGCATTATCCGTCGGACCGTTTTTCCAGGCAAACAAATCCAACCCGCCGCCTTTTGTGTCATCAACCGCATCGCGAAAATACAACAATGCCGAAAACAGCCGGTTTGGTGCATCAAGATGGGCGCGGCGATGGCTGCCATATACTTTGCCGGGGCTGATCAGTTCCAGCCGCGCATCACACAAAACATCGTAATGCTCAAAATCGTCTGCCTCCATCAGGCCAAACCGGGCATCAGCAGGCGATAATTGCGGCTGGTTTTCGGGCCATGAATTGCCAAACAGGGTGCGAATGGCAAAATAAATATCCGCCTGAACATGTCGGGCGGTAAAGGCACGCCAACAGGACGGATAAAATTCCAGATCGCGAAACATACGGGCCGATATGGGCATTCGCACATTACCTTTGCGGCTGGCCCCGGCTTGCTGGTCCATCATGGTTGGGCGACTGGCCTGCAACGCATCGAACAGGGCCGGATCAAGGGCATTATCAATCACCATATGCGGAAACGGTGCCTGGCGAATTTCGGCCCGGCCGGCATTTTCCAGAATGGTGCCCTTCATAACAATCCCCTCATTTGTCGCAGCAAGTTCAAACTATAGGCGAAATTTTCCCCAAAACCATCAAATTGGGCTGTTCCCCTTTGCGCATTGGCACTTGGCTACCTATAACGGTGATAAGACACTTTGTGTGAAAAGGAATATCAATGCCCAAAACTGAAATGACGCTTGATCGCATCAATGACCTGTTGGCCCGTGCGAAAAAGGCCGGCGCAGATGACGCGGATGCCGTTTATGTCGAAGGCACATCGCTTTCGGTGGCTCAACGGTTGGGCAAACTGGAAAAACTGGAACGCTCCGAAGGGGCCGATCTGGGGTTGCGGGTGCTGATTGGCAAGAAACAGGCGGTTGTTTCATCGTCAGACACCAGCGACAGCGCCCTTGACGAACTGGTCGAACGCTGTGTTGCCATGGCAAAAAATGCTCTGGACGACCCGTTTTGCGGCATTGCCGACCCGTCAGAACTGGCCGAAACATTTGATATTGACGGGTTGGAGTTGTGCGAACCGGGCGAAGTAGACCAGGATAAACTGATATCCTGGGCGGCAGCGTGTGAAGAAGCCGCGCGCTCGGTCGATGGCATTACCAATTCCGAAGGGGCGGATGCCGGATGGGGCCGCCACCAGATTACACTGGCCGCCACCAATGGCTTTGCCAACAGCTATGCCGGCAGCGGCAGCCACATTTCGGTATCCGTGCTGGCCGGGACCGGCACGGCAATGGAACGCGATTATGATTATGACAGTGCGGTTTTTTCAACCGACCTTCGCGACCCTGCCGATATTGGCCGCATGGCCGCCGAAAAAACCCTGCGTCGCCTCAACCCGCGCAAAATCAAAAGCATGCAGGTGCCGATCATTATGGACCCGCGGGTTTCCGCCTCCATCGTTGGGCATCTCGCCGGTGCCATTAACGGGTCGGGCATTGCACGCGGCACCAGTTTCCTGATCAGCATGATGGACAAGGAAATTTTCGGCCCCAACATCACCATTGTTGATGACCCCCATCGTAAACGCGGCCTTCGTTCCAAACCGTTTGATGCCGAAGGGGTTGCCAATATGAAGCGCAATCTGGTTGAAAACGGGGTTTTGAAAACCTGGATCATGGATTTGCGGTCTGCCCGCCAGCTGGGCCTGAAATCAACCGGTAACGCATCACGCGGGGCAGGCAGCCTGCCCGGCCCGTCGACCACCAACCTTTACATGGAACCGGGCACCATCAGCCCGGCCGACATGATCAAGGATGTGAAACAGGGCTTGTATGTGACCGAAATGATCGGCAGCAGTGTGAATGGCGTTACGGGCGACTATTCACGCGGCGCGTCGGGCTACTGGATTGAAAATGGCGAACTGGCCTATCCGGTTTCGGAAATTACCGTGGCGGGAAATTTAAAGGAAATGTTCAAATCCGTTACGCCAGCCAGTGATTTGACCTTTAAATATGGCACCAACGCCCCAACCCTGCGCATTGATGGCCTGACAATCGCCGGGCAATAACATCCCTGTGCCGTATTGGGGCAACACGGGTCCACAGGGCCGCTCATCGGCCCGGACCAAACGGTTGCGGCCTTGATGGTGCAAGCCACGATGCCTGATTTAAAAACAATCTCCCCGCATCACTGAAGGATGCGGGGAGATGATCAAGCGTCGTTTCAACGAAACACCCGAAAGCTAACGTTGCTCGCCAATCCCGAACACCACCACGGAACGGCATTTTATTGCCCCGAAATAAACCTATGCCGCGCGAATGGTTGTCATGAACTGTTCGGTTGCCCCGCGTAATTCGGTGAAGTTTTCCGACAGCATACTGGCCGCGCCCAAAACCTGCTGTGCAGCCGCCCCGGTTTCACTGACAGCTTCGCTAACCCCGGTAATATTGGCACTGACAATAGAGGTGCCCGATGCTGCCTGTTCAACATTGTGGGCAATTTCCCTGGTTGCCACACTTTGTTCCTCGATCGCGGATGCAATCGCCGCTGCTATACCGTCCATATCATGAATGGTTTTGCCAATATCCTCGACATCGGTCGCCGCACGCCGGGTTCGGGCCTGAACATTTTCCAGCTGATTACCAATATCGCCAATGGCTTTGGCGGTTTGTTCGGCCAGGTTTTTCACCTCGGTTGCAACAACGGCAAACCCGCGCCCGGCATCCCCCGCCCGTGCGGCTTCAATGGTGGCATTCAGGGCCAGTAAGTTGGTTTGTTCAGCAATATCGGAAATAATTTTCAAAACCTGATCAGTGCTTTGGGTTGCATCCATCAATTCGCGCATCGAGCCATAGGTTGATTGCGCCTGATCCACCGCCTTGCGCATCATATCGGTCGATAGCGTAACCTGCCGGTTAATTTCGCCAATCGCCATATTAAGCTGCTCGGTTGCGGCAGCCACCGAATTGACATTGCTGCTGGCTTCCTCGGTTGCCGAGGCAACCGCTGTCGTCCGGTGGGATGCACCTTCAGCAAGAGAGGACATTGAATTGGCGGTGGCCTGCAATTCTACCGATGCGGCGGCCACTGCCTCGACAATTTTGCCAACACTGGATTGAAAATCATCGGCAGTACGATGCATCAACTCACGGCGTTGTTCCGCCATGCGCGTTTCCTGCAACTTTGCCTCTGCTTCCAGTTCGTGATTGCGAATGGCACCTTCCTTGAACACCTGAACCGCATTGCACATTTCCCCGATTTCATCCGACCGGTTGCGGGCCGGCACCTCGACGGCAAGGTCATTATCAGACAATCGATGCATCACCCCGGCAATGCCCATAATTGGTTGTGAAATGCGGGTTCCCAAAATAATTGCAATCGTGAACCCTAAAATCACACCAATCAGCGAGGCCGCAACAATTTCCTTTTCGGCCAAAGAAATACCAGCTGTCATCGACTGGCGGATTGCCTCTTCGCCAGCAGTCAGATGGCTCAAAAGGCTTTCGGCATTTTCAACAATTGCCTGGGTGGCCTTTGCCATATCATTATTAACAAGCAATGCAATTTGCACCTCGTCATGGCGCACGGCTTCAAATACATTGCGGTAATCGCCCAACAGGCTGGTAGCACTTGCCACCACCTTGTCTTGCCCGATGACACCTGCCGATTTTCCAAGAACATCAAACGATTTTTCAAGTTTGGCAAATTCGGCGGCGGCCTGTTCTCCAAAACTGTCATCCTGGCGACCAATAAGGATATTGGCATATAGCCTGGCCAGTAACGCATGTTCCCGCGCCGCTACTGCTTCGGTAATCGTGGCAGTGTCCCCGCTGGCTATTGCTGCGGCAATAATCTGGCCAAGCTCGGCAACAATTTTTTCACCGTCCGGTTCCATTTTATCCAGGATCAGGCCGTGATATTCATCGCTTAGCGCTCTGGCACGGGAAAAATCGCTGATATAAGACGCCAGATCAGCTTCCATCTGAGCGATACGGGCAAGATCTTCAGGATCGGTCAGGCGGGACCGGGCCTGCTCCAGCATTGGTAAAATTCCGTCGGCCAGTTGAAAAACAGCCTCGGCATCAGCATTATTCGCGGTATTGGCAAATTCCCGTGCATGCAGCCCCAAACGGATAAATCGCGATTCAATGCGCGCGGTTAAGCTCGCCTGATCAACCTTCTCTGAAAACTCTCCGACGCCATGCGACACAACAACAAAGCTGGCATAGGAATAAACCAGCGCAGCAAGCAAAACCAGTAACACAACAGAAAACCCGAGAACGATTTTCGTTCTGATTCTTAGATGCGCAAACATATAAGGCTTTCCCCCGAAAACTTACCGCGAATGCGGCCCAACGAGCCCGTCGCCGCTTCGCCAATACGGCGTTTTTGTATGAACAATTGCCATCAAAGGTTATATTTGACGTCGCTAACCTATATTTCAATACATGCCGGTTGGCGCATAAGGATAGGAAACGGACCTATCCAGGAGGATGGATCGCATAAAAAAATCCAGCTGCTTTCGCAGCTGGATCAAGGTTCAGGAGACAAAATCGGAAATAGATATTTAACCCGGGTTCAATCCCTATGCTGCCTGGATGACGGAAACAAATTTGTCGGTTGCCTGTCGCAGAACCACAAAGTTCTTTGACAGGCTTTCGGTTGCCGCCTGAACCGCTTCGGATGCCGCACCGACTTCGTTTACCGTGGAATTAACATTGCCGATACTTTCACTAACAACCCTGGTGCCTTCCGCAGCCTGGCTGATGTTATAAGCAATCTCACGGGTGGCAACATTCTGTTCCTCGATCGCTGCGGCAATATTTGACGAAATTCCATCCATCTCTGCGACTGATTTGCGTACAATACTGACCATGCTGACAGCATCACCGGTTCGTTTCTGAACGTTCACAATCTGATCGGAAATTTCCTGTGTCGCCTTGGTTGTCTGAACAGCCAATGCCTTGACCTCGCTTGCAACAACTGCAAATCCCTTACCGGCCTCGCCTGCACGTGCGGCTTCAATCGTGGCATTTAGCGCCAAAAGATTTGTTTGTTCGGCAATTTCGGTAATCAGCTCCAGAACAGATGCAATACCATTGGCCGCGTTGGACAATTCTTCCATTGTCTTCTGCGTTGACGATGCCTGGTCAACCGCTGTCTGCATCAACTTCGAAGACAGGCTGACCTGGCGGTTAATTTCGTCAATCGATGCATTCAGTTGTTCGGTTGCCGCCGCAACAGAACTGACATTGCTGCTGGCTTCCTCGGTGGCACCGACAACGGTATTGGATTGACTGCCAGCTTCAACAACCAGGCCAACCATACTGGCCGATGTCGCTTGCAGTTCGGTCGAAGCGGCCGCAACAATGTGCAAAATTTCGCCAACACTGATATTAAAGTTTTCAGCGGTACGGTTCATCATTTCCCGGCGCTCGATAACAGCCAGACGTTCCTGTTCAACCGCCTGTTCTTCCAGTTCTCGCGCCCGCAATGTATTTTGGCGAAACACCTCAACCGACCGCGCCATGCTGCCAATTTCATCTTTCTGGTCGGTGGCGGGAATAACAACGTCGAAGTCATTGTTCGCCAGCCGGCGCATGGTTTCGGTAATCCGCATGACCGGCTGAGACAACCGAACCCCCAATACCAGGGCAAGAACCACCCCAACAACAAGACCCGCAAGGCCTGCGATCAGCATGTCAATCATTGTCGACTTAATTGTAGTCTCGGTTGATTGACGAATATTTTGTTCAATACGTTGAAAATCGTCCAGTAAAGCTTCGGCATTATAAACAATAACCTCGGCCGCTTTGGCCATATCGCCATCGATCAGTTCAACAATCTGGCGTTCGTCACTGCGTATAATGTCAAATGCCTTGCGATATTCGTCAAAGACCTGCCGGGAATCATCGAGTGCCTTTTGTTGCTCCTGCTCAATCCCCTGTTCAGATAATTTATCAAAACTTTTGCTCAGGGCTTCGAACTCGTTTGCAGCACGTTCCCCAAAGCTGTCATCTTTGCGCCCGATCAGGATGTTGGCATATAAGCGCGCCAGAAGTGCGTGTTCCCGGGCTTTTGCAGCCTGGTCCATCATACCGGTGTCATCCCGGTTTTTGGCCAGATCAATAATATGACCAAGGTTGGCAATCATACGTTCGCCGTTCGGCTCCAGCCTTTTAAGGATAACGGATCGATATTCGTCGCTAAGTTTTTTGGCCCGGTCAAAATTTTCCAGGTAGGCGTTCAGATCCCGCTCCATTGTATCAAGTGCATCAATATGAGCCTTGTTGATAAAAACCGCGCGGGCCGCCTCAATAAGAGGCTGCAAATCACGCGCAGCCTTGCGTACGGCTTCGGCATCCTTTTCGCGGCCGGAATAGGCAAACTCGCGGGCATGTAGCCGCAGTTTTACAAAATTTGCCTCGATATGAGAGGTCAGGGTCGCCTCTTCAACGCTTAGGGCATATTTTTTCACGTCCTGGGAAACCGTAAAAAAACTGTAGCCAGAAAAAGCCAGCGCCGAAAGAAGAACGGCCAGGACAACGGCAAAGCCAATAAATATTTTGGTGCGAATTTTTAAATTCGACATTTGATTGTTCCTTGTTTCTGCCGCTATCCGCATATCGCCGTTGCAGGCAATAACCATTCACCTGGCCAATCTATACAGACGCATAATTTCGCAATATCCACATTTGGGGAGTGTCAAAACCCGCGCAAAAAAAAGACCGCACTTCACGGGGATAAAGTGCGGCCGAGTTAGAGGCAAAGCCCGGAAATATCCGAATGCCTGTCCGGTTTACAAAACCGGATAAGGGAGGATCACAGCACATATCAGCCGGCTGCCGGCGAATTCTCTTTAACGGTAAAACCCGCTGCCAGCGTGACTTTCGCTGTGGTGACGGTCTTATGTCTATCCTGTTTCGCAACCCGGCACAGTCCCCATATTGGGACTGTAAATTTACCCTGATTGCCCCTGAAAAAAAGCACCGCCACCCCGCGTAAAACCCCTTCCAGCCTGATAGCACCGCGCCCGGAACACCCCTTAATGGTTATGGAACAAAGCTGTTATTGCTCGCGTTCAGGAATAAGGGAGCCTCTGACACAAACCCGAAAACGTTTGAGCAACCGTTGCAACGTGCCGGTTGGGTCCATGTGGCAGGGGAGATGTTTCGATACACGTTGAGGCAGCAAAACGGGCGCTATGCCCGACCGGCAACACCCTGCCAAACGTGCATCAAAGGCGAAACCATTCCCAAAGAACGGCGAACCGCGCCGGCCCCGCCGGGGCCTGTCGAAAAACCGAATATTTGGAGAAAATTGAATGTCATCGTCCGACAACGACGTGGCTGAAAAACCCAAATCGCAACTATGCCCGCCTGTTTTTTTCGGGTCTGCGATTTTGATTTTTCTGGTGGTTTTATTCACCATCACCATGCCCGAAACCGCCAAAGGTACCTTTGACAGCGTACAGTCATGGTTAACCGGTAATTTTGGCTGGTTCTATATGCTCAGCGTTGCTGTGTTTTTGTTTTTCTCGTTGGGGCTGGCCGTCAGCTCCTATGGTGAAATCAAGCTGGGACCCGATGATTCCGAACCTGATTACAGTTACACATCCTGGTTTGCCATGCTGTTTAGTGCTGGCATGGGCATCGGGTTGATGTTTTATGGGGTTGCCGAACCGGTATTACATTACGACAACCCGCCCATTGGCGATGGTGGCACCATGGATGCTGCCCGCGAAGCCATGTCGATTACATTTTTCCACTGGGGCATTCATGCATGGGCGATTTACGCCGTTATGGGCATGTCGCTGGCCTATTTCAGTTTTCGGCATAATTTACCGTTAACAGTGCGTTCAGCCCTGTATCCGTTGATCGGCGAACGCATTCGCGGGCCGATTGGCCATACGGTTGATATTTTTGCCGTTCTTGGCACCATGTTTGGTGTGGCAACCTCCCTGGGGCTGGGGGTTTTACAGGTTAATTCCGGGCTGCATTATCTGTTTGATGTTCCCCAATCCGAAATTACCCAGTTAATCCTGATTGCCGTTATTACCGGCTGTGCAACCATGTCCGTGGTTGCGGGCCTTGATAGCGGGATCAAACGCCTGTCTGAACTGAATCTGTTTTTGGCGCTGGCCCTGTTGCTGTTTGTGTTGCTGGTTGGCCCGACAGTTTATCTGCTGCAAACCCTTGTCCAAAATGTTGGCCTGTATCTTAGCGAAGTCGTCAACAAAACCTTTAACCTGTTTGCCTATGAACCCAATGACTGGATTGGCGGCTGGACCCTGTTTTACTGGGCCTGGTGGATTGCGTGGTCGCCGTTTGTGGGCATGTTCATTGCCCGCGTTTCACGGGGCCGGACCATTCGTGAATTTGTTATCGGCGTGCTGTTTGTACCGGTTGGCTTTACCTTTATCTGGCTAACGTTTTTTGGTAATGCCGCGATGTGGCTTGATATGGGGCCTGCGGCCGGGGCCATTTCAGACGCCGTCGGTGCCGATATTTCAACAGCCCTGTTCAAATTCCTCGAAAACTTTCCGTTCGCCAGTGTTTCGTCCCTGCTGGCAACCATTCTGGTGGTGACCTTCTTTGTTACATCATCGGATTCAGGTTCATTGGTGATTGACATCATTACATCGGGTGGTCAGGAAGACCCGCCAGTTTGGCAGCGGGTTTTCTGGGCCGTTACCGAGGGTGTTGTTGCCGCTGTGCTGCTGGTGATGGGGGGGCTGAATGCCTTGCAAACCGCATCGCTTACTGCAGCACTGCCCTTTTCCATTGTCATGTTGTTTGTCTGTTATGGCCTGCTAAAAGGGCTAAGACTGGAAAAGCTGAAGAAATACAGCATGGGACTGGCACCGGTAACATCGGTGCATGGCGCGCATGTGCCGTGGAAAACCCGGTTACAAACCATTGTCAGTTACCCGCGGCTGGACAGATGCAAAACATTCCTGGGTGAAACAGCCATTCCCGCCCTTGATGCCGTTGCCATGGAATTGCGCGGGTCGGACCTGAACGTAAATGTTAGCCATGATGACATGGAAGTTCGGCTGGAAATATCCCATGGCGATGTTCAGGATTTTGTCTATGGCGTACGTTTGCGCAGTTATTCACTGCCCGATTTCGCCTTTCCTGAAAGCAAATCGCCGGCAAAAACAAACAAATACTACCGCGCCGAGGTCTTCCTGCTTGATGGCGGGCAGGATTACGACGTGTTTGGTTACAACAAGGAACAGGTTATCGCCGATGTGTTGAACCATTACGAAAAACACCGGCATTTCCTGCATTCGTCTGCAACAGCATAACATCTGAAAACCCGGCATCCATATCTGAAGGATGCCGGGTTTTACCCCGCCAGCAATAACAGAGATGTCGTATAGCCTGACAAATGCCTGTCAATACCGTTTTCCGACTTGATACCCAACCTTAAGATGATTAAATCATAATTAACTATAACAAAAGTGGCCATTACTTATTTGGTATCTCGGTAGACGATTAATCAGCATTTTCACACCTTCCATATCGGGGGACGACACATGCAGCTGGGAAAATTCGGTATAGCAACCAAGATATTCGCCATTATTGCCGTTCTTGGCATCGCGATTATTGCCATATCTGCCAACGGTTATTACAGCCTCAACACCATGAATCAGTCGTCCCGGGTGCAGGAAGCTGCCGGCAACGAGGCCCTTGATGGGCTGCGACTGACAAAGCTGGTGACATCCCTGAACCGGGCCGAATTTCGCATTGCAGCTGACCCCACCCCCGAGACCATCACCGAATTGAACAAAACCATTACCCGCGAAAGCGCGGAGTTCGAAAATATTCTCGCTGAAACATCGAAGACGGCAGGCCCGAAACGTCTTGCGCTGCTGGAAGATGTTCAAAACCGCTATCAGGTTTATCGCCAGGGGGTGGGAAAGTTGCTGCAAACGGCAAACAGCAGCCTCACAGGCACTGATAGCGGCGACCTTGCCGGTTCACTGGTTGGCATTGCACGCGCCAACCGCGAAGGGGCCCGCGACCTGAACAACAGTATCCGTGCCTATGTTACCTATGCCGAAAAACGCCTGGACACATCCATTGCGGCGGCAAACACGGCATTTGGCACTGGTGTTACAATTACCATAATTGTCGCCATTGGCGGCCTTGCCCTCGGGCTGGGTTTGGGGATCATCATTGCCAGATTTGGTATCGTATCGCCGATCCGCAAAATTGTCGTCGCCTTGAAAGAACTGGCCAACAACAACCTGGATGTCGAGGTTTACGGCACGGACCGGGCTGACGAAATTGGCCAGATTGCCGGTGCAATGGAAATTTTCAAAACCAATATGGCCCGCAACCGCGAAATGGAAGAAGCCGCCGAACGTGCCGAACAACAGGCACAAGAGGACAAGCGCCGGATCATGGAAGATCTTGCCAACCAGTTTGAACAGACAGTTGGCGCGATTGTGACCATCGTGGCATCAACAGCGACCGAACTGGAAACAGCCGCTCAAGTCCTGACAGGGACGCTGGATGAAACCAACAGCCAGTCCAGTAATGTGTCCGCCGCGGCCACACAGGCCAGCACCAATGTTGAAACTGTTGCGACCGCCTGCGAAGAACTGGCCGCATCCGTGCGCGAAATTGGTGAACAGGTTTCAAATTCGTCTGATGTGACACAAATGGCCGTCGAAAAAGGCCTCGAAACCCAAAAAACCGCCGAAAGCCTGGTCGAATCAGTTCAAAAAATCGGTGAAGTCGTTAATCTTATTCAGGATATTGCCGCCCAAACCAACCTTCTGGCCCTGAACGCCACCATCGAGGCCGCCCGCGCCGGAGATGCAGGCAAAGGCTTTGCCGTGGTGGCATCCGAAGTAAAAAACCTGGCAACTCAAACGGCAAAGGCAACGGATAACATTACCAGCCATATCGCCGAAGTTCAAAATGTCACTCAGACCACGGTCGATGCCATTCGCGATATTTCCGATGTCATTTCACGCACCCGCGAAACATCTTCCTCAATTTCATCGTCTGTTGAGGAACAAAACGCCGCCACCGAGGAAATTGCCCGCAATATTGCCCAGGCCTCGGCTGGCACACACGACGTTTCCGCCGCCATATCGCAAGTCAGCGAAGCCGCGAACGAAGGCGGGGCTGCAGCAGGGCAGGTTTTATCAAGCGCACGCGAGCTTTCAACCTCGGCCGAAAATTTACGCCGCGAGGTCGATAACTTCATTGCCAAGGTCCGCGCAGGTTAGGGCTAAAACAGACCCGACACAGGGCTACGCACATAATCGAAAAACCCGGACCGTAGCAGTACGGAAAAGGCCATCAATATCGGGGAACATGACAGGGACTGTGGCGACAAAAGCAGATGTCATGTTTCCTGTCAGGCCACCTGCCGCCGCTCCAGATGAAATGTAACTATTGGGCGGTACCGGCTATTTTTAGCGGTTCGGCCTGCGTGGAAGAGGACCCTGCGGTGACCCCGGGATAGGCGCGAGGCACCATCAGCCGCACCGGATAGGGCGACAGGCTGATTTCACAGGGCATTTGCCCGGCACTTTCCCCGTCGATCTGCACGGGGGCGGGGCCACAATGGCTGGTGATTGTTAACCGTTCGGTGCGGATCACGCTGACGTCGGATTGGCGAAAAAGGCGGTTCATTGTTAAGGCCAGCCCATAGCGTGCGGTTGCCAGGCTGCCGCTGGCGGGCATTAGAACCACATCCAGCTTGTTATCGGTCAGGCTGGCCTGCGGCGAAATGATAAACTTGCCGCCATAATGGCTGGCATGGGTGGCAACCACCCCGGCCACCCGGTATTGGTCACGACCGATATTAACCTCGAAATCGCGATGGCGGGGAAAGGCAATATTGCGCAGCCCTTCAAGCACATAGGCCCCCTTGCCAATCAGCCGTTTTAATTTCAGCGATACATTTGCCACCGTGTCGGCATCGGCACCGATACCGACCATCAGAAAAAACGCACGCCCGTTTACCAAACCGGGTCGCACCCAGACATGAACCGGGTCGTTGATATAGCTGGCAACCGCCCGCGTATTTACGCCCAGACCAACTTCCACGGCCAGCACATTTGCCGTTCCCAACGGAATGATTCCCAATGGCGGAACGTCGTGACCATCGATTTGCGCATCAAGCAAACCATTCAAGGCCTCGTTTAACGATCCATCCCCACCCGCGACATATAACCGCCGCCCGGCGCGTACCCGCTTTGCCAGTTCTCGGGCATGACCGGGATGAGTTGTTTGTAATAATTCAACTTTTACCCCTGCCCGCTGAAGTATAGATGACAAAAACCGCTGTTTGTTACCACCGGCACGCGGGTTAAAAATAATCGTGATGCCATCATCAGACATGAAACAAATATTACCTGTAATAAAAATGAAAAATATTTTCTTTACCCCCTTATACAAAAGTAAACATGTAACAAAATCCTTTCAATACTGATAAATTTATGTGAACGGGTTATGTGTTCGCTCTTTTTGTTTTATTCAGATAGTGGTCGAGCCCAATAAAACGGTGCCTGACCATCCTTTGAATGGGGACATGGAGGGCAACGATGACAGCAATGAACACGAAACCGCATTACCGCACGGTGTGGATTTCTGATGTACATCTGGGAACACGCGGTTGCCAAGCAGAATTGCTGGTGGATTTTTTAAATGAAGTCACGGCCGATACCTACTACCTGGTCGGCGACATCATTGATGGTTGGCGACTGAAAAAAAGCTGGTACTGGCCGGAAAGCCACCATGCCGTCATCACCAACATCATGGAAAAGGCCAAAAATGGTGCGAAGGTTATCTTCGTGCCCGGCAACCATGATGAATTTGCCCGTGAATTTGTCGATATGACATTTGGTCATGTCGATGTCCGCATGAACGACATTCACACCACCGCCGATGGCAAACGCCTGCTGGTCATACATGGCGACGAATTTGACGGGGTTGTCAAATATGCCCGCTGGCTCGCCTATCTGGGCGACACGGCCTATAACCTTGCCATCATGCTGAACCGGTATTTCAACGCTGCCCGGCGCAAACTGGGTTACGGCTACTGGTCGCTATCGGCGTATCTTAAAAACCGGGTTAAAAACGCGGTTCAGTTCATTTGCGACTTTGAAACCGCCGTGGCCCACGCCGCAACCAAACGCAAGGTTGACGGGGTGGTTTGCGGCCATATTCACCACGCCGAAAAACGCATGATCGGCAAGGTTCTGTATTGCAATGACGGCGACTGGGTTGAAAGTTGCACCGCCCTTGTCGAACACAGGGACGGCGAGCTTGAATTGTTGCACTGGGCTGAAATGCGCAATATGGCGATGTCCTATATTGGCCCGTCCGATGCCAATAGCACCACCCCGGCAAGCCTGGGCCTGGGACGGTTAATGTCCCTGTTTCGAAGTGCCACACCACAATCCACGTCCGCACATTCGGGGAAAGGCCGCGCTTCGGGCGCGCAAACGCAAAACACCCCCATGGGAAAAACAGCATGAGAATTCTGATTGTCAGCGATGCCTGGCGCCCGCAAGTCAATGGCGTTGTCAGAACGCTGGAAACCGTGCGTGACGAACTGATTGCCGACGGACATGACGTTCGCGTCATTTCGCCCGATCAGTTTACAACCATTCCCTGCCCGACTTACCCGGAAATCCGGCTGGCCATTTTTCCCCGGCGCAAATTGTCGCGCATGATTGACGCGATGCAACCTGTTGCCATTCATATTTCAACCGAAGGCCCCCTTGGCCAGGCGGCCCGCGCCTATTGCCTGAAACGCAAATTACCGTTTTCAACCGCCTATCATACCCGGTTCCCTGAATACCTTCACGCGCGGACCAAATTGCCGCTTTCCATTTCCTATCGCGGGATGCGCCGGTTTCATGGCAAATCACAATCGGTAATGGTCGCCACAGATTCCCTGCGCGATGAACTGACCCAATGGGGGTTTGACAATTTGCAAATCTGGTCACGCGGGGTGGATTTATCGCTGTTTCACCCGCGCGAACATGCCAGCTTTGGCGATTTTCCAAAACCACACTGGCTGTTTGTTGGTCGGGTCGCAGTCGAAAAAAATATCGGACATTTTCTGAACCTTGACCTGCCCGGCACCAAATTTGTCGTCGGGGACGGCCCCCAGCTAAACGAATTGAAACAAAAACATCCCCAGGCGCAGTTTCTGGGCAAAAAAACCGGCGAAAGCCTGGCTGTTGCCTTTGCCTCGGCCGATGTTTTTGTCTTTCCCAGCAAAACAGATACCTTCGGGCTGGTCATTCTTGAAGCCCTGGCATCGGGCACACCGGTTGCCGTTTTCCCGGTGCAAGGCCCTGCCGACATTGTACGCGGCACCAAGGCAGGCGCCATCAACGACGATTTGCGCCAGGCCGCCCTTGATGCCTTAAAACTGAACCGCGCCGATGCCCGCGCCCTGGCTGAAAAATATAGCTGGCATCATTCGGCTCAACAGTTTTTGCACAACCTGGCCCCGTTTTCGGGCGGGTTTAATGGCGAAGTCGCCGCCAGAATTACCCTTTCCGAAGGCCTGGGCACCGGCACGGCACAAGACAGTCCCCTCATCGCAGGAGCGACAAGCGCCCCGCAAAGCGATATTCCGCAGCCCCAGCCTGCCCAATAATTTTATTGGATTGTGCTGTTGTTGCTATTGTCACCAATGCGCGGGTTGCCCGCAAGTGACCCGACATCGCGATACAGGGTTTGATATGTTTGCAACGCGGTAATGGCATCGGTGCCCAGCCAGCGGCGGAACAATAGCAGCACTAAATAGACCGGGAAAATCCGATGCAGCACCGTTGCCAGTGGCCGCAAGGGCGCTGCATTGCGACCTGCATGCAACTGATATTTATGCCATCCCAGTTGTAAAAGATCGGGCCGTTTTTTTATTTCACGCTGGATTGAAAACAAAAACAGCAAAACGTCGCGTGCCTGCGCATCGGCGATTAGCATGCATCCTTCCGGGTCTTCTTCAAAATCGATAAACCCGGTGCTGCCATCCTTGCAAATCGTGATGTTACGCAACAATGGCGCGCCATGGGCGCACTCACGGGCATGTAAATCGGCCAATCCGGTTGCGGCCCTTTCAATCAGGTCACAGGTTTTAGCTGTGTCACCCGCTGCAACCGCCGCCTTGATCTGATCTTTCAGGATGTGGCCATTATCGCGCAGCACAATCCAGTCATCATCGATCATAACCAGTTCAGGAACATGAACGCCGTGGTCGCGCATGCGCAATAAATGGCTGGTTTCAAAACGCAACCCGCGACAACCGCCAGGCGAAACAGTAGGGCGCAACATTGGAACCGCCAATATACCGGCGGCAGCACGTTGAAAACGGTGCCATACCTTTTGTTTCGGGGCGACAGCCTGTTTGACCCACAAACGTTGGCCGTGCCAACACAATGGAAACACACGGGCACCCGGCCCGTGCGACAGAGTACATTCAATCGTATTTTTAAGGTGTTTGCTCATTTCTTATTTTTTTAAACGAACCATATAACCTGCAATGCGGTGCATGACTTTTGCGGTGCTGTACGATTTTCCCGATGCCAGCCTGTGCCTGGCGACATACGGATACTTGCCGTCAAGCCATCACCGTGGTAGCAAACTGCACGGAAAATCGGGCAGAATTGGGCCTTGATAAAAGGCAAAACAGGGGCAACCCGCCGGAAAAATCCGGTTTCACCAAGCTGTGCCACAACAACCAGGAATATCTTCTTGTCCAAGCAAAATATCGACCATACCAGCGATCATTGGAATACATGGCCGATGGTCAAACGGATCGTTCGTGAGGCGGTTCGCCCCTATATCGGTAAAATTGTTCTGGCCCTGTTATTCATGGTGGTCGTCGCGGCGACAACCGGCGCGTCTGCCTGGCTGATGGACCCGGTGATCAATGAAATTTTCATCAACAAAAACGGGGCCATGCTGTTTCCGGTCGGGGCTGCGGTTTTAATCACCTTTGCCCTTAAGGGCTTTGGCAATTATGGGCAGGCCGTGATGATGAGCTATGTCGGCGGGCGCATTCTGGCCGACATTCAAAACCGGCTTTATAACCATGTCATGAGCCTGGATATTGGTTTTTTCCATGGTACGAACAGCGGCAAACTGATTGCGCGCTTTACCAGCGACGTTGGTGCCATGCGATCCGCCGTATCCGAAAGCCTGACCGGGTTTGGCAAAGACCTGATGTCGGCAATTTTTCTGATCGCGGTGATGTTCTTCAAAGACTGGCAACTGGCCTTCATTGCCATTTTTGTGTTCCCGATCGCCATTCTTCCCATTGCGCGCCTTGGCAAACGCATGCGGAAAGTGTCGGCAAACACGCAGCAACAAATTGGCGAATTTGCCACCTTGCTGGAACAAACCTTTCAAGGCGTTCGTCATGTCAAAGCCTATGGCATGGAAGAATATGAAAGCACCCGGGTCGGCAAACTGGTTGATTATATCTTCCATCTGAATTTCAAGGCACAAAAAGTCCGGGCGCGCTCATCCCCCATTATGGAAACACTGGGTGGCGTCGCCGTTACCGCCATCATTGTTTATGGTGGTTACCGGGTGATCGAGGGCAGCAACGACGCAGGCGGTTTTTTTGCGTTCATTACCGCCCTGTTAATGGCCTATGAGCCAGTCAAACGCCTGGCCAATATCAACATGAATTTGCAGGCTGGCCTTGCAGCATCGCAACGGGTTTTCACCATTCTGGATATCGAACCAGATATTAAAGACAAACCCGATGCAAAGGCACTGGCTGTTTCGGGGGGGGCCGTTCGGTTTGATAATGTTGATTTCACCTATGGTGAAGACGGCGAAAACAATGCCCTTAGCGGCATTAACCTGGATATCGCCGCCGGGCAGACCGTGGCCCTTGTCGGACAATCGGGTGCCGGGAAATCAACCATTCTGAACCTGATCCCGCGGTTTTACGACATCAACAATGGCAGTATCTCGGTTGACGGGCAGGATATTCGCGATGTGAAACTTGCCAGCCTGCGCCAGGCAACAGCGCTGGTCAGTCAGGAAATTTCCCTGTTTGACGATACGGTTCGGTCCAACATCGCCTATGGCAGATCCGGTGCCAGCGAAGCCGAAATCGAGGAAGCGGCACGCAATGCCGCAGCCCACGATTTTATCATGCAGCTTGAAAACGGCTATGACACCATTGTTGGGGAACATGGCGTCAAACTTTCGGGTGGACAACGCCAGCGCATTGCCATTGCCCGGGCGATGCTTAAAAACGCCCCGATCCTGCTGCTTGATGAAGCAACCTCGGCACTTGATACAGAGTCCGAACGCCACATTCAAACGGCCCTTGCCCATCTGATGAAAGACCGGACAACGCTGGTGATTGCGCATCGCCTGTCAACGATTATCGATGCTGACAAAATTTGTGTTATTCATCGTGGCAAGCTGATCGAACAGGGAAAACACGAAGAGTTACTTGCCCTTGGCGGCGCCTATGCCAACCTGTATAACCTGCAATTTTCCGAAGAACCGGGTAAAAACCCGCAGATGGTGGCAAATCAGGACTGAGATGCGTGAAGTGGTATAAGGGAATTATCAAAAGCCAAATGGCACGGGCAACCCTGTGCCATTTGGCGGCATTTTATATTCGTGTCATTCGCCATACAGGGCGCTGGCGCCAAAACGGCACCGACTTGCCACGCCAGATGCTGGAAAACGGGCAACCCTTTATTGTTGCTTTCTGGCATCAACGCCTGTTGATGATGCCCTATACCTGGAAAATTGTGGGGGGGAACACCCCTTTTAACATGCTGATTTCATCACATCGTGATGGTGAAATCATTTCGCGTATCATTGGCCATTTCGGCATTGCGACCATTGCCGGATCCACCGGCAAGGGCAAAGGCGGGGCCAATGCCCTGCGCAGCATTTTGAAATCCCTTAAGGCTGGCGAAGTTGTTGGCATGACCCCCGATGGCCCGCGCGGTCCGCGCATGCGTGCCTCAAGCGGCATTATCACTGCCGCCAAAATGAGCGGCGTCCCCATCTTCCCGCTGACCTATTCCATAACCAGCCGCCGGGTTATGCGTAGCTGGGACCGGTTTGTATTGCCATTTCCATTTTCCAGCGGGTCCTTTTCCTGGGGGGATCCAATTTACGTGGACAAGGGGCTGGACAATGACGGGCTGGAAGCAAAACGCCAGGAACTGGAAGACAAACTCATCAGCCTGACCCAGAAATACGACCGTGAATATGGTCTGGACATTATCGAACCGGCAGGGCTTGATGAAGTGGCCAAACAAAAACGGCCCCGCCGTGACGCCGGAGACGCCACACAATGAGCCTGTTTTACGCCTATCGCGCGGCAACGCGCATGTTAGGCCCAATTGTTGGGCTTTATCTGCATCGGCGTAAAAACCGCGGCAAGGAAGACCCTGGCCGCATTGGCGAACGTTTTGGTCATCCGGGCCAACGGCGCCCCAACGGCCCTTTGGTATGGATCCACGGGGCCAGTGTGGGGGAATCCCTTTCAGCGCTTCCGGTTATTGATCGCCTGCAACGCGACCATCCCGAATTTCACATACTGGTCACAACCGGAACGGTTACCTCGGCGCGCATGATGCTTGAGCGCCTGCCCGAAGGGGTTATTCACCAGTTCATCCCGGTTGACCGGCAGGTTTATGTTGCCCGGTTTTTGCACCACTGGCGGCCTGATATCGCCCTGTGGCTGGAAAGCGATTTATGGCCCAATATCCTGACGCGAGCACGCAAGTCGGGGACAAAAATTGCCCTGCTAAATGGCCGTATTTCCGAACACAGTTTTAAAAGCTATCGCCGGTTTTCGTCTTTCATTCGCCCGGTCATGGCCTGTTTTAATGTTGTTCTGGCGCAAACCAGCGAAGAATCCGCCCATTTCACCGAACTGGGCGCACCAAACGTTATGACCACCGGCAATCTTAAATTTGCTGCCCTTCCGTTGCCGGTTGATGAAACAGACCTTCAAAAAACCCGCGAACAACTTGATAACCGGCCGGTCTGGCTGGCATCAAGCACCTTTGAGGGCGAAGAAACCATCGCCGCAGAAATCCACGTAAAACTGCGCGAAAAACACCGTGGCCTGTTAACCATTGTCGTGCCGCGTCATCCCAACCGCGCCCCCGCCATTGAGGCCGCCCTGATGGCAAAGGGCCTTCGCGTAGCCCGGCGTAGCATGGGACACATCATTACCCGCGATACCGATATATTTCTGGGCGATACCATTGGCGAAATGGGGCTTTATTATCGGCTGGCGCCAATCTGCTTTATTGGCAAAACCCTGGCTGTCGGTGGCGGACAAAACCCGCTGGAACCCGCCCGGCTGGGCTGTGCGATCCTGCATGGGCCTGATATGAGCAACTTTAGCGAAATCAGCCGCGAAATGCTGGCCGAGCGCGCCTGCCGCCCCTGTACGGATGCCGAAGATCTCGCCCGCCAGCTTGACCAGTTGCTGACAAACCCGGCAGCCTGCACGGCGCTAACCCAGGCAGCCAGCACCTATGCCAGCAGCAAGGCCGAAGTACTTGATCGTACCATGACTGCGATCAACGACCTGTTCGTGGCGTGCCGGGGGCCCCATGCACGCCCCTGACTTTTGGCAAAAAAACGGTTTCCTGGCCCATATACTTAGCCCGGCATCATGGATATGGCGTGCCGGTGCCGCGTGGCGACAGGCAACGACAACGGCCTTTCACCCCGGCTGCAAGGTCATTTGCCTGGGAAATTTCACAGTGGGCGGAGCAGGCAAAACCCCGTCGGCCCAGGCATTACAGGCCATTTTGCGCGACCTTGGCCATACCCCGCATTTTTTAAGCCGGGGATATGGCGGAAGCCTGAGCGGGCCGCATCAGGTTACCATTAAAACCGATACCGCCATGCAGGTCGGGGATGAACCCCTGTTGCTGGCGCGTTTAGGCCCGGCATGGATTTCGCAAAATCGTGCGGCGGGTGCGCGCGCAATCAAACAAGCCGGTGCCGATGTCATTATCATGGATGACGGGTTGCAAAACCCCGGCGTAATAAAAGATTTGGGCATTGTTGTTATTGATGGTGCCACCGGTTTTGGCAATGGCCGGGTGATGCCAGCCGGGCCAATGCGCGAAACATTGCGAAGCGGTTTTGCCAAAGTCGGCGCGGCCATTATCATTGGCCATGATAAAACCGGTGTCCAAAAACATATTCCGGCCCATATACCGGTTTTCACCGCCAAAATCGTTGTGCAAAACCCCACTGATTTTGCCGGGCAAAAAGTTGTCGCTTTTGCCGGCATTGGACGCCCGGAAAAGTTTTATCAAAGCCTGCGTGATTGTAATGCCGACATTGTTGGCACACATGATTTTGCCGACCATCACATGTATAAACCTGACGAAATACAGGCATTACAAGGGTTGGCACAAAAGCATGGCGCGCAGCTGGTCACCACAGAAAAAGACCTGGTGCGCTTGCCTTTCGCCGCTCAAAACACCATAAAGACCCTGCGCATTGCCCTGGAATTTGACGATATGGCTGGCGTGATAAATTTGATCAAAACGGTATTTGCCAATGGCGCATAAGAACAGCAACATCAGTAATTTTCAGCGTTTTTTCAGCTATCCCCTGCAGGGGTTGATTACGCATATCTTTTTCTGGTTGTTTGCGGCCCTGTCGATTGACAAGGCATCGGCCTTTGGTGCCCGTATTGGCCGCTGGATTGGCCCCAAACTAAGTGTCACGCGACGTGCCCGCAAAAACCTGGAACGGGCCTTTCCCGAAAAAAATACCGCCGAGATCGACGGAATTATCGGCGATATGTGGGAAAATCTGGGTCGCAGTGTTGCCGAAGTTCCCCATATCCATAATATCCGGCCCGGGTCGGAACGACTGGAAGTGGTTGGGCTGGAAAATGGTCTTGCCCTTAAAAACGACGACAAACCCGGCCAGTTTTTTACCGCGCATGTTGGTAACTGGGAAGTTGCCATGTTGCTGGCCCGGGCAATGGACCTTGACATGATGTGCGTATACCGTGCCCCCGACAACCCCTGGGTCGACAGAATTTTCACCCGTGCCCGGCGCGGTTTTCAGGGCGAACTGGTCCGCAAGGGGCCGGAAGGCGCACGCAAGCTAACGGCCTTTATGCGCAAAGGCGGCCATGCCGCCATGCTGGTTGATCAGAAAATGAATGACGGCATTGCCGTGCCGTTTTTTGGTCGCGATGCCATGACGGCCCCGGCACTGGCGCAATTTTGTCTGCGTTATGATGCCCCGGCCGTACCTGTACGCCTGGAACGCCTGCACGGGGCGTATTTCCGCATGACCTTTTACCCGCAACTCGATATTGTTAAAACCAGCGATCGCCATGCTGATATTCTTGCAATCATGACGAACGTAAACGCCATCATGGAAGGCTGGATCCGCGAGCGTCCTGCACAATGGCTGTGGGTACATCGCCGCTGGCCTGACTGATCCTGACCTGGAACTTCCGCTGACCCGAAGATGGCCTACCGGAATGCGATGAAGGACAATGCCGTGCGCATGCGACTGCTGACCGGTATGGTGCTGGTAATCCTGTTTGTGATGCCTTTTGCCCACAGCGGTATGGCATCGGAACAAAGCGACATTCGCAACAACGCGATACAGTTACGCCTGACGATTGCCCGCTTTGATCTTGATTTGCAAAAACGCATCCGGGATGCCCTGCAAGCCGCGCCAGACCGTGTTATTCACTGCAAAAACGGCCCCGATACCCTGGCAAACTGCTTTGCCGGGCCATATCGAAACCTTGCCCGGCCCGCTGTTACCCTGAAATCGGGCAGCATTGATCAGGATGCTGCATCAACACCTTTAAATGATGTGCGCACCGCCGAGGAACGTTATGCGCTTTATAACGAACGCATGAACAAAACCAATGATCTGCTATCGCGGGCCGGGTTACCCCTGTACATACCGCAGCGCGACCTGACCCCCGACATTGACGATTTACGCAAGCGCATCCTGACTTATATGGAAAACCGCCAGACCAGTGATCTGCGGTATGAAAAGTTTTATCTTATTCTTGGGGTCCTTGCGGTATTGGCGGCAATATTTGGCGCATTATATTTATTATTGCGCCGCTTTAAGGGATAGACTGGCAACGAATAGCCGCCATGACCGTTTGGGGTAGCAAATTATATTCAATTTAATTGATTTTCACCCCAAAGACCGCTAACCGGTAACCCTTAGATGGCCCGTCGCGGCCTTTAAGATCACGTCTTGGTTCCGACGGGTTTGACCCTACGTTCTACAGTACAAAAGGTTTTACATTGGAAAACCAGCAACCATATTGGCAGGATGTTCTGGTAACCTTGCGGCAGATTATTCGCGCTACCGATTTGCATTCCAAACGCATGATGAAAATTTGCGGACTGACCATTCCGCAGGTGATGGTTTTACGGGCGATTGATGAATTACAAAATGTAACCGTACGCCGCATTTCCAATCATGTTTCGCTAAGTCAGGCGACCGTCACCACCATATTAAACCGCCTTGAACAACGTGGTTTAATGGAACGGCGCAGATCCACCACCGACAAACGCGTGGTAAATACCGTGCTGACCGATAGCGGACGCGAAATCATCGCCAATGCCCCCGATCTGTTGCAGGAAGAATTTATTCGCCAGTTCGAGGAAATGCCAGCCTGGGAAAAAACCCAGATGCTGTCCTCGCTGCAACGGGTGGCAACCATGATGCATGCTGAAAAAATAGATGCGTCGCCGCTTCTTGATGTTGCGGCTGTTATTTCGCCCGATCAAAACAGCTCGGCAGCATAAAACATCTTCCGACGATCAAAACCGACAACCATAAACGTGGCCGCACACACGATGTGTTCAAGGCACGATAAAATGGTGACCATTGCGCCGTGAATCACCCGCAGCCACCAGCTTGTCGCCTTTTGCGTTTAGAGCCGCTGCATGTACGCCGCCAAAAAACATATCGCTTTCCTGCCAGCGATGTTGTTCGTTCAAGCGCAATTGATCCAGAATGGCAAGGTCAAAGCCCGGTTCAATGGACAACAATCCGTCGTCAAAATGCATTCTGGGTGCGGCAATCGCATCTTCCAGTGACATGCCAAACACATCAAGGTTCAACAATACCTGCATCATGGTCGAACGGATACGGTTTGACCCGCCAGACCCCAACGCCACCGCCGTGCCATCCTGCGCCAAATACAAGGCTGGCGTCATCATTGATGTCATGCGTACGCCGCAAGGCCAGGTGTGAAAGCCGTCGGGCGATAAATCAGCCTCGCCCAGCATGTTATTAAGCAAAACACCTCGGCCCGGTATCATCCGCCCCGAAGTCGAGCCATTTGACAAGGTTGCTGCCGCCAGATTGCCAAACTGGTCCACCACCGAAATATGGGTGGTACCGTTTTGGGTTAAGGGCCGGTCGCCGATCAGGCTTCGATACCCTTCACAAAATTCATCCCCCAATATCGACGGGGCAGCCCCGTATTCGCCCCGGACAACTGACGTTGTTCGCAAAATTTCGGATATCGCATCAAGATGGCGGGCATCGCCAAAATCACCCAGTTCCAAATCGCGCGCCAGTTTCAAACCAAACCCGGCCAAAACCCCGCCTGATGCCGGCGGCGGGTTTAAAACAAAACGCCCGTTACGCCCGCTGACCAGCAACGGGTCGCGCACCAAAACGCGATACGACGCCAAGTCATCGCCGGTAATATAACCACCATTGTCACGGCAGGCCGCAATCAGGGTTTGGGCAATATCGCCCTGATAAAAGCTGCCCGCACCGCTTTTTGCCAGTTCTTCAATCGTTGCGGCCAGTTGCGACTGAACATGGAGATCACCCGCATTCGCCACGCGAAACGCAGTGCCAGTGCCAGTGCCAGTGCCATCACATTCTGCCTGTTGCAAGTCGCCTTTGGCACCATAAATTGCCCGGGTTTCTTCGCAAAACCCCAGTAACGGGGTTACAATATTCATAACGTAATTCTGGAAATCATCGATGACGACACCGTCACGGGCCAGTTTGCAGGCCGACTGTGCCAAATCGGCCATCGGCAAATGGCACAAATCGCCATGCACCGCAAATAACCCGGCAACCATACCCGGTGTTGCCACAGCCCCGTAACCGCCATGAAATTCCTGCGTTACACCCCCGGCAAACCGGGCGATACAGCTTTCAAATTCAAGGCTTTCACCCGGGCGTTTGGCGAGCGGTGTTTCGACAAAAAAATCATATAACCGGGGTGTTTTCCCTGCGGGTCGGGCCATTAAAAAACCGCCACCACCCAACGATGCCAGCACCGGTTCCGCCACACAGGCCGTCCACATTGCAGCAATAATCGCATCAAAGGCCGTGCCCCCCGCCTCAAGCACGTCCTGTGCGGCGCGGGCTGTTTGTTCGTGCCCGGCGGCTACGGCACCCCGGGTATGGCAGGTTTCATCGCCCCGGCGAGGTGTCATTTTTTCGCCCCCGCCAAAACCTGTTCCATCGGTGGCACCAGCAAGGCCGCATCAATGCGGGTTGGGCCAACATTTACCCGCCAGTCCAGATGCGGCCCGGTGGCACGGCCACTGGCCCCCGAATGCGCCACCACATCGCCCTGATGCACCACATCGCCAACTTTGACGTCAATTTTCGACAAATGCAAAAAGGCCGAAACAACGCCAAGGCCATGATCAATAAACAATGTTGCGCCCGAAAAATACATATCGGGATGGGCAAGGGTTACAACCCCGTCCGCCGGGGCAACAACGGGTGTTCCCATTGGTACCGCAACATCAACCCCCCAATGGGCCGCGCGCGGTTGGCCGTTTAAAATGCGTTGCGATCCATAAACCCCGCTAATGCGCCCGGTCGCGGGCCAGATAAAGCCGGATTTATAATATTCAGTGGCAAATCGTTCGGTGCGGGCTTCGCGGGCCTGGCGGGAATCATCCTTGATCCGGTCCATCACTGTCGGGTCCGGCGTCACCATTTTGGGCGGCAAACCATCAATACGCTGAATGTTAAATTCGCGGTGTTTGATCGGATAGGTGAATTGTTCGGTGCTGCCATCGGCATGGGTCAATGTCAGGGTGGCCGGGCCTTGATAATCGCGTTCAAATCCCAGGGCAAAATTGCCATCCGGGGCGATTGTATCAATCTTTTCGCCGTCCAGCATCACGCTGGTGCCCGGCGTTGTCTGACCAAAGACAACCCCGCCCTGGCTAAACGCACCTTTAAATTCCGGCGCGCTGGCCTGTGCGGGCATTCCCGCCGCCGTCATTCCGGCCAGCACGGTTGCAATAAATGCCAGTTTCGTTACCCAACGCATTATAACAGGCTCCCTTGGCGGTCATCATCTTTGGGGCGCGGATCTTTTTTGCGCCGGGGTTTTTCAGGTTTCGGTCGACCTTGCGCGTCATCATCCGGCGACGTTTTCACCGATTCTGGATCTGCATCCGGCGCCGGGTTGTTTTGCCCGTCAGGCGGGGTTTGGGTACTGCCGCCTGTGACTGCATGACCGGCCACCACATTGGCAACACCGTCCTGCATTTCCAGAACATATCCTTCCCCGTCGACAAGTGATGCTGCCTGTGCGCGTAATTTACCGTTCCGGTCACGGACCACGGCGAAACCGCGTTTTAAAACATTGCGGTACGAATAACTTTCCAGCAGCCGGTCATAGCGAGCCAGCCCGTCTTTTTCGCGGGTGATGGTGTTTTTTACCGCGGCATTCAGCCGTGAGGCCAGGTCGGCCACATGTTTACGTTCGCGGTTAATGTCGCGGGTCGCATTGCCGGGGCGCAACCCCGCCGCCGCCTGGTCCAGCCGGGCTTTCTGGCTTTGCACCCGCGCACTGATGGCACCATGCAGCCGCAGCCGGGCATTTTCCAAACGCCCCCGTTTTTCCGACAATTGTTCGCGCGGGCTGACCAGCCGGGCACTGGTTTCGTTCAACCGCGATTTTGCCTGTTGCAACATCGCCTGTACCGCACGCGGCAACCGGTCGGACCAGTTATCGAGCATCTGGGCACGGTCTTCGAGCATTCGTTTCGGGTCGCCCAGCCCACGCCCGGCACTATCAAGGGCGATACGTTTTTCTGCCCCCAGTCGCCGAACAGCCTGCGCCAGCCGCTGCCCGTCGTCGTTGACCTGTGCCAATAAATCCAGCCGTACCGGCACTGCCTTTTCCGCCGCCCCCGTCGGGGTTGGCGCGCGCAAGTCGGATACATAATCAATCAGGGTGGTATCGGTTTCGTGGCCAACCGCTGAAATAACCGGAATGGTCGATTCCGCCACTGCACGGGCAACGATTTCCTCGTTAAAGGCCCATAAATCTTCCAGCGAGCCGCCTCCACGCGCCACAATCAGCACATCGGGGCGGGGAATATCGCCATACGGCAGTAATTCGTTAAAGCCGCGCACGGCATGGGCTACCTGCTCGGCTGCCCCCTTGCCCTGCACCATAACCGGCCACAATAATACCCGGCGTGGAAACCGTTCGCGCAGGCGATGCATAATATCGCGAATCACCGCCCCCGTGGGCGAGGTGACAATACCGATAACATCGGGCAAAAAAGGAATCGGACGTTTACGGTCAGCCTCGAACAGGCCCTCGGCAGCCAGTTTTTTCTTGCGGTCTTCCAGCAATTTCAACAGGGCGCCTTCACCGGCCACTTCCATGCTGTCGATCACGATCTGGTATTTCGACCGGCCCGGAAAAGTGGTGAGACGCCCGGTAACAATCACTTCCATGCCGTCTTCGGGCTGCACACCAAGTTTACCTGCGGCCCCGCGCCAGCACACGGCATCAAGTACCGCACTGTCATCCTTAAGCGCCAAATACAAATGGCCGCTGGATGCCCGTTTGAAACCTGAAATTTCGCCACGCACCCGGACAAAGGAAAAGGCATCCTCGACCGTGCGTTTCAGCGCGTTGGACAAATCGGAAACCGAAAATTCCGGCAGGTTGCCAGATTGTTGCGGTTGCGGTGCATATGGGTCGAACAAATCTTGCGTCATCAAGGGTACTTTATGCTAAAAGCCCGCGTGAATTATTAACGCGGTTACGTAAAACATTACGCAGTGGAGATGTGAAGCCTAAAGGATCACATCTGGACCATCAAGCAGTCGGGGTAAAAGTCATGAAAGTTCTGGTCGTTGGCGGTGGTGGACGGGAACACGCATTATGCTGGGCAATTGCACGAAGCCCGCGTTTGACCAAACTTTGGTGCGCACCGGGCAATGCCGGGATCGCCGATTCTGCGCAATGTGTTGCCATTGCCGATAGCGATATGGACGGTCTGGTAAAATTTGCCACCGATCATAAGGTTGACCTGGTGGTGGTTGGCCCCGAAGCGCCACTGGTTGCCGGTTTGGGTGACGCGTTGGCAGCTGCCGGTATTAAGTATTTTGGCTGCACCGGGGCCGCTGCCCAGCTTGAAGGTTCCAAGGGTTTCATGAAGGACATGGTCGCCAAATTTGGCGTACCAACGGCTGGCTATGGCCGCTTTACCAATCGTGACGACGCCCGCGCATTTGTTGAAAAAACCGGCGCGCCCATCGTGATCAAAACCGATGGCCTGGCCGCAGGCAAGGGTGTGACCATTTGTGAAACCATCGCTGACGCCTATGCCGCCATTGATGACGCCATGATTGGCGGCAAATTTGGGGATGCCGGGGCCGAACTGGTGATTGAGGAATTTTTACGCGGTGAAGAAGCATCATTTTTTGCCGTGTGCGATGGCAAAAATGTAATTCCGCTGATTGCGGCACAGGACCATAAAGCCGTTGGCGAAGGCGACACCGGCCCCAATACCGGCGGCATGGGGGCCTATTCCCCGGCACCGGTATTTACCAAAACGGTTGAAGATCGCGTAATGCGCGACATTATCGTGCCCACGGTCGAGGGCATGGCCGCCGAAGGCCACCCGTTTAGCGGCGTTTTGTTTGCCGGACTGATGATTGACGAGAACGAAAACCCGAAACTGATTGAATATAACATCCGTTTTGGCGACCCGGAATGCCAGGTTTTAATGAGCCTTCTTAAATCCGACGTGCTGGATATTCTAGAAGCATCAGCCAACGAAACGCTGGATCAGGTTACCCCGCAATGGCATGACGAAACCGCCCTTGTGGTCGTGATGGCCGCCAAAGGCTACCCGGGATCGTATGAAAAAGGCAGCGAAATTAAAAACATTGATGCCGCCAATGCCATGGAAAACGTTAAGGTTTTACACGCTGGCACCAAAATGGATGGCGATAAATTAACCGCAACCGGCGGCCGGGTTCTGGGTGTGACGGCACGCGGCACCAGCGTTGGCGATGCCCAGAAACGCGCCTATGAAGCCGTTGATACCATTGATTGGGACGGTGGTTTTTGCCGCCGCGATATTGGCTGGCGTGCAATTGCCCGCGAACAGGCCTGATCTGCCAAAACGGCGAACATCGGTTTGCCTTAATCTGTTCCTATGAAACGAATCACCTCCTGTTTTCACGATCCTGAACCGGCCCCCGGTTTTCAGGATCGTGAACTTCATTTCGTTTCAAGGAAACCCGCCTATGCCCCCTGCTTACGCAAGGCCAATGTCGGCGCGCACCACATTGTTGCAGCCTCTTCGGGTGTCGGTGGCACTGGCAACCATTGCCCTTATCCTGTCACTTGGGTTTCTTGCCTTAACAGCGTGGCATTCGGCCTATCGGCTTAGCCCGCTTGAAAATCACATTCGTCAAATTCAGGGTTTACAGCAAACCGACATTGCCATCGGCAAATTGCTGACCCGCCACCTTGGCAGTCACCAACCGCCAACGGCGATGGAACTGGCACATATCCGCGCCGATCTGGACGATTTATTGCAGCAAAACGGGCAATTATCACCCAAAACGCCCGAAAACCTGCGAATGGCGTCAGATTATCTTTCCTTGCCAATTGATAACCCCAGCAGCAACCTGATTGGTGCCTTGTCCCTGATCCGCAAGGTTTTGACACAGGAAAACGCCCTGCAACAGCAGGCAATAAAAACGGCCCGCCAGTCGGCCGATCAGGAATTTACCATCGCCCTGATCGCCTTGATCGCAACCCCGATCCTTGCCATTGCCGTGATGATATGGTTTCGCCGCCGGGCGTTTCGCGCAGTTAGCAGACTTTCGGAATTATTAGATAACGTTGCCAGTTTGCGATTTGTCGAAATCAGGCCGGTATCGGAAAACGACCCGCTCGCGCCGATCTATGACCACTATAATGAAATGACGGCCAGCCTGCGCACAGTAGCGCAGCAAAGCCGGGACCATACCGACCAGCTTGAAAACCAGGTGCGTGCCGCATCCGAAACCTTGTTACGCCAACAGGCAGAGCTTGAAAACGGGGCAAAAATGGCCGCGATTGGCGAATTTTCCGCCCGACTTGCCCATGAGTTGCGCAACCCGGTATCAGGTATTTCAATGGCCCTGCGCAATATGGAAATTGAAACCGAAGACCCCGACCACCGCGAACGCCTGGGCCTGATTGCCGGGGAAATGGACCGGGTAACGCGATTGTTAAATTCATTATTGCAAAACAAATCCTTTACCTTGGAAACGCCGGTGCAGGTATCAAGCGACCAATTGGTTGGCGATGTGGTTAAATTGTTTGGCTATCGCCTGCCCACGCATATTTCAATCAAGGTCCACAGCGAAAATCACACTATCGTTCTGCCGCGCGACACGGTACGTCAGGTGTTGCTTAATCTGTTGAAAAACTCGTGCGAGGCGCTGGGTGACCAGCCCGGCACCATTACTGTTTCCTTTGACGTTGCGAAAAACACAGCCCGCCTGACCGTCGCCGACACCGGACCGGGATATTCCGAGGCCCTGTTGACGCGGGGTATTCGGCCGTTTCAAACGGGCAAGGCGGATGGCGTGGGCCTTGGCCTGTCGATTGTGTAACATCTGGTACATGGCGCGGGCGGCACCCTTCACTTTGATCGCAACACCAATGGCGGCGCCAAAACCGTTATCGAATTCCCCTGCGAGGAGCCTGATCATGCGCACCATCACCATCATTGAAGATGAAAAATTGCTGGGCAGCGAACTTAAACGCCGGTTCGAGCGCGAAGGATGGTCCGTCACATTATCGCCAACACTGGCCGATGCCCGGCGATTAATTATGGAACTTGATTTCAGCCCGTCGATTGTTCTGTCTGATATGAACCTGCCCGACGGCAACGGACTGGATTTTTTAGAAGAAGTGCGCGCGCACGGTGGCCGATCGGAATGGATTTTTCTGTCAGGTTATGGATCACGGCAGGATATTGCCCGGGCCGCAAAGCTGGGGGCGCTGGATTTTCTGGCAAAACCGCTGGATTACCACAAGCTGGACCTGACAATTGCCACCGCAACGCGGGGGGCACGTGCCCGCCAGCGCATCACAGATACAGCCCGAACCGGGGCGCAAAAATACAGCCCCGACAGCTTTATAGGCGACAGTCCTGCGGCCACACAGGTGCGCACCATGTTGGGCCAGCTTGCCACCATTCCGATCACCAGCATTTTGCTGGGCGGCGAAACCGGCACTGGCAAGGGTTTGGTTGCCAAAATACTGCATTATGCCGGCCAACGCGCCGAAGGGCCCTTTGTGGATTTAAACTGTGCCGCCATTCCGCGTGACATGCTGGAATCCGAACTGTTTGGCCACGAACCCGGGGCCTTCACCGGGGCCAAGGGCCGTCATCGTGGCCTGATGGAACAGGCCGATGGCGGCACCCTGTTTTTAGATGAAATTGGCGAAATGGATATTGGCCTGCAATCCAAATTGCTAAAGGCGATTGAAGAACAAAGTTTTCGCCGGGTGGGCGGCGAGGAAAAAATATCGGTCGATATTCAGTTAATTACCGCATCAAACCGCGACTTGCGCGCGGCATCCGATCAGGGCGACTTCCGCCGCGACCTCTATCACCGCATATCTGTTTTTGAATTGCGCCTGCCCAGCCTGCGCGAAAGGCCAAACGACATTGCCAGCATTGTCACCACCCTTTTTACCGAATTTAACGCCCGGTCGGGCAAACAGGTCAGCATCTTGCCACCGTCCATTCTTGAAACCCTGCAATCCTATAGCTGGCCGGGGAATGTGCGTGAATTACGCAATGTGATCGAACGTTCGGTGATGCTGGCGACCGGGCCGGAACTGCCCCGTGAATGGTTGGGCATAGCACCTGACAGTACTACTGCGTCACCCGCAACACCGGTTGCCCCACACCGGCAATCTGGCCCCGCCCCCATCGCCCCGCCCGATGTGACGTTGCACGATCCCGACGGGCTAACATTGCCACTTGATGGATCAATGACGCTTGATGACATGGAAGAATGCATTATTCGCACCGTGCTGGAACGCCATAATTACAATGTGATGGCCGCCGTTCGTGCCCTGGGCACCACGCGAGAAACCCTGCGTTATCGCATTCGCAAATACGGGCTGGAGGCCCTGGTGCACGCCTAAGCGGGCAATACAACCGGGCCAACCACCACATCACCCCCAAAATTGGTGGTAATATCCACCAATGCCCGGCGTCAAACTGGCACCATTTATAAATATCATTTAAAATCAAATAGTTAAATTCTGGCACGGTCCCTGCAAAGTAAAGATCAGATGTCGCAGAAAACGACATACGGAACGGCCCACAAGCGACACCCATCGCGGACCTTCTGATCATTATCTTTATCGGGTTTTGTAAAAAGGACTAAAGCCATGAAAAACGTTACCCGCAAATTTGCCATTGCCACCCTGGCTTTTGGTGTTTCTGCCGCCTTTGTTCCGGCCTTTGCCAATGCTGCCAATGCAAGCCCCTATCAGGCAATTGTGCCCAACAATACCGCTGGCAAACATGGGGCGGAAAAAGAATATGAAATCTGGCTGGCGGCACACCCGGATACAAATACTTCCGACCAGAACAGCACGGCCCACATCAGCCACGAAGTTGTTCCAAACAATATCAGCGGGCCGCACCGCGCGCGCAAGGAAACCGATATTTATGACGCCAAACAGGCCAATCTGCCCCAGCCGGACGTCAACAGCCCGGCCATTCAGGCCCAGTTTTCACAGGAAGGGCAAACTGTTTTACAGCAGGTTCATCAGGCTCGCGTCGCCCTTGCCAAAAATGACCGGGTAACAGCGAAAAAGCTGTTGCACAATGCCCGCGCCACAATGGCAAACATGTATGACGAAGGCGCAAGCGGCAATCTTGTGATCAATGGTCAATTGGTAATGGATCAGGATCTTGTCGTTCCGCAGGACAGCACAGGCACCAGGGTTGCCTTTAACAAGATTATCATGCCGTTTTCCGAAACCCTTGGCGATTTGAACCTGGCCTATACCCAGTTGATCAACAGCCAGCCGCAAGACGCCAATAAAACGCTGGGGCTGGTCGAACGCAACCTGAGCGTTCAATCCGCCCTGGTCACCCAGGCCCCGACCACAGCCAAATCATAACCGGACTGAAATCGTCGCATCAAAATACCGGGTGGAAACACCCGGTATTTGCCTATTTGTCAAACGCGGCGTGATAACGGATAAAACAGTTACCGTCATTGTCCTGCTCAACCTGGGCAGACACGCCAAAAACATCGCGCAGCATGGTTTTGGTCAATATCTCGGGCACCGTGCCAAGCCCCACCAGTACGCCGTGGTTCATCACGGCAATACGGTCACAAAACAGGGCTGCATGGTTCAAATCATGCAGGGCGGCAACCACCGTTACCGGCAATGTGCGCACCAGTTCCAGCAGACCAAGTTGATGGCGAATATCAAGATGATTGGTTGGTTCATCAAGCAGCAGAAATTTGGGTTCCTGTGCCAACGCACGTGCAATGTGAACCCGCTGTTTTTCCCCGCCCGATAAAGTCTGCCAGTGACGGTCCGCCATATGCGCCATATCCACATCGGCCAATGCCTGTGCCACCAGGTCATCATCGCGTGATGTCCAGGGCGACAACATGCTTAAATATGGTGTGCGCCCCAACGAAACCGCTTCGCGTACCGTTAAACGGTCGGTGGTATCGGCCTGCTGTTCGACAAAGCCAATATGTTGTGCCAGCTTACGACGGCCATGCCTGTGCATGTCCTGGCGGCTTAACAATGCCCGCCCGCGATCCGGGCGACGAATGCCCGACAGAATTGACATCAAACTGGTTTTACCTGACCCGTTCGGGCCAATCAGGCCTAAAAACTCGCCCGGTATAACTTCAAGCGAAACCCCCTTGATAATCTGGCGGTATCCGGCGAACCATTCCACATCCTGCAATTCCAAACTCATCGCAAAACCCTTCGATGACATAGAATCAGGGCAAAGGCCGGTGCCCCAACAAGGGCCGTTACCACGCCAATTGGCACCACCTGGCCTGGCACAATGATGCGGGAAATAACATCGGCACTAATCAGAAAAAGCGCCCCGATCAAGGCCGATAAAGGCAATAACAAACCATGGCGTGCCCCGACAAAAAACCGCGCGGCATGGGGAATAACCAAACCGACAAAACCAATAGAACCAACAATGCTGACCATAACCGCAGTCATCATCGCTGACGACCCGATTAACACCACATAAACCCGCCGCACCGGAATACCCAGCGATGCCGCCGATTCCCGGCCAAATGTGAAAGCATCAAGCGCACGGGCATACCACAAACACACCAGCAAACCGCATATTACCGCAGGCAATGCCAACCACACATCGGGCCAGCGCACCCCGCTTAGATTTCCTAGCAACCAAAACATAATGCCGCGCGCCTGTTCGGCATTGGCTGATTTGGTGACGATAAACGATGTCAGGGCGTTAAACATTTGCGACCCGGCGATGCCGGCCAAAATAATTGCGCCGGTGCCCCGTCCGGCCTGAAGGGCCAGTAAGCTGACAAACGCAAAAGCCGCCACGGCACCGCCAAATGCGCCCAACGACAAGGAAACCATGCCCCCGCCAAGCCCGAGAATAACCACACTGACAGCCCCGGTAGATGCCCCGGCTGATATGCCCAGTAAATAGGGATCGGCCAAACTGTTGCGCAAAAGGGCTTGCAACACCACGCCAGAAACAGCCAACCCGGCCCCGCAACACGCGGCAACCACGGCCCGGCTAAGGCGATAATTCCAGATAATACCGGAATCGATGGCATCGACATGACGATTGGCATCGAACAAATGATTTGCCAGCGTATCAAGCACCGTCCGGACCGGGATTGACGTTTCACCCACCGAGGCGGCAAATGCCAATGCCGCACAAAGCAGCATCAGCGCGGCCAAAGCCGCGCCAATACGGTGCCAGAAGGCAGGATGTTTAAACAAACCCACGCTTACTGATCCAGCCCAAAGGCCTTGATCGCTTTTGCCAGGTTTTCAATCCCGGCAATGGTCCGAATTGTGGGGTTCATCGACTGGGCATCCATCACGACAATATGGTTATTCCGCACTGCTTTCATCTGGCTGGCAACCGGGTCAGACGTCAGAAACTGCATTTTCAGTTCCCAGTTATCGGCCGGGAAACGACGGCGTTCCATTTTGCCGATCACGATAATGTCGGGGTCGGCCCGGGCAATGGTTTCCCAGCCGACGGTGGGCCATTCGTCGTCACTTTTAATAACGTTTTCAATGCCCAATATGTTTGAAATATAGCCCGGCGCCCCCTTTTGCCCGGCAACGTACGGGTCGATCTGCAATTCTGCACTGGAAAACCAGTAAACAACCGATATGTGGTGCCCGCCAATATTGGCAACGGTTTCGCGGGCGGCTTTCTCGCGCTGTTTTAGGTCCGCAATCAGATCGG
The DNA here is from genome assembly GCF_002115825.1 of Thalassospira sp. MCCC 1A01428. Taxonomy (GTDB): domain Bacteria; phylum Pseudomonadota; class Alphaproteobacteria; order Rhodospirillales; family Thalassospiraceae; genus Thalassospira. Next base: position 20,037 of record NZ_JFJZ01000021.1, on the reverse strand, counting down.
CCCCACGTTTTTCAACGTTAAATATCTTCGAAAAGTCTTCAATTTCCTGATAAATGCTGGTCATGGCAAAGGCATCTTCGCGGGTGCCATCACCACCTGTGGTATTATCCTTGTCCACACAATCGGCCGGGGCGGTATAAACCGGTATGCCCAGTTCACCAAACTGGTCGATCGTGCCAACGGCCCCATTTGGACCGACATGCCATTGAAACTGGGTTGTTACCAGGTCAGGCTTTTGCCCGACCACACTTTCAAATGACGGGTCATTATCAGCCAGACGGGGAATTTTGCTGTTCACGTCGGCAAATTCCGGCATTACCGGGTCAATCCACACCGCCGTTCCCACAACCGCGTCCGCCAGCCCCAGCAGGTATAAAACCTCGGTATTGCTTTGCCCCAGCGACACAACACGCTGCGGGGCCTGGTCAAACGTAAGGGTTCGACCACAATTTTCGATGGTCAACGGATAGGTGGTTGCCTGCGCCCCACCATTTGACAACAACATGCCTGCTGCAAACGCCCCGGCAGCAAGAACCTGTTTTAATTGGCTGGTCATTTCCAGTCCTTTCAAAGGAACACCAGTTACGCCAAACGACGTACCAGCGGGGAAACCGGAAAATTAAAAGGAGGGCCCAATGCAATAAGCCAGGATCCACACGGAAACAGGGGTGCGGCATCAAAACCTGCGCAGGACAACTCCGGGGCACCCCGCCCAGTCTGTCGTTACGGTTGTCGGCAGGTCTCCTGGCTCGCGGGTCAAAACATGTTCCTGGCCTTCCCGGGGCAAATACCCCAGTGGCATTGATCAGGACATGCTCGCCGCATACAGTTGCGGGGGCAGCTTCGTTTGACTGCCTGGAAAACCAGGCAGCGTTGAATTCCCTTTTATCCAAAAAGGATACCGACAAAAATGATGTCCCATAAGGACCGATCATCGTCAAGGCGTTTGATCACTCATGCCTGACGGGCATAAGCCTTCATGCGTCCAATTTCGCGTTGTGAGAAAGCCCCAAACCCAATATCCGGTGACGGGCCTTAATGCCATTCACAAGGGCATCACATAAATCCATCGGAAAATCATTGGGTAAAAGGGCGATTGTTTGATCAATTGCAGCAGGAACATCCTCGAAAATTCTGGTGAGGAGATCCAACACAAGGGAAACGCCAAAACCGGATTCCTTTGCTGATTGCAGGAAATGCCGCGATGTAATTTCATCAATGCGATAGTGTTTTTTTGTCCCGACAGACATTGCCAGCCGATACGGGCCATGCCGAATTTGCCCCTCATCAGCGGCCTGCTGCGCTGACAAAATATCGTATAAAGGCGTCATCGCAAAACCAGCGCCGGGTTGTAAAAACAGGCTGAAGTTTTTGGCATGACCATCTGTTGCCCCTAAAAGCCAGAACAAAATCTGAGCCTGAAAAAATGCAAGCTGGTCATCGGTTGGCGTATTACTGCCTGCCAGCAACGCTGTACAGGATTTAACATCCGGTCCACCATCCGCCTGATATTTCTGACTGGGCGGATATTTCAGGGCCTGGCAAAAATCCTCCTGTGGCAGGCGGATCAGCCTGCCCGGACGGGTCCAGTGCCGATCAAACCGCTCGATAATCAAGGCGCGGGTATCGTCGAAGTCATGGATTTCCACGTTGGCCACATTGGCCCCCATCGCGCGACAAAACTGCATGCAGAAAAACTCGTTCTCCACGCTGCGAGATAAATTAACCCCATTTGGCAACTGGCCTAATTGTGTTTTCACAATATGCGTGGTTGGTGTCGCCCCCGAAGGACGCAACCATTTGCCATCTTTCCTTAATAGCGCGGTTTTTTCCTGTGCCCCGGCAATCGAAATTCTAAAATCATCTTCTTCAACGATGCCAAGCGGAGCTGTAGCAAGATTCTTGATCACGTCTGCAATTTGCGTGTCGCTCAGAAGATCTCCATCCAGTGCCAGTGGCCCGGCCTCACCGTCATAATCGGCGAAAAATTGCAACGCCCCGACACAATCACGTCCGATTTTTTCCAGCATATGATACGCATCGGTCCCCTCTGCCCGTACCTTTGCGGCAACACGCTCCCGAATTTTCTGGTTATCGGGAAGCAGATTTTCCAGATACGAAATAACCGGTGCACCAATATGGGCTTGCATCTGCAAAGGCAGCGACAGCGAAACTGGCAGGGCATATTCCCAATCCAGCCAGGACTGATCGTATCGAAATGTCACCGCCCCGCTGGTTGCCATCACAATTTCGCCAACAAGCCGCCCATTCAGCACAACCGTCAAAGGCTTGTTACGTCTTGTCGGTTTCACGAGAAAATGTCCTCTATGCTGGGTTGGCTTTCCTGAACGCGGTCCTGAACAACGAATTCAAGATCAAGGGCCGCCAGCACACTTAACACTGTGCGCATTTGCGTCCCCGGATCCCCGTTTTCCAGGGACGAAATCGTTGCCACCCTCAAATTGGTTCGCGCACTGACATCTTTTTGGGTCATGCCTTTGGCCTTGCGCACACGCCGCAAGGCATTACCAATCTGATCAGGCGTTCGGGCAGTAATTTTCATCGGGATCCTCAATATTACGCTATAGCGTAATTTATCTTATTTTACGCCATAGCGCAAATTTTATCATATTACGCTATAACGTAATTTATATACTTTTACGCTATGGCGTAATACAAAGCCTGACCCCAGCCGACATATTGCCTTTGCAACATCCGAGAAAATGTCAATCGCACAAAATGATGTGCTGCCATCTAAAACGGGATCAATTCAAAAACTTGCGCGTTGGTATATTTGGCCGCGAATTCGCCATGCTTTGTCCGAATTGCCACCACAGTATTTCGCAAGTTTGTGCAAATCAAAAATATAACAGGGATAATTTCGATGGACACTTCCGCACAGCGCCGACACTTTTTAAAGTCCGCTGCGGCTGCCGGTTTGATATTGCCGGGTATGTCGATGTGGCAACAGGCCTTTGCCGCCGATGCCGTTAAAAAGCTGGCACTGGGCAAAAAGCACAAATTCAGCTTTGATGCGCTGGTCGAGCGCGCCCGCAAAATGGCCGGCAAACCCTATGTTGCCCCGAAAACACCCGACAAGGCGATCCTTGAACAGATTGATTATGCCGAACATGGCAAACTGAAATACAAACGCGACTTTGCGCCTTTTTCTGACGGGTCGGGCACCTATCCGGTCACCTATTTCCATATGGGGCAGTTTTTTCAGAAACCGGTGCATATGTACCTTTTGGAAAACGGCATGTCGCAGGAAGTCGAATATAAAACCGATTATTTCGAAATGCCCGAAAACAGCCCGGCACGCAAACTGTCGGAAAATATCGGTTTCGCCGGTTTCCGCCTGCATGAAGACATCCACCGCGATGACTGGAAAACCCAGGATTGGGTTGCCTTTTTGGGCGCGTCCTATTTCCGCGCCATTGGCGATGAAGGGCAATATGGCCTGTCTGCGCGCGGCATTGCCATTAATACGGCCACCCCGCAGGGCGAGGAATTCCCCGATTTTACCGAGTTTTACATTGAACCCGCGAAAAGTGCCGAAGACCCGGTAACGGTTTATGCCCTGCTAGATGGCCCCAGCATCACTGGTGCGTACCGGTTTTACCTGACGCGCGGCAAGGGTGTGACGATGGATGTGGAAAAATTCCTGTTCATTCGCAAGGACATTGAACGGTTTGGCGTTGCCCCGCTGACCAGCATGTTCTGGTATTCGGAGCAAAACCGCCCGTTCCGCATGGACTGGCGCCCCGAAGTGCATGATTCAGACGGGCTGGCCTTATGGACCGGCGGCGGCGAACGCATATGGCGGCAACTTAACAACCCCGAATTTACCCGCGCATCGGCCTTTGGCGATGATAACCCGCGCGGCTTTGGCCTGATGCAACGCGACCGCGATGTCACCCATTACCTCGACGGTGTGATGTATCATCGCCGCCCCAGCCTGTGGGTCGAACCGCTGGGGGCCTGGGGCAAAGGGGCTGTGCAACTGGTCGAAATCCCCACCGACGATGAAATCCACGACAATATTGCCGCTTTCTGGGTACCCGAGGCACCAGCCAAGGCCGGGCAATCCTATAATTTCCGCTATCGGTTGTATTGGCAGGCCCACACCCCTTATCCACTGGAAAAACTGGCATATGCCAAAGCCACCCGGCTTGGCCGTGGCGGGCAGGAAGGTTTGCCGCGCCCCAAAGGCCTGACCAAATTTGTTGTTGATTTTGAAGGCGATATTCTGGGAACGCTGGCATATGGCGAATATCCCGAGGCGATTATTTCAGTATCACGCGGCAAACTGTCGCGGATCAAAACAGAACCCATCCCCGACACCCGCCTGTGGCGCGCGATTTTCGACCTTGAAGTGGAAGGCAACGATCCTGTCGATATGCGGATGTATTTAAAACGCGGCGATGCCCCCTTGTCTGAAACCTGGATGTATCAGCATTTGCCGGGTCTTAAAAACTGGGATGAACAATAATCCCGGCTTGATCGATACCGTCGACATGTCAAGTACGAACCCGCCTCGCACAGGCGGGTTCGTGTGCTTTCTGGCAACCTCGTCACAGCTAGGCAAGCCCCAGCCATTTCCAGTAAGTGGCGGTAAAGACCAGCGTCAAAACATAAGCAATCACGGTTAACACCAACCCGGTGCGGACAAAATCCTTTACCGCAAAGGTATCAGTACCGTGCGCAACCATGCCCTGCGGTGAATTGACCGGCAAAATAAAGCCGAAGCTGACCACGAATTGCAGCAAAATGGTGGTACCAAACACATTGACACTGCCATTATCCATTTGCTGGAGCACGGCAATGATGATCGGGATCATCGAGGATGCAAGGGCCGTGGCACTGGCAAAACCCAAATGGATCACGACCAGAAAACCGCCCAGCACCGCAACAATGCCCAAGGTACCAAAGCCCGACAGACCAAACATATCCACCGCCGACTTCGCCAGCCACGACGCCGCCCCGGTGCTGAGCAAGGCCGAGCCCAGACTGATACCAACCCCGAACAAAACAATCGTGCCCCAGGGAAATTTGGCATTGGCCTGTTTCCAGCTCATCACCCCGATACCAGGCAATAGCAGAAATGTAACGGCAAGGACGGTCAGGGTTGCGCTGTCAAAATGATGCAAAACGCCTTCAGTTGCCCAGCAAAAAACCAGCAACAGGGAAACCGCCAACAGGCGTTTTTCCGCCCCGGTCATGGGGCCAATTTCTTTAAGGGCGGCGGCCACACTTTCGCGCCCGCCTGGCACTGTGTCATGTTCTGGCGGCATCATCCGCATCATCACAAAATACAGCACCACCGACATCAACAGTGAAAAGGGGGCGGCCGCAACGAACCAGTCCAGCCAGGTGATTTCGATGCCCAAAGTCCGCTGTAAAAAGCCAACTGCAACCATGTTTTGGGCGGCGGCGGTTTTAATGCCGACATTCCAGATGCTAACCGCCTGAACCGTTGTCATAATCAGCAAACCGGCAAAGCGGCTTTGTTTGCCCGCGCCAAATGTCGCGACAATGCCCATCATGATCGGAATAACGGCGGCAGCACGCGCCGTGGCACTGGGCACCAGAAAGGCCAACAGGGTGGCAACAACAATGCTGCCAATCACAATATGGCTTACCCTGGCCCCGACCTTGGACAGCACAATCATCGCGATCCGGCGGTCCAGCCCGGTCAAAGTCATGGCGGCAGATAACAGCAAGGCCGACGCCACCAAAATAAGGGCACGGCTGCTAAACCCGGTAATGGCCGTGCCCAGCGCCTTTGATGTGCCCAGTAATGTATCGCCATCGCCCACGGCAGGTGACAGGCCAAGTGTTACCGCAATCATGGCGGCAATCAGAATGGCGCTAACGGCGAAATCGACCGCTTCTGTCACCCAGATAATGACGGCGAACATAAAAATCGCCAACATCCGCTGCCCGGCAATTGGCAGGCCCTCGGGTGTTGGCAGCAGCATGATTACGACAAAGGCCGCAATCGCCGCAATCAAACCAAAATTCAGCGCTTTTGCAGGCGCGCGAAAAGGTGTTTTATCCTTGTTGGCGGCAGGCGTTTTGTCAGACATCAAATTTCCATCCGTCTGTTTTGATCCCGATGATCAAAAACATGTTTCTGACAAACGTTTTATACCTGTTTTAAAACCGGTTTTCTGATCTGGCGCAGACAGCCAAAAAATCTTTGCCGCCTGTTGGGGGCTTTGTCACCGAATGGGCCGGGTTTCATTGTTTTGTGGCTATAGGTCCCTCGCTGTCCCTATAATCCAAATCGCGGCCATACCCGCATGGCGACAGGTATCAATGATATATCCCCATTCCCACATATAACTGGAATTACCGATGTCTGATCCTTTAGCCGAAATTGTCACGCTGCTGCAGCCCCAGGCACCTTTTTCAAAACTGGTCAAATCAAGCGGCGCATGGCGTGTTCAGCGCACAAATGTGGACCAGGTATATTATTGTCTGATCCTTACGGGTCAGGCCTGCCTTGAGGTTAACGGGAAACCCCCGTTAACCCTTAAACAAGGCGATTTCGCGCTTATTCCGGAAGCCTACAGTTTTGCCATGTCAAGCGTTACCCCCAAACCGGATGACGACCTTAGAAGCGTTCCGGTCAAACAGGACGACGGAACCTTCCGGTTAGGGGACCCGAACGTTCCGGTCTAAACACAACAGCTAATCGGATTTTGTGTTTTTGGCGCGCCCGATGCCTCCCTGCTGGTATCCCTGCTGCCCGATGTCATTGTCATTCGCGGGCAAAGCCGCATTCGTACCTTGGCAAAGCTGGTTGGCGACGAAGCGCGGGCCAACCGACCGGCCCGCGACATATTGCTCGAACGCCTGCTGGAAGCACTTTTAATTGAAACCTTGCGATCCGTCCCGGAAACAACGGCATCACCGGGCTTGCTCAAGGGGTTGTCCGACGACCGGTTAAACATTGCCTTGCGCTGCATGCACGCCAAACCGGACCAGAACTGGACCGTCGCCGAACTGGCAAAACAGGCCGGGTTATCGCGATCGGCATTCTTTGCACGCTTTAACAAAACACTTGGCATCGCCCCGATGGATTATCTTTTGCACTGGCGCATGACACTGGCAAAACAGATGTTGCGACAAACCAAATGTGGTGTTGCCGAAGTCGCCAACAAAGTTGGCTATGGTTCGGCCAGCGCATTTAGTGTGGCGTTTTCCCGCCATACCGGGTTCCCGCCGGCGCAATATGGCCGCCAGACCGATCTTATGGCAACAACCGAACCTGCCGAGCCGATATAACAGCGCAAATTGGACTAACTCTAACGTTTTATGGATTTCAGATTATAGAAGGTACGGATCCTTCATCCTATATCTTGGGCCTCATCACAACACAGAGGTCTTCCCATGAAAACAGTTCTGATTACAGGTTGCTCGTCCGGGTTTGGTCGCGATACCGCCAGCTATTTTCTGGCCCAGGGGTGGCAGGTTATCGCCACCATGCGGACCCCAAACGAAGATGTTTTGCCCAAATCCGGCAAACTGCGCCTGATCAAACTTGACGTTACCGACGATGCCAGCATCACTGCTGCCATCAAGGAAGCCGGTAAAATTGATGTCCTGGTCAATAATGCCGGTATCGGCTGGCTGAACGCGGTTGAAGACACATCCATGGAAATGGTGCGCCAGATTTTTGAAACCAACACCTTTGGCACCATCGCCATGACCAAGGCCGTTTTACCGCAATTTCGCGCACAAGGCAGCGGGGTCATTGTGAATGTCACATCCGCGGTGACCCTCAAACCCCTTTTGTTGCTGGCGGTCTATACTGCAAGCAAAGCCGCCATTGATGGCTTTACCTCCTCATTGGCGCTTGAACTCGAACCGTTCAACATTCAGGCCCGCATTGTGCTGCCTGGCCGCGCCCCGACCACACAATTTGGCGAAAATGCCCGCGCCCGCATGAGCAAGGAAGGCGAATTTCCCGAAACCTATCGTGGATTGCGCGAACAGGTTTATGCAAATTTTGAACAGGAAACCCCCGACATGCTGACCCAGTCAGACGATGTCGCCAAGGCAATATGGCGCGCCGCAACCGACCCGTCCTGCCCGGTTCGCCTGCCGGCAGGTGCGGATGCCGTGGCATTATTGAACTAACAACCACTCCGGCGCCATCTCAGGTGCCATCCCCGGCAATTCTCAGCCTGTGGCCCGGTATATTGCCGGGCCATTTCTGTATATTGATATTACAGCCCCACCGTACCCCGGTTTTTGCGTTCGGTTAACGCAGCGATCCAAAAAATTCCTTTAGCAAAGTGGCAGCCTCAATTTCACCAATGCCGCCATAAACCTCGGGCCGGTGATGGCAGCTTGTGCTTTCAAACACACGCGGCCCGTGGTCTACACCGCCGCCTTTGGGGTCATAGGCACCAAAATAAACCCGGCGAATGCGGGCAAAGGAAATCGCGGTTGCACACATCGGGCAAGGTTCAAGCGTGACATACAAATCGCAATTGGGCAGGCGCGGTTCGCCGCGCAATGCTGCTGCGGCGCGGATGGCAACAATTTCGGCGTGGGCCGTCGGGTCGTTGTTTTCCTCGGTCAGGTTACCGGCGCGGGCCAAAACCTCGCCCGTATCGGTATCAACAACAACAGCCCCCACCGGCACCTCACCGCGACGGGCGGCGGCACGGGCTTCCTGCAATGCCATATCCATGAAACTGTCTGCGCTCATCGCGTTCATCCCGCCTTGCTGATCTTGTTACGTCACGACCTGATATCATCCGATATCAGTCATGCCTTACCATCTGTTTTCATTTTGCGACACTGGCCCTATGATCGGGTCGGCAGATACTGCAAAACAGTGCAATTTACGCCCCACAGGGTCAAGAAGCCATAAAGTGTTGCCAAACTGGCCCCCATATAACGATTGCCATTGCCCAGACCCCGACAGAAGGCTAAACAGCGCCCATGAACACACGTGTAAAAAAACCGATCATTGGCATTACCCTTGATTCCGAAGAACCCGGCGGGTATTCGAAATTTCCGTGGTATGCGCTGCGCCAGAACTATGCCGGGGCCGTTGTGGCCGCAGGCGGCATTCCCATGCCCCTGCCCCATGAAATTGACCTGGTGCCCGAATTACTTGATCTGATCGACGGACTGGTCGTAACCGGCGGGGCGTTTGATGTGGACCCGTCCCTGTTTGGGGCAACCGAACGCCACGATAGTGTAATTACCAAGGACCGCCGCACCAAATTTGAATGGGCCATGGCACAGGGCGCGCTGGATCGCGACATGCCGGTTCTGGGCATTTGCGGCGGCCAGCAACTTTTAAACGTTATTCTGGGCGGGTCGTTGATCCAGCATATTCCCGATACGGTGAAAAACTGCCTGCCCCACGAACAGCCTAACCCGCGCGACGAAGCCGGACACGACGTTAGCGTTGAAACCGGAACATTGCTGGCACGGATTTGCGACAATGTTGACCATCTATCTGTAAATTCAGCCCATCATCAGGCCGTTGCCAATGTTGGGCCGAACGTGATTATCAATTCACGCGCCCCGGACGGTGTGATCGAAGGCATCGAACATCCCGGCTACCGTTATTGCCTTGGCGTACAATGGCATCCCGAATTTCACATCAGCACCGGAGATGCCAAAATCTTCGACGCCCTGATCATTGAGGCCCGAAAATGACCGACAAGGCAGATACCGCCCCGTCACAAACCGACATCCCTGCAAATATCGACGCCGAAGACGATTTCGACGCCGAAATGCCGCAGGATGATTTTGACGCCGACATCGATGGCGAAACCGACCTGGTTGAGGTTGAAATCCCCGAAGAAGACCTGCCGCGCGAACGCATTGCCAAACGCATTGCCCGTTCCGGTGTCTGTTCGCGCCGCGATGCCGAACAGCTGATTAAAACCGGCAAGGTCAAACTGAACGGCAGACGCCTGGATACCCCGGCTGTCACCGTGACCGATAACGACGTTATTCTGATCAACGAAAAACCGTTGCCGGAAAAACAGAAACCGCGTCTGTGGCGCCTGTTTAAAAAACGCGGCCTGGTGACCAGCCATCGCGACGAACAGGGCCGCGAAACCGTTTTTAACAGCCTGCCACCGCATATTCCGCGTGTTATTTCGGTCGGCCGACTTGACCTTAACTCCGAAGGCCTGTTGTTGCTGACCAATGACGGCGAACTGGCCCGTTATCTTGAGCTTCCTGCCACTGGCTGGGCGCGGCGCTACCGCGTGCGTGTACATGGCTTTATCGATGATTCCAAACTTAAACAGCTCGCCGACGGCATCACCGTTGACGGTGTTAATTACGGATCAATTCAGGCGGAAGTAGACGTTCAAAAAGGCACCAATGCCTGGATGACGATTACACTTCGCGAAGGCAAAAACCGCGAAATTCGCCGGGTTATGGAACATCTTGGCTGGCCGGTTACGCGCCTGATGCGCCTGTCCTATGGTCCCTTCCATCTGGGCAAAATGGCGCCGGGCGACATTGAAGAAATCACCGGCAAAGTGATGAAAGAACAGCTTACCGGCTTCTTTGGGGGTGACGGCAGCAAAGCCGCGGCCAAGCGCGACAATGACAATCATGGCCAGGCCAAAGCCAAACCGAAAAAACCCAAAGCCCACCGCAAAACCCCGGCGCGCAACGATAGCCGTGGTGGCCCGCGCGATGCAGATACGGGCACAAGCCTGAAAAGCACCGGTCCGCGCCCGTTCGAAAATGATAGCCGCAACGGCGGATATAACGACCGCACCCCCGCCGGGCGAGGCCGCGATAATGACCGTGATGATAATCGTGGCTTTGGCCGTGACGACAATGCCCGCCGGGGCGCACCGCAAAACCGCTCTTTCGGTGGCGGCAATGATCGCAATGACCGGTCTGGCAACGACACCCGTGGCGGATATAACGACCGCGCCCCCGCCGGGCGAGGCCGCGATCATGACCGTGATGATAATCGTGGCTTTGGCCGCGACGATAATGCCCGCCGGGGCGCACCACAAAATCGCTCTTTTGGTGGCGGTAATGATCGTGGTGATCGCAATGACCGGTCTGGTAACGATACCCGTGGCGGATATAACGACCGCGCCCCCGCCGGGCGAGGCCGCGATAATGACCGTGATGATAATCGTGGCTTTGGCCGCGACGACAATGCCCGCCGGGGCGCACCGCAAAACCGCTCTTTCGGTGGCGGCAATGATCGCAATGACCGGTCTGGCAACGATACCCGTGGCGGATATAACGACCGCGCCCCCGCCGGGCGAGGCCGCGATAATGACCGTGATGATAATCGTGGCTTTGGCCGCGACGACAATGCCCGCCGGGGCGCACCGCAAAACCGCTCTTTCGGTGGCGGCAATGATCGCAATGACCGGTCTGGCAACGATACCCGTGGCGGATATAACGACCGCGCCCCCGCCGGGCGAGGCCGCGATAATGACCGTGATGATAATCGTGGCTTTGGCCGCGACGACAATGCCCGCCGGGGCGCACCGCAAAACCGCTCTTTCGGTGGCGGCAATGATCGCAATGACCGGTCTGGCAACGATACCCGTGGCGGATATAACGACCGCGCCCCCGCCGGGCGAGGCCGCGATCATGACCGTGATGATAATCGTGGCTTTGGCCGCGACGACAATGCCCGCCGGGGCGCACCACAAAACCGCTCTTTTGGTGGCGGCAATGATCGTGGTGATCGCAATGACCGATCTGGTAACGATACCCGTGGCGGATATAACGACCGCGCCCCTGCCGGGCGAGGCCGCGATAATGACCGTGATGATAATCGCGGCTTTGGCCGCGACGATAATGCCCGCCGGGGCGCACCACAAAATCGTTCTTTTGGTGGCGGCAATGATCGTGGTGACCGCAATGACAACGACAGCCGCGATGGTGGCTATCAGGGCCGATCGTCCGGGCGAGGGCGTGATTCGCAAAACCGCGACAATAACACGGCGGGAAACCGCAGCTTTGGCGGGCAAGGGCAACCTTCCGGCCGCGGCGGAAACCCGCGCAACCGCGATGATGCCGGAGAAAACCGCGACAATACCAGCCGTCCCTTGAACAAGGGTCGTGGCCGTTATGCCGGTGGCAACGCCGGCGCAGGCAAACCGGCTGGCCGCCCCGGCGGCAATACCGGCAGCAAGCCTGCTGGCAACCGTCCGGCGGGACGAAACGGCCCCAAACCGGCAGGTAATGGCAAGCGAGGAGATCGTTAATGCGAATTGTTGGCGGAAGTCTTCGCGGGCGCACCCTGACCTGCCCCGCTGGCAGCGATGTGCGCCCGACACTGGATCGGGTGCGTGAATCGCTGTTTAACATTCTATCCCATGCCAGCCGCTGGTATGAAGATGAAGAAAACCCGTTACTGGACGGCATCGTGCTTGATGCTTTCGCCGGGTCCGGCGCGCTAGGGCTTGAAGCCCTGTCGCGCGGGGCGCAAAAGGCCGTGTTTTTTGACCGCGACGCCAAGGCACTGGCCGCGATTGAAGAAAACATTAAAACGCTGCGCCTTGAAGACCGGGCCACAACGCGCCGTGCCGATGCGACCAAACCGATCAAAAGCCATGAGGCCGCCAGTCTGATTTTTCTTGATCCGCCCTATCATAAGGAAATGATCACACCCAGCATCATTGCGCTGCGTGATGCGGGCTGGATTAACGATAAAACCCTGATCATTGCCGAACGCGCGCTCCGCGATCCCGGTGCCGACGTTCCTGGTATCGACTTGCTGGATTCCCGCAAATACGGGCGCTGCAAAATCGAAATCATGCGATTGTTCTCAACAAACAACTGAGATAGCTTTTACAAAATGCCCAACTCATTCCAAACCAATTTAATGGCAACAACCGAGGATGCTGTTGCACTGTTGAAACGCGCCTGGGATGAAATGGTTGTGGAATGTAGAGAAGTTCTTGGCGGAGAACTACATTATCAGGCAATGATGTATCATTGCCTGCGAAATGCAGGTACACCGATACGCCAATTAGGCATGAACGTAAAACAATGGGTCAGATTGCCCATTACACCAGAGTTCTTATTCGCCCAAAAAACAAAAAACGAAGCCTATCGTGAAGGCAGGGAAGTCATCCCCGATATTGTTATGTTCCAACCAAGCATAAATGGTGACTGGCGTCGTCGCAACTATGAGAACACTCTTAATCAAATGCTGATGGCGATCGAGATTAAAGTTTCCGAACGTGAAAAGGGTCGTCTGGGGCAAACTGAAATTTTCCGCGATATCAACAAATTAACATCATTCCGCCAAGAAATAAATCATCGTGGAACAAGTGTCGTTCCAATTATGATGGTTATCGATACGGCGCGTGAACTCCGCGAACGTATGGTGGATGACAGTATTTCCAAATGCCGTAATCATGCAAAAGATCAAAATGTCGGCTGGTTCTATGTCAGTCCAACCATACAGGTATCTGACTTGCCCTCAATATCAACATCAACTCACACTTGAACCAAACCCTGCCTTTCTTGCACCGCCATAAATAGCGCTGTATTTTGTCGGAATAACGATGGAAACAGCTAATGCACCCCCTAAACATCCACAATTCCACCCCCGATGACATTGCCCGGTTTGGCGACAAACTGCGGCAGTGGCGACGCATGGCTGATATAAAGCAGCAACGGCTGGCTGATATTTTGGGGGTGACGCAGGCAACAATATCGCGCTGGGAAAAAGGGGGGCAGCACCCCTCTCCGTTTCAATACCGGCTTTTGCACGACATGATGACGCGCAACCGTAATCTGCGCCTTGATCATGCGATAAAGCGACTGGTGAAACAATCGCGCCAGCGCGTTCACCTGATCGAGGATCGCAGCCACCGGCTGTTATGTTCGTCCCTGCCGCGTCAGCGCGAATGGCAACGTGATGATAATGAATTGCTGGGGCAATCCCTGTGGCGATTTGCAACCCGGGAAATTGCCGCTGCTGAAAAAAGCCTGCACCATATGGGCTGGCACGAGGGCCAGGCCGATCATGTGTTATTTGCCAATTCTGCCCGCGACGGCGGCCCTATGCGCATCATTGATCAATACATTCTTTGGGAACGGTTCTATCTGGCCGATGGGCGGGCAGTACGGTTAACCACCGGGTTTGATCACCGCCCGCAAAATTACTAATCCTGTAAAGATCGTCATGCCGTATTTGCCAGGACCAGGACAAAACAACAACCTTAACGGCCCCGCAACCACAAATAGCAGACCAACACGCATATTTCATACATAGCCCTGAACACCCCGGCGCGCTAAAAACACACGACCCTGATTTGGAAGTGTCCCATGCGTGCTGTCTTGCCGATTATCTTTTTATATGGAACCGGCCTTTGTGCCTCTATGCAGGTGGGCCTGATCGGACCTATCGCCGTAACATTACGCCAGCAATTTGACCTGACACAGGCACAGTTTGGTCTGGTGGCCTCGCTAATCACGGTCGCAGGTGCCCTGTGCGCCATTCCCACCGGTATCTGGGCCGCCAGACTGGGATTAAAACAGGCCGTGCTGGCGGGGGGGGCCACGATGCTGGCGGGGGCAATTGTTTTTTCCCAGGCCGATAGCGTAGCATTTCTGTATGCCGGGCGTGTGCTGACCAGTATCGGCTATTTGCTGATTGTTGTCGGCGCGCCAAGCTGGATGCCCTATTTTGGCAATTCACATCTTGTCACGCTGGCGATGGGGCTGTGGGGCACCTTTGTTCCGGTCGGCATTGCCCTTGGCACATGGATAAGCGCAGGCCTCAGCGCATACTTTGGCTGGCGAATAGCTGTTCTGGGCTGTGCCTTGCCGGTTTTAGTGTTTGCCGCCCCGCTTCTTGCATTGCAAAAACCACCGCGCGACGGATTTAACCGTTCGCTGGCAAACGGCATCATCGGCGTATTGCGCGATAAAAATGCCCTTTCAATTGCAATGACATTTGCCATCTTTGCCGGAACAACATCGGCAACGGTTGCCTTTATGCCCACCATGCTGATGGACCGGCTTGGCATCAGCCTGACACTGGCCGCCAGCATGATTGGCATCACAACAATTGCCGGTAACATTGCCGGGTCGTTAAGTGGGGGCATTTTACTTGGCAAAAGCACTACCGGCCGCCTTTTATTGCTAACGGCCCTGCCGCTTATGGCAACGTGTATTGCCATTATTTATCTGGCGCCGGGTCTTCTGATCGTGATCATTGCGCTATGCGGTTTTAACTTTGGCCAGGGTATTGTTGCCGGAACATGTTTTGCCATGTTGCCGCGCATAGCGGGAAGAAACCTTTCCATGCCAGCCTTGCAGGGCATGCTCGCGCAATTTGCTGAAATATTTGTTGTCATCATTCCCCCCGTATCCGGGTTCATTATTGATGACTTTGCCTGGACCGGGGCTGCCATTGCCTTTGCCGCATTTTATTTGATTTCGCTTATATTTGCGCGCAAACGTATCACACCGGCGCCATGATTGTTCCATATCGCATCCTTGTGGGAACGCCCCTTGACCAAAAGGTGAAAGCGGGCGACTTTCCTTGCGCAAAACAAGTTTAAAGGATGTGGAATGGCCTGGCTGAAAGCCATATTTATCGGTTTGTTACTACTGGTTGTTGTGGCTATTTCCGGGTTTTTCATCTGGCTTGCCCCGGTTGGGGCGGGCTATACCGCCAAGGTATTGTGTTCGCGCATTTTTGTCAGCGGCCTGTCGTCGGAACGCGCCTTAAACGAGGACGTCCTGTCCGATAATAGCAGCCTGTTATCGCTGATTACGGCAAATATCGACCTGCGCCACCAAACCGTAAGCGCCCATGCCTTTGGCTTTCGCACACGTGTGGCAGTGTATCGCCCCAATATGGGTTGCACCCTGACCGACCCTGACAAGGTTAGCGCCCTGCAAAATACCGCCCCGGTATTGCGCCCCATCGCGCCCCAGCCTTTAATGACCGCACCTTTGCCACCGGGCATCGACAGGCGCAAATTTAACAACATCCTGTCCGAGGCGATGGACGAACCGTCGATTACCCCCAGCCGCCGGACCCGCGCGATTGTCGTGCTTTACAAGGGCCGGGTTGTTGCCGAACGCTACGACGAAGGAATTACGGTCAACACCCCGCTAACCGGCTGGTCAATGACCAAAAGCGCATTTTCCGCCATTTTAGGCCGTATGCGGATGAAAGACATGTTGCCACCGCTTAATTACCCGGTCAGCATCAACGAATGGGACACCCAGGCCAACGACCCGCGTGTTAAAATTACCTATGATGAATTGCTGCATATGAGCAGCGGCCTTGAGTTTGACGAAAGTTACCGGAACCCGGTTTCAGATGTGGTGCAAATGCTGTTTGTTGCCCCCAGTGCCGCCGGACTGGCTGTTTCGAAACCGCTGGCAACCACGCCGGGCACGGAATGGCGCTATAGCTCCGGCACCACCAACGTTCTTTCCGCCGCCATGCGCAACCTTAGCAGCTCGATGCAGCAATATCAGGCCCTGCCGGCCGAATTGCTGTTTCGCCCCCTTGGAATGCGCCATGCCGTGGTTGAAACCGATAGTGACGGGTATCTGGTCGGATCCAGTTTTATGCATGCCACCGCCCGTGAGTGGGCCAAACTGGGGCAACTATACCTGCAGGACGGCGTATGGAACGAAACACGACTGCTGCCCAAAGGCTGGGTTGAACATGCAACAACCCCTGCCCCCACTGCCCCAAACGGGATCTATGGCGCACATTGGTGGCTAAAACTGCCTGATTACAGCAATGACAATCAAAACAGTTCCGATGTTCCCGGCGATGCCTATTTTGCCCTGGGGCATGACGGCCAGTCTCTTAGTGTCATTCCGTCAAAGGACCTGGTAATTGTACGCTTGGGATTAACCCGCAGCCATAATGCATTTGATGTGCGCCGTTTTGTCGGCGGTATCGCCGCACTGTTTCCGCAACACACCGATGCCGCCCCATCGCAAGATGATGGCACAGACAGCGCAAAAGATGAGAAGGGTTAACCCTTTTCCACGCCCGAACATATCATCAACATCGTAAAAAGCCCTGCCACATATCAATGGCAGGGCTTTGCGCATCACGATCTATGAATATCAAAAAGCGGGCGATCCGCCCCGGCCTTATCTGGCAAAGGCCCGATAGCACCTGGCGCGATTAACCCGTTCCTGATGAGTTGGCACATGAAGAACCGGCGTTACCGAAATGCAGGTTCATCAAGCGAGCGCAGCTTGCGGGAATGAAGCTGATTGACTTCCGCCCGCAGGGTTTCAATTGTCTGCAAGCCAATTTCCAGATGCTGGCCAATGCGCTGACGATAGAAATTATTCGCCATGCCAGGCAGTTTCAATTCACCATGTACCGGTTTATCCGACACACATAACAGGGTGCCATATGGCACACGAAAACGAAAACCGTTGGCAGCAATGGTGGCACTTTCCATATCCACCGCAATTGCACGGGCCTGGTTAAGGCGAACAAACAATTCGCTGTAACGCAGTTCCCAGTTGCGATTATCAGTGGTGGCAACCGTGCCGGTTCGCATCCGGGCTTTCATTTCCTTGCCGGTCAGGCCGGTGACTTTGGCAACCGAGTCAGCCAGGGCAACCTGGACTTCCGCAATCGGTGCCACCGGAATCCAGAGCGGCAGGTCTGAATCCAGCACATGGTCATCACGCACATAGCCATGTGCCAATACGTAATCGCCCAAAAGCTGGCTTCGGCGCAAACCGGCACAGTGGCCCAGCATCAACCAGCAATGCGGTCGCAACACCGCAATATGGTCGGTCGCGGTTTTGGCGTTGGACGGCCCCACCCCGATATTGACCAGGGTAACACCCAGTCCATCCTCGCGGATCAAATGGTAAGACGGCATTTGCGGTAATTGTTTAACGGCCTCGCCGCCGGCTTGCCATTTCTTTGGTGCGTTTTTGCGCACATGCACAGCCGGGCCGGGTTCAACAAACGCCACATAGGGGCTTTTGGGGTCCTCAAGCTGGGCTTTGGCATATTCGATAAATTCATCGACATAGCGCTGATAATTGGTGAACAGAACAAATTTCTGGAAATGTTCGGGGGCGGTTGCAGTGTAATGGCGTAACCGGGCCAGCGAATAATCCACCCTTTCGCCAGAAAACAGCGACAATGGTTTTGGGGTATCGCCATTACGAACATGCACGCCATTGGCGATGTCATCATCGGTTCGTGCCAGATCGGGCATGTCGAACGTCATTTGCAACTGGCGAATGTCGGTTGGGCCAATAGCATCGGTTGCTGTTTCCACCAGAAACGGCACCGGAATGGGCCGGTCCGACACACCAACAACAACCGGAACATCGTGATTTTTCAACAGAAGTTCGATCTGCTCGCGGTAATATTCCTCAAACAGGTCGGGCCGGGTCAGGGTGGTTCCATACACACCCGGGTCACGCGGCGCCCCGTAGGAAAGAGTACTTTCGACATGCAGCTTTTCCGGTGGCACCTCGATGCCAAGGTACGGATAATAAGCGCGCACCGGCGAGGTTTGCTGGCCTGTGCCAAAGCGGGTAAAAGCTTCGCGAACGGCAGTTCCGCCCGTTTCGTAAATGTCGCGAATGCGGGCCAGTGCCTTGTCCGCATCGGTAAATTCAAACAGATCGCGTACCGATCCGTGGATTCCGGATACCATAAATATTGCTCCTTTTTATTTTTTTTGGTTGTGAGCGAGAGATTTATCACCGCTCGACCCGGTGCTGGCAACCCCCAATTGCGCAAATGTGAAATGCATCCGCCAAAAACAGAAAAATATACTTAACGTAATATTGCGATGCAAAGCGCCAAAAACCGGGTTATTTCAATATGCCAACCCGGCAAGTTTGCCCGTTATTTTCAAATATTCCAAATGACAGTTTCCCGACCCGGACAAAAGCGACGCTAATATAGTGCGCGCGGCAAGATGCCACACAAAATGGCGTAGCCCCCGTATTCTGGCATTACTGCGGGTTCCCCCGCGTTTCCTGCATCTCCCCCAGACGTCTTTGCACAGCACATTAACAGCACGTAAAACGCGCCGCCTGCTTTGAGACGCGCCGCAAATGACCATTGGTCAACACGCAAAAGACCAAAACCGACATTTGTTTATGACCGCCACAAAATGCCGAAAAACCCGAAATTTCGCCCATCAATGGGGATGCCCGGACCAAACCTGGGGCAAGGACAGCGCGATTTGAGGAAAAAAAAGGGCCGGAGCAAAAGCACCGACCCAGGAAAGGGGCTGATAAGACGTTGAGGAAAAAGACCACAACCCCGGTTCGGCAGAAGGCACATCTGCCGAAAACCAATAAATGACTACTGGTCATTTGTCTTTGATACGGGAATTTTTGCGAAAACGCAAGCCTGTAAACGCACTGGTTATGGGATTTTTCGCAATTGCAACAAACGTGTCATCGAACAGGTTTTCAGCACTTAAAGCACCCAAAACGGGTGTAACCCGCCTTTTGGGCGACATTTAGCAAATTGGAACTTTCCTGAAATCAGGACCGCATGAAGGCGCCGTTGCCCAACCCGATATGCCGCCCGCACTGTTACCGTAACGTTAGTGTCAGCGTTCAACCCGAGCAGCAGAAAAACAGCATTTCACAATATGGGGTGCTTAGACGTACCCGTTACGCCGCGTCCGGCTGGCCTTACCATCAGGAACCACAATCCTGGGATGAACAGTCCTAACCATCGGAAAAAGCTGGAACAGCGATGTCACACGCCACAACAACCGAAATGTCGGATACAAATCGGTTCAGGTCAGAATTACGATTCTTCTTTTTGAAACCTTATTAAAAATTGTCGAGTCGCAATGCCAAAAAGGTAGAAACAAGCCTACAAGGCTCCACTTCGAAGGGTACTAAAACATTGTAAAATCCGGATAAATTGGCACTTCATAATAAACCAAAAGCAAAAAAGAAGCCGGAACCTGTAAACAGGAACCGGCCCAATTCGGGATTGAACTAAAAAGACGTTGAGGGAAAAGATGACAATCCCGTGTGTATTCTTCTAGGGTCTGAACCCAATTG
>NZ_JFJZ01000020.1 GCF_002115825.1 Thalassospira sp. MCCC 1A01428 | reverse complement strand
AGCCGTGAGAGGACGTTTACCTCATATCTGTTTAGTAAACGGCTTCTCACGGCTACCTTGACAGGGCCTGCGATACCCTTTCAGAGAGGCACTCAAACTTGGGGGTCGATGTTCCAGGGCAGGAGTTCGTCGATCCGATTGACCGGATGATCTGCAATGCGGTCGAGGATGACAGCGGGATATTTTCGCAGGTCAAGCTCCTGCATCTTTGCTGTTTGTTCTCGCTACGCTCGCTCTGCTTCGCGAACAATCAGGCTGTAAATCGCTGCTACCCGATCACCTCCGGCATCAGACCCGGCGAACATCCCAGTGCGGCATCCAAGTGCGGCGACCGTTGACAATGTTATCACTGCATATGTCGGCTAAATCCCGATTTCCCGGGTTGTTCGGAAACACCATTCCCTCTCGCTCCTAAAATCCGGTCATTCACTCTCTCCTGCGAGGTAGCTCTGACTTCTGGCTGTACGCTTACTTCTGAAATGCATTTTTTGTAAATTCAATCGGTTCCATTTCGGACCTGATTTTCGAAATTACACAGGTTCGGATGCCAAACGTTGCCGGAGCGGCACTGCGGCACTGTCGCTGCTGTCAATTCAGACCGCAGCCAAATTGAACCTGAGAGACGACATCCGATTTTTGCTTCCACCCGCAAGATAGTCCTCTGGCTATACGCTTACGGCGAAACAGTGCTCGGGAGAACATAATCAGACGTATTGATGGCACATCAGCGTTTCCAAACGCTGAGCCGATACGATAGCTTCTTCAGCCGTTGTGAAGTTGGCAAATCCCATCAACAAACCACTTTGCGATGATTTCTTGACCTGCCAGTTGGACAACGCCTGAATAGCAAGGCCGTTGGCCTCTGCCGTGGCCGCGAGTGTTTTGTCACATTGCGAGGTGTTTAGATGCGCCAATACATGAATGCCGCCTGCTTGTGGCTGGACATTCAGGCGCGTCCCCATCGTTTGGGTTAGCGCATCGACAAGATAGCCGCGCCTTGTTGCATAAAGCGAACGCATCTTTCGGAGATGGCGGGCAAAGTGTCCTTGTTCCATAAAATCAGCGACCATAGCCTGAGGCAAAATAGAACCGGGACCAGGAAGATGATTTATGGTCTCTCTGAATTTGCGAACTTGCGAGGCAGGCACAACCAGATAGGCTAACCGCAATCCGGGGAACAGTACCTTACTGAAGGTTCCAGTGTAGAGTACCCGTTCACCCCGATCGAGGCTTTTCAATGCGGGCAGCGGGTGCCCGTGATATCGAAATTCACTATCGTAGTCATCTTCTATCACCCATACATTCCGGCGCTTTGCCCATTCCAGTAATTCGAGCCGCCGTGGCAATGACAAGGCTACGCCCATCGGGCTTTGGTGGGTTGGGGTTACTATAACAAAGCTGGCATCGGCACCGCGTTGCTGGCCGGCGCGTACATCTATACCTTCTTCATCTACGGGTATTGGTATTAAACGCATTCCCGCGTGTTCCAGGAACTGCCGGGCAAGAATATATCCAGGATCTTCATACCACCCTGTTTGTCCCACTTGCAGCAACGTGTGACGTACCAGCTCTAACGCGCCCCTGTAACCTGCCGTAACAAATACCTGTTCATGAGAACAGCTGATACCGCGTGAAATACCGAGGTAAGTGGCAATCGAGCGTCTGAGAGGTTCGTATCCCGCCGGATCCGGACAGGTCATCGCGACTGTTTCCAGAGTCCGGACGTTACGCCCGGCTAAACGCGCCCAGGCCTTTCGTGGAAAAGCATCCAATGCCGGTAAGCCAAGTTGAAACGGCAGGGGTTTACAGGTTGCAGACTGTATTTGAGGCCGGGGGGAGGCTGGCGAGGCAAACATATGTACAGGGTTATTTTGTTCAACAAGTTTCACCAGCTCGGAAGAAACTATTGTTCCTGCGGCGCCACGCGTTACAAAATAGCCTTCGCTTACCAGCATTTGATAGGCCGCTTCAACTGTTCCACGTGCCAGGTTTAGTTCACTTGCGAGGCTGCGCACGGAAGGGACCCGATCTCCGGGGGAAAGCTTTCCTAAGGCAATAGCCTCCCGGTAGCGACGATATAGCTGCAGGTAGATCGGTACGTCTTTTTCCCGATTTGGCATCAAGTGCTGCAAATTCATCAATCATGTCCCATTGATTTAGTCAATTCTTGGCCCTGTGTCATAGGCCATGACCTTCTTATATTGGTGGCTGTAACACAAGGAAATCGTCATGAGCATTTTTCGATTAAGCCCTGTCACCACTGATCGGGACTATCAGGCTTGCTTTAACATTATGCGTGAATTGCGCCCGCATTTGACCGATGCAGCGGTATTTGCGGCGCAAGTGCGTCGTCAGGCTGCGCAGGGATATTCTCTGTTGGCGGGTTGGCAGGAAGAACAGGTCAAGGGGTTGGCCGGTTATCGCATTCAGGAGAACCTGCTGTATGGGCGTTTCCTTTATGTTGATGATTTGATCACGACGTCCGACGCCCGTTGCCACGGTATTGGGGGCAAATTGATAGATGCGCTGCGCGAAGAAGCGCGACAGCAAAACTGTGCACACTTCGTTCTCGATACGGCTTTGGGAAATGCGTTGGGACAGCGTTTCTATTTTCGCCAGGGTTTGCTGGCGAAAGGAATGCATTTCAGCCAGCCGTTATAGATGGCGCCTGCCGTCAATCTGATTAATTTTTCGTCTTACCTTACAGGAGCCCTTCCATGACAACTCTTCGTTTATCTTACTGGACACTCTCTCCCGAAGCTTATCAGGGCTTTGGTGCCACCAAGAAAGCATTGGAAAAAAGCAGTCTTGGAAAACAGTTAATTGAACTGGTTTGGCTGAGAATGTCCCAAATCAATGGATGTGCTTTTTGTCTGGAAATGCATGCCAAAGCGTTGCGCGCCAGTGGTGTTGCCGATGTCAAACTCGATAGTTTGGCAGGGTGGCGCGTCAGCGAGCATTTTACTGAACGTGAATGTGCTGCGTTGGCCTGGGCGGAAGCGCTAACCCATGTCGATCAGACGCACGCCCCGGATGATGTTTTTGACCCTCTCAAGCAACATTTCAGCGACGTCGAAATTTCCGATCTTTGCTTTGCTATTGCTTTGATGAGCGGATTTAA
The DNA here is from genome assembly GCF_002115825.1 of Thalassospira sp. MCCC 1A01428. Taxonomy (GTDB): domain Bacteria; phylum Pseudomonadota; class Alphaproteobacteria; order Rhodospirillales; family Thalassospiraceae; genus Thalassospira. The sequence continues at coordinate 83,593 of NZ_JFJZ01000020.1, read as the reverse complement.
CCGTTTGGCGGTCGGAATGCGCCAATGATCTTTTTGCTTTGTTTATAAAAATACCCGCCAGACGATGCGTTCGCATACCCGATGTGAAAGCTGAAAATTATTCTGTCTTTGCAGTTTGCAACGAGTTTAAAGCGCGTGTTTGTTGAATACGAAAGTCGTTAAAAGGACATTCCATGAATATTCTGCATATAGATTGCAGCCCCAGGGACGAATCCCACAGTCGTCAGCTTTCTTCTGCTGTCGTCGCGCGTCTGCGAGGGAAAAACGCCGGGATCGATGTTACCTACCGTGATCTGGGCCGACATCCTATACCGCATACAGGGACCGAATACGCGATCGCTCTTTCGTCTCCTGCTACCTTGGCTGAAGGGCCGCGAAATAGCGCATTTCAGCTATCTGAGCAATTGATCCGGGAAGTGGAGGCAGCCGAGGTTTTGGTAATCGGCACTCCGATGAACAACTTCACTGTCCCTTCTGTTCTTAAAGCGTGGATCGACCAAATTCTTCGAATTGGTCGTACGTTTTCGTCGTCGTCGGAAGGAAAGGTTGGTCTGCTGCGCGATCGGCCCGTTTTTATCTGTGTTGCCTCCGGGGGTGTTTTTGCCGGTGATCGCGCCAATCAACCGGATTTTCTCACGCCTTATATGAAAGTCGCACTTGGTTGCGTTGGGTTAATGGAGTTGTACTTTTTACCCCTGCAGGCGACCGCTTTTCTTGATCAGGAACAGCTTGCGACAGCCAGGGATAGTTTGATTGCCAAGGTCGACCTGGATGAAATCCTCTTTAATTTAACCTGAGTCCCTCAACTTCTGGCAGATAAAAGCAGAGCCGAACCCGGCTCTGCTTTTATCATTTTTATGCGCCCGTCCAAGAAACTGACTTAGGCTGCCTCCTCCTGCGCCGCATCATCCCGCTTTGCCGATTTATGGGTTTCTTCATTCGCGCCGAGTTTCCAGTAGCTGGAAATATACATTTCGCGTTTATCAATATCGCGTTCATTGCGGAAGTGGTGACGGAGTTTTTGCATGCCGGTGAATTCACACGCAGCCCAGACCGAGGGTTTGCCTTCTGGCCAATCCAGGGCGGAGACGACATTGTGCAGTGCATTGCTGTTCGTGCCGGGGTGCGGGTTGATGACCCAGTGGATGGTAATATGATCGGGTTTGCGGAGCGGCTGGATGTCGGCTTCGCTCGGCACCTCGATTACGGCATAGCCACGCGCAGACTGTGGGAGTTGTTCGAGATTTACCGATATGGCGGGCAGGGCCGTCATATCGCCAACGATCAGCATCCAGTCGGCCGTGTTATCAACCAGTTTTTTAGGGCCGGGACCACCGATGCTGATTTTGTCGCCCGGTTGGCAATTGATTGCCCAGCTTGAAGCCGGGCCGCCATCTTCGTGCAGAACAAAATCGATATCGATTTCATTTTCCCGCTGGGCACGCACGGTATAGGTGCGCAACATGGGTTTTTCCTGACCCGGATTATCAAACATCAGTTTGACATAGGCGCTGGCCTGATCTTCGGGGAAGGTATTCATGCCCTTGCCGCCCAAAGTAATGCGCAGCATGTTCGGGGTGATGTTGGTTTTGCGGATCACGTCAAATTGCCGGGGTGCGGGTCTGGCTGGTTGTGGCATCGTGATTTCCTTTCTAAAGCTCTGATTGCGGTTGGCGCCAGATTTGCGGTTATTTCGCAAGATTGGCGCTCATGGTTGTGGCAAGGCGGTTGAAATCGGCGATCTCATCGGGGGTGAGGCCGATTGCCATGCGCGAAGCGGCGATTTCTTCGATCTCTTTGATCTGTTTGATCATTTTTTGCCCATCCGGGGTTAGGTGCAGGATGTTGCTGCGTTTATCCCGGGGGTGAGGATGTTTTTCAATCAGCTGTTCGGCCAGCAGGTCCTGTATCAGTCGGGTAACCTGGCCTTTGTCGCGTTTAGTGCGTGAAGACAGGGCAAGGGCCGTACAGTCGGGAATGGCGTTAATGCCTTTCAACGTCCGAATATGCGAGATGGCAAGCGGGATTTCTGCCTGATGATAGGCCTGGCGCAATGCCCGTTTATAGGCATGCAACAGGCTATGAAGGGTTTCGCCAATCGTGCTTTCGGGCATGTGAAGGCTCCGTTATCAAATGCGAGGTAATCATTGGTCCCGTTGGCGTCAATGCCGCCAACGGGTGCGGGCAGTGGCGTTACGAAATGATGCCAACCTGCCAGGCGCGGTTACGAATGGCACTGATGCAGGCCGAGATCAGGGCAAAGCCGGCAGCGGTATACATCAGAAGGGCCAGGTTAAATTCGGTGCTGTAGGATATCAGGATGGCTGCCAATGCAGCCCCACTGGATTGCCCAAGAAGGCGGGCGGTCGACAGAAGGCCACTGGCAGCACCGCTGCGTTCACGGGGGGCACTGGTGAGCATGATACGGTTATTGGGCGTTTGAAACAGGGAGAACCCGGCACCGCAGATCATAAGGGCAATAATGACGGTGTAATTGCCCGCATTGCCGGGGAGCCAGACGGTTGCGCCAAGGCCAATGGCAAAAATTGTCATGCCAAGTGCGGTAAATGGTGCCGCCGAATATTTATCGGCAAGTTTGCCTGCCAAAGGCGCCATCAAGGCGGTCGCCACTGGCCACGGAGTAAGCAACATGCCGGTTTTCACCGCACTATAGCCAGTGACATCGTGAAAGTAGAAAGGCAGCGACACAAAGGCGATAAACTGGGCGTTAAAGCCGCAGATCGATGAAATGATCGAGCCTGCAAAGACCGGTCGTTTCAAAAGGTCTATCGGCAAAAGGGGATTGGAGCGAGAGAGCTGGCGCCGGGCGAGAAAAATACCGGCGATGATGGCAATGGCGAACTGTCCTGCGATCAACATGGTATTATTGCTGGTGCCGATACTGCCAAGGGCAGAGATCAGAAAGCCGAAGCTAAGGACATTGAGAATGGCACTGCCAATGTCAAAGCGTGTCTGGTTCAGTTTGTTGTAAGGCAGGGTGAAATAGCCCATGCCAAAGGCAGCAATGGACAATGGCACATTGATCAGGAACAGCCAGTGCCAGCTTGAAATTGCCAGAATGGCCGATGCAATCGAGGGCCCGGCGGCTGCCGATATGGCAACGACCATGGCAACCCGGCTGATCCCCTTACCCAGTTGATTGATTGGCATGATATGGCGGACAAGGGCAGCGTTAATGCTCATGAGGGCTGCCCCGCCCAGGCCCTGCAGCAGGCGGGCGAAGGTCAGAATTTCGATGGTAGGGGAGTACGCGCATAGAATGGAAGCCAGGCAAAAGACAACCAGCCCGGCAAGGTTGATTTTGCGAAAGCCGATGGCTTCGCCCAAGGCAGCCAGAGGCAACAGGGAGACCACCACAGCAAGTTGATAAGCTGTAACGACCCAGATCGCGTGGGCCGGGCTAACCTGCTGGTCATGTGCGATGGTTGGCAGGGCCACATTCATGATTGAGCCATCAAGAACGGCCATCATAACGGCAAGGGAAATGGTTAAAAAGGCCAGGGTGCGTTGGGGCTGGGGCAATCCATCTTCATGAATGACCGTTGATTTTGGCATGCAGAAATTCCTGAAACGGCGCACATATCAGTGCTGCCTGTTATGTTTTCGGGGTGACGCAATACGATATCTGGGACTGTTTCAGGTATGAAAACCTGATGAACATGTCGGAATGGCGCGAAATGCAGATCAGTGACGGGGGTTAAGTGTTGTTGATATAGTCAACTAATAAGAAAAATGGTTGATAATGTCAATGATAATAATTCTTAACTGTAATTTTTCGCAAGTATTGTGTAATGCCAATCGGTTATCGAATGGTTTTGCGGTTTAAACATGCAAAACGCAGCCACCCCGGCATTTTAGATCCGGGGTGGCGAAAGGGAATTTGTGAGTTTGTTGAGCTTGGGGTTGTATTGGAGGCGAAGGGTTAATTGACGAAATCGAATTTATCGACATCAAACAGGCCCCGGTCCGTCATTTTTAGATGAGGGATTACAGGCAGGGCCAAAAACGCGACCTGAAGGAACGGTTCGGGCAATACGCAATCAAGCGATTTGGCAGCATTGCGCAAATGTTCGAGATCGGTTGCGATGGTTTCAAAGGGCTTTTCGCTCATTAATCCGGCGACGGGCAGGGCCAGTTCGGCGGTGATTTTGCCATCTTCGGCCACGGCAAAACCGCCGCCCATTTCGATCAGGCGGTTTACCGCCAGCGCCATGTCGTCGTCATCGGCGCCAACCACGGTGATATTGTGGCTATCATGGCCGACAGACGAGGCGATAGCCCCTTTTTTCAACCCAAAACCGGTGACGAAGCTGCGGCCGATATTGCCGTTTTTGCCGTGGCGTTCAATGACAGCAACCTTGATGACATCGCGTTCCAGGTCCGGCATCAGGCCGTTTTGCGAAACTTCCAGCGTGGCTTCTTCGCGGAAGGTCAGGATCAGGCCGGGTTTAACGCCAATTACCGGGGTCTGGTTTTGCCCTGGTTTGGGTGTGCAGATAAAGGCATCGCCCGTTACCGGCTTTGCTTTCATTGACGTAAGCCCTACGGCGGGGACAAGCTCGCGGGTGGCGAATAATTCGGGGGTGACCCGTTTGCCACCGGCGAAAACGTCGCTTACCGTGCAATCTTCCAGGCTATCAAGCAAGACAATATCGGCCCGCCAACCCGGACCGATCAAACCACGATCCTTAAGGCCGAAAATGCGCGCCGCCGAATGCGATGCTGCCCGATAGACATGGTGTAAGGGCCGCCCATTGGCGATCAGGCGGCGAATCAGGGCATCAAGATGGCCTTCCTCGGCAATATCAAGCGGGTTACGGTCGTCGGTACACAGGGCGACGAAACTTGACGTGTTTTCATCGAGAATTTCCGCCAGGGCTTCCAGATCTTTGGACACCGACCCCTCGCGGATCAGGATTGCCATGCCTTTTGCCAGTTTTTCGCGGGCTTCGTCGGCAGAGGTGGCTTCGTGATCGGTGCGAATACCTGCCGCCATATACCCGTTAAGGGCCGTGCCGCGCACCAGTGGCGCATGGCCATCCATATGCCCGTCCTGAAACGCCAAAAGCTTTGCCATAATGCCGGGATCGAGATTTAGCACGCCGGGATAATTCATCACCTCGGCCAGGCCAACCACCTTGGGGTGGTTGCGAAATGGCAATAAATCATCAATTTCAAGCTGCGCGCCCGATGTTTCAAATGATGTGGCAGGGACGCAGGACGACAGGTTTACGCGAATATCCATAATCGCGCGTTCGGCACTATCAAGGAAATATTTGATACCCGGCGCGCCCAGCACATTGGCAATTTCGTGCGGGTCGCACAAAACGGTGGTGACACCGTGGGGCAACACGCAGCGGTCAAATTCCAGGGGGGTGACCAGCGAGCTTTCGATATGCAAATGGGTGTCGATAAAGCCCGGTGCGGCAAAACGCCCGGTGCCATCAATTTCGACATCGCCCCGGTAAGATGCATGGGTGCCAACAATGCGGTCGCCGACAATGGCAATGTCGGTAATGGTGACCGCCCCGGTCATGACATCCAGCAGGCCAACATTGCGAATAACAATATCCGCCGGGACCTTGCCCTGACCGGCTAGAATGCATTTTGAAAGCTGGGAATGGTCCATTGCACTGTCCTTTTGTTCTTGTGGTGGGGCTGTGTTGCCGCCGCGCCAAAATGATTTCTGCTTTATATGGGACAGCATTAGACGATCCGCCGCAAGGGGGCGAATATTTTGTGTGTTTCAGCACTCCGTTGTCAGCCGTTTGCTATGCGCCCGCCGATATAATTAAGGGCTGGTTTCGATACGAATTCGGCGTCTTTTAAAATCGGTTTCGCATGGCAGGCCATGCCGGATAGTCAGAGGCGGCACGGTAACATCCAGTCTGGTGGCCAGGGATGAAAACGCATGATGCAGTTCCGTTTCGCTGGTGGGGGCTGCACCATCCAGCCATACGGTAAGCTGATTGTTTTTTTCGATCACCCGGTAATCAGTGATCGGGGATGGCAGGCAGGCAATGGTGGTGCGGATGGCATCGGCCGATACCATTTTGCGGCCGGTTGGGCCGTGCCACCATAAGGCATCGTCTTCCCGGCCTTCGATGCGGGCAATTCTGGTGCAGGCCGAACCGCATGGGCATGGCGACGGGTCGGGGATCAGAACATCGTTTAGCCGGTAATTCAGCAACAGCAGGCTTTGACGGGTGAAATCATGAATGATCGGGCAAAATGCACCGCTTTGCGGGTCGATGATGTCACGTTCGATCCGCATCCAGGCCTCGTTTAAATGCAGGTTTCCCGCCGGGCAGGTAAAGGCAAGGACGCCTTCTGTTGCTTGATAGACTTCATCGATCTGGCGGCCAAAGGCCTGATTCGCAATGTTGCGGTCGTCAGGGGACAGGGTTTCGGCGACAGAAATGATGCGCCGGGGCGATACCGCGATTTGCCCGGCATTTTGCGCATCTGCAAGAATTTTGAGTATACTTGCCGGGGCAATCAGCACAGTGGGGGAAAGGTCCTGGAGGCGAGAAAGGTGCTTTTCAAGCGGGTCAAGCAAGTCGAAAAATTCAAACCGCAGTAACGGGTTGCCCAAGGTACGATATAGCGCATTATCGGCCCGCATGAAAAAGGCAACGCGTTGTGGTTTGGCAAGGTTGGGCCAAAAGCGCCCCGCCAGAATGGCCGCCCACAGCCTGCGTTCCCGGGGTGTTGCCAAAAAAAGGCCGCGCTGCCCGGATGTGCCGGTTGAAAGCCCAACCGACACATCCCCTATCATGGGGGAAAAATCCCGGCTTTGTTCGGCTTGAATGGCAATATCGAAGGCTTTTTCGCGATCAATTCCGCATGTGTTGATGGCCGAAAAGTGATCCATCAGTTTTTGTTTGTTCATGCGTGGCAATGCCGATAATGCTGTGTTTGCATAATCGGCATAGAAAGGCGAACGGGGCATAACCTCGCGGCGAAAACGGACAAAGGCGCGTTGGTGATGGTTTTCGATTGCGGCGCGCGACCGCAAGCCGTTGCCATAACGGGTTTTAAGAAAGGCCTTCAGGCTCATGGTGCGCATTCCCGACAATGAGAGGGAATAAACGAAATATCCGGCCGGGCCTGCATCAAGGCCCGCAACCGGTTAAAGGTATTGCGATAGGCTTTTGCGTTGCCAAGTGTCGCCAGCACAAAGGCCGGTGGCAGGCGACCGGATCGTAAAGCACTGCAAGAATAGGCGGCATCGGCAATTAAAAATGTGGTGGCAGCGGGCAGCCAGATGCCGATTTGCCCAACCCCGTGCCCCGGAAGGGTGATGGCGATGACATTGCCTGCGCCTGTCAAATCGTTTCCATAGGGAAAATGCGCCAAACCGGTGGCGACGGCGGGGTGGTTTTCAATGGCTTGCGGGGCGCGTTTCAAAATGCCGTCGCGCAAATAGTGGGGGCATGCCGCCAGTGTGGCTCGCCATTGCGATAGGCCGCGCAAATGCGCAATTGCGTCGTTCGATGCCGACACAGGAATATGATCTGGCAGGTCCATTAATCCGGCGACATGATCGCCATGCATATGGGTTAGCACCACGCGGTCAGGCAAATGCGGAAGCTGTTTTGTCAGATGTTCTTCGGGTGGCAGGACCACGGGGGTGACCAAACGATAGGCCCGGCCGGGGAATTTTTCGGTTGCGACGAAAAACGCATTTCCATAGCCGCAATCGACAAGGAGTGTGGTTTTGTCGGTTTCAATAAAATGGGCCAGGGCCGGTAACATAACTTTGCCGCGATCGGGCAGGCCCGCCGAGGCGGCAGGTACACGGCAACTGCCAACGCGCAATGTGGTTATTCGAAGCATTCAGCCAATCCTTGTGCAAGACGGACGGCAGGTTGATAGCCAAGGTCTTTGTGCGCAGCGCTGATATCGAGTGTCATCGATCGGCCAAGCGACACAACGGCTTGCCGTGTCAGTGTCGGTTCGGAACTGCCTTTGCGAAGGGCGCGGTTTTCGGCGAAACCGGCCAGGAGATAGGCCATTTTATAGGGTATCAGAATGCGACGGACCCGGTATCCCCCATGATGGGCCACAAGGTCGGTGATGTGGCGAAAGGAAAAGACTTCGCCCGATGTAATGTTCCAAACCCGGCCCCCGGGGCCATTGGCCGCAAGTCGCATACCGCGTGCCGCGTCGCTGCGATGGGTCAGGTCTATTTGGGCGTTTCCGCCCGCAATCATCGGCACAAAACCGCGTTGCATAACGTTTTGCAGGCGCGGCATTAATGTGCGGTCATGGCGACCATAAATGGCCCGGGGGCGAATGGCTGTGCAGCGCATGTTTTCGTCATTGTTGGCAAGCACGATATTTTCAGCCCGGCGTTTGGTTTCGGCATAGGGCGATAATGCCCGTGACGGCAAGGCAGCATCTTCCGCCAGATTGAAACGATCCATACCGTTCGCATACAGGCTGGGGGTCGAGGCAAAGATAAATCGGCCCGTACCTGCATTTCGTGCCGCCTGTAACAGGCGTTCGGTGGCGGTAACATTGGTGGCCGCAAAGTCCTGCGGGCTGCCCCATCCTGCACTTAACGCAGCACAATGAAAGACGGCATCAACGCCCTTTACCAACGGTGTCAGATCATCATGTATTAAATCTGCGGCAATGAAACCGGGCAGGTCAACCCGGTTGCGCGCTGTGGTGCGCACCTCCCAGCCATGGGCCAGAAGGTCGCAAACAAGGGCGCGGCCCAGGCAGCCACTTGCACCTGTAACAAGTGCCTTCATTAAAACCTCACCACTGTTCCGCCCAGTGAAATGCCGGCTGATGTGCCGATCAACAATGCCGTTTGGCCGCGGCACAATGTACCGGCGCGAACGGCATGATCAAGGGCGGTGGGGATGGAACTGGCGATCTGGTTGCCGGTTTGTGCAAAGATATTGACCACCTGATCGCTGCGAAAACCCAGCGCGCGGATGGCGTGTTGCAAGGCGTGCGCACTTGCCTGATGCGGGATGATGCAATCAAGTTTTTCCTGTTCGATGCCTGCGCGGGCCAACAGGGTAGATAAAAATTTTGGTAAATAGCGCGACGTTATACGAAAGGCTTTTCCGCCATCCATGTGAAATTTATCGTCTCCGCACGCAATGCCGCGGGTTGGATTAACCCGTGTTCCCCCGGCGGCAAGTACACAGGCCTCTTTGCCTGCGCCATAGGTTTCAAACCCGTGTGCCAATATGGCCCCGTCGCCAGGCCCAACAATGACAGCCGCCGCACCATCGCCAAAAATTGCCGCACCTTCCGGCTGTGTCCAGTCCAGCCCGGAGGATGCAATGTCGGATGAAAAAACCAGCACGCGGCGCGCCCGGCCAGCTTCAATCCACATTCCGGCAAGATCAAGTGCCTGAAGAAAACTAAGGCAGGTTGCATTGACATCAAAGGCAGGAATGCCGGATTTGCCAAGACCCAACCTGTCTTGCACCAGCACGGCAGTGGACGGAATGGGCTGTTCCATAACCCCGCAAGCCCCCAGGATAAGATCAATGTCTTTGGCCTGGCATTGGGCCATGTCCAGCGCACGTTTTGCGGCTTTGGCTGCCATGAAAGATGTCGTTTCATGCTGACTGGCGACATGGCGGTTCGCAATGCCAAACCGCGCCAAAGACTGGCCTTCGGACCATCCCAGCAAACGATCAACGGCGTTCGCACTCATGCACTGTTCTGGCAGGTAGTTACCCGTGCCATAAATTGTCACCGAGGTTGGAAACATAACCAAAATCCGTTTGTGAACACTGTTTAATAACGTTGACAGAAGAAAAAATATTGTCAACACTGTTTTTAAACGACGTTCAGAAACTATTTTCAGGAGGGTTGAATGGCGCGACCCAGGCGATATGACTATGCGGAACTGCGCGTCGAGGTGATCCGTGCCGCACGCACCCTGTTGCAAGAAGGTGGGCCTGCGGCGTTAACCGCGCGGGCGCTGTCAAAGGCAGTCGGGGTTACCAGTGGCACGATCTACGGGCAATTTGGCGATTTACGTGCTGTGTTGCTGGAGGTTAACCGCGATACATTCAACGAATTAACCCAAATGATCGAAGCCTTGCCCAATGATGAACCTGAACCCTGGTTGTATGCGCTGGCCGAGGGGTATGTAGAGTTTATGCTAAGCCGACACGGTGTTTGGCAGGGCTTGTTTGAAGGGCCACGCGTAACCGAAAAATTCCCGGACTGGTACATGGAAACCATTCACGGGCTATTGGCACGAATTGCGAAACCTCTGGCACAAATCGCGCCGGCGACAGATGCCTGTGCCCGCGCGGAGGAACTGTTTGTTGCCGTTCATGGCGGGGTGGCACTGGCGGCAGTTGGCAGGTTGGATATGGTATCTTCACGTTCTGCCAATGTTTTGGCGCGCGAGGCCGTTGCCACCATGATCGGCGCAATTTCAAAAACACCCTAATGCACCATGAAATGTCTGGGTTTCGTGGTTTGCGAGGCGGGTTAAAAATTCGCCAAACCAGATGTCGGCTGATGGAGATGCAGTGGGGACGTGTTTGTGGTTGAAAGGGCCGCATTCTGGCCGCACCGTGCCCAATCACCTGCTTTTGATCACGCGTGCAGGGCGGCGGTTATTTGCCGCTCGCCCCGCAATCTGGCGGTTAATGCACCCGGTAAATATCGTAATGGATGGTTTTTTCATCGCCGAAATCAGCATGATCGGGGATATAGGGCCGGGGTGGTGAATGATCTATTAGTGACCATGTGCCATCGTCGTCTAATGCCTGCAACGTGTTGGCAAATTTGCCATCATATAGGTCCACGCGATGGCTAAAAACAATGATGCCACCCGCCTGCACAAGGCGCGAAAACTCGCGCATTAATCCTTCGATATTATCAACATAGGTCAGCGCGCCAATACATTGGGCAGCGGCAAAGCTGTCATTGGCAAAATCGAGTTGCTGGTTCATGTTCTGGATTTTCAGGGTTTGGTAACACCCCTTTGTTTTTGCCTGTTTTAAAGACTCAGGCGAAATATCAATACCGGTAATATGGGAATATCCCTGGTTCGATAATTCCAGCCCGGTCAGGCCGGTGCCACATCCGGCATCCAGGATCGGGTTGTTGGTGGCTATTCCGTGTTGTCTTATTAATTTTGCGGCCTCGGCCGGGGCGCGATACCCCATCGCCAGCAAATCCTTTTCATAGGACGTCGCCCATTTATCGTAATAGGCGGCCAGGGCATCGGGGCTGGCATGGGTCATATTGACCAGGTCGGATGCGGTATCGGAAACAGAATTATGGCTGGTGTTGCCATCGCTGGCATCTACCATTTTTCACCTCGCTGATGTGGGTTTTGATTTTATTATGAGGGCATCAGTAACGCACAGGGACCGCCTTATTGCAAGGTATGGCCCGTAAACCGCAATATTGCCGTGGTTTTCAAGGGCGACTAAGTGGCTCTTTATCCCGGAAAACGGGGTGCCCGCCAGTGTCGGACCGATTGTTATTTGGAATGACATCAAAGTTTTATCAAACCGTCACAGATCATCGCTAAGGTTCCTGAACTGCCTGTTCCTGTTCAGGGGCTTCCCGGGTGGTTCCATTCTTCTGGCCTCTCTTTACAACATTACCTTCGTTATCAAGGATCATAGTCATGAATAGCCCAACCGGCATTTCCCGCCGTTCGTTGCTTGGTATTCTCGCGGGCGCACCGTTCCTGCCATTGCTTGAAACATCGGCCTTAACCATGATTGGTGGCTCGTCCGCCTTTGCGGCCACCAGTAAAAACCGGGTTAAATCAATTGAATTTGTTGGCATGAAAGCACCGACAAGCGATGCTGAACGTGCCACCACCACCGTTAATTCCGGCCTGATTGCCACCTATGAAAATGGTGCCACCCAAAATTTCAAACTGGCATACAAGCCGCTTTTCATCACCGGTGACGAAGTATCGGACGGCAAGGGTGGCAAGGTTGTTGCCGGGGGCTATCGCGACATCAACAACAAACCGATCATTGACGAAAGCGCGCCCGACAAACGCCAGTTCTTTTCCGATTGCCCCGATGGCTATAGCCTGATCAAACTTGATGGCGCCAAAGTACCGGGTGTTAAAGGCAATACCGTGTTTGCCGTGGTTCAGTTTGAATATACTTCGCGTGCGTTTGATGGCACCGACATGTATGGCAAACTGCCATCGCCGATTGCCGTTCTGACCTTTGATCAGGACCCGAAAAGTGGCGAACTTAGCCTGGTTCAGTATCACCCGGTTAACACCAGCAGCGTGCATGGCCTGTGGATTACCTGTGCCGCCAGCCTGTCGCCGTGGAACACCCATTTGTCGAGCGAAGAATACGAGCCGGATGCGACCAAAGCCGCCGCGTCGGAAGAATTTCAGACCTATAGCAAAAGCCTTTATGGCGACCCGACAAAAGCCAATCCGTATCATTACGGGCACCTGCCCGAAGTGGTGGTAAATGCCGATGGTACTGGCGAGATTAAAAAGCATTTCTGCCTTGGCCGTATTTCGCACGAACTGGTTCAAGTTATGCCCGACCAGCGCACGACCCTGATGGGCGATGACGCCACCAATGGTGGCCTGTTCATGTTCATCGCCGACAAGCCAACCGACCTGTCATCGGGCAAACTTTACGTTGCCCAGGTAAACCAGCGCGAAGGTGTTGATCTTGATAAAGGCGGCAAGTTCGATCTGAAATGGATATTGCTGGGCCACGCCACTAGCGACGAAATCAAGGCCCTGGCCGACAAGCTGACCGCAGCTGACATCATCGACGTTGCCCTTGAAGACCCGAAAGACGACAGTTTTACCGCCATCCAGTTTAGCGGCAAACAACAGTGGGTTCGCATCAAACCGGGCATGGAAAAGGCCGCTGCTTACCTTGAAACGCACCGTTATGCTCCGCTGGTTGGCGGCACGCTTGCCTTCACCAAAATGGAAGGCACCACCGTTAACGCCAGGGACAAAATTGGCTATTCCGCCATGTCCTATATCTATAAATCCATGAGCGACGGCAAAAGCGGCATCAAGGTTGATCAGATCAAAGCCGGTGCGGTTTACGCATGGCCAATGACAGGTGGTCAGACCGATAGCGAAGGCAACGCGATTGACAGCGATTGGGTCCCGGTTCACATGGCTGCCGTGCCGGAACTGGTCGGTCACGATCTTGCAACTCCGGATGAAATCGGCAATACGGCCGATATTGACCGCATTGCCAACCCGGACAACATCAAGTTTTCCGAAAAAATGCGTACCCTGTTTGTCGGCGAAGACAGCGGCAACCACGTTAATAACTTCCTGTGGGCCTATAACGTCGACACCAAAAAGCTGGACCGTATCCTTTCGTGCCCGGCCGGTGCGGAATCAACCGGTTTGCATGCTGTTGATGACATGAACGGCTTTGCCTACATCCTCAGCAATTTCCAGCACCCCGGTGACTGGGAAAAAGGCCTGCATGACAAGGTTAAAGAAAGCCTTGAACCGCTGATTGATGCCAACTACCGCGACCGCTTTGCCGGTGGCGTTGGCTATATCCACGGTATTCCGATGGAAGAAGTATAACCAGAATTTGCTGGATAGGCTATTTCAAAGGGGCAGGCATCGCTTGCCCCTTTTTTATTGTAAATTCTCATAAAAATATAATTTTATATGTTGATTTAATGTTTTTTTGTGTATGAATTAAGTTGTTGTTTTTTGTAATTCAAGAGCTGTTCGCTATGAGTATTGCGTTGGGAAGTGATCAAGAATTCCAGCAAGGTTTGATGGAGAGGGGATTTTATCCAGAAAATCTTCCTCCAGTTTTTAAAGTTAAAAATTTTTTCTCAGCAAGTCAAAAGCTTGGACTGTTCGAAAAAGATCAGATTTTTATGAAAAAGCCACTTTCGTTATCTCGCTTCAGTGAAACGAAGCGTGGCGGTCAGCGCAGGATTTTTTCCATACCAAATCCTCTGTTTTTCATTGATGCTTCTAAGTATTTTTTGAAGCATCGAAATGATCTTGATTTATTTTTAAATATTTCCCCCATATCGTGTTCGAAGCCATGTTTTAATGATCGGCACGGCAGGGCGATAGAAATTAGTTCATTTCCTGAGTTTATTTCTTTCAGGCGTGAGAAACTGTCTGCATCACGCTATGTTGTGAAAATTGATATATCCAGATTTTTTCCTTCTATTTATACTCATTCTATTCCTTGGGCAGTCCATGGAAAGGAGATTTCTAAAAAAGATAGGTCTTCGAATTCCAGTTCAGTTTATGTGAATAGGCTGGATTATCTTATACGCCAAGCTCAGGACCAGCAAACGATAGGTCTTCCGGTAGGGCCTGACACATCCAGAATTGTATCAGAGCTGATAATGGGGGCAATCGATAAGGAGTTCATTGGCCAAGTTGGAGAAGAAGTTGTTGGTGCTAGGTTGGTCGATGATGTGTACTTAGGGGCTTCGAGCATAGAAGAAGCGGAAAAGTTGTTGAGCTCCTACCGTGATTCTATTCGAAAATTTGAACTCGATGTTAATGAAAACAAAACGCGAATTTTTAATTCTAGGAATGATTTGGAACCGTACTGGCCAGTTACAATTCGACGGGAATTGGAACATTTTTCTGAAGTTGGTGTTACGCGAAAATCGCGATCAGATTTGACGACTTATTTGGACCAGGTTATTCGGATGGCGAATGATCAGGATGATGACGCTATTGTCAAATTTTCAATTAGAAAGTTGGACGACTTTGGGCTTTTTGGTGTTGTCGATGATTTTTGGGACGTCGTTGAGCCATATTTAATTCGGATTGCAGTCAACTTTCCTCATTGTTTGGATTACGTGGCAAGAGTGGTGGCTTGGCGTGTTCGGCTATTTAAGGTTAATGCGAAAAGGTGGGAAGCAGTATGTCAATCTATAGTGGCTTATCATGCACCACAAGGTAATGACTCTGAGGTTTCTTGGGCTTGTTGGATGTTAAAAGAGATCGGTGGAAATTTACATAAGGAGCTATGTGAGAAAATTATTAGTAGGTGCGGGCCGTTAGCGGTTTTGCTCGCGTTGGACTTGGCGAATAGCTCTCAAGTAAATGGTCGGTTTCCAAAGAACGCGATTCTGGATCGGTTGGGTAATGGGCCGATGCTTGGAAATGATTGGTTGCTCTCCTATGAGGCTGAAAGAAGTTTTGGCTATTCTATTAAGAAAAAAAATAGAAGTGATTACTCAGTGTTCGGGGACTTGGTGAATGAGAACGTAGGGTTTTATAGTGATACTGCAAAGCCAGCTGTTTTTGACGGAATTGATGATGATGATTTTTCTAATGTTAAAGAAGCATTGGAAGATCGAATTGGGTTGTATGAAGACGACGATTTTGAAGATGAAGATAATGATGATGTTTTCTGAGAATTTGATTTGGTCTAACTCGCATAAATTGATGTGATATTGGTTCCTAAACATCCGCTTAGCAAATACCCCCCCGTCGGTGCCTCCCAATCCACCATTTCGCCAACGCAATAGGTGTCGGGGCGTTTTATAAGCTGGAAATTGTCGTCGAGTTCTTCCCACGCCACACCGCCTGCGGTGCTGATCGCTTCGTCAAGCGGGCGAGGGCGGGCGATTGGGATGGGGAGTGACTTTATGGTGCTTGCCAATTTGGCCGGGTCGTTCAAAACCTCGCGTGGGGTGATTTCGAAAATCAGGGCGATTTTGGTGGCGTCCAGTCCCAGCGATTTGCGCAAATAGTTGCCCAGCGAATTTTTGCCGCGCGGTTTGGCAAGGCGGGCGGTGACGTCGGCAAGGTCGCGGTCCGGGGTCAGGTCCAATGTCACGGTGGCGCTGCCGGTTTGTAGCCAGGTATCGCGCAGTTTGACGGAAACCGCGTAAACGGCGCTGCCTTCGATCCCGGTTTTGGCAATAATAAATTCGCCGCGGACGGTTTGATCCTCGCAGGTCAGGGTCACGGCTTTTACCGGGTTCCCGGCGCATTTTTCAATTAAATGATCAGTCCAGCGCACATCAAACCCGCAATTGGCCGGTTTGAACGGATTGCAGGTAATACCGGCATCGGTCAGGATTTTCATCCATGCGCCGTTGGAGCCCAGCTTTTTCCAGCTGCTGCCGCCAAGGGCTAATATGGTGACGTCGGCTTTTGCGGTAACCGTGCCATCTGGCGTGCAAAAAACCGCGTGATTATTGGCATCCCAGCCCGTCCATTGATGGCGGTAATGAATGGTGCAGCCAAGATCGGCCAATCGGCGCAGCCAGGCGCGTAAAAGCGGGCTGGCTTTCATGACTTTGGGGAATACACGGCCGCTGGAGCCGACAAAGGTTTCAATACCCAAACCTTCGCACCATGCCCGAATTTCGGCGGGGCCAAATTTACGCAAATGCGGTTCCAGCCGGGCGCGCGATGCGCCATAGCGCGACAGAAACGTTTCCATGTCTTCGTTATGGGTAATGTTCAGCCCGGATTTGCCTGCCATCAGGAATTTACGGCCCGCACTGGGCATCGCTTCGTAAATCGTGACGTTATGCCCGGCACCGGCCAGCCGTTCGGCCGCCATCAACCCGGCGGGACCGGCCCCAATAACAGTGGCGATTTTCGCGGATGTCGGGGCGTGTGTGTCGGCAGTGGGTATGGCGGGCATTTAACAAGCCTTTGTTAAGAAGGAACCTTGCAGCATTTTAGGAAGTCTGGCGCGGTTATGCCGGTTTCGGCCCAGTTTGGCAATTGATCGCAATATCGCCTGTCCCGGTCATACGATCGAAATACGATTAAACCATCGGTCCTGATCGCGCTTGGGTGGGCGGAAACCATTAAATTTGTCTGACCATACGCCAAACATTGGCAATTCGGGGCTAATTCGTATAACAAAATTCCAGTGCCATTTCGGCAATTCAGTTTGGTGTCTTATCTGGCCCGGGTTATTTCCGGCGGGGACTGGCGGAAACCAGTGGCCAATTAATCAAAAAACGTTAAGTGGAGGAAGAAATGTTCTCATCCCGGATCAGGCGTGTTGCCCGTGGGGCAATGGCGGTTGCAACCGTTGCGACCCTGTCGACCGCCCTTGTTGGCATTGCCCATGCAGCGGAAAAAATCAACATCGCGACGCTGGCGTTTGTGTCGAGCGCGCCGTTGTTTATCGCCAAGGAAAAGGGCTATTTCGCCGATGAAGGCCTGGATGCGGAACTGACATTTTTCCGCGCCGCACAGCCGGTTTCGGTTGCTATTGCATCGGGTGATGCCGATTTTGGTGTTACCGCTTTTACCGGGGGCTTTTTTAACCTGGCTGCCAAAGGCGCGCTTAAGGTTATTGGTGCGCAATTGCATGAAGAACCGGGATATGACGGGTCGGCCATTCTGGTATCAAACAAGGCCTATGACGCCGGTTTGACCAAGGTTGAACAGCTTGCAGGGCACAGCTTTGCCCTTAGCCAGGTAGGGTCGAGCTTTCATTACATGATTGGCAATGTCGCCGAAAAAGCCGGGTTTGACCTTGCCAGCATGGAATTAAAGCCGCTTCAGGCGGTGCCAAACATGATTGGCGCGCTTAAAACCGGGCAGGTCGATAGCATGATCATTGTGCCCCACATTGCCAAGCCGCTGGCCAATGCCGGTGCAGCCCATATCATTGGCTGGGTGAATGATTATGTGCCTTATCAGGTTGGCGGGTTGTTTACATCTTCGCGCAATGTTGAAGAACGGCGGGACGTGGTGGCGCATTTTGTGGCCGCTTACCAAAAAGGCGTTGCCGATTATCGCGCTGCCCTGCTGGCAACCGATGGTAATGGCAAACTGGTAAAATCCGACACCACCGATGAAATCCTGAAAATCGTTCATAAATATGTTTATGCTGAAGACCCGGAAGAAAAAGCATTTCCGAAAATTCGCAATGGCGCGATGTTTATTACCCAGGATGCCAAACTTGATGTGAATGACGTTAAAAAGCAGGTCAAGTGGTATCAGGACCGGGGCTATGTATCGAAAGATGCCAACCCGGATGACTTTATTGATACGAGCTTTATTCCGCCGCTTGAGGCAAAATAAAGCTGCCAGGGTATGATTTTGGGCCGGTCCGGCAAACGGGCCGGTCCATTTGTTTTTTCATTTTACGATCAAATAAAAGAGGGCCGGTTATGCGGCTGGAAATTTCCGGTGTCAGCCATCGTTATGATCAGGTTGAAGCCTTGCGCGATATAAACCTGACGATTGAACCGGGCGAAATTGTTGCCCTGATCGGGCCGTCGGGCTGTGGTAAGTCCACTTTGTTAAGCATCATTGGCGGTTTGTTAAAACCCAGCGAAGGGCAAATTACCGCCAGTGGCCCTGTGCCTGACGGATGTTTGAACCCGCTAACCTATGTGTTTCAGGATTTCGCCCTTTTGCCGTGGCGTACCGTGGCGGGCAATATTAGCCTGGTTTTGGAAGATCATAAATTAAGCAAGGCCGAACGGGCCGCGCGTATTGACGAAGTGTTGGAACAAACCGGCCTGACCGATTTTCGCAATGCATTTCCCAAGCAGTTATCCGGCGGGATGAAACAGCGTGTAGGCATTGCCCGTGCCCTTGCGGTGCGTCCGGCTGTGTTGTTGATGGACGAGCCGTTATCGGCACTGGATGCCCAAACCCGTATTTTGCTGTTGGACGAATTTGCCGCGCTGTTTGCGCGCACCGGCATGACAGCCGTTTATGTGACCCATAATTTGAACGAGGCCGTCCGATTGGCGCACAGGGTGGTGGCATTGCGTCGGCGCCCCGGCACGATTAAGGAAATTCATACAATAGATGTGCCGATTGATCAGCGCCAAGAAGGCGATCCGTTAATTGTTGCGCACGAAACGTCGCTTTGGGAATTGATCCGTGACGAGGCGATTGCCGCAGACAAGGAACTTGAAAATGTCGCTTGATCACCTGGACCCTGTAAAAAGCATGAACGAACCGGTTCGTTTCCGCGCGGTTGGTTTTAACCCGCGTTCCAATCCGCTTGCGGCATGGGGCAGCTTTGTTGTGCTGATTATTCTGTGGCAAATCGGGTGCAGTACCGGGTTTATCAGCGAACTTGCCATGCCCAGCCCTGTTGCGGTTAGCAAATCGTTGTGGCAATTAATTGTTAGTGGTGAGCTTTGGGTTCATTTGGCGGCATCGGGCCAGCGCCTGGCGGTGGGCTGGGTGCTGGGCACGGTTGCCGGACTTGTGGTTGGCTTTTTGGTCGGCATGTTTTCCTGGGCGCGGTCGCCCGGTGTGGCGCTGGTTTCCGCCTTGTTTCCCATTCCCAAAATTGCGTTGTTGCCACTTTTCATTATCTGGTTTGGCATTGGCGAGCCGTCGAAATTTGCTACCATCGGTTTTGGTGTGTTTTTCCCAACTGTCATCAATACCTTTGGCGGGGTGGATAATGTGGCGCGCAATTTGATCCGCATGGGCCAAAGTTTTGACATGTCGACCTGGTCGATTGTGCGCAAAATCATTTTGCCTGGTGCTTTGCCCACTATCCTGTCTGGCTTTCGTATTTCATCGTCCATCGCCATTATTTTGCTGGTCGCGGCTGAAATGATCGGGGCGCAATATGGTATTGGCGCGCTGATATTGTCGGCAGGCAGCTTATACCAGACCGACCAGTTGATTGCCGGTGTGGTGGTCCTGTCGGTATTCGGGCTTGCCATATCGTGGCTATTGGGGCGGCTGGACAAATGGTTGCTGTCGTGGCGCTAGCGGACGATGCTTTGATTTTGAACGTAAAAAAGGGCCAAATGCGGCCCTTTTTTTTGTGTCTAAAAATCGGAACATCCTCGTGCCAGCTTGCGTTTCGGCCCTGTTAGCAACAACAAAAAGGCAGGTTGTCATGCACAATAATCAGTGGATCGTCGTGGCCGATGGCGGGCGTGCCAATATCATTGCTGTGACCCGCGATGCCGAAGGCCGCCATTTGGACATTGTTCATGAAATGTCGGCGGATAATCGCCCCAGCCAGGAAATTGCCAGCGATAAACCGGGGCGTGGTTTTGCCAATCCCGGTGGAAACCAGCAACGTCATGCCATGCCCCCCTCGACCGATCCGCATCGCCATGCGCAGGACGAATTTGTTGCCGATGTGGTGAGCTATTTGACCGACAAACGAAACCACAACAAATTTGAAAATCTGGTGGTTATTGCTCCGCCACGTATCATGGGTGAAATGCGTGCCAAAATGCCCAAACCCCTTGCCGAGGCCGTGGAAGGTGAAATCACCAAAGACCTGACCAAGATACCGCTTGCAGACTTGCCGCAACATCTTAGCGGAACGGCGGGTTGGCTGTGATCTGGCAATGGTGGCCCTTAACATGATTGTCAGTAAAGAAGGTTGTTTTTGTCAGCCTCGGTCTGCTCTTGGCGGCATGTAACCGCGCAGGTCCTAGCCATGCACCCGACAGCATCATTTGCATAAAATCCGGCGTTTTGCCGTTATCGATTGGTGATGAAGAACTGCGCGAAACGGCGGTGAATACTTTACCAGTCACCGGAATGTTCCGGTGACTGGTTGCGGCGAGTTTTTTGGGGGGGGTTAAAACAATGCAGACGCGGCTTTGTTGAAAAAATCGATTTTGTCACCTCGCTTGGCTATGGCAAGGGTGGGGATGATCGTGCAAGTTATGGTGTAACAACCAAAGGGCCATCGCGCCTGAGTACGAATTTGTGCATTATGGAACCGCATCCGACGGACAAGGATTTTATCGTGACATCAATCCACCCGGGTATCAGCCGTGGCGATATGATCGCTACAACCGGCTGGCAGGTGGAATTTGTTTATAAAATTGCCCAAACGCCGGTGCTATCTGACCATGAATTACAAGTTTTGTGCGACCTGCATACATGCACCAACGCCGCACACGAGGGGCAATAAAGAATGACCGACGCCTATATTTGCGATTATATCCGCACCCCGATTGGCCGGTTTGGCGGGGCGCTGTCATCGGTGCGGACCGATGACCTGGCCGCCATTCCCTTGCGCGCCTTGTGCGAACGTAATCCCGATGTTGATTTTGCTGCGATTGACGATGTTATCTTTGGCTGTGCCAATCAGGCTGGTGAAGATAGCCGCAACGTCGCCCGGATGGCGGTTTTGTTGGCAGGTTTGCCCGAAAATGTGACAGGCACCACAGTAAACCGTTTATGCGGGTCGGGCATGGATGCCATTATTATGGCGGCCCGCGCGATTAAGGCGGGCGAGGCCGATATCCTGATAGCGGGCGGGGTGGAAAGCATGTCACGTGCGCCGTTTGTGATGCCAAAGGCGGGGTCAGCCTTTTCGCGCAACGCCGAAATTTATGACACCACCATTGGCTGGCGCTTTGTTAACCCGGTGATGAAAAAGCAATACGGCGTTGAGTCGATGCCCGAAACCGGCGAAAACGTGGCCGAGGACTTTGGCATTTCGCGTATCGATCAGGATGCTTTTGCTGCCCGTTCCCAAGACAAGGCAGTTGCCGCGCAGGAAAATGGTATTCTGGCCGAAGAAATCGTTACTGTGAGCATTCCGCAACGTAAAGGTGATGCGGTTGTCGTGGACAAGGATGAACATCCGCGCCCCGGCACAACAGCCGAAAAACTGGCAAAGTTGCCCACCCCGTTTCGCGAAGGCGGGTCGGTGACGGCGGGCAATGCATCGGGCGTTAATGACGGGGCGGCAGCCCTTATTGTCGCCTCCGAAGCTGCGGTTAAAAAATATGGCCTAACCCCGATAGCCCGCATTATTGGTGGAACCACCGCCGGTGTGCCGCCGCGCATCATGGGCTTTGGTCCGGCACCGGCCAGCAAAAAGCTGATGGCGCGTTATGGCATGAATGTTGGCCAGTTTGACGTTATTGAACTGAATGAAGCCTTTGCATCGCAAGGTCTGGCAACCTTGCGCGATTTGGGCATTGCCGATGATGATGCACGGGTGAACCCCAATGGCGGGGCGATTGCGTTGGGGCATCCGCTGGGCATGTCTGGCGCCCGCATAACCGGCACGGCAGCCCGCCAGTTAAAACGGGTGGGTGGTAAATATGCGCTGGCGACCATGTGTATCGGTGTGGGGCAGGGCATTGCCGTTGCACTTGAAGCAGTGTAGTCCGCTTTGATGGCATGTGCGGTGCGTTGATGCAATTGCACGCTGGATGTTCCCCTTGAATTGACCGCGAATTAACTGCGGATTAACTGTGAATTAACAGCGCCATCATGTTGGTTTTACCGGTATGATGGCGTTTGTATTTTATCACGGGGAACAAAATGACCCTGTCACCATTTGATTCTGCCCTGCTAGGCCCGCTTTTTGCCGATGGCGAAATTGCTGGCTATTTCACCGATGACGCCGTTATTGCTTCGATGGTGTTGTTTGAAGCTGCCCTTGCCAGCGCGCAGGCCCGCGCTGGGGTTATCCCGGCAGATGCGGCAAAACGCATTGGTGATATCTGCCGCGATTTCGCGCCTGATCCGGCATCGCTGGCCGCTTCAACGGCCAGTACCGGTGTGCCGGTGCCTGCACTGGTCAAGGCATTAAAAGCCGAAATTGGCGGCGATGATGCCCGTTATGTGCATTTTGGGGCCACCAGCCAGGATGTCGTGGATACAGCTTTGGTTTTGCGAATGCGGGATGTTGTTGCTGTCGTACGGCGTCGTTTACGCAAGGTCATTAAATCCCTGATGAGGTTGGCGGAAGACCATCGCCAAACGATAATGGCCGGGCGCACACGCAGCCAGCAGGCCGTGCCGACCACATTTGGCCTTAAAGCTGCGGGTTGGCTGCTGCCATTGGTGCGGCTGAATCATCAACTGGTGATCGCGGTTCGGCAATTTTTGCGGCTGTCGTTTGGCGGGGCATCGGGAACATTGGCATCATTAGGTGATGATGCGGCCAGTGTTGAGCGGTATCTGGCCGACGAACTGGGCCTGGATACAACTGAAATGCCGTGGCACAGCCAGCGCGATGTTGTGATAGAGCTGGCGTCAAAGTTAACGATGTTAACCGGGGCGTTAGGTAAAATGGGTCAGGACCTGGTTTTGTTGGCCCAGTCCGAAATTGCCGAGGTTACGCTGGCAGATGGTGGCGGGTCATCGACGATGCCGCATAAATCGAACCCGATATCGGCTGAAATGCTGGTAACGCTGGCGCGGTTTAGTGCGACGCAGATGTCGCATCTTTATCATTCGCAAATACACGAGCATGAGCGTAGCGGCACGGCGTGGTTGCTGGAATGGCTAAGTCTGCCTGAAATTGTTATGGCAAGCGGCAAGGCATTGGCACTGGCGGCTGAAATGGTGCCATCCTTGCAAATCAATGCTGAAAAAATGCGCGAAAATATGGAAATTTCACATGGTGCCATGTTGGCGGAAGGGGCCACCTTTGCCCTTGCCAGCCATATGGCGCGGGATGATGCGGACCGGATTGTCAAGCAGGCCATTGCGCGGTCCCGGCACAATCACAGCAATATGTTTGATGAACTGCCCGCGCTGAGCAACGCCCCGGTTGACTGGGACCATGTTCGCGACCCGGCCAATTATATTGGCATGAGCAACCATTATATCGACCGGGTTGTCGGTGCTGCCCAGCGGGAGCTGTCGGAAAGCTGAGCAGGGATCGATAACTGTTGAAACGATAAGGGCGGGTGTTGATATGCAACCCGCCCTTTGTTTAATTGCCGTGTTAATGGCTTGGTATTATTCGCCTGCCTGGGCGGTATCAAAAAAGTCGATTTCCAGCTTGGTCGCCCTGGCAAAACGGGCCTGGCAGGCGGCACGTTCAGCATCGCTCAAATCGGGGCCGATTGCGTCAAGTTGACCGTTTAAATAGGCAACCACGCTTTCAAAATACGCACCGGTATGCAGGTCAATCCATTCGGAGAACCAGAAATCCAGCGGCGGATTGGTCGGAACCGTTTTTGCCACCCGATCAGCCCACCCCAGATAAGTACCTTCTGCAACCGCAAGAACCGCAACCATATTGGCATAGCTGGCACTTTCCAGGGCTTCTGCCATCAGGTCTTTGAAGCCCTTGGTAGCGTCCCAGTCAGGTGTGCCCAAACGTTGGTTGTTCCGTACGCCAAGGGCGGTGAAACACCGTTCAAAATAGGTGTTTTCCTTGCCGGTAATCAGGGCCAGAAACTGACAGCCCGGAATGCGGTCGGCCAGTGTCGGCGCGCGCGATACCGCCCCGGCAAGCAAGGCGGCAAAACGGTCTAAAAACCGATGGTCCTGTACCAGATAACGGCGCAAATTCTCGGTGGGCACCTTGCCCTGACCCCAATCGTCGGTAAAGGGGTGGTGGGTAACGGCGTGCCAGTCATCGGCGACAGTTGCTTTTAGCCATTGTGAAAAACCCTGCTGCGGGTTGGCTTTGTGCCATTCGGGCCAATCCACAAACGAACCGGCAGGTGTAGAACCAGACATAGACCAATCTCCAGATGCGAAACCGTAATACGGCTAGCATGGGGTAGATGTTCCCGCAACCGGGATAAAAACATTGGTCAGGGCAGGGGCCCGATTTGAAAACTGGAGCCATTACATATTCCACACGAAAAATTGAGTAAATAACATTTGTAAAACATAATTTAATAATATAAAAAATAACCAACTCAATGAATGGAGGCTCTAATGACTAATCTTGGAAGTCTGGATCGAACCGTGCGCCTTGTTGCCGGAATTGTGTTGCTGGTGTTGCCGTTTGTATTAGCCGGTGAAACCGGCGTTATGGCCGCAATGGGTGGCTATGCGTGGCTGTCGCTGCTGGTTGGTGCGGTTTTGGCCATAACGGCGATTTTTCGGTTTTGCCCTGCATACTGGATGTTTGGCATCCGGACCTGCAAAACCGGCGGGGGCGCAAAACCGACAGGAGCCGTAAAATGACAATCGATCCGGTGCAGACGGCAGGTGAAACGACGTCGCCAAGTCCGGTTGTGACGGCTTTTTTTGATCAGGCCACATTTACGGTCAGTTATGTGGTGTGTGACCCGTCGTCGCTGGCCTGCGCAATTGTTGACAGTGTGCTTGATTATGACCCGGCGGCTGGACGGACCAGCCATGCTTCGGCTGATGCGATGATAATCTATGTCCGGGATCATAATCTGACAGTGCACTGGATTTTGGAAACCCACGTTCATGCCGATCATTTATCGGCGGCACCGTATTTGAAGGAAAAACTGGGCGGCAGCATGGCGATTGGTGCGCAAATTACTGTCGTGCAGGATACGTTCGGCAAAATATTTAATGCCGGAACCGAATTTGCCCGTGATGGTCGCCAGTTTGACAGGTTGTTCAATGATGGCGACCAGTTTGATATTGGTTCCTTGCAGGGCCGTGCAATTCACACACCGGGGCATACACCCGCCTGCATGTCCTATCTGATTGGGGATGCCGTGTTTGTTGGCGATACATTGTTCATGCCTGATTATGGCTCTGCACGTTGTGATTTTCCGGGTGGGGATGCGCATATGTTATATCGTTCGGCCCGGCGGTTGCTGGCCTTGCCGGGCGAAACCCGCATGTTCATGTGCCACGATTACAAGGCATCGGGGCGCGATGAATATTGCTGGGAAACAACCGTTGCGGCCGAACGAGCCAACAATATTCATTTAAACGAGGATGTCACCGAGGAAGAATTTGTGCGCATGCGCACTGATCGCGACGCAACATTGGGCATGCCCCGGTTAATTTTGCCATCTGTTCAGGTAAATATGCGCGCCGGGGAGTTGCCACCAGCCGAAGATAATGGCATCCGTTATATCAAGGTGCCGCTGGATGTTCTGTAAGGATATTTGCGGCAGTCATTTAACAAAAACGGATGCCATATTATGAAACGTCTGAGTGATGATCTGACCGTATCGCCGCAAGTACCGCTTGAAGCAATCCCTGCCATTGCCGAGGCGGGTTTTAAAACGATCATGTGCAATCGCCCCGATCAGGAAGATCCCGGTCAGCCATCCTTTGACGAAATAAGCGCCAAGGCAACACAGTGTGGTCTTGAAACAGTATTTTTACCTGTTGTTAGCGGCAATGTTCAGGACAGTGACGCAGATGCCTTTGCTACTGCGCTTGCCAATGCTGCCAAACCTGTTTTCGCGTATTGCCGTACCGGTACGCGCTGCACCATTTTGTGGTCGCTTGCCAGTGCCGATAAAATGACCACGCCAGAAATTGTCACCGCTGCTGCCAATGCCGGTTATGACATGGTAGGCCTGGCCCCGCGGATCGATGCACGCCGCTAGAATATAGCCATTATTTCGGGCCGGGCAGACACGCAATGTCACCGCTTTGGGGCATGCTGGATGCGGTCGGGCCCGAACGGAAACAGGGTGTCTGCGGGCACCCTGTTTTGATTGCAATCATTCTGGCAAAGTGTGGCGATGCAATATGGGCAACAGCGAAAATGGCGAGAACGGAGACCGGCAGGTAAACACCCTGATAAAGGAATGAAATTTGCGCCCGCTTTCCCGTTTTTTCCCCATTCTGGATTGGGGCCGGCATTATAACCGGCAGACCGCCGTCAATGATTTTATCGCGGCGGTTATTGTTTCCATCATGCTGGTTCCGCAAAGTCTGGCCTATGCCATGCTTGCAGGATTGCCGCCTGAGGTTGGACTATATGCCAGTATTTTGCCGCTGGTCGCTTATGCCATTTTTGGCACGTCGGCGACATTGGCGGTTGGTCCGGTTGCCCTTATTTCCCTGATGACGGCTTCGATTATTGGCGCTGTGCATTTGCCTGCCGGGGTAAGCCCGGTTTTAGCCGCCATGACCCTTGCAATCATTTCGGCGGTTATGTTGCTGGCAATGGGCCTGTTCCGATTGGGGTTTATCGCCAATTTTTTAAGCCATCCGGTTATTTCCGGCTTTGTCAGTGCATCTGGCATTTTGATTGCGGTGGGGCAGGTACGTCATTTGGTTGGTTTGCCCAAAACCGACGGCAATTTGCCCGAGATTCTTGCGGGATTGGTGTCGCACGCGGATAAGGTGAATGTCCTGACCGCATTTTTGGGGTTTGGCTGCCTTGGTTTTTTGTTCTGGGTGCGAAGCGGTCTGCGGCGTGTTTTGTGCCGGTTGGGCATAGCCGGTGTTTGGGCGACTTTTGTGGTTCGGGCCGGGCCGGTGTTGGCCGTTATTATTACCACGCTGGCGAGCTGGTATTTCGATCTGGCGGCGGAGGGTGTTAAAATTGTTGGTACCATTCCCCAAGGTTTCCCGGCATTTTCCGCGCCGTCTTTTAACCCCGATTTGTGGCGTCAACTGGCGTTGCCCGCCCTTTTGATCAGCGTGATCGGTTTTGTTGAAACCATATCGGTGGCCCAGACGCTGGCGGTAAAACGGCGGCAGCGCATTCGCCCTGACCAGGAACTGATCGCGCTGGGAATGGCCAATCTGGGTGCCGGTTTTGCCGGGGGCTTGCCGGTTACCGGCGGCTTTGCCCGTTCGATGGTTAATTTTGATGCCGGGGCACAAACACCTGCTGCCGGTTTAATGACCGCGGTTGGTATTGCCGGGGCGACAGTGTTTTTAACCCCGGTTTTGTATTATCTGCCCCAGGCCACATTGGCGGCTACTATTATTGTGGCGGTGTTAACACTGGTTGACCTTAAAACGATTATTCACATCTGGCGTTATTCGCGGGCCGATTTTGGCGCGATGATGGTGACCATTGTACTGACGTTGTTTCTGGGGATCGAACCTGGCATTATGGGTGGGGTTGTGGTGTCGCTGATGCTGTATTTGCATCGCACCAGCCGCCCGCATATTGCCGTGGTAGGCCAGGTGCCCGGGACAGAGCATTTCCGCAATATTTTGCGCCATGATGTGGCCACGGGAACATCGGTTTTGACCGTGCGCCCCGATGAAAGCCTGTATTTTGCCAATTGCCGGTTTCTTGAAGATCGGATTTACGCGTTGATTGCGGAAAATACCGTATTGAAACATGTGGTGTTGATGTGTTCGGCGATTAATGAAATTGATGCCAGCGGCCTTGAAAGTTTGCGTGAAATAAATGCGCGCTTGCGCGATGCCGGGGTAATGTTTCATTTATCCGAAGTCAAAGGCCCGGTGATGGATCGTTTGGCACCTAGCGGTTTTGTTGATGAATTGGCCGGGCAGGTTTTTTTATCGCAATATGATGCGCTATCCAAACTGGACCCGGCGGCGCTAACGCCGTGCCGTATTGCGTAAATTGCACTGTTCAACGGCAGGGCTTCAGAGGCAATATGCCGTGTTTCGCAACCGGAATATCGCCATTGTTTTTGTGCGAAACCCCTGATGATTGTGGGTTTAAAGTGTATGTCTGATACCGTTTTGCGCCCTGCAACGGATGTTGACCTTGCCGACCTGGTGCGTATCGAAAATATCTGTTTTGACCAGGATCGAATGTCGCGTCGGACGATGCGGCATTTCATCGCCAGTGCGACGGCCGGTTTTTGGGTGGCGGTTTGTTCCGATGTCGTGATTGCCTATGTTGTGGTGATTTATCGCCGCAATACGGCATTGGCGCGTTTATACAGCATGGCGGTGGCCCCGGCCTTTCAGCGTGCGGGCATCGGGCAGATGTTACTGAGGCACGCTGAAGAGGCCACACTGGATTTTGGTGCGCCGATGCTGCGCCTTGAAGTTCATCCGCAGAATGATGCAGCAATTTCATTGTATCGTAAAAACGGCTATCAGGAATTTGCCCTGTATCCTGATTATTTCCCCGATCATAGCCCTGCCTTGCGGATGGAAAAGGTGCTGGTTCCGCAATTAATGCACCGTCCGTCTCCCTTGCATTTTTACCATCAAACTTTGCCGTTCACCTGTGGCCCGGCATCGTTAATGATGGCGATGAATGCGTTGAACCCGGCCATTGAAATGGACCGTCGTAGCGAAATTGCGATCTGGCGTGAAGCCACCACCATTTTCATGACATCGGGGCATGGCGGTTGCGGGCCGTTGGGGCTGGCATTGGCGGCGTATCGGCGCGGTTTTGGTGCGCAGGTGCTGGTATCGCGTGAAGGACCATTATTTGTTGATACGGTGCGCAAGCCTGAAAACCGTAAAGTGGTTGAACTGGTGCATCATGATTTTACGGATCAGGCTGCAAAGGCGGGTATCCCGGTTACGGCAGGCGCGTTTGGCATTGATGAAATTGAACGCCATAGCAGCAATGGGCAAATGGCACTGGTTCTGATCAGCCAGTATCGCATTTACGGTGATAAAATTCCGCACTGGGTTGTGGTGTCTGGTTTTGATGACCGGTTTGTTTATGTCACCGACCCCGACATTGGCGAGGATGACGAACCCTACAATGGCAGCGATTGTGTTTCGGTGCCGATCCTGCGTCATGAATTTGATTTGATGGCGCGTTATGGCAGGTCCAAATTGCAGGCTGCTGTTTTTATCAACATGCCAAAATAAAACCCCTGCCACTATCTGGCGATAGCTGTTTATGGCAGGGGCCTTAAAGCAGGTGTTTGTGGATTGGTCTATAATGTCCAGGGCTGGGCAATCTGGCCTAGCAGGTGGGCAATGATCCGGCGATATAAATCCATGCCAATCACCGCATCTTCTACCCCGCCATCAATGCTGGGATTATCGTTTACTTCGATAATCATGGGGCCATAGGGCGTTTCCTTGATGTCTACACCATAAAGGCCGTTGCCCATCAATCGTGCGGCAGAAAGGGCGGTTGATACGATATCGGCCGGGGCTTCCTCGACCGGAACGGTTTCAAACCCGCCTTCTTCGTAGTTTTTGCCGTCATCTTCATGTTTTACGATCTGCCAATGACCGGGTGCCATGAAATAGCGGCTGGCATAAAGCGGTTCGCCGCCCAAAACCCCAATCCGCCAGTCAAACGTGGTTTCGACATATTCCTGTATCACCAGCAATTCGGAATTTTTGAACATTTCTCCGGCGATCTGATGCAAATTCTCGCGCGAGGTCACTTTGCGAACACCACGTGAAAAACACCCGTCCGGAACTTTCAGGACACTGGGAAAGTTAAACTGGCTGCCAATTTCGTCGATCCGGCGTTTATCAAAAATCGCACTGCGCGGGGCGGGGATATGATGGGTCCTTAACAATTCAGCCAGATACACCTTGTTGGTACAGCGCAGGATTGAGTCGGGATCGTCAATTACGGGGATGCCTTCCTTGCGTGCCCGTTTGGCAAACCGGTAAGTGTGGTGGTCCAGGGCTGTGGTCTCGCGGATCAACAAGGCATCGAATTCAGATAAATGATGAAAATCCTTTGCCGTTATCAGTTCTGCCCGCGCGCCAAGATCGGCGGCAGCCTGTACAAAGTTTGCCAACGCATCGCTATCGGATGGTGGCAGGATTTCGTCGGGATCGTACAGAATGGCGACAAGCGCAGTGGGTGCCCGCCCATGAGACGGCTTGCGCACCCGGCCACGCAAATAGGCTTTCAGGGCGATTTCAAATGCGGGCATTTCGCTGGCATCAAGATGATGAAGCGATGGGGCCTCTATTTCGCGCAACAGCTTTTTATCACCTGCATTTAAATGCAGCCGCAAAATCGGGCAGCGAAACTGGTCAAACGCGCGCTGGGCAAGGTCGCGAAAGCGTTTATCGGTGGTTCGGCCAAAATAAACATCTATATGGTCGGGTCGTTCGGCACCGGGTTTGTTAAGCGCATCGGCAATCATGGGGCCAATTTGTGCGCGGGCAGTTTTTTGCAGTCGCTTCCAGTTTAAATCCAGTAATACGTCGGCTTCGGGGATCACGCGTTCGCTGCGTGCTGCGGCCAAAAGGCTGCAATAATACCCGCGCGACAAATATTCATAGGAATGGCACAGGTTAATCACCCGGCGATTGCGAATGCCATGGTCAAGGGCAAGGTAATCGCGCACCTTCATTACCCGCGCACCGGCCACGTTAAACGGTAGGTCGCGCAAATGGTCGACCAGAATAAGCGGTGCACCAGTTGAAACGGCGGGCGAAAGTTGCGACGTCGCATCAAATAAATGGCGTTCCATGCGTTTGCCGTTTTCACCGTCTTCATAATAATCGGGCAAAAGGGCGACGTCGATATAGCCATGTCGTTCATAAATGGCACGGGCGGAATGGTTGTCGTCGCGCACTTCCAGGCGCATCTTGTCGCAACCAGCCTCGATTGCGACACTTTCCAGCCCGGCCAGAAGCTGTGTTCCCAAACCCTTGCCACGCCAGTTTTCGGAAATGGCCAGCGAATAAATACGTGCCGTGCCACTGCCTGAGCGTAAGAGCAACATGCCATAACCGACAACGCCATCCTCTCCGGCATCCGCAACCAGAACCCGCGCGGTGGGTTGGCGTAAAAATCGCGAAAATGTCGCGCGTTTCATGCGGTCGGTTGTGAAAACGGCCTCTTCGATGGCGCATAGCCCGTCAATATCAGCTTTTTGCGCGGTACGTACAACAATCGGGGTAGTTTGTGAATGTGGCATAAAAGAAACCTTCTGGCCCGATACAGTGACAGTCGTTGCACGAAAACGCCTGACTGCGATAACTGGAATGACTATATATTTTCGATCATTAGCCTGTAACACATTGCTGTGTTAAATATCAGCATTAGTGACGGTGTTCTGGTAACAGGTTACGCACAATAGCGTTGAATTTACGGTCATGTGGTTGCCATTTTTTAATGGTAGCCATCGCGAATTCGCATTGAACTGCAAAGTGATATTGAAACATTTCCAGCGGCACTGCGTATAACATACCGGATTACAATTTCGGGTACAGGGACAAAAGGGACTGGGGCGTTGCCAAAAAGATTTGATCCGTTTTCGGGCGGATGCAGAAAAAGAAGGATGATGCTGTCGGTTTGGGTCGGGGCATCGCTGCTGTCGGCATGTTCCTTTACTGAAAGCCTGCCATTCGGTGACGGTGCGGATTCAGCCACAACACAGGATGTTGGTCGCGCCATTCCCTATTCTGTAACCTATCAGGGCATGGACCCTCATGAAGAACGGTTGTTAGCCGCGCTTAAGGAAAATAGCACCGCCATTCGCTTGCAATCACGACCAACACCGACCAGGGCTGGCCTTGAACGGCGTGCGGACGATGATGTTGAACGGTTTGTTCGTGTTTTACGATCATTTGGTTTTTATGATGCGGTTGTGAATTATGATATTCGCGATGCTGATATTGGCCTGCCAAATGGCGAAACCGACATTACCCCTGATGGCGATAAAATTGAGGCGCCGACTGGTGCGCAAAATGCGTCAAATCCTGAGCCGACGTCAGATACCGATAAAAAAACGGCTGTTAAAGCGGGTAAAGCAGAGGCATCCGATAACAAGGATAAAGCCCCGGATTCGCCGGCATTAGCCAGTAAGGCAGCCCCGGAACCGGTTATTCTGGAATACCGGATCGATACCGGCACGCCCTATTTGCTGGCCGATGCCGAAATAACAATAATTCATCCTGATGACAGCCGTGAAACGCGGTCGATGACGGACGAGGAATTAAAAACGGCAAATCTTTCGATTGGAATGCGTGCCGAGGCCGACCCGATCATTTTGGCCGAACAAAGTGTTCTCGATGTTTTTCGTAATCAGGGTTATCCGCTCGCCAAGGCTGGTAACAAAAAGGTTCTGGCGGATACCGCCGAAAAAACCATGCGCGTGACTTACGAAGTTATTACCGGTGAACAGGCGCGTTTTGGCAAAATCAGCGTAGTTGGCGCACAGGATGTCGATGCCGATTTTATTCGTGGTTATCATAGCTGGGGAAAAGGGCAGGTTTATTCGCCACAGGAAGTTACCACCACGCGCCGTGATCTTGCGGAATCCAACCTGTTTAATTCCGTGATTGTCAAACCGGTGGGGCCGGTGGATGAAAATGGCGAAATTCCCGTTGAAATGCGCGTGCAGGAACGCGACCACCGGTCGATCGGTGGCGGGATAGATTTTTCAACGGCGGATGGTCCGGGTGCCAATGCTT
Source organism: Thalassospira sp. MCCC 1A01428 (assembly GCF_002115825.1). Taxonomy (GTDB): domain Bacteria; phylum Pseudomonadota; class Alphaproteobacteria; order Rhodospirillales; family Thalassospiraceae; genus Thalassospira. Next base: position 50,691 of record NZ_JFJZ01000020.1, on the reverse strand, counting down.
TTTGGGAACACCGAAACCTGTTTGGGGAAGGTGAAAAACTGCGCCTGAAACTGGAAGGATCAGGGTTGCAGCAAGGGGCGTCGGCCAGTTTTAGAAAACCCCAGTTTTTGCGCCGCCGTCAGGCCCTTATCGCGGAAAGCGAAGTTACAAAATATAGCACCGATGCCTATGACGGTGACCTTGCAAATGCCTTTACCGGGATTGAGCGCGAATTTTGGGAAAACTGGTCGGCGACCTATGGCGTGACGGTTGAATATTCCGACCTGACAGGTGCCGATTCTCCGAACGAGGAATTTTACCTGGGTGGGTTACGCGGTGTTTTACGCCACGACAACACCAACAATGCCCTTGATCCGACGACAGGCAACCGGATGGAACTTAGCGTTTCACCCTATATCAGCCTTGCCGGGGCGCACACACAGTTTACCTCGATCGCGCTTAACGGGTCGCAATATTATGCTTTCGATGACAGGGGGCATTATGTTTTGGCCGGCCGTGGCCGTATTGGCAGCATCATTGGCGATGATCGATCATCGTTGCCGTCTAACAAACGGTTTTATTCGGGTGGCGGCGGTTCCGTGCGGGGTTACGAATATCAGACCGTCGGGCCGCTTAACCAGGATGGCGACCCGATCGGGGGACGGTCGGTGATCGAAGCCGGGTTGGAATTTCGCGCACGTATCACGGATAGCATCGGGTTGGTGCCGTTTGTTGAAGGGGGCAATGTTTATGAAGGGGTGAAACCCGAAGATGTCAGCCTGATGTGGGCGACGGGGCTTGGCCTACGGTATTACACCGCCATTGGCCCGGTCCGGTTTGATTTTGCTGTGCCGCTCGATAAACGTGAAAATATTGATGACGATTTCCAAATCTATCTTAGCCTGGGTCAGGCATTTTAATGGCTGATATGAATAATTCAAACGGTGCGATCCCTGAACGCCCCGTATGGCGGTGGTTTAAGCGTATTGTGCTGGCTGTTCTGGCACTGTTTGTTGTGCTGGTTGGCATAATAGTGCTGGTTGGAACCGGCCCGGTTCTACGTCAACTCACCCCCTGGATCAATAAAACGGTATCGGATGCCGTGAATGGTACGTTTGTGTTGGGCCGGGTTGAAGGCAGCCTGTGGGGCCAACTGGACGTGTCGGGGGTGACCCTGGAAATGCCGGAAACCGGCCTGGCAGTTCAGGGTGATGATTTGGTTTTCGCGTGGTCGCCATGGGCGTTATTTGGCGCAAAAGTTGATATTGATCGCATATCTGCATCGCACATGGCTGTGACCTTACCAGACAGGGCGGGCCCCGAAACACCGGTCGAGCCTGAAGATGAAACCGGGTCGGGGTTTGTTTTGCCTGTGTCGGTAAAACTTGGCACCCTCGAAATTCCGGACATCCAAATCACCAACCCGGTGGATGGACGTGTTTTTTCCTATCAATTAAATGCGAATGCTTCGGCCAGTCAAAATTTGTCGGCGGTGCTGGGGGTTAATTTGCAACCCCGTGATGGCGGTGTTGATCATATCCGCGCAAATCTGGATTTTGATGCCGATGCCCAAAAATTAAAGGCGGATATTGACGCCAAACTGGACCGGACCGGTCTGGTTATGGCCTTGGCCGGGTTAAATCCGGACGAGGCCCCTGATGTTACGCTGTTGTTAAAGGGCAGAGGCCCGGCAAACGACTGGCATGGCGATTTGACATTAACTGCCAGTGATCTTGCAAAAGTTGCCGGTGCTGTAAATGTGCAGTTGGGTGAAAATCGAAATATTGGTTTTGGTCTGGATGTTGCCGCAACCACGCTGGGCCAGCTGGCATCTGCATTGCCTGCGCCATTGCAAGGTGATGTCGGTATAAAAACCGCCGGACGGTATGACGGCGAACACGAGAAACTTGAAATTACGTCATTAAACGTTACCAGGGACAAATTACTGGCCCTGAAAGGTTCGGCGGATATTGACCTTGCCAACAGCCAGATTGATGCCGAATTGACATCTGATATTGATGGTGCCGCCAGTACCTTGATTGATGATGCGGCAACATGGCAGGGCATGCAGGTTACGGCCCATGCCAGTGGCGATTTGGCAATGCCCGATGTCGACGCGGAAATTTCAGCGCGGAATGTTAAAACGCCTGTGTCGCATCTTGAAACGCTGGTTGTTAACGCAAAGCTGGTACCAACAAATGGCGACTTTGCCGTGCAGGCATCGGCCCAGACCACAGGCCACACGTTTGATGATCAAAGCCTGGGGGCAATGGTTGGAACGCAGCAAGATGTGACGATAAATGCCAGTGCCCCTGCCGATTTTTCACAGGTTACTGTTGATGATTTCACATTAAAAACACCAACGCTATCGGCGAACGGGCAGGCGGTAATTGATGCGCAGGGCAATGTGAACCAGGCATCTCTTCATGCCAATATCCAAGACCTTGTTGCCTTTGCACCCATTTCGGGCATGGACCTGCAGGGGCAGGGTACTTTGGATATTTCCGATGCCGCCTGGAATATGGCGGATGGGGGCAAAGCAAATATTGTCCTGCAAACCGCCGACACCGGTTTTGGCATTGCCGAACTGGACCATGTTGTTGGCTCCAGCCCGGCCATCGAGGCTGCGGTTACCATCAGCCCGAAAATGGATCTGATGGTTGATGTGAATAGTGTGAAAACCGCGAATGTCAACGGCGGCGCCAAACTGGCGATAACCAATGATTTTAATACTCTGTCGCTTGATGCTGATTTGGCATTGGCGCCAGGTATTGTGCCGCCATCGGTGCCGGTATCCTTAAAGGACAAAGCCGGGCGTTTAACGGTGCGTCTTAATGGCCCGCTGGCCGAGCCACAAGGTGATATCAGGCTGGTGGTTCCAATGCTTGGTACATCGGGCGAGGCCTTTAAAAACGTTAATCTGACCAGCCATATGGCGTGGCAACACGATAAAACCGGTAAGAATGCCCCTGCATTGCAATTGGAGAATACAGGCAAATTTGACTGGCGAGGCGCCCCTTATCATCTGGATGCCGATGTCGGTTTGCCTGCCTCCGGCCTTGAGGTATCCAATATCAGCCTGACAGGAGAGCATATCGACCTGACGGGGCGTGTGACCTTGCCAGGCAATGCCGTGCCACTCAGTGGGAACATCGCGTTAACCCGGTTTGACGCCATGATGGCGCAGGGTTTCGGGGTGCCATTTGCCAATGGTAAAATCACTGCCAGCCTTGATTTTTCGGCAAAAAATGCGGCGCAACATATTACGGCATCACTTTCCGCCAAGGGCTTGCGCATGGTGGACCCGCAAGGGATCGAAACCACCCGGCTGGATGATGTTGCTATTGATGGCACCATCGAAAACGCCTTTGCCGACCCGGAATTGGACTTAAAGGTCTCCGGTACGGATATTGGTGTTCCCGAGGCACGGGTTGAAAAAATTTCAGCCACGATCAAGGGGGTTCTGGCGAAACTGCAAACGACGGTAAAGGCGCAGGCCATGGTGCAAAACCGTATCCCGGTCAAACTTGATGCCGCGGCTGAAATTGCCCTTTCCAATGACATATCGGTCACTGCGAATAAATTGAACGCCGATGTCGGTACCCAGCATATTGCCTTGCGCCAGCCATTGGTTTTTCGTCAGGGCGCAAATGGCAGCCTGACCGCCGATGCAATGCTGTCTATCGGGAAAGGTCAGCTTGACGCGAAACTTGACCTTGCGCCGGGCAAAAGTTTTGAGGCAACCGCCGATATCAAGTCGCTGGTGTTAGGACCGTGGGGGGCAATGTTTGATGTTGCCGGGCTGGATGGCACCTTAACCTTGAATGCGGATGCCCATGAAAAACCGGGAAAACCTGCCAGCGCCAATATTGATGGTAAAATTAGCGATATCAGTGTTGCTGCGGCGGCGCAATTGCCGCCCCTGGCCCTGAACCTTACGGCATCTTTGCGCGACGGCGGGGTTTCCGCCGATGTTGATATGGGCCGACCTGATATGCGCATCATTACCGCAACCGCCAAATTGCCGGTGGATGTGTCTTTTCTAAAAGGGCAGTTTGCCGTTTCACCAGACCAGCCCCTTTCTGCACAGGTAAAAATGGATGGTGAAATAGGGCAGTTTTGGCCCTATGTGCCCTTACCCGACCATGCGCTTGCCGGGGAAGTAAAGCTGAATGCCAGTGTTGACGGAACTTTGTCCGATCCACAATGGAAGGGTACCGTATCGTTGCGCGACGGGCGCTATGAACATATGCAATATGGTACGCTTGTTCAGGATATCGTACTTGACGGTGTGTTTAACAATGACGGGTTTAAACTGACAAAATTAACAGCCGATGATGGCGGGCAGGGCACGCTGACAGGTAAGGCTGACGTCGAACTTGGTGACGGGATAAATTACACCGCCAATATCACCATGCGCAATATGGCGATAACGCGAATGGATGAATTGCGTGTCTGGACGGATGTTGATGTGGATGTAAAAGGCGATGAAAACAAAGCTGATATTGAAAGCAAAACCACATTACGCCGGGGCGAGGTCGATTTAAGTGTTGCCTTGCCGGCATCAGTGCCGGAGCTTGATGTTCAAAACCTTGCCAAAACGCAGACTGAAGAACAGAAAAGGGATGATGCTGATAAGGGTGGTTTTGTCGCTAACCTGAATGCCAGGGTCGATGTGCCTGGGCGCCTGTTTGTGCGGGGCAAGGGGCTTGATTCCGAATGGGGCGGCCACCTTGATATTACCGGTCGGGCGGATAACCCGAAAATTGTGGGTGAATTGCGTGCCTTGCGCGGGCAACTGGATCTGATTGGTAAAACCTTTGTTATCAAGGATTCCAAAATTACGTTTTCCGGGGCACAACCACCTGATCCGCTGCTTGATATCGCCGGTGTTTATACAACAGATGATTTGACGGTTACGGCATCCTTGTCAGGCCCGGCCAACGACCCGCAATTAAGCCTGAGTTCCGAACCCGCCCTTCCGCAGGACGAAATTTTGTCGCAGGTATTGTTTGGTAAATCGCAAGGCAGCCTAAGTGCTGTGGAAGCCGTGCAATTGGCGAATGCCGCAGCTCAGCTTTCGGGCAGTGGCGGCGGGCTCGATGTTATTGGCAGCATTCGCAATTTCATCGGTGCTGATGTCTTGCGTGTTGATGGTGGTGACGAAGGACCAACAGTCAAGGCGGGTAAATATCTGACAGATGATATTTATGTTGGCACCAAACAGGGCACGACGCCAGGTTCCAGCGGGGTTGAAGTGGAAATAGAACTATCTCCGCATATTAAAATCACCACGGAAACCAGCGAGATAGACAGCAAGGCCGGCATTCAGTTCAAACTGGATTACTAAGCGGTATCCTACGAAAAATGCCCCGGCTGCTTTATTGCGCCGGGGCATTTTTATGAAATGGATGATACGACGGGCTGGAGTGGTGGGCTAAAGAACCAGATCGTCGATATCAACCAGTGCGCCGCGTGTCCCAATGACACGACCTGCAACTTTCTGGGCAATTTGAATGGCATTTTCAATGTCGATGCCATTTTTGCGGGCAGCAAGGTAACTGCCATTAAACGAATCGCCAGCCGACGTCGTATCAACAACGCGGTCGATTTTGGGGGGTGTTACAGTGCCGCTTTCGCCGGTCTGGGTAATATAGGTGGATGGTTGCGCGCCATTTTTGACAATCACTTCACCCGCCCCGGCCTTAAGCCAGCGTCTGGCACAATCTGCGGGTGTCTCATCGCCAAAAAGCGCTGCTTCATCATCGAATGTCGGCATCAGGATATCGCACAGCGGTGCCATCGTGGCATAGGCGTTTTTGGCGGCCGTTGTATCGGCCCAAAGGCGGGGGCGGTGGTTGCTGTCAAAACAAACCCGGGTGCCGTTTTGCCGTAACGTTGCCAGCATTGTGAACAGTTTGGCGCGGTCTGCGTCGGATAGGATAGCCAATGAAATACCCGAAAGATAAACCATGCCATAATGGGCCAGTTTGCCGGTTAGGACAGTTTCATAACCGTCTTTTAGCAATTGTTTTGCTGCAGCATTTTGCCGCCAGTAACTAAAACTGCGTTCGCCGCTGTTATCGGTCTGAATGGCATAAAGCCCGGGCAATTCCCCGTCAATCTGGCGCACAAGGCTGGCGTCCAGCCCATCCTGCTGCCAGGCGGTTATCATTGCAGTGCTATAGGGGTCGGTTCCCAGGGCTGTGACATAGGAAATGGCAGCATCGTTTTGCGCCGTATCCAATGGTGTCGGGGCTGTTTTACCCTGTTGTAAAATCAGCTTGCTTGCGCGTGCCATATAGACCGCTGCATTCAGGGTGTCGCCCGCATAAGACAGCTTGGCAGGGCCAAACGCGGATGAAGGTTCGGCGCTGTTACTGGAACTGGCAGCCGAAATTTCGATCATGCATTCACCGATGAAGGCAGTTTTGGTCATTTAAACAATCCTGTTTGCGGGTTTACCGTGAAAAGTAAAACCGGTTTTCAATCTGGTTGCAGAGCAACTTGCCGTGAAGTTTGATGCGGGTCAATCGCCGATGGGCAGGCGGCCCACTGTTGGCAGCAAGGTTAACAGCGATGAGCGGATACGGCGGAGCTTTTCCTTGCTGCGGACGGTATTGCGCCGGGCAACGGCGGTGGCAAGAACATCAATCGTTGCCATAAACACATGCCGGGTGGCAGTGGGTTTATAAATGTCGGGGCTTTCGGGCATAATCAGGCTGATAACGATGTCGCTTTCAACGGCAAGCGGGCTATCGGGTTTGGTTAGGGAGATTACCTTGGCCCCATATTGGCGGGCAATCGCAGCACTGTGTATCAGTTCTGCCGGGCGGCCACTGGTGGATATGGCGACGATAACATCTTCCTCGCCCAGCGTGGATGCCAGCATACGCTGTAAATAACCATCATTTTGCGATTGCGCAGGAATACCCAGACGGAAAAATCGGTTGGCGGCGTCAAACGCCACGGTGCTGGACCCGCCGCCAACCCCGAAAAATGCAATTTGTCGGGCGCGTGCAAGGATATCGGCAGCGGCATCAATGTCAGACTGCGGTAACTGTTCACGTAACAGGCGTAAACTGTCGATAATGGTGCCGATAACGTGGCTGCTTAGTAAATCCGGGTCGGTAATGTGGTCTTCAATTGGTTCCGGGGCCAGATACTGCATACTGACAGCAAGGTTTTGTGCCAGTTTCAGTTTGAAATCACGAAAACCTTCACAGCCAAGACTGCGACAAAACCGGATCACGGTTGGTTCGCTAACGCCAATCTGTTTGGCAAGATCGGAAAGCGCAATGGATGTGACGTCTTCAAGATGCTCCACCACATAATCGGCTACTTTTTGTTCGCGGGCGGGCAGAATGCCGGGCGCACGGTTAAGCTGGCTAATAATATCGGCTGGGCGTTGCATGTGAAGTGTCCCGGTTTTTAATCAACAGGGTGCGTTTTGCGGCACCCTGTTGATTGCTACCATCATTCAGGTTTATAGGCGATAGCCTCGATTTCGATTTTGGCATCGACCATCAGTTTTGCCTGTACGGTTGAGCGTGCCGGGCGTTCACCAGGGAAAAATTCGGCATAAACCCGGTTAAAAGTCCAAAAATCGCGGGTATCATCCAGCCAGACGGTCATTTTAAATACGTCGTCCAGCGTGCAATCGGCCAATGCCAGCGCAGATTTGATATTTTCCATCGTGCGGCGTGTCTGTGCTTCGATGCTGCCATATTCAATTTCACCATTTTCCTGCATGGCAACCTGACCGGAAATATATACAAAATCACCTGCACGTACTGCAGGCGAAAACGGCAGCTTCTGCCCGCCAGCACCACTGCGTTCATTCCCGAAATGTTTGATCGTCATGAAAATCTCCTTGATTTTGATAGATGTTTTTGCCGCAAAAGTAGCTTAGCTACTTATTTGAAGGGTGATTGATTTTAATTTGCGCTAGTTTTATCGGATTTTCTAGAAAAATATGTAGACAAGCTACAATTATGTGACCAAAGTGTAGGAAAAATACAAACACCTAATCAGTGGAGACAAAAAATGGGTTTGCAGCGCGTTGAGGCTTCTGCCCGGACGCTTAGCAACGGACTGAACTGGGGTGTGGAGCGGATTATTGCCGTTTTAATGCTGGCCCTGGTGCTTGATGTCTGGCTGGGTGTGGTTGACCGCTACCTTGTTCACTGGCAATTGAACTGGCCCGAGGAACTGGCGCGATATCTTATGATCTGGGCTGCATTGCTGGCGGTTTCAGCTGGTATTGCCCGGCGTGAACATATTGGCATTGGCCTGTTTGTTCTTAACCTGCCCATGGCACTACAGCGCACAGTCCTGTTTGCCGTCGATATCATTGCACTTGCGGCATTTATTTACCTGGCATTTTACGGGTTTGATTTTGCTGTTGGTGGCATGAAACGCCACGCCATGATCTTTGGCATGACGCTGGCCCTTCCATATGCCGCCGTGCCGGTTTCAGCTTTGCTTGCGGCTATTCAGTTGTTGCTGGTCGCCCTGCGCGATCAGGGGCGCTACATCCCGGTCGATCTGACGGAGGGCGCGGAATGATCATCGCCATTATTTTTGTTGTTCTAATGGTTTTGGGCATGCCAATCGGCTTTGCCCTTGGCGTTGCCGGTGTGGCAGGTCTTTATGACATGGGCGGGGGGCTGTTTCTGGTGCAGGGCCCCAGCAAGGTTTTTAACGGGCTGAATGTGTTTCCGTTTCTTGCCATGCCGTTCTTTATTCTGGCTGGCGAAATCATGAACCATATCGGCATTACCAGCCGGCTGGTCAAATTCGCCCAATCCCTGGTCGGTCATTTTCGCGGGGGGCTGGCCCATACCAATATGTTGGCCAGTGTGTTCTTTGCAGGCCTTACCGGGGCGGCGACTGCCGATGCGGCGGCCTTTGGCAAAACATTGGTTCCTGCCATGGTCGAACGTGGATATCGCCGCGATTATGCCTGTGCGGTCACCGCTGCGGGTTCCATAATCGGGCCAACCATTCCGCCGTCCGGTTTGATGGTTGTGTATGGCTCGCTAATGGGTGTTTCAATCGGGGGCTTGTTTGCTGCGGGTATTTTACCTGGCCTGATGATTTGTCTGATCTGCATGACGGTGATTGCCGTGACTGCGCGTCGTAAAAATCTGCCCAAGGAAGAACGCCGCGCCAGTCTGCTTGAAATCTGGAAAATCTTTAAATCATCCATTTCGGCCCTGATCATGCCCCTGATCATTCTGGGGGGTATTTTGGGGGGGATTGTAACGCCTACCGAAGCGGCATCTGTCGCGGTGGCCTATGCCCTGTTCATTGGCGTGTTTGTGTATCGTGCCCTGACTGTGGCCGATTTTATCCAGATGCTGATCAGAACGGCACGTGTGACAGGGGTGATTTTCATCATCATCGCCTTTGCCTCGATCCTGGGCTGGTGGCTTAGCTTTAACCGCATCCCGCAAGAAGTTGCCGCGGCCGTACTGGGCGTTTCAAGCAATCCTTACATGGTCATTTTAATGATTGTCGGGTTGTTGATGGCGATCGGCATGGTGATGGATATCAACGCCATTCTGATCATTCTGGCCCCGGTTCTGGTGCCGTTAACCGTGCAAATCGGTATGGACCCGATCCATGCAGGCATCATCTTTGTGCTGGCGCTTAACATTTCCCTTATGACGCCACCGGTGGGGGCCTGCCTGTTTGTGCTGGCATCAGTGACAGGTGAAAAACTTGAAAAAATTGCGGCGCAGTTGTGGCCCTTCCTGATTGCTGAAATCGGGGTGCTGTTGTTGTTCGCTTTCTGGTCCGATCTGGCGCTTCTGGTGCCCAGATTGTTGGGGTTCCGATAACCCCAATGTAACGACGTTACGGTTTTCCGCCCTGGCCCCGGGCGGATCACCCTGGGGGACAGGGTGATTTTGGGGCGCAATGAAAATCAATCCAATCAGGAGAGGTGTTATGAACACATTCAAACGTTTCGGGGCCGCTATGGCTGCGACGGCACTGCTGGCAGGCACCATGGGCACCGCCCACGCCGAAGCCAAAATTTTGAAATTCGCCCACGACAATAAGCTGGACCCGTTTGAAAACCCGGCCCAGGCCTGCACCGCAGTTTTCGCCAATATCGTCGAAGCCGACACCAATGGTGCGATCAAGGTTGAAGTTTATCCGTCCAACCAGCTGGGTTCGGCTGCCGAACATGTCCAGATGGTGCGTGATGGCCTTATTCAGGCAACGCTGACCTCGACCGGCGCCATCGCATCTTATTACCCGCGCATTGACGTTTTGAACCTGCCATTTGCATTTGATAGCAACGCTGCCACCTATGACGTCTATGACGGGCCGTTTGGTGTGGCTTTGGCCAAAGACATCGAAGCCACCCTGGGTGATGTGGAAGTTTTGGGTTTCCCAGATACTGGCGGGTTCTTTGCTGTGACCAATTCGCAGCACCCGATCAAAAACCTGGAAGATTTCAAGGGCGTTCGTATTCGTACCATGGCCCTGCCGTCACATCAGAAAATCATGCAGGCACTGGGTGCTGAAGCCTACCCGATGGCATGGGGCGAAGTGTATGCCGGCCTTCAGACCGGCGTGATTGATGGTCAGATGAACCCGGTTCCGACTGTTACCTTCGCGAAGTTTAACGAAGTACAGAAATACCTGACCCTGACCAACCATTTGTTCTCGCCCTACACCATGATGCTGTCCAAAGCATTCTGGGATGATCTGACCAAAGATCAGCAGCGCATTATCCGTTATGCTGCACAATCCTGTGTTGTTGCCAGCCGTGGCGTATCGCGCGTGATCGAAGCATCTGATCGTGGTCTTAAAGGTCTGATGGGCAAAATGGAAATCGATGCCCTGACCCCGGAAGAGCGCGAACAGTTCAAGGAAGTTACCCAGCCGGTGATGGAAAAACACGTCAAGGAAACCCTTGGCGAAGATGGTGTTAAATTGCTTGACCTGTTTAAGACTGAAGTCAAGAAAGCCAACGAAAAACAATATCTGACAGATTAATTTCTGTCTGGCGGGGAGGGGGCTTCCTCCCGGTTCCCTCCCGCCACCCTTTTATGAACTGTCTGATTATTTTTATTCTATTTCCTTGATCCATTTACCCAAAACAAAGACCAAGAAGGACCCGGGTATGCGAATTTTTTGCGCTTCCATCGCGACTGAAACCAACACGTTTTCACCCCTGCGCACCGATATTTCCGATTTCCGCGAAAGTTTTTATGCAGGCCCGGGGGACCACCCCGAAACGCCTACATTGTGCAGTGCGGTGTTTACCGTTGCGCGCGCACGTGCAAAGGCCGAAGGATGGGACCTGATTGAAGGTACAGCAACCTGGGCCGAACCAGGCGGGATCGTGAACCGTGATACCTATGAATATCTGCGCGACGAAGTGCTGGCACAGCTAAAAGCCGCCATGCCGGTAGATGGCGTTGTGCTTGGTTTACATGGGGCGATGGTCGCGCAGGATTACCTCGATTGTGAAGGGGATTTGTTACAATCCGTGCGGGACATTGTTGGTCCTGACGTCGTGATTGGTGCCAGCTTTGATCCGCACAGCCATTTAAGCGCCAGGCGCTTTAATGCCGCTGATGTCCTGGTCGCGTTTAAGGAATTTCCCCACACAGATTTTGTCGAGGCCGGTGCGGCAACGGTTGATCTGGTTTTGCGGACAATTCGCGGGGAAATCAAACCGGTCAAAGCCGTGTTTGATTGCAAAATGATCGAGGTTCTGCCGACCTCGCGTGAACCCATGCGGTCTTTTGTTGACCGGATCAAAGCCATGGAAGGTCATAATGGCATTTTGTCGATCTCGGTCATTCATGGTTTTATGGCAGGGGATGTGCCCGAAATCGGGTCTCATGTTATCGTCATTACCGATAATAAACCTGATCTGGCAACACAGACAGCCAAGGATCTGGGGATGGAGCTGTTTGGTTTTCGTGGCACCACCCGGCCCGATTTTATTACCCCGGAACAGGCGATGGCAAAATTGCCTGACATTATCGCAACGCCGGTTGTGATCGCCGATGTGTGGGATAACCCTGGCGGGGGCGTGCCGGGTGATTCGACGTTGTTGCTAGGCCGGGTCATGAATAGTGGCCTGAAGAACTATGCCTTTGGCACGATATGGGACCCGATGGCCGTGCGGATCTGCTTTTCTGCAGGTGAGGGCGGTGTCTTGCCGTTGCGGTTTGGCGGTAAAACCTCCTCGACCGGGGGCGCCCCGGTTGATGCCGTTGTTCGGGTGAAAAAATTGCAGCGCAATTCCTGGCAAAGTTTTGGCGACAGCATTGTGCCATTGGGCGATTGCGCGTTGATTGAATTGCCAGATGGTGGAGAGGTGATTTTAAACAGCAACCGGGCGCAAAGTTTTGACCCGGATCTTTTTGCCAATATGGGCGTTGACCCTAAAGCAAAGAATTATCTGTTTATCAAATCCACCAATCACTTCTACGATGCATTTGCCAAAATCGCGGGCGAGATTATCTATGTAAATGTTCACGGGCCGTATCCGTCAGACCCGAAAACAAACGGGTATAAACATTTGACGCGTCAAGTCTGGCCGATTGTAGATGATCCGTTTGCAACAGCATCATGATGAAATCGAGTAAAGAATGACCGAATTTGCCGAACTCGACACACCCTGTGCCATCGTCGATCTTGATTGCGTCGAACGCAATCTTCGTACGTTTCAGGAATATTGCGACGAACATGGCATTGCCTTGCGTCCGCATATTAAAACCCACAAAATCCCCGACTTTGCCTTGCAGCAAATTGCGGTCGGGGCCAAGGGCATTACCTGTCAGAAAATCGGCGAGGCCGAGGTTATGGCAGATGCGGGTATCGGCGATATTCTGATTACCTATAATATTCTTGGGGCCCGTAAACTCGCCCGGTTGCGCGCTCTGGCGGATCGCATTGATTTGCTGCGCGTGGTTGTTGATAGCGAAACAGTGGCGCAAGGCCTGTCAGATGCATTTTCAGGTCGCGAACAACCGCTGGAAGTGCTGGTGGAATGCGATACCGGTGCTGGTCGTTGTGGGGTCCAATCCCCTGCGGACGCCGCCAGTCTGGCCCGCATTGTCGATAACCTCGCGGGTTTGAAGTTTATTGGCTTGATGACGTATCCGCCTAATGGCGGTATGGCAAAGGTAGAGAAATTTTTTCGGGATGCGATGGATGAATGCGCAAAATCCGGGCTGGAATGCCCGGTGCGCAGTTCGGGCGGCACGCCCGATATGTGGCAGGCGCATGAAGCCCCGGTCGTGACCGAATATCGCATCGGAACCTATATTTATAACGACAAATCGGTAATGGCGCGCGGCGGTTGTCTGGAAGAAGATTGTGCCTTGCGTGTGCTGAGCGAAATCGTGTCGTTACCGGCACCGGGCAGGGCAATTATTGATGCCGGGTCAAAGGCTTTAACATCCGATTTGTTCGGGTTGGAGCATTTTGGCCATGTTGTTGGTCATGGTGACGTGACGGTAAAGTCGCTGAGCGAAGAACACGGCATTTTGACATTTGATCCGGAAAGTCAGCCTTTCAAAATTGGTCAACGGATACAGATTATTCCCAATCATGTGTGTGTGGTCAGCAACATGTTCGATTATGTGCAACTGTGCCGAAACGGTATTTTCGAAAACCCTGCCTTTGTCGCCGCACGGGGCAAAATGGTTTAAATCTGCACGTCGTTGCAGGGTTGGAACACAAAAAACGGCATTCCTGTTTTATCGGGAATGCCGTTTTGCCGTATTAGACGTCGTTATTGGGTAAATAGCCGATGAATCCGGTGATGCGCCATTTTCCATCGGCACCTTTTTGGCAATAATAATGCGTTTTCCACAAAAGGCGGTCTTCGCTGCCGTCGGATTTTTTAATGCTGCCGTTAAAATGTTTGCGGGCAAGGGCACGGTCGCCGTTAATTTCAATCTGTTCCAGTTTTGTGGCGGCAAAAACGGCATCAAATAACGGTTCGGCGTAGTCGGTGTTTTGGCTGGCATGCGCTTGGGAAAGCCATGTTTCTCGATAGGCTAACAAGTCGGGAAAGGCCAGCGTCCAGTCATCAGGATTGGCTGATGTGTGGGCATCAATCCCGTAAAAGCCGTTGGCTGCAAAATCATTTTCCACCAGTGACCAGTCTGCCAGCACAAAGGCGGTGATATCGCGCGGGACAAGCATGTCCCAAATGGCATTGCGGTCGGCATCCTTGGTGGGGAACGGGCAGGTTTGATCGGCTGTCATAATGGGTCCCTGTTCTTGGCAGTATTACATTTTTCAGCGGCGCACTGTGCCATTTTTCCAGTGCTGATGACAGGAATATGGGCAAAAAGTACGTATTTATACGTAGAAGAAATAAAAAAACTTTAAGCTTAAACAAACTGGTTATTGCAACGGCGCGCGAATTGGGGATGAATAGAAAGGCAACAAAAACAAATCAAAACAAACTCTTCAAAATCAGGCTTCAGGGAGACTGTAAGATGTTGGCAAAAAGCAAAAAGGCAGCCCTTTTAGGGGTGGCAACACTGATGATGGGCACCTGTGTGGCGGGGATTTCCGCACAGGCGGCCGAACCCGTTAAAATTGGCATGATCACCACCCTTTCGACTGGGGCAGGCTATTTGGGTGATGATATGCGCAAGGGATTTGAACTGGCAATTTCCGAACATGATGGCAAACTTGGCGGCTCGGACATTGATTTGATCGTCGAGGATGATGGTTTGAAACCCGAAAGTGCGCGTCAAATTGCGACCCGCATGATGGAAAGCGAACATGTTGATCTTATGACCGGCATTATCTTTTCCAATGTCGCGATGGCCGTGGTGCCCAAGGTGGTACGCGATGGCATGATTTATATTTCCACCAATGCCGGCCCCAGTGTGCTGGCGGGTGCGAAATGTGATGCCAATTATTTTAATGCCGCCTATCAGAACGACAATATTCACGAAGCCATGGGCCAGTATGTGCAGGATCAGGGCTTTAAGAAAGTTTATCTGCTCGCCCCGAATTACCCGGCGGGTAAAGACGCCCTGGCAGGCTTCAAGCGGTATTACAAAGGCGATATCGCCGACGAAGTTTACACCAAACTTGGTCAAACAGACTATGCCGCTGAAATTGCATCCCTGCGTGCCGCAAAGCCCGACGCAGTATTTTTCTTCTATCCCGGTGGCATGGGCATTAATTTTATTAAACAATATGCCCAGGCTGGCTTGAAAGACGAAATTCCGTTGTTTGGCCCGGCTTTTTCAGCCGATGAACATTTGGTTGATGCCGTTGGCGAGGCCGCGGTGGGCATGAAAAACACATCCCATTGGTCGCCCGATATGGATAACGAGGCATCAAAGAAATTTGTTGCCGGTTATGTCGCAAAATACGGTGCAAAACCCAGCCTGTATTCGGTTCAGGGATATGATGCCGCCAATCTGATTGGCAGTGCCATTGCTGCTGTGGAAGGTGATATGTCCAAAAAGGATGATTTCCGTGCCGCTTTGAAAAAAGCCGACTTTACCTCGGTTCGAGGGAATTTCAAATTTGGCAATAACAATCATCCGATTCAGGATTTCTATGTCCGCGAGGTTGTCGCCGATCCCGATGGTGGCTTTACCAATAAACTGGTCGGCAAGGTATTTTCAAACCATGTCGATGCCTACGCCTCCGAGTGCAAAATGTAATTTGCCCACGCAATTTAACCAATGGCCGGTCCCGTATCGGCCATTGTGTTTTCGCACTTGCACCGGAAAATAATAATGCTTTTGTTTCTCGAACAGCTTTTAAACGGGCTGCAATTTGGCGTGACCCTGCTTTTGATGGCATCAGGACTGACCCTGATTTTCGGGATCATGAACCTGATCAACCTGGCGCACGGGTCGTTGTTCATGGTTGGTGCCTATGTCGGCGCGACGGCCATTGCGCATGGTTCGGGCTTTTTTCTGGGCCTTCTGGCCGGGGTTGGTGCGGCTGCCATTACCGGGATGGTGATGGAATTTGTCATCATGCGCCGGCTATATCGCCGCGACCATCTTGATCAGGTTTTGGCTACCTTTGGCCTTATTTTGTTTTTTAATGAAATGGTTAGCATCGTTTGGGGACGTCAGCCCATTGCCATGGACCCGCCGGCATTTTTATCGGGCACGGTTGAATTTATTCCAGGTGCGCCGTATCCGGCCTTCCGTTTGGCCGTTATTGCAACCGGTATTCTGGTAACCGGTTTTTTGTATTTTCTGGTGATGAAAACCCGTATTGGCATGTGGATACGGGCCGGGGCATCCAACCGCGAAATGATTGGGGCCTTGGGGGTTAATATTTCCCTGCTTTATACTTTGCTGTTTGGCTTTGGCGCAGCGCTGGCCGGGTTGGCGGGGGTTATGGCGGCCCCGTTCAGTGCGGTTCAGTCCGGCATGGGTGAAAATATCCTGATCCTGACCTTTGTGGTGATTGTGATTGGCGGCATTGGCTCCATTCGCGGGGCGGTTGCCGGTGCGCTGTTGATTGGCCTTACCGATACCCTGGGCCGGGTTTATATCCCTGACCTGATGCGTTTATGGTTGCCACCCTCGGTGGCTGACGGGGCGGGCGCATCCCTGGCATCAATGATGATTTATATTTTAATGGCCGTGGTTCTGGCCTTCCGTCCCCGGGGGTTGTTTCAGACACATGGTTAAAAATATTTCCCGTAAAAGCTGGTCGACGATCACAATTTTTGTGGTGCTGGCACTGGTGCCACCGGTGGCACATGCGTTTGATAATTCGTTTTTAATAACGATGTTTAACCGTGCGGTTATTTATGCGGTGGCGGCTGTGGGGCTGGATCTGATCATTGGTTTTGGTGGGATGGTCAGCTTTGGGCATGCAGCCTTTTTTGGCATCGGCGCCTATACAGCGGGTATTTTAGGCACCCACGCCTTTGATGGCAGCGATTTTATCTTTGGCTGGACGGGCAGTAATGATGCTTTTGTTGTTTGGCCGTTGGCAATGCTGGTGGCGGCGTTTTTCGGGCTGATTATTGGCCTGATCAGTCTGCGGACATCGGGCGTTTATTTCATCATGATCACGCTGGCCTTTGCCCAGCTGTTTTATTTTTTCTTTGTCTCCCTGTCTCAGTATGGTGGGGAAGACGGGCTGTCTTTGTGGGACCGAAACGCTATTCCCGGCCTTGATCTGTATGATCGCAATACGTTTTATTATCTGTGTTGCGCAATCTTGCTGGCAGTGTGGTTTTTGTTGTCGCGCCTTGTCGGGTCGCGGTTTGGCCGCGTTATTATTGGCTGTAAACAAAATGAACGCCGGATGCGTGCGCTTGGTTATGATCCTCTGCTTTATAAGCTGACCGCATTTTGCATTTCCGCCGCCATTGGCGGACTGGCCGGGGCCTTGATTGCCAATCATTCCGAATTTGTCAGTCCCGGGCTGTTGCACTGGTCGCGGTCGGGCGAGTTGATGGTGATTGTTATTTTGGGCGGGCTGGGCACCCTTGTCGGGCCGATTTACGGGGCCTTGGCATTGTTCCTGATGGAAGAAAGCCTGGTGTCCTTTACGGAACACTGGCAGGTCATTTTGGGGCCGGTTTTAATATTGGTGGTGGTGTTTTTCCGGGGGGGCATCGTTGGTTTTTTGTCGGGCGCGGGCAAGGCAACGGTAAAGTCAGGGGGTGATCATGGATAATGCACAAGATCGCCCGGTGTTTGAAGCACGCAACCTTTATAAAAGTTATGGCGGGTTGCGTGCCACAGATGATTTATCGATCCAGCTTGAAGTTGGTAAAATCCATGCCCTGATTGGTCCGAACGGGGCTGGCAAAACGACGGCCCTGTCGCAATTATCGGGCGAATTACGCCCTGATGGCGGGCAGGTTTGGTTTGACGGACAGGATATTACCCGTTTTTCCATGCCCAAACGCGCCCGAATGGGGGTGGCCCGGTCTTTTCAAATTACCGCGATATTTGATGATTTTACCGTGGCAGAAAATGTTGCTGTGGCCGTTCAATCGCGCACCCGGCATCATTTTTCCTTCTGGCGTGCGGTTACGCGCGATGTGCAAATCAATAAACGCACAGCAGCATTGCTTGACCAGGTTGGTCTGGCCGGTTTTGCCAGCCGACGTGCCGCCGATCTGGCGCACGGGCAAAAACGCCAGTTGGAAATTGCCATGGCGCTAGCTTTGGACCCAAAGGTTTTGTTGCTGGACGAACCTATGGCGGGTATGGGCCCGACGGAAAGCAACCAGTTGGCGGAGCTTCTGGAAAGGCTGAAACCGGATTTCGCCATTTTGCTGGTCGAACACGATATGAATATTGTTTTTCGGTTGGCCGATGTGATTTCGGTATTGGTTAACGGGGCCATGATTGCATCGGGCAGTGTTGATCAGATTCGCGAAAACGAAGACGTTCAAAAAGCCTATCTGGCGGAGGGATACTGATGCTGGAACTGCAAAACGTTGAAACCGGTTATGGCGGCAGCCAGGTTTTGTTTGGCGTAAATATGCAAGTAGAAAAAGGCCAGATTGTTAGCCTTTTGGGGCGTAATGGTATGGGGAAAACCACCACGGTTCGATCCATAATGGGGTTAACCCCGGCCAAAGCAGGATCCATCCGGTTTAAGGGGCAGGAAATTTCACGCCATAAATCCTTTCGCATTGCCCGTGCCGGTATTGGTTTGGTGCCTGAAGGACGACAGATTTTTCCGAACTTGTCGGTGCGCGAAAATCTGGTGGCAACAGCCCGGGGGCAGGGATGGAATTTGGAAAAAATTTACGACCTTTTTCCAAGGTTGGCCGAACGACAAAATAATATGGGCAATCAGTTATCAGGCGGGGAGCAACAAATGCTGGCAATTGGCCGCGCATTGTTAACCAACCCTGATTTACTGATTTTCGATGAGGCGAGCGAAGGGCTGGCACCGGTGATCCGGACCGATATCTGGGCTTGCATTCGTAAATTGCGCGATTTGGCCCAGACAGTTTTGATCATTGATGGCAATCTTGATGCATTAATGGCGGTATGTGACCGGCATTATGTATTGGAAAAAGGGCAAATAGTTTGGAATGGTTCTTCTGAACAATTTGCAAATGCCCCGGAAATAAAGAAAAATCACCTTGGAATTTAACAAAAGGCACTTTTAACAGGGATATATCATCAATGGGCTGGGGCGGTTTTACAGAAGCAGAAGTCGAATGGCAGTATAATCCGCGCGAAACCGTGCCGGATTTTGCCGATCATTTTGCCCGGTTCGTTGCTGCATCAGATGATGTGCGGGCAAAACTTGACCATCAGTCTGATGTGCGTTTTGGGCCTGGACCCAAAGAAACCTTTGATGTTTTTCCTGCCGGTAGCCCTGATGCACCGGTTCACGTGTTTTTTCATGGGGGGTATTGGCGTAGCCAGGACAAAAAAGATTACGCCTTTATTGTTCGTGATCTGGTAGCCGATGGTTACACAGTGGTTTGTGCCAATTACGATTTATGCCCCGACGTTAAGGTCGAGGACATCACTGCCCAGGCCATTCGCTGCATTAAATATGTTTACGAACATATTGGCGATTTTAACGGGGATCGTGATCGGCTGAGTATTTCCGGGCATTCGGCCGGGGGGCAAATTGTGGCCCGTTTGGCCGCCCATGACTGGGAAAACGAAATTGGTGATGCGACCCCTTTTAACGCCGTAGTGCCGGTGTCGGGTGTGTTTGACCTGGAGCCCTTGCGTTTTACCAGCATGAATATCGATATTCGCCTGACCGAAGACAGTGCTGCCGATAATTCACCAATGCTGGACGCCGTGCCCGTTGGGGCCAGAATGATGTTGGTAGTCGGAGCGGTTGAAACGCCGGAATTTGTCCGACAAAGTCAGGCATATGCTGCATATTGTGCGAAAGCGGGGTTGATCGTGCCGGTGCATCAGGCATGGGGTGCCAACCATTTTACGGTGCTGGAAGAACTGTATCTTCGTGATGGTGCGCTATATGGAAATCTTAAGCGTATTATCGGCTGAAACGGGCGGGAAATGGCAAGAATACGCCTGTTCTGTGTGTGATATTCAGCTCAACATGCGGTGACGTAGAAGACCCGTTGTGATAAGGTAAACCTGCGTTACCAATTGAATAATCACAAATTTTACAGGTAGGCCCCATGCGTTTCGTTACCGCCGAAGACATTGACCGTTCCGTTCCCCCGCGCGACATGGTTGAAGCCCTGCGCCGCTGGTTTGCAAAAGGCTGTGAAACGCCGCTTCGCAGTCATTTTAACATGGAACGAACCGGCGAAGACGACGCAACCCTGTTAATTATGCCATCATGGGAAAAAGACGGGGCTGCCGGGGTAAAAGTGGCGGCAGTCGTACCGGGAAATTCCAGCCGCAACCTGCCCGCTGTTTCAGGGATTTACATTTTACTGGATGGCGTTACCGGGCAACCTGCTGCGGTGCTTGATGGCTCGCGTCTGACGACACGTCGCACTGCGGCGGCATCGGCATTGGCAGCGGATTATCTGGCGCGCAAGGACGCCAGCCATTTGGTTATGGTTGGTACTGGTGCCATGGCTCCCAACCTGATTGCGGCACATGCATCGGTGCGCCCGATCAAAAAAGTGACCCTATGGAACCGCCGCCCGGAAAAAGCAGTAACATTGGCCCGCGAAGTTGAATTGCTGGGTTTTGAAGCTTCGGGCACCGATGATTTGGAAATGGCCTGTAAAACAGCGGATATCATATCCTGCGCCACCCTTAGCAATGAACCGCTGGTGCGCGGGGCGTGGTTACCTGATGGTGTTCATGTTGATCTGGTTGGGGCGTTTAAACCCACCATGCGCGAAACCGATGATGATGTGATGAAAAAATGCCGTATCTTTGTTGACAGTTTTGACGGGGCATCGGCTGAAGGCGGGGATGTGGTGCAGGCTATTCAGTCAGGCGCAATTAGCAAAAATGATATTGTGGGTGATTTGTTTGGCCTGACACGCGAACAGGTTAAAGGTCGATTATCCGAAGGGGAATGCACGGTGTTTAAATCGGTCGGCCATGCATTGGAAGATTTTGCTGCCGCTGTCAGTGTTGTCGAGGCGATGGATAAATGATCAGCACCGATTTGTTTGGCCCCGATATGTTGATTAGCTATCGGGGGCATATTGCGCCCGAATGGATCGATTTTAACGGTCATGTAAATGTTGGCTATTATATCGTTGCCTTTAATCTGGGGTCGTTGGGTTTTCTTGATGCGGTCGGTTTGGGGCGAACCTATCCGGCGCGGCGCGGCGGATCGACCTTTGCACTGGAAATGCACGCCACGTATGACCGTGAAATTCATTTGAATGACCCGTTTGAACTTCACACCCGGGTGCTTGATTGCGATTCAAAGCGCATTCACATGTATCATGAAATGCGCCACGCAAATGAAGGCTGGCTGGCGGCGACCAACGAAATAATTACGATGCATATCAATATGGAAACACGGCGATCAGCCCCGTTTCCTGACGATATTTTCAAAACGCTTGACGGTATTCGGGTCGCACAGCGCGATTTACCCGTCCCATCTGGCGTGGGTCGCACCATTGGTATCCGGCGCACGTAATCCTGCCGTGATTTTTCAGGGCACCGGATTGTTCTGGTTGGCGGGCACATACAGGTTACAGGCCTCGCGGTCGCCATCGACATAAACGGTGCTGTCAAACACCATGCCGATGCTTTCAAGCAACCGGATCGACCGGTTGTTGCCGGGCAAGGTAAAGCCGATAACCCGTTTAAGGCCCAAATCCTGATAGGCATATTTCAAGGTGGCCTGTGCGGCCTCGCGGGCAAAACCCTGGCCTTGCCATTGATCAAGAAAGGCAAAGCCGATATCGGGATCGGGCAGGGTTTGCCGTTTGACCAGCCCGCAAAGGCCAATTGTTTCCCCGCTTGCTTGTAAATCGACAAGATACAGGCCAAAACCATCGCGGTGATACGCCGCGATCAGGCGTTCATTAATATAAACCGCCGCTGTTGCCAGATCGCCAATATTGCGGTCGCCAATATATTCAATCCAGTCCGGCTGGTTTAACAATCTGTGTATAAAATCGGCATCATGCGGCGTTGCCGGGCGCAAGGTCAGTCGGGGTGTTTTAATTCGCAGCATCTGAAATCGCCTGTCTTTCAGCGTAAAAAACATGCAAATGTTACCCGTTAAAATGGTACAGTAACAACATCTTATCAAGGCATATTTCACCTTTGGCGACGGAGAAAAACATGGCAGTTCGTCCGATCAGGCTTGGCTTTGAAGGGGCAATGGGCGCATCGCTTTCAGCACGGCTGGATTTGCCTGCAGGGCCTGTTTTGGCCTATGCCCTGTTTGCCCATTGTTTTACCTGCACCAAGGATTTGACGGCAGCGCGTAAAATTGCCCAAGCCTTGAACGAGCAGGGAATTGCTGTCTTGCGGTTTGATTTTACCGGGCTGGGCGGCTCCGGCGGTGATTTTGCCTCGACCAATTTCACCTCCAACCTTGAAGACTTGCGCCGGGCGGCGGATTATATGCGGATCGAGTATGAAGCCCCCAAATTGCTGATTGGTCATTCACTGGGGGGCGCTGCCATATTGGCCGTTGCCGGGGATATTCCCGAAGCAATGGCCGTTGCCACCATCGCCGCACCAGCGGATATTAACCATGTAACCGAAAATTTTGCCGATAAACTGGCCGAAATTCGTGCAGCAGGGCAGGCCGATGTGTCGCTAAGCGGTCGTCCCTTTGTGATTAAAAAACAGTTCCTTGATGATCTTGCCGCGCATGATATCGAAAAATCGGCCGCGTCTTTACATAAGGCATTGCTGGTGTTGCATGCACCGATGGATCAAACCGTTGGCATTGATAATGCCAGCCGCATTTTCACCGCAGCGCGGCACCCCAAAAGTTATGTGTCGCTAAACAAAGCTGATCATTTGCTGCGCGACCCTGACGACGCGACCTATGCCGCCAATGTTATTGCGACCTGGGCCCGCCCCTATGTGGTGACAAAGGATGCCGCCGCATCATCCGGCACCACCCCGGCGGGGGCAGATGAAGGTATTCTGGCGCGTGAAACTGGCCTTGGAAAATTTCAAACCATGCTGGTGGCGGGCCCGCACCGGATGCTGGCCGATGAACCCGAGGGGGCAGGCGGCCTTGCAAGCGGTCCTTCGCCCTATGAATATCTGGCAGCGTCATTGGGGGCCTGCACCTCAATGACGATCCGCATGTATGCCGATTTCAAACAGATCGCCCTTGATGGTATTTCGGTGCAGGTCACGCATCAGAAAATCCATGCACGAGACTGCGCGGATTGCGGCGACGGGCCGCATCAGGACACCGCCAGGATTGACCGGTTTGAAAGGGTTATTACCTTGCAGGGTGATTTAAGCGATGACGTGCGCAAAAAGTTGATTGAAATCGCCAATAAATGCCCGGTTCACCGCACACTTGAAAGCAATGCGGTTATTGTTACCCGGGACAGCCGCGATCAATGACGCGGTTTGCGGCAGCTTAACCGTCGCGATCCGTATTGATATTCAGATTATTGCGCCGCCTTGAAATCTGCACGGTCATTGGCGTTGATGTGGGTAAGTATCCCGCTGGCGCTTGTCGCGTTGGGAAACAATACCCGTTTGACCCCCACCAGCGCATCCAGTGCTTCGGCCCGTTTACCGGCAGGTTCATTTGCGACCTGTTTCAGACAGTGTTCGATATCAAACAGCAACGCATCGTCAGGTTCCAGGGCTTTGCCCTGTTTTAAGCGTTGGGTGAAAAAACCGGCAATGGCAGAAAGGACGGTGTCAATGGCATCGCGGCTGGCCGGGCCAACGCGGCGGCGTTCGCGTTGCAAAACCAGGATGTTAAAGCCCAGACGTACTTCGGCAAAACCATCAACCTTTGCCAGTTCGCGGTCTTCAAGGCTGGCCAGCCTTGGAACAAGTTGGCCCAATCGGTCAAGCATGCGGCCCGACAATGCGGCGTGGTCGCCGCCATGTTGCCCGGCGGCAGTATTGGCCAAATCGGCCCACCCCGCACGCATCAGGCGGCGTGCGGCCAGTTCGCTGCCAAACGGGCGCACCAGCAGGGTCCAGACCAGCGAGAATGCGATCCCGATCAGCGAGGCGATCCCGCCGTTCAGGAACGAATCAAAATTAACGCTGAAACGGTTTTGAAGGGCGATGAATGATGCCGTTGATACTGTGAGTAACATGGCAATAATTGCGTATTGCGGGCGTGGCATCAGGGTGCCCAAAATCAGGAAAGGCGGGGCAAAAACCAGAACCAGCAATGGAAAGCCATCGATGCGGGGCAAAATCAGGAACAGATAGACAAATGATAACGCCAGACTGGCGGAAAACCATTTGAGCAAAATCATAATGAATGGGGCCGGTCTGTCCATCGCGGCAAAAAACGATCCGCTTACCGCCGTCATTAATACTGCCCCGGCCCCATATTGCCAGCCAGACTGGATCCACGCCAAACTTGCAATCAAGGTTGCCAAAACGGTTGATCCGCATGAAAACAGCATCATGCCGTAATCATAATACCGGGTTTGCCCAATAACCTTGCGATGACGAAACAGGGCGCGCCAATGGCGTTTGTGTTTGCCATCGGCGATGATATCGCGCAGGGAATTACAATCGCGCCACAGATAAACAATTTCGCGCAGCCGCGCCATTACGCTGGCGCGGACCATATTATCCCAAACATGGGTTTTTGTCGGGTCGGATATGTCGGCGGCATCTATCCGCGCGATTAAGGCGTGTGTTGTTTCATCATTGATGTTTTGCGGTGTGTCGAACCAGTCGGCCACGGCACATAAAACAGGGCTGATATCGGCAGGCAAACCGTGATTGTTTTGTTTTAGCGCGTGAAGCCGGTCCGCCAGGGATGAAAACAGCGGCAGCAACATTAAAAGGCGGCCGCGCAATTCGCGTGTTGGCCTGACGACTTCGCGTGTTTTCACATCATAGCGCAACTGGCTCAGCAACATATTTAGCCCGGTAATGTCGGCGGCAAGTTTTTGGCGCTTTACCGGTGTTTCCGGAATGGCCCCTTCACCGCGCAAAATTTCATCGGCCCAGCTTGCGGCATCGTTCAGCCATTTTGAAATATTGCCATCGAGCAGGCTGTTGACACTCACAGGAAAAACAACAGCATTGACGATGCTGGCACACAAGATGCCCAGAATGATTTCCTCGCTGCGCGCCAGGGCGGTGTCAAAAATCAGTTCCGGTGTACCAACATCGGGGAGGGCGATAAGCGGTAACGTATATCCCGCCAGCATGAAGACATAACTGCGCGGGGTACGGTCCAGCATAGAAATATAAAGCAAAACCCCGGTCCAAAGTGCGACCACAAGGCTCAGCAATTCGGGGGAATTGACAAAAATGGGAACAAAAAACACGGCAGCACAGGCACCGATCACGGTACCCAATGCGCGATACATTGCCTTGGACCCGGTCGCACCTGCCAGCGGATTTGACACAACATAAACCGCCGCCATCGCCCAATAGGGACGGGGCAGGTCAAAAAACAGCGCGATATAAAGCGCAAGCATGGAAGCAACAAAGGCTTTGCTGGAAAAAATCCAGTCGCGCCAGGTGGGAAAGCTCACATTCAGGCTCCGGCCGTCTTTGCAGTTTGTGATGCGGGTGCAGGTGCCGCCACGCTCTCGCTGGTGTCGTCGTCAAACGCCTGAAAAACCCGAAGGGTTGCTTCAAGGTCTTCGCGGGTGACATTTGCCAGAATACGACTGCGAAGCTGTATCAATAATGCTTCCATCTTGGTCGCCAGTTCCTGGCCTTCCTGCGTTAACCAGATACATTTTGCCCGCCGGTCGCTGGGGTCTGCCTTGCGTTCAATCAGGTTGTTGGCTTCCAACTGGTCTAGCAAGCGCACAAGAGATGCACTTTCGATACCGATGCAATGCGCCAATACCACCTGCCGGGTACCACCGCCCATACGGCTGATCCAGATAAGCGGCGATGCACAGGCTTCGGATATACCGTGATGACCCAAAACCTGTGTTGCTGCCCGGCGCCAGTGACGCCCGGTTTGCAACAGGTTTGTGGTTACGGTTTGGCGTAAAAGGTCGATGTTTTCCATAAAATATTGTAAGCATACAAATTATATGCTTACAATATGAATTGGAATAAGGAGAACCTTTTGGGGGCGGTGTTTTAACGCGAGAGGCATCAAAATGGTGGTTTTGGCGGAGGGAGAAGGTTTTAGGGTGTGCGATCAAACCATTGTTTGGCGCAGGTGTCGTAAGGGTCATTTATCAGGCGGATTTCCGCAAAGCTGACGCCACAAGCCGTGATTATATTGCGTCGCCAAAAGGGTTTTTGCTTCCGGGGGCGGACCAGATTGTTTGGCCGGGGTCCGATCGCTAAGGCAAACGAAGAAATGAATGAGACAGCTTTGGGGTGGAACCGGGCGACAAAAAATGCCGCCCGGATGGATTGTTTGTTATTTGGCAGCGGTAATAATGAATTCGACCTTGTAGTCCGGGGTTGCCAGTTTGGCTTCGCCGCACGCGCGGGCCGGGGTATGGCCCTGTGGCACCCAGGCATCCCAAACGGCATTCATTTCGGCAAAATCGCTCATGTCAGCCAGCCAGATCACGGCTTGCAGGATGTTTTCCTTTTTTGAGCCGCATTCGGCCAGAAGGGCATCAACCTGTTCCAGGCATTTTGTGGTCTGTGCGGTAACCGATGCGCCCGGCTCGCCAACCTGACCGGCCAGATATACGGTGTCACCATGGACAACTGCCTGGCTCATCCGCGGGCCGGTATGGAAACGTTCGATGCTCATTTTATGCTCCGTTTTTCTTTGGTTTAAAGTATCGGTGTAAAATTCAGGCCTGCGGGTTGGTACCGCACCAGTCGGCAATAAACAGGGCCAGAACTTCGGTCACTTCCATCACCGACGAAATTGAAACCCGTTCATCAATGCCGTGAATGCGTTCCGCCTTTGGCCCATAACAGGTGGCCGGGATATTGCCATAAATCTGGAAAAAACGTGCATCCGTTGTTGCCGTAGATGCATAATTTTTTATCATGTTTCCCGTAACTTCGCGGTGCAAATCGCCAATCATTGTCATCATCGGGTGGGTTTCATCCATCACACACCCTTCAGCTTGGAAACCCCGATATTCTACGGTGACTGTGGCCCCTTTGCAGGCGGGATGATTATCAATTGCCGATTTTGCAACGTCGTTGATCATTGATTGAATTTCGCCCATATCCATGCCCGGATAAAACCCGATGCGAATGTCGGCATCACAGGTTGTCGGCACGGTAGATGCCCATTCGCCACCCGAAATTTTACCCAGATTGAAATTAACCGGATGGCTATGTGCACCATAGGCTTCGTGCCGGTGCCCGGGGTGATTCCACAGTTCCTCGACTTCCTTTAGCGTTTCAAAAAAGCCATAGGCGGCCTCAATAGCATTGCTGCCTGCCGATGTATCAAGTACATGGGCGGGGCTGCCAGTAACATGAAGCTGAAACCACATCACACCAAGCTGGGCTGTCATCAGGGTTTGATTGAACGGTTCGGGGATAATGGCGCAATCGGCGCGATACCCGGCATGCAGGCAGGCAAGCGCACCGTTGCCGGTGCATTCTTCCTCGACGACGGATTGTAAAATGACCGGCGCGGCGGGTTCAAGTCCAACATCATGCAAGGCTGAAAGGGCATGGCAACTGGCAATGAGGCCGGCTTTCATATCACCGGCCCCACGGCCATACAGCCAGTCACCGATAACATGCGGGGTAAAGGGCGGTTGTTGCCACAGCTCTGCCGGGCCGGTGGGGACGACATCGATATGGCCGTTCAGGATCAGGCTTCGGCCTGTTGTTGTGGCCGGGGTGTGAATGCCCACAACATTTTCACGCCCGTTATAATTATCGATTACCGGTGGGGAAAAGCCCGGTTTATCGTGCAAGGCGGCAATATCAATGGCAACGGTTTCAACATCCAGCCCCATCGTGCGGTATTTGCCCGCCATCCAGTTTTGGGCTGATTGTTCCTGCCCAAGCAGGCTGGGCAATGCCACCAGTTCCGACAAATCGGCAATGATTTGGTCCTGCCTGGCGCGAACGGCCTTGCGCAATGCGGTTCTGTCGGCTTTTGGGTGTGACATGGCCGAAAACTTTCGCGATTAGGACAATGAGGGTCGGGTGGGCGACAATGCAGCCCGGGTGACGCCCAGCTTTTGCATTGCAGCGGGAACGTCTTCGCCGCAAATTGTGCTGGCGGCATATTCACCCATTGCCGGTGCAGTTTGAATACCATATCCGCCTTGTCCGGCCAGCCAGTAAAAACCGGTATGATCGGGGTCAAAACCCGAAACCGGGTCGCCATCGGCAAAGAAGCTGCGCAGCCCGGCCCAGCTTTCGCCCGGGCGATTAACCGTTAATGTGGTGGCAGTGATCAGCCGGTCAATTGTAATGGCAATATCGAGTTCTTCGGGCTGTGCATCTTGCGGGGTGGTGGGGGTGGCATCGGCGGGCGATACCAGCAAACGTCCGGCATCGGGTTTGAAATACAAGCCTTCGTCGACGGTGCAGACCATATGCCAATGATCGGCTTCTATCCCGGCGGGCAGGTCGACCATGACAGCCGTGCGCCGTTTCGGGGTTAGGCCAAGCGGTTTGACCTGTGCCTGTTTTGCAATTTCGTCGGCCCATGCCCCTGCGGCATTCACAACAATGGTGCCGTTATACACCTCGCCCGTACCAATGGTCACTTGCCAGCCGTCATTTGTTTTTTCAACAGCGCTGACATCAGCGCGGGTGACAACAGTGCCGCCCATTTTTTTAAACTGTGTGATAAAGCCCCAATGCAGGGCATGAACATCTATATCCATGGCATCGGTTTCAAGCGCGCCGCCGATCAGCAATTCGGGCTTCACAATTGGCACCAGTTCGGTAATTTGTTCGGGGCTAAGCGCAATCACATTTGCCCCGTTGGCACGGCCTTCTGTCAAAAGCTCGTCCAATTTGGCTTCTTCGCCCGGCATTGCGGTAATAATAACACCACGCGGGGTCAAGATGGGGTGGGATGTGAAACCATCGGGCGGGGTCAGGAAAAACGACTTGCTGGCAGTCGACATTTTGCGGATGATTTTGGGGCCGTATGTTTCACTATACAGGGCGGCCGAACGCCCGGTGCTGTGATAGCCCGGTTGATCTTCACCTTCCAGCACCACAACCTTTTTGCCCTTTTGCGCCAGAAAATATGCCGCAGACATTCCGGCAATACCGCCACCAATAATGATAATGTCGGTTGTGGTCATGATCGTGCCTCCGCAAAACTTTCTAAAAACTGCACCAGGTTATTCGCCAGTGTCGGGCTGACATAGCCCCCTTCCTGAACTATCACGGTGGGCAGACCGATCAAGCTGATTTTACGGGCGATTTTACCAAACCCGCCGGTGCTGACGGTTAAGCCGCCAAACGGATCATCGCGTGAGGCATCCAGCCCGCAGGCGAGAACCAAAGCGCCGGGCGCATAATGATGGATGATGTCGGTTGCGCGATCCAGGGCCGATAAAAACACATCATCGCCGCTGCCAAGGGGCAGGGGAATGTTGTGGTTATATCCCAATCCCCGGCCTGTTCCGCGTTCCTGGGCATGGCCCCAGTAAAAGGGGTAAAATTGCGCCGGGTCGGCATGGATCGACACGGTTAAAACATCGTCGCAATCATAAAAAATATGCTGGGTGCCGTTGCCATGATGCAGGTCGATATCAAGGATGGCGACGCGGCCAAATTGTTCGCGCAGTTGCCGGGCGGCTATGGCGGAATTGTTAAGATAACAAAACCCCCCGGCAATATCGCGGCTGGCATGGTGCCCGGGTGGGCGGCATAGGGCATAGGCGCAATCGGCATTATTGTCATCGCGCACATGGCGGGCTGCGGCGACAGCACAATTGGCACTGCTGCGCGCCGATTGCCATGTGGTGGCCGAAACCGGGCAGGATGTATCGCCCAAATGAAAACCGGCTTGTGCCGCGGGTGTTTGCGGATAGGGGCCGGTACGGTCAAGCGGGTGAATATGGGGAACCACAATTTCGGCCCCGCCCGCAGCGCGCCAATCGCGATGAATGTTTTCCAAAAACCGCAAATATTCTGGCGAATGTACCTGTGCGATTGGCGCCAGCCCGAAATCAGCCGGGCTTTGCGGGATGATGCCGAGTTTTCCAAGCGCCGAATTAAGGATTTCGGCGCGTTCGGGCACCTCGGGAATGGGTTTTCGTTCGCCACCCACCATAAAAGTCTGGCCGTGGTGCAACATTTGATCGGGTGAAAAATAGGCATGCATCATCGGGCCGCCCTTTCATTGCTGATGGTGGTCGTGGTCATGGTGGTGGCGCGATGGATTTATCAGAACCGGATCAGTTAAAACGAAACGTTATCCGCACCCTTTAGGCCCAGCATCACACGGGCTTCGTCAGGGGTGGCAATTTCAAGGTTCAATCCGGCCAATATCTCGCGAATTTTCACCACCTGTTCGGCATTATTTTGCGCCAGTTGGCCCTTGCGAATATAAAGGTTGTCTTCAAGCCCGACACGCACATGCCCGCCCATACTGGCCGACATGGTGGCAAAGGGAATTTGATGCCGCCCGGCCCCCAGGACGGAAAACCGGTATTGATCACCAAAAAGCCGGTCGGCAGTGGCTTTCATATGGATCAGGTTTTCAGGGTCGGCACCAATGCCGCCGAGAATACCCAGCACGAATTGCAAAAAGATGGGGCCTTTGACCAAACCGCGATCCACATAATGGGCCAGGGTATAAAGATGGCCGACATCGTAACATTCAAATTCAAACCGGGTGCCGTTGGCTTCGCCCAATTTCGCCAGCATTATTTCTATATCTGAAAAAGTATTTTTAAATACGAAATCCCGGCTGTTTTCCAGAAATTCGGGTTCCCAGTTATGTAGCCATTCTGTTTTGCGATTAAGGGCTGGAAACAGGCCGAAATTCATGGTGCCCAGGTTTAGCGACGCCATTTCGGGGGCGGCTTGTTGTGCAGCTTGTATGCGTTGCTCGACCGTCATGGTCATGCCGCCGCCCGTTGAAATGTTGATAACGGCGTTGGTGGCATCTTTGATGCGCGGTAGAAACTGCATAAACAAATCAGGGTTTGGGGCGGGGAAACCTGTTTTAGGGTCGCGGGCGTGCAAATGTAAAATTGCCGCACCGGCGTCGGCCGCAGCAATCGCCTGATCGGCGATTTCATCGGGGGTGATTGGCAAATGGGGGCTCATGGACGGGGTATGAACCGACCCGGTAATTGCACAGGTGATAATAACTTTATCAGCCATGATCCAAACCTCCCGCCTGTTTTAATTCTTCTGCCAGTTCGATCAGGGCTTCGTTTAGCGGGACCAGAATATCGTCAAACTGGTCTGGCGTGATGGTGAGCGGGGGGCAAATCATAACATGGTCGCCCCGATAGCCGCCTCGCGTGCGCCGCCAGTAAATGATTAATCCCTTGTCATAGGCGATATCAACCAGCCGGGCCGCCGCCATGTGCTTCGGTGCAATCGGCTCCATGGTGTCGCGATTGGCGACCAGCTCAATCGCCAGCATCAGGCCAAGGCCACGAACATCGCCAATCATGGCGTGTTGGGTCATCAGCTTGGTAAGTTCGGCCTTTAACGCCGCGCCTGATTGGGCGGCATTGGCCAGAAGGTCGTCTTGTTCAATGACATCAAGCACGGCATTGCCCGCGGCACAGGCAATCGGGTTGCCCGCATAGGTATAGCCGTGAATAAACCCGCCATGGTCCAGCACCGGGCCGACAATGCGGTCAGGTGCGATCATGGCACCCAGTGGCACATAACCCGCCGCCAGCCCCTTGGAGACGGCCAGAATATCGGGCACGATGTTCCAGTGTTCGGCGGCAAAATAGGTACCGGTGCGCCCGGCACCGGTCATGACTTCATCGTAAATCAGCAAAATGCCGTATTGGTCGCAAATTTCGCGAATGCGGCCATAATAACTGTCGGGTGCCACAAGTGCGCCTGTCGCGGCCCCGCCAACCGGTTCCATGATAAAGGCCAACACCGTTTCCGGGCCTTGGCGTAAAATTTCGGCTTCCAGCATGTTGGCGTATTTCAGGCCCCGGTCATGATCGCTAAGATCATCGCGGTCAAGATAGCAGGTGGGGGCCGGGATTTTGGGCTGATCGACCATCATCGGGGCAAAGGGCGCGTGCATGGGGGTATAGCCGGTAATGGCGAGCGCGCCGAGTGTTGAGCCATGATAGCTGGGAAAGCGCGAAATGACCTTGAAACGCTGTGCTTCGCCAATGGCAAGGGCGTATTGGCGTGCCAGTTTCAGGCAGCTTTCAACGGCTTCGGACCCGCCTGATACAAAAAACACCCGTTCGAGATCGCCCGGGGCGCGTTCGGCCAAACGCCAGGCCAGGTTTTCGGCGGCATCGTTTTCAAAATGCAGGCGATAGGCAAAGGTCGCCTTTTGCATTTGGTCTTGCATGGCGGCAATCACGCGCGGGTCGCTATGGCCAATATTGCTGACCATGGCCCCGCTTGACGCATCAATATAGCGTTTGCCATCCACATCCCACATGTAAACGCCCTTGGCGTGATCAATCAGGGGGCGGCGGGATCGGCTTTGATAAAACAGGCGAGATTCCCGGTTATGTCCGGGTTTTGTCTTTTGAGGTGTCATTTTGGACGTCATTTCGTGGGGCTTTCCTGAACCGGTCGATCAGTCTGCGTGACCGGGTAACAACACACAATTACGCGCAGCGATATGCATAAAAATATCGGCACCTTCGCCAAAGGGGCGGTGATCAATGGGGTTGATAACCTGCCAGTCGCGCCCGGCGGCGGTGACAAAATAGCGGGCCATTTGCCCCAGATAATCAACGGTTTTGACCTTGCCGGGAATGGCAACCGTATCGGCATTGCTGTTATCTTGGTCCGAGAGGGCAATTTTTTCGGCGCGGATAACGACACGAACCTGCTGCTGGTTGTTCACTCGGCTGACCTGATGGGCGGTGGTCAGCAAGGTTTGTCCGCCGTGCAGTTCAACCGGCGTCACCTCGCCACCGTCACCGGCCAAGGCACCGGCGATGATGTTGGAGTGCCCCAGAAAATCGGCAACAAAGGCGGAAACCGGGTTGTTGTAAACGTCTTCGGGCGCCCCTTCCTGCTCGATCGCACCATTGTTCATCACCACCAGTTTGTCCGACATGGCCAGGGCCTCGGACTGGTCATGGGTGACAAAAACGGTGGCAACGCCCAGTTCGCGCTGAATGCGTTTTAGCTCCACCCTCATTTCTTCGCGCAGGTTGGCATCAAGGGCGGATAAAGGCTCGTCAAGCAACAAAACATCGGGCTGGATCACAATGGCGCGGGCCAGCGCAATGCGCTGTTGCTGCCCACCGGAAAGCTGGTTGGGGTAGCGGTCGCCAACATTGGGCAATTGCACAAGGTCGAGCGCATTTTTGACCTTTTGGGCAATGTCGGCTTTGCTGACCCTGCGGTATTTCAGGCCAAAGGCGATGTTATCGAAAATGGTTTTATGGGGAAACAGGGCGTAATTTTGAAACACCAGCCCCAGATTGCGTTTGTGAATGGGCAATTCATTGACCCGTTTATCGCGGATCACAAGATCGCCTTCGGTGATGTCGGTTAGCCCCGCGATCATACGCAGCGTGGTGGTTTTGCCACAGCCCGACGGCCCCAAAAACGTAACAAAGCTGTTGTCGGGGACGGTCAGGTCCATCCGTTTTACGGCGATGAAGTCGCCATATCGTTTAACGACATTGCGCATTTCAACAGCATTCTGGCGTTCGCCCATTCTTCCATACCTTCGTTCGTGGTAGTAAAAACAACCCGGCCCCGCAACAGGGAGAGGCCACCGGGGCCGGGGTGTCGTCACAGGTTTGAAGCGGTGTTAATAGCCGCGCTGGACCCGCGAAAATTTCTTGGACCAGTCCGCTTCGTTTTTGTTCCAGTATGCCGGATCAAAGAAGCTAAGCCCGTCAAGGGTGCCGCTGGGGTCAAAGGCGGGCAGGGTCGGAATGACTTTGCCCAGTTCAACCTTTTTCGGGTCGAGTGCGGGCGGGTAGGATTGGCCTTCGGCAACGGCAATGGCGACGTCTGGCTCCAGCATGAAATTCAACAGTTCTTCACAGGCCGCCATCGGGCTGCCTTTAAGAACAAAGATGCATTCCTGCCAGCCCAGTCCGCCTTTGGGGTCGTAATAGCCAATATCGTGGCCCTGATCTTGCAAGGCGCGAATACGGCCCGACCAGCCTTCGGTGACATAGATTTCTTCTTCGGCCAGAAGGCTCATCAGTTCGGCACCTGATGTCCAGTATTTCAGGGCCAGGTCGCGGTGCTTGCGGATCATGTCCCAAACGGCTTCGATGTCGTGAATGTCGTTGGGGTTCTGGTCCGATTGCAGGGCACCGTACCAGATACGGGTTTTCCATTCGGCCCAGCCACCGATTTTGCCTTTATAGGCGTCATCAACCATCAGCTTCGCGCCCTTGGCTTTGGCTTCGTCATCGCTGATATGTTTGCGATTATAGGCAATGCCGGTGGTGCCATAGTCATAGGGAACAGCGGAAAGTTTGCCGTTAGAAATTTTGCGAAGCGGCGTGATCAGGTTGGGGATCACGGTTTTCAAATTCGGAATGTTATCTTCGTTCAGTTCGGAGCTAAGCTCCATATTGTGATAACGGGCATAGTCAAACACACCGGAAAGATGGGCGAGGTTAAATTCGCCGGGCTGGCTGGACTTAACCCGTGCCAGATATTCATCGGCCCCGCCAAACGTGCCCGATACAACCTTGATGCCGGTTTTTTGGGTGTAAGGCGCAAAGGCGTATTTTTCAAAGGCTTCGGAAACCACGCCGCCCCAGCCGTCAAACCGGACCTGTTCGGGTGTTGCGGCCTTGGCCGAATTAACCAACATGCCCATTGGCCCGCCCATAATGCCGGCGGTGGCCCCGGCGGCACCCAGTACAGTTAAAAAGGTGCGGCGGCTGATTTCGCCGTTTTTAAAACGGGTTAACAGGCGTTCATAACGTTTTGTGTCATCCATCGGGTAGCCTCCTGATAAAGGTTTTGATGTTTTTGTATTTTGTTTGGGCAATTGGCGACGGGTTTTCCCGTTTCGTTAATTTTGTGTTTTGGCTTTCATGCGTTGCGCCGACATGTGCCGGGCAATGGCGGTGGCAATAAGGGGCAGGGCGACGGTGAAAATCACCATAACGGCCCCCAGCGCATTGATTTCCGGGCTGATGGAATTGCGCAGCATGGCAAAAATCTGGGTGGGGACGGTTTCAACACCGCCCGGTTTCCAAAACAGGGTGCCGGTAATATCGTCAAACGAAATGGTGAAGGAAAACAGCATTCCCGCCATCACTGCAGGCAGCATCAGCGGCAGGGTGATTTCAAAAAACGTTTGTATGGGTGTGGCACCCAGGCTCATGGCGGCTTCTTCAACGTCGCGGCGGATCGATACCAGGCGTGCCTGCACCACCAGCAATACAAATGGCAGGGTAAACACCACATGCCCCATTAACAGCAGGCCGAAACTTTTTGGCAGTTCCAGAAACTGTAAAAACAGCAGCAAAGCCACCGCCAGAACCACTTCGGGGATCAGGATCGGGGCGATCAACAGGCTGGAAATGGCCTTTTTGCCGGGAAAGTCATAACGGACCATGGCAACGGCGGCCATGGTGCCAATTGTTGTGGAAATGGCACTGGTTAAGGCCCCCAGTAACAGCGATGTTTTAAAGGCGCGCACGATGGCATCGTTATGCAGCAGCGAATTAAACCAGCGCAGCGAAAACCCTTCGATTGGGAAGCTGCCAAACTGGTTGGCGTTAAAAGCCAGCAAAATGACCACCACGACGGGCGCGAATAAAAACAGATAGACCAGAATGGTGGCAATGCGGATCCAGGACCAGCCGTTTGTCATGACCATATCCCCCTTACCGGAAACTTTTGGCGATTTGATCAACGCCAAGATAACGGGTGTAAATCACAACCAGCCCGCCCAGAAATGCCAGCAGCACCAGCGATAGTGCTGAACCCAGCGGCCAGTTTAACTGCGTAATGATGGCTTCATAGACCAGATTGGCGAACATCGCATCGCGCGGCCCGCCCAAAATTAGCGGGGTGATATAGGTGCCCGCCGCCAGCACAAAACACAAAAGCGAGCCCGCAGCGAGGCCGGGAAAAGACAACGGCAGGGTGACCTCGCGAAAGGCCTGAAACCCGTTGCAGCCAAGGCTTTCGGCGGCTTCGGTCAGGTTTTTGTCGATGCCCTCAAGGCTGACATAGACATTTAAAATCATAAAAGGCAGCAAATAATGCACAAGGCCCAGAACAACCGTGGTCTGGTTATAAAGCATGTTGAGCGGGCTATCGATGATACCAGCCCATAAAAGCAGGCCATTTAACGCGCCTGATGTGCCAAGGATATTGATCCACGACATGGTGCGGATGATATAGCTGATCCAGAAGGGCAGCATTAACATCAGCAACAGCAATGTTTTGGACCGCATCTTGGTGTTGGCAACAAAATAGGCGGGAATATAGCCGACAAAGGCGCAGATGACCGTAGTGTAAAGGGCAATTTTCAGGGTTTGAAACAGGATGTCGCGATAAAAAACGTCGCTAAGAACTTCCTGCCAGTTATCGACATAAAACCCGACCTGATCGGCACCAGTGGCGGTGCGCAGCCAGAACGAATACACCACGATAAACATCATGGGGATCACAAGCAGCAATCCGATCGTCGTCAATGACGGCGATAGCAGTATCCATGGCGCACGTTTTTGCGCACTTGCGATATCTGCGGCCATATGGGCCTCCCGTTTTTGCGGCTGGAACGGACTATGTTTTTACCCTGATATCCGTTTTCAACCGGGCAGCCTGCGCTGCCGATTATGGCTGTTTCACCCATTCCACCTTATGCTTGCCTATAGCGCAAATAGATAAGTAGAATGTATCTCATAGCCGTTTGCTATGGGGGCCGTATGGACGACATTTTAAAACGCCGGTTTGACTGGAATTTGCTGCACACGTTTACCGTGATTGTCGAAGAACGATCAATCACCGGGGCGGCCAACCGCCTGTTATTGCGCCAGCCCAGTGTTAGTAATGCCTTAAAACGGCTGGAAGACCAGATTGGCGCGCGCCTGATTGATCGGGAGCGGGGCCGGTTTGAAGTGACCGAACAAGGACTGGCACTTTATCACGAATGCCGCGAAATTTGCGGGGCGATTGGCCGTTTGTCCGATGTAATGCAAGATAGCGGCGGGCAATTAACCGGCCATTTGCATTTATGGATGGCAAGCCATGTGGTGTTTCCCCCACTGGACGACGCCCTGTTTGAATTTAACCGGGGCCATCCGCGCGTGACATACGAAATCAATGTTGCGACATCGGCGCATGTTGTCAGCCAGGTCTTGTCGCAACAGGCCAGTTTTGGCATTTGCCTGGTTAATGAACAGCACCCTAAACTGGAATATCGTCGGCTGTATCGCGAACATTTTGGCTTTTTTTGCGGGCCGACCCATCATTTGTTTGGCCGAACAGACCTGACCCTTGCCGATTTGCGCCACGAGGCGTTCGTGTCGTTTTCCACCGACCAGTTATCAGATGCCTTGGCACCCGTAGCCGTCTTGCGTGCGCGCGAAGGTATGAAAGGTAAGGTCATTGCCACCAGCCCGCATCTGGAAGAAGTACGGCGTTTGATCAATGCCGGGCTGGGGATTGGCCCCTTGCCGATCCATGTGGTTAAAAATGCCCGCGATCGCGGCATTTTGTGGCAATTGCCGCCCTATGATGCGCCGCCCGCGATTGATATTTATCTGGTCACCAACCCGCGCATGTCGCTGGGCCGGGCGGAGCGCTTTTTTATCGATAATCTGACATCACGGCTGGATGCCGCCCCTGACGGGTTTTTTATCTATTCGTAGGGATTGCGGGCTTGTGCCCACCGGGCCTTTGGGCCAGCATGCGCCAAACATTATCAAACACCGGGAACATCATGAAAATTGTTTATTTTGCCTGGGTCAAAGACCGCATCGGCATTGCCGAAGAAACACTGGATTTACCAACGGATATTAAAACCGTTGCCGATTTGCTGGCATGGATGCCAACACGCGGGGCTAATTATGCCGATGCCATGAAAGACCCGGCTTTGGTGCGTGTGGCACTGGATCAGGAATTTGCCCAGCCCGATGCGGTGATTGGCGAAACACGCGAAATCGCATTATTTCCGCCGGTTACAGGTGGCTAACAGCCAAACATGAAAAAGGCGGCCCGGATATATACAGGCCGCCCTTCGTTTTTGTGTCGTGGGTACGTTTGTTTTAACTAGGTCAGGCTGGCAAAAAATTCGCGGCGGCCCAGCGTGCCAGACAGGCGGCCTTCGCGGGTTAAAATCACCGGGTTTTGGGTGATTTCCCGCATTTCGACCAGATTTTTCAAGAGTACCGTATCATCGGCGACAAAAATGATCGAGTTGTCCGTTGCATCCAGATGGGCGGGCAAGGTGCCGTCATAATTGATCAGCTTTAACGCGCCATTTTCGCCGC
The DNA here is from genome assembly GCF_002115825.1 of Thalassospira sp. MCCC 1A01428. Taxonomy (GTDB): domain Bacteria; phylum Pseudomonadota; class Alphaproteobacteria; order Rhodospirillales; family Thalassospiraceae; genus Thalassospira. The sequence continues at coordinate 12,128 of NZ_JFJZ01000020.1, read as the reverse complement.
TTTGGGCCGATTTGATCACACCATTTTCCACGGTGATCTGGATATCTTCGTCCTCGATGGCAAAATTGCCAGAACCGTTACGCTGTTCCTTGGTGGCGCGTTGCATGATGGCGCGGCCCCGCAAAATGTTAACCGGGTTCATATGGGCAACAAAATCGGCGACATAGTCATTGGCCGGGCGAAGGGCGATGTCCTCGGGCGTGCCATGCTGCACCACATAACCACCTTCCATGATGGCAATCGAATTGCCCAGTTTCATGGCTTCATCAAGATCATGGCTGACAAATAAAATGGTTTTGTTCAGCTTGTCCTGCAAATCGAGCAATTCATCCTGCAAGCGATTGCGGATAAGCGGATCAAGGGCGGAAAAGGGTTCGTCCATCAGCAGGATTGGCGCGTCGGTGGCAAAGGCGCGAGCAAGGCCGACACGTTGCTGCATACCGCCTGAAAGTTCATGGGCGTATTTTGAAGCCCATTCATCCAAGCCCACCAAAGCAAGTTTTTCACGTACCACTTCGTCGCGTTGTTTGGCATTCATGCCGCGCAGTTCCAGCCCGAAACCGACATTTTCGGCAACGGTGCGCCACGGCAGCAGCGCAAATTGCTGAAACACCATCGCGACATGTTCGCGGCGCAGTGTGCGCAGGGTTTGTGCATTGCATGTGGTGACATCGGTAACGTCGTTTTCATCGCCATGGCGCACGCGCAATGACCCGCGCGAGACCTTGTTCAGGCCATTTACACAGCGCAACAATGATGATTTGCCCGAGCCAGACAACCCCATCAGCACGCAAATTTCACCTTGCGGCACGTTAAAGCTGACATCGGCAACGCCAAGGATATTGTTGGTGGCTTCCTGAATTTCCGAGCGGTTTTTACCCTGATCCAGCAGGGCGAGGGCATCGGCCTGACGGTCGCCAAAAATTACGTCGATATTATCGAATTCAACGGCATTGGTCATGTTATTGCCCCGTATTTTCACTGTTGTCGCGGCGGCATATGCGGTCCAGCACGATGGCAAGAATGACAATCGCCAAACCGGCCTCGAAACCTTGTGCGATGTTAACGGTGTTAAGCGCGCGGACAACCGGCTTACCCAGACCATCGGCACCGACGAGGGCCGAAATCACCACCATTGACAGCGAGAGCATGATGCACTGGGTCAGCCCGGCCATGATCGATGGCATGGCGGAAGGCAGTTCGACCTTGAATAAAAGCTGGCGCGGGGTGCAGCCAAAACTTTGCCCGGCCTCGATTAAGGCTTTTGGGGTGGACGCAATGCCAAGCTGGGTTAAGCGAACCGGAGCGGCGATAGAGAAAATGATTGTCGAAATCAGCCCGGGAACCACGCCCAGACCAAACAGGATCAAGGTTGGAATAAGATAAACAAATGTCGGGATGGTTTGCATCAGATCAAGCACCGGGCGCAGCGTATGAGACAACCATGGCCGGTGGGCCGCTGCCACACCGAGCGGAATACCAATGACCATGCAAATCAACGTGGCGTAAAACACCATCGCCAATGTTTCCATGGTGGCTTCCCAATAGCCAAGATTAACGATCAAAAGCAGGGACAACACGGTAAATGCCGTGAGCTTCCATGATTTATGCAGCCAGATCGCCAGACCAGCAAAAAACGCAATAATTACCAGCGGGTGCAGCCAGACAAGTGCATCAACAGTGTGGTCAATAACAAAGCCCAGCGCATCCGAGATGGCATAAAATACAAAGTCGGCATGCTCATTAAGGCCATCCATCAAGGATGCAATCCAGCTTCCCAGCGGAATTTTGGTTTCCGTGAGCCATTCCATAGAATTAATTCCATCAATTATGATTGGGTATTTACAAATTCAAACGCAGATCGGTGTTTGTTTATGCCGTTTCATGTGCGTCAGGCACAACCCTTGCCCACGGTAAAACCGGGGCAGGGGTCGTCGTGCAGTTTTTTGGCGCCAGATTAAAGGCCGAGTTCTTTTTTCAAGGCAGCGTTGGCATCGCCGCCATCAACGGTGGTCACACCATCAAGCCACCCATAAGCGGTATCGGCATTATTTTTGAGCCATGCCGTGGCGGCTTTTGCCGGGTCCTGATTGTCGTTGAGAATGGAATCCATGATCTGGTTTTCCATCGGCAGGCTGAATTTCAGGTTATTGACGAATTTGCCGGCATTCGGGCAATCAGCAAGGAAACCCTTGCGGACATTGGTGTAAACCGTGGCCCCGCCATAGTTGGGGCCGAAAACATCGTCGCCGCCATCAAGATATTTCATATCGTATTTGGCATTCATCGGGTGCGGTTCCCAGCCAAGGAAGACGATGAATTTATCGCGCGATGTTTTGCGTTTTACCTGGGCTAGCATGCCTTGCTCGGATGATTCAACCAGTTTGAAATTGCCGAGCTCAAACTGGTTATTGTCGATCATGTCCTGGATCAGGCGGTTGCCGTCATTGCCAGGTTCGATCCCGTAAATTTCGCCATCAAGCTGGTCTTTAAATTTGGCAATGTCCTGAAAACTTTTCAAACCGGCGTCATAGGCCGCCTTGCTGACTGCCAGGGTGTATTTTGCCCCTTCAAGATTGGCTTTCAGCTTTTCGACCGATCCATCGTCAAGATAAGGTTTGATATCGGCAGACATGGTCGGCATCCAGTTGCCCAGAAACACGTCAACATCGCCGTTTTTAAGGCTGGCATAGGTCACAGGGACGGACAGCAATTCGGTTTTGGTGGTGTAACCCAGCGCATCAAGCATCACCGATGCGGTCGCCGTGGTTGCGGTAATGTCAGTCCAGCCAACATCGGAAAACGTAACGGTTTTACAAGCGGCGGTGACTTCGGCCTGTGCAGTGGATGCGCCAAATAATACGGCACCGGTAATCATGGTGCTGCACAGAAGGCGGTTGATGGTTTTGTGACGGATCATGCTTCTGGTTCTCCCTTATGTGGACCTGACGGTTACTGTTGCCAAACATGGCAACAGACTCTCGGTTCCGGAGGCCAGACGAACATCAACGGTCTTACTCGCCAATATCCGTCCAGAACCACAACACAACACGGTGTTGCGGGCCGGAATAAATATAAACAAACAGAGACACATACTGAAAAGGGCGCAAATGCGCGCTGTGATGCGGATGACAGCCCTGTCTGTTTTTATTGATTGAATGTTCAATTAAAGTACAGCATATTTACGGAAGGTCAATTGCGAAGGACAAAAAACCCGATATCGAGGTTTTTGGTTCTTCGGATCGCACGTTTTTGGATACCAGAATGCCCAAGGTTGGAATGCAGCCTGTCCGTCGCAGGCAATTGATAGACGCGACGATTACGACCATTCATCAGTATGGTTTTGCCGATGCGACAATCAGTCGCATTGCCGGTGCTGCCGGAATGTCATCGGGAATTATTTCGCATTATTTCGGCGGCAAAAATGCCCTGCTTGAAGCAACGATGCTGTTTTTATTGCAGGAATTGCGAGCCGACTTTTTAAAGCGGGTGGCACAATGCGCAACGCCCATGCAGCGTCTCGAAGCCATTGTGAACACCAATTTTAATGAAGAACAATGCACGCCGCCGGTGACAGTTGCCTGGTTGTCCTTTTGGGCGCAGGTGCCTTTTTCCGAAGGGTTGCGGCGGTTGAACACCGTGTATTTTCGCCGGTTGGCCTCGAACCTGCGCCATGAATTGCGCATTCTGACCAGCGATGAAAAGGCCAATGAAATTGCCGACGTGATGGCCGCAATGATTGACGGCATCTGGGTGCGGTCCGGTTTGTCGCCAGGGCAGGCGGATGTGACGGCTGCGCGCAAGATGGTGCTTGATACGCTGCACCTGCGATTAAACGCGGCCGCGGCCCCGTAACAGAAATTATCCCAAAGCGCGTTGCACCTTTCGCGATGCTTGCAGGAGTTTATGAATATGACCCTTTATCAGATTAGAAATTTTATCGACGGTAAATTACAGCCAGGCAACGGCGTTGCCATGACGACCCTGAACCCGGCCAATAACGAAGTTCTTGCATCGGGTTTTGAAAGCACGGCGGGCGATGTTGATGCCGCCGTAAAAGCCGCGCGCAAAGGTTTGGCGGTTTGGAAGGCCACCCCGAGCGCACAGCGCGCCCGGGTGCTGTTTAAGGCCGCACAGATTTTGCGTGACCGTAACGACGAACTGGCATTGGTTGAAACCCGCGACACTGGCCGTGCCATTCAGGAAACCGAAATTGTTGATGTGGTTTCGGGTGTTGAATGCCTGGAATATTTTGCCGGTGTGGCAGGCAGCATCACGGGCGAGCATATCGACCTTGCCGGGAATTTTGCCTATACACGGCGCGAGCCGGTGGGTGTTTGTGCCGCCATTGGCGCGTGGAATTATCCGATTCAGATTGCGTGCTGGAAAGCCGCCCCGGCATTGGCATGTGGCAATGCGGTTGTTTACAAACCGTCTGAAGTAACGCCGTTATCGGCCATTGCCGTGGCGCAGGCCTTGCAGGAAGCCGGTTTGCCTGACGGGGTTTATAACGTGGTGCAGGGCGCGCGTGAATGCGGGGCGGCGTTGGTCGAACATCCCGGTGTGGACAAGGTTTCATTGACCGGTTCGGCGCAAACAGGCGCCAAGGTGGCATCGGTCGCGGCGGGCGGCATGAAGGCCGTGACCATGGAACTGGGCGGTAAATCGCCGATGATTGTATTTGAAGATGCCGATCTTGATAATGCGGTTTCGGGTGCGCAAATGGCGAATTTTTATTCGTCCGGCCAGATTTGCTCGAACGGGACGCGGGTGTTTGTGCATGAAAGCGTCAAGGATGCATTTTTGGAAAAGCTGGTGGCGCGCAGCAACACCCTTGTGCTGGGCGACCCGGAAAAACCCGAAACCCAGGTTGGCCCAATTGTCAGCAAAACGCAGTTTGACACGATCATGTCCTACATCGAAATCGGTAAAAAAGAAGGCGCGACCGTTGTTCTGGGCGGCGAAGCCGTAAGCGAGAACATGCCCAAGGGCGGTTATTATGTGGCACCCACCGTATTTGCCGATTGCACCGATGATATGACCATTGTGCGCGAAGAAATTTTTGGCCCTGTCATGTCGGTTTTAACCTTCAAAACCGAGGAAGAAGCCATTCGCCGTGCCAATGACACCGAATACGGGCTGGCGGCGGGTGTGTTTACCCGTGATTTGTCGCGCGGGCATCGGGTGGTCGCACAGCTGGAAGCCGGTACGTGCTGGATCAATACCTATAACATCACTCCGATTGAAATGCCGTTTGGCGGGGTTAAAAAATCGGGTGTGGGCCGGGAAAACAGCCGCGCGGCAATTGATCATTATACCCGTGTTAAATCCGTTTATGTCGAAACCGGGGATGTGGAAGCGCCCTATTAAGCGTTCAGCGTGACGCGCCACCGCTCCCCCGTATTGCCAGACACAAGGATTGAAAATGAATAATTCTCCCCCTACACGCAATTACGATTACGTCATTGTCGGTTCCGGGTCGGCCGGGGCTGTTTTGGCCAACCGGTTAACCGAAGACCGCAATGTGAATGTGCTGGTGATCGAGGCCGGGCCGGTGGACCATACGTGGGACTGGCGCATTCATATGCCCACCGCGCTGTCATATCCGATGCAGTCCGAACGTTATAACTGGGCCTATTGGACCACGGCGCAAAAAAACCTGAACAATCGCCGCATGGAAACACCGCGTGGCCGGGTTTATGGCGGGTCCAGCTCGATTAACGGTATGGCCTATGTGCGCGGGCATGCACTGGATTATAATCGCTGGGCAACGGACCCGGGGTTGGCCCAGTGGGATTATGCCAACTGCCTGCCCTATTTTCGCAAGGCCAATACCCGCAATCAGGATAGCCAGGGTGATGATTATCACGGTGGCGATGGCCCGCAGCATGTAACGACCGGGGCCTGTAAAAACCCGCTTTACAAGGCATGGATAAAGGCAGGCGAACAGGCCGGTTACCCGGTGACGTCGGACCAGAACGGTTATCGTCAGGAAGGCGTCGGCACCATGGATATGACGGTTTACAAAGGCCGTCGCTGGTCCACCAGCCGGGCTTATTTACGCCCGGCGATGAAACGGGCAAACCTGACCGTGCATCACAAGGCGCTGGCATTGCGCATTGTGTTTGATGGCAAACGTGCGGTTGGGGTGGATTACCAGCATCAGGGCGGGGTTAAACGCGCCACGGTCGACCGCGAAGTTATTGTATCGGGCGGGTCGATCAATTCGCCCAAACTGTTGATGCTTTCGGGCATTGGCCCAGCGGCACATCTTAAAGAACATGATATTGCGGTGGTGCAGGATTTACCCGGTGTGGGCGAAAACCTGCAGGACCATCTGGAACTTTACGTACAGCAGGAATGCAGCCAGCCGATTAGTTTGCACCGGGTATTGAACCCGTGGGGCAAGCTGAAGGTTGGGCTGGAATGGTATCTGTTTAAAACCGGGTTGGGGGCATCCAACCATTTTGAGGCTGGCGGTTTTATCCGGTCGCGTGCCGGCGTGCAGCATCCTGATATTCAATATCATTTTTTGCCGGCAGCCATGAATTATAATGGTTCGGGTGCGGCGGAAAATGATGGTTTTCAGGCCCATGTTGGCCCGATGCGGTCAAAATCGCGCGGGACAATTCGTTTGGCATCGGCCAACCCGGCAGACCGCCCCATTGTTGACCCTAATTACATGAGCCACCCGGAAGACTGGGAAGAAATGCGGGCATCGGTGCGATTAACCCGGGAAATATTTGCTCAAAATGCCTTTGATGATTTGCGTGGTGGCGAAATTTCACCGGGTAAGGATGTGCAAACCGATGCTGAAATTGATGCCTGGGTCGCCCAACATACCGAAAGTGCCTATCATCCGTCCTGTTCGTGTAAAATGGGCAGCGATGATATGTCGGTCGTGGATGGTGATACCAAAGTGCATGGTATTGAAGGTTTGCGGGTTGTTGACAGTTCGATCATGCCGACTATTTCATCAGGCAATTTGAACGCACCAACGATTATGATTGGTGAAAAAGCCGCTGATATTATTCGTGGTCAATCCTTGCCACCATCAGATGCGCCCTTTTGGGTAAACCCCGAATGGGAAACACAGCAACGATAATACTTGTTGCAATTCCATGTTGTGCAGGCCGGGTATCACCATAGCAGATACCCGGCCTTTTGCCTTTGGGGTTTTCTGGTGTCATCGATGTGCCGCCTGCATTGCTTTTTCGCATCATTGCAGCAATGATTGCGAATATTTTATGCAATTAATTATAGGCGAGGGACCATGCAGGAAATCAGCCTGTTAAATTCCGTAATCGGGCCGGTAATGCGCGGGCCATCAAGTTCGCATTGTGCAGCACCCTATATGATGGCGCGGCTGGTGCGTCAGCTTTCAACATCGAATGGCGAAGTGCTAACGCGTGCCGAAATCCGTTTTGATCCGCGTGGGTCGTTTGCGCCGGTTTATCAGGCGCAAAGTTCGGACGAGAATTTTGCCGCCGGGCTTGCAGATGTAGCTCTGACCGATCCGGGGTTTCGCGATGTTCTGGGGAAAGTTATCAAGGGCGAAGGCTTTGCCTTTACCGTGTCTATTACAGAACTGGGTCGGAATAACCACCCCAACCGGGTTGATTTGGAATTACAGGTAAAGCAGGCTGATGGCACAGTACGAACGGACGTGTATCAGGGCGCGTCAGTTGGCGGTGGCATGTTTTATATCGATCAGATGAACGGGCAGGATGTTTATCTGACCGGGAAAACGGCGAGTGTCTTTGTATATGGTCCGGAAACGGGCGCATTGGCACAGGACATTGTTGCGCTGTCTGCACCGAATAACCAGTTTCTGGGGAGCAATATAGCGACCATCGTAACGACGGGGGGCGCGGCGACGGAACGGCTGGAAATATCGTTACAGCGCGTACCGGATAGTGATGTTATTGCAAAATTGCGCGCTACTGCCGGGATCGATACGGTGTTGGTGGCAGATGCGGCGCAATATCCGGTTTGTGCCACGGATGATCTGTTTTCAACAACAGACGGTGTGCTTGATGTTGTGAAGGACCATCACGGATCGCTGGCAGAAACAGCATTGGCACTGGAGGCGCAGCGTCTGGGCCTGGGGCGTGATGAAACCCGGCAATTGTTTGTCGACCGCGCGCAATTGATGCTGCGCGTTGTTGATGAAGGGTTTGCCGCCCGCGAAGCTGACAATGTGATGCGGTTTTTGACCTTGCGCGCACGGCGGGTGCGTGATGCCAATTTACCTGCCGGGTTGGGGGGCACTGTATTGCAGGATGCGATTGCCGGGGCCCTGGCCGCGATGGAGCGTGATTCAAACCGGGGTTTGGTAGTAGCGGCGCCAACGGCTGGCAGTGCCGGGGTCGTGCCAGGCACGTTGTATGGGCTGGTGCGCCACGGCATTGACATTGATGGTGCGACGGATGCTCTGCAGGTGATGGCGTTGATTGGTGCGGTTTTTGCCGCACGTGGCACATTCGCCGCTGAATGCGGCGGATGTTCGGTGGAAACCGGGGCGTCGGCGGCCATGGCGGCGGCCGGGGTTGTGCAGGCTTATGGCGGCAGTGCGGAACAATGTTTTGATGCGGCCAGCATGTGCCTGATGAATACATTGGGACTGGTTTGCGACCCGGTGGGGGGAGATGTTGAAATTCCCTGTCATGCGCGCAATGTTGCGGGGGTATCGCACGCCTATTCATCTGCGATGGCGGTGATTGCCGGGTTTGATGCGGTTTTGGGATATGACGAACTGGTCGATCAAACTGTTAAAATTGGCAGCATGATGCACCCCGATTTACGCTGCACGGCACGCGGGGGCTGTGCCGCAACAAAGACAGCGCAAAAAATGGTTGAAGAATTGACCGCTAAGGTGCAGTGAATGCGCAAATAATTGACCTGCCCCCTTGGCCTTTCATCGCGAATGGCGCACACTTGGGCACGCTCCATAACACCGAGGCAAATTGTGTTTACCCCCAATTTTTTAACGGCGAACGACAAGGTCGGTGCTTATCCGGCATCCTATTATGCCGCATCGGCAAATCCCATTTATGGTTTTGATACGTTTGATGGGGACGTCACATGTGATGTTGTGGTGATTGGGGGCGGGTTTACCGGTTTGTCGTCGGCATTGCATTTGGCGGAACAGGGCTATGATGTGGTGTTGCTTGAAGCCCACAAGGTTGGCTGGGGTGCGTCCGGGCGCAATGGCGGGCAGGTTGGGTCCGGCCAGCGGCGCGAACAGGACGAGCTTGAAAAAATGCTGGGTGTGGATGATGCCCGCAAATTGTGGGATATCGCCGAACAATCCAAGGATATTGTAAAAAGCCTGATTGAAAAACATGGCATTAATTGCGACTGGAAACCGGGCATTTTACATGCCGACCATAGAGAACGGTTTGTAAAAGGTACCCACGAATATGCCGACAAATTGCGCGATGAATATGGCTATGACCAGATTAGCAAGGTGAATTGCGATGAGATACGCGCAATGGTCGGGTCTGAATTTTATCATGGCGGATCGCTTGATATGGGGGCAGGGCACCTGCACCCGTTAAATTTCGCCCTTGGTCTGGCTGTGGCGGCGCGTCAGGCGGGGGTGCGCATTTACGAAAATGCCATGGTGAGCGAATATACCACGGGTGAAAATGTTAATGTAAAGGTGCGCGGTGGCCCGAATGTTACGGGCCAAATGCTGATTTTGGGCTGTAACGGATATCTTGACAGTTTGGATGACCGGGTGGCCCGGCGCGTGATGCCGATTAATAATTTTATTATTGCAACCGAACCACTGGACGATGATGTCGCCCGTGAACTTATCCGCGATGATGTTGCGGTGGCGGATTCAAAATTCGTGATCAACTATTACCGGTTAAGTGCCGATAACCGCATGCTGTTTGGCGGTGGCGAAACCTATAGCTATCATTTTCCCAAAGACATCAAAAGTTTCGTTCAACCCTATATGCTGGAAGTTTACCCGCAATTACGCGATACCCGGATTGATTATGGCTGGGGGGGGACACTGGCGATTACCATGAACCGGATGCCGTATTTTCGCCGGGTTGAAAACCGGGTGTTTTCCGCCAGCGGTTATTCCGGGCACGGGGTTGCCATGGCAACACTTGCCGGGCAAATCATGGCTGAAGCTGTTTCGGGAACAATGGAGCGGTTCGACATAATGGCTAAAGTGCCTGTTCCGACATTTCCCGGAGGTAAAAGCCTGCGATACCCGTTGCTGGTGCTGGCGATGACATGGTTTTCATTGCGTGACCGGCTTTAAGCCGATTTTTGCGATGTAACTTCCGATGGGGCCGGTGTGTTTTTTATCTGATCGTAAGCGCCCCGTGCCATGAGACGGGATTTTGTTGCCTGCCACGAAGACGGTTTGATAGCCAGTGTGGTTGCGTCGCTAAAGGCGACCTTATAACCGCGGTTCAGGGCGGCTGTGACAGTAGCATTTACACAATAATTGCCATCAAGCCCGACAATGATCAGATTGCCAACTTTTTGCCGTTCAAGAACAGCTTCCAGTTTGGGTTCACGAAAGGCATCTGCGTGCGATTTAACGATATCATGGTCGATATCTCCATCCAGTCGGGCGTCAATATCCAATCCACCGGATTTGGGGCCGCCCCGTCCTTTGTTAAGGAACCTGACCAGTAAATTGATGTACCACCCGGCAAATGTTTGCCGGATGGAAATAACGGGGTGCCCGTTTTCATTGGCAAACATCACAAGATCATTGATTGCGGTAATAACCTTTTTAACCAGGTCTGGATCGTAACTGTGTCGTCCGGTTGCATTGGTAAAATCTTCCTGAAGATCGATAATCAGAAGCGCGCTATTGGGGCGGGATTTCAGGTCTATTTTTGTTCCGGTGGTTGTCATCAGGTGACGGCGATGTCCATAAATGGTGTAGCCGATCAAGCCGATTATCAGAAGGGCGGCAAGAAGGATTACAAGCCACATATTGTCTTTCTCCGCGTCGGGTAGGTCAGGGGGCGAGTATTTTGAAACAGGAACAGCGAACTGGCTGTATGTTCAAGTGCATCGCACACGCATTTCAGGCGTTGAAAGTAACGGTAAATCAGAATAACCAAAATTGCCGGAATATTAGAAATATTTTTGGTATTCGTCAGATTTTGAAAAGTATTCCGTTTCGATGTTGCGCGCTGCGACAGGGATCGTGCCTTTAGCCGGACACGATTGCGTATTTCCTTTGTTAGGTTACGCTGGTTTTCCATATTTGTATTAGGCGGGATACGCAAATCATTGTCAACCCGGTTGGCAACGCTGATCGGGTTATGTGTATGATGATATTTTGGTCTGTTCAGGCAATGTTATTTCGGTTGCCAACTGGAAACCGGATCGTATCGTTCGCCTTTGGAAAGGATAACGCCGTTATGGGCGGCGATGCCAACTTCAAAACTTTGTGCAATTCGCAGGGCACGTTCCATGAAATGGCGGGCGGCAACCGGGGGGCAAAGTTCGGCCAGCGTTTCAGCAAACAGGGCCAGCCACTGATCGAAATGGTGGCGGTCAATGGGAAGGGGCATGTGTTTTTGCATGGGGCGCCCGTAATAAGCGCCACTGGCCAGAGCCACCGACGACCAGAATTGACACATATTTTGCAAATGCCCATCCCAATCGCTAATGCGGGCATCAAAAATAGGGCCTAAAAACGGATCGGCGCGGACTTTGGTGTAAAATCCATGGACAACATTATGGATCATTTGCTGGTCAATTCCCGTTTCATCCATGATTTTGCGCGTTGCCCGTTCGCGGCGTTCCTGATGGCTAAGGCCGTCGTTATCGCCGTTATCATCGATGGAATGGGGTCGATCCGTCATAATAGTAATATTATCCCTTGGTCAGAAGTGCCCATGTACGCAACCGGCATACAGGCAAATTTTTGGGTGCTTATAAAACGTGATTTTTGATCTTAACATGACATATGTCATAAAATGACGGCGGCAAGTCAGCGAAAGTGCCATTATAGAAACCGGTCGCGCAAACCATAGGCAGCATAGGCCATCCATCGATATTGGCGGCGTAATCCGGCGAAGGGAAACCTTTTTGGCGGGGTACCCATAATCGGGCCAATATCACTAGGGTCTGGACTCAAT
>NZ_JFJZ01000002.1 GCF_002115825.1 Thalassospira sp. MCCC 1A01428 | reverse complement strand
ATGCCGGGACTAAACAGTTAGTACGCCCCCACCGAGCGGTGAATAAGCCACAACCCCAAGGCCCAGAGCCTGGCTGGCTGGAATGAGTTCCTGTTCGGTCGCCCTCTGGACGAGGCTGTGCTCTACCTGGATTCCCGCAATGGGGACCGCCCCCCTGATTTCGGCAATTGTCGCGGCACGCGAGACCCGCCAAGCCGGGAAATTGGAAAGTCCCGCATAGAGTATCTTGCCCGCCCTTACGAGATCGTCAAAACCTCGGACTATTTCCTCGAGCGGTGTCACGCCATCGGAAACATGCGCCCAATACAGGTCGATGCGGTCCGTTTTAAGGCGTTTCAGGCTCGCTTCGACCGAGCGAACCATTGCCTGCCGACTGTTTCCGGTGACGAGCAGACCGGAATCGGCATTCGTCTTGACTGCGAACTTTGTCGACAGGACAAACTCGTCGCGCCGCCCGCCGAGCAAGTCACCAAGAACCGTCTCCGATTGGCCCTCTTGATACCCATTCGCCGAGTCGAGGAAATTGCCGCCTGCTTCGGCATAGGTATCTAAAATTCGACGGGCCTCTTCCGGTTCGGCTCCATGCCCGCCCCATGCCGTACCAAAATTGGCGGTTCCAAGAACGAGTTCGGAAACCCGCAGTCCCGTATGCTTTCCAAATAGTTTGTAGCGCAAAACGATCATTCCTTCTTGTGTTTGCTATCGTGATCGCTATAATTATCGGACCACTGGTACATATAAACGTACCAGTGTTACATTTGTCAAGGATTAGCAATGCGCGCCGACGCTAAGGAAAATTATAATCACCTGCTGGTCGTGGCCCGGGACGTCGTCACGGAGCAAGGAGCTAACGCATCCCTACGCGACATCGCGCGCAGGGCCGAAGTGAGCCACGTAACGCTTTTGCGCCACTTTCCGACACGTGAGGCGTTGCTTGATGCCCTGCTTCGAAAGAGTCTCGAAGAGCTGACGGCAAAGGCCGACGAATTGGAGCCTTCGACTTCGCCAGGGGAGGCCCTGTTGGATTGGCTCCGTGACGCTGTCGGCTTCGTGCAGGTTTACAGCGGCGTGGTAACGATGATGGCGACAGCGATAACCGACCCTGACTCCGCACTTCATGCCTCCTGCGAAAACTTACGCAATGCAGGCGAGCGACTTCTTAAACGCGCTCAGGAGGAAGGGACTGCGCGCAAAGATATGAAGGGAAGCGACTTGTTTGCTCTTATCGGTGCGCTTGGCTGGATTGGCGACCAACAGTCGTTCAAGCCACGAGCCGAATACCTTTTTGATGTCATTGCAAGTGCGGTCCTGGTTGGGCGCTCGTGAGAGTTTCGTTAATCCTTCTGCTCTGCACCCTTTAAATTGGATCGTTTTTGATTGGAATTTTCCGCGCCAGATTTCTGGTTAGCAAATGGAGCGGAAGATATGACAGCATCGAATTTTTCGGACGCGCAGAAAGCATCCATTTTGAGGTAGGGAGAGAGCGGGATTTGGCAGCGTTCGCCAGTTCAACGCCACATTTTCGGAAAAGACCGTTGCGCACCGTCTCGATACCGAAACAAGCGGAGCATAACGCCCGCAAAGACAAAAACAGACAAGCCCAAAACATAAAAGGACCGGTAAAACCGGTCCTTTGGGCAGCATTTGATATGGCAAAAGTGCAATCTGAAAAATCAGGCTGACTTCTTGTTCTTTTGCAGCTTGATAACCTTTTTCAGGATCATGTTGCGTTTCAGTGCGCTCAGATAATCGGTAAACAGAATGCCATCAAGATGGTCGATCTCGTGCTGAATGCACGTTGCCAGCAAACCGTCTGCCTCAATCTCGTGTGCCTTGCCGTTTTCATCAAGGTAACGCACACCAACTTCAAGCGGACGTTCAACATCGGCATATTGATCGGGGATCGACAGGCAGCCTTCCTGATAAACCGAGCAATCCTCGGATTCCCAGATGATTTCCGGGTTCACCAGCTTCATGGGTTCGGGCTTTTCCTTGTCATCGGAAACATCAAGCACGACAAGGCGCTTCATCACACCAATCTGCGGACCGGCAAGGCCAATGCCCGGCGCGTCATACATGGTTTCCAGCATATCATCCAGAATCTGGCGAATTTCGTCATTCACCTCGGATACCGGGTCGCATTCCTGCTTTAAGCGGGGATCAGGAACGATAAGTATTTCACGCAAGGCCATGTCAGGTTTTCCGGATGCAAAAGATGAAACCGCCCCCTATGGAACGGTTTCAATATAATATAAGTCGGGCTTGGAGATAAGACCGCAAGTTATGGGAGTCAAGAAGTCCGTCCCCGTCCCCCAAACAAAGATGATCTCACACGGTCCGCAATGGACCACAACCACCATGGTCTTAACGGCGCCCGCTATCTTCGAGCAAATCAGCGGTCAGTTCGGGCTTACTTAGCTGACGCACATGGGTTTCAGACTGCAACGGCTGATCAATCTCGCGGTCATCGGCAACGATTTGCTTATCTTTCAGCCGCTTGGCCGATACCAGAACCGAACTTTCCAGCGACCCCAGCGTTTTGTTGTAATGCTTAACCGTGCCTTCAAGCGATTTACCCATGGCGGTAAAGTTTTTGGCCAGCGCGCCAAGGCGATCAAACAATTGCTGACCAATTTCGCTAATCTCGCGGGCGTTATCGGCCAGGGCTTCCTGCCGCCAACCGTAAGCCACCGCCTTTAACAGGCCCAAAAGCGTGGTGGGCGTTGCCAAAATAACCCCGTCGCGAAAACTGTCTTCAATCAAACTGGGGTCACGCTCCAGCGCTGCCGAAAAAAAGCTTTCACCGGGCAAAAACAACACCACAAATTCCGGTGAATTAACAGATTTCCAGTAGGATTTTTTGGAAAGCCCCGTGATAACCTTGCGCACATTGGCAACATAGGTTGTCATCAGGGCTTCACGGCGATCATCATCGTATTTTTCTTCAATCGCTTCCAGATAGGCCGATGTCGGGGCCTTGGCATCGACGACAATGTTTTTGCCGCCCGGCAGGCGAATCACCATATCGGGTTTCTGGTCGCCTTCGTCGGTTTTAAAGTGAACCTGTTCTTCAAAATCACAATGATTAAGCATCCCTGACAGCTCGACAATGCGTTTAAGCTGCAATTCGCCCCACTTGCCCGACACCGACGAGCTGGACCGCAAGGCCGAGCTTAAGGTTTGCGTTTCGCGTGACAGGCGCTGTTGCGACGTTACCAGCGACCCCACCTGTTCGCGCAATTCGCCATAGGCCTGCTTGCGTGAATTTTCAAGTTCGTTAACCTTAATGTCAAAGGCCTCCAACCGCTCGCGGATCGGTTTTACTAACCCGTCAATCGCCTGCTGGCGTTTTTCAAGGTCGCCCTTGGCCCCCTCCTGAAGACGCGAAAAGTTTTCACGCGCCATTTTCATAAATTCATCATTGTTAATTTTCAGGGCATCGGACGAAAGCGCCTTGAAACTGTCAAGCAACTTGACCCGCGCATCATCCAGCATTTGCAGCTTTTCCTGTGCGGCTTCGCGTTCTTTTTCCAGCGAGGTTTCAAGCTCGGCCCCTTTTTCGCGCCAATGTTCCAGCGACACGCGCAATTCGCGAATTTCGCTTTCCAGCCCCGGCACCCGGTTGGCCGTGGTTTCGGCAATGGCGCGTTTTTCCGATGCGGCGTCAAAACGATCACGCAACTGGGCCAGTTCGGTTGCAAGCTCGCGCCGGGTGGCTCCGGTTTGTTCCAGCTGTGCAGCCAGCAGGGCATTATGCGCCTCGGCTTCGGCTTTGGCCGAGTCCCTTGCGCGTTTAACCAATTGCACACTGAAAATCAGCGACACCACCAAAACCGCAATGCCGCCCACGGCAAGAGAAACCGGATCCATAACCACACCATCTGATTGCAATATCTTCTGCTTGTATCTGTTTTGTTCCGTCAAATCCAGCAGCCATCCCGTTATTTGACGAAGTTCGTATTCCCGCCAGCGGGGTGACACGGCATTTTCATTTCCAACCTGTTTTTCGCCCCCCGGCAGAAACCTTATGGAACCGCCTCCCCGGATCCCAATGCAGGCCTGCCTTTGTCAAAGACGCAACCTTCACTGGAAATTTCCGTAAAATTCACCTATGTTTCAACAAGATAATTAACCGACGCCAGAACCTTTCGGGCTGTCCGGGATTTTGTCGCCTCACATCGCGTCGCCCGGACCGGGCAGTTTGCCCCCGTCTTAAGTTGTATTTCCTGCGACGGCCCGGATCGTTAGCATAGGGCAATACAAAGGCCAGCGATTGACGGCGTAAAACCGGGCATCAGAATGATTTCGGTGAAACATAAAACGGCCACATCAATCGGTTAGCCGGAAAAATCAGGGGTTGGCATCGGCCACGATACCATATTGCAAATGGCCCCTGAAACCCGTGACCGACCACAGGAAACGAACAAGAGGCTTAACAATGTCTGCGAACGTTTATCCCGTCTCCGAGGAAATCGCCAAAAACGCCTTGATCGACAAGGCCAAATACGATGCCATGTACAAACAATCGGTCGAGGATCCGGAAGGCTTCTGGGGCGAACACGGCAAGCGCATTGACTGGATCAAGCCTTACACCAAAGTCAAAAATGTCAGCTATGACCCACACAATCTTTATATCAAATGGTATGAAGACGGCACGCTGAACGTTGCGGCCAACTGCCTGGACCGTCACCTTGCGACGCGCGGCGATCAGACCGCGATCATTTTTGAGGGTGACGACCCGTCAGTTTCCGAACATATCACTTATAAAGACCTGCACGAACGCGTCTGCCGTTTTGCCAACGCCCTGAAAACCATGGGTGTGAATAAAGGCGACCGCGTTGTCATCTACCTGCCGATGATCCCGGCAGCGGCGGTTTCGATGCTGGCCTGCGCACGCATCGGTGCCATTCATTCCATCGTATTTGGCGGTTTCTCGCCCGAAGCCCTGGCGGGCCGGGTGGAAGATTGCGGTGCCAAGGTTGTCATTACATCGGATGAAGGCCTGCGTGGCGGCCGGGGTGTTGCCCTTAAACGCAATGCCGACGAAGCCCTGTCCCATCCCGGTGTGAAGACCGTGGAAAAGCTGGTTGTGGTTAAACATACCGGCAAGGACATTCCCTGGAATGACGCACGCGATGTCTGGTATCAGGATGTTTGCGATGCCGCATCGCCCGACTGCCCGCCAACCGAAGTTAACGCCGAAGACCCGTTATTTGTGCTTTACACATCGGGTTCGACCGGCAAGCCCAAGGGCGTTTTGCACACATCGGGCGGGTATCTGGTTTATGCGTCGATGACGCATCAATATGTGTTCGATTACCATGATGGCGATGTTTACTGGTGTACCGCCGATGTGGGCTGGGTCACCGGGCACAGCTATATCGTTTATGGCCCGCTGGCAAATGGGGCCACCACCCTGATGTTTGAAGGTGTGCCCAGCTATCCTGATGCATCGCGCTTCTGGCAAGTCTGCGACAAGCACAAGGTCAATATCTTCTATACCGCGCCGACCGCCATTCGCGCCCTGATGCGTGAAGGGGCCGAATGGGTGGAAAAAGCCGACCTGTCATCGCTGCGCATTCTGGGGTCGGTTGGTGAACCGATCAACCCCGAAGCATGGGAATGGTATCATGAACATGTTGGCAAACGTAAATGCCCGATTGTTGACACCTGGTGGCAAACGGAAACCGGCGGTATCCTGATTACACCGCTGCCCGGTGCAACCGATTTAAAACCGGGTTCGGCAAGTGTGCCATTTTTTGGCATTCAACCTGCCCTTCTTGACCATGAAGGCAAGGAACTTGAGGGTGCCACCGACGGCAACCTGGTGATCAAATACAGCTGGCCGGGCCAGATGCGGACGGTTTACGGCGACCATGAACGCTTTATCCAGACGTATTTTTCAACCTTTCCCGGCACCTACACCACCGGCGATGGTGCCCGCCGCGATGAAGACGGCTATTACTGGATCACAGGCCGTGTCGATGACGTGATCAATGTTTCGGGCCATCGCATGGGCACTGCCGAAGTGGAAAGCGCGCTTGTCGCCCACCCCAAGGTCGCAGAAGCCGCCGTTGTTGGCGTTCCGCACGACATTAAGGGACAAGGCATTTATGCCTATGTCACACTTAATGCCGACGAGGAACCCACCGAAGAACTGCGTGCCGAACTGGTGAAATGGGTGCGCAAGGAAATCGGCCCGATTGCCAGCCCCGATTACCTGCAATGGTCGCCGGGCCTGCCCAAAACCCGGTCGGGCAAAATCATGCGTCGTATCCTGCGTAAAATTGCAGCGAACGAATATGACCAGCTTGGCGACACCTCGACCCTGGCCGACCCGGGCGTGGTCAATGATTTGATCGACAACCGCCAGAACCGTTAACCAGAACGGTTTTACAGGCAGTAACATTCAAGGGCGGCATCCTTAACCGATGCCGCCCTTTTTG
This sequence comes from Thalassospira sp. MCCC 1A01428, assembly GCF_002115825.1. GTDB lineage: Bacteria > Pseudomonadota > Alphaproteobacteria > Rhodospirillales > Thalassospiraceae > Thalassospira. The sequence continues at coordinate 312,276 of NZ_JFJZ01000002.1, read as the reverse complement.
CATCCCGGTTCCAAGCCGCTATTTCGCTTCGCCCCTGCGAACCAGCGTAACCGGTTCCATTTACCGGCCCCGGCGTAACGATTCGTACTTTGCGTTTGCAGGGCCAGTTTTGGCAAGCATCATTTTGGAACGATCGTTCACATTTGTATCACCTTAACAGCACACAGATGTGATTTCCCCGAACCTGCAAAGCCTCATAGATAAAACTCTATATATTTGAGTAATAAAGAGCGTTTGGACTATGACCAACGCTGCAAGAAACAGAAAGGCGCATCGTGGGGTTTTTAGCCAGAATGTCATTACGACGGGTCATTCCGTCTGTTATCGCCCTGATTGCAATTTTGGCCACTGCCATCACGGCCATTTCCAGTTATGTGATTGCCCGCGATGCCTTAAATGAAGGGGCCACCGACAAACTTTACGCCCTTGCCAATTCACGGCAAAGCGAGCTTGCGCAATATCTGGGATCAGTGCGGCAGGATTTGCTGATTCAGGCCGACAGCCCCGCCATTCGCCAGGCCATGAAACTGTTTGGCTTTGCCTGGTCTGACCTGGGCGAAACCCCGGAAAAAACCCTGAAAAACCTGTATATCAGCCAAAACCCCAACCCGGTGGACCAGCGCGACCGCTTATTACAGGCCAAGGATGGTTCGACCTGGTCTGATATCCATCACCAGTATCATCCCTGGATGGATAAGTTACTGCATGAACGCGGTTATGCCGATATTTTCCTGATCAACAACGATGGCGCTGTTTTATATTCCGAGGCAAAACGTAACGATTTTGCCAGTAATGTTGCCACCGGTGAAGGGGCAAAAACTGCTTTGGGCCGGGTGTTTAACGCCGCGAACAAGGTCATGCCGGGGCAAATCGCCTTCGAGGATTTCAGCCTGTATCAACCGGCAGGCAATACCAGCAATGCCTTTTTGGCAACGCCGGTTTTTGGCGATGATGGCAAAAGCCGGGTGGGTGTGTTTGCCGTAGAAATTCCGGTAGCCCGCGTAAACGATATTTTGCAACAAAGCGAAGGCTTGGGCCAAAGCGGCGAAATTTACCTGGTCGGCCAGGATTTTCTCATGCGCAACGACAGCCGAATGGGCAATGAAAGCACCAGCCTGAGCCGCGAAATCAACACCAAACAGGTGCGCGATGCCCTGGCAGGCAAAAGTGGCACAATGGAAGATTTAAACTATCGGGCCGCCAATGTGGTGTCATCCTATGTACCGATGACATTTGAAAACACCCGTTGGGCCATGGTTGCCGAAATTGACAGCGATGAAATTTTTGCGCCTGCCATCTGGATGCGCAACTTTTCGCTGATGTTGCTGGTGGGTGTGGCGGCAATTGCTGTTCTGATTGGCCTGTCTTTGGGGCGCGGCATTACCCGCCCGTTAACCCAGGCTGTATCGCTGATGGAACGTCTGGCGCACGGCCAGCTCGATATCACCATTCCCGAACCGGGTAGCCGCAACGCTGTGGGCCGCATATTCGAAACACTGGCCCTGTTTCGCACCAATTTGTGCGAAAACGCCCGCCTGACCGCCGAACGCGAAGCCGAAAGCCAACGCAAACTGGACCGCGCCGAAGAAATTCGCCGCTCGATTGACAAATTCCGTACCCGCAGCGATGAAGCGCTGACACTGGTGCAACAGGCATCGCAATCGATGCGTGCCAGTGCCGGTATCATGGGCGAAACCGTGGCCCAAACCAACCTGTTAAGCAGCAACGTCATTGCTGCTGCGCGTCAGGCATCGGGCAATGTCAAATCGGTTGCATCTGCTGCCGAGCAACTATCCGCATCCATCCATGAAATCAGCGATCAGGCCCATAAATCCAGCGAAATCGCCCAGAGCGCCGTTACCCGCACCGATGAAAGCAATAATCTGGTTAAAACCCTGGCACAAAGTGCAGATCGCATTGGCGAAGTTGTAACCCTGATTAACGATATTGCCGGGCAAACCAACCTTTTAGCCCTGAATGCCACCATCGAGGCCGCCCGCGCCGGAGACGCCGGCAAAGGGTTTGCCGTTGTGGCGGGCGAGGTTAAATCGCTGGCATCACAAACCAGCCGGGCCACCAGTGAAATCACCGATCAGATTATCACCATTCAGGAAGCCACCCGCGAAGCCGTGCTTTCGATGCAGGCGATTTCCGCCGTGATTAGCGATATCAATACCATCGGCACCACCATTGCCGCATCTGTCGAACAACAAGGGGCCGCCACCCGCGATATCGCGCGCAATACCCAGCAAAGCGCACAAGGGACCGATGAAGTTACCCGCAATATTGCCGGGGTTGGTGATGCCGCCAAACGCAGCGAAACCGCCACCGCCGATGTCACCCGTGCTGCCGACAGCCTGGCAAAACAGGCCGATAATTTGCGCCGCGAGATTGACGATTTTCTGGGAGAAATCCAGCATCGCGATTAAAGCGCCAAAACGGCGTGATCGCTATAGCAGTTTAATAACATTATATAAAACCGCGCCTTTGCATTGAAAAGGCGCGGTTTTTGCCATGAAATGACACAGTATAAACCGGCGGCAAGGTTGTTTTTCCATCCAAATTGCGGTAGGTACAAGCCGCTGCGCCGCAGCATTTGATTTGAATAATAATGGATTTTGGTTTGATGTAAGGTGCCACATATTCATTGCCGCGATGTGACTGCGACGGAACCTGTTTTCCCGGCGCACCTTAAATGTCCGAACGGCAAGGCACCAGACCGGCCGACCATTTCACGATTTCGCCCATTCCAATAAAATGACGACCCACGGCATCCACCGCGGGACGGGGGACGACTGGAGATATTCCTGTGAACACAGATTTCCTACCGAAACTACGCGCCGAATGGCTTGGCAATATCCGGGGTGACGTATTGTCGGCCATGGTTGTGGCGCTGGCGCTGATACCTGAAGCCATTGCCTTTTCCATCATCGCTGGCGTTGACCCCAAAGTTGGCCTGTATGCGTCTTTTTCCATTGCCGTGATTACCGCCATCTTTGGTGGCCGCCCCGGCATGATCTCGGCAGCGACGGCCGCAACGGCCGTATTGATGGGGTCGCTGGTGCGGGAATACGGGCTGGATTATCTGCTCGCCGCGACGGTTCTGGCTGGTATCCTGCAAATGGTTGCCGGGCTTTTGCGGTTGGGTAACCTGATGAAGTTTGTTTCCAAATCGGTGATGACCGGCTTTGTTAACGCCCTTGCCATCCTGATTTTTATGGCGCAGTTACCCGAACTGATCAATGTGCCGTGGGTAACATACGTCATGGTCGCCGGGGGCCTTGCCATTATTTACCTGTTCCCGCGCCTGACCAAGGTTATCCCTTCGCCGCTGGTGGCAATTGTGGTGCTGACCACCATTTCGCTGTTTATCACAGCCGATTTCCATACCGTCGGCGACATGGGCGAATTGCCCGATGCCTTTCCCGCCTTCATGATCCCCAATGTGCCGTTCAACCTTGATACATTGCTGATCATTCTGCCCTATTCGGCAGGTGTTGCGGCAGTTGGCCTGCTTGAATCGCTGATGACGGCATCGATTGTGGATGATCTGACCGATACATCCAGCAACCGCATTCGCGAATGTTACGGCCAGGGCATTGCCAATTTCTGCACCGGCTTTATTGGCGGCATGGCAGGTTGTGCCATGATCGGCCAGTCCGTGATTAACGTTAAATCGGGTGGTCGTGGCCGGTTATCGACCTTTCTGGCCGGTATATTCTTGCTGATCCTGATCGTGGTTCTGGGCGATCTGGTGCGGATCATTCCAATGGCGGCCCTTGTTGCCATCATGATCATGGTTTCCATCGGCACTTTTAGCTGGTCGTCGATCAAAAACCTTAAAACCCATCCGCGCAGTTCATCGGTTGTTATGCTGGCAACGGTGGTTGTCGTGGTTGCGACCCATAATCTGGCGATTGGCGTTCTGGTTGGTGTTTTGCTGTCAGGTATTTTCTTTGCTTGGAAAATTTCGCAAATTTTCCGTATCCGCAGCGAAATTTCAACCGATGGTGCCACCCGGACCTATCATGTCGAAGGGCAAATCTTCTTTGCATCGGTCGAAAAATTCACCCAGGCCTTTGATTTTAAAGAAGCCCTCGATAAAGTCGTGATTGATGTCAGCCATGCACATATCTGGGATATTTCCAGCGTGTCGGCGCTTGACATGGTGGTGCTTAAATTCCGCCGCGAAGGCGCCGATGTGGAATTGATTGGCCTCAATGACGCCAGTGAAACCATTGTTGATAAACTGGCCCTTCACGATAAACCCGGCGCATTTGAACGTCTGATGGGGCATTAAGGGAACATATCCAATGACACATTTGATCGCACTGATCGACGGGTCGGTTTATTCGCACAGCGTTTGCGACCATGCAGCCTGGGTTGCAGGGCGCGCGGGCGCCTCGGTTGACCTGATGCACATTCTGGGGCGCCGCCACACCAATGGCGAAAATGCCGATTTCAGCGGCAACCTGAAACTGGGCGCACGCAGTGCCCTGCTTCGGGAACTGGCCGATCTTGACGAACAAAAAGCCAAGCTGGCCTTAAAACATGGCCGCCTGTTGCTGGCCGAAGCCAAAGAACAGCTTGAAAGCCAGGGCATTGCCGAGGTTGGCACCAAACTGCGCCACGGTGATTTGATTGAAGCCATTGCCGAATTTGAAAAAGACACCAACCTGATCATTGTCGGTAAACGTGGCGAAGCCGCCGATTTTGCCAAAATGCATTTGGGGTCCAATCTGGAACGTGTGGTGCGGGCCGCGGCCAAACCGGTTCTGGTAACCTCGCGCGCATTCAAACCGATTGAAAAGTTTGTCATCGCGTTTGATGGTGGCCCCAGCGTAATGAAAGCCATTGACCACATTGCCCAAAGCAAGGTGTTTAAAGGGCTTTCCTGCCTGCTTTTGGCGGCAGGGGATTTAAACAGCGATGCGCGCCAGACATTGGACGACGCGGTTGCGATTTTACAAAATGCCGGGATTACCACCGAAAGTGCGGTTGAAAAAGGCGATGCAGAAACCGTTATCAAAACCCGGATCGAAAAAGACGGGTATGATTTGCTGGTAATGGGGGCCTATGGCCATTCGCGCATTCGCAACCTGATCATTGGCAGCACCACCACCGAAATGGTGCGATCCTGCCATGTGCCGGTAATGCTGTTCCGTTAGGCCTGCCTTACGGCAGTCGGCAAATAATATAAGGCGTGCAACCGTTCAGGTTCGCACGCCTTTGCCTTATCAGGTATCACGGCCCAACTGACGCCGGATTTCATCGGCCAGCGGATGCAACAGACCATCCCCTAGTGGCGCCACCACACTATAGCCCAATCCCTTGTCCGCCCAGCTATACCCGCCAAGGGCACCCCGGTGGCTGCTTGTCATGGGTGCATTCTGATCCAGGTTCATCGGGCGGGTCAGCATCACCATCCGCCCCCCCTTGTCATCGTCATACATCAGCATCGCGGCCGGCCCCTGCGCGGTCGGGATAATGCGCCCACCCATAAACCGGTACCCCGCCGGTGCAAGGTCGGGCACCCGAACCGGATGCGATAATCGTTGTGATGCCCAGCGCACAAAATCGGCACTGTCATCGGCGCGCATTTCGACCGGGCGAAAACGATCCGGCGCATAAACCTCATAGCTATCGGCCGCCTCACTTGCCAGCGCAGCAATGCCGCTTGCAGAATTTGTCGCCATGACCACAGACGCGCCAGACAAACCCCATTGTCCACGGACCGACCAGCCCGCTGCCGCCCCCACCACCAGCATCACCATCGCCACAGCGGCGAGTTGCCACACCCGATAGCGCGATACGTGGCGCTGTGCGACCATCATGCTGTCCACACTCAAACGGGATGGCACGGGTTCCTCGGCAACGCTGGCAAAGGCATTACGCAACAAATCACGGTCTTTCTGATAACCGGCCACGCGGGCAGCTACATCTTTGTGGCGGGCGAGATAACGTTCAACTTCGTCGCGACGAACGGCATCCAGCGCAAGATCAACATAGGCATGAAGGTCGTCTTCGGTGATCGGCCGATTGCTCATTTCACCCTCCGCAAAGCTGGTCCGTGGGGTTTTTCTACCGTGCCATTTGCGGCCCCGGCAAGGATTTGATGCAGGCGTTCGCGCCCGCGTGACAAACGCGACATCACCGTACCCACCGGCACCCCCAGCACCTTTGCGGCATCGGCATAGGATAAATCCTCGACCGATATCAGCAAAACAACGCTGCGCTGATCATCTGGCAACTGGTCAAGGGCGGTCATCACATCATTCAAATGCAGGTTTTCATCCTGCTGCGGTGGATGGGAAAATGCCGCATCACCAACATCATCAATCGCCACATGTACCCCGCGAAAACGCGTCTGCTGCCAGTTATTGACCGCCAGATTATGCAAAATCGTAAACATCCATGTGCGGGTATTGCCATCAACACGATGCTGATGCCAGCGGCTGATCGCCCGTTCAAGACAATCCTGTACCAGATCATCGGCGGCATTGGGGTTTTTCATCAGGGCGCGCGCATAACGGCGCAATGCCGGAATAAGCGGCGCGATCTTTCGGCTCATATCATCATGCATCACGCTGATCCCCGGCCCGGGCTGGTGTTGAAATACACCTGTTTTTCATGACGGCACCCAAAACATATTGCCCGGCACCAGTTTAAAATGATTGGCACCGGGCAGCATCAATATCACTTCAACAGGCTTAATTCGCCGCCTGCACCTGCACGGGCGCGCCAATATTGGCAACCGTGCCATTGGCAATAACCAGGTACCGTTTGGCGACCCCTTCTTCACCCTGAACAAGCTGGCGAATAGGGCCAAGCGCGTTGACAATGCCCGCGCCAACCGGGTTGGCCTTAAAGGCGGCAATCGCCTGCAAGGCCCCACTGCCATCGGCATGGTTGGACAAGGCCAGCACATAGTCCTTTTTCGGTTCCAACCCGCTTACCGATGCCTGAACAACCTGTGTCAGGCCCTGATCAAACAGTGACACACTGGTGGGGTGCTGGTCAGTATGACCAACCGGGTGCAGCACAAACTGTACCGCCTTGTCGGTTTCCCCCAACTGTTGCAGGTTTGCCATACCATCACCACTGGTAACGGCACCTGGCACATAATTCACCGCCTGCGGGGCCTGCCCGATGGGAACGGTTGCCACAACCTTGTTGGTCAGCGTATCGATCGCGGCCAGGGCATCGTCATTTTCCAGGCCCACATAAATGCGCGTACCATCGCCCGACGGCCACAGGCCATGTGGCAATTTGCCCACCGGCACAGTTGCCACCTGTTCAAACGTTTTGGCATTAAAAACCTTAACCTGGTTCAGCCCGCCAATGGTGACATAGGCAAAGGTACCATTGGCATTATGCACCAGATTAACGTGGTTGGTGATCGGTCCTGTATCAATGGTTTTGATCACGTCAAAGGGCGGGCGTGCATCAAATACCTGCACCTTGCCAATGTCTTTAAGCGTAAACCAAACCTGTTTGCCGTCGGGGCTGGCGGCAATATTGGGGCAAAACGGGCTGGCCTGTTTGATATGGCCGACCACCTTATGGTCTGCCACCGAAATCACCAGTGTTTCCGGGTTAAACGACGAACAGACATAGCCATATTTGCCATCTGGCGAAAATATCTGCATGCCCGGCCCGGCGGGCACCTTGATGCGGGTCTTTTCCTCGAAGGTGGCGGCATCAATCACGGAAACATAATCTTCGCCGCGAATGGTCACCCACACTTCCTTGCCGTCGGGGGTATAAAACGCCTCGTGCGGAGAGCGGCCCAGATAAGTGGTGTGTTTGACACTGTTGGTGGCGGTATCGATAAAGGAAATCGAATTACTACCCACGGCAACAACGGCCAGCGTTTTATGGTCGGGCGCAAAACCCATACCATGCACCAGCACCTGCCCACGATATAGCGGGCTTAAGTTTCGGGGTTGCGGGTCGCCCAGGCGAATAACACCCAGCAATTTATTGTCTGCCGGGTCCACCACCGAAACTGTGTTGGAAAACTGTTCGGCGGCATAAACCCGATCGTTGTGGCTGATCGGAATATCCTTTGCCGTATCAGCCAGTGGTGCCTGCCCGGCCAATGCCGCACTGACCCCGGCAAACAGGCTACAGGTTAAAAAGGTTGAGGCGAATAAACGTTTCATGGGTTTCCAGACATTTACAGATTGGGGAGAAGAAGGGAGATCGGGAAAGACTGGCGAGGGAGAAAAGGCCGGGGCCAGGCGGGAAAACAAACCTGACCCCGGAAACAGAATGCGCCAGTGGAAAGCCCGGCACATTCAGGGCAGGCAAAACAGCAGGACGTTTTTTTGAAAAACCGTGCAAGGGCGTGCGCCGTAATTAATCAGGTGATTTGCACGGTGCCGACTACTGCGTGGGTGCCGGGCTTGAGGGTGGCAGATCCTTGCCGATGGCTAAAAGCATCGCGGCAATTTCCTGCTGCTGCGTCACAATAATTTCCTGACACAAACGTTTAAGCTGAGGGTTTTGGGCATAAGGCAAAAACGCAACACACATATCAATGGCACCCTGATGATGCGGGGCCATCATCGCAACGAAATCGCGGTCAATATCGCCGGTAGGTTGCACATTCATCCCGGCCATCATTTTGCTCATTGCGGCGGCATTACCCTGCAAAAACGGCTGTTCGTGATCCAGGGTTTCCGATGTCGCCGCCCCGGATTTTGCTGGGCTTTCCATAGCCATGCCCGATACGGCGTCGGGCTGTTTTTTGCTATGATCAACACCATTATGGGCAAACGCAGCACCAGCACCCAGCAGGGTAAAGACCATCAGGGCACCACCAATATGGCGGCTTAGAAATCGGGGAAGGGTCATCGGGGCAGCTCCTGTCCGGGATGTGATAATAGTTAGACAGGTGGCAACGCGGATTATTCCCTCAGCGGTGATATTTTTTTAGTTTTGGCAAAAATACCCTCGCCAAAAAGGAACCAGATCGCGATCAAGGTCGCCAACGGGAAGAATTTCGCCTCAAAAGAAAGCAATCTTCTTACCCGTGAAAGGTTTCTTTGATGCGTCAATTTTGTTTAATGTCTGTGCTTGTGCTGGGCCTGATTGCCATTCAGTTTTCCCCTGCCCATGCACAGGAACCCGGTTTTCAAAAACTTGAAATCCCGGCAAATGGCCCTTTCCGCGCCCTTGCTGGGGTTATCTGGTATCCTGCCGTTGCGACCAGCCACCCCGTCAGCCTGATAGCCGATAACGCGGCCTTTGTCGGCCAGCGCGCCCTTGTTGATGCCACGCCCGATAACACCCGCCATCCGCTGGTTGTAGTGTCGCACGGGTTTGGCGGTAACTGGCGCAATCAGGCGTGGTTGGCAACAACACTGGTACGGGCCGGGTATATTGTTGCCGCCATTAACCACCCCGGCACCACCAGCCGCGACCTTGAACCCGCAACCGGCGCGTTGCTGTGGCAGCGGGCGGGCGATATTTCGCATGTGATTTCAGAACTGGAAGGCCACGCCCTGTGGTCCGGGCATATCGACCGGGAAAACATCACGGTCATTGGCCATTCGCTGGGCGGTTGGACGGCCCTTGAGGTAGCAGGCGCACGCATGGATGCCGACAAAATGACGCGTGATTGTGAAACCCACCCCGATTTGGCCGCCTGTGATGTTGTTCGCAACTTTGCCATTGGCAAAACCATCGCTGAGCGCACCAAACTGGCACAGGATATGCGCGATCCACGTATAAAATGGGTTGTGTCGCTTGATCTTGGGCTGGCACGGGGTTTTAGCGAAGACAGCCTTGCCCATATTAACATCCCGGTACTGATTATTGCCGCAGGCAGCCCAACCCCCAAAGTTCCATCAGAACTTGAATCTCGCTATCTGTTTAATCATCTACCGGCCAAATTCAGGGAAATCAGCGTGTTTAAAAACGCCGCCCATTTCAGCTTTTTACAATTGTGCAAGGCAAACGCCATTGCATTGCTGGAAGACGATACACCGGGGGATGGCATTATTTGCAAGGATGGCATTAACGGGGATCGCACCCGCATTCATCACGCCGTTAGCCAACGGATTCTTGCGTTTCTGGCACAGCATTAAACGGCGTCATGAATGTGCCGGGCTGGTTAGCATTGCGATTACGATAGTCACGTGGGCTCATGCCCGTTACCCGGCGAAATTCGCGATTGAAGTTTGATTTGGTCTGAAACCCGCAATCGAACTGAATATCAGTAACGGTTTTGTCCGTATCGGCCAGTAATTGCGTTGCCTCGGCAATTCGATATTCGTTAATGATGCACGAAATATTGCGCCCATAAAACCGGTTGATCGCCAGTGAAATATCGCGCGCCGGGATAATGGCCCGGCGTGAAAGCCGGTCCAGCGTCAAAGCCGGATCACGGTATAGTTTGCGTGTTTGCATGAGCTGGTCAATTACTGCGGCAATATCGCGATCAGATGCTGCATTTTCATGGTTTACCGACGTGCCGGGGGTCACACTGTGTTGTGACCGGCTTGGGGTTTCCTGCTCAGCCTCAACCGGTTCGCCATATGCGGGCGCCGGGGCCACATGCCTGCCAAGGCGCACAATCAAGAACACGCAAAACGCCAGCATAACGGCATTACCACTGGCAACAATTTCGCGGACATGAAGGCCGTTTTGCCAGGCAAAATCAAGGGCAATGCCCGCATCGACAAGGGCTGATAAAATCAACACACCCCCGGCCGCGGCAACAATGCGCCGGGCCGAACCAATTTCACCAATGTTGATATCACCGTAAAAACGATCACCCGCCCCCGCCCGGCGCAGCAACAACAGGCCATAAACTGCAAACTGGGCGCACAACAAAAAATCAATCGGCGGATGCCAGTAATCCCATGTCAGCGAACACAGCAAAATCAATGCCGTAAAAAAGCCATGCGTTACCACCCGCCGCCATGTCAGCAAGGGCGGATCAAAACTGGCAAAGCAGATCCAGGAAATAACGGGTAAAACAGATGCCAGAACCGGCAATAAAAACCGAAAAAATGCGATGTCAAATTGCCAGCGCAAACCAACAGCCACCAGCAAGGTGGCACAGGCCAGCGCAAAGATCACCGGGCGACGCACGCGACGGTCAAGCCGCCACCGCGCGCCAAGCCGCAAGGCATAAATGCCCAGAACCAGGGCAACAACAAATGGCAAGGGCACCGCAATCATCGACCAATCCCAGTCAAACCGGAGCCTGCGCCCGGGCGTTCATCAGGGTTACCCTGCCATTGCATCACATCTTGCGCGGTAATTCATCCTGGATTGAGAAATTTTCCCGCCCAGGTTATTTCAAAACGTACCGGGCCAGGTTTTTGTGGATTTGCTTGTCCAGTTCACGGTCAAGGTCCATCAAAAGGGCGGCGGTTTCGTTGTAAATTGCTTTTTCACGCTGGGCCACAGACATCGATTCTGACAGGGTCCGGCTGCGTTCAACCACTGCGGCAACCTCACCTTTTGGCGTGCCATCTTCCGACATCAGTTCCAGCTTCGCACCGACCTTAAGATCAACCTTTTGCGACTGGTCATCGGTGAACATGCCGGTTATGCCGCTTTTGGTTTTAAGATTGGCCGTGGTAATTTCAGCATCGGTGACGCTGTAGCGCAAAATATCATTGGTGTCAACGGTTTGTAACCGGTCATCAGGCCAGTTCATCGCCATCCGGCCCAGATTAAAGGGCAAATCAGGTTGCAAATCATTTGCCGCAGGCACACCATAAGCCGCAACTTTTTCAACCGGCCCCGCCGAAAAGGCAATTGGTTGCAGATGCCGCCATGTAACATCGGGATACGTTTGAACAGGGGCGCTGCTACACGCCGCCATCATCATTGCCATTCCCCCTGCCAACGCCAGGCTTATGCCACGCATAGACAACCCCATCATGACCCCGTTCTCCAAAACATTATCATCACATATCGAACCGGGGTCATCCCCCGGCTTTTTATACCGGCTCTCTATAAGATATCCCGGCAAGAGCAAGACATCGCGGCGGCGCTACACGCCCTGTGCCACATGCCACATAAGGCAAAGGCATCGGCAAAGCCTACACGCCAACCAAGAACCTCATTGATCGGCTTTGATCAATGAGGTTTGGTGCTGTTTGTCATCGTGACGATGAAGAAGGATTAAGGCAAGCCTGTGACCATGTTGGCATTAAAGGCTTTTTTGGCCCTTACGCGCCGGATCCGGCTTCGTGTTCGGCTGTATTATCCGCTTTCAATGCCCGCAGGTCGGCTTCGTTAAAACCGTAATGTGCATTGCAGAACTGGCACGTCACGCCAACCTCATTGGTATGGGCTTCGCGCATATCAAGCAATTCTTCCAGCGGATAGGACGCCAGCGCCCCTTCGATTTTGTGGCGTGAACAGCGGCATTTGAACTGCAGATGGTCCTGATCAAATACACGCGGTTCTTCTTCGTGAAACAACCGCCAGATCAGATCGTGGGCCGATAGCGAAATATCCACCAGTTCGGTTGCCGTGGCACTTGCCATCAGGATTTTGGCCCGGTTCCAGTTATCCTGCCATTCGGCATCCTGTTCCGGGGTTAGGGCATCGCCCGAGGCACTGCCGGGCAGGCGTTGCACAAACATACCGCCAACCCACCAGTCACGGTCGGTTTCACCACGATGGACTTCCATTTTAAAGGCGGTTTCAAGCTGTTCAGACTGCCTGAAATAGGATTCTGCGCATTCCGACAGCGTTTCGCCTTCCAGCGAAACAATGCCCTGATAGCGTTCGTGGTCATCGCCCTGATCGACGGTAAAGGCAATATGCCCATGCCCCATCAGTTTGTGAACCTTGCCACGCAACGCGTCTTCGCCACCTTCCTCGGCAGCGATCATGGCGTTTAGCCGTTCTTCGTCCACCCGCAGGCATGCGCGCATGTTGCCATCGCTATCCACGTCAACCACCAGCATGCTGATCGGCCCGTCAGACGACGTTTGCAGGGTGAAAAGCCCTTCATATTTCAGGGCGGATGACAGCAAAACCGCCAGCGCTATGATTTCAGCCAGCAGGTCGTTTGCCAGTGGCGGATAATTATGCTGCCCGACAATGGTTTGCACACTTGGCCCCAGGCGGGCAAAGCGGCCACGGATGTTGGAATGTTCCAACGTAAAGGGCTGACAAAAATCGACAGCAACTTGCATGATCAGATTCCGATGGTTGCAATTCGTTTCAAATGCCAAAAGGGCGAACATTACTGTTCGCCCTAAAATCTGTCCCTAATCTAGGACGAATTTTTATGCAGGCAAGCCGTTAAAGCAGTATAGCAGAATGCCCTTTTGTGCATGCAGACGATTTTCAGCTTCGTCAAACACCACAGATTGCGGGCCATCAATAACGGCGTCGGTGACTTCTTCATTGCGGTGCGCGGGCAGGCAGTGCATGAACAGGGCATCCTTGTTCGCCTTTGCCATTGCCGCGGCATTAACCTGATAGGGGGCCAGGGCCTTCATGCGGGCATCGGCATCCTTGTCGCCCATCGACACCCAGCAATCGGTCACAACCACATCGGCCCCGGCCAGGGCATCGTCAAATTCGGTAAGGCGGACTTTTCCGCCTGCGGAATTCGCAGCCTCGATCAGGCCCTGCTGCGGGCGGAACCCCACCGGACAGGCCATATCAAGCGAGAAACCAAATTTCGACGTCGCATGAATCATCGATGTCGAAACATTGTTGCCATCACCGACCCAGGCAAATTTAAGCCCGTCAAGCTTGCCTTTATGCTCCCGCACTGTCATCAAATCCGCCATGATCTGGCAGGGGTGGCTTTGATCGGTCAAACCGTTAATCACGGGAACGGTGGCATATTGTGCCAGTTCCAGCAATTTGGATTCATCGGTGGTGCGGATCATGATGGCATCAACATAGCGCGAAAGAACACGCGCCGTATCGGCAATGGTTTCGCCCCGGCCAAGCTGGCTGCTGGCGGCATCAAGCACGACCACATCCCCACCAAGCTGGCGCATGCCGACTTCAAAGGAAACGCGGGTTCGGGTCGAAGGCTTTTCAAAAATAAGGGCCAGCGTTTTACCTGCCAGCGGCTTGGCCCCAAATGGGGCTTTGCCTGCCTTTTCGTTATCTCCCAACGTCAGAATATCGTGCAGTGTCCCGGTGGACATGCCCTCGATATCCAGAAAATGTCTGATATCCGTCATTAACTTATTCCTTACGAGGTAAAGGCAGCCGCCACGGCATCAATCGCCGCCAGCGCCTCGTCCACCTGGGTTTTCGTGATGTTTAACGGCGGTAACAACCGCACAACATTATCGCCTGCCGGAACCGTCAGCAGGTTTTGGTCGCGCAATTTGCCCACCACATCACCATTGTTCGGGACCATTTTCATGCCCAAAAGCAAGCCGGTGCCACGCACCTCGTCAATGAAACCGGGATGTTTTTTGGCAATCGCTGCCAACCCGTCACGGATCAATTTGCTCATGGCCAGAACGTTATCGAAAAATCCCGGCTTTAAAACTTCGTCCAGCACCGCGTTTGCCGCCGCCATCGCCAGCGGATTACCGCCAAAGGTGGAGCCATGCATACCCGGTGTTAAGGCCGCTGCTGCCTTTTCATTGGCCAAAAGGGCGCCGACCGGAAATCCCCCGCCAAGTCCCTTGGCCGAAGAAATAATGTCGGGCAGCATATCGGACCATTCATAGGCAAACAGCTTGCCGGTCCGGCCAATGCCGGTTTGCACTTCGTCAAACATCACCAGCAGACCATATTCGTCGGCCGCCTTGCGTAAACCTTCAAGGTATCCTTTCGGGGCGGGCATAATACCGCCTTCACCCTGAATCGGTTCCACCAGAATACCGGCAGTTTTTTCGCTAATGGCATTGCGCAACTCATTCAAATTGCCAAATGCCACCCGATCAAACCCTTCGGGCATCGGGCCAAAACCTTCGCGGTATTTATCGCTGGCACCGGCAGTTAAGGTGCCAATGGTCCGCCCGTGAAAGGCGTTGCTGGCAACCAGAATGCGATTCTTCTCAGAATGGCCATTCACATACTGATAACGGCGCAGCATTTTCAGGCCCGCTTCGTTGGCTTCGGCACCGGAATTGCAGAAAAACACGGTATCGGCAAAGGTATGCTCGACAAACCGTTTTGCCAGTTTTTCCTGGCCCGGCACCCGGTACAGGTTCGACGTATGCCAAACCTTTTTAGCCTGTTCGGTAATCGCTTCCACCAAATGCGGATGCGCATGGCCCAGGCAGTTCACGGCCACACCCGACCCGAAATCGAGGAATCGTCGCCCATCCTGCGCATAGAGATAAGGTCCTTCACCTTTCTCAAAGGCCAAATCGGCCCGCGCATAAGTCGGCATGACGGGTGTAATCACAGTTTATGTCCTCGATTAGGGTAAAATTCCATTCCTGACCATCTGGTCAGCACCGGCAGAATACCGGAAAGCTGCGGAGTATCAAGAGATTCCCGCCCCCTGTCAATGCGGCAAAATACGGTTTTTAACGCATTGCACAAATAAGTTGGGCAGCATCCGATGCCGAATGCTGCCCAAAAACGGAATTTAATGCTGAAACTGGCGTTATCCCGCCGTCATCAGGCCTTCAGTTTGTACCCTGTTTTGATCATGCGGTAACACAGGATCGACAGAAAAATGTTTACGCACAAAAGTACAATAACGCCGGTGGTAATAGAGCCGTCAGAGATGCCGATAAAACCATAGCGAAACCCGTCAATCATATAGAAAAACGGGTTAAAATGCGCCAGTGCCCGGCCCGCTTCGGGTAAATGTTCGGCGCTGTAAAAAGTACCGGACAAAAACGACAGCGGTGTAATGACAAAGTTGGTCACAACGGCGATATGATCGAATTTTTCCGACCACACGCCCCCGGCAATCCCCAAAAGCGACAACATCAACGATGCCGAAATGCCAAAATACAGGATCGCCCAGATATTATGGATCTGCACATCAACAAAGAACGCCATGGCAATGATGGTGGCACAGCCCACCATAATACCCCGGGTTACAGCCCCCAGGGCAAAACCGGCAACCAGTTCAAATGCCGAAAGTGGCGGCATCAAAACATCGACAATATTGCCCTGTACCTTTGAAATCAGGATAGAGCTGGAGGTATTGGCAAACGAGTTTTGCGCCATGGTCATCATCACCAGACCCGGCGCAAGAAAAGTGGCGAACGGTACGCCATTAACGGTTTCAACGGCCCGGCCAAGGGCCAGAAGGAAGACCGCCAGAAACAGAAGACTGGTGACCACAGGCGCGCCAACGGTTTGAAGATGCACGTTCAAAAAACGGCGCACTTCCTTCGCATACAGCGTCCACAGGCCAAGCCAGTTGATCGCGCCCATTTGGCGCGGAGCAAGCTCTTGCATTGGTTTTCCTCGAAATTCACAGACAATTGCCGGTAAAATAGGGATAGTTGCACCCCAAACGCAAGGGCAGCCCGCAAAGAGATTATGTCAAAACAGAAACTTTCTTCCCAGACCCCGCCGAAAACGCCCCGTCAAAGCGCAACGGACACGGCAACAGAATTTGCCGAACCTCCGACAGAACAGCGCAAGACGAAAGGTTTTGGCAAAAAGGGTGACGCAAAGCAGGGCCCCAAAAAGCCCCGCCGGGTAACCCGTGACTATTTGATGAATTATGCCACCTGGTATCTGGAACGCTTTACCGCATCGCGGGCGCGGCTGGAAAAACTGATGCGCGGTAAAATCCGCCTTTCGATTGCCGAATACGACACCGACCCGCAAGAAGCCGAAGACTGGATGAAAAACGTTCTAAATACCTGCGAAACAGCGGGTTTCCTGAACGATCAGGCCTATGCGCTGGGCCGGGCGCGGTCGATGTTGCGCAAGGGCAAGGCGATTCGCGTAATCGGGGCCGATTTGAACGCCCGCGGCATTGCATCAAATCTGGTCGATCAAACCATCACCGATTTACGCGACGAGGCCGACGATGCGGGTCATAATGACATGCGCGGTACCGATCCTAACCTGGCCGCCGCAGCAGCCTATGCTCGCCGCCGCCGTCTTGGCCCGTTTCGCCAACCCGACCAGCGCGAAGAAAAACACGACAAGGATCTGGCAGCCCTTGCCCGGCAAGGGTTTTCATATGATATCGCCACCCGCATCATTGATAGCGACACCGGGGACCTTGAAAACCTTTTGCAAATTATTGATGGCCTTTAACCGGGCATGATATTTGAGATGTCCCTTCACCGCATCATCCCCTGATGACAGGAACCGAGCATGACCGTCACCATTTACCATAACCCGCGCTGCACCAAATCGCGCCAGACACTGGCCCTGATCGAGGAAAAAGGCATTACGCCCACCGTGGTTGATTATCTGTCCAACCCGCCCGGTATAGCCGAACTTAGCGATATTCTGTCAAAGCTGGGTAAGGAACCAGAGCAGATTATGCGCAAAAAAGAAGCCCGCGAAGAAGGCATTGCCGACTTAACCGGCGCCGATCTGATCGCCGCATTGGTGGCCCATCCGCGCGCGATTGAACGGCCCATTGTTGTTAATGGCGACAAAGCCGCCCTTGGCCGCCCGCCCGAAGATGTGCTGGCAATTTTATAAGCTGCCTTGGAAACAGAAACAGATTTAGCGCGTTACCAACGCCTGTGCCAAAAATGCACGGGCGTTTTTCATTATTAATAAAAGTTATCGGCAGCAAAGCAGGGTATGTCACAGTAAGAAATTGAAAAACGTGACCACGATCACAATAAACGAAATATCGGGAGGCCAAAGATGATTGCCGCATTTGCCCTGATCCTTGTTTGCCAGCTTTTTGGCGAAGTCATATCCGAACTGTTCAGCCTGCCGGTACCCGGCCCGGTAATTGGCCTGGGACTGCTGTTTATTGGCCTGCTGATCAAACGCAAACCGCCCAGGGAACTGACCGATGCGGCCGATAATTTGCTGATGCATTTTTCGTTGTTATTTGTGCCCGCCGGTGTTGGCGTTATCACCCAGATAGACCGTTTAAAAAGCGACTGGCTGCCGATTGTGGCGTCGCTGGTGATTTCCACCTTGCTAACCATCGCGGCCACCGCATTTTTGATGTCAAAATTACTGCCCAGAGCCCCGGCATCGCCCGATACGCAAAATGAAGGGGCCAAATAATGGAACCGGCTGATCTGACACAATTGTGGGTTTATCTTTCGACCAAACCGCTAACCGGGCTGACGATTACACTGGTTGCCTATGCCATCGGTTTCTGGCTGTATCAAAAAAGCGACCGTAACCCGGTTTGCAACCCGGTGGTCATCGCCATCGCCATTATTGCCGCCATCCTGCATTTCACCGGCACACCCTATTCGGTGTATTTTGACGGCGCACAGTTTGTTCACTTCCTGCTTGGCCCGGCCACCGTGGCCCTTGCCGTGCCGCTGTTTCGCCAGATGGAAACATTAAAACGCGCCCTGCCGGTGATTATCTTTGGCGTACTGTTCGGGTCGTTAATGGCCACAGCCAGCACCGTTGCCATCGCCCATATGCTGGGTGCCAGTATGGAAACACTGGCATCGTTGGCGCCAAAATCGGTTACAACCCCGGTGGCCATGGGCATTGCCAAGGAAATTGGCGGCGTTCCCGCGCTTACCGCAGTATGTGTGATTGTGACCGGCATTGTCGGCGCCACACTTGGCCCCGCTGTAATGAACCTTGTCGGCTTAACCGACTGGCGCGCCCGTGGTTTTGCCATGGGGGTGGGCGCCCACGGTATTGGCACCGCACGTGCCTTTCAGGTCAACCAAACCGCAGGGGCATTTTCGGGGTTATCGATGGGGTTAAACACCATCGCCACGGCCCTGACAGTTCCGTTTTTGTGGCATTGGCTGTTTGGATAAGGATGGACAATAGCGGTCGCAAAATTACCGCGAAACCGCTTCACCCTGCAAAACCGTGCCTTTAATTGCGGTTATCCGCACCTGATCGCCTGCCTTTAACAATTGGCCGACATATAACCGCCATGTGGTGCCATCCAGCACCACGCGGGTTTCGCCGTCGGTCATATCATGGGGCAGGGTAATGATCCGGCCGCGAAATTGCTGTTCTCGCTGGTTTAAACCCGGTGATTCGGCGTTGTCGTCATCGCCTTTGGCGTTGATACGGCGCATGACCCAGCGCCGCCCGGCAAAGGTCGCAACCACCCCGCAAATGGCAAAAACCAGCAACTGGATTTCCAGGCTCATGCCGCCAAACAGAAGTTTGGCAATACCGGTGAGAGCCGCGGCAAACGCCACCCATAAAAAGAATACCCCCGGTGCCATCACTTCAAGCACTAGCAAAATGGCGGCCAAACTCCACCAGTGCCAATACGTCACCCCCGCCGATATCAGAAAATCCACCTTGATTGGCCTTTCATGGTTAACGCAATGACGATAATGGGGGCATCATGACGCAACAAACCGCCTGATGCCCCGATATTGGCAATCACCACTCAAAAGCAGTGAACAGAACCGTTATTTACCACCCCACGGGCCAGGCCGGGCATTTGAGGCACCAGTTGCGCCGGCAGCACCGCCATCCCCGCCCAGATTGCGGATCAGTTCGGTAACGCCGCCAATGGAACCGACAACACCCGACGCATCAAGGGGCATAAACACCAGTTTGCTGTTGGGGCTTGAAGCAATTTGCGACAACGATTCAACATATTTCTGGGCAACAAAGTAATTGATCGCGTTAATGTCACCGTCGGCAATCGCCTTGGACACCACCATTGTGGCTTCGGCTTCGGCCTGGGCGGCACGTTCGCGGGCTTCAGCATCGCGAAAGGCAGCTTCACGGCGACCTTCAGCTTCCAGAATTTTGGACTGTTTTTCGCCTTCAGCCCGCAAAATTGCGGCTTCGCGTGAACCTTGCGCTTCAAGGATTTGCGCACGTTTTTCACGTTCGGCCTTCATCTGACGGCCCATCGAGTCCACCAGGTCACGCGGCGGGGTAATGTCCTTAATTTCCACACGGGTAATTTTAAGGCCCCACGGGTCAGTCGCGCTATCGACCACGGAAAGCAGCCGTTCATTAATCTGATCGCGCTGGGATAACAGCTGGTCCAGATCCATCGAGCCAACCACGGTGCGCACATTGGTCATGGACAGGTTCAGGATCGCCACTTCCAGACGGTTAACCTCATAGGCGGCACGGGCTGCGTCAATCACCTGGTAAAAGACCACACCGTCAACCGTGACCATCGCGTTATCCGACGTAATCACTTCCTGCGATGGCACATCCAGCACGCTTTCCATCATGTTCATTTTACGGCCGATCCGGTCGATCAGCGGTACAATGATATGCAGCCCCGGCCTAAGGCTCCGGGTAAAACGGCCAAACCGTTCCAGTGTGTATTGATACCCCTGCGGGACAATCTTCACACTTTGCAGAATAATAAAGACTGCCAGCACAGCAACAACGCCAGCAAAAATCGGAAAATCGAAGGGCATTTGGGTATTCCCTGAAATGTTTACGGCGAAAGCCAACAAAGGAATAGGACCGCACCACAGTAACCACAACCCTTATTTGACGGCGTCTTCGCCAATGCCACTTTGCCCCCGTTACACAGTGAACTGGCGCACAAAAAGCTGGCAACGTTTCCATTGCCAGCTTTTTGCCATTCGCAGTCCGGTAATTCTATTCTGCGCGCAAACGTTCCAAAAACTCACCAACTTTGGTTTGCAGGGTTTCAATCCGTACCGAAAGATCGGACATCGAATGTTCCAGTTCACTTGCGGCTGTGCCACCGTCGCTGGCGGCATGTAAAACAGCATCAATCGTTTCAACCACTTCGGTTGATCCGATAGACGCGCTTTGCGCACTGGATGCAATTTCATTGACCGCGGTGTTCTGTTCGGCCACGGCAGTTGAAATGCCGCCGGTAATGCCACTGATCGAGGCAATGGTCCGGGTGACCTTTTCAATCGCTTCAACCGTCAGGCGGGTTTCACTTTGGATCGAGCCAATCTGCTGGGCAATTTCATCGGTTGCCTTGGCAGTCTGATTGGCAAGGTTCTTAACTTCCTGTGCCACCACAGCAAAACCCTTGCCCGCTTCACCCGCACGGGCGGCTTCAATCGTGGCATTCAGGGCCAAAAGGTTGGTCTGGGCAGCAATCTCATTAATCAGGCTGACCACTTCGCCAATCCGCTCGGCGGCAACGGCAAGGCCGCTAACCATTTCATTGGCCCGCGAGGCTTCATCTACGGCTGTTGTCGCAATCGAGGTCGAGTCTTCAACCTGCCCGCCAATATTATTGATCGACGCAGAAAGCTCTTCGGTTGCTGCTGCCACCGTTTGGACATTACGCGCGGCATCCGTGGCGGCATTGCTGACATTCCGGCTTTGTTCAATCGAATGATTGGCCGATTGACTCATTTGCCGGGCAGATCGCACCATGCCTTCTGTTGCCTGGCGCACCGATGTAATAATTTCACCTACAGATGCATCAAGTTCGGTCGCCAGCACATTGCGCTGGTCACGGCGTTCGGCGGATGCCTTGCGTTCGGCAACCAGTTTGGCATCTTCGGCCTCCCCAATTCGCTGGGCTGCTTCGCGCCAACGCAACAGCCCCTTGGCGATCACGCCAACTTCGTCCCCACGATCAGTATGGGGCACTTCGGCTGAAAAATCGCGCCCGACAAACTGTTCGATCGTTTCGCCCAGTTCATGAAATGGCCCCAACTGGCGGCGCAGCAAAATGGTCAGCAAAATCGCCGCGATCACGGCAACAATAATGCCGGAAATCACAATTCGCATGCCAATAGAACCCGATACCGCTGCTACTTTGGCCTTTGTAATACCAACATACAAAATACCCTGCACGGCACCGGCGGTATTAAAGATCGGCGTATACTGGGTGACATATTCCTTGCCCAGAATCAGGGCTTCCCCCCGAAAGGTTTTACCCGACGTTACAGGCTGATAGGCCGCACTGCCATTTCCCAGAAACGTGCCAACGGCGCGCGTGCCATCCGGCTTGATGATGTTGGTGGAAACACGAATGAAGTCTTTCTTGTCGGGAACCCACTGAAACACGGTTGCCGTTTCACCGGTTGCGGTTCCGATTTTGTCGATCATGGCGTGGGAAGACAAATCGGGAATTTCGGGCATCACCAGCCGCGTTGTCTCGCCAGATTTATCAATGGTAACCTTAAGGTCCGGACTTTCGTTCTGAAAGATCATTGCCGCGACACGCAGGTTCAATTTCTGTGATTGAAGGCTGGTATCGCTAACCTGTTGCTGGACGCGCTGCATGATGACGCCCCCCAGCAGCATAATCCCCACAATCAGAATCACTACCGACGCCGCAGTGACTTTAAAGACAATGCTATTTTTCATCTCAGAGGTCTCTCCCATTCTTGCCCCCCTTTACGGAAACCTGCTCGAAGAATGACGAAAAGATTGCCGGGGCTCTTTTACCTATTGGGATCAGGCAGATGCATCACAATACAGGAGAAGGAAAAAATTTCACACACGCAAAAGAAGAAACTTCCGAAAAATTGCCATTTTTCAAATAATTACCATTCTAAATTAGAGGGGTTCCACAGAAAAACTGCCTGGTCCGGTGGTAAAACCCGGCTTACGGCGAATGCCTAATATTCCACCCGAACAAAATACAGACCGTCTGCCGGGGCTGTTGGACCACCCGCACTTCGACGTTTGGCCTCCAGAGCCTTCTTCACATCAACGGGTTGCCAGCTTCCCTTGCCCACAAGCACAAGGGTCCCCACCATATTGCGTACCTGATGATGCAAAAAGGACCGGCTTTCGGCATAAATGCGCACCTCTTTATCCGCACATGCCACCACCTCCAATCGCTCCAGCGTTTTTATCGGGCTTTTGGCCTGGCATTCGGTGGCGCGAAAACTGGTAAAATCGTAGGTGCCAACCAGATGTTGGGCGGCTTCATTCATGGCGGAAATATCAAGCGGCTTATAAACCCCCCATGCCAGCCCTGCTTCAAAGGTCAATGGGGGCCGACGGTTAATAATCCGATACATGTAATAGCGTTTTTTCGACCCGAACCGAGCGTGAAAATCCTGATCGACCATTTCGGCACTGATCACGGCCACAGGGGCAGGTTGCAAATAATGGTTCAGGGCGTTCATCACCGCTTCGGCGGAATAAACCTTTTCCAGATCAAAATGCACCACCTGGCCCAGCGCATGAACCCCGGCATCGGTCCGCCCCGACACATGAACGCGAACAAATGTTTTCACCAGCTTTTCAAGTGCTGCTTCAAACACTTGCTGAACCGAAATGACTTCATCCTGATACTGCCAGCCATGATAGGGGCGACCATCATATTCGACAGTACATTTGTATCTTTGCATCGCGTGTGTCCGGGTCCTTAAAACAGAACGAGGGGTGCCAGACACCCCTCGTTCCAAATAGTCGGTTCCTGTCGCCAGCAGCGATTATTTAACGCTGTTACGATCAAAACCAAGACGCAAACGCAGGGCGTTCAGCTTGATAAAGCCTTCGGCATCGCGCTGGTTGTAAACGGTGTCGGCTTCAAAGGTCACGTGGGCTTCGGAGTAAATCGAATTAGGCGATTTACGACCGGTCACGGTGACGTTGCCTTTGTACAAATCAAGGCGAACAACGCCATTAACCGTTTTCTGGGTATCGTCGATCAGGCGCTGAAGGGCCTGACGTTCCGGCGACCACCAATAGCCGTTATAGATCATTTCGGCGTAACGCGGCATCAGTTCGTCTTTAAGGTGGCCTGCATTACGGTCCAGCGTGATTGATTCCATTGCGCGATGCGCGGTTGCCAGAATGGTGCCGCCCGGGGTTTCGTAAACGCCGCGCGATTTCATGCCAACATAACGGTTTTCCACCAGATCAAGACGACCGATACCGTTTTTACCGGCAACGTCGTTTAACGCGGTCAACAAGGTGGCCGGGCTCATACGTTCGCCGTTAATGGCAACCGGGTCGCCCTGTTCAAATTCGATTTCAATCGTGGTGATCGCATCGGGCGCGTTTTGCGGCGATACGGTGCGCACGAACATGTTTTCGTCCGGCTTGCCCCACGGGTCTTCCAGTGCCTTGCCTTCATAGGAAATATGCAGAAGGTTGGCATCGGTTGAATAGGGGGGTTCATCGCCGCCCGCTTTGTCAGCCGAAATCGGAATCTGATGCTTTTTGGCGAAATCAAGCAACATGGTGCGTGAATTCAGATCCCACTCACGCCACGGGGCAATCACCTTGACGTCGGGCTTCAGCGCGTAATAGCCCAGCTCGAAACGAACCTGGTCGTTACCTTTACCGGTCGCACCGTGCGAAACGGCATCGGCCCCGACCATTTCAGCGATCTCGATCTGGCGTTTGGCAATCAGCGGCCGTGCGATCGAGGTGCCCAGCAGGTAAACACCTTCGTAATGGGCGTTGGCGCGGAACATCGGGAACACATAATCACGTACGAATTCTTCGCGCAGATCCTCGATGAAAATTTCTTTTACGCCAAACATTTCGGCTTTTTTGCGGGCAGGTTCCAGTTCCTCGCCCTGGCCGAGGTCGGCGGTAAACGTAACGACTTCGCAATTATATTCTTCGCGCAGCCATTTCAGGATAATGGAGGTATCCAGCCCGCCCGAATAGGCAAGCACCACCTTTTTAACCGGATTGCTCATGCTGTGACGCCTTTCTTCTTCCGATGTTATGCCGGGGCAGCGTGGTTTCGCCGTCATCCCGTGTCATCACGGGAACCCAAACGAAACATTCACCAATCTGGACCAAGGGTCCAGACCTGTTAATATAAGCACACTGGTCAATCAGATTTGTATGGATGCGCGAAGCAAAATCGCCGGAAGATATACATCTTTCAAGATTTTGCGACAAAACAGCCCGTACAAATCTGATCGATCCGAAGGACACCTGTTATGGTCGCGACCTCCTGCGTCAAATCCCTTGACCGGGGGTGCGCCCGCTCTGCGGGCTTTTTCTTGTATTTCGCGACCATGACAGTTGCCAGTGTACCCATATTAACAGGTCTGGACCCTGAACCTTGCGCGCGGAGTATAGGAAAACCCATGTGACGGGCAAGGGCCAAGATGCACCTACCGGTAAAAACGCGTAAATTTGGCGTGCTTTTTTAACAGATTCGGCGATTATCCACACCAATATGGCAAATAACATCGAAGAAACCGAAATTGACCTGCCGCGTTTGGGGCCTGTGCCCGTGCGCCTGCGCATCAGTGCGCGCGCGTCGCGGCTTAAATTGCGGATCGATCCGGGGTTTGATGGCGTGGAAGTCGTCGTTCCCAACGGTATTTCGCGTAAAACCGCCCTTTCGATGCTGCGCCAGCATATAGACTGGATCGAAGCGCACCTGTCGCGCCTGCCCGACCGGGTTTTGTTTGTCCCCGGCGCATGGGTGCCGTTTTTGGGCAATGAACATGCCATTCGCGCCGTGCCCGAGGCCAAACGCGGGGTTTGGGCGGAATCGGGCGTCATCTGGGTTTCGGGTGCCATCGAACACAGCAACCGACGAGTCGCTGACTGGTTAAAAAAACAGGCCAAACTGGAAATAGCCCCGCGCGCCCATGCCTATGCCGAAGAAATTGGCAAAAAAATCAACCGCATTTCGATCAAGGATACCCGCACGCGCTGGGGCAGTTGCTCGTCGGGGGGTAATTTATCCTTTAGCTGGCGGCTGATTTTAGCCCCCGAAGATGTGCTGGATTATGTCGTTGCCCACGAAGTGGCCCATTTACAGGAACTTAACCACAGCCCACGTTTCTGGAAGGTGGTTGACGACCTTTACGGGGCCTCGGCCAAACAGCAACACTGGTTAAAACGCAACGGTTCAGGGCTACACCGGTTTGGTGCGGGCGAGTAATCAACCCCCGGCTTGGCAAATTTCTATACCTGCGGCATTTTGACAGGCTGTTGCTTTTATAAAAATCACCCACCCGGTATCCCTCGGCCAAATTTAAGGACAGACCGTGCTCATTCCGTTTGAAACATTGCTGGTTTTTATCCCAACGGCCCTTGCCCTTAATATGACGCCGGGCAACGACATGCTGTTTTGTTTGGGGCAAGGCATTAAATCGGGGCCACGGGCGGGGCTGGCGGCAAGTTTTGGCATTTCGACAGGGGCGCTTGTACATACATTGCTGGCTGGATTGGGGCTGGCGGCTTTGCTTGCGGCCCATCCGGTTGCCTTTCAAATGCTGCGCTGGGCCGGCATTTCCTATCTGGTGTGGCTGGCATTCCAGGCATTTAGAAACCGAAACGATACATTAAAGGCCGCCGAAACCCGCAAAGGATCGGCCATTCGGGCGTGGCGCGACGGCATTGTGGTTAATTTGCTCAACCCGAAGATCATTGTTTTTGTGCTGGCGTTTTTACCGCAATTCGTCGATCCCGCACGCGGATCGGTATTGCTGCAATTCCTGCTTTTGGGGGTTATCCTGAATATCGGCGGCACCATCATTAACTGTCTGGTTGGTGGCTTTGCCGGAAAGCTGGGGCAGTTTTTGGCGCGTTCGGCCCGCATCGCCCGTGCATTTCAGGTTTTTACCGGCTGCGTTTTTCTGACACTTGCCGCCAAGCTGGCCTTTGACCAAAAGGCATGAAACCCAATACTGACGTGGTTAAAGCACACATCCCGCATCGCGCAGATGCGGCAATTCGTCGCGCAAAAACGCCAAAAAACTACGCTGCACGTTTGACAATTCGCGGTTGGCATGAAACACCGCCACATCCCACGAAATTTCCGGGGTCAGGGGGCGCGCCACCACCCGGTCCTGATCGACCAGCAAGGCGGCAAACGGATCGCTGATCGCGATACCGACATTACGTTCTACCAGCCGGGAAATGGTGCGCACCGTGCGTGCCTCGACCGCGATATGGCGCAAGCGCCCGGCAATTTGAAAAATATAATCAACCTTGGTACGCAGCGGACTGCCGTTGCTAAGCTCGATAAATTTTTCGCCGCGCAGCAAATCAATATCAATGGTTTCAAACCCGGCAAGGCGATGATCGCGCGGCATCAGGCAAACAGCGCGACATTTGGCCAGGCGCATCATCGCCACATCACGGTCCATCAGGTCCAGCGTAATGCCAATACCCAGGTCGCAATTTCGCGATGTCACCATTTCCAGTATGCCTTCCATCCCGGAATCGGTGATGCTGACCGACACGTTAGGGTGTAACGCCTTGAATTTGGCGATAACATCCAAAAGATAGGTATCAACATATATCGGCTGGGCGGCAATGCGAATGCTGCCAAGCTGCTGGTTGGCAATGGCCCGCGCACTGCTTTCAAGGTCGCGAAAACCGTTCAGGGTGCGCAATACCGTGTGATGGAACTGGACGGCTTCCTCGGTTGCAACCAGTTGGTTGCGTTTACGGATAAACAACGCAAATCCCACCGATTTTTCAAGGTTCGCCAACATCCGGCTAACCATTGGCTGGCTGATATTCATCGCCTCGGCCGCTTTGCTGACGGTGCCATAGGTCATGAAAGCATTAAAACTTTCCAGTTCACGCAAATTCATGCCACCCCCTCTGCATAGGTTTCAGTATTTACATAAGTAATACTGAAATTAATTTTTTGCTTCAATAGTTATAGTTTGCCATGTTTGAGACACAAAACAAAAAGCATCACTTGGCAATAACGCCACCACCTCCAGGGAGACATGAAAATGTTTCATCATCTGAAGAAAGCTGCACTGGGTGTTGCAGCCCTTGCGGCCGCAACGGCATTCACGTCCGCAGCACAAGCTGATTCCTACCCGGAAAAAGCCATTACTCTTGTTGTTCCTTATGGCGCTGGCGGCGCCTCTGACCTTGCTGGTCGTGCGCTTGCAGAAACTGCGCGCAACTACACCAACGAACAGCCGGTCATTGTTGTGAATAAAACCGGTAATGGCGGCATGAACGGCGCACGTTTCGTCACCGAATCCGACCCGGACGGTTACACCCTGTTGTTGTCGCGCGTTGGCATGGCACTTTACCCCGCTGTTTATACCGACAGCCCGGTTGCCTGGAACGATTACACTTTCCTTGGCATTCTCGAAGCAACCCCGATGATTTTGGCTGTTAATGCCGAATCCGACATCAAAACGGTTGATGACCTGCTTGCCAAAATCAAGGAAAGCAATGGTGCAACCACCTATGCTGCATCCGGCCCGACCGCGATTGACGGTTTTTCGGTTCAGGCACTGCTTTCTGATGCCGGTCTTGACCCGTTAAGCGCATCGACCCTGGTGCCCTATAAAGGCGGCGGAGCATTGGCAGCGGCCCTTTTGGGTGGCCATGTTGACTTCCTGGCCATTTCGGCCGGTTCGCTGATGCCCCACATCCAGGCCGGCAAAATGCGCCCGCTGATGGTTTATGCCCCGAAACGTATGGCTGACCTGCCCGACGTTCCTACCGCAAAGGAACTGGGTTATGCCACCGCCGCACAGGTTGGCGGCTGGAGCGGCCTGTACGCGCCGAAGGGCCTGCCGGAAGATGTTGTTGCCAAATGGAAAGACATTCTGGGCAAGGTTGCGACCAACGAACAGTGGCTTGATCTGGCGGCAAAACGCGGCTCCATCTCGGTTATCGGTGATGAAGATCCGTCAGCCTATGTCGAATCGCAGTTCAACCTGTATCATGGTCTGGCCAAGAAATTTGGCTATATCCAGTAAAATTTTACCCCGTTTTTAGGATGCGAGGCGGAACCATGATCCCCAACCGCGATTTTTACACCGGACTGGTAGCAACGGCATTTTTTGCCCTTGTTCTGTTTGTTCTGATCCCGGTTTATGTTCGGGTTCCGTCCTTTATTCCGGGGTTTGCCCCACCCCCTGACATGTGGCCCCGCGTTATTGGCTGGGTCGGCCTTGTTATGGGGGTGTTGGCCCTGGGTCTGGCGGTGCCGAAAATGCGCCGCCGCTCCAGCGACCAGATTACATCGATTGGTGCCTATCTGTATGCCAACCGTATTTTTGTCTATCGTTTCATCTGCATGATCATTGGCTTTACCGCCTTTGTTTATCTGATGCCGAAAATCGGTTTTCTGACCGCAACCATCGTGTTGCTGGCCTTCCTTTTCATCATGACCGGCGATTTTTCGCGCAAGGCATGGATGATCGGGCTGAGTATTATTTTTCCGATTTTTCTGTATGTGGTTTTCACCGAAATCACCCACACCCCCTTCCCGCACGGCAAATGGTTTTCCCTTGCCCGTCTGCTGCATTTGATCTGACGAGAAAACACCATGTGGAATGAATTGCTTGGCGCCTTTGCCGCTGTCGCAACCCTGCCCAATTTTATCGTTATGGCTGCCGGGATCTGGGGTGGAGTCATTATTGGTGCAATCCCCGGCATGACCGGCACAATGGCCGTAACGCTGGCCCTGCCCTTTACCTTTTATATGCCGCCCGTCACCAGCCTTTTGCTGTTGGTTGCCCTCTATAAAGGGTCCACCTATGGCGGCTCGATTTCGGCCATCCTTATCAAAACGCCAGGCACTGCATCGGCGGCCTGTACCGTGCTGGACGGTTACCCGCTGGCCCGTGAAGGAAAAGGCGGCAAGGCGCTGAATATGGCGCTGGTTTCAAGCTGTATTGGCGACTTCATTTCCAACATCTCGCTAATCTTTCTGGCCGCCCCGCTGGCGATTTTTGCCCTGCGTGTTGGCCCGCCGGAATATTTTATGCTGATGGCGTTCTCGCTAACCATTGTCGCCAGTATTTCCGGGCGTTCGCTGCTGCTGGGCATTGTTGCGGCCTGCCTTGGCCTGTTGCTGGCAACCGTTGGCGAAGATATGTACGGGTCCTTCCGTTTCGCCATGACCGAAGATATGAAAAGCGGCCTTGGCGTTGTGCCGGTTCTGATCGGTCTGTTTGCCCTGCCCGAAATGCTGAAACTTGCCGTTTTCCGCCCCGAGGAAAACACCCAGGCCATGAAACTGGGCGATAACCGCCTGACCATGAAGGAATTTCGCGGTAGCCTGAAATCCATCATCCGGGGCAGCTTTATCGGCGTTATTCTGGGGGCCATTCCCGGTATTGGCCCCTCCACTGCGGCGTTCTTTTCCTATAGCGAAGCGCGGCGCACCTCGAAAAATGGCGACCGGTTTGGCGAAGGCGAACTTGAAGGCATTGCTGCATCTGAATCGGCCAATAACGGCTGCTGCGGGGCGACCATGATCCCGCTTCTGGCCCTTGGCGTTCCGGGTGACGTGATTACCGGTGTGATGCTGGGTGCTTTCATGATCCACGGCCTGACCCCCGGCCCCCTGTTATTCCAGAACAATATCGGCGAAGTTTATTCGCTGTTTATTGGCATGCTGTTTAGTTCGGTCTTCTTGTTTGTTGCCGGTAAACTGACCGCCAGCGGCTTTGCCAAAATCTCGCGCATTCCGCAGCAATTGCTGCTGCCCTGCATCGTTATTCTGTGCGTATTCGGCATCTATTCGGTGGCATCCAGCCCGTTTGACGTGGCCGTGCTGCTGGTCATGGGGATTGTCGGCTTTATCATGATGGTGCTGAACATCCCTGCCGCCCCGTTCCTGATCGCCTTTATCCTTGGCCCAATGTTTGAAGACAATATGCGCCGCTCGCTGGCGATTTCGCGCGGTGACCTTGGTGTTTTCTTCCAGTCATGGATTTCCTGGGGCTTCTTTGCCCTGACCATTCTGTTCGTGGCCTTAACCATTCGCCGCGAATGGCAAAAATGGCGCAGCAACGTGCGCGCCGCCAATTAATTCGAGACACGAGAAGCTGAAAAAAAATGACCCAGACAAACATGTCCCGCCTGCACCTTGCCATTGATATTCTGGGCAAGCTGGTGGCGTTCGACACGACCAGCAAGAACTCGAATCTCGGTCTCATTCGTTATGTGCAGGATTACCTTGCCCAATACGACATTGAAACCACGCTGTTTTATGATGAAACCGGTGAGAAGGCCAATTTGCTGGCCACCATCGGCCCCAAAGACGTGCCCGGCATTGTTTTGTCAGGCCATACCGACGTTGTCCCGGCCCTTGAAAAAGGATGGGTCAGCCCCGCCTTTGACATGACCGAACGCGACGGCAAACTGTTTGGCCGTGGTACTGCCGACATGAAAGGCTTTGCCGCCTGCGCGTTGGCGCTAATCCCGGAACTCGTCAAACAGGATCTGGCGATCCCGTTTCATTTGTGCCTGTCTTACGATGAAGAAGTGGGGTGCCTTGGTGTTGGCAGCATGGTGGATCATCTGGCAAAAATTGATCATCCGCCGCGCCTGGCTGTTATTGGCGAACCGACAGAAATGAAGGTGATTAACGGCCAAAAGGGCAAATATTCCATGCGTGTGACCGTTACAGGGACCGCCGGGCATTCATCCTTTGCGCCCCATCACGTCAATGCCATTGAATATGCTGCGCGCGCCATTGCCCTTATTTCCGATGTTGCCCGCGAATTTGAAACCAATGGCCCGTTTGACCCCGATTTTACCGTGCCGCACAGCACGATGCTGACCACCACCATTTCGGGCGGTACCGCCACCAACGTGACACCGGACAGTTGCGAATTTACCTTTGAAATTCGCCACCTGCCCGACCACGATGCCGCCAGCGTAATTGAACAGATCAAGGCCCGTGTGACGGAAACGCTTGAAACCGAAATGAAAGCCCGCGAAGCCGATACCGGCTTTGAATGGGAAGAAATCTTTCATTATCCGGGCATGGGCGATTGCACCGATGCCGAAAGTTTTGCCTTTGTCCGTAACATCATCGGCGAAGTTTCCGGCAAGGTTTCCTACGGGTCCGAAGGCGGGATCTTTGAGAAGCAGGGCAATATTCCGTCCATCATTTGCGGCCCCGGCTCGATCACACAGGCCCACAAACGCAACGAATTTGTCGAGATATCCCAACTCGACGAATGCCTGGCTTTCCTGGAGAAGTTGGGTCATCAGGCGGTGAAAACCCCGTCCTGATCCGGCTTTGATAACGTGACACCCCCTTGATCTGCATCCACGACACCTCCCCGCGTCCACCCCAGATCAAGGCGCTTATCAAGGTCTTTCCAGCGGTTCCGGATTCTCCCTTTCGGAACTGTTAATGCCTTCCTTGGGCCGGATTGTCGCCAACCGACATCCGGCCTCTTTTTTCGATACATGTGCCGGCACAGGCCATCAACATATTCGCCACAATCCTGCCCCTAAAAAACAGGCAATAATGTAACGTGCCGCTGGAAAGTTATCATCACGGTAGGTCTATGGCTATTTGTGCCCGCCGCTAAAGCCGGAATTAAACTTTTTCCAGCTATCGTCCTCGCCCATACGGATGGCCCGCATCAGGGCCGCCTTGCCCAGTGACCGCACCGGCAAATCCTGATGGGCATGCAACATAAAGGATTTCCACATATGGGCGGGTAAACCACCCCCTGTGACTTCGTCCATCGGTGATCCGTTATCATTGCCCATCCACACACCGGCCACCAGATCGGCGGTATAACCAACAAACCAGGCATCGCGATAATCCGATGTGGTACCGGTTTTACCCGCAGCCGGGCGGTCCAGCAGGGCATTTTTCCCCGTACCCTTCGCCATCACGGCCGCCAGCATATTGTTCATTTCACCAGCGGTAACCGGGTTTAACACGCGCGTTAAATACCCGCCTTCGCGTTCATACAAAACCTTGCCATCCTGGCCAACGATCCTGGTGATGGCGTGGGGGATAATATTAAAGCCGCCGTTTGACACGATGGCATAGGCCGATGTCATTTCCAGCAATGTAACCTCGCTGGTCCCCAGGGCAAGGCTGGGTTCGGCTGGCAGGTCGGACGACACACCCAGCTTGTGAGCAATATCAATAACCTTGTTCAGGCCGGTTTTCATTGCAACTTCAACCGCAATGGTATTGTTCGATGTTGCCACCGCGTCACGCAATGACATGGTACCATGATGCTGACGGTCAAAGTTGCGCGGGCTCCAGCCATTAACGCTATAGGGTTCATCGCGCATCCAGTCATCGGCACGCATTTCATCTTCCAGCGCGGCCAGATAAACAAACAGTTTAAACACCGATCCGGGCTGGCGTTTAGCCTGTGTTACGCGGTTATACTGGCTTTCAAAAAAGTTCTTCCCCCCGACCATCGCGCGGACGGAACCATCCGGCGTCATGGCAACAAGGGCCGCCTGACCGGCCCTGCGCTTTTCGGCCTCCTTGCTGTCAAGCACCCGGTTAACGGCATCTTCCGCTGAACTTTGTAAGTTAGAATCCAGCGTCGTATACACCACCATATCCTGGTCGTGATACCCGACATAGTCGGTCACCCGGTCCAAAATCCAGTCGGTAAAATAGCGCACATTCGGCCCGCCACGCGCCACATTCGCGGTTGTCACACTTTTATACTGGTTGGTTCGGGCCTGCTGTTTGCTGATCACGCCGGTATCAAGCATTGCATCGATCACCTGATTGGCACGTTTGGCCGCCTGGGCCGGGGCCACAAGCGGGTTATAGCGGCTGGGCGCCTTGGGCAGCCCGGCCAGCACAGCCGCCTGATACAGCGTTAACCGTCGAGGATCGACACCAAAATACTGCCGTGATGCCGCGTCTATCCCGTAAACGCCCGACCCGAAATAAATACGGTTCAAATACAGCGACAGAATTTGCCGTTTGGAAAATTTCACCTCCAGCCACAGCGACAACAAAACTTCTTCCACCTTGCGGCCATAACTGCGCTCGGGTGATAAAAACAGGTTCTTTGCCAACTGCTGGGTAATGGTGCTGCCGCCCTCGGCAATGTGCCCCCGCCAGATATTGGTTACAAGCGCACGGGTTATGCCAATAAGATCGATACCGAAATGATGATAAAACCGCCGATCCTCGATCGAGACAAAAGCCTGACCGACATAATCGGGAAGATCACCGACCTCAACCGGGTGACCATAACGATCTCCGTAATTCGCCAGATTTACCCCGTCGAGGCTCATGATACGCACCAGCGGCTTGCGCTGGGTTGCAACATCAAAATCAATTTTGCTGGTTAAATCATAGCCGTAATACGCCGTAAGCCCGCCACACAGCACCACCGCCCAAACGGCCAGAACCATCATGATCTGCGCCAACAACATCGGACGGGGCACAAAGGACATCAGGATCGCGCCAAAAGACCGTTTTTTTCCCCCACGGCGACGTTTACGCGAAGACGACTGGCCCGAAGAGCTACGCGATGCCCGACGTCTGGGTGCCGAAGATGAATTACGGGTGGGTCGCTTCGCCAAAATCGTCCTCGAAACCTGAAAAACACGGGGATGGGCACGTAAATTACCATCCAGAACGGGGAAAATCCGCCTGTTTGGCATTTTGCAAGCATAGGTAAACCATTACGCACCGTGCTATCAATAAAACATCATTTTCCTAAGAAACCATGTTTTATAAACACGCTCAGACAGGCAATAACACGCATCTGATGAAGACAAGCCCCAAAAGCCGAAACCGGGCGGCTTAAACGGCATAATCACCTGCCAAAGTCCTGAAGATTTTTAAATCCCCTGTTTATGCCCCATACCCCTCAAAACGTGCGCAGCTTAACACAGACGATCCAGGGGTTGTTCAAAATTTGAACAATTAAACCCTGACACAACGACATGCGAAATACTCACACGCCAACACGCCACCCGGTACGATGAAAACACCGCAATAAACCAAACAAAACAGTCCCGGCGCCCCCCGTCATTGTCCGGCATTTTTCAAAACCGGCACGCGACATTCCATATTGTCTGTCTGTTACGGTTCGTTTGCCAGGGGCGGGTTGGGGTCAACCCAATGGCGTTTCCACATGTCGGAAACACCATCTTCTTCCACCAGTCGCTGGCTTGTTCCCCGCGCAACCGAGCGGATCGAAAATCCCTGTGATGCATCAAGCATGAACAGCCGCCACAGTGACGCAACATCAACATCCGGGCGAATGGCAGGGGCGCGGCTTTTATCATCGTTGCCCACCCAGACCACAGTATAAAGATCGGCGGTAAACCCCGCAAACCAGGCATCGCTGCCCCGCCCGGCCAACGCGCCAAAACCAACAAAGGGCCGGTCCAGCCTTACCTGCGGGTCAGTCACCCCGGCCAGCATACTGTTAACTGCCAGCATGGCTTCGTCAGTTAGGGTTTTTTCCCGTACTGTTGTTTTACGCTGATATAAAACAGGCTGCCCTTCGGCGCTGGAACGAATGGAATTAATCACCGTAATTCTGGGTGTCACGCCGCCATTTAACGACAGGGCATGTAACCGGGCGATATCGGGTAATGTCACCGGGTCAAGGCCCACAACGGTACGAATATCGTCAGACAGGCGGCTTTCAATGCCAACATCGGCGGCAAAATCGCGCATATTACCCAACCCGAATTTGTGGGTCAGTTCGACAGGAACAGTGTTGACGTCACGGGCAAAGGCATCGCGCAGCGATACCTGCCCCCGATATTGACGGTCCGGGTTAACCGGTTTCCACCCCTCAATTTCCTTGCGGCTGTCGGGCACCCACTGGGCCGGATCCGGGTTTTCATTCAGGGCGTAATAATAAGGCAGAATTTTAATCATCCGCCCGGGATAATGGCGCACAGTCCATGCCCGGTTTTGCGACATCGGATCATAGCTTGTTCCGCCCACCATCGCGCGTACCCGCCCATCCGGGCTTATCGCCAGCAATGCGGCCTGGTCTGCCCCCCGCGGTTTCAGGCGCAAATTGCTGATATCTGTTACCGCATCCTGCGCCATCATTTGCAGGCGGGCGTCAATGCTGGTAACCACCCGCAAATCCTTGCTGGTATAACCAACCCGAATTGCAACTTCGTCCATCACCTGATCAATCACATATTGCGAATAATCGTCTTCGCTGATGCGCGGTGAAAGTTGTGGCACAGTACGCGATAACGCCGAAACCTGTTCAGGCTCGATCATTTTTTGTGTCGCCATTTCCTGAAGCACAATATTGGCCGCATGGGCCGATGCCGTCGGGAAATGCAACGGGTTCAGGGTCCTGGGATCATTCATCGCAGCCGCCAGAACCGCCGCCTGATGCAGGCTCATATTCTGCGCCTGCACCCCGAACAGAATGCGCGATGCAGCCGTTACCCCGAAAATGCCTGAACCAACATAGGTGCGCTCCAGGTAGGATCGTAAAATTGTGGTTTTATCAAACCGGGCTTCCAGCCACAAAGCAACCAGCAACTCTTCAAGGTTACGTACGGTCCCCGTATCGGGCACCTCGAAAAAACTGCGGGCAACCTTCATTGTCAGGGTAGATCCAGGTTCAGGATCGCCCGATACAATGCGGGTAATGTCGCTTAAACCTGCCCCAAAATGATGGTAAAAACCGGGATCAGTGGCCGCAACAAAGACATTTTGAAGCCGTTTCGGAAACGTAATTAATGAAACGTCCTGGCTATAATGCCCCTGAACGTTCTTGATTACCGTGCCATCAAATCCTGCAATCAAAACATCGGGGCTGCGGTCGGACTTGCGGCTGAAATCCAGCTGGGTCTGGATTGACAATGTAACAACCGTTGAAACACCGGCTAACACCAGCAAAACTACCGATGCAGCCGCCAGGCGGATACGTCGTTTACGCCGGCGTATTTCACGCAGACGGCGTTCTTCGATTTCCTGCAACGCAGCCTGGGCTGCCATTGCGCCACTTCGTTTCACCTGGTTATTTTCGTCCACGTCCCAATCCGCTCATATCGCAGGTTTATTTTGCTTTTTTGAGTAAACGCCTAATGCCTTAACAAATAGTAGCAAATGCGCGCCGCACCCGCTATTCCCTTGGCAAATCCTGCGTATTGACACGTATTGGCAACATTTGAGTACGCTGCCGCCAATCGAAGCATTTTTGGCATCATGCGGATTTCAGACTGTTCACATAGGCGCACAGCATATCTGCCATCGCATCGGAATATATCGCCATTTCATCTGCCGTTCGCGGGCTTTCCGAAAACTGCTTTCCCACTGTGCTGAGCGTTGTTGTTATCAAGTCACCGGCCAGTTCACGGGTGGTAAAGTCACAATCGGGCAGGGTTTCGGTCAGAAAATCCTGTATCGCCTGTGTGCCTGCTTGTTTGGCAATGTGGGCTTCGGGCGCGTCACGATAAAGCGGTGCGGCGTCATGAAGGGCGACCCGCATGTCGGCTTCTTCACATTCCGAACGAACAAAGGCATGAACCAGCACCCGCAGGCGATCGGACGGGGGCAAGGTACGATCCTTTAATATTCCCACTAGCAAACCGTTGGTTTGCTGCCATTCATCGCTTTGCAACCGAAACAGGATGGCGGCTTTGTTGGGGAAATACTGATAAAGCGACCCCACACTAACACCGGCCTTCTCAGCAACCCGGGCGGTGGTAAAACGCTGCGCCCCTTCTTTGGCCAAAACCTGAATAGCGGCTTCCAATATCGCCGCGACCAGGTCGGCGGAGCGGGCCTGTTTGGGCTTTCGACGCAAGGAAATCTGCGCCTGTCGGGGGTCGGTCATCACTGCACCTGCCAATGCGAATAGGAAACACGAATAATTAATCGTATTTTTATCGCGGCGCAAGAATGCACCAGACCCAAACCGGAGATCGAAATGACCCCCTTAAATACCCTGACCAGCCCGCCGCTAGCACCGTTACTTGACCGGCTATTTAACGAAGCTGCCAATGCATCCCCCCTGCAAAGCCCGGGCATTGCCGAATTGTCATCAGCCGAACAAAACCGGTTAATGCACAGCAAAACCGAATATCTGGATTTATATACCCGATTAAAAGACCAGCCCCTTGCCGTATCACGCGCCACCGGCAGCTTGCTTTATATGCTGGCCCGTGCGTGCAATGCCCGCAACATTGTTGAATTTGGCACATCGTTTGGCA
Source organism: Thalassospira sp. MCCC 1A01428 (assembly GCF_002115825.1). Classification (GTDB taxonomy): domain Bacteria; phylum Pseudomonadota; class Alphaproteobacteria; order Rhodospirillales; family Thalassospiraceae; genus Thalassospira. The sequence goes on along the minus strand of NZ_JFJZ01000002.1, from coordinate 274,434 downwards.
TTTCCACCCTGCACCTTGCTGCAGCCCTGCGCGACAATGGCGGCGGAAAACTGATCACGACCGAGTTCGAACCCTCCAAGGTTGAACGTGCGCAGGAAAACCTCATTATGGCCAACCTGATCGACCTTGTCGAAATTCGACAGGGCGATGCACTAAAAACCCTGGCTGACGACCTGCCCGAAACCATTGATCTGGTTTTGCTCGACGGGGCCAAGGGTCTGTATCCCGAAATTCTGGATCTGGTAGAAAAACACCTTAAACCCGGCGCGCTTATTATTGCCGATAATGCCGATTACAGCCCCTATTATCTTGAAATCGTGCGTTCTTCTGCACTGGGATACATGTCAATTCCATTTGACGACGACGTCGAATTATCCGTGCGCCTAGGCTAGGCGTTCGGTCAAATAGCCAGCCTGCCACATTTTTAAAACCGGCAATACCGGAACGATCCATCTCGCAAAATTCTTGCGTGGGCCACACACCCCTCGCCGTAAGCGTTAACGTTACCCAACGCATCTGCCGAACCTGTTCGGTGAGGGTGCGTTTGCATATTCACATCGTACTCCTCGAAAAACAGCTCTAACCGATTTTACCGGAGTATTTTATGTGATTACAGAACCCACCCGCTTCGACCCTGCCTATCGTTATGTTCTTGTTCTGACAGGGGCGCTTTTTCTTTCATATCTTTCGGTTGCCATGTCTCTTCCCACTGTGCCGATCCATGTGGTTCATGGCATGGGACTAAACAACAGTTTTGGCGGCCTTGCCGTTGGCATCGCCTTTTTATCCACCATTGTTACCCGCAGCCGGGCCGGCGCCAGTGCCGACTGGCTGGGCGGTAAAATCTGTATGCAGCGCGGTCTTGTTATTTATGCCGGAGCCGGGGTGATCTGCCTTGTCTCCGCTCTGCCCCAACTCCCCGTTACCGGTGCCTATGTTCTGCTAATCCTGGGCCGGTTATTGCTGGGTCTGGGCGAAAGCCTGGGCATGGTCGGCATGGTCAGCTGGGCAATTGGCCTTATGGGGCCTGCCCGTTCGGGCAAGGTCATCGCTCTGGTCGGTATGGGGATGTATGGGTCATTTGCTGCTGGTGGCCCATTGGGGTTGGCCTTGCTTGATTATGCCGGTTTTGCCGGGCTTATGGCGGTTTGCATCCTTCTGCCCCTGGTCGGGCTTTTGGTCATTCACGGGCTTCCCGCCGTTCAGCCCCATGCCGGGCCGCGTGAATCCTTTTGGAAAATCATTGGCCGTATCTGGCGACCGGGCCTTGTTGTTGGCCTGCAAGGCATTGGCTTTGCTGCATTGGGGGCATTCTTTTCGCTTTATTTCCTAAGCCGTGGCTGGGCCTATGCCGGGCTGGGCCTAACATGTTTTGGCACCGGTTTTGTTGCAATACGGCTGTTTTGCGGCCACCTGCCTGACCGCATTGGCGGAACCCCGGTCGCGATGGCATCCCTGGCAATCGAAGCTGCGGGGCAATATCTGCTGTGGCTTTCCCCCATTCCGGAACTGGCCTTTCTTGGTGCCCTGTTCACCGGTATTGGCTGCTCCATGGTGTTTCCGGCCATGGGATCCGAGGTTGTCAAACAGGTTCCCCCGCATTTGCGTGGAACAGCTGTTGGGGGTTTTGCCGCCTTTCAGGACCTTGCCTATGGTGCAACGGCCCCGGTGGTCGGCCTGCTTGCTGACCGTTCTGGATATGCCTCGGTTTTTCTGATTGGCGGTGTTGCGGCCACACTGGGATTATGGGTGGCATTTCAGGCGCACCGGTTAATTCGGCATCCCGCGTAATTTGTTCGTTTCATCCCTTAAATGCAAACAGGCCCGCCACAAAATGGCGGGCCTGCGAAATCGTTTCGTTGGAAAATTCCGATCAAACGTCGAGATTGGCGACTTTCAAGGCGTTGGACTGGATGAACTCGCGACGCGGCTCAACAATGTCGCCCATCAGGGTTGAAAAGACCTCTTCGGCTTCATCGGCATGTTCAACTTTCACCTGCAACAGCGAACGTACATTCGGGTCCAGGGTCGTTTCCCACAGCTGATCGGGGTTCATTTCGCCCAGACCTTTATAACGCTGAACAGAAATGCCACGACGGCCATATTCCATCACCGCATTAACCAGATCAACCGGGCCATGAATTTTCCAGACCTTGTCCTTGGCCCCAAATTCGGCACCAGCTTCAAACACTTCACGCAGTTCACCAATCAGGCCCGCCAGGGCCCGACTTTCGGCCGAACGCAAAATATTGGCATCAATGACATAGCGTTCCTCAACACCGCGCAACATTCGCCACACCATCAACTGGTCAAGCGGGGCTTCGCCCTTCCAGCCGCGATCGAAATCTTCGGCCAGGGTATCAAGATGGGTTGCCAGGGTTTGCGCCGATTCCAGACGTTTCTGGTCGTCATCAAGCAAAGCCGGGTTAAGCGCACCCGCCAAAACTGCTTGCTCCAGCACCGAAATTGGCAATTTCAGCGACAATGGCTCCAAAAATCCCTTGGCTTTACGCGCCAGTTCAACGATGCGGATCAAATCGGCACCGGCATACTGCATTCCGTTAGCCAGTTTCAAAAGGGCATCTTCGGTGCCCTGCGCGGTCAGGTACTGTTCCATCTCGCGGTCCCCCTTAAGATACTGAACAGAATTACCCCGTTTGGCGCGATAGAGCGGCGGCTGGGCAATGTAAAGATAACCGCGTTCGATCATCTCCGGCATCTGACGATAGAAGAAGGTCAACAGCAACGTTCGAATATGCGCACCGTCGACGTCAGCATCGGTCATGATGATGATTTTGTGGTAACGGATTTTCTCGATGTTGAAATCATCGCGGCCAATGCCGGTTCCCAGTGCCGTAATCAGGGTGCCGATTTCCTGGCTCGACAGCATTTTGTCGAAACGGGCCCGTTCAACGTTTAGAATTTTACCACGCAATGGCAAAATCGCCTGGAATCCGCGTTCGCGGCCCTGCTTGGCCGACCCGCCTGCGGAGTCCCCTTCGACGATGAACAATTCGGCTTTGGTCGCATCACGTTCCTGGCAGTCGGCCAGTTTGCCCGGCAGGGACGAAATATCAAGCGCCCCCTTACGACGGGTCAGTTCGCGTGCCTTACGGGCAGCTTCACGTGCGGTTGCGGCCTCGACAACCTTGCTGACAATCTTGCGGGCATCCTGGGGATGTTCTTCCAGCCATTGCGACAATTTGTCATTAACGACATTTTCAACAACCGGGCGCACTTCAGATGAAACCAGCTTGTCTTTGGTCTGCGACGAGAATTTCGGGTCCGGCACCTTGACGGACACCACACAGGTCAGACCTTCGCGGGCATCATCCCCCGAAAGCGCAACCTTTTCCTTTTTGGCGATTCCGCTTTCCTGGGCATAACTGTTGATCTGACGCGTCAGGGCCGCACGGAAACCGGCCATGTGAGTGCCACCATCGCGCTGGGGAATGTTGTTGGTAAAGCACAGCGTCGTTTCGTGATAGCTGTCGTTCCACTGCAAGGCAACTTCAACGGTGATCCCGTCTTTTTCACCCACAATCGAAACGCATTCCTCAATCTGACGTGTTTTTGAACGATCCAGATATTCAACAAACGCGCGAATACCACCTTCATAATGCAATTTAATTTCGGTTGGATCACTGCTGCGTTCATCACGCAATGTCAGAATGACGCCGGAATTCAAAAATGCCAGTTCGCGCAGGCGGTGCTCAAGGGTCGGCAGGTTAAATTCGGTCATCGTGAAAATTTCGGCGTCAGGATAGAAGGTAACTTCCGTCCCGGTCAGCGGCGTGCCGTCCTCGGTCAGCGGGGCATCCCCCACAATGGCCATCGGCTTGACAGCGTCGCCGCCCGAAAATTCCATGTAAAATTCTTTGCCGTTACGCCAGACGCGCAATTTCAGCAAGGTTGACAGGGCATTCACCACCGAAATGCCAACACCGTGCAGACCACCGGAAACCTTATAGGAATTCTGATCGAACTTACCGCCGGCATGAAGCTGGGTCATAATGACCTCGGCGGCAGAAACACCTTCTTCCTTATGGATATCGGTTGGGATCCCACGACCGTTGTCGCGAATGGTCGCCGATCCGTCACCGTTCAACTGCACCCATACCGTATCGCAATGACCGGCAAGCGCTTCGTCGATGGCGTTATCGACCACCTCGTATATCATGTGATGCAGACCGGTTCCGTCATCGGTATCCCCGATATACATGCCCGGCCGCTTGCGCACCGCTTCCAGGCCCCGAAGGACCTTGATGGATTCGGCGCCGTATTCCTGCGGATCAATCCCGGCGGCAATCGGAGCTTCTGTTTCGTTGGTCATAGCGTCACAACCTCGGCAGTCACGGATCAAATCGTCTCGGGCGACACGCTGGCATCTTCCACCCGGAAGAACTGCGCACGCCCGATCAGACCATCAAAAAGCGCCCGGTCCGTACCTGTCATCCAGGCCTGAACACCAAGCGCCACGATTTCGTCAAACAGGTCACCCCGCCTTTCGGCATCAAGATGGGCAACCACTTCGTCTAGCAACAAAAGCGGACCCGCACCCCGGGCCCGACTTTGCAAACGCGTATTTGCCATCACAATTGACAGCAACAGCGCCTTTTGTTCGCCCGTCGAACATTGTGCGGCGGGCTGATTTTTCGCTTCGTGCCACACCATCAGGTCGCTTCTTTGCGGCCCAACGGCGGCACCACCATACATCGCATCGCGTTCCCGCCCGTCACGCAGGGCAGCACGCATACGGTCTTCAACTTCTACAGCCGGAAACTGTTCCAGCCAGTTTTCCAAATCTCCCGCCAGCGCCAAACGTGCTGCCGGAAAAGCACCAATTGCCATGGTACCCGCCCGAACCAGACGATCCAGCAATTCGGCACGTGCAACCACAACGGCAATGCCATGGCGCACCATCGAATCTTCGATGGCATTTAGCCATTTATCATCGGCTTTGCCGGCCTTAAGCAATTTTGCCCGGCTGCGCAAACCATGTTCAAAAGCGGCAACACGGCCGCTATGATCCGGGTCCAACCCGTATACCAGCCGATCCAGAAACCGCCGCCGTGCCGATGGTCCATCCAGAAACAGGCGGTCCATTTGCGGCGTTAACCAAACTGCGGCACATACCCGGCCCAACGATGCCTGCCCGCGCTGTGCTTCGCCGTCAATTTTCACCGCCCGGCGTTCGCGGCCCTGCCGCAAGGCTTGCGGATCAAGCCCGGACCCAACCTGATATTGCCCGTCAGGCGTTTCAAGTTGCGCACTTACCGCCCAGGCCCGCACGCTGCCATCATCGGTTGCCGGCACATTTCGGGCAATTTCACCCAATTTGGCCCGACGCAACCCGCTTCCTGGTGCCAAAAGCGAGATCGCCTCCAACAGGTTGGTTTTTCCGGCCCCGTTCGGGCCGGTCAACACCACGGGCCCCGCGTCGATATCAAGCCGCAGCCGCGCATAACAGCGAAAATCGCCAAGATCGAGACGGGAAACAGCAAGACGGTTTGTCATCGGGTCACCGTCTTGCATAAGATGATTATGGGCAAGGAAAGCCACAACAGGAAAATCGCAGATCAGACGCGCATCGGCATCAGAACATACAATGCCGACAAATCGTCGGTATCGCGCAGGATCGTCGGCGACTGCCCGTCAGACATCAAAAGATTCAGGGTATCGCCCTTAACCTGCTTGGCAATGTCGAGAAGGTAACGGGAATTAAAACCAATTTCGATGTCATCGGAATCGTAATTGATTTCAAGTTCTTCGGTCGCCGTGCCATGTTCCGGGCTGGAGGCTGATAAGGTCAGGGTGTTGCCTGACATTACCACTTTGACCGCACGCGATTTTTCAATCGAAATGGCAGAAACACGGTCAACCGCGTCGGCAAACGGTTTGCATTCCAGATCCAGGCTTTTGTCATTACCCGACGGGATCACGCGTTCATAATCGGGGAAGGTGCCATCGATCAGCTTGGAGGTCAGAACCGCCTTGCCAAAACCAAAGCGGATTTTGGTATCGGACAAGGCAATATCCACGGCCTCGCCGGTTTCGTCGATCAGCTTGCGCAATTCGCCAACGGTTTTACGCGGCACAATCACACCTGGCATGTTTTCAGCACCATCGGGCAACGGTGCCTCGACACGGGCCAGACGATGGCCGTCGGTGGCAACCGCGCGCAAAATTTTCGTGCCTTCGGCATCGGCGGCGTGAAAATAAATCCCGTTCAGGTAATAACGGGTTTCTTCCGTCGAAATGGCAAATTCAGCCCGATCAATCAGACCGCGCAATTCGGCCGCAGCCAAACCAAAGCTGACCGGCAAATCCCCGCCCGACATGACCGGGAAATCATCAACCGGCAAAACAGCCAGATTAAATTTCGACCGGCCCGCCGACAGGGTCAAACGCCCTGCACCTGGCTCCAGCGCAATCTGCACCTGAGAGCCTTCCGGCAATTTGCGCACAATTTCATAAAGGGTATGCGCGGGAGTTGTCGTTGCACCCGGTTCGGAAACTTCCGCCGTGGTGGTTTCGATTACCTCAAGGTCCATATCGGTTGCGGTCAGCGACAAGGTATTTTCTTCGGCCCGCAGCAGGATATTGGACAGAATCGGAATGGTATTGCGCCGTTCGACCACACTTTGAACATGTGTGAGAGATTTTAACAGAGCCGCGCGTTCGATGGTCAGCTTCATGCCCGTCCTATCCGTCTGTCTGCAATTATATAACGAATTGATTTTTATTCATTTTTTCGACTTAGCCCCACCCCTTTTGGCTGGGTTGGCCGCATTATAACATGGGAGGCCCAAAATCGAAGGATTTTTACGCTAAAAAGCCAAGCAAATGAACGGAGTCGTTGCATTGGCCCGGCCAAATTTCACCCCATCAAAACAAGCCCCGGTTTTCTGCGGCTTTCAGCGCCATGACCGGGCACAAATCGCTTCCCCGCCTCTCAAAAAACTTTCGCCCGACGGCCGGTTTAAAACACGGTTTCCTTAACAAGGCCCATCACAACGATCAAAGTTTGGTGCAAAATAAAAACCGGCGACACAATGGGGCCAACGCCCTGTCGCCGGTTTTATAAAATACAGCCCTGTATCGCGAAATCAGCTTTCCAGCATGCGCCGCAACAAATCGATATCCTCGGAAAGCGACGGATCAGTGGTGTGCAATTCTTCCACCTTGCGTACCGCGTGCATCACGGTGGTATGGTCGCGCCCGCCAAATTTACGGCCGATCTCGGGCAGGGAATGGGTGGTCAGCTGCTTTGAAAGATACATCGCCACCTGGCGTGGCCGGGCAACTGCCCGCGCGCGACGCGCCGAATGCATGTCGGAAACCTTGATATTAAAATGTTCGGCAACACGTTTTTGAATTTCTTCAATCGTTACCCGGCGTTCAGATGCGCGCAGCACGTCATGCAATACATCCTGCACCATCTCCAGCCCGATCTCGCGGCCGACAAGTTGCGAATGGGCAATAACGCGGTTTAATGCGCCTTCCAGTTCGCGAACGTTGGCCGTAATTTTGTGGGCCAGAAATTCCATCACCCGCTGGGGCAATTCCACGCGCTGACGTTCGGCTTTCGATTCAAGAATGCCCAAACGCAATTCGTACGTAGTCGCATGAATATCCGCCACCAGACCCGACCCGAGACGCGAGCGCAGGCGTTCTTCGATATCTTCAAGATCAGATGGCGACTTGTCAGCCGAAACAATAATCTGGCGACCCTGATCAACCAGCGCATTAAAGGTGTGGAAAAACTCTTCCTGTGTCGAGTCCTTGCCCGAAATGAACTGAACGTCATCGACCATCAGCACATCGACCGAGCGGAACTGATCCTTGAAATCGACCGTGTTTTTATCGCGCAACGCCCGAATAAACCGATACATGAACTTTTCGGCCGACAGGTAAATAACGGTACGATGCGGCTGGGTACGGCGAATGTGCCATGCGATGGCGTGCATCAGGTGGGTTTTACCCAAACCGACACCACCATACAAAAACAGCGGATTAAACGGCACCGATTCGGCCTCGGCCAACCGGCGGGCGGCGGCATAGGCAAATTCGTTCGGCTTGCCAATCACAAAGTTATCAAAGGTATATCGCGGATCAAGGGCTGCGCTGATGCCATCATCGGCCATGCTGCCAATTGCACCGCGGCCTGCCGGCGGATGCGACATATGCTGCCCGGCAGAAACCGGCGCAGGCTGGCACGGGGCCTTGCGCGCGCCGGGGGCATCATAATTTGCGGCTGTATAACGCGGATTGGCCTGTGCCGGTTCGTTATGCACCGGCGAGGTTGCGGCATGTGTGCTTTCATCCTGCCGGGCTGCCCGGCCTGCTGTTTGCTCTGTCGCGCCTTCGGGTGTTGCCACCACCACCTCGACAAAGTGCACATTGGGATCTTCGGCATGCCAGAACGCCTGAATCCGGTCCAGATAATGCTGCGACACCCAGTCACGCATGGCCCGGTTGGGCGCACCAAGGCGGGCAACACCGGCCTCGACCGTGATCAGTGCTACCGGCTCCAGCCAGTATCGATAGGCCGTTGCCCCAAATTCACCGCGCAGTTTCTCGCGCACACTTTTCCAGGTTGCCACAATATGATCTTCCAGTGCTGCCTGCTGGCTGCCGGGAGCATTACCCTCGGAGTTACCGGCGCTAAACTGTGCTCCCCTTACGGCGTGCTGCACTTTCAAGACCTTTCCCCGCTGTTGCATAAAATCCCGACGCCAGTTTCCCAACGCAATACAGTAAAAAGCATTGCCGCGTTGATCGAAAATGACCAACACGCCTGTATTGCTACAAGAAAATGGAAGCGTACTCGCGCCCTTGTTTTTCGTTCTTCATTATTCGCGATGTGGAATCGCGATCGAAGTCGGAACACTGTACTGATGCGTCAGGCATCAGGCAAGGCGATCTTTAACAGAACGTTAAAAGGGTTTCGGCCTCAAAACGTTCGCGGAATTGCGCGATTTTTCCACCTTCGCAATCAAAGAACGAAAGGTGAATTTCCGGAATTCCGGCAGCGAAAAGGCCGCGCAAGAAACGCGGCCTTCGACTCGCCATCCCGAAGGATAAAATTAGAGCGCTTTGATGCGAGCGGTCAAACGCGATACTTTGCGAGCAACGGTGTTTTTATGAAGAACACCCAGTTGCGCGCCACGCGCCATTTCCGGCTCGGCAATTTTCAAAGCAGCCAGAGCGGCATCCTTGTCGCCAACCTGCAGCGCGACTTCGACCCGCTTAACGTAGGTACGAATACGGCTGATACGTGCACCGTTAACAACAGCGCGGGCTTCGTTACGGATAATGCGCTTCTTGGCCGATTTATGATGAGCCATTGCGAACCTGTCTCTTAAAACAAAAATGTTACGTAATTCGGAGCGCGGCTTATAGCTCCGTCCCAAGGGGTCGTCAACCCCCGATACCGCCCTAAGCCGCGTTTTCCGGTACTTTCTGACTCAAGGGTCAGAATCACCGGTTCAAACAGGTCTAGCGGTGCTTGAATTCGGGTTTACGTTTCTCGCCAAACGCTTTCATTCCCTCGGCCCGGTCTTCCAGGGCAAAGGTCGAATGAAATTCGCGGCGCTCAAACATCAGCCCTTCCGCCAGAGTCGTCTCAAACGCCTTATTAACGCTTTCCTTGACCTTCATTGCCGCCGGGGCCGAGAAAGATGCGATCTTGTCAGCCAGCTTCATTGCTTCATCAATCAGCGAGTCGGCAGGCACAACGCGGGCCACAAGCCCGGAACGCTCGGCTTCCTCGGCATCCATCATGCGCCCGGTCAGGCACATTTCCATCGCTTTGGCCTTGCCAATGGCACGGGTCAAACGCTGGGTACCACCGGCACCGGGGATCGTGCCAATCGTGATTTCAGGCTGGCCAAATTTGGCTGTATCCGCCGCAATCATGATATCGCAGCTCATCGCCAGTTCGCAGCCACCGCCCAGTGCGAACCCGCCAACAGCGGCAATGGTCGGCTTGCGGCAGGCCGCCATCCGGGTCCAACCCTTGGTGATAAAATCGGATTTATAGACATCCATATAATCGCGATCGATCATTTCCTTGATGTCGGCCCCTGCAGCAAAGGCCTTTTCCGACCCGGTAATGACGATGGCCCGAACCGATTCGTCGGATTCGAAATCATCAAGGGCTGCCGCCAGATCGGCAATTAACGCGTCACAAAGGGCGTTCAATGCCTTGGGCCGGTTCAGAGTGATCAAACCGACATTGCCTTTAACTTCGGCAATGATGTTTTCGTACGTCATGGGGAATCCTTTTCAAACTGCGATTTTCTGCCGTTCCAGCTGGTCCACCGCCTGAAACCATAATTACATACCGTTTTACCGATTTTAGCGACAACAGGCAACATTCCTGCCCAAAATCATCATTAAGGCCACAATCATGCCCTGCAATCTTGCATCACCGGCGGTATGGCACGCCCGCCCGTCTTAATGCTGGCATTTGCCACAAAAAAATGTCGACCGCCCCCCCTGAACCAGCCGGCCTACTGTGCCATCACATTCCGGGGTAATGCATGGTTCGCCTTCGCGACCATAAATACGAAAGTTATGCTGAAAATAACCCAATTCACCATTGGCCTGGCGATGATCGCGCAACGATGACCCGCCTGCCTTGATCGCATCTTCCAGAACGTCGCGAATCTCGCGATATAACAGGTCGATTTCCGACAGGCTCAGGCTGTTGGCCGCGCGTAACGGATCAATTCGCGAACGAAACAACGCCTCACACACATATATATTGCCAAGCCCCGCCACCAGGCGTTGATCCAAAAGCGTGGTTTTGATCGGGCTTTTCCGTTTTGCCAGGGCTTCGGCCAGCATGTGGGAATTAAACTGGTTCCCCAACGGTTCCGGGCCAATTCCCGCCAGCATCGGATGCGTCGCCAATTCATCAACATGCGAAAGGGCCATCAGACCAAAACGCCTGGGGTCATTAAACCGGACCAAAACACCGGTTTCCATAACAAAGTCGACATGGTCATGTTTGCCTGCATCTGGCAACACACCCGCGCCTGGTTCAATCACCGTCATGCGCCCCGACATACCCAGATGGATCAACAACACCTGTCCATCATCCAGATAGGCGACAACATATTTGGCGCGACGGGTAAGCTGGTCGATCCGGCGTCCGGTCAAACGCCCAACGAAATCATCGGGAAACGGCGTTCGCAAATTGGGTCGGCGCTGAACAACCGATGCCAGCACATGCCCTTCCATAACCGGGGCAAGGCCCCGGCAAACTGTTTCCACTTCTGGCAATTCGGGCATTTCGACCTCGTAACGGGTTATCTGATCAGGCAGGGCAATATCTAGTCGTGCCCGGTCGTTTTGGCAAACGTCACACCAAAAACAATTCCCGAATTGTCATCGTGACAAAGAATAAATGGCAGAAATCGCAGAACTGCTTATGCTGCCAACGTTTTTCAATCTATCGCACAAAATATCGGAACATTCGCATGGAATTTGGCGTCGATCTGCTGTTGATCCTGTTTGCCGTGGCTTTGATTGCCGGGTTTGTCGACTCCATTGCAGGCGGGGGCGGCCTTATCTGCATCCCCGCCCTGTTATGGGCGGGGATTACCCCGACCCAGGCGCTGGCTACCAACAAACTGCAAAGCAGCTGCGGCAGTTTTTCCGCCTCGATCAATTTCATGCGGCGCGGGCTGGTTAATCCCGGTGATATGGTGCTGGCCATTATTCTGACCCTGCTTGGGTCCGTCCTGGGCACTACCCTGATCCAGATGATCGATCCCGGCATTCTCATGACATTGCTGCCGGGGCTTTTGATCGCCATTGCCCTTTATTTTCTGTTTTCCCCGCGCGCCAGCGATATTGATGCCCACCAAAAAATCGGCAAAACCCTGTTTGCCTTTACTGCGGGTTTTGGCATTGGCTTTTATGACGGCTTTTTTGGCCCCGGTACCGGGTCGTTTTTTTCCATCGCCTTTGTTGCCCTGCTGGGGTTCAATTTGACCAAGGCCACCGCCCACACCAAGGTTTTAAACTTCGTTGCCAACGTCGCATCGCTTGCCACCTTTATTGTTGGCGGCGAGGTGGTTTGGGAAATTGGCCTTACCATGGCGGTGGGGCAAGTCATTGGCGCGACCATTGGCTCGCACATGGTAATGAAAATTGGGGCCAAACTGGTGCGCCCGCTTCTTGTGTTTGTCTCTATCGCCATTTCAATCAAACTGATCATCGAACAATACGGCGATATGATCGGGGCCTATTGGCACAGCCTGGCAACTGCATTTGCCTGATCACCCCTAGCCTGTCGGCGTCAGACAAAAAAACGGCCCGCGCACTATGATTATGGCGGCGGGCCGTTTTTATAAAATCAAGCGCCTGAAATGATTACGCACCAACAGGCGTTTCTCCACCCATCACTGTTTTACGATCCAGAATATAAGACAGTATAGCAACCGCCAGCCCGACAACCGCAATAATGGCGCCGATCCACGGAATTTGTGCATAGCTGACACCGGCCGTAATTGCCAAACCGCCCAGCCACGCCCCGGCGGCGTTGCCAAGGTTAAAGGCCCCCTGATTAAGGGTGGATGCCAGGTTCGGCGCGCCGGTGGCCTCGTTTACCACCCGGATTTGCAAGGGCGACACCAGGGCAAACATCACCACGCCCCACACAAAGATCGACACGATGGCAGGCCAGACCTGATAAATCGTTTCGGTCAGCATCATCAACACCAGCACAAGGGCGATGAAGGTGACGATGATGGCAGGCATCAAACGCCAGTCGCCCAATCGGCCCCCAACGAAGTTCCCCACCGTCAAGCCAACGCCAAACAGCAACAGAACCAGCGTCACATTTTGTGCCGAAACGCCGGTAATCTGGGTCAGAATCGGGGTGATATAAGTAAAGACGCTAAACAAACTGGCCGATGCCAAAACACTTAACGACATTGCCAGAATAACCTGGACTTTGCCCAACGCACGGGCCTCGGCCAGAAGGCTGCTGCCTTCGGCCTTTATGTTACGCGGCACAAAAATATAAAGGGCGGCAAAGGCAACCACCCCAATGGCCACCACCGCCCAAAAGGTGGACCGCCAGCCAAAGGCCTGGCCCAATGCGGTACCAAACGGCACGCCCAAAACATTGGCCAATGTCAGCCCGGAAAACATCAATGCCACGGCTTGCACCCGTTTGTGCGGCGGCACCAGCCCGGCCGCCACCACCGAGCCCAAGCCAAAAAACGCCCCGTGGCCCAATGCGGTAATCACGCGGGCCACCATCAGGAAGGCATAGTTCGGCGCAATGGCGCACAGGATGTTGCCCACCAGAAACAACAATACCAAAAACAGCAAAACCCGCCGACGTTCCATTTTGGCCGTACCAATCGCCAGAAACGGCGAGCCAAACGTTACGCCCAGCGCATAACCCGTTACCAACAACCCGGCACTGGGAATGCTGACCCCCAGATCACTGGCAACATCGGGCAACAGGCCCATAATCACGAACTCGGTTGTGCCGATGCCAAACGATGCCATCGCCAGTGCAAGAATGGGCAGGCGGGCAAAAAAGCCCTGACGAAATTCAGCTTTTGACATCAAACACCATCTGATTGCGGCAAAACCGGCTAAAAACGAAAAAGGCGGTGCCTCGCTGATCGCGAACACCGCACCGTCAGAACATCTCTGAACCGATTCAAACTTGCCTGCAAAGACCGCCGGGAACTATCGCTTTCTACGCATAGAATCTATGCAAATTCGGCAAATATCAAAAACATGCCCGGGAATTAACCATCCTGCCAATCTGTTCGCCAAACAGATCAAGGCCAAAGACGCACTCATTCCGGATACGCGCCTGAAACATACTGATCATAATCAATGATCGCCCCGGTCATCACACCCGATTCGGCAGCCAAAAGATACGCTGCCAGCCCGGCAACTTCATCGGGTTTGACCAGCTTGCCAAAGGGTTGTTCGGCCTCCGCCTTTGTCAGCCAGTCATCACCGGCCCCATGATAGCGGCGCTGAATGGCATCTTCGCCCGGTGTATCCATCCAGCCGCACGCAATGCCGTTAAACCGCAAATGTTTGTGGCGCAGGGCCTGGGCCGCATTTTTGGTCAGGGTTGCAAGGGCCGCCTTGGATGCGGCATAGGGTGCCAAAAAGGACTGCCCGCAATATTGCGACATGCTTAGAATATTCACACACGATGCCGCGTAACCACCGGCAATGGCATGGTTGGCAAAGGCCTGCATGGCAAAAAACGGGCCGCGGGCATTAATCGCCATCATGTCATCAAACTGGCCCGGCGTGGTATCGCGCAACGATCCGCGTTCGGTGGATGCGCCCGCATTTAACAAAACATTTACCCGCCCCATGCGCGATACCGCGTCATCAATCAGGGTCTTACAGGCATCCGGGTCGGCAAGATCGGTTGCAACAAAGGCAACATCAATACCTGCATGGGAGGCAAGGCTTTTGGCAGCGTCTTCGCCGCGATGCCGGTTGCGCCCCGCAATCACCATTTTGCTACAGCCTTCGGCAATCAGGCGTTTGGCAATCGCATAACCCAGCCCCTGTGTGCCCCCAATAATGACAGCACAGCTTTGTTCATGGCGTTTCATTCCACGTGTCCTTTTCATGCTTTTACAACCGGTCAATATCACACCATGAAATCAGGGTTTCTGGCGGGCCTGTTGCGCGCTCAACGCATTTTCGAACTGTGCGCTCGTCATATTTTCGGCCAGGGCACGATGAAACAGCCGGTTTTGCGTTTCCGGTGCCAGCCCGCCAACCGGCGGATCAATATCAAGGTTGGTGGGAAACGAATATCCCTCGGCACAGGCAGCGATGGCAGCGTTTAACCCGTCTTGCCCCACATTTCCTGCCTGCAATGTGGCCTGTAAAACAGGATAAAGCGCTTTGCACATCGCAGTGCGGTCTATGGCCTCCATCGGGCGGCCATAGGCCGAGGATACCTGAAGCAAATTTGCCATGCGTTGAATGTCGGCGCTAAAATTGGTTCCCGCCGCATGAAACAAAGCCGGGTTAAAAAACAGTGCATCGCCCTTTTTTAACGGTAACTGAATATGGCGGGCATGAAACAGATCGCGAAAATCCTGGCGTCGCCACGCAAGATAACCTTCGGCGTAACTTTGCGAAAACGGCAACAGCAATGTTGGCCCGCTTTCAACCGGCATGTCGCAATGGGCGACAGCCCCCTGCAAGGTTAATACCGGCGATAAATGATGCACATGAGCCGGGTATTTTTCGCATTCATCCACGGTTTGAAACCCCAGATGATAATCACGATGCGCCTGTTGCGCCTGCCCGCCCGGTCGCACCAGATTAACCTGTGCTGTCATCTGGTAATTTGGTCCCAGCCATGCTTCGCATACCATATCAATAACCGGGTTACCAAAATAACGGGCAAACACATCGGGTGCGCGCAAACACAGCTTTTGCAACGAATTCCAGATCCGGTCATTGGCACCGGCCGTGGCAAAATGGTCAGCGGCGATACCATTGGCGGCTTTTTCATCGGCAATAATGCCCGCATACTCAGCAGTCGCAGCATCAATCACGGTCCCATCATCATAGGCCCCGGCAACAACCAAAACCCCGGCCCCCTCCATCATCACCTGTGCCCATTCCGCCATCACAGCGTGGCGGGCCTGCGGGTTGCCTTGCAATTCGCGCAGCCTATCGCCCGCATAAACCGGCACGTTTTTGATGATGTCGCTGGCATGGGGAACATCACGGGCAACGGTTTCGCGTGCCAGCAAAGCTAACAAATCGTCGGTTTTGCAGTCCGCTTCACGGTAATAGCCCGCAACTGGATGCCGGTTCACCATTTGGCGCTGCATTTTTTCCACTGGGGTCATCGCTGTTTCCTCCGGGTAGCGGCGGATCGTTCATGCGCCCGCCAACCCAGGAAGGCTACTGCGAAAATGCTTTGCGTTGAGGTTTGGAATCCATCAAAAATACATCAATGGAGGATCCATGACCCATCGCTTTCCGATCAAGGAAATTGCCCGTCAGGCCGGACTTGGCACCGCAACCGTCGACCGGGTATTGAACCGGCGGGCCAATGTCAGCGCGCAAACGCAGCGCCGGGTTCGCGATGCCATTGATGAACTGACATCCCTGGAAGGCCAGTTGGCCGCACGTGGGCGACAGTTGTTTATTGATGTGGTTGTCGAAGCCCCGACACGCTTTAGCCGCGAAATTCGTAACGCGCTGGAGGCCGAACTGCCCAGCCTGCACCCCGCTGTTGTCCGCCCGCGCTATATGATGCAGGAACGGATGCGCGCGGGCGACATTGTTGCCATTCTGAACCGCATTGGCAAACGCGGGAGCCAGGGGGTGTTGCTTAAGGCACAAGACCAGCCTGATATTCGCACCGCAATGGCCGAACTTGGCGCGCGCAATATTCCCGTTGTCACCATTTTCACTGACATCCCCGACGCCCCGCATGTGGCCTATGCCGGAGCAAACAACTACGCCGCAGGCGAAACGGCCGCCTATTTGATCCATCATTTTTTGCCATCTACATTGGCCGCCACAGCCCAAACCGGCCCGGTTGTTATAACAATGAGCGACGAGCATTTTCGGGGCGAGGAATCCCGCAAGGCAGGCTTTGTTACCGCGATGGCAAAGCTGGCCCCTAACCGACCCATTATTGATGCCAGCGGCGGTGCCGGGCTTGATAGCGATACCGCCCGACGCATGGAAAGCATGATTGAGGATTGCCGCAACATTCAGGCAGTTTATTCAATGGGGGGCGGTAACCGGGCGATTTTACAAACACTGACCGATCACGGACTTACGCCGCAGGTTTATATTGCCCATGATCTCGATTCGGAAAACATAACCCTGTTGCAACAAGGCAAACTAAGCGCGGTATTGCATCACGATTTACGACAGGACATGCGTACCGCCTGCCATCATATCATGGCGTGGCACCGCTTATTGCCCGAAACCGCAATTGCCCCGCCCAGCGATATTCACATTATTACCCCTGCCAATATTCCCGGCTTTATCAAAAAACAGGCCCGCATCGGGTAATGCGGGCCTGCATGATCACGGCGGGTTTACTGTTTTCGGCGCGACGGATTAATTAACCCAGTTCCTCAACAATGCGCTGTGCTGCGGCAACCGGGTCATCGGCCGTGGTAATCGGACGGCCAATCACAAGAATATCAGATCCCCGTGCCACCGCATCATACGGGGTAACGATGCGTTTCTGATCATCGCTACTGGCCCATGCCGGACGAATGCCGGGCGTTATCAGTTTAAAATCAGGGCCGCAGGCGGCGCGAACCGGCTCAATCTCCCGGGCCGAACATACAACACCATCCAGACCCGATTTTTGTGTCAGCTCGGCCATTTTAACCACCCGTTCGCCCAGTGGGCCGCGCAAACCGATCTCGTCCAAATCGTTTTGGTCCAGGCTGGTTAAAATCGTAACGGCAATCACCCACGGGGCGGCCACCCCGGCCTTGTCGGCGGCTTCCCGCGCGGCTTCGCCCGCACGTTTCATCATTTCTTGCCCGCCAGCGGCATGCACATTGACGATTTTCAAACCAAGCGGCGTCACCGCGCGAATGGCCCCGGCAACCGTATTGGGAATGTCGTGATATTTGACATCAAGAAAAACCGGCATACCGGCGGCGGCAACAGCCTTCACACCCTGTGGGCCGTGGGCGGCAAAAAATTCTTTGCCCAGTTTCGCCCCGCCAATAACACCTGAAAGCTTTGTCGCCAGATCAATCGCGTGATCCAGATCGGTAGTGTCGATGGCGCAAAAAATGCGGTCTTTCGCAGCAATCTGGGAAAGTTGAGCGGTCATGGCATCCTCCGGTTGGCAAATGATACGGGGCCGATGCGGTGATGAGTTACACAGGGGCAGCGTAATATGCCGAAAGTTCGTTCGGGCGATCTGGCCGCACGAAATGGCACACCGTTAAACAGGTGCCCCGACCACAACCGAAAACTGACCAAGCGAACCCCGACACATCCTCAGAACCTGCCCTCTGGCGCTTCACAGATATCGGGTGACACAGGCTTTAGTCGATTCGGTACTTAAAAACCATTCCTTTTGGCTCAATTCCGGCGATTAAACCGGCCCAAAATCAAAAAAGCGGCCCCGTTACCGGAAACCGCCTTTGATTATCTATCCAGCAAATCAGCACGCTGCCAGATATAACCCGTGATCAGCCTGATATGGCTACACTCACACGCCAGCAGGCTGCACCGGCGCTGTGTTGGTTTTATCTGCTTTCGAGTCGGCATTGACCGCCGGGGGCAAACCCGATGATTTCTGACTGGCAATGGCCGTACGCTCTTCTTCGCGGGCAGCTTCCTGCTGGCGACGAATGCGGGTTAGTTCCGATTCCATTTTGCGATTGGCACGGCGATGTTTTCCGGTCAGCAACCATTCAAACAACAATCCGATCAGCAGGCCCAGTAGCAGCGCCCCCAGGACCGGCACAAACAGCGGCAGGTCCATTTCAAAGGGCAATGGCCACAACGACAGGGTTGTGACCTGGCGGTTAGCCACAGCAAAAATCGTGATCAAGATCGTCAACGGAATGGCGATGATCCAGTAAAGAACGCGCAACTCAACCTCCTGCTTTACGGTGCCAGCCCTGTCTGCCAGGTTACGGCGACATGCCAGAACCGTCATCGGCACCCTGACCGGTTCAATATATCGTCAATATCGACGGCCAATCTTTTTGCCAGCCATACGGGCATGGCTCGTGGCAAAACCGGTGCTGTACCAACCGCATAATCACCACATGGGCACATATAGCCGGCCATTTATGCCTGTTACTGATATTGTGTGAACCTGCCGGTTTAAGGAACAATCCATCGTAAAAATGGCGGGATCCTTATGCTTGCAGTATGGAGCACATCACAACAGCAGGCACCACCATGGCCGGGAAACGCCCATGTAACGGAACCGGTGAAACCAGTGACACCGGCAACACCCACATAACCTTAACACACATGTCGGGGCAAAGGCGGCATAACCCGTTTGATCAACGGGTTCGCGCCATTCCGGGCTTTGTGCCTAAAGCCGGTTTTAGTTTAACCGTTCGCGCAGCTGTTTGCCGGTTTTGAAATACGGCACTTTTTTCTCGCTTACGGGGACGGCCTCGCCGGTGCGCGGGTTACGCCCGACACGCGATTCACGGTCTTTGACTGAAAAAGCGCCAAACCCACGCAATTCGACACGATCACCGCGCGCCAGCGCTTCGGTGATTTCATCAAAAATGGTGGCGACAATCCGTTCAACATCCCGCTGGTAAAGATGCGGGTTTAATTCGGCCAACCGGGCGATCAGTTCTGATTTCGTCATATTCAAGCCCCATCCAGTTCGGTTACGCAGTTGTTGGGTATCAACCTTTGGTTCACGCTTTGGAAAGTCGGCGCTTTTCTTAAGGATGCCAGACAGTTAGCAACCCGTCAAGTTTAAGCCCCTCTGATGACAGCATATTTCCGATGCTGCCCTTAAACAGATCCACAATGATCGAACTATCGGGATCCTCAATTTTTATCGGTACAACCGGCGTATCCGCTGCAATGCCTTTTTTCTGTTCCAACCAGTGCAAAACCTCGCGACGACCGCCGATTTCATCGATCAGGCCATTTTCAACAGCCTGCCGACCGGTATAAACCCGGCCATCGGCCAGGGTTGTTACCTGCTCCACTGTCATGTCGCGCCGTTCTGCAACCATGCTGACAAACACGTTAAACATGTCAGAAATCAGGCCTTTCATTACATTACGGGCTTCGTCGGTTGTGGGTTCAAACGGATTTGGCGATGCTTTAAGCGGTGCGCTTTTCACGGTCACAGGTTCGACACCCAGCTTTTCAAGCGCGGCTGTCACATTCATCGATTGAAAAATAACCCCGATAGATCCGGTAACGGTGCCACGATGGGCAATAATATGATCAGCCGCAATGGCCGTCATATACCCGCCCGATGCGGCAACCGTGCCCATTTCGGCAACGATTGGCCGGGTTTGACCAATGCGGCGCAAGGATTCGTAAAGTTCCTCGCCGCCCACCATCGTGCCACCGGGGCTATCAATATGCACAATCACGCCAACGGCGTCATTATCGCGCTCCAGCTTATCAAGTGCTGCCAGCATCATCGGGTCGGATGCGATAACCCCTTCTACCGTAACCTCGGCAATATAAGGGCCGGTTGCGCCGGTAAAAACGCCGCTTCGGGCCAGGCCCACCACAATCGCAATCAGAATTGCGACAACAGCCAACACACGCCACCGCAGAATCGACTTTTTCAAACGGCGACGATCAATAATGAAATCGGCATCAAGGGCCATTGACGTTTACTTACCTGATTGAAAGAAAAACAAAAACTGTGCCTTTTCAAATGGTTTCTCTTCCCCCGCTTGGCAAGCAGAAAAACCTGTTCGGGCAAAATTTTACCCGTTTTCACCTTCGCTAACGCTTTTGCAGCGTCCTTTGATCCACGATGATGACAGATAAAAAACCTTACAACATCCCAAAACAAAAACGGGCCGTGCAAAGCACGACCCGTTCTGCGCCCCGAGAGGCAAATTATTCAGCGCCAGATGCTTATTCAGCGTCCTGCTGTTTTTTACGCAGTGCTTCACCCAGAATATCACCGAGCGATGCGCCGCTGTCAGCCGAACCGTAATCCGCCATTGCTTTCTTCTCGTCTGCGACTTCAAGAGCCTTGACCGAGAGAGAAACCTTACGCGAGTTACGATCAACCGAAACAACACGGGCGTCGATTTTTTCGCCAACAGCGAAACGTTCCGGACGCTGGTCCGAACGATCACGTGCGAGTTCAGCCTTGCGGATGAAGCCCTTCAGATCGCCTTCGCCAACGGAAACTTCGATGCCGCCGTCATTGGTTTCAATGATTTCGCAGGTAACGGTGTCACCGCGCTTGATACCCGAAGCAGCTTCTTTGAACGGATCTTCGTTGAGCTGTTTGATGCCCAGCGAGATGCGTTCTTTTTCAACGTCAACGTCAAGAACCTTGGCTTTGACGACGTCGCCCTTCTTGTATTCCTTGATGACTTCTTCGCCCGGACGATCCCACGAGAGATCGGACAGGTGAGCCATACCATCGATACCGCCGAGCAGGCCAATGAACAGACCGAATTCGGTGATGTTCTTGACTTCGCCTTCGATTTCCGAGCCAACCGGATGAGCGGCAAGGAAAGCGTCCCACGGGTTAGAGGTGCACTGCTTGAGGCCAAGCGAAATGCGGCGTTTCTGGCTGTCAACATCCAGGACCATAACTTCGACTTCCTGCGAGGTCGAAACGATCTTGCCCGGGTGGATGTTTTTCTTGGTCCAGGACATTTCAGAAACGTGGACCAGACCTTCAACACCGGCTTCGAGTTCGACGAATGCGCCGTAATCGGTGATGTTGGTAACGCGGCCTTCAAACTTGGAACCGACCGGGTATTTGGCTTCGACACCTTCCCACGGATCAGCTTCAAGCTGCTTCATGCCAAGCGAGATACGCTGGGTTTCGCTGTTGAAGCGGATAACCTGAACCTTGACGGTCTGGCCGATCTGAAGAGCTTCAGACGGGTGGTTGATACGCTTCCAGGCAATGTCGGTAACGTGCAACAGGCCGTCAACGCCGCCGAGATCGACGAATGCGCCGTAATCGGTGATGTTTTTGACAACGCCGTCAAGAACCTGACCTTCCTGGAGGTTCTGGATCAGTTCGGCACGCTGTTCAGCACGGGTTTCTTCAAGAACTGCACGACGCGAAACCACGATGTTACCGCGCGAACGATCCATTTTCAGGATCTGGAACGGCTGCGGGTTGTTCATCAGCGGGGTAACGTCACGGACCGGACGGATGTCAACCTGGCTGCCCGGCAGGAATGCCACGGCGCCTGACAGATCAACAGTGAAACCACCCTTGACGCGACCGAAAATGGTACCATCGACGCGCTTGCCTTCGTTGAACTGTTTTTCCAGCTCGACCCAGGCTTCTTCACGACGGGCTTTTTCACGCGACAGGACGATCAGGCCGTCCTTGTTTTCGTAACGGTCAACGTAAACGTCAACGGTGTCACCGATGCTGACTTCACCAGCACCAAATTCTTTCAGCGGTACGCGGCCTTCAGATTTCAAACCAACGTCAACGATGGCATCATCGTCGGTTTTCTTGACGACCGTACCGGTCATCACGCGGCCAACAAATCCCTCGTCTTCAGAACCAAGGGTTTCGGCCAGCAGATCGGCGAAGTTTTCGCCGGTGGTAAATTGTGCTTCTTCAGCGGTTGCCATTAAGCAGACTTCCTTTCGAGTATCGACACTATTCCGGCCAATCGGTTGTATCCGATGGTCTTGCCGTAAAATCACGGCGGGTTTTGCCAAATGATGTAACAGGCTGGCACCTGCCAAACCCAAAGGGTTTTACATGCACGAAAAGGCGAACGACAGTGTCGTTCACCTTATAGCCTGGTTCTATCGCCTGACGGTTTGAAACAACCCCCGATCAGTCATCCGTTCCCATATGGGTGCGGATATGCGCCATAACGGCGTTGTACACTGCATCGGCATTCAAACGGTCCGTATCAATATGGATCGCATTGTCTGCCATCTTCAGCGGCGCAACGTCGCGGGCCCTGTCGCGGGCGTCCCGTTCTTCAAGCTCGTTGAGAACGCGCTCGTATATAGCAGCGGGATTTTTTTCCTGCAACTGTTTGAACCGTCGGTTTGCCCGTTCGGCAACACTGGCGGTCAGAAAAAACTTGATCGGGGCCTCGGGGCACACCACCGTGCCAATGTCGCGGCCATCTAATACGGCACCATGACGCTTGCCCGGCGGGGTCTTTGCAAGCTGGCGTTGAAAGTCCAGCAACACCGCACGAACCTGCGGGATTGCCGCCACACGCGACGCAGCATTTCCCACTTCTTCACCGCGCAAATCTTCGTTTTCCAGGTCGTCGGGCTGCAAGTTTTGCGCGGCCTCGACCGCCACTTCGGCGTTATCGGGATCGCCCCCCATTGCCAAAACCTTTGCCCCGGTTGCCCGGTATAAAAGGCCGGTATCAAGATAGGCATAGTCCAAAGCAGCAGCGACTCGGCGGGCCAAAGTTCCCTTGCCGGATGCTGCCGGCCCATCAATAGCAATGATCATGCGTGTTTCCGATCCCGATTTTATAATGACAAAAACGAAGCCTGCCGCACCGTAAAATACAAATAACAGCAGCCTTCAACCGTCACAGCCTGATGGTCAGTTTTTTACCGGGGCAAAATTTGTACCCAGATCCGCCATCAGTTGCTCAAAGATCGGAAAGCTTGTCGCAATCGGGGCGGCATCGTCAACCATTACCGGTTTCTCTGCCCGCAGGCCCAACACCAGAAACGACATTGCAATCCGATGATCCAGATGGGTTTCCACCATGCCACCACCGGGCACAACCCCGCCGGTCACAATCAGGTCGTCCCCTTCGATCCGGTGAATAATGCCGTTTGCCGCCAAACCGGCCGCCACAGCAGCCAACCGGTCCGATTCTTTGACACGCAATTCTTCCAGGTCGCACATCCGGGTTTCCCCTTCGGCATAGGCCGCTGCCACTGCCAGAACCGGGTATTCGTCAATCATCGAAGGCGCACGTTCAGCTGGCACAACAATGCCCTTCAGCCGGTTTTTACCCGTCACCACCAGATCGCCAATGGTTTCACCGGCTTCTTCGCGTTTATTGGTAATGGTAATATCGCCGCCCATTTCAATCAGGGTGGTGATCAGGCCGGTACGCAGCGGGTTCAGGCAGACATCGCGAATCGTCACGTTCGATTCGGGGTGGATCAACGCCGCCACCAGCGGAAACGCTGCCGAAGACGGATCAGTTGGCACCACAATATCGGCCGCCGTCATCTGGCACGGCCCGGTCAGGCTCACGGTGCGACCGCCATCGTCATTTACCTGTACATCCACATCGACACCAAAATGGCGCAACATGCGTTCGGTATGGTCGCGCGACGGTTTGGGTTCGATCACAGTGGTCGTGCCCGCCGTATTAAGACCCGCCAGCAACACAGCCGATTTCACCTGGGCCGATGCCATGGGCAGGGTATAGGTCACCGGTACGGCTTCGTCAGTGCCAATCACCGCCATTGGCGGGCGGCCCCGGTCACGCGTGATGAATTTTGCGCCAAATTCGGCCAACGGGTCGGCAACGCGGCCCATGGGGCGTTTGCACAAGGACGCATCCCCGGTAAAAAACGTGGTAATCGGGTGGGTGGCCACAATTCCGGCCAGCAGGCGAATCCCGGTACCGGCATTGCCCATGTCAATCACAGAATCGGGCTCGCGCAGCGCGCCGACGCCAACGCCATGGACATGCCAGGTACCGTCGTCATCACGGGTAACGGTCGCACCGAGTTTGCGCATGGCATCGGCGGTTGCCAGCACATCTTCCCCTTCAAGCAGGCCGGTAATACGGGTTTCGCCCTCCGCCAGGCCACCAAACATCAGCGACCGGTGCGAAATCGATTTATCACCCGGTACACGCACATCGCCTGTCAGGGCGCCGCATTTGGCGGATTGCAAGGGACGTTTGATTTGCGCTGAACTCATCTGATCTGCCTGTATTTTGCTGCGAACCGGGCCGCCGGGGGCCGGACCATAATTAAGACCGGCGCCGAACTTTAGCGAGACGGGGACCGGACTTTGGATAAACGAAATTTCTAAAACGGCAATATGCACGAAATTCACCCTGCGAAAACCGGGTAAAAATACGCAAGACCGTTCCGGGCCATTTTCTAGCATAGAGAATGCGTAACAGGCCAGCATCCTTGGGATTTAACGACACACAAATCGCCAGATGACCCGCTGTGAATAATTCCGAATGCAAGCATTGTGAAAACAGGTGCAATTTCCTTTTGACAAGGCTGTAACAAGATGGCAATTGGGCCAATCAGATTGAAGGGCGTAGTCCTTCGTTCCACTTTTGTAAAAAATTGGTATAAAGAGGGTCTACCGTAATGTCAGCCCGCGGTAAGAAACGTCATTGCCTCGCATGCGGCACCAAATATTATGACCTGAATCGGACACCGGTTGTCTGCCCGAAATGTGGCACGGCAGACGGGGTTGCCAAACCCAAACGGGTGGCCGTAGCCAAGCCGAAGAAACAGGACGACGACATCGAAGATGTTTCGGATCTCGACGATGATGTCGATACCGATATCGACGACGATCTTCTCGAAGACGCCTCTGATCTGGGCGAAGACGATGATGATCTCGGCGAGGTTCTTGAACATGTCGAAAACAACGACGAAGACCGCTAATTTTTTTTGAAATTAGGTCTTGCCAACCGTCACCTAACCTTCTAAATATCCCCGCGCTGCAACGGACAAGCACTTGGAAATTGCAGCGCGGACGATACTAAAATGATTATGGGGCCGTAGCTCAGTTGGGAGAGCGCTACAATGGCATTGTAGAGGTCGTCAGTTCGATCCTGATCGGCTCCACCAATCAAAACCCGTCGCCTAAAGCGACGGGTTTTGTTGTATCCGGGGGCTTGCGATTGTTTCAGTAAATCGCCAATGAACCACCTCCCAACTTCCCCGCCCAACCCACACACGTATTCCTCCCACATCTATGTCTTGACCACCACAATTCTCAAATCCGCGGCGCACAATAATGCGCCCGTCCAAATGAACTACCATAGGCAGATTCGCATAGGCCGCCTCGGGTTCATTTATCTTCGACAGCAGCATTCCCGAGCCCCTTGGCTACCTGTCCCTTTGAGGCCTACTCTACTGCCCCACGTCAGCGCAGCAACCAATGCAACCCACTACAACCACCGCGTTGTCGTGGGTCGTTCTGAGACACAATCTTCACGCTGGACGCCGAGCGAAAGCAGGACCGGCCAATGGTCACAGCGAACTATACAATCATGCGCAAGATCTACGCCGGGCTCGGATGCGATATCTTGGATCTTGCCCACACTCACATCACAGTACGTAACGACCATGTCGTCATACAACTATCCTCGCCCATTAGGTTTGAAACAACGTTAAGTGCTTGATAGCTTACACAATGTAGTGTTTAGATTGATTTACTCCCGACAGATTAAACTGCAATGAAATCGTACAGGAAAAAAATTTGTCTATCCCAGATTGGAATATGGCAGGTGTAGTACCGCCCATTAGGCCCGGCGCTAATCCCGCCGGAAAAAACCGTTCTCCATATAAGGTTTCCCTAATTGATTTTGCAGATCGCTTCTGCTTGAGCGCCGAGCGGCTTAAAATTCTAAATGGATTTATTGATCTCAGAGCGGGACTGCACTCCATTGGCCTAACTCAGGGCTTCCAGTGGATCGATGGGAGCTTTCTTGAACATATTGAAGACACTGAGGGTCGATCACCAAACGATGTGGATGTAGTCACCTATGCATTCCTACCCGCAGGTGAAACACAGCTGACCTTCATGTCCACGCTTCAGCCATACATGGATCGCCAAGCCGTAAAGAATCTTTACAAAGTAGATCACTTTATAAAGATTCTTCCTCAGCTTAATATCCACGATATATGCTACTGGTACAGCTTGTGGTCTCATCGGAGGGATGGGATGTGGAAAGGATATGCTGAGGTTGACCTTGCTCCGACTGACGATGCGCAGGCTAAGAGCCTTCTGGCGACAAAGAGCTCAGGATTTCAACCATGAAGATTAGAAGAAAGGATGCACTTCTTTCGGAAATCAATGAGGTAGAAGTAATACTCGAAAATATTCCGAGCGAGAATGTTATTGATCGCTTCGGACTAGAAGCTCGCCTCAAAGAGCTAAAAGAAGAACTAGAGCGGCTTCCATACCCTATCCAAGAACCTGAAAGTTTATCTCTGACCTTTCGGGGTGATCCTGTGCGTGGCAGCACTGCCATTTCAGCTGATTTTGCAGGTAGCGCCTCTTCCGCATTTGTGGACGCATTCTCTGCCATTGTTGCGGGCCTTAAAGGGTCTCTAAAGTATTCCGGTCCCATTCCTGATAAATCTCTCGCCCCCCTCATGATCACAGGGATGGCGACTGGCTCATTTGGCTTTGAAATGGAGCTACCAAATCTCCAAGGGGAGCTTTTTGAAGAAAAAGCGAGCGCAGGCGGCGCTGTCGAAATCCTTAAAGAGCTGCTTCGCGTTTCCGCTGAGGGAACGGATGATGATATCTCGGACATAGTTGAGGAAATTCACCCTCGGGCAGTTAGCAAAGTTGCTGCTTTTTTATCGGAAATCTCAAAGAGAGGTGCTTGGTGCGGATTAGAGTTCCGCGATAGCTATTTCAAGTATAACAGCCTAGAAGAGCTGAAAAGCTCAGAAAGAAGGCTACGCAAAGATAACGTTTTCGAAACTGAGGAAACGTATTTCGGTGAGTTTCAAGGCTTCCTCCCGCAGGGACGAAGCTTTGAGTTTGTTGTATCTGGTGAATCTAAAGTGATTCGAGGTCGTTTAGGGCTAGATATCGATGAGCCGGACGTACTCAATCGCGAATGGCTTCACAAACCAACTCGTGTGAAGTTCAATGTCGTTCAAGTTGGTCAGAGCCGCCCAAGATATACCCTCGCCTCTCTAGATGACTTGGGCGCGCAAGGTATCGACTAAAATACAGAAAGTTGAGGCGATGCGAAATGAGCTTAGGATTTGAAGTTTGGCGACTGTTTAAGAAAATCACCCATCAACCACATCCTAATTTCCCCTTCCGATCCACAGACATTTCCTACGCAACTATGGCCTAACCACCTAGGCCCTCAAATCCACGACGTGCAAAAATGCATCTGTCCATTGGATTGCCACAGGCAGATTCGCAAAGGCACAAGCCATTCGGGCGAGGAATCTATGGTCGGCGACAGCAAGATCTAAATTACGGGAAGATCAACCGCCTAAAGCTGGCTTTCCCTCTGCAACAGCGACACCATGCGGCGTGACAGTTTGCTAAACTGGCTTTCGGGGCGGGCGGTGATGATCACTTTACCACGCACGGCACTGGGGACTTTGGCACCAGTGGTGTTTTTTAACACCACCCGGTAAATCGCGCGGCCGGGCACGAAACTTTTATCTGGCTGTTCCACGGTTTCAATCGGTCCGCCATTTTGTGACCGCATATAGGGTTCGGTTAGGTTGGTGACCCCGGTGGCATCAATCCGCGACACCGTGGCCCGTACCGGCAATTGAACCCCGTCTTCGGAATAAAATGTGGCCGTGGCCCCCGGTTCAATTCTGGGCAGCGACAATTCATCAAGATAGGCGATAACTTCTGCCCCGTCCTCGACCACCGATAAAACCGGTTCATCCACACCAATCCATGCGCCCTGATTGATGGTGTCGTTCATATCGACCACTTTTCCCGACGCAGGCGCACGTAGCACCAGACGCTGTTGTTGCGCCTGCTGGCCGCGCAAAACCCGTTCCTGGGTGGCAAACTGGCTGGCAAGCACCAATGCCCGGTTCTGGCGCAAGGCATCAACGCCGATACTGGCATTTTCCCATGCCAGTTCAGCACGTTTAAGTTCGGCAACCGCAATCTGTTCATCGAGTTCAGGCGATTGCAGGCGGGCAATCACATCGCCCTTTTTCACCATCTGCCCGGTTGTGACCAAAACCTTTTCCACCCGGGCGGCCATTGGCGCATAAACGGTATTATAAGTCAGGGTTAAAACCGCTGGCGCGCTGACTTCGCCCTGCCACGGGATCAACAGCCACGCCAGAAACACCCCCAGCACCGCCAGTGATCGCATCAGCGCAAAATTGAATTTCAGCAATTTGCCAAATGAAAACCACACAACGATTTCCTTTATGATCGGTCGGGCAATAAAGAAATAGATTTCGACCAGAAACAGGACGATCCCCAGTGTTTTGAAGAACAAATGATACACCGCCAATGCGATGCCAAAAAACAGCAGAAAACGGTAAACCCAGATGGTAAAGCCAAAGCCGATCAACAGCAAAGTCGGCTTTTCGGGCGGAACTGCGCCCAGGCCCAAAACCACTTCGCGCAATTTCCAGCGACATACGGCATGGGCGCGGCTTTCAAGGTTGCGTTCACGCACCAGGTCGGAAAACAGGTAATATCCGTCATAGCGCATCAGCGGATTCAAATTGACAAACAGGCTGAGAATCCAGGTGCTGGTGCCAAACAAAAACAGGATGGACCCAATGGGTCCATCAGGAAACAGGTTCCACAACAGCATCGACCAGGCGGCAATCACCAGTTCGCATATAACCCCGGCAGCACCAATTTCCAGCCGGTCACGGCGGCTGGGCAACCGCCAGGCATCGGTGGTATCGGTATATAAAACCGGCCAGAACACAATGAAAGCCACACCAATCACCGGCACCCGCAAGCCGTGCGCCTTGGCCGTATAGGCATGTGACAGCTCGTGTACCGATTTTACCGCTGTCACCGCCAGGCCATAGGCGACAATGCCTTCGAACGATAAAAATCCGCGCAGGGTATGCAAAAACACATCGGGCTGACGCGACACCAGGTAAATGCCAGCAAGGGCGGCACAGACATGCAAAAACACCATTGGCGAGGATGCCAGCCAGCGGACATAGCCAATCGTACGGTTTAAAAACAGGTCCGGCGTTAACAATGGCAACCGAAATGAAATATACGATTTCACCAGTTTGGCCGCCAAACCCGGCTTCATTTTAAGCTGGGTTTTATGGCGACCATGCTGCACGTCATCACACAGCACCAGGTTATGGGCGCGCAAAAAGCCAAACAGCCGGGTTATTTCCTCGGTCGATACGGTATGGCCCAGAAACTTTTCTGCCAGTTGTGAAATTTTGTCGGCGGGCCTGCCATCAATCAGCGGCAGCAAATCAACCGTTACCGGATCAAGCTGAAAATGCCGCCCGGCGGCTGCATCATGCAAAATATAAACCGGGCGCCCATTACGTTCCGGCTCCCCCGGAACAATGTCAAGGTCGCGCCGCAAAACCGGGGGCGGTTCCTGCTGTCGTCCGGGCTGACCAAAGGATAACGCCGGTGCGGCCATAAATCGCCCCTACAGTTCCAGCCAGGGCCGAAGCGCTGCCCACGGCCTGCGAAACAACATCACATATAACGGCACATCATCGCCGTATATTTTGGCAACCCCTCGCAGACCAACCCTTGGCCGGTCGGTACCAACAAAGCCCGACCGCGCCCGAAACGACAACACCCCGGCGGGCGAGTTTTTGGCCTGAAAATCCACAATTCGCATTTTCGCTTCATAAGGATGATCGGGTTCGACATTTAAAAACAGAACCACCCGGTTATCGTCATGTAACGGAATACGGTCATTCACCGGCAACCATAATTCCATTTCCACCGATTTCGGGTCTGCCAGCACCATCAGGCGTTCGCCCTGCGATACCGGCAACCCGGCCATTTCGGTGCGGCCAGGCAAAATCACAATGCCATCCTGCGGGGCCTTGATATCGGCACGGGCAAGCTGACCGGTTATATATTCCAGTTCAGCATTTTTCTGATGCACGCGTGATAGCAAAACCTGCATCTGGCTCGATGATTCCCGATCCGAACTGGCCGCCTGCTGGCTGCGGCGATATTCGGCAATGGCAATTTCATATTCCTGGCGTGCCACGGCCAGATCGGTTTCAAGCTGGGTCGCATCCATATGCACCAGGCTATCACCTGCCTTGACCATCTGGTTGGCATCAACATCCACGGTATCAACAACCCCGCGCAACGGTGCGCGCACCACATAAGGGTTAAGCGGCACCACCTCGGCAGGTACCAGAATTGTCAACGGCACCTTGATAAACATTGCTGCTGCGATTGCCGCAATTGCAACACCGGCCAGCAAAAACCGCTTACGATTGCGTAACAGGTTACGCCTGCGACGACGGCGCATCAGAAATTCCAGTGAAAAGGCCGTGGTTTTTGCCAGCCGTTCCAAAACCCGCAATTCTTCGTCCTGCCAGGGCTTGGCACGCGACAACACCATGCCGCCCAATTCATGCCCACCCGGTGCCCGCAACGGCAACCACAATGAATGAGATGGCAAATAATGCGGCCAGTCGACCTGAAGGCTTTGGTCGATATCCTCAACAGCAATGCGGGTTGGCCGGGCATGGCGTGCGCGCGACAAATGCGCACACAGCTTCTTGCTCCACAATGTAAAGGCCGATTGCCGTTCCGGTTCGGGCAGGTTCGATACGGCCAGCACATCGCCCCGTCCCCGTTCGCCCTGCCAGCACACGGCAATGTCGTAAGGCACAATGATCCGGCTGTCATTAACCACAACGGCACCAAGTGCCGCCCGACTATCAGCATCACGGATTCGGTCCTGCAACAATAAAAGATTGGCAAGGCCACGTGCGCCCGCAGCATTATCCTGTATTGTCATTACCGGGTCGCCGGTGCAATTTGTGCGGATTGTGTCTGGCTAAAGTCAAAACTGACATTACCACTCATACCCGGTAACAGGTCGTCATCGGGTTTAACCGGGGCACCAATAACCCGCACCGTCTGACTTACCGGGTCAACTTCGCGCACAACATATTTGATGGTTGACGGAATGTTGCGGTTCAACTCGTCCACATGCAAATCAAAATGGTCCCCGCGATGCAAACGTGTGAGCAAGCTTGAGGGTACGACCATCTCGATTTCCAGATCCTCGATATTCACCAGCCGCAACACCGGGTCACCGGCACGGACAAATTCGCGGGCCTGCATCAATTGCTGGGTCACGACCCCCGAAAACGGCGCATCAACCGAACATTGCGCCAATTGCGCCCGGATCCCCTTGATATCAGCTTCCGTCAGTTCAACTTCAGACCGGCTTAACGACAGTTCCAGCTTGCTGACATTGTGAATTTTCTCAAGCCGTTCATTAACATCAAGTTTGGTTAATGCGGCCTTGCGTCTGGTTTGCGATACAATTAACTGCGCCTCAAGCGGGGTGCAGTCAAATTTCATCAGGGGCTCGCCCTTTTTAACCCGGCTGCCTTCGCGTGCGCCCAATTGCACCAGTGTCGCCGACAGCGGCGCAGACAAAATGGCATGTTGCACCGGGCGGATCTTGGCCCGAACCGACCCCTGAAAACGATCACCCGATACATCTGCCCCCGGGAAATTTCCGGCAGAATCAGGCATGGGAGCCGGTATCAGGGCGGGTAAATCCCTATTCCCCGCATCAACACCTTGCGACCATGCCGGCTGTGACAGCGCCATTGTCGCTGCCAGAACCACACCAAAAATTCCCGTCTTCACACTGAACACTCTATAAACTCCGCCCGGACATGGCGCTGTTTTACCCCATATCCCGGCATTTCACGCGTTATTTTTCATCAACAAAATCAGGAATAGTCCCAATATTTTCAATCATCGGCAGGTCGCCCCCTTCCCATTTATCAAGCGATTCCTTGATTTTTTCGGCAAGAACCTCTTCCGGTGCATTCAACGACGATGTGACATCCGGCACCAGTCCCAGACTGAACAGGAAGCGGCCATAGGCATCCTGCGCATCGGAATAAGCCAGCACACGGGCCACAGCCGAGCGCAAGGACCGAATTTCACTTCGAATTCGCTCCATCCCGGTGACGGCATCCGTCGCAACAGACTCGTCCGTCAGCTTGGAAATTTCCTTGTCGATTTCGTCAATTCGTTTGGCTTGGTCCAGGCGGGCATTTGCATCCGCATATTCCTGCCACGACACATGGACTGTGGTGATCACAGCCATGTTGGCGGCCATACGCCGGGCGACTGTCATATTGCGGCGCGCGTCATTGGTTTCATTGACGTCACCAATCCGCAACACGTTAAACAGGTTCCACGATACACGCGCACCGGCTTCATACCATGACCGATTGGCAAGGAAATGGTTGGTATCGGCATTCAGCGATCCAAACCCTTCCAGTGACGGAAACAGGCGGGCAATCGCCTTGCGCGATTCGTTCTGGGCGATGCGCAGATTATAGATTTCGTCGGTGTAATCCGAAGAATGAACCAGCGCGTACAATTCCAGCTTGTCAAAATCAGGCTGTTTACGCGGCAAGGGCGGAAAATCGCTGCCGACTTTTAATTGCAAATCTGTTTTTGCCGGCGCGTTAATCAGCGAAGCCAGATCGATACGGGCCGCACCAATGGACTGTTGCATGGTTTCAAGCTGCTGAATGATTTCAATCAGGGCACGCTTGTCTTCCAGAACAGCCAATGGCGGACGCAACCCCTCGGTTCGGGCGGTTTCCAGATCCTTCATCGATTGGTCTGCACGCACCAGCAAATCGTCCACTTCCGGGGCCACACGTTCCAGCAAAACCACCCGCCAGAACGATGTGCGCACTTCCTGAATCAACCGCGCCATTGATTTGGTACGTGCGTGCAGGGCAATAACAGCACGGTCAGCTTCCTGCTTGGCCTGTAAATAACTGATCCCGAAATCCAGCACATTAAAGCTGAAGCGTAAATTGCCATCCCAATGCTGGGCATCGTCGGAATAGGAATAGGATGGTGATTCAACATCGGTTGCATAATCGCGACTATTGGTTGCGTTTTTGTTAGTGCGCGCACTGTACCCGCCATCCGCTTTAAAAAGCGGCATCATGTCGAGCTTGGCCAGGTCAAAGTTTTTTGTCGCCAGCGCCGATTCCATAATCTTGACCCGATTGGCAAGATTGTATTTTAACGCCCGGGCAATGGCATCTGGCAATGTCAACGGCCCGTTAATTTCCGGCACCGATGATTTAATCAGGGCCATGTCGCTTTGCGCCGCGGCTGCCAGATCAGCATCGCTAATCGGCTCCATCTTCACAGCGCAACCACTTAAAAACAGAAATGCCGCCATAACCGGTAAGGTCTTGCTGGCAATTATTGTGCCCGTTTTCGTTTTTGTAATTCTTGTGATTTTCATTTTCGTAACCATTTGCTTCTTTTCCCCCTTAAAAGAAGCCCGTTCCACAACACACCAGCAGCCATCCCGAAATGGCCGCTTACCGATGTGCTACGGAATTCCCCCTTCTAAAGGTCGCCTTGGCGGCCCCTTGTTTTTCACTCCAGTCCCACCGAAAGCCATCCTCTTGGCTTCCGGTCAAAATCTTCGCTTGCTGCTTCCCCGATGCTAGCCCTTAAACAGGGCCGCAAAATCCGCCAGCAAGGCTTCTCGCTCCGCCAAAATGGCGTGCCGTCCGTAATTCATTGCCTGGGCATCAACGGCAATACGGCTCAACATTCGTTCTTTTGCCGCAAGTCCCGCCTGTTGATCCCGCGCATCCGCTGTTGCGCCATCAGCGTTATTATCGCCTTGTGCCGCCCCTTCACCGTTTGCATTGGAATTGCCATCGGCTTTGTCGTTGTCATCAACAGGCGTATTGCCGTCACCATCTGCTGGTGTGGCATTGTCCCCACCGTCTTCATCCGATTTTTCTCCGTCTGTTGTGCCTTCGCCAGGGGCATCAACATTTCGGTCGGTGAACAAAATGGTAAAGGTCGTCGTTGCCTCGTTGCCGTGGGTATCACGACCCGTCACGCGGATATCAAGGCTCTTCACCCCGGCAATACGTGCGGCATCGCCGTCCACCACAAACACCAGGTTTTGCGCGTTAAAATTCACAAACGATGGCAAAGGTGACCCATCAGGCTGGGACGCATCAATATCCAGGGTTTCGGTTGGGTCCGTATGCTGAAACGCGGTTGCCGGCAGCGGGAACAACTGAATGCCCGTTGCTGTTGCCACGCGATCCTGCAATTCCAGAGTAAGCCGTACCGGATTGGTTAGCGGTGAATGAAAATCAACGCCCGAACCAAACGTGTTTACAACCTGGGTATAAGGATCATTTGACGACCCGGGGGTTCCGCCAGGTCCCGGATCAGGTGTGCCCGGTGTTTCACCCGGCCCCGGATCAGTCGGGGTTGGCAATGGCGGTGGCGGCGGGCTTGGCGACTTTGACACATTTGGCGCGTTGATCGTAATTCTGACCGTCGCAACATCGGTGTCGATGCCATCGGACAATGTATAGGTAAATGTCTCGGTCAGGGTCTGACCAACCGGGAGGTTTCTAACCGTACTGTTCGATGAATTTAGAACATAGCTATAGGTACCATCCGCATTGACGCGAATTGTGCCATAGGTCCCCGCAATGGCTGTGCCGATATTGCCGTTGCCACCGTTAATGCCCACTACCGAAAGGTTCTGACTGACATTTTCGGCGTTGCTATCAACACCATGCCCGTTATTGTCCGTAATTACATTGCCGGTTGCAGTTTCATTGGTGCCAACCTTGACGGCATTGCTGTTATCGGTCGCCTCGGGTGGAATATTGTTACCAACAATCTTGATATGAACCGTGGCAGTGTCTTTTTGCCCGTCATTGTCGGTAATCTCATAGGTAAAGCTCTCTGTCAGGTCAGCATCGCCTGGCAATTGCTGAACTACAGCAGGATTGGTCGTATCAAGCTGATAGCTATAGCTGCCATCCGCATTGATCGTAATCGTGCCATAGGTACCGGTAAGCGTCTTGCCAATATTTCCGCTATCGCCATTCACCTGCGACAGACTGAAATCCGCTTCATGGGTCGGGTCCAGCGTATGTTCCGGGTCATTGTCATTGGTTTTGACATTCCCCGTACCCGTGGTCGACAGCTTGGAAACGGTAACGGTATCGTCCGTCGCCGTTGGCGGATAACGGAAAGAAATGGTTCCCGTCAATGCCGCCGAATTCAGGCTGGTCGGCCCACCGGCATCATTGGTGCCATCAATCGTTCCCCCGTCGGCGTTGTTATCGCCATCGTTCAGAACAATCGAAAAGGCCCGGGTGGTGTCGGTTTTCGCAGCCGTTGGATCGGCATCGACGCTGCCATAACGGATCGCCTCAATGATCGCCTTGACCTGGGCAGATGTCGCTTCATTCGCCAGCGAAATCACCAGTGCCGACCCGTTACCACCGGTAACGCCCGTCATACCGGCCAGCGTCCCTCCATTAAGGGTCAACCGGTCGCCTGCCTGATAACCATCCGTAAAGCTGACGGTGATTGATCCGCCACCATAACTGCTTACATCGCCGTCAGTGGTAATATCGATATCGGAAACGCTAACACCGGTGGCCAGTGCGGCCGTGCCAGTGGTGCCGGTTCCGTCCTTCTTAATAACCATTGCCGGTGATTCTGCGGTTCCCGACAGCACCGGGGCATCGTTTACCGCTTTAACATCGATATCCATGGTGCCAACGGCCGATTCTGCCGCAACATTATTGCTGCTCGCGTGGCCCTTGTCCCATACGGTGTAGGTAAATGCGGTTTTCGCTTCCGGCCCGTTCAGATTAGTATCCGAACGATAAATCAGCTTGCCCGACGCAATATCACTTGCCGGAATCTCCTGTCCCGCCGTAACGACGCTATAAATCGGGTTTGAATTGCCATCGGTCCCGGTTTGCAACAAAAGCTGGCCTTTGTTGCTATCGGGCAAGGTCTTGATTGTGATTTTGTTAAGCTCGGTATCAACCGTGCTTTCACCACCTGACTGCTTGAAATGGAAATCCGAAACAGCAAAAGCATAATCGGTATCTTCGGTCGCTGTAACAGCCGGGTTCCCCGAAATTTCGGGTAAGTCATTCTTTTCCACAACCGTGATCTTCGAGATCAGCGTCTGGCTTAACGGATTGGGGCCACCCGCATCCACCGTGCCACTGCCACCATCCGGCTGCACATTGTTCCCGTCGCTCAGCGTCGTCGTGATGGTTCGTTCACCACCAGTGAAGGTATCCGAAGTCGTGCTGTAACGAATGGCATCAAGGATCGCATTGACCTGGGCTATCGTTGTGTCGTTATCGAGCGTAATGACAAGGTTGGTGCCATTGGCACCCCCGGTTGCCGTCACACCGGTGGGCAGCGCACTGCTGTCAATCGTCAGCTGTTCGCTGGCATCCGCACTGCCAATCGACACCGTGATCTTCCCGCCGCCAAACGTATCGCTATCAAGCGCGCCTGTCGTCGAAAGGTCGATATCACCAACATTCGCACCGCTTATGATCGAGGTCGGCGGAACACCCTTATTACTGTCCGTGCTTTCATCAACAGATTTGATTTCTCCATCATTCAGCCCAAAGCCCGGCGCATCGTTTACCGGATTGATATTGACCGTGATCGTGTTCGGCGTCGGATCAAAGGCATCCTGATCCTCATGATCATCCTGAACCGAGAAGGTAAAGCTGGTTGCGGCGTCACCATTGACGTTATCTGCAGGACGGAAAATCAGCTTGTTCGCGTTAATATCGCTTACAGAAATAACATCACTCGCCGAAACAGGCTGAAAAACACCATTACTGTCTTTCAGGTACAACTCACCTTTCGTCGCATCAGGCAGGCTATCAATCCGCACCGCCTGGAATGCATCGGTTTCATCACCCGGCTGCGAATAGCCGAAGTCACTTTCCTTAAGCGCGTAGCTCGTATCTTCGTCCGTCGTGACCGTATGATCCGCACCGGATGGTGGGTCATTCTTTTCCACAACCGTGATCTTCGAAATCAGCGTCTGGCTTAACGGATTGGGGCCACCCGCATCCACCGTGCCACTGCCACCACCCGGCTGCACATTGTTCCCGTCGCTCAGCGTCGTCGTGATGGTCCGTTCGCCACCAATGAAGGTATCCGAAGTCGTGCTGTAACGAATGGCATCAAGGATCGCATTGACCTGGGCTATCGTTGTGTCGTTATCAAGCGTGATGACAAGGTTGGTGCCATTGGCACCCCCGGTTGCCGTCACACCGGTGGGCAGCGCACTGCTGTCAATCGTCAGCTGTTCGCTGGCATCCGCACTGCCAATCGACACCGTGATCTTCCCGCCGCCAAACGTATCGCTATCAAGCGCGCCTGTCGTCGAAAGGTCGATATCACCAACATTCGCACCGCTTATGATCGAGGTCGGCGGAACACCCTTATTACTGTCCGTGCTTTCATCAACAGATTTGATTTCTCCATCATTCAGCCCAAAGCCCGGCGCATCGTTTACCGGATTGATATTGACCGTGATCGTGTTCGGCGTCGGATCAAAGGCATCCTGATCCCCATGATCATCCTGAACCGAGAAGGTAAAGCTGGTTGCGGCGTCACCATTGACGTTATCTGCAGGACGGAAAATCAGCTTGTTCGCGTTAATATCGCTTACAGAAATAACATCACTCGCCGAAACAGGCTGAAAAACACCATTACTGTCTTTCAGGTACAACTCACCTTTCGTCGCATCAGGCAGGCTATCAATCCGCACCGCCTGGAATGCATCGGTTTCATCACCCGGCTGCGAATAGCCGAAGTCACTTTCCTTAAGCGCGTAGCTCGTATCTTCGTCCGTCGTGACCGTATGATCCGCACCGGATGGTGGGTCATTCTTTTCCACAACCGTGATCTTCGAAATCAGCGTCTGGCTTAACGGATTGGGGCCACCCGCATCCACCGTGCCACTGCCACCACCCGGCTGCACATTG
The DNA here is from genome assembly GCF_002115825.1 of Thalassospira sp. MCCC 1A01428. Classification (GTDB taxonomy): domain Bacteria; phylum Pseudomonadota; class Alphaproteobacteria; order Rhodospirillales; family Thalassospiraceae; genus Thalassospira. The sequence goes on along the minus strand of NZ_JFJZ01000002.1, from coordinate 235,986 downwards.
TTCCCGTCGCTCAGCGTCGTCGTGATGGTCCGTTCGCCACCAGTGAAGGTATCCGAAGTCGTGCTGTAACGAATGGCATCAAGGATCGCATTGACCTGGGCTATCGTTGTGTCGTTATCAAGCGTGATGACAAGGTTGGTGCCATTGGCACCCCCGGTTGCCGTCACACCGGTGGGCAGCGCACTGCTGTCAATCGTCAGCTGTTCGCTGGCATCCGCACTGCCAATCGACACCGTGATCTTCCCGCCGCCAAACGTATCGCTATCAAGCGCACCTGTCGTCGAAAGGTCGATATCACCAACATTCGCACCGCTTATGATCGAGGTCGGCGGAACACCCTTATTACTGTCCGTGCTTTCATCAACAGATTTGATTTCTCCATCATTCAGCCCAAAGCCCGGCGCATCATTTACCGGATTGATATTGACCGTGATCGTGTTCGGCGTCGGATCAAAGGCATCCTGATCCTCATGATCATCCTGAACCGAGAAGGTAAAGCTGGTTGCGGCGTCACCATTGACGTTATCTGCAGGACGGAAAATCAGCTTGTTCGCGTTAATATCGCTTACAGAAATAACATCACTCGCCGAAACAGGCTGAAAAACACCATTACTGTCTTTCAGGTACAACTCACCTTTCGTCGCATCAGGCAGGCTATCAATCCGCACCGCCTGGAATGCATCGGTTTCATCACCCGGCTGCGAATAGCCGAAGTCACTTTCCTTAAGCGCGTAGCTCGTATCTTCGTCCGTCGTGACCGTATGATCCGCACCGGATGGTGGGTCATTCTTTTCCACAACCGTGATCTTCGAAATCAGCGTCTGGCTTAACGGATTGGGGCCACCCGCATCCACCGTGCCACTGCCACCACCCGGCTGCACATTGTTCCCGTCGCTCAGCGTCGTCGTGATGGTCCGTTCGCCACCAGTGAAGGTATCCGAAGTCGTGCTGTAACGAATGGCATCAAGGATCGCATTGACCTGGGCTATCGTTGTGTCGTTATCAAGCGTGATGACAAGGTTGGTGCCATTGGCACCCCCGGTTGCCGTCACACCGGTGGGCAGCGCACTGCTGTCAATCGTCAGCTGTTCGCTGGCATCCGCACTGCCAATCGACACCGTGATCTTCCCGCCACCAAACGTATCGCTATCAAGCGCGCCTGTCGTCGAAAGGTCAACGTCCCCGACATCCGCACCACTTATGATCGAGGTCGGCGGAACACCCTTATTACTATCCGTGCTTTCATCAACAGACTTGATTTCACCATCATTCAGCCCAAAGCCCGGCGCATCATTTACCGGATTGATATTGACCGTGATCGTGTTCGGCGTCGGATCAAAGGCATCCTGATCCTCATGATCATCCTGTACCGCAAAGGTAAAGCTGGCTGCGGCGTCACCATTGACGTTATCTGCCGGAACATAAAGCAGCTTGCCGCCCTGAATGTCGGCAAGAGAAACAACCTGCCCGGCAGATACACCTTCGCCATTCAGCGTTAACTTGCCACTGACTGGCACCGTTACAATCTTGACCGCTTGGAATGCATCGGTTTCATCACCCGGCTGCGAATAGCCGAAGTCACTTTCCTTAAGCGCGTAGCTCGTATCTTCGTCCGTCGTGACCGTATGATCCGCACCGGATGGTGGGTCATTCTTTTCCACAACCGTGATCTTCGAAATCAGCGTCTGGCTTAACGGATTGGGGCCACCCGCATCCACCGTGCCACTGCCACCACCCGGCTGCACATTGTTCCCGTCGCTCAGCGTCGTCGTGATGGTCCGTTCGCCACCAGTGAAGGTATCCGAAGTCGTGCTGTAACGAATGGCATCAAGGATCGCATTGACCTGGGCTATCGTTGTGTCGTTATCAAGCGTGATGACAAGGTTGGTGCCATTGGCACCCCCGGTTGCCGTCACACCGGTGGGCAGCGCACTGCTGTCAATCGTCAGCTGTTCGCTGGCATCCGCACTGCCAATCGACACCGTGATCTTCCCGCCGCCAAACGTATCGCTATCAAGCGCGCCTGTCGTCGAAAGGTCGATATCACCAACATTCGCACCGCTTATGATCGAGGTCGGCGGAACACCCTTATTACTGTCCGTGCTTTCATCAACAGATTTGATTTCTCCATCATTCAGCCCAAAGCCCGGCGCATCATTTACCGGATTGATATTGACCGTGATCGTGTTCGGCGTCGGATCAAAGGCATCCTGATCCTCATGATCATCCTGAACCGAGAAGGTAAAGCTGGTTGCGGCGTCACCATTGACGTTATCTGCAGGACGGAAAATCAGCTTGTTCGCGTTAATATCGCTTACAGAAATAACATCACTCGCCGAAACAGGCTGAAAAACACCATTACTGTCTTTCAGGTACAACTCACCTTTCGTCGCATCAGGCAGGCTATCAATCCGCACCGCCTGGAATGCATCGGTTTCATCACCCGGCTGCGAATAGCCGAAGTCACTTTCCTTAAGCGCGTAGCTCGTATCTTCGTCCGTCGTGACCGTATGATCCGCACCGGATGGTGGATCGTTCTGTTCATTGAGTGTCAGATGAACATCGAACGAACCACTTTTTGACCCACCGCTGCCAGCATCATGACCGTTTTGCTCATTGACACCGTCATGCAATGCAATCGTGATCGTCCGAACCTGGCCATCATCCGGAACGTCACTGCTATTCTGATAGGTGATTGCATTGATCAGCGTCTGGATATTGGCCGTTGTCGTTGCATCGGTAAAGTTGATCCGAAGCGTTGTGCCATTGATACCAGTCGAAGAGCCATCAAGGCTCATGCCCAAATTGGTCAAAACGCTGTTTGCAACAGCCAGTGTTTCAGTAGGGGTCGCTCCACCAATCGAAACTTCAAGCCAACCGTCACCAAACTGACCGGGCGTCAGGCCTGATGTTGATGCAAGGTCAAGGTCCTCGACCGAGGCATTACTGGTAATATAAACCGCCGCCGTGCCTTCATCCGGATTTGGTGATTCGTCGATGATCGCATTCGTATCCGTACCCGATACAGTCGGCGCATCGTTTACCGGATTGATATCAACGGTCATCGTGTTCGATGAATCGGCATACCCGTTACGGTCATCCTGAACGGTAAAGGTAAAGCTGGTTGCTGCATCACCATTGACGTTCTCTACAGGACGGAAAACCAGTTTTTTGGCTGCAATATCGCTTACAGAAATAACATCACTCGCCTCGACATGCTGAAAAACACCATTACTGTCTTTCAGGTACAACTCACCTTTCGTCCCAGCTGGCAGACTATCAATCCGCACCGCCTGGAATGCGTCGTTTTCATCGCCGGGCTGGCTATAACCAAAATCACCAACCTTGATCACATAATCAGTGTCTTCCGTTGCGATAACGGTTTTATCACTACCAATCGGCGGGTCGTTGACTTCGGTAATGGTAACAGTGGCGTTCAGCGTTGCTTCAAGGCTGGTCGGGCCACCGGCTGTATTGCCGTTTGTCTGTTCGTTATTGCCATCATTGATGGTGAATTTGACGGTACGTGTCCCGTCAAGAACGTCCGATTCCGTATGATAGCGCAGGCTTTCCATCAGGCTTTGGACTTCGGCAGCCGTGGTATCGGCATCCAGGCTGAAGACCAGTTTGTTATCGCCAACCGTGCTGGAAAGCGAAATGGGACTGCCCTGGGAATCAACCACCGTCACACCGGCAGGCAGGCTGCCTGAAAGCGTCAGATATTCCTTGGTGGCAGTCGTTGCACCAACAATTTCAACCGTCAGCGTGCCTTTACCAAAAACACTCAGGCCATCGGTTGTGGAAAGGTCGAAATCGCTAAGCGTAACACCCGAAACGATCTGAACCGGGTCAGTACCCGTTGCGCTGGTAGCACTTTCGGTTGCACTTGCCGTTTTATTGGTGGCTGTAAGAACCGGGGCATCGTTTTGCTGATCAACATTGATCTGCATGGTGCCATCAGCAGATTCCCGAATGGTGGGATCGCTGGCATGCCCTTTATCCCAGACGCTATAGGAAAAGCTGTTATCCGCCTGCGACTGGTTCAGGTTAGGGTCGGAACGATAGATCAGCTTACCATCGGCAATATCCTGTGCCGAAACATCCAGCCCACCCGTCACATCCAATATCTCGGTAAAGACCCCATCTCCATCAGCATCATAGAACAGACTACCCTTGCTACCCTCAGGCAGGGATTTGATGGTGATTTTATTCAGTTCGGTATCAAGCGCGCTTTCACCACCGGTTTGGGTGAAGTTGAAATCACTGACCTGGAAGACATAATCGATATCTTCCTTGGCCGTAATGGACGGAGAACCGGAAATGCTGGGCGGGTCGTTCTGTTCGGTGACGATTACCGTGGCAGCAATCGACGCGCTCAGGCGTGATGCACCGGCATCACCGCCACTTTGAACGTTACCATCCTGGCTGCTGCCCTGCGCGTCATACAGATTAACCGTAATATTGCGCGTCCCGGTCACGATATCGCCGGTGGACTGATATTTGATGGCCTCAACAATAGCCTTCACTTCGGCCAGGGTTGCCGTATCGGTCAGATTGATCGTAAGGGCGCTACCGCCTGTACCACCCGTAACACTGTCAATACCGGCAAGCGATCCACTAACGGAAAGAATTTCACCCGCCTGCGCCCCCGTCAGCGAAACAACGATCTGGCCTTTACCAAAGGTATTGGCATCAAGCCCGCCCGTTGTTGCAAGGTCAACATCGCCGATGGTGACATTATCAAGAATGGTGGTTTCCGGCGTACCGGTACCCAGCACATTACTTTCCGTGACACTGTGCGACGTGGTGCCAGCACTGATTGTTGGCGCATCATTGGTGGGGTTGACCGTAATCGTGATGGTACGGGTTGTTTTCAATGCCGCATCCGTCGATCCGTCGCTGGTATCGACGTAATCATAGTCACCGGGGTTGGCCGCCGCATCATTGGTGTCGCCATTCAGCGGATCCGGGCGAAGGCCACTATTGCCAAGGTCATTGACCTCGACCGTCAGGGTGATATCGCCGTTGAAGTTGGAATTGCTGCCAGAATCACCCATTTGATCTGGTGCTTTCAGAGTGATGCTTTTGATCAGGCTGTTCAACTCGGACTCGGTGAAGCCTGACAAGGTCACTGAATCGCGGGCATCTGTAAAATCAACGCTCTTTGCCCCTGCTGTGGTGTCAGCAATATATGAGCCGATTTGCGTAAACGTACCTTCTGAAAGCGTCAAAGTAACTTTCATCGTGCCGCCAAGATCATCAACGTCATCGATGCTCAGATTGGCGTTGCTGCCATTAACGTTAATGACGCCGTTGCTTTCATCAACGCTGAAATTATTGCCTGTAACCTTGGCCGGGGTGTTATAGGCCGTCAGGAACACGTCACGGGTAACAGCCGCCACATTATACTGGAAATTCGATGCCGAAATATCGGTCGTATAGGGATAAATCGGTGTGGCATCGATATTTGGTGCCTCCTCATAGGGCACCTGATTCGGGTTTGGCCCGCCATTGGCCATATCGGTATTTTCAAGCGTGCCATTTGCACCCGGCATACGGTCATCAACAATAACCTGGACCTTATAGGTCTGGTTCTGTTCACCAAAATCACCAAAATTAACCTGAAGCCCCTTCAGGTAATTATTGATATCGGCTTCCGAACCGGAAATGCGCAGGGCAGCACCAACACCGTTATAGGTACCATCCACCGTAACGGCACCACTGCTGTCCGTGCTGCTGATGACGATATTGTTTGAACCGGTGGTGTAGGAGGCCGCCGAAACCGGATTGCCATTCGGATCAAGAATACGAACCGTAACCACAAAGGCATCATCACCCGCACCGCCATCAAGGTCGATGTCATCAATGATGAAACCATTGTTGCTATCGCCAAAGGTGTAGGTGTTGTTATTCACAACATCAATGCGACCCGTTGTGCCATTGGTAATGGTCGGCGCATCGTTGACGGACTTAACGGTAATATTGACCGTGGTCGTTGCCGTTTCAGCCGGACCACCGGAATTGCCAAGGTCGTTAACCGTAATGTTCAGAACATCGGAACCAACATAATCCTGATTCCCGGCATAGGTCAGCTGATCCATGATCGCGTTGATCTCGACCACGGAACCGGTCAGCGTAACAGTGCCGCTGTCATTGCCCGAAATCGTCACATCACCCGGTGCCGAAAATTCAAGACGGCCATTGCTGACCGACAGGGTTACCTTAACGTCTTTGCCAAAGGCATCGGTATCGTCAATGCGGATACCGGAAATGGTTTTGGTCGTATCTTCGTATGTAACGCGCGCATCCCCAGGATTCGGCACATCAATTGTCGGTGGAGTGTTGACGCTAGAAGACCGCAGCTCTATTGATGTTGTTGCAATGTTGTTGATTGCATCAATGTCTGTTCCATCCTGATTTTTCGTGGCATTTTCCGACCCGTTAGCCCCTCCGATAAGATCACCATTACCATCACGCAGACGGTCATCCACGCTAACTTCCAGCGTATAGGTTGTGTTATTGTCATTTGCTGGCAGTTCCAGCGAAATGCTGTCGAGTGCTTTTTGCACGACTTGCATGTCAGCCAGTTTACCCTGAAAAACAATGGTGCCATTTGCAGGATCTGTAAGTGTCGTGATGGTATCGCCGGGCGTACCGATAGTAAAACCTACGCCACTTAGATCAACCGCATTGCCAAGATTGTCTTTCAGAACAACCGTTACAGAAACGAAATCAGTTTCACCCGGGCTGTCAACCACAACAAGGTCAGGGTCGCTCAGGGTGAATATGCCGTTCAGATTAAAGGTGTTGGTGCCAAACACGTCATAGCTGGCTTCCGCACGGGTGATTTTGGGCACATCGTTGGCGTATTTGTCAGCCGGCACGAGGATATCGAAGCGTGATGCCCCCTTATCACCTTCAGTGCCAGTAGTGCCGGTATAGATGTGGTCGCTGACGCTATCGGAAACAATAAACTGGAAACTGTCGTTCCGAACTTCGGAACCATCATGCTTGTAAGTTAAAAGGTTCGCGTCAATATCGGCCTGGGTAAAGACCGATCCCACCCCCAAACGCTTGCCATCAAGATAAAGAACACCCGACGTCACATTTTGCGTAATGCGATACTGCAAGGTTTCCGGGGCGTTATCGGGGTCAACCGAGACAAGATAGCTATCCGAAATCGTGCCGATGCCACCTTCGGAAACTTCCAGCACTTCGTTAACCGTGGTCCGTCCATTTTCGGTTGCTCCGGTAGTTGAGCCCGGGCCTTCATCGGAAATCGGCGCATCATTAAGCGGGGCAATGGTGAAATTGACCGTCGCATTATTGGAGGTATTGATGGTCGCAGGATCCGTTGCCGTCTGGCGCAACCCATCGCTGCTATGCAGGTCATCGCGCACGCGGAACTGGAAACTATCGGTAAAATGTTCCGTACCATCATGGATATAGCGCAGGCCGGTCGTGTTTTTATCGCCCGTTAACAAACTGGCAGACAGCCAGTCACCAGCCTGAACATCGACCCAGTTTCCACCTGCATCCTTATATTGCAGCGTGCCGGTATCGGGCAGGTCAACAACCTGAAAATACAGGTCATCAAGTTCAGCCTCACCATAGGGTTCATCGGCCTCGGCCTGGTTATCAACATCAGCCAGCTTCATTGTGCCAGTGGTAATGTTAACCGTCGCCCCTTCGCCAATGGTTGGCACCGTGCCGCCACTTGCCGTTGGTGCATCATTGACCGGAATAGCGGTGATGGTAAATGTGCCCTGCGCACGATCATCGGCCAGCTTGCCCGTCCCGATCGAGATCGAGAAATTAAAGCTGCCATGATGGGTTTCACCACCGTCATGGGTGAACTGCAACAGCCCATTATTGATATCGGCCTGGGTGAAGGAATCATAAATCCCCAGTGCTTTGCCATTCAGATACAGGGTGCCGTTTTGCGGCAGCGAGGTCAGGCGATAAACCGTGCCTTCGGCCGGAATGGTATATTCCGACGAGCCCTGTGTCGCCTTTAGGGTATAAGACAGATTCTGGCTGGTGATGGTGACTGTGTCATTATCTGTACCACCGCGCACGCCGTCGCCTTCGGTCACTTCAATGCCGGTATTGACCGAACTTTGGTCAATCACTACCGGGTCGCCACTGGGCGCTGCATCCGGGTCATAAGACCCTTGAATTTGCAAGTTGAAGGTATTGGTCGCAATCTCGCCATCGGCAGCGTTGACAACACCGCCCGCCTGACCGGCATTATTGAAAACGCGGCTATGGGAATCGGTTACCTGGAAATTAAAGCTGTCACCGGTAAAGGCCGTGCCCGCGGTTGAGCTGTCGGAATCCGTAACCGCCTTGGTCTGCACATAAGTCACATGCCCGGCATCGATATCGGCCTGGGTAAATGTGCTGCCAATGGTCAGCACATTGCCATTCAGGCGCAATTCGCCATAGCTCGGCAAGGACATAACACGGTATAGCAGTTCCGTGCCGCTGCTGGTGTCGTCAACATCAGAAACATGAAGCAATGTGCGCGTAATAACGGTGGAAACACCTGCCTGAACCGTGGCGGTTTTGTTGGTGTCGAGAACCGAATGATCATCATTGGCGACGACAGTAATCTGGATGGTTTTTTCCGTTGTCAGTTCATGACCAACGCCGGGTTCACCGCCCGTATCGGTAACGGTCAGCTTGAATTCCGGTTTGGTGCCATCCGGCTCGGTACCGTTATGGGCAAATTTCAGCGAATTTAACTGATCAACTGTCAAAGTCATTGAAGACGCAGTTATTTCTTCGCCGTCATCAACCAGTCCATTGCCATTTGCATCAAGGAACAGTGTGCCAAGACCATGCGTGTTAATATCGGAAATCTCGATGGTCAGATTGCCGCTATCGCTGGCATCAACATCGCCAATGGTAATCTGGCCGCCAATATCGGCAGCTGAAGTCTTGGTACCGGGATTGTTATAAACATCCTCGGTGCCCTGGCCCTCATAAACGCTTGGCGTGCCATCAATCGTCGGCGCGTGGTTTACCGCAGCAACAACGTTCCAGCTAACCTGTTTTTCCGCCGAAACGTTGCCACTGGCCGGATCCGCCACAGTTTGTTTGACACCACCAGCGGCATCAAGATCATCACGGACGATAAACTTAAAATTATCCGCCGTTAGCACACTGCCATCATCATTGACGTAACGCAGGCTGGTGGTGGCAGTGTCGCCTGTCAAAAGCCCTGCCGACAGCCAGTCCGTTGACGTCACATCAATCCAGGTGCCGCCATCCTTATATTGCAACGTGCCGCCATCGGGCAGGTCGGTGACTTTAAAGAACAGATCGTCCTTTGAGGCCTCGGGATTATTACCCGGTTCACCGCTTTCATTGGCAACATCAACATCCGCCATGCCCAATGTGCCGGTGGTAATGCCAACGGTTGTTCCCTTGGTAACATCGGCCAATGTGCCGCCAGTTGCTGTTGGTGCATCATTGGTCGCGGTTGCGCGCAGCGCAAATGTGCCCACAATCGGCTCGGACGTTCCGACCGAAATGGTGAAACCAAAGCTGCCCTGATGGGTTTCGCCGCCATCATGAACAAAAACCACCCGGCCATTATCGATATCGTCCTGGGTGAAGGAATCATACAGGCTGTCAATGGCCTTGCCATCGACATACAGGGTGCCATTGGTCGGAAGGCTGCTGATACGGTATACCGTGGCATTGGCAGGAACGGTATAGTCTGATTCGTCCTGCGTATATTTCAGTTGATAGGACAGCTCGTCTTTGGTCAGCGTACGGGTATCCCCATCACTACCACCCGAAACACCATCACCTTCAACAACGTCGATGCCGTTATTGGTCGAATCAGCAACTACTGCCGGTTTGCTTGGCTCCGTGCTGCCCCAATCACCGGCGAAATCGCCCTGAATTTCGATATTGAAGGTATTTGTCGCGATTTCATGGTTGTTGTTGGGGTCAACCACGCCACCCTCAGCCCCATCATTGTTAAAAACACGCTGCTGGGAATCGTAAACCTTGAAATTAAAGCTATCGGCGGTAAAGGCAGAACCTGGCTGTGTATCATGATCGGAATCAGGATCTGTTACAGCGCCATTCTGTACATAAACCAGCTTGCCTGCCGCAACATCGGCCTGACTAAACCTGTCCCCCAGGCCAAGACGCACGCCGTTCAAACGCAATTCGCCATGATCTGGCAAATCGGTCACTTCATAAACCAGCTGGGCACCATTGCTGGTGTCATCAACGTCAGAAACACTCAGATAGGATGTATCAATCACAAAGGACTGGCCCGCATCAATCTGGGCAGTCTGGTTGGTATCAAGCGATGAATAGTCATCGTTGGCCAAAATATCGATAACGATGTTTTTGCTGGTCGACAGGATTTTATCATTGCCAAAGCTGCCGCCGCTATCGGTCACGGTCAGGGTAAAGGACGGATCCGTCGCGTCTGACGGTTCTGACCCGTCATGGGCAAATTTCAGGGTTTTGATCTGATCAATCGTCAGACTGCTGACATTACCGGTAATTTCGGTATCGCCAGAGCCGAAATGCCCGTCGCCATCAACATCAAGAAACAGCGTGCCAACACCGTGCGTATTCAAATTGCTGATATCGACGCTTAAATGTGCCGCATCGTCAAAGCTATCAAAATCGCCAATGGTGATCTGGCTGCCAATATCGGCGGCCTGGGTTTTGGTGGAATTATTATTATAAAGGTTTTCGCTTCCCTGGCCTTCATAGGCTTTCGGGTTCCCGGAAATCGACGGGGCATGGTTATCAACCGATGTAATCGTCAGACTAACCGTACCATTACCCGAAACATGGTTGGCATCCGGGTCGGCAACACCTGTTCGCACATTGTCGCTATCGGTTGTGCTGTCATCTTTGAAATCGTCGCGCACACGGTATTCAAAGCTGTCTGATGCAACGGCATCAACCGTTTGCACATAGCGAATGCCGCTTGTGGCCGCATCCCCGGTCAGCAATTTGGCCGAAATCCAGTCACCCGCCTGAATATCAATCCAGGTTCCATTGCTAAGATATTGCAGGGTGCCATTTTGCGGCAATGTCGTGATCTGGATATACAGATCATCTGCCTGGGCTTCGTCATTGGCATCCGCCGGTTCACCGGGTTCGTTGGATGTGTCGGCATCCGCCATGCCCAGCGATGACGTGGTCAGCCCAACCGCACTGCCTTCGGCAACGGTTGCGGTGCCGCCCGAAACGGTCGGCGCATCATTTGTCGCGGTTGCGCGCAGCGAAAAGGTTGTCTTGACGACTTCATTCACACCAACCGACAGCGAGAACCCGAAGCTGCTTTGATGGTCTTCGCTGCCATCATGCACAAAGGTTACATTATTGGCATCGATATCGGCCTGGGTGAAGGAATCGAACACATGCAGTTCAACACCGTTCAGATACAGCTTGCCATTGGTCGGAAGGTCGGTCAGGCGGTAAATCGTGTCGCTGGAGGCAATGTCATAGGTATTGCCACCGCTGGTCGCCTGTAAAATGTAATTCAGCATCGAAGACGTGATGGTGCCGGTATCCGCACCCCCAACAATGCCGTCTTCCTCGGTTACCTGCAGGCCGCTATTGACCGGGGTTCCCTTGATGGTCACCAATCCATCGGGGGTTTCACCGCCGTCACCGGTCCAGTCGCCATTAATGCGCAGCTCGAAGCTGTTGGTTTTGATGTTGCCCGTCGTCGGGTCGACCACACCACCTTCGGCACCAGCCTGGTTATAGGACCGCAATTGTGAATCGCGAACTTCAAAGCTGAAGCCATCCGCGACATAGTTTTCACCCGATACACGGTCGGCTGCAGTAACCTTTGCCGTCTGGAAATAAGTCACCCGGCCGTTATCAAGGTCGTCCTGGCTGAAACGGTCACCCACGCTCAGGATCACGCCATTCAGACGCAATTCGCCATAGGTCGGCAGCGACGTAATCTTGTAAACCAGCTGCTTGCCGCCACTGGTATCGTCAATATCGGTAACTTTCAGGTTTGCCGAAGACAATACAGTAACAACACCGGCATCCACGGTTTGCGGGCTGTTGGTATCAATTTCGGGGTTATCATCATTGCCGATCACGCCAATGGTGATGGTTTTGGAAACACTGGCCTTTGCCGCATCACCCGCACCACCGCCGCCATCGGTTACGGTGATTTTAAAGCTGGGGCTGTTGCCATCGGGCTCCGTGCCATTATGGGCAAATTTCAGCTTGCCAATATCCGCACCCGAAATCGTAACCGAACCGGTAATAATCTGGTCGATGCCGGAATTGAAAATGCCATCGCCATCCGTATCGATAAACAGGGTGCCATGCCCCTGATTATCGACTTCGGAAATGGTGATGGTCATTTTTGCCAGATCATCGGCGCTATCGGCGTCACCACCGGAAATGTTCAAAAGCGATCCGATCTCGGCCGCCTGCGTCACCGTGCCGGGGGAATTATAAACATCCTCGGTTCCCTGGCCTTCATGAACCGTCGGACTGCCATCCACGGTGGGGGCCTGGTTGACCGGGTCGATATTGATGTCAACGTCAAACGGGCCGACATTGCCGCTACCGCCACCGTCATTCACGGTAACAGAAAAACCATCAGTGTTATTAGTCCCAACGACAATATCGGTTCCGTCATGCTGATAGGTCAGCTTGCCACTGGTCACATCCTGCAGCGAAAAGGTACTGCCCACCAGCAGGTTGTTGCCATTAAGTTTAAGCACGCCTTCGGTCGGCAGTGCCGTAACCTGGAAAACTTCCTGACTGGAAGTCTGTTTAAAAGTCTGGTTAACGTCCAGTTCCGGATCAATGAGGTTAAATATATCTGACCCGATAATAACAGAGCCGCCTTCATCCACTGACACCGGCGATGGCGTCAGATTGGGGGCATCATTAACCGGTGAGAATGCTACCGAAATGTCTTTGGTCACTGTGTCGGTTGATGTGTCGTCATGCACGGAAAAATGAATGGTCAGATTACCATTAAAGTCCTGTGACGGGGTCAGGATCATGTCGTTCAGGGCCGCGTTAATCGCATCCTGCTTGCCTGTTAGCGTAATGGTATTGCTTTCATCCCCGGTAACTAAAAGACCGTCAGTACCAGTCAGTTTAATCGATCCGGTAGGGTTCGATAATCCATCAGTGACGGTGATTGTCACCGTCAGGGTATCGCCAACATTGCTGCCATCATGGTCGATATCGCCAACCGAAACACCGCCAATGGTCACCGGCGTATCTTCGGTTGCTTCAACCGATGCATCCGCATCTGACACGGTGATGGTCGGCTGATGGCCTGAAACAGGTGTGACCGGATCATCAAGCAATTGCGAAATGGAATGCAGGGCGGATGAGTCTGCGGGAAGGACCGAGGTAATCTGCCCGGTGGCATATTCCAGATCCCAGTCACCGCCCAGGTCGTCATTGCCCGTCACATCGTCAGACGCGGCAACATCGGCCCCCGTCAGGCTGGCAAGATCATCGACAAACTGTTTGCCGGTGCCGTCCTTGGCGATATTACAGCCATAAAGCAAAATATCGGCTCCCGCCGATAAATGTTCGCTCCATGATGAAATTTCGGCCCCGGTCTCCCCCGAAAGACTGGCGCTATTAACTGTATCTGACCCCAGTTCAAAGCTGCCGTCGCCCCCGTGCGATATAATATGCAAACCCGATACATCAGCCCCTGCTGCCAGGGCATCTGCAATGGCCTTGGCCCCCGACTGATCGCTATCAACGATCACGACATCGGCCTTGCCTTCCAGACTTTGGGCAAATTCCTGCGCCCCTTCAACCCGGCTATCAATAACCACCAGCACACGGCCACTGGCCGTCTCCGGGTTAATGCTTGCCAGAACAGCATCAAACTGCGAGGTGGAATCAGACTGGGTATCCGACGTTTTTTGCGCATCTGTTTGATGCCTGGTTTCGGCCTGATCGTGATGGTTAACTTCTGATGCAACTGTTGCAACGGCTGCCGCATCCAGCAGAACGCGCGGCTCTAATGCCGAAAAATACAGTTTCGTCATAATTCCCTACCCCGAACACGCCGAAAATATATACGTAAAGATATATTGACGGTGATTTTAAGTTTACTATCCGGAGGGTATATATCGGGAAACACTATCCACTAGCAAGGTAAAATTTGACTACCTAAAAAACCCAGCCAGTCAACAGGAAATAGTTAACGCAACATTAAACTATACTTACGATATATTTTTTAGGATAGTCGAATATAAATTATTTCGAATAATGACTATTTTTCAACGACTTATGTATATAAATCTGTTTATGCGTAAGAATAATAAATATTTTCAGTCGGCAAAGATAACCACAGTAATTCAAATCTGACATTTTCTGACCTTAGGCAAAACACACGCCAGATCAGCTTCATACAAACAAAACTTCACGTTAAAATAGGCTAATCATTTTTTGCGTCGTCGAATCGGTATTTCAGAAAAATCAAATATTACCCCGCGATCAATATTGCAATCAAAGAGCCGTTCCATCACACCAAAAAAGATAAATACAACAAATCAAATCCGCCAATTACTTTATCATTTCGACCCAAATACAATGATAAAGATGCATCATAATCATCCATTACAATTAAACCGATTAAATCAAAATACCGCTGCTTGCCTCGAAAGACGCGGCTCTCGCGCCCAAACCACAACCTGCGCGACACCTGCGCCATACACTGACCTTGATCAGCTAGCGTCTGCCGCGCACCCGGTCGAGGTCAGCTTTAATGCCCATTGCGGTAAACCTGCCCCGGTCGAAGGACCGCCTTCGCGACCCTTTTGCCATTTACCAGGGTCCGCTGCTTCGGATCGATCTGCCGCCACATTTTTTGTTCCAGACTTGACCCTGACCGGCTTCCGGGCGTATGAAGGTCGCAATCGCAAGTCAGTTGCAATTGCGACCCGCATCCAGGGCTGCCCGGCCCATCCCGCTTTTTCAATCCTGCCCGTTTCATCAGGTTCTGTTATGACCAAAATCTTTGCAGCACTGTCTGTTTTTCTGGCTGGCACCGTTCTGTCGGTCGCAGCCTATGCCGACACCCAAACCATCGATATCGTAATCAAGGATCATAAATTCAGCCCGGCCGAAATCACCCTTCCGGCCGATACTCCGGTAGTCTTGCAGGTTAAAAACGCAGATTCCGCCGTCGAGGAATTTGACAGCCATGATCTGCGCCGCGAAAAAATCATCGCCCCGGGCATGACCGCAAAAATCAAACTCGATGGCCTTAGCCCGGGTGATTACAGCTTCATGGGGGAATTTCACGCCAGCACCGCCAAGGGTATGGTCCATGTTGAATAATAAATCGCAACCTGTCGCCTGAACGGCTTGCGCCCTGTTACCTGCCTGCTTGCTTTGGCTAAATTCGCACTGCGCCAGCATGGTCCTTGTTTGCTCTGTCGTGCTCCGGCCTGTGCTCTGGCCACCACATTGCAACGCAATATCATCTGTTTCCGGTCAGTCCGCCGCCAAACTACACGTCATCTGCGCTGTTTTTCATTTTCTTGTTGCCACAAACACAAACGGGATCGATCCCATGTCCGCTGCCCTGATCATTGTCTTTCGTGAAGTCCTGGAAGCTGCCCTGATTGTCGGAATTGTTCTGGCTGCGGTAAATGGTGTACGCGGTGCGCGGCGCTGGATCGCCGCCGGGATTGCCGGTGGCATTGCCGGGGCAGCCATTGTTGCCTATTTCGCGGGCGCAATCGCCGGGGCACTGGCCGGGTATGGTCAGGAAATTTTCAATGCGTCAATCTTGCTGGTCGCTGTCTTGATGCTGGGTTGGCACAATGCCTGGATGTCGGTGCATGGCCGCGAAATGGCAATGGAAATGCGCGATGCGGGCAATGCCGTTCGGGATGGCAAAAAATCATTATCCGCGCTGGCCATTGTTGTTGGTGTTGCCGTTCTGCGCGAAGGTTCGGAAATTGTCCTGTTTCTGTATGGGCTGGCAACGGCCGAAGGTGGCCTGTCAAATACGCTTGTCGGTGGTGGCATCGGCCTTGCGGCCGGGGTTGTGGTTGGCGCCGGCATGTATCTGGGCCTTTTGCGCATTCCCACCCGGTATCTGTTTTCCGTCACCAGCATCATGATCACGCTTCTGGCGGCCGGGATGGCCGCACAGGCAATGAATTTCCTATCGGCCGCAGATATCCTTAATCTCGGTCCGGTTCTTTGGGATAGCTCATGGTTGCTTAGCCAGGAAAGCCTTGTGGGCAAAGCCCTGCATACTCTGGTTGGTTACATGGATCGCCCGACGCTAACGCAAATCATTGCCTATCTGGTCACCATTATTGCCATTACATTTGCCAGCAAAATAACCAAACGCGCGGCAGCGCGACCAAGCCGGCAGCAAAACCATGCCAGTGCCGCCGAATAACTGCTGCTTGACGGCCCTTAAGGTACAATCAAAAAGGCCGCACCGGCATCTGCAAGCTTTCGCATGCAAAACGTCACACGTCAAAGGGGTGCTGGCAGGCTGGAAACGCCTTTTTCAATAGGGAATTCAGTGCTGCCTACGGTGGAAAGGCACAGGTGCTGGTCTGTTTTGATCAACATGCCCACCATATAGCACCGCGAACCGGTAACATTGCACCTTAATGCAAAATTACCGGTGCCCCGCATTCACCGTCAATGGCGGCAACCGCCAGTTCGGGCACCGTTGTTACACCCAAAATGGCAGAAGCAGCCCGTGCCACCACAATACGTCCAATCACGGCTACACCTTTTTCCTGGCGCAACGCACCTTGCTGGTCCGATATAATTTCAAGTCCGGCCCGCTTAAACCAGTCGGCAATCACATCAGGATGGTGACGAAACCGTTGTCCCGGCCCCAGATCAAACGGGTAAACGTCCCCTTCTTCCAGTGACATCACCAAAATACCGCCTGGCAACAAACGGGAATGGATCATGGCCAGAACCGGTTCCAGGTCGCCCAGATAATTCAAAACATCGGCGGCAATCACCATACCATAGCGCGATGTTGCCATATCGGGCATGGCGGTAATGTCGGCCACGACCAGATCGCGATAGCTGCCTTTGGCCCGCGCACGATTCAACATGCGTGGCGACAGGTCTACCCCGTCAAGAACATCAATTTTACCGGCAAAAACATCGGCAACCAACCCGGTACCACACCCCAAATCCAGCACTTCAAGCGGATGGGCCATATCGGCAAGCAAGGTTCGAACCGCCTCAAACATCAATTCCGGGGCGCGATAAGTCAGCTTGTCGCGCAGGGAATGTTCAAACCGCGGGGCATAATCATCAAACAGGGCTCGCACATATTCGGGCGGCAAGCGGTCACGCATTGCCGCAGCCCCCAGCAACATCAGGCGCACTTCGGCCCCCATGCGGTCGGTGGCGTCGCGTTTCAGATACTCGCGATAAGCATCAATTGCCGGGTCTTTGCGACCTGCTTTTTCAAGCATCTCGGCCAAGGCAAAATAGGCTTCGTCCCAGTCTGCATCAGCCTCCAGCGCCGCCGTTGCCACTTCGATGGCGGCATCAATATCGCCCCGTTCCGCCATTGCCAGCGCAACATCAAGGCGCCGACTTGCTGAAAGCCGATCATTGCTCATGGGTGAAAAATCCTGGAAATGCACCCAACAGGATGCCGGGAAAACCAAACGCTATATCTGCCTGTTTCGCGCTTTTGGCAAGACAGATTAAATCATTTAAAAACAAACACTTAATATTTAAAATTCAAATTCCGAAACCGATAGGCCGTCTGCGTTGTGCAAAACAGCGGCCTTACATGCCCGATTGCTACTTCCAACAGGTCAGACGAACAAAACATGCGGACAAATCCGATTTCCCCTTGATTTAAATTAATACATTACAATATACAAATTAATTAATTAAAAGCAGGACATCATTATGGAAAATTTCACTCCGTTTAGCGCGCTTGGCGGTGGCGCCATGATCGGCCTTGCTGCGGGGCTGTTTCTGATTCTGAATGGCAGGATTGCAGGCATAAGTGGCATTATTAGCAATATTGCGACAGGCACATCGCAACAGCGGCTGGAACGATCAGCCTTTGTGGCCGGTCTGGTCCTGGGGCCATTGCTGGTGGCACTAATAACCGGCAACCGCGCGCAAATCATTGTTGATGCCAGCCTGCCCATTCTCGTCATGGCAGGACTTCTGGTTGGGTTTGGCAGCAGCCTGGGCAGTGGTTGCACCAGTGGTCATGGCATTTGCGGGCTGGCACGGTTTTCGCCCCGGTCCCTGGTTGCGACGCTGGCTTTTATGGGTAGTGGCATCGTAACGACCTATTTGTTACGTCATGTGGCGGGGTTTTAAAATGCGTATTACAGGTGCATTATTTTGCGGCACATTGTTTGGTGCCGGGCTTGCGGTTTCAGGCATGATCAACCCGCAAAAAGTTTTGGCATTTCTTGATATCGCAGCCATTGCCAGTAACAGCTGGGACCCCAGCCTGGCACTGGTCATGCTGGGTGGGCTGGTCGTGGCGATTCCGTTTTTTGTCTGGGCCAAGCCCCGGAAAAACGCCCTTTTGGGTGGCACCATCACCTTACCGGTCAAACGCAAAATAGACCGCCCGCTGGTGATCGGGTCATTATTATTCGGGGTTGGCTGGGGACTGGCCGGGTTATGTCCTGGGCCGGCAATTGCGGCCCTGTCGCAATTTCAAACCAAATCGCTGTTATTTGTTGCGGCAATGCTGGTCGGCATGGCTTTACAACGCATCTTTCAAACCTTGTGGGCCAGATAATCAAATCCGGCCCCGATGGCAGCACACATTATTCCGGCAATCAATTTTCGGGCCAGTCGCAAACATGGCAGGTATTCCGTCGCGTATACGCATAAACCTTGTCTTTGGAATCCGTCTAGCCTACCTGTGAAAAAGCATTCCCGCAGCCTCACAAGGTAAAACATGAAGATCGGCATCCTCGAAACCGGTTTCGTCCCCGAAGACATGCAGGGCGAGTTCAAAAGCTATCCCGCAATGTTTGAAAAAATGTTGGGCGCAGTGGACCCGTCCCTGCAATTTGAAAGCTGGTCCGTCCTGATCGATCAGTTCCCCGCCAGCATCAACGATGCCGACGCCTGGATCATTACCGGGTCCAAACACGGGGTATATGAAAACCTTCCCTGGATGGTGCGTCTTCAGGCCCTGCTTCGCGACATTGTTGGCGCAGGCATACCGGTTTTTGGTGTTTGTTTCGGGCATCAAATTCTGGCCGCCGCCCTGGGGGGCACTGTGGTCAAGTCGGACCGGGGCTGGGGCATTGGTGTTCATGAATACACATTGGCAAATGACGCCCCGCAATGGGTTCATAACGCGCCATCATCAATGAAATTGCATGCCTTTCATCAGGACCAGGTGGTACAATTGCCTGCAAATGCCAAGGTCTGGGCCAGTTCAGATTTTTGTCCTTATGCCGGTTTAAGTTACGGCGATAACGCCGCATCAATTCAGCCCCATCCCGAATTTTCGCACGATTATGAAAATGCCCTGTTGCAATCACGCCGGGGCGATATCATTGCCGAAGATCTGGCTGTTATTGCAGAAAAATCACTGGAAAATCCGGTTGATGGTGGCAGCTTTGCCACTTGGTTACTCGCCTTCCTGCAAGGCCACCAAAACCGCAAGGCAGCCTGACCACCGCGTCTTGCTCAAACGCAACGCAACAAATCGCAAATCGTCATTTAACGGCGACCGGCCAAAACGCCCGGTCGCCGTAAATTTTACGTGTTTCATTAATTCACAGCTTTGGGGCCAGCCAAACCACCGATAGAGTATAACTTTATTTCAACAATTGGCCGCCTCATGACAACAGCCCCTACTGCCAAGCCTTTCCTTGCAAAACTGGCGGCACGTGCTCCCTCCTTGCGCCTGTATTCGGGGCTGTTGCTTTTTACGTATGTATTTATGCATTTCTGCAACCATGCCTTTGGTCTTATCTCGCCCGAAGCAATGGAACGCGCCGATTTTTTTCTGACTACACCGTGGAAATACCCGCCCTTTGAACAATTGCTGATGCTTGCCATCATCCTCCATTTTTTGCTGGCAACAGGGCGGCTGGTACGCCGTCGGTCTCTGCGGTTAAAACCCAAGGAATGGCTGCAAATCGTTTTGGGGCTGCTTATCCCGGTTTTGCTATTTCAACATATACTTGGCACGCGGGTTGCCGAAATCGCCTGGCAAGTTGATCCCTTTTATGAACGAGTGTTAGTCGATCTGGCCGTTTTCAGCCCCCGTATCGGCATATTGCAGGCCATCAGCCTGATTGTCGTCTGGACCCACGGCTGCATCGGTATTCATTACTGGCTGGCAGTAAAACCGTTTTATCCGCGTTACCGTGCTGTCCTGGGCGGGTTGGCCGTTGCCGTGCCAACACTGGCGCTTGCCGGGTATACAGCGGCTGCCAGCACCGTGCTACAACGTGCCGCCACCGGCGGAACCCCCTATCTTGCACATATCATCAATGAAGCGGGGCGAACGGCACAGTCCTTTGCCTTCTATAGCCTCATGTCAGAATATTTTCTGATCATTACCCTGCTGCTGGCAATAAGCCCGTTCGCCCTGCGCCCCTTACGTCTGATTCTGGACCGCGTGCGCCGTGCCCACACCTTGCAGCTCCCCAATGGTAAAACAGTCCGGGTTGCGCCCGGTGCCACTGCACTTGAGGCCCTGCGCGAGGCGAAAGTCCCTATTGCATCGGTATGCGGCGGGCGTGGGCGCTGCACCACATGCCGCCTGCATTGCCGGAGTGGCCTGACCGATTTACCCAGCCCAAATCCCGTCGAAAGTGCGGCCCTGCGCAGCATAAATGCCCCGGAAGACTGGCGCCTTGCCTGCCAAATTCGCCCCACGGCCAATCTCGCCATTACCCCGCTTTTGCCCGCCAACGCCACCGCCAGCGATGGCCGTCGCCCCGGTGGCCTAACGGGCAGCGAACGGCAAGTTGTGGTTATTTTCACCGATTTGCGAGATTCAACAAAACTGGGCGAAACCAAAATGCCCTACGATGTTTTGTTTATCCTCAACCAGTTTTTTGCCGAAATGACCGAAGCATTAAGGGCAACCGGGGGACATTATGCCCAGTTTACCGGCGATGGCCTGATGGCGCTTTACGGCCTGGAAGACCGTAATATCCGTCGGGCAATCGAAAATGCCATGCGTGGTGCTGCCGAAATGCTGGCCCGAATCGACAAACTAAACGACCATCTTAAATCGGAACTGCCATTCGATTTGCGCATCGGCCTGGGCATTCATATCGGGGATGCCATTGTTGGCGAAATGGGCCCCCCCCAGCGTGAACAAATCAGTGCGATTGGCGATAGCATTA
Source organism: Thalassospira sp. MCCC 1A01428 (assembly GCF_002115825.1). Taxonomy (GTDB): domain Bacteria; phylum Pseudomonadota; class Alphaproteobacteria; order Rhodospirillales; family Thalassospiraceae; genus Thalassospira. The sequence goes on along the minus strand of NZ_JFJZ01000002.1, from coordinate 214,630 downwards.
ATACGACTGCCCGGCTCGAATCCAAATGCAAGGAACATGGTGTGCCGCTGATTATCTCGCGCGATATCATCACGCGTGGAAAATTGCACATCCCCGAAGGAACAAAAATACACCGCGAAGCGTTACGCGGTAAGGACCGCGAGGTGGAATATTACGCCCTGACCACCTTGCCCACCATTTCGTCACATACTGAAAAAACCGCAGCAAAGGGCACAACAGCCAGCCAAAAGGTACAATAGACCGTGACAAAATGGACTATGACGAGGGCTGAATGAACGTTAACAGGGCAGCCAGTTGCGTAACGGCAATGGTTGGGGCTTGACTACCGGTAACAAAATAACATGTAATTATAAGGAAAGTGCGTCTTTGGTGCCGGGTAGCCGGGCCAGGGCAGACAGATGCCGAAAGGATCTGATCCGTTGCACGCTCGCTCATTCAGAGGAGGTGAAAGTAATCGCCATGTCGCGTATTTCAATGTTTAACAGCCCCCTGCTCCTTGGTTTCGATCAGATCGAACGCGTTCTTGATCAGGTTTCAAAAACCAAAGCCGAAGGCTACCCGCCTTATAATATCGAACAGATTGGTGACAATCACATCCGTATCACGGTTGCTGTCGCGGGGTTTTCCGATGATGACCTTGCTGTCACCACCGAAGACAACCAGCTGATCATTCGGGGCAAACACCAGGAAGATGAAAGCAACCGCGTCTATATCCATCGCGGCATCGCTTCCCGGCAGTTCCAGCGTTCATTCGTTCTTGCCGAAGGCATCGAAGTGATCGGTGCCCATCTTGATAACGGATTGCTGCATATTGACCTTAACCGGCCGGTTCCCGAACCGGTTGTGCGTGAAATTGCCATCAATTCGAACCGCAAAAAAAATATCCCGTCGCGCACCATCGACATGAAGGTAGATGACGACGATAATGAAACAAATGTCTAAAAAGCCGCAAGGCCAGTTAAAGGAGTGGTTCATATGAGCAATCGCATCTCAGACCATGACGACGCAGAAGGCGTCATCCCGGCCGAGCAGGATCTTCATATGCTGTCGTCAGGCGATTTCGCCATGCTGGGGATTCAGGATTTTGCCTATGTCCGCAAAATGCGAAACCCCGAAGATGCCGAAGCGGCCCGGATTTATGGTGTATTCACTGCCGATGGCACCCATATTGCCTCGTTTGAAAGCTATGCCGTGGCCTATGCCGCGATCCGCCAACACGATATGGAACCGCGTTCGGTTCACTAACACAGGCTTGTCCGGTAAATAACCGGATCAAAACACAAAAAGGCAGCCCTGATCCCGGGCTGCCTTTTTCGTATTTAATATTGCCAAACCGGCCTGCAAAAGTAACTCAGGATACGGCAATCAGTTTTAACGCGCCAACACCTCTGCGGCCTCGCGGGTGCGATTAACCGATGTCGCAACCGAATCAGCCGATTTCTGGATATCGCCAATATTGCGCGACACGGCCTCTACTGTATGGCGCATGGACTGGATATTTTGCGACACACCATCGGTAACCGAGCTTTGTTCTTCAACAGCAGATGAAATATTGGTCACGCTATCGCGTACCATTTCCACTGAGTTGCGAATCGTCCCCAAGGCGTCAACCACCTCGATGGTAATCGACTGAATACCCGAAATTTCATCCGCAATCTGATCGGTTGCCCGCGCGGCCTGATTGGCCAGGTTTTTCACCTCGTTGGCCACCACGGCAAACCCCTTGCCGGCATCGCCCGCCCGGGCCGATTCAATGGTCGCATTGAGGGCCAAAAGGTTAATCTGCCCGGCAATATCCTGAATAACCTCAACAATATTACCCATCGCTGCAACAACTTCCGACATCCGCTGGGTCGATGAATCAGCGGCAACCGTCTGGTCAAACACCTGTTCGGTCGCGGCACGCGACTGCGCCATACTGCGTGAAATTTCGGCAATTGATGCTGCCAGCTGTTCGGCACTGGCCGCAACGGTATGCACCGTTTCAGATGTATTCTCAGCGGCACTTACCGCATCTGTTGCTGTTGTACCAAGGATGTTGATATTGATATCAATGTCGGAAAAATTGTTATCAATCATCGACTTAAGCTCAATCAACAGGTTAACCTGCTCGGTAACGTCGGTGGCAAACTTGATAACTTTAAGCGGTTTTCCCATCGGGTCCAGCACCGGATTATACGACGCTTCAATCCATATAACCTTGCCGTTTTTGCCGATGCGCTTGTATTGGCCCTGTTGAAATTCACCCTGCTTCAACGCCCGCCAGAAATCGTTATATTCGCGCGTGCCTTTAACACCGGCATCAAGAAGCATGCTGTGGTGCCGCCCTTCAAGGTCAGCAAGGCGATAACCAAACAACGACAAAAAATTCTGATTGGCGGTCAGTATGTTCCCGTCCAGATCAAATTCGATAACGGCCTGTGACTTGCTAATCGCATTAAATACGCTTTGCAAAACCGCCCGCTCCTTGCGGCGTTCCGTAATATCGGTGGCAAACTTAACCACTTTAACCGGCGTACCGGTATTATCCAGCACCGGGTTATAGCTGGCCTCAAGCCACATTTGTTCGCCTTTTTTATTGACGCGGCGAAACGCGGCACTTTGGTGTTTTCCGTCGCGCAACTTCTTCCAGAAATCGCGATATTCCGCAGAATCACGCTCTTCCGCCGGCACAAAAATACTATGCGATTTCCCGACAATCTCGGACAATGAATACCCGCTGATCGCCAGAAAGTTCTCGTTGGCGTCCAGAATGCGTCCATCAAGCGAGAACTCGATCGTCGCCATCGACAGATTTAACGCCTCAAGAATTTGGGTCGCTTCCTGCGCTTTTTTCGACTGAAAGAACCGGGAAAATGCCATTTTGTGTCACCTGAAAATAAGCCACAACTTCAACTTATAACAACTTGAAATTCGATCTTTGGGATAGCTATACTACACTTTAGTATACATACATAGCGAAAAAAATACCCCCAGTTGTTCCGCCGGGAAAATTTATCTCATCCCGGTTTACGTCATGAGGGCCAATCAACGATGTAAAGTTCAAGGTTCGGGTTTGCATCAAGCTCTGACGTAACCCGCCCGGAGACTGACATTCCCGCTTTTACAGTTGATTTTGGATCACCGGTAATCAGGGGATGCCATTCAGGCAAGTCTTCGCCGTCACGTAACAGTCGGTACGCGCAGGTTGAGGGCATCCAGTCGATATCGGCAATATTCTTTCTGGTCAGCTTTACACAATCGGGAACATGTTTTCGGCGATTGGGATAATCGCTGCACAGGCAGCTATCACAATCAAGCAGCCGACATGCGACCGATGTATAAAACAAAACATCGGTGTCTTCGTCCTGCAACTTATGCAAACAGCATTTACCGCAACCATCACAAACCGATTCCCATTCATCCCGGTTCATTTCTTCAAGGCGCTTGGTTTTCCAGAAAGGCAAAGTCATCATTTATCCAGTGCTAGATCGCAATCAGGGGGTGCCCATATGATCGAAATGATCGTCCGGTTTTGTGCAAATGCACGAAGCAAAACCCCGGCAAGGTGATGCGCCAAAGCAGACCGGATAAATCCCGACGGTTCAAAGGACAATCATATTTATGCGCCTGCACCCTACACTTTGCGCCTGGTCATATCACGAATTTATACGTGCTGATGTGGAAAGCAGATCCGCCCATTAACAGATCAGATGAAAAAAAGATCCAAACACCGATCCATTTTGCAAACCACAAAGGCCAAGGTCGCGGCCATCGGCTGTTTTTGCCGATAACCAGCCATCGCCTGCCGCCTGTGTCGTACTGGCATAATGAAACTCGTGGCCGCGTAAACGCGTTCCCGGCGGCCCCAGTTTGCATCCCTGGCGTATTTCAACCTGTCGATAACCAAGATGCAGCTTTCGATCATAAAAGCTGGTTTCAAGCGGCAATAACCCGGTCATTTGGTGCGCAAGACCATTGGCATCAACCAAAATTTCGCCTAGCATCATATACCCCCCGCATTCGCCATATATGGTGATCTGGCGTCGTGCGGCATCTTGCATGGCATGCTGAAAGGTCTGTGCTGCGGCCAAAATGCCGCCATGCAGCTCCGGGTATCCGCCGGGCAAATATACTGCATCGCATTCCGCCGTCGGGGCTTCATCGGCCAAAGGCGAAAAAAAACTGATCGTTGCCCCCGCGGCCTGCCAGCCTGCCAATATATGCGGATAACAAAACGCAAAAGCCGCATCTCGTGCCACAGCAATATGACGCCCCAACGGTGCAATCGTAACCGGAGCCACAGCAGCACCCGCACCCGCGCCCGATGGTACATAGCCCTTTCTGCCAACAGCCTGGTCCGCATGCGTCCCGTTATAAAAGCCGGCAAAATTCCCCGTTCCGACATCACCCACATCAATACTTGCACTTGCCGCCCTGGTACGGGTTTGGTCTGGCGAACCATCGGGCAACGGCATTGTTGCCAGGTCAATCAACGCATCAAGGTCAATATCGCGGGCCATAATCGCCGCTGCCCGATCAAGAAACGGTTCCAGTGCCGGGTGTTCCCCGGCCTGCACCAGTCCCAAATGACGTTCAGGCAATACAAGGTCATCATTACGCATCACCGCGCCAATAATGGGTATGTCGGGCACCGCCTGCGCGCAGGCATCAACAATCAGCTGTTTGTGCCGGTCACTGCCGACCCTGTTTAAAATAACACCGGCCACCCGCACATCGGGCCGAAACCGGGAAAATCCGGTAATAACAGCGGCGGCCGATGCCGCCTGCCCACGCACATCCACCACCAGAACCACCGGCCAACCCATCATCGCGGCCAAATCGGCCGATGAACCACCACCGCCTGCCGCACCATCAAACAGGCCCATCACCCCTTCACACATCACAAAGGGGCTGTCTTTCGTGTCGACATGCCAGCGCGCCAGATCATAAATCGCATCTGGTGTCATTGCCCATGGGTCAAGGTTAAGGCAAGGCGTTCGGCTGGCTGCATGCTGAAAGGCCGGATCAATATAATCCGGCCCGGCCTTGGCCGCTGCAATGTTCAAACCGCGATTGGCAAGCGCGCGCAATATGCCCAGCGTCACCACGGTTTTACCGCTGTTAGAGGCCGGTGCAGCAATCATTATTCCCGAAACAGGGAGGCGCTTATCCCTGGGTTTCGACAACTTTTTCAATACCTTCCGCAATTTTTTCCGGCGTTTCACCATAATTGAAATGGCGAACATAGGCCCCGTTTGGCCCCATCAGATAAATAAAGGACGAATGATCCACCAGATACGTGTCCGAATCTTTCGGCTCGCCCTCTTCAAACGCCTTGGAATAATAAACCCGATATGCTTTTGCCGCGGCACTGGTTTGTTCCAGGCTTCCGGTCAGACCGATCAAACGCGGATGAAAATGCGGTACATAATCAGCCATTGCCGCCACCGTATCACGTTCCGGGTCAACAGAGATGAATATGGGCTGCACTTTTTTGGCAACATCGGCAGGCAAAATATCCATCGCGTTGGACATGGCCTGCAATTCGGTCGGGCACACATCCGGGCAATAGGTATAGCCAAAATAAACCAGCATATATTCGCCGCGAAAATCCTGTTCGGTACGCGCCTTGCCGTTCTGATCAATCAGGTTAAACGGCCCGCCAATACTGGCAACGCCCGACGAACTGGTTTGCCCGCCATTTCCGGCTTGCGTATCGCGCCCCATATTATAAAGGCGAAAGCCAAAACCAAATGTCAGCACCACAATAATGGCAATAATAATCAGCCAGGTTCTTCTATTCACGTGCTACCCGTCCCTTGCATCTGGGGCCAAACCAACCGGCACTATAAAACGCTCATTACCGGTTGCAAGCCTTCGCCTTTATCCACACCAATTTGTGACAATTCATTTGCGGCCAAAACCGGTTAACAGCCCTGGCACCTAGGCGATCTGGTGATAAGCCAGCAACGCCAGCACAACCGCATTTGCCACCATCAACCCACGCCCGACGGGCGCCATCACACTGCGAAATTTACGGGTGGCATATTGTCCGATCCACCCCGTGGCAAACAGCATTGGCACCGTCCCCACCCCAAAGGCCGCCATCACCATACCGCCCGAAAAGGCCGACCCGCCGGCAGCCGCCAGAACCAGCGCACCATAAATCAACCCACAGGGAATAAACCCCAGCAACAATCCCAGAATATAACCACGCCCCCCGAACGGAGCATTAAAAAACGGGCTTAAACGACCCGCAATATGGCGATGCCACCATTGCCCCAAACCACCGCGTTTCAACACATTGCCTGAAAGAAAACGCGATTTTCCATCTGCTTTGGGGGGCAGCAAACCGCCAAGATGGGGCACCAGCCCCGAAATGCCATAAATCAGGAAAAACACCGCCGCAAACAACAGCAATATCGGTGCTATCCACCAAACCTGCGCCAAAGCGGTAATGCTGTCAGTAAACAGCCCTGCCAGAACACCCAGGAAAATATATGTCGTTAACCGACCGAAATGATATGGAAACAGGGCCGCCCCGGTTAACCGGCGAAATTCCGACATTTTTTCAAGCGGTATTTTTTCCATACGGGCCGTCACCTGGCTTACAACAAACGGCCCGCACATGCCCACACAATGGGTTGCGCTGCCCACCAGCCCGGCCAATAGGGCGGTAACCATTACGCCCCCATCCTGGCGCACAGCAGTACTGCACTGCGCCCAGCCGCTTTCGATAATGCGAATAAGAATTTGCTGTTCGTCCATTGGCCTACCTGTTGCAACGGCCATTTCCCGGCCCGGTCGCGATTGTGACGGCGGGCCGGGCAAAGAACAACGATATAGATCAATCTCTGTCGTTGGTAATCAGCAGTTGGTGATATTAATGATCGTCTAGCGTGGATGCCGGCGCTGTCGGGGGTGCCGTGGCAGATACCGTTGCTGTTTTACCATCGTCGCCAGGCGTCGTGATTAATTCCAATATCTGGTCAAAGGCAACATGGCGCACCGCCGAAACATTATCCTGCGGAGAAAGCCACTGTAACCGGTCACGCAAATTAACTACCTTGCCAACAATGCAAATCGCCGGGGGCTCCATATTGGCTTTTTCAACATCCTGTGCCGCATCGGCCAGCGTCGTAATCAGCAATTGCTGATGGGGTGTTGTCGCCCGGCAAATCACCGCAACCGGTTCATCCGGGGCACGCCCGTTCGCAATCAGTTCCGTTGCAATCCGGCCCAGATGTTTCATCGCCATATACATGATCAACACCTGAGACCCTTGCGCCAATGCGGCCCAGTTGATGTTATCTGGTACATCGCCGCTGGCCCCGTGTCCGGTCACAAAGGTAACCGACGAATTGCAATCGCGATGAGTCGCCGGAATACCGGCATAGGCCGCACCGGCAATGCCGGCAGTAATGCCGGGAACCACCCGAAACGGAATACCATGTTCCACCAGGGTCAAGCCTTCTTCGCCGCCCCGGCCAAACACAAACGGGTCGCCACCTTTCAGGCGCAACACCCGCAATCCCTGGCGGGCCAGATCCACCAGTTCAAGCGAAATATCGGTTTGCCGGGCTGATGGCCGCCCTCCACGTTTTCCGGCATAAATCCGCTTGGTATCCGGGCGCAGCAAATTTAAAATCCGGTCGTCAACCAGTGCATCGTAAACCACAATATCGGCCTGCTGCATGGCGTTAACGGCATGCAAGGTCAGCAAACCGGGATCACCGGGGCCAGCCCCCACCAGCCACACCCAGCCTGCTTCAAATAGCGGAAAATCAATACCAAGTGCTGTCATACGCCAAAACTATCCGAATTTATGGGGCTATATTGCTGAAACATTGTCTGCGCATCCCCGTTGCAGCAGGGGCCGTTACCAGCCATCTTACACAGGAATAACCATCACAGGGCAACAGATAAATCCAATTATTTATGGTAATACCAAAAATAGAACAATTATTTTATGTTATAACTTCCGCAAACGGCACGATGGCCCCACACAACCAAAACCGCTAGCATGGCAAAAATTCTAACCGGGGTAACCCCATAGCCCACCCACAGGAACCAGATTTACAATCATGACCCGCAAGCCAGAAGGCCCGCTTCGCAAAGGATGGACAACCGGGGCCTGTGCCACCGCCGCCACCCGCGCGGCCTGGCACGCCCTGCTGGATGGCACATTTCCCGATCCGGTTTGCATTACACTGCCACGCGGCGAAACCCCGTGTTTTGCCCTGGTAAAACACGAAATCGGAGAAAACTGGGCGCAGGCCAGCATCATCAAGGATGCAGGCGACGACCCCGATGTTACCCATCAGGCCGAAATTATTGCCACAGTGCGCCGGGCAAAACCGGGCCACGGCATTTCATTTCACGCCGGGCCGGGGGTGGGTACAGTTACCAAACCGGGCTTGCCCGTGCCCGTGGGCGAACCGGCAATTAACCCCAAGCCACGCGAAATGATGGTTGCGCAAATTACGGAACTGGCCGAACGGTTTGGCGTTGCTGCGGATGTGGAAATTGAAATATCCATTCCCGGCGGGGCTGAAATTGCCCAAAAAACCTGGAATCCGCGTTTGGGTATTATTGGTGGTCTGTCAGTACTGGGCACCACAGGCGTTGTTATCCCGTTTAGTTGTTCGGCCTGGATCCATTCCATCCATCGCGGCATTGATGTTGCACGTGCCACAGGGCGCACCCACGTGGCCGGGGCAACCGGCAAAACATCGGAAAGTGCCATTCAGGCCCTGTATGACCTGCCCGACGAAGCGATGCTTGATATGGGGGATTTCGCAGGCGGCATGTTAAAATATTTGCGCAAAAACCCTGTTGCGCAGGTTACGATTGCCGGTGGTTTTGCCAAGCTGGTTAAGCTGGCACAGGGCCATATGGACCTTCACAGCAGCCGCTCACAGGTTAATATGGCAAGACTGGCCGAAACAGCCCATAACAACGGTGCCAGCGAAAAACTGTGTGAAGCCATAAAAACGGCCAATACCGCCCGCCATGTGCTGGAACTTTGTGCCCGCGAAAACGTTACCATAGCCAGCGTGATCGCCCGACAGGCGCGTGAAGCAGCAATGGCCACCATTGATGGTGCCTGCGCGATCGAGGTGGTTATCTTTGACCGCCAGGGCGAAATGATTGGCCGGGCCGGGCAATTTGACCGGCAAGAATTATAGTCATTCGGGCCCTGTTCATATCAGGCCTGATCCGCCCATCGCAATGTCATCCGACATGCTTTGCCCTGCATATCCGGCCTGTTTGCCGCCGAAAACACAATTTTGGTATCAGGCTGATTTGATACCGACAAACACTATATATGGAAACCGATTGCCGATGCCCGATCCTGACCTGAGACTGAAAAAGCACCTTTCCCCGTTAAACGTTCTTGTTTTCGGGGGTACAGGCGATGCCAATCGCATTGCCAGTGAACTTCTGGTCAGGTTTGGCACCCATATCCGTTTGCAGTTGTCCCTTGCCGGGCGCACCAGTGCACCCAACCTTCCCGATGGCATCCCGGTTCGTATCGGCGGTTTTGGCGGGCCGGATGGTATCATCAAAAGCCTGAAAACCGACCGGATCGATTTGGTTATTGATGCAACCCACCCTTATGCCACCCAGATTTCCAACCATATCGCACAGGCATGCGACAGTGTATCTGTGCCATGTATCCAGTATCGCCGCCCGCCCTGGGTGGCCCAAACCGGCGACAACTGGGTATCCGTCCCCGATATTCCCGCTGCGGCTGCCAAACTGCCAACGCTGGGCCACCGCGCCCTGATCGCCATTGGACGGCGCAACTTGCACCATTTCAACGAACTGCACGATTGCTGGCTGCTGGTTCGCACCATCGAAGCCCCCAATCATCCGTTTAACCTTGCCAATGGCGAATGGTTATCTGCGCGCGGGCCCTTTTCGCCCGAACGCGAACTGGAATTGCTGGAGCGTTATGAAATCGATGTTGTGGTCACCAAAAACAGCGGTGGCGATGCCAGCGAAGGCAAACTAATCGCTGCCCGTGACCTTGGCCTGCCGGTCATCATGATAGACCGTCCCGACCTGCAAGACGTGGATTACGCCGGTTCGATCGAGGATGTGGTGCTTAAGGTCGCAGCACACCACACCGCGCAATAAAAGCGGACATTTCGGGCATTCCCCAAAAGGCACCTTTAAAACAACATCCGCGCAAGATGCACTTGCGCGGATGTTGTTTGTTTAAGGCCCAGATGTCTTTGATTTAACCGCAGTTTTATCCGGCATACCCAAACATGCGGGGCAACCACAAAACAATCGACGGTATTAGGGTCATCATCAACAGGGCAAACAACAACACAAAGATAAACGGCCAGATTTCACGGATAATATCGCGCAGCGGAATGCCGGTTACACCATTTAGCACAAACAGCACCACGCCATAGGGCGGCGTCACCAGGCCAATCATGATATTGACCGTAATCACCACACCAAAATGCACCAGATCAATGCCCAGCATCTTGGCGGCGGGCAAAAACAGCGGCACAACAATCAACAGCAGCGTCGTTGCATCAAACAGGCACCCCAAAAGCAGGATCAGCACGTTAACGCCCAGCAAAAACACCACCGGCGACATTTCCAGTCCGGCCAGTTGCCCTGCCACCATTGACGGCACATTTTCACTGGCAACCAGATAATTAAGCACCAGCGCTGATGCGATGATCAAGCCGACCACCGATGTTGACCGCGCCCCGTCCAGCACCAGCTTGTAAAAATCTTTCCAGGACAATGACCGATAGAAAAGCACCGACAAAACCAGTGCATAAACTGCGGCGACGGCTGCGGCCTCGGTCGGGGTCGTTACACCACCGTAAATGCCATACAGCAAAATTACCGGCAGCATCAGGGCCGGAAATGCCCGCATGGTCAGCTTGGGAATGTCGCGTAAAGGTACGGCTTCATCCCGGGCAAAATTGCGCCGACGTGCGGTAATGGCATTTAAAATCATCAAGACCAGGGCCAGCAAAAGGCCCGGTACAATCCCGCCTAAAAACAGAAACCCAATCGAGGTATCTGAAATCAGCGCATACAAAATCATCGGAATCGAAGGCGGAATAATCGGCCCGATCACGCTGGACGCCGCCGTTAAGGCCGCAGCATACCCCGGCGGATAGCGGTTATCACGACACATAAGGTCGATAATGACACGGCCAATGCCCGCCGCGTCGGCAATGGCGGAACCCGACATGCCCGAAAAAATCAGGCTGGCCAGCACGTTCACATGGGCAAGGCCCCCGCGCAACCGGCCAACAATGGCAACGCAAAAATTCAGCAACCGGTCACTGATGGTGCCTGCATTCATAAAATTGGCAGCCAGAATGAACAACGGCACGGCCAGCAAGACATAACTGTTAAACAGGCCATTAAGCGACTGTTCAGCCACCAGCCCCACATCCTGCCCGGTCAGGAACAGATAGGCGATCGAAGATGCAAAGGCAGCAAGTGAAATTGGCATACCAATCGCGCCCAGCAGCAAAAACCCGCCAAGGCTAAACATAAAAGCCATGCTCATGGCTGATCCCTTTGTTCTTCTTCGTCACCGGCAATGGCAGCGACTTCATCCTGCCAGCGCCGGGTAAACAACCGGTACAGCGACACCACCGACCGGATCACCACCGCGATGATAAAAGCCGGAAAAATCGCATAGATGTAATCAAGCGGAATGCGCGTAACCGGAGCCTTTTCGATGCGCATAAACTGCACATAATCGATAATTACCGGCAGGCCAGCAGCCATCGCCGCCCCGATGCAAAATATGCCCAAAATGGCCATCACGCGTTTTTGTCGCGGGTTGGCCATTAAAAACAGCATGTTAAACGAAACATGCTCGCTATCACGCAGCAAAAAGGCCGAGGTCCAGAACACCAGCCAAATGTACAAAATAACGCAAACCTCAACCGTCCAGCCCAACGGAGCATTCAGGACATAACGGGAAAAGATCTGCAAAAGAAAGGTTGCGAACATCACGATGAACAATGTCACCGCGACGCCCTCGCAACCTTTTTTCATTATGGATCGATAGGATCGCACAACTACGCTCACTTAATTGCGTTAACGCGCTCGACAATGCCTTCCGGCCAGTCTTTGGCGAAGTCGGATTCCAGATAGTCCTGCTGAACTTTTTTGCGGAATGCTGCAACATCAGGTTTGTAAACCTTCAGGCCCTGTTCCTTGAAAAATTCGATCAGCTTTTCCTCGTCCTGGATACGATGCACATTGTTGTACAACGTTGCCACTTCGGCGGCATCACGAACAACTTTTTGCTGCTCTTCGCTCAGACTGTCATATGTTTTCTTCGCCATCGACAAAAACACGGCATCAACCAGGTGGCCGGTCAAAACAATCTGATTGGTTACTTCATAAAACTTGGCAGCTTTAACCGTCGGCAGCGGGTTATCCTGGGCATCGATCGTGCCGGTCTGCAGGCCGGTGTAAACTTCGCCAAATGCCAGCGGGGTTGCATTGGCACCAAGGGCATTGCCCAAAAACAGCCATGCATCCGAACCGGGCATGCGCAGTTTTATGCCTGCAAGGTCAGCCGGGGTTTCAATTTTCTTTTCGCCACGAATGTCAAGCTGACGCGTACCAAGATAGCCAACGTCAAGAATTTCAATATTCATGTCATCAGCAACCATCTGGTAAAATTCCTTACCGATGTCGCTGTGGAAAACGTGGCGCTGATGGTCGGGATCGCGAATCAGGTAACCCGCGGTAAAGACCGACCATGCCGGGATCTGCTTGGCAATGTCCTGGGCGGAAATCATGGCCATATCAAGGTTACCGCGCTGCATGGCGGCAGGCTCGGTTCCCTGTTTGAACAGGCTGGCATTCAGATGAATTTCAACATCGAATTCGCCTGGCGCATTCTTTTCAAGTTCATCCTTGAAAACGGTCAGCATTTTCGCATGCCAGTCGCTTTCAACAGCCGGGGTCGAAATGCGTAATTTCACCGGATCGGCCATCGCCGAGGTCGCAACACCGGACAGTGCCAGCAACGCAGCCGCCGCGATACCGGCGGTGTATTTGGGTAGATGCTTCAACATTTAGGGTCCTCCCGTGGACTAATTACCTGATCTTTCTAATTTATTATTCTTTTTGGATGGCTCCCGCCGGAAAATCAACCGGGTTTATAGCGCCAACAAACATATTGTATAACTAACATGTTAGTGCTACACAACAGTTAATCCACCAACAACAAACACTATTTTAGGCCTATTGCCTGACAGGAACGCTCCATGACTTTTGACACCACCCGCCCCTTTGGCATTTCAGCCGCGCTAACCACCCCGTTTACCGCTGCCGGCAATGTTAATAATGACCTTTTGGTGCGCCATGTTCAGCATGTGCTGGAACAGGGCTGTACATCGGTCACGCTTGGTGGCACCACCGGCGAAGGTCCGTCTTTGTCGCAGGCTGAAAAAGTCAGCGCGCACAATGCCATGACGGCGGCAGGTATTCCGGCCGATAAAATCGTGTTTGCCATTATCGAATCGTCGCTGCCCAATGCCGTTGCCTGTGCGCGCGAAGCGGCCGATCTGGGCAGCAGCCATATTTTGCTGGCCCCGCCCTTCTATTTCAAAGGTGTGGCCGATGATGGCCAACTGGCGTGGTTCAGGACCTTGCTTAATGAAATTGCCACCAGCGGGCTGAAGGTAATTTTGTACCATATCCCGCAGGTTACAGCCGCCCCGGTCACGCCGGACATGGTTGCAGAACTGAAAAAAGACTTCCCGACCCTGATTACCGGCGTGAAAGATTCGGCAGGAAACTGGGAAAACACCGAAGAACTTCTTAAACGTTTTGCCGACCTTGATATTCTGATTGGCGATGAACGCCTGCTGGCAAAGGGTGTTGCCCTGGGTGCTGCTGGCGCCATCAGTGGTGTTGCCAATTTCCGCCCAGACCTTTTAACCGCTATTCTGGCTGGTAAACCCACCGATGCCCGCCTGCCCGAACTGGTCGAGGCCCTGCTGCAATATCCGGTAACACCGGCGGTCAAGGCCCTGGTCGGGCATCTTGGGAACGATCAATCGTGGCTGGCGGCCCGCGCCCCCCTTGCCCGTCTGGCCCCGGCACAGTATCAAGCCCTTGCACAACGCTATGACGAACTGTTTGCATCGCCAACGAGGTAAGACCATGACAGAAGCCGCCCGGCCCAGAGGAGAACGCAGCCTTCGCAGCCGCGCCTATGACAGCTTTACCGAGCGGCTTCTGGCCCGCGACATATTACCCGGGCAATTTCTGTCTCAACGTGAACTGGTCGAAATTACCGGCATGCCGCTGGGTGCGATTCGCGAACTGGTCCCCCGTCTGGAAGCAGACGGGCTGATCACCACCGTTCCCCAGCGTGGCATGCAGGTCGCCCATATCGACCTTGATCTGGTGCGCAATGCGTTTCAGCTGCGCATGTTTCTGGAACTTGAGGCCGCCGCCCTTTTTACCATCAACGCGACCGATGACATGATCGGCAACATTCGCGCCGCCCACGAAAAAGTCCTGAAAGATGCGGAAAAAGGCATCACCCCTGAACTGCTGGAACGCGCACAGGCCGTTGACTGGTCATTGCATGACTGTATTGTCGACTCGCTTAATAACGCGATCATTTCCAATGTTTACCGGGTCAATTCGGTTAAAATCCGCCTGATCCGCCAGGAACGGTTCCGTCTGAACGAAAAACTGCTGACCACCGTGATGAATGACCATCTGGAAATCATCGCCGGTTTTGAATCCCGCGACCCTGATCGCGCGGTCAATGCCCTGCGCAGCCATCTCGACAATGCCCGTGGCCGTGCCCTTGGTCTGGGCGAGATGTAAAGTTCGCAGGCGGCAACACAGGCTCTAATACCGGTACGGCTCAGCGCCCTATTCCAGATAGGGCGTCATCACCCCTTCAACCCAGTTCATAAAGGCCCGCACACGGCGCGATAAATTGCGCCGATGCGCCACAACAAGGGCCACATCCAGCGGTGATGGCCGCAAATCCGGCAGAATTTCAACCAGTTCGCCACTTTCAAGATGCGGCCTTATCCCCGCATAGGCCGCTTGCATAACGCCCAGCCCGGCCAGACCAGCGGCTTCATATGTCTGCACGCTATTTACGTGCAGCGAACCTGCCATTGGCATGGATGCATAGCCTGAACCGTCTTCTAACGGATATTCCCAGCCATAAGGTTTTGCCCCCAAATTCTGGCTGTAATGAATCGCCCGGTGCCCCTGACTGCGCAAATCATCAAGAGTTCGGGGTGTACCCACCCGTGCAAGATAAGTCGGACTGGCCGCATTGATCATGCACATTTGCCCCAAAGAACGGGCAACCAGGCTGTCATCACCGATAGGGCCGATGCGCAGTACACAATCAAACCCTTCCTGAACAAGGTCTACCTTGCGATCCGTACTCGACAGCTCCAGTTCCAATTCCGGGTATCGTGCCATGAAATCGGGCAAGGCAGGGATTATCGCCTTCCAGGCCACCCCTGTTGGCACATCAACCCGCAACTTGCCGCGCAAACCAACATGTTCGCCCGAAAACATGGTTTCCAGATCATCCATATCGGCCAGCAACGCACAGGCGCGTTCATAAAATGCTTTGCCATCTTCGGACAATTGCACGCTGCGCGTCGTCCGGTGCAAAAGCCGCGCACCAACATCTTCTTCCAGCTTGCGAATAACGGTCGATGCCCGCCCTTTTTGAATCCCCAAAAAGTCCGCAGCCTGGGTAAAACTGCCCATTTCCGCGACCCTGACGAAAATCAGGATCGGCTCCAGGTTATGCATCCGGCACCACCATTGTTTATCAATCAAATAACAATGCGTTCATTTTTGCATAATTTATTGCATTCATAAAACACTATACCGTCGCACCCAAATTGAAGCATTCTTCAAGGAGGGTTCATGCCCGAATTTTCTCCAACACACCGCACCCTATGGATTGGCCGGATCGCCAGTGCGCTGGTTGTTATCGCTCTGCTACTGGATGGCGCATCCCAGCTCCTTGCCCCGGCAAGCATCACCGCCATGATGCAGGAAACCGGCTTTGACATGGCTTTAACCCCGGTACTGGGCAACATCATGCTGGGATGCGCCCTTTTATATGCCCTCCCTGCCACGCGCTTCCTGGGGGCCATTCTGGTCACCGGGTTTCTTGGTGGGGCAATTTGCGCCCATTTCCGACTGGGCGAAATGGGATCCGCCCCTGAAATCGCCTCGGCTTTGCTGGGTGTCTTAACCTGGGGTGGCCTTTACCTGCGCGATCCCCGCCTGCATCCGCTTCTGCCCCTTACCCGCTAGCACATTCCATGCGCTTTCCACCGGCCGGTCTGCTTCATACCGAACGCCAATGCTGGCACCCCGCCCTATCGCATTTCCCCCAAGCCACCGATTTTCTATCGCTTTACGCGACGCATAACAGGAAACCACAATGACCCATTCCGAAATCACCACCGCCATCGTCTATCATTCGGGCTACGGCCACACACAGCGTCAGGCAAAAGCCGTCGCCAAAGGGGCAGAATCCCTTGGCAATGCCGCCCTGATCGCGATTGATGCCGATGGCAATATCCCCGACGATGCATGGACCATTCTCGACCGTGCAAATGCCATCATTTTCGGTTCTCCAACCTATATGGGCGGGCCAAGCTGGCAATTTAAAAAATTCGCCGATGCGTCTTCAAAACCGTGGTTTGAAGAAAAATGGAAAGACAAAATCTTTGGCGGCTTCACCAACAGCGCCAGCATCAATGGCGACAAGCTGAACACCCTGCAATATTTCGCCCTTCTGGCCGGGCAGCATGGCGGCATCTGGGTCAGCCTGGCAATCAAACCTGCCAATCTGAAATCATCCAAACGCGATGATCCCAACCGGATGGGGTCCTATATCGGGCCAATGGCACAATCCGATGCCGATGCATCGCCCGATGAAATGTCCAGGGGGGATATGGAAACCGCGCAAAGCTATGGCGCACGTGTCGCACAAATCGCCAGCCGATTTGCCAAGCCATAAGGGCCGCATCCCGCCGGCGCAAACACGGCGAAAAAACCCACCCGTTTGATGGCGCAAGCCAGACAAAAACACCCCGCCGCATTTCTGTGACGGGGTGTTTCATTTTTGTATCACAGCATTTTGTCAGACGGCACCAGACCAAACAGGTGCAGCCAACAAACCCGCCATACCGGTTTAGCTAAAACGGCGGAACTCGCCACTTTTAAGCGGCGGACGGAAACGCTTCAGATAAGACGGGGCGACGGTTTCAATGCAATTGGGCACGATGTCGAGATCGGCAAAGCCCTTGGCATCGGCAGAAACCACGTTATCGGTTTTCAGCAACCGTACCTGATCGGGGGTCAAAGGCGGCTTGGGCAGGAATTGCAGGAAAAACGCCATGATTGACGCCATCCAGAACGGCACGGGCAACAGGCACACGCGCTGACGGGTCAGTTCACGAATGTCTTCCAGTACTTGCAAGAAGCTATATGCTTCCGGTCCGCCCAGTTCGAAGGTTTCGCCGGCCAGATGTTTGTCTTCGACAGCTTTTACAAAAGCATCAGCAACATCGCCCACATAAACCGGCTGGAATTTCGGGCCGCCTTCGCCAAAGAAATCAACCGATCCCTTGCCAAGGTCAACATGCGGCAATGCAGGCGTACCCACCACCGGAATAAACGGCAGAAAACGCGACATACTGGCAAATTTGTTCAGGAAGTTGTCTTCCGGGCCAAAAATAACCGACGGGCGGAAAATGACGGCTTCGGGGAATGCCGAACGCACGGCTTTTTCACCAGCCAGTTTGGAGGTGGCATATTGCGAGTGCGGGTTTTTGTTCGCGCCCAGTGCCGACATATGCACAAGGGTTTTAACCCCGGCGGCCTTTGATGCCTCGGCAATGTTTTTGGCAGCCAGAACATGCATGTTCATAAAGCTGCTGGCACCGCGTTCATACAGAACACCCACCAGATTGATCACCGCATCGGCGCCATCAACAGCGCGACGAATCGCATCCGTATCCTTGATGTCGCAATGAACCGGAACCATCTGGCCCAGATATCCCATCGGTTTCAATTTTTTGGTGCGCTCGAAATAACGGGTCGGGACACGTACATTGTACCCGGCTTCCAGCAGGCGCTTGACGATATAACGGCCAACAAAGCCGCTGCCGCCAAATACGGTGATGATACGACGATCCATTGTAAATTCTCTCCTCGTCGGCCTCTTGGGTCCGCGCTGATGGCGTGCCAGGGGATGGCGGCCCGATGGCTGCCCATTCAGGGGGGTGGTCACCGTCATGGATATGCGGCCCACTTTGATACATCTGTCGAAGGGTTATATACGACGCAATAGCCCCGTCAACAATGTGGTTTTGTCAATTTTCACCGGGATCGCCCGTGGTTTTGCGTAAAATGTCGTCCAAAAGCGCCTGTAACCCGGCCTGATAGCTATTATAGCGCAAATTAACACCCAGTTCGCGCTTGATGCGGGTATTTTCCACCCGCTTGTTATCTTCATAAAAACTGGCCGCCATCGGGCTCAGCACTGCGGTTTCAAAATTTTCCTCGGCCGGCGGGTCCATGCCCAGCAACCCGCAGGCATAGGCAATCACATCCTGGGGCGGGGCGGCGTCATCATCGCACACATTATAGGCCGCCCCGGCATGGGGACGCGCAATAGATGCCAGAACGGTTTGGGCGATGTCTTCGACATGGATGCGCGAAAAAACCTGCCCGGGCTTTACGATCCGCCGGGCCCGACCGGATCGTACTGTTTCCAGCGCATTGCGGCCCGGTCCGTAAATGCCTGCCAGCCGAAACGATTGCACGCATAAATCATGACGCGCGCCCAAATCAAACCACGCCTTTTCCGCCGCCACCCGGCGGCGGCCGCGCTTGCCACTGGGCAGTAATTCGCTGTCCTCATCGACATTGCCGCCGTT
Source organism: Thalassospira sp. MCCC 1A01428 (assembly GCF_002115825.1). Taxonomy (GTDB): domain Bacteria; phylum Pseudomonadota; class Alphaproteobacteria; order Rhodospirillales; family Thalassospiraceae; genus Thalassospira. Next base: position 195,683 of record NZ_JFJZ01000002.1, on the reverse strand, counting down.
CCGGTCGCCATAAACCCCGGTAGTCGATAAATAACCGATCCAGGTTTGCGCCGGTAATGACGCCAGATCACCCCGGTGCAGGTTTAACACCGGGTCGCCATCGCCGCCCGGCGGCGCAGAAACCAGCACATGGGTCACGCCCCGCAAGGCATCGGCAATGTTGGCGACCGGCAAACCTTCGGCAAATTGGCAGGGCGTAATGCCTTCGGCAATCAGGGCATCAAATTTATCAGTGCTGCGCGTGGTTCCGGCGACTTCCCAACCCTCGGCCTGTAATTTGCGCGCGACGAGGCGCGCACTAAAACCGGTGCCAAAACAGAAAAGTTTGTTGCTCATACCAATACGGCCTTATTGAATGCGGGCAGGATTTTTCACCTGATTTTGCCGCACAGTAGGGTTTTTTGCCGCCAATTAGAAGGAGACTCTTGGCATTATGCGCCCTTGGCACCCTTAAAAGCCCGCGACGCCCCCTCGGTGATCCCGGTTATTTTTTGTCACAGTTTTAACAATTCAAACTGCTTCAAAAAAAGAATTACTGCCAAATTACCGGTCTTTTCGGGAACACTATCATCTTGTTGCCGTTTTCATCGCATGGGATGTCGGCACTTCGGCTATAGTTGGCCAGCACACGATGCCCTTATCAACGCCATGTCACACAATGAGGATTTCATGCCCGGACGCACCGTTTCGCCTTTTTCCGGTTTTCGCCGACTGTCCCTGTTTACAGCCGTTAGTGCCGGAATGATCGGGGCATTTACCGGAACCCTGGTCGTTGCTCCGGCAACGGTGATGGCGCAAACAGCAGAAACCAATGCAGGCCCCCAAAGCGAAGCCGCCCATCAATATGCGGCTTGCCTGAAACTTGCCCGTCTGAAACCACAGGAAGGTTATGACAGTGCCAGCCAATGGGCTGATCTTGGTGGTGGTGAACCTGCCAAACATTGCGCGGCCGTCGCCCTGATTGGTTTGGGCGACTATACCAAGGCGGCCACCCAGCTTGATAACCTGGCTGATAACAGCGCATCTACCGCTGACATTGTTGCAGGTTTTCTGGGCCAGGCAGCACAGGCATGGACGATGGTAAACAACCTGCAATTTGCCTGGCGTGATCAGACCCGTGCGTTAAAGCTGATCGACAAGGACCCGTCCTTGTGGGTGGACCGTGCCGTGACCCTGGGCATGGCCGGGCAATACTGGGAAGCAATTGATGATTTGAACAAGGCGCTGGACCTGGACCCGAAAAATGTCGATGCGCTGGTTTATCGCGGCAGTGCATGGCGTGCGCTTGAAACATATGACCTTGCCCGTGCCGACATTGACCGCGCCCTTGAATTGCAACCCGACCATCTGCAGGCCCGCCTGGAAAGCGGCAATCTTTACCGGATTGCAGGCAACAAAAAAGCAGCCCGCCAGGATTGGCTGGCCGTGATTGAACAGGGCGATGGCACCCCGGCAGCAAAAGCCGCACGCGACAATATCGAAAAGATGGATGTCGAGTCCGAAAACGGTAACGATAAGAAGATGGAAGAAAAAACCAGGAAGAACTAAGGTGCAAACAAATCTGATTGTGAATCGGATCCTGTTATTGTGTGTTTGCATCGGGGGATAAGATGCGCCGTTCCGTTTATTCTGCCCTTATTGCCCTGGCATGTGGTGTTGGTTTGTCTGCCCATGGGGCGCAGGCGCGTGACCAGATACGCATTGTCGGGTCGTCAACGCTGTATCCCCTGACTGCCAAGGTTGCTGAACATTACGGCAAAACCACTGGTAAACCGTCCCCTGTTGTCGAAAGCACCGGGTCGGGCGGCGGGTTCAAGCTGTTTTGCGGCGGCATCGGCGATGAATTTCCCGATATTGTCGATGCTTCGCGCCAGATTACCGGCAGCGAACGTGCGGTTTGTGCCGCCAATTCTGTGCGCAATATTTCGGAAATCCGCATTGGCTATGACGGCATTGTTCTGATTGGGTCCAAACAGGCCCCGGAAATGAAGCTCAGCCCGCGGCAGCTTTATCTGGCATTGGCACGGACCGTGCCGGTGCAGGGGGCCAGCGTCCCCAACCCCTATCAGAAGTGGTCAGATATTGACGCGTCCTTGCCCGACCTTGCCATTCGTGTTTATGGCCCGCCGCCCACATCGGGCACACGCGACCTGCTGGGCCAGCTTTTGATGGACCGGGGATGTAAAACATTCCCCGATATCAGCGCCATGGAAAGCAGTGAACCCGACAGTTTTCGCCTGTTATGTCGTACCATGCGCGAAGATGGCGCCTATATCGAAGCGGGGGAAAACGACCGGCTTTTGATCAGCAAACTGGAAAAAGACCCGACATCCTATGCCGTGATGGGTTTTAACAATCTGGAACGCAATATGGTATCGCTTCGCGGCGTTCCCATTGCCGGTGTAATGCCCGATTACGACACCATTCTGGATGGCAGCTATCCCGGTTCGCGGCCCCTGTTCCTGTATATCAAGGATGACCACCGCCAACTGGTGCCCGATCTGGCCCCGTTTGTTGCCAGCTATGTTTCCGATGCGATTATTGGTGACGAAGGCTTGCTGGTCGATAACGGCCTTGTGCCGCTGCCCGAAGGCGAACGCAGCAATGCGCTGGCCGAAGCCCAGAAGTTTATCAAAAACTGACCATTGCCGGGTGCGGGATATATCGCCACGTCCATCACGTCATAAATGGCCTGCCCGAAAATCGGTAGCGGGCCATTTTTATGCCTGTACAACGGCAGACATTACAATGGACGTTGCGCCATCCACACCTGATTGGCCGCATAGCGAGGAAGTTCAAAGTTAAACCCTGAATATTCCGAAATCGAAACAAAACCGCAAAGCTCCAGCATCAGGGCCATTTCAGCCCGATGCACCCACCGCATGTGATGCCAATTATCCTCGCGGTGCAGAACTTTTCCATTCGGGGTGATTTCCTCAAACCGCCAATGTTCGGAAAATTGCTGGGTCAGCGGGTTATTGGTACGTTCCATTGCAGTAATACGTAATTTGTTGCCCGCAACAGAACCGAGATTTTCAGGCATGGGAAACAACGGCAATGCGACGATTTCCGCATCGCCTTCGGGCAGGCAATACCGCAAATCAGGGTCGATCAAATCAAACACCAGCCTGCCACCCGGTATTAAATGCGCAAATGCCCGCGCCAGGGCGACGCGCTGGCCCTGTGCGGTCACAATTTCCTGCAATCCGCGAAACGGAATAATGATCAGGGCAAACCGACAGCCCAGATCAAAGTCGCACATATCGGCATGGTGAAAAGTCAGGGCAGGGTGCTTGCGCCGGGCAATGGCAAGCATGGCGTCGGATAAATCCAGCCCTTCAACTTCAATGCCGTTTTGAGCAATTTCGGCGCTGATACGGCCGGTACCACAGCCCAGTTCCAACACCGGGCCACCCGACTTTAACGCGAGGTCGCGATAAAAGGGCAGGGGATCATCAAACAGTTTGCGGTCCAGTTCGGCGCGCAAATCATAACTGGCAACATTCAACCCGCCAGCGGGATAAAATCCGGGCGACTTTGGCGGGTTGGCAAAGGTCATTCAAAATCCAGATCGGCATAATGCGACGCGGGCGGAAAACCAACCTGGCGATCAGCCAGGATTTCGCGCATCGACGGGCGGCTTTTAATCCGCATATACCATTCCTTGGCCCGTTCATGACGCGACCATTTGATATCGCCCATATAGTCGATAACGGAAATTTGGGCGGCAGCAGCAATATCGGCCATCGTCAAATGATCGCCCGCCAGCCATTTACGACGCTCAAACAACCAGCCCAGATAATCCAGATGATGCCCGACATTCACCCGGCCCGCCCGCAAGCAGCCGGTATCAGGTGTGGAACCCTTGGCAAAATAACGTTTCAGATATTTCTCACCCAACAGGTTATCTGTGACTTCGGTATTAAACTTGCCATCAAACCATGCAACAAGTCGGCGAATTTCGGCACGTTCCACCGGTGAACTGCCCATAAGCGGATCATCTTTGTAAACTTCGTCGATATATTCACAAATCACGGTCGAGTCTGCGATGATCGTGCCATCTTCTTCTTGCAAAACCGGCACTTCACCCGCCGGGTTCAGGCGCAAAAATTCTTCGCGCCGTTCCCATACCGGTTCAGCAACCAATTGAAAATCCAGTTTCTTTTCCGCAAGAACCAGCCGGACCTTACGCGAAAACGGGGACAGCCAGAAGTGATATAATTGACGCATGGTCAGCAGCTTACCGATCAGGAATTAAGATGTGACAAAGTGATGGCTTTTGACCCGGTTTGGGACCGATTTGCAATGGTTTTAAAAAACATGTGCCAGGGGGTGATGTAAAGCCATCCCTTCGCCTGACCGCCATGTCGGTTTAACATGCCCCATTATGCCGCCTAATCGTTAACAAAACGAATTAAATCATCGGATTATAACAATGTTTCCGTAAGAACAGGTTTTGAAACCCGCCCGAATAGATTTACGCAGCATGACATCCGAAACGGCAGACACAACCCTATAGCATTTAAAACGACCATGCCCCAAAACGGCATCAACAACCACAGCCCTTTATCAGGTACGGGTTTGGGCCAGCGCCCACAAGGCATCAAGATCAAGGCATTTTTCCAGATGATCGGCCAACCCGTCCAGCGTCGCATCGATTTCGGCCTCAAACGCGATAGTTTGCCCCCAAACATCCTGCCCGGTAAGGGCGGCCAGATATGCCCGGCGAAAATCATCGCTGGCAAAAATGCCATGCAAATAGCACCCCATCACCCGGCCTTCGCCACCAATGGCGCCATCTGCATCATTAACAGCGGCAGTGTCCGCCCCGACCTTGCCCGCTGTTGCCACCCAGCCAAACCTGCGGTCCGGCCCGGTAGTTTGGCCCATGTGAATTTCGTATCCACGCAACACCGTGCCGTCGGGCACCGGACACCGGCCATTTCCCACCACAACTGCATGGCCCGTACGCAGGGTTTTACGCCCCGCCATCACGGTTTCCACGTTTAATAAACCCAGCCCTGCTTCGTCACCTGGCGCACCTTCAACCCCATCGGGATCACATACCATTGTACCCAGCATTTGATACCCGCCACAAATGCCCATCACATGCCCGCCATTGCGCCAGTGGGCTTTAATGTCAATGTCCCAGCCCTGTGCCTTTAAAAACCGTAAATCAGCTAATGTCGACTTACTGCCCGGCAATACTACCAGATCACAATCCACCGGCATCACCTCACCGGGTTTTACCAAAACAAGGTCAACACCCGGTTCGGCCAGCAAGGGGTCCAGATCATCAAAATTGGCAATTTGGGGATAGTGCGGTACAGCAACTCGCACAACAGGCACCCTACCATTTGGCAATATGGCCTCCCCGTCAGCGGCAGCATTTCCACCGGTTTTTTCTGCGGCAGCGGCAGTGATAGCGGCATCTACATCGGCACCGGCATTGATGGGCGGGTGTGGTTCATCATGACGTTGCGTATCAACATCACGCTTGCGATCTGCCATACCATCATTTTTATGATTTTGTATTGCGGATCCCGACATACGAAGGGACCGACGATAACGTTCAACCTGCCCCAACGCCACGCCATCTTCGGGGGGCAATTTTGCGGCCCCCGGCCAAAACGTTGCGATACCAAAACTTTTAAGGCCGGTGCGATCGACAATAATATCAAGCGCGGGTTCAAACAGCGACACATCGCCGCGAAATTTGTTGATGATATAACCGCGTAACCATTGCCGATCGCTATCGGATAATAAAACATGGGTCCCAACGATAGAGGCAATCACCCCGCCCCGGTCAATATCACCAACCAGAACCACCGGCATTTTTGTCGCCTCGGCAAACCCCATATTGGCAATATCGGCGGCGCGCAAATTTACCTCTGCCGGGGACCCGGCCCCTTCGACAATCACAAGGTCGGCGTCACTGGCAACAATATCGAAACTTTCGATCACACGGGGCAATAAATCCCGTTTCAGGCGATAGTAATCACGCGCCAGCGCATTGGTTAAGACCTGGCCTTGCACCACCACCTGCGCGCCAATATCGCTTTGCGGTTTAAGCAAAACCGGGTTCATATGCACGCAGGCTTCCGCCCCGCAGGCACGGGCCTGCAAAGCCTGCGCACGGCCGATTTCACCACCATCGGCGGTTACAGCAGCATTATTGGACATGTTTTGTGGTTTAAACGGGCGTACTCGCAATCCCCGCCGGGCAAACGCCCGGCAGAGACCCGCCACCAGCAAGGATTTCCCCACATCCGATCCCGTCCCCTGCAACATCAGGGCCGGGGTGGTTTTGACGGCTGGCAATTTCATTAAAAAATCGAAACTTTCCTTGCAAACCGGTCAAAACGGCCCAATGAGCACGATTAAACGGCCAGTTAAAACTCGACCCCGATCTGCGCCTTGATCCCCTGTTCCCGAAATGGATGTTTGATCATTGTCATTTCAGTAACCAGATCGGCGGCTTCGATCAGCTTTTCAGGTGCATTGCGCCCGGTAATCACCACATGCTGGTCTGGCAGTTTATCGACAAGGGCTGCCAAAACATCATCCAGCGGTAAAAAATCATAACGCAAAACAATGTTCAATTCGTCGAGTATCACCATGGCATAAGACGGATCGCGCATCATTTCGCGGGCTTTTTCCCATGCCTGACGGGCGAGCGCAATATCCTGAGCACGGTTTTGCGTTTCCCAGGTAAATCCGGCCCCCATGGCGTGGAATTCACACAGGTCGGGAAATTGTGCCAGCAATTTTGCCTCACCGGTTTCCCAACCGCCCTTGATGAACTGCACCACACCCACCTTCATGCCATGCCCCACACAGCGCATCGCCATGCCAAAAGCCGAGGATGATTTGCCTTTACCCTTGCCGGTATGGACAATCACCAGGCCTTTTTTGTCAATCTTCTCGGCCATCATACGGTCGCGCGCGGCCTTGATCTTTTTCATTTTCTCATCGTGGCGTGCGTTTTGATCATCCGGGGCCGGGCCGGTTGCCGGGGTTTGCGGGGTGTCCGTCATTGGCTTTTCCATCATTGCTGAAATTTGCGCGTATGCACCATTTTTATCCTGCCAAACTCGGCCAAAGCCCGATGACAATCAAGGAGGATTGTCAATTTTCCCATTCAGGGGCCAGTTGCCGTCATTCCTGTTGTCAGTCAGTGCAAACGCAAAACGGCACGCCATGACACCATAGCGTACCGTTTCCATATAATCCGCTCAGAATCTGTTGCCCTGTCCCTAGCGCGAAACAAGACCCAGATCGGATGCAACCAGATCGGCCCATTTGGCCGGTTCGCGCATGTCGGTATTCGCCAGTTCGGGGCGGCGCATCCTGGCCTTGTTAAACAGTTGCAGCCGATCACCGGGGGACATTTGGCGCAGCCGCACCAACGCCTTTGCCATAACGGCATTTGGGGCAGCTGCCGGTTTTTGGAAACTTTGTTCCACCAGCTCCAGGCGGTGTTCGGCCCAGTTGCGGCTGGCAACCACATCGGCAATCAGGCTGCGTAAATCGCGCACCACTGGAAATGTTTTTTGCCGAATATGGGCCAGTGACACCGTCGCCTGCCACACCGGTTTTTCAACGCCTTGCAAATACCGCCAGTAAATGCGTTCGCGCGACGATATTTTTTGATGTTCAGGCAAGGGAAAATGGCCGCCCAGTTCACATAACCCGTCGTGAAACTGTTTTTGGCTAACCGGTTCATGGCATTGGTCAAAATGGTCCCGCAAAGCCAAAACCGCGCCAATGGCACCGCGCGCCGGGCGCACCGTGCCGGTGCCATGCAAATCATCGCGCAGCCATTGGGGCACATCCTGCCCGGATAATAGGAAATCAATAATTTCCGCATGCCCGCCATGGGCGGGGGGCGGTGTTTGCACATAATGGGGCAAACGAACCTGTTTCAAAGTCTCCATTGCGGCCTCCTGCCTTGGGCCTGGCGCATTTTAACCGGCTGTGTTCGCCGCTGCGTCCCGGCCCCTAATGGGGTGACTCTTCGCCCAACCAAGGGTTAATAATCTATTAACGCATAAATCACCCAGTTTCGAAACGTTAAACTTTACCCAAATGTTCCGAAATTCCACTTTTTGGGGTATCGCGGCAGATTTGCCACAATATACAGATGAAAATAATTGTTTCTATATCGATTCAAAAATCAAATTACATCCCGCCCGGTTGCGTATAGGTTGCCAAATTGCGAAAATGCCACCCCCGTAAACCGACCCGTATTTTCAAAATCATACGGTCTCAGGGACAGGTTTCAACCTGGCCAGCCAGATCATAATTTGCCACCATTCCGACAAACCCATATTGCTTTATATCCGGGCATATAGCGGCCAGAGAGGCGCCGTCTTCACGGTATTCCACGGCAAAAACCGGCTTGTTTTGTCGACGGTACGGTATGTAATCCGATAAAAAATCATCTCGCCACGCGGATTCAAGCAGGGCAAAATCCATATCCCCCACCAGTTCATCGATCAAATCGGGGGCATTTTTTTGCCCGATTGCCAATTGGCGTTTGTGGGCCTGATCGATCAGCCAATGCAGATAGGCCACTTGGTCATCGCGGGTTATATCGAACCCGGTTTCATTATCATAACCATCAATATTATCAGGCTCGACAGCCAAAAAACCTTTGCGGGCACATAAATCCAGCCGCGCTTCAATGATCGATGCAAATTTGGTAAAGTGATGAACATCCAGCCATCTTTCACCTTGCCAGCCATCATAAACCGCCCCGATCACGTCGTCGGGAAAATCAGATGCATCGTCACGCCAGTCCTCGAAGGCCCCCACATTGACATAGCACACAGGATAAAGCCCCTGATCGCGCCATTTTTTCACCTGTTTGGCCGGTGTATCGAATAAATCGCTGTCAATAACCTTTGTTCCCGGTGCGGGCACGACATCGCCCTGCAATTGCCAATGCAGCGCCCTGTTGGGGACAGGTAACCACGTTGCCGCTGCCTTTTGGGGGGTGGCCGTGGCAATTGCTGGCAGCATCAGAAGCGGGGTTGATAAAATCAGGCAAGACCTTGCAAAAAAGGCAATTTTTTCCAGCCACATCGCTTTACCGTGCTTCATCGCGCCCCGCCATTAAATCGGCAGCCACACTATTACGCTTTGGTTGCCATAATCCGCGGTCAATGGCCTCGGCCAGGCGGTCGCGAATGTCTTTCAGGGCATCGGGGTTATGGGTGGCGATAAAATCGCGCACCGCGTCGTCACCCAGATAGGCATCATAAACCAGATCAAAATGATGGTTGGCAACACAGCGTGCGGTTGCGGCAAAAGCAAACAGGTAATCCACCGTTGCCGCCATTTCAAACGCCCCTTTATAACCGTGTCGCATAACCCCGTTGATCCATTTGGGATTCACCACGCGCGCCCGCACCACCCGGGCGATTTCTTCGTCCAGGGTCCGTATTTTGGGGCTTTCAGGGCGGGAATGGTCGTTATGGTAAATAACCGGTTGCTGGCCCGATATATGGCGCACCGCCGATGTCATTCCACCTTCGAATTGATAATAATCGTCAGAATCGAGCAAATCATGCTCGCGGTTATCCTGATTATGAACGATGGCATCCACTGCCCCCAGCCGGGTTTCAAAAACATCGCGGGCCGCTTCGCCGCTGGCCCCGTTACCATAGGCATAACTGCCCCATGCCAGATAGGCATCGGCAAGGTCGGCTTCGTTCTCCCACAATTTTTCATCGATCATTGCCTGCAAACCGGCCCCATAGGCCCCCGGTTTGGAACCAAAAACACGAAACGCCACCTGTCTCTCTGCCAAAACGGCATCAACACCGTCGGCTGTCAGCTTGGCTGTTTCGGCGCGAACCCGCCGGGCAATCGGGTTCATATCAGCCGGTTCATCGCGCAGGGCCGCCACCGCGCGCACGGCACTGTCAAACAAATCGATCAATCCGGGAAAAGCATCGCGGAAAAACCCGGAAATGCGCAGGGTAATGTCGATGCGCGGTCGGCCCAATAACGTGATCGGAATAATTTCAAACCCGGTCACCCGGCGCGATGCGGAATCCCATGTTGGTTTGACCCCCATCATCGCCATCGCCTGGGCAATGTCATCGCCGCCTGTGCGCATGTTGCTGGTCCCCCACACCGACAGGCCAAGGGCCGCTGGCCATTCGCCATGTTCCTGCACATGGCGTTCCAGCAACAATTCGGCCGACTTCCACCCCAGTTGCCATGCCGCCGGGGTTGGGACGGTTCGGGTATCGACCGAATAAAAATTTCGCCCGGTCGGTAAAACGTCGGGTCTGCCGCGTGTCGGGGCACCCGATGGCCCCGGTTCGACAAACTTGCCCGCCAGCCCGCGCAAAAGCCCGTTAATCTCGGCAGTACCGCATCGGGTTATCGCCGGGCGCAGGGATGTTTCGATATCGCAAATAACATCCGTGGTCTGACCCCAATCACCTGGGGCGGCTTTTTTCCCCGCCACCAGATCCATCGCCAGTAATTCCAGCCGTTCCACCGTATCGCCATGGGTGCGCCACGCGCCGCAAACCGCGTCATAATCGCGCAAGGCCTGCGGGCGGTCACCTTGCCACACATCGCCCATCACACAATCAAGCGGGTCAAACGCTGTTTCAAGGTCTGGCAGCAAATCGCGCACCAGCGCACGGTGCAGTGACGCCGTTGCCCCGGCATCCTTGCCGCGCGGCAGGCGCGCAAGAGCCACCAGCAAATCGGTCAACAGGCGACCTTCCGGGGCCTTGCCAAAAATATGCAAACCATCACGGATTTGCAGTTCTTTCAGCTCGCACAAATAATTGTCGAGCTTTGCCAGGGCAGATTCTTCGTCTTCGCCCGGTGCGATACCGCAATCGCGGTCCAGCCCAATGCGCACGGCCAGTTCCAGAATATCGCGCTTGAGCAGCTTTAACCGGCGCGGATCAACGGCAGCAGCATCGTAATATTCATCAACCAAAGCCTCCATATCCTTCAGCGGACCGTAACTTTCGGCACGGGTTAAAGGCGGGGTCAGGTGGTCGATAATCACGGCCTGGGCGCGGCGTTTCGCCTGTGTACCTTCGCCGGGGTCGTTGACGATAAACGGGTATAAATGCGGGGTGGGGCCCAAAACGGCCTCGGGAAAGCAATTTTCGGACAAAGCCAGCGATTTGCCCGGCAACCATTCCATATTGCCGTGTTTGCCAAAATGAATAATGGCATGGGCATCAAAGCTGTGCCGCAGCCAGATATAAAAGGCAAAATAGCTGTGCGGTGGCACCAGATCGGGGGAATGATAACTTTCGAGCGGGTCAATATTATAGCCGCGCGCCGGTTGCAGCCCGATCACAACATTGCCCACGGGCACAATTGATAAAACAAACCCGCCCGGCGACGCGCGATAAAACGGGTCTGTTTCCGGTGCGCCCCAACGATCTGTGACCTGCGTACGAATAGAACCGGGCAGGGCCGCAAATGCAGCACGATAATCGGCGACGGGCAGGGTAACGCGCACAACACGCTGATCAAGCGATTTAAAATCGTTGGTTGGCCCCGCCTTGACCCGGGCAATCAAATCCGCGCCATCATCAGGCATGTCGCATATGTCATAGCCAGCGGCCTGCATGGCGTGCAGGGTTTCCATCATACCAGCGGGCGTATCAAGGCCCACCCCGTTGCCAAGGCGGGCATCGCGGTTGGGGTAATTTGCCATCACCATTGCCACCCGTTTTTCGGCCACCGGGGTTTGGCGCAACCGCACCCAGTTTGCCGCCAGTTGGGCGACAAAACCCACCCGATCAGCCACCGGGATATATTTAACCAGGTCAATTTGCGTTAGCGCATCACGCCCGGCAGATCCCTTAAACGAAATAGCACGGGAAAATATCCGCCCATCCACCTCGGGCAGGGCGACATTCATGGCGATGTCGCGTGCGGCCAGCCCGTTAACCCCGTCGCGCCATGCCGCGGCACTACCGCCCGATAACACCACCTGCATCACCGGTGCATCCACCGCGTCAAAAGGGCTTTCGCCGCGCACGGCCCCCGGCACGGCAAGGGCAAAACCAGTGGTATTTAAAATCAGATCTGATCGCGATTGCGCCAGCCATTCTGCCACCAGGGCAGCGGCCACCGGATCTTTCAGGCTGGACACAAAAACGGGCAGGGCATTGATCCCGGCAACATCCAACGCGCCAATCAGGGCGTCAATCACGTCAAGGTTACCCGCCTGAACCAGCGCACGGTAAAACACAATTGCCGCCACCGGTCGATCTGCGTGCCATTTGGCCCCAATTTCGGCCAACGACATTCCCGTTGTGCCGGGCCAATAGAGACCGGCCTTAACCAGTGGGGCCGGGGGTTGCCAGTGCCAGTCAGTATCCGGGGTCAAATATTGATAAACATATCGCAACAAATTGCCTGCATTGCCCGGCCCACCTTCGACCAGATAGCGCCATATTTGTTGCCACGCCTGACCTTTCAGGGTTGAAAGCGACAGCATTTCCCCGTCGGGCTGATCATCGCCGGGCAACAAAACCAGCGGAATATCGTTGTCGCGCGCATGGGCAACCAGTTGTTCAACACCATATTCCCAATAACCACGCCCCCCCAGCACCCGGACAATGATAAAACGGGCATGGGACACCACATCATCCAGATACAAATCAACCGACATGTTATGGCCGAGCTGTAACAAACTAGCCAGGCGCAGCGACGGAACAGTGCCATCAAACTCCGTCTGTAAACCGGTTTGCGCCGATGCCAGACAGGCCAGTTCGGATTCTGCCGCCGAAAGAATAACAACATCACCAGGGCTTTGCCCCAGATCGACGGCTTCGCTACCATCGGTGATCGTGCCCGGCTGTGCGGCAAGTAAGTGCATAAACAGAACCTGTCTGGTAAAATGGGCGCAGAAATACCGGCAGGGCATAACCCTGCCGATCAAAAAACAGGGCGGGGTTATGCAATGGCATTTCCCCGCCCGTTCTGACTTTTTCAGGCGGCCAAAATGGCCTTGGCAATCGCGGCCTGGTCCATGTCATGCAAGCCAATCACCACCAAACGCGACTGGCGGCTTTCGCCTTCTTGCCACGGGCGGTCAAAATAACGCTGAAACCGTTCCCCAACGCCCTGCACCACATGGCGCATGGCCTTGCCCGGCACATTAACAAAGCCCTTGATGCGCAACACGTCAAAGTCACGCACCACCGCAATCAGACGTTGTTCCAGCAGGGCCGGATCGTTAACATCATCCAGTGTCACGACAAAACTTTCAAAATCGTCGTGGTCATGCTCATGCCCGTCATCATGATGGGACGGGCGGCTTTCCAGGTCATCTTCGGCAGCCGCACCCAGGCCCAACAAAACGGCATTTTCAATGCGTGCATGCTCCGTTGAAATGATCTTGACCGACGGGCGTTTCAGCTCCGCCCGAATGTCGGCCTCGACCTTAACCAGTTCATCGCTGCTTAACAGGTCAGTTTTATTAAGAACCACCATATCGGCACAATGAAGCTGTTCTTCAAACAGTTCCTCCAGCGGGCTTTCGTGGTCCAGATTATCATCTGCTTCACGCAGGGCCTGCACGGCGGCATGGTCGTGGGCAAATAACCCGTCACGCAGGGCCGCGGCATCCAGCACGGCAACAACACCATCCACCGTCACGCGCGAGCGGATTTCCGGCCAGTTAAACGCCTTGACCAGCGGCTTGGGCAAAGCCAAACCAGAAGTTTCGATAACGATATGATCCGGCGGTGTCTCGCGGTCCAGCAATTTTTGCATGGTCGGGACAAAATCATCTGCAACCGTGCAGCAAATGCAGCCATTGGCCAGTTCAACCACATCTTCTTCCGCACAGCCTTCAATGCCACAGCCATTGATGACTTCCATGTCAACGCCGACATCGCCAAATTCATTAATAATCAGGGCAATGCGCTTGCCTCCGGCATTTTGCAGCATGTTGCGAATCATGGTGGTTTTGCCCGCACCCAAAAAGCCGGTAATCACAGTAGCGGGGATTTTACCCAAATGCGCCATAGTCTTTAAATCCTTGATAAAATCGGATGTTCAAACATCGGATATGAAATTATTTAACCGTCATCGGAATGCCCGCAACCACCAGGGTCACGCGCCGGGCAAGGGCGGCAACACGCTGATGCAAGCGCCCGGCATGATCACGAAAGGCCCGTGCCATGGCATTTTCGGGGACAATGCCAAAGCCAACCTCGTTTGACACCAGCAATACCGGCAAAGCCAGCCGGGGCAACAGATCACACAGTTGATCAACTTCCTGATCAATATTGTCTTCATTGATCATAAGATTGGTGATCCACAGGGTCAGACAATCGACCAGAACCGGTCCTTCGCTGTGCTGATCTAATCGCGACAAAACCCCGCATAAGTCATGCGGTTCCTCTATCGTGGCCCAAAGCGGACCACGGCGTTGTTTATGATGGCTGATACGATCGCGCATTTCGTCATCCCACGCGCGCCCGGTGGCAATATAGGTGCCCCCGCCGGCAGCAATGACCATGTCTTCGGCAAATTTGCTTTTGCCGGAACGCGCCCCCCCCAATATCAGGTGAACGCCGCTTTCAATTACAGTTGGGGCCATGGCCCGTCGGTTCCTTGCGCTATGGTCTCCACCCGAGACCCGGTTGCATAGATCCGGCACACTTGCACGCGGATCGCTTTTGGCAGGTTTCCTGGCTTCGGGCATGTCAGTTATTTCCCTTCCCAAAGGACTTTCAAACCAATCCTTAAGTGGGTGACAGGGCGTACCTGCCGTAAATAACCCATCCCGATACAGTTGCGGGGGCAGCACCGGCCTTGCACCGGATTTCCCATTACCAAACAGCGACGCACCCTAGCCCAAAAGACTCGTTAATAGAAGAGGCCGCGTCGCCCTTTCAGATTTCCCCCAATAGGCGCATTGCAGATTCAACCGAACCGTATTGGTTGCAAATATCAATAAAATCAGACTGTTGAGATCACTTTGCTGCTAGCTGAAAAACAGTCCTGCAAAACAGAAATTAAACAGGCGCTGCCATATAAAAGCCGAACCGCCCCACCGCAGATTTCCGGGCTTAAGCATAACCATATGGCAAAATCCCCCCCTTATAATTTCCCGCCCCCTCCTTAATGCATAAACCGCTACTAGACTAAAGGTCAGTATTTGTAAGAATTGATATGTTGAGACGGGGAATCCTTTGAGAGAACATGAAAACAATAAAAATACGGAATGGAACTTGCTGATATCGAACACACCGGGAAAACCCGGGTGTATGGGAACCGAGCGCTGTCTGCTAACCATCATTCCAGATAACAACAAAATTGTTTATCCCAATGGCTATAGAAAACTATGTCGAAAAGATCCGGACCCAGGAACTGTTGATCTGGCAAACCACCTCGCGTCGCGATATGTGGACAAAATTGCTGGACCGGCTGCAAAATGACGCGCCCCACTTTTCCAGTTTTCTGGAACAGCATGCAGACGACCATGAAGTCGTTCTGCGTCGCCGCCAGGTGCGCGCCCTTTACAAGGCCGACCGTGAACTGGGTATGGTTGCAGCAATCATCTGGGCCCACGCACGGGGTATTCGTGTAAACGCGTTATCGTTGCTGGTGCGCGACTTGCCAACTCTGGTGACCTTGTTTGAATGCGACAGCTTTGACGATAATGGCCTGAATCATTTGTTGGGACAGCCGGGAATCTCTGTTCCGACGGCCAGCAAAATGCTGTCTGCCTGCGGTAAAATGTATGAAGGTATCCCGGCAGCGATCCTTGATGATTCGATTTCGGGCGTGATTGAAAGCAGCGAATTTACCGAGGATTTCCCCCGGACCAATCGCTTGCGCGGCAAGTCCCGTAGCCGGCCGCTTGAATATTACAAGGCATATCTTTCTGATCTGAACGATCTTGCCGTTAAACACAATATCGCCCACGACAATCTGGACCGGTTTTTGTCCGAATTTACCGCCAATAGTGATGAAAACGAAAACCGTCAATCGGCCTGATCAGGGGATCAGCGCCGTTTTGGCCATTACCATAATTTCCGGTAATGGCCGGGATAGCAGCAAGGGAAAAACAGGCAACTAACGCCGTTGGACTGTGCCCGAAGACATCATACCGGATTCAAAACAAACAATAATATCAACCGGGAAATTCGGCTATCGGCAAAAACGCGCCTTATAACATCAGATTAACACTGCCAATACGCCAACCGGGATTATCTGGCGCATCAAGATAATCAACCCGGGTGATGGCAAGCGGGGCGACATCAAATGACAATGATGCCGCAGGCGGCGTACCTAATATAGATGCCAGAATGGCACGTATCGAGCCGCCATGTAAAACAGCCACAATATTTCGCCCTGCATATTCCGTCGTCAGGGCATGAAAGGCCTCGCCAACCCGAACTGCAAGCTGATTAAAGCTTTCCCCCCCTGGCGGCACGGAACTGGCATAATCATCCCAAAACATACGGGCCTGCTCGGCGGGGATACCGGCCCATCTTTGTCCTTCCCAAACCCCGAAATCCTGTTCGGCCAGGGCTGGTATCACCTTGATGTCAAGCTGGTCGCGCTGCGAAAGGCTAAGGCGTTTTAACGTATCAATACTGCGTGCCAAATTACTCGCCACCCGGATCGCATCTTCTGGCAAGGCTGCGCTAACCCGTTTTAGCAAACCGTCATCTTCAAAAATGGCTGGCAAATCAGTACGACCATAAATAACGCCATCCGGATTATTGACCGGGGCATGGCGGACCAACCACCAGCGCGTAACGGCAAAGCCACTCATCACATTCCCCGCACAGCGACAGAGAGGATCGCAATCGCAACAAAAATTTCCGCGATCATCTGTGCACTTCCCAAAACATCACCGCTATGACCACCGATTTGCCATTTGGCAACAAACCCGACAACCAGACAGGCACAAGCCAGTGCCAATAAGCCGGCCAGCATCATCACCGCACCGCCAAGAATGATGGTAACCAGCAGCACGCTTAACAGCGCAATCAAAAATGGAATTACCCCCGGTCGTCCGGCCCCATGCCCCAAACCATCGGACCGTGCCGGGGATAGACCCATCATCAAAACCGGCATCGCCAGGCGCGAAAACATTGCCGTTATGATCGTCGCCGTGATGAAAATGCCCAGATCAAACGCCTGCACGGCGATAAAAAAACGCGCCGCAAACGCCAGAACCAGTGCAACGACACCGTAACTGCCAATTCGGCTATCGCGCATGATTTCAAGTTTGCGATCACGTGTTATTCCGCCACCGAAACCATCTGCGCAATCCGCCAGGCCATCCTCGTGCAGGGCGCCAGTTAAAACCACCATTGTCAGAATGGCAAAAACAGCAGCAAGCCCGTTATTACCGCTTAACCATAACAGGGCCAGGGCAGGTAAAACCGCCAGCCCGGCCAGAAACAACCCGGCCAAAGGCCAACACCAGACCGAACGGGCAATCAAAGTTGGCCGAAACTGAACATCTGCAGGCCACGGTATACGCGACAACAGCATCACTGCCCGGCCAAAATCACCGCAAACCATGCTGTAAAAGCCCGTATCATCGCGATTTTGTGCATCTGTCATATCTTGTGCGTCGCGATCATCAGTTTTTTCATCCGCTGTTTTTTCCGGCACGACACCCTGCACTGGCCGGGCATTAAAAGGCGGCTGATTTTGTTGCACCGGCAATTTCCCATTTTCAAACTGGCAATTTCACTATGGGCAGACTAATCATGGTGCGCACCAAAGCCAAGCTCCATTGCCCTTGGCACTTCCTGCCGCCCGGAGACCAAATTCATGTTCGATCCCAAACATCCGCCGCAAAATCTGGATGATATCCGTACCCTTATGGCCGATCTTCCCGCCGCCGACGCAACGGCCCGCGATGCTGTTCTGGCGCGCGAACCGCAATTGACCAAGCCTGAAGGCTCGCTTGGGCGGCTGGAAGAGATCAGCCTGTGGCTGGCAAGCTGGCAAGGAAGTGCGCGGCCCCGCGCAAGCCGCCCGCGTGTTACCATTTTTGCCGGCAGCCATGGCGTATGTGAACAGGGTGTTTCCGCCTTTCCTGCCAGTGTAAACCAGCAGATGGTGGAAAACTTTATCAATGGCGGTGCCGCGATCAACCAGATTTGCAAGGCGGTAGACGCCGAATTGCGGGTCATGGAAGTGGCCCTTGAAATTCCCACCAATGACTTCAGCCGCGAAGCCGCCATGCTGGACGAAGATTGCGCCGAAGCCATGGCCTTTGGCATGAGCGCGGTTGAACCCGGCATTGATATTTTTGTACCCGGTGAAATGGGCATTGGCAACACCACCGCCGCCGCTGCCATTGCCCATGCCCTGTTTGGTGGTACTCCCGCCGACTGGACCGGTCGTGGAACCGGCATCGATGACACAACACTGGCCCGCAAAACCCGGGTGGTCGGCGATGCCGTGATATTACATCGCAACCAGATGGCCGATGCCCTGGGTGTTTTGCGCTGTGTGGGCGGACGTGAAATTGCGGCAATGGCTGGCGCCATTCTGGCGGCACGGTTCCTGCGGGTTCCGGTGGTGCTTGACGGCTATGTATCCTGTGCAGCAGCCGCCATTTTATTTAAAATGCGCGAAGATGCCCTGGATCATTGTCTGATCGGGCATATGTCTGCTGAACCGGGCCACAAAAACCTGATCGAGAAACTGGGCAAAAAACCATTGCTGGACTTCAACATGCGCCTGGGCGAGGGGTCAGGGGCAGCATTGACATTACCATTGCTGCGCGCTGCAGCCGAATGTCATAACGGTATGGCAACTTTTGAAACCGCCCATGTCAGCACCCGTGAAACTCCCTGATAACGAAGATCACTTAACTGATGACCAACCCGAACCCGTTTCGTAGTCATCCCTGAAAATTGCAACACCGCCAGTACATTTTCTGGCGGTGTTTCGGTTTTCAGCTGCGCTACATGTCCTGATCTTCGGATCAGGCTTTATTTTTTGGCCCGCGCATATTCGTTCAAAAGCTGTTCAACATAGCGCCCCTGAAACATGGTGATATTCACCGAATGGCCAAAATCAATCGCTGTCTGGTCATCACAACGGCACATGATTACACGGGTATCGCCCGCCACATTAATGGCCTCGCGAATTTCATCCACCTTCTCTGCCGAAAGCTCGCTCATTTCCGGTGACCACATCAATTTGATGGTATCAACACCCAGTTTATTGCGATTGATATAGGGCAGGGAAAGATGGCTGATGCCATCAATGCTAATGCGATAACCCCGGTCCCGGCAAAAATCGCGGGCAAAGAAATAAGCCCCGAGATCGGCAAAAATATCGATCTTTTGTAGTTCCAGCACAATCGTTCCGCGCTGCCCGGCCTTTACATTACTGTCAAAGGTCAGAAATTCGGGCGACAGCAGGGTTGATACATTCAAATTAATGCTGACAGAACCTGAAACACTGGTGTCATTGGTGCGTGACAGCAAGGCCAGCATCCGGCGATCCAGAATTTCGGTCAGATGCTGAAACAGCCAGCGATTGGATGTCACATTGATATCGGGCAACAAGGTATGCTGCAAATCGCGGATCGAAATAAACAGTTCGTGAAAAACCGGGGTGGGCTGGGCCCCACCGACCACAGCGCAAATTGCCTGACGTCGCATCAGGTTCGACAGATCGGCACGGCGCAGGGCCTCGTCAATCCGGCTAAGAATTTTTGGCGTTAACGGTGCCCCGTCCTGATTTTGGTCAGGAACGTCATTATGGCGCTGGGCGGCTTCGCTAACGGTTTTTTCCCGGCCTGCATTGCTGCGCACCAGACGCTGGGTTAAATGCAGGAAATCCTTGTATTCCTTATCGACATCAAAAAAATCGGTAAAGCTGCCCGGCAGACCATCGGGCCCCTTGCCCTCGCTTAATAACGGGTCATCATTAAACAGGAATTTCAGGCGAAAAATGGCCGCATTTACTTCGTCGACGTATTTTTGCTCATAGATAAAGATAATGTCCTGATTGGTCAGAAAAAACAATCGCCCGGTAACAACGGGCACCAGGTCTTCAAACGCTGTCAGGCAAGTGCGAATATGATGTTCGCGACGGTTATAGTTTTGCAATTTCGAGATATGCACATGGACAGCACCCACACCCTGCCTGCGACGTTCCAGCCGCCGGACATAATCAACCAGAAATGCCTCGGGTGAGGGTAATGAATTGTCAGACATGTTTACCCGGTTATTTGCACATTTAATCCGAAAATACGGATTCAAGAATAATATAACGTCCTATCGTTAACAGCATATGTATCCAACACCCAACAATTGTCGAATATTTTCTTGAATGCTTCCATTACTTTCAGTCTGATAAGCCGTAGCCACACACAAACCAAAGTGCTAGTTTCGCCGCGATCATTACCGTGAAAGATTGTGGATTGATATATGGCGACGCTATCGCACCCTGATAACCGGCCCGATCGAAATTCCTGGCATGGCGGGACACAGGCCCTGTAACACGACCGCTATGATCACCCCGATCGCCAAACTCACTTTCCACTGTTTCCGTGACCTGATCGCGTGATGTGGCTGACACTTTCAAAAATTAAGATATGAGCCGAAAAATGGACATTAACACGTTTTTTGATGCCGAATTTGACGAGCATTTTGATCTGGTCAACAAAACCCGCGAGGCCACCCGCGACCCGTTTATCAAGCTGGTTGACCTGTGCGCTGATGCCTTTAACGCCGGCAACAAATTGCTGTTTTTTGGCAATGGTGGTTCTGCGGGCGATGCCCAGCATATCGCCACTGAATTCACGGTTCGCTATGTCCATAACCGCCGTGCCCTGCCTGCGATTGCATTAACCACCGACAGTTCAGCTCTGACGGCCATCGGCAATGATTTCGGCTTTGATCATTTGTTTGAACGCCAGATCGAAGCCCTGGGCAAACCCGGTGACATCGCCATTGGCATTTCAACGTCAGGTAACAGCAAAAATGTTAATCTGGCACTAAAAAAAGCCACTGAAATGGGCCTGGTTGCCACTGGCTGGACTGGGCGTTCGGGCGGCGACATGGCCGCCTTGTGTGACCCGGTAATGATCGTCCCCAGCCAGACCACCGCCCGCATTCAGGAAATGCACATCATGCTGGGCCAGATGCTGGTGGGTATTCTGGAATACCGGCTGGGCCTGCGCGACTAGTTTTACCCTGCCACAACTATTGCCTGCATTGCCTGCCACACCCAACAGCCCCTAAACCCGAAAGTGCCGCCGATGACCGACCTTAGCCACCTTGCCCGTTTGGTTGAAGATTTAGGCAATGCCAAAATCCTTTGTATTGGCGATGTCATGCTGGACCGGTTTGTTTATGGGTCTGTCACACGCATTTCGCCCGAAGCCCCCATTCCGGTTATTCGGGTACAACGCGAAAGCGCAATGCTGGGTGGGGCTGGCAATGTGGTGCGCAATGCCACTGCTCTTGGTGCAGCCGTCAAATTTTTATCAATGGTTGGCGATGATTTGCCCGGACGCGAGGTCATGGAATATGTTGCGGGCGATAAACTGGTTGAACCCTATATCCAGATCGAACGTAACCGCCCGACCACGATTAAAACCCGCTTTATCGCGGGCGGTCAGCAATTATTACGCTCCGACAACGAAACCACATTACCCCCGTCTGCGATCACTCTGACCCATGTGGGCGAACTCGCCGCACAGCTAACACCCGATGTAAACGCCATTGTTCTGTCAGATTACGGCAAGGGCCTTGTGGATGCCCATATCGTCAGCGCGACCATTGCCGCCGCCCGTGCCGCCGGCAAAACCGTTATTGTTGATCCCAAAGGCAATGATTACAGCCGCTATCGCGGGGCAACACTGGTAACGCCCAACCGGACCGAAGCAGAAGCCGCCACCGGCATTGCCGTAAATAGTGATGACGATGCAGTACGCGCAGCACGCCATATCATTGAAAACTGCGACATTGAAAATGTATTGCTGACCCGCAGCCAGGATGGCATGACGCTGGTATCGTCGAACGGCGATGTGCTTCATTTACCCACCGAAGCCCGCGAAGTTTATGACGTTTCGGGTGCCGGTGACACCGTGGTTGCCTGCCTTGCCGCCAGCATTGCCGCAGGCAGCAGCATCGCCGATGCGGCCCGCATTGCCAATGTTGCCGCCGGTATTGTGGTCGGTAAAATCGGCACCGCCATTGTTTACCCCGACGAACTGATCACGTTGTTGCATCACCATGACCTTATGATCGGTGAAGCCAAACTGATGAAACTGGACCGCATGGTCGATCGGGTCGAACGCTGGCGCCGCAAGGGATATAAGGTTGGCTTTACCAATGGCTGCTTTGATTTGCTTCATCCGGGCCATATCAGCCTGTTGCAACAGGCGCGCTCGCAATGCGACCGGCTGGTGATTGGCCTGAATTCCGATGCCTCGGTCAAACGCCTGAAGGGTGAAACCCGCCCGGTTCAGTCCGAAGCCGCCCGTGCAGCCGTTTTGGGCTCGCTTGAAACCGTCAGCGGTGTGGTTATTTTTGATGAAGATACCCCGCGCGACGTTATTTCAGCCTTAAAACCCGATATTCTGGTCAAAGGGGCGGATTACACCATCGAAACCGTGGTTGGGGCCGATATTGTTCAGGGCTATGGCGGCAAGGTGTTTTTGGCCCAGCTGGCCGATGGATTTTCAACCACCTCAACCATCGCGCGCATGAACCGCAAGCCAGACTGAAACAGGGTTATTTCGACATCAAATCAATTTAACAGTTATGCATCCGGCCATGGCTGGATGGAAAGTTGGGGCCAGATTTTACCCCAGCGAGCTGTTTTCTGACGGTAAACATCACCCACCGGCAAAACCGGATTAGGCACAACCCGCCCCGCCATCACATTTTCCAAACCGAATGGCGCATGAACACAACAATCGCCAGCCGGATTTTGCGCCACGCCAATTGCCGTGGTTTGATAGGCAAAACGGCCAATGCCATCGGCGGCACACGTAACCGGCCCATAGGGAAAGCCAAATTTTGGTTCGTACCAGATCGGTACCCGCGCCTGATTGCGAACTTCAACCCGAACCGGTAAATCGTCAAACACATCAGCGATTTGCGCAATCATCCGGTCTTCTGCCTCAAACGATGTATCACTATCGAAATAAAACAGGTCATAGTCGGCAATATGGGCATCGACTGCAAACCCGGCCTGAAGATTCCACACCGTTTGCGCCAGGCAGCCAGCGGTTAACCACCAGTCTGCCAACCCAAATATCGCCATCCGGTTCAGAATCGCATCATTATGCGGGTTCTGGCGTACCATTGCCAAAAAACGGGTTTCAATATCCTGCATTTTGCCACCGCCTCCCGTGACGAAACCTAACGGTTCAGGGCCATCCAAACCAGAACCGGCCACAAGCCGTTTAGCACACACGCCAGCACAAACACCCGCAAAGCCGCGCGAATGTCATCGGGCGAGGCATTGCGCCGTCCGTCCCCAATATAGGGATCATGGACAATTTCATGGCCATATTGGCGTGGACCGGCCAGCGACAGGCCCAATCCCCCCGCCATTGCCGCTTCCTGCCAACCGGCATTGGGCGATTTATGCTTACGTGCATCGCGCCACATGGTGTGCCAGGCACGTGCACCTGCCATCATCCCTTGTGAAATCAGCACCGCCAAACACACAAGCCCACCGGCCAGCCGGGCGGGAATAAAATTAACCACATCGTCAAGCCGGGCAGCGAAACGGCCAAAATAAAGATAACGCCGGTTACGATGGCCGATCATGGAATCCAGGGTATTAATCGCCTTGTAAAGACAAAGGCCAATCGGCCCGGCAACGGCAAACCAGAACAATGGTGCCACCACCCCGTCGGAGAAATTTTCCGAACAGCTTTCAATCGCTGCCCGGCTGACCCCTGCATGGTCCAGACTGGCCGGGTCGCGCCCGACAATCATGGAAACCGCGGTGCGCCCGGCCGCAAGCCCGTCATGCTCCAGCGTGTCAGCGACAATTGCGACATGCTGATACAAACCTTTTTGCGCAATCAGCACACCCAGCAGGAAAATTTCCGCCACAATGCCCGAGGGGGCCTGTTGTGCCCAGAACTGCACCAGCCCCCCCATGCATCCCGCAACAGCCAACACGATCAATACGGTAATGACACCGCGAAACAACCGGTCCCCGTCACTGCGTTCCGGACGGTTCAGACGTTTTTCAAAAAAGGAAATCAGCTTGCCGATCCAGACTACCGGATGCGAAATGCGCGAAAACAGCCACGGCATATCGCCCGCCACCCCATCCAGAGCCAAACCCAGAATGATCACGGCAACGCCAAAGCCATAAATGCCCGGTATCGGGACAAAAAAATCGAAAAATGCCTGTTCCATCACCGCAAGATGCGGCGCTTGCGAGATCACGTCAATATGACTTTGCTGATCACACCTTTAACCATTTTCATAATTTTTCAATATTCTTCATAACTTAGCCAGCATCCTGTAACAGGCCTGCACAGTCAAAAGTACAATTTCCAAAGCTGCTGCTTGCAATCGGGTGTTCAATCAGGGAAAACGTGAGGAACATCGAGCGGCACCATGTCCATAAGGACAGGTTCAGACCGCATTGGCGAGAGAGAGAAAAAGGAGCAGCCTTTATGTCCCCCAAAGGTGCGGTCATGATTTGCGGTCACGGTTCACGCGACGAACGTGCCGTTTCACAGTTCAACAACATGGTTGAACAGATGAAACAGACCCATTTCGCCGATTACGATGTCGAAAGCGGCTTTCTGGAATTCGCCCATCCGATTTTACGCGACGGGTTTGAAAAGCTGAAAGCCCTGGGCCACAAAAAGATCTACGCGCTGCCAGGCATGTTGTTTGCCGCGGGCCACGTCAAAAATGACCTGCCCAGCGAGGTCAATAATTTTGACCATGAAAACCCCGATATTACGGTAAAGTTCGGCCGCGATCTGGCGATTGACCCGAAATTACTGCGTGCCAGCGCGGACCGCATCGAAGAAGCACTGGCAACCGCCGATCACAGTGTTGCGCGCAAAGATACCCTGCTCATGGTGGTTGGTCGTGGTACCAACGATCCCGACGCCAATTCAAATGTCTATAAAGTGGCGCGCATGTTGCAAGAAGGCATGGGATTTGGCCGGGTAGAAGTCAGCTATTCCGGCGTGGCGCATCCGCGTGTGAATGCCGGACTGCGCGAAGCAATGAAGCTGGGTTATAAACGGGTTGTTGTCTTTCCGTATTTCCTGTTTGTCGGCATTCTGATCGACCGTATTTATGCCCATACAGATGAAGTTTCCGCCGAATTCCCCGATATCGAATTTATCAAGGCGTCGTATCTGGCTGATCACCCGCTGGTTCTGGAAAGTTTTGCCGAACGGCTGGCCGAAATTGATACCGGCGACAACAACATGAACTGTCAGCTGTGCAAATACCGCGAACAGATCATTGGCTATGAAAGCGATGTTGCCACCCCGCAGGTTGGCCACCATCACCATGTGATGGGTATTGGCACCGACGGGCACAGCCACGGACATTCCCATGGTCATGGTCATAGCCACGGGCATTCGCACGGTCACAGCCATGATCACGGTCATTCACACGCACATGACCATCAACACGATCATAATCATGACCACAGCGCCATAGACAAAACCGGCAAATAAAGCTGCCAGAACAAGCGCCAAAGGGCGGGGTTATGTTTGATTATCTGCGCGATCCGCAGGCCATATACCGGCAAAGTTTCGCCACCATCGAAGCCGAAGCCAACCTCGCCCGTTTTTCGCCGGAAGAACGGCCCGTTGCCATACGTATCATTCATGCCTGCGGCATGGTTGAAATGGCCGACAACATTGTTTTTGGCCCCGACGCCATCAATGCAGGCACCAGGGCCTTGCTGGCGGGCAAGCCGATACTGGTTGATGCCGAAATGGTCCGAAATGGCATTATTACGCGCTTGCTTCCGGCGCAAAACACGGTCATTTGCCGATTAAATGACGATAACATTCCCGCCCTTGCCGCCATGACCGGGACCACCCGGTCGGCCGCCGCCGTTGAAACCTGGACCAACGACATCGCCGGCGCAGTTATCGCTATTGGCAATGCCCCAACCGCCCTGTTTCATGTTCTTGATGCCGTCATATCGGGCCACTTGCCCAAACCCGCCCTGATCATTGGCATGCCGGTGGGATTTGTCGGCGCAGCTGAAAGCAAGGAAGCCCTGATCAATCATGCACAGGATGCCGGTATTCCCTTTGTCACCCTGCGCGGGCGCTTTGGCGGCAGCGCCGTTACTGCAGCCACGGTAAATGCGTTGGCCCGCATCGCCAAACCCGCCGAAAACGCCGATGGCACCACACCCGTCATGACCAAGGACGGAAAAATCGCCCATGACTGAACCTGCACACACCGATAAAACCCCGGCGCAAAACGGCAAAATTACAGTTATCGGCATTGGCGAAGACGGGTTTTCAGGCCTGTCACCTGCCGCCTGCCAGGTCATAAAACAGGCCAGCATAATTTTTGGCGGCAAACGGCATTTGGCAATGCTGCCTGACGATGTTTCAGCCCGGCAATCCCCGTGGATCAGCCCGTTTTACGACAATATGCCCCTCATCGCCGATGCATTGGCGCAAAACCCGGTCATCCTTGCCAGTGGCGACCCGATGTATTTTGGCGTTGGCAACACGCTGGCTGATCATTTCGGATTCGAAAACATATCGATTTTTCCTGCGCCTTCGTCGATCAACCTTGCATGTGCCCGCACGGGCTGGCCGCTGGCAGAGTGCGATGTGATCACGTTACATGGCCGCCGCCCTGAAAATTTGCGCGCCTGTTTACGACCGCGCGGCAAAATTATTGCCCTGTCACATGATGCCACCACCCCGGCCCTGGCCGCCGTAATGCTTTATGATGCCGGATATGGCGACAGCAACATCACGGTTTGCGAACGGCTGGGCGGCGAACACGAAAAAATCACCACCAAAACTGCGCGCGAATGGCAACATAAGGCCGTAGGCCATGATCCCGATAATTTGATCGACCCGCTTAATGTTATCCTGATCGATCTGGTTGCCGATGCCACCGCAACCATCTTGCCGCTTGGCCCCGGCTTGCCCGACGATGCCTTTATTCATGACGGCATGATCACGAAATCCGAAATACGCGCCCAAACCATATCCTCGCTTGGTCCGTGGAAAGGGGCCGTGTTGTGGGATATCGGGGCAGGATGCGGTAGCATTTCCATCGAATGGATGCGCCTGGGCGGATGTGCCGTTGCCATTGAACGCGATGGCAACCGCTGTGACATGATCGGTAAAAATGCCACCCGGCTGGGCACCCCGGATTTGATTTTGCATCATGCCAGCATCGGCCATGCCCTGGATATGGCAAAAACAGCCTCTGATCCACATCGCTTCCCGGCACCTGATGCCATTTTTATTGGCGGAGGCATCACCACACCCGACCTGATGGAACACTGCTGGAACCTGTTATCGACCCACGGGCGACTGGTGGCAAATACGGTGACGCTGGAAGGCGAACAGGAATTGTTTCGATTTTACAATAAATTTGGCGGCACGCTATCGCGGTTAACGATTTCACGTTTGGCCGCACGTGGCAATTTTACCGGCTGGCACAATCTTGCCCCGGTCACCCACTATGTCGGAGTTAAATCATGACCGCGAGCGCAAACACAAATGCGACCGTCACACGCAAAGGCACCGCCTATGGGTTGGGCATTGGGCCGGGCGAAGCCGACCTGATCACGCTAAAAGCCTATAAAATTTTGCAGGAAGCCGACGTCATTGCCTATCCGGCACTGGAAGACGGTGCCAGTTTGGCCCGGCAAATTATCGCCCCGCATATGCCGGAAGGCCGCACCGAAATTGCCATTCGCATTCCCATGGGCCAACCGGCCGATCGTATTTACGATGCCGCCGCCCTTGAGATTGGCGAACATTTGCGCGCCGGGCGCACGGTGGCGGTGTTGTGTGAAGGCGACCCGTTTTTCTATGGCAGCTTTATGTATTTATATGGTCGTCTGGCCGAAGCGGGCTTCCCCGTACACACCGTGCCGGGGGTCAGCTCCATGATGGCCTGTGCGGCACAACTGGGCGCACCGCTAGCCGCCAAAAACGATGTTTTGCAGGTCATTCCCGGCCCCTTGCCTGCCGACCGCCTGAAATCACAACTGGCCGATACTGATGCCGCCGCCATCATCAAGCTGGGCCGCCATTTTGCCAAGGTGCGACAGGTGATTAACGAACTGGGCCTGACGGACCGGGCGCGTTATATCGAACGGGCAACACTGGACAGCCAAAAAATGGTGCCACTGGCAGACTTGCCCGATGATGCCACCGCACCTTATTTTTCAATGATCCTGATCCACCGTCGCGGAGACGCATGGAAATGAACAGCCCCATCCCATCACCGCTGCCAACTGATCCGATTGCCCCCATCGCGGTTATTTGCTTAACCCAGCGCGCCCTGCCCACGGCAAAGCGCATTGCATCATCCCTGCAAGGGGCCAGCCTGCACGGGTTGCGCACCCGGGTTTCCACCCGGGAAGTGGATGTCGCCTTTGACGATACCATTGCACATCTGCAACAAACCTTTGCCGCCGACCATGTGATTATCGGTGTCTGTGCCAGCGGCATTCTGATCCGCGCGCTGGCCCCGCTTTTGGCCGGTAAATGGCAGGATGCCGCCGTAATTGCGGTGGATGAAGCCGGTGAAACCTTTATTCCGCTGTTGGGCGGGCATCATGGGGGCAACAAACTGGCGCGTGATCTGGCCGAAAAGCTGGGCGCGCGTGCCGCCATTACCACACCGGGCGATGCCGCCCTGGGCCTGGCACTGGACGAACCGCCTGCGGGCTGGAAACTGGCGGATAAAGCCGCCGTCAAACCCGCCACCGCCGCCCTGTTGGCCGGGGCCAGTGCCAAAATCACCATTGATGCCGGCTCAGCCGCCTGGCTGACCAACAGTGCCATCCCCCAGGATGAGCACGGCACCGTGGCCCTGCATGTTACCGCGCGCGCCGAAACCGGCATTCTTGCCGATCAAAGCGGCGATTTGGCCCCCGTCACGTTTCACCCGCCTGTGCTGGCGCTAGGCGTCGGGTGCGAACGCAATTGCGACCCAGCCGAGCTGATCGCGCTTGCCGAAAAAACCCTGGCCGATGCCGGGTTAAGTGCCAAGGCCGTTGCCTGTGTCACCTCGATCGACCTTAAGGCCGACGAACCTGCCGTTCATGCCCTGGCAACACATTTGGGCGTTCCGGCCCGCTTTTTTACCGCAAACGAACTGGAAGAACAGGCCCCACGCCTGCAAACCCCATCGGACATCGTCTTTGCCGAAACCGGCTGCCACGGTGTGGCCGAGGGGGCGGCCCTTGCCACAGTTGGCAACGATGGCACATTGATCGTTGCGAAACAGAAATCAAAACGCGCCACCTGTGCCATTGGCCTGTCGCCAGCGGATATTTCGCCGCAAAAAACCGGACGCGGGCAGGGGCGTTTATCAATTGTGGGCATCGGCCCGGGCCAGGCAAGCTGGCGCAGCCCCGAAGCCAGCACCCTGATCGCGCAGGCCAGCGATATTGTGGGCTATCAGATGTATCTGGACCTGTTGGGTGACCTGATTACCGGCAAGGAATTGCACCATTCCGACCTGGGGGCAGAAGAGGCCCGCGCCCGCCATGCCCTGGAACTGGCCGCCGAGGGGCGCGATGTCGCCCTGATCGGATCGGGCGATGCTGGCATTTATGCCCTGGCAACCCTGGTATTTGAATTGCTGGACCGCGAAGACAAGGCCGCCTGGAACCGGGTTGCCATACAGGTATCGCCGGGTATTTCAGCCCTGCAAGCCGCCGCCGCACGCATTGGTGCGCCGCTGGGTCATGATTTTTGCGCCATCTCCCTGTCCGACCTGCTCACTCCGCGTGAAGATATTTTGCGCCGTATCGCCGCCGCGGCGGCGGGCGATTTTGTTATCGCGTTTTATAACCCGGTTTCCAAACGCCGCCGCGATTTGCTGGCAACCGCGCGTGACATGCTGCTTGATAACCGCCCGGCGGATACGCCGGTGGTGCTGGGCCGCCAGTTAGGCCGCTCGGACCAGGAAATAACGGTCGTTCCGTTATCGAAACTTGAGGTCGATATGGTCGATATGCTGACCACCGTTCTGGTCGGGTCCAGCAACAGCAAACATATCATCCGGGGCATGGGCGAATGGGTTTACACCCCGCGTGGCTATGCCAAAAAAGGGGCCGATGCCGCCAAGGCCCCGGTTCATAGCAGCCATTCCGCCCAAAGCACGACGACAAAGAAAGACTAAATCATGACGGTTCATTTCATTGGGGCTGGTCCCGGTGCCCCCGACCTGATCACGGTCCGCGGCTTACGCCTGATCGAAAAATGCCCGGTTTGCCTTTATGCAGGGTCGCTGGTGCCCGAGGAAATTGTTGCCAGCGCGCCAGCCGATGCCCGCGTGATAGATACCGCCCCGATGAATTTGGATGAAATCATCGCCGAAATGAAAACCGCACACGAAGCCGGGCAGGATGTGGCCCGGGTGCATTCGGGCGATCCGTCCATTTACGGTGCGATTGCCGAACAGATTCGCCGCCTTGAAGACCTTGATATTCCCTATGACATCACGCCGGGCGTGTCGGCCTATGCGGCCGTTGCCGCCGAAATCGGTGCGGAACTGACATTGCCCGATATTTCGCAAACCGTCATTCTGACCCGTACCGCAATGCGGTCCTCCTCCATGCCCGATGGTGAAAGCCTGGCGGAACTGGGCAAATCACGGGCAACTCTGGCGGTTCATTTATCGATCAATAACCTTGCAAATGTGGTGCGCGACCTGGTGCCGCATTATGGCGAAGATTGCCCAGTTGTGATTGCCTATCGTGCCACCTGGCCCGATGCCCGTTACCTTTACGGAACGCTTGGCGATATCCGCGCCAAGGTCAAAGGCAGCGGCATCACCCGCACCGCCCTGATCATGGTGGGCGAGGTTTTTGGCCGGCGCGATTTCACCGATTCCCGGCTTTATGCCGCCGATCATCACCATGTGCTGCGCCCGAAAAAACCGGCGGCCGAATAATAACTCCCGGTTTTTGCCCAGAGTTTTCGCAGACGCAGCATAAATTTTCATCAACCGGTCAATCCGTATAAAAAACATTCACTTTCTACCCGAACATCCTTGACCCCTGCCTGTTCCGCTGCCTTTAATCTATACCAAGGTCGGAAAACGACCCGGACAGAAAGGGAATGGCGCATGTTCAACGAGATGAAAATGAACGATCAGGTGCGCGAACCCTATCGCGCGCTGGTTGACTGGATGGATGCCACAGGGCCGGATGTCCTGGCCCAGAAGCGGTTGGAAGCCGAAACGCTGTTTCGCAAAATCGGCATTACCTTTGCCGTTTACGGCGAAGGCGGCGACCCGGAACGACTTATTCCGTTTGATTTGATCCCGCGTATTTTTACCGCCGCCGAATGGCGCAAACTTGAACGCGGTGTCAAACAACGGGCACGAGCGCTCAATACATTTTTATATGACGTTTACCACAATGCCGAAATCATTCGTGCCGGGATCGTCCCCGCCGATCTGGTTTACCGCAACGCCGCCTTTGAACCCGCCGTCATCGGCATCGACCCGCCCCGCCGGGTTTACAGCCATATTGTTGGTGTCGATGTGGTGCGTGTCAGCCCCGATGAATTTTATGTGCTGGAAGATAACTGCCGCACACCATCGGGCGTTTCCTATATGCTGGAAAACCGCGAAATCATGATGCGGATGTTTCCCGAACTGTTTTCCAAATTGCGGATCGAACCGGTCGACAGTTACCCCGACCAGCTTTTGAAAACGTTAAAAAGCATCGCACCGCGCAAATGTGAAAACGACCCCAATATTGTCGTGCTGACCCCGGGTGCCATGAACAGCGCCTATTACGAACATTCCTTTCTGGCCGACCAGATGGGCGTTGAACTGGTGGAAGGGCAGGATCTGTTTGTGTCCGAAGGCCGGGTTTACATGCGCACAACCCGCGGGCCGGAACGGGTGGATGTCATTTACCGGCGTATCGATGACGATTTCATTGATCCCCTGTGTTTCCGCCCCGATTCCGTATTGGGTGTTCCGGGTCTGATGAATGTGTATCGTTCCGGCGGGGTTGCCATTTGTTCGGCCCCCGGGGCCGGTGTGGCCGATGACAAGGCGATTTATACCTATGTCCCCGACATGATCCGGTTTTATCTGGGTCAGGAACCGATCCTGAATAATGTTCCCACCTGGAAATGCGCCCGCCAGGACGACCTGAAATATGTGCTGGAACATCTGCCTGAACTGGTAGTGAAGGAAGTTCATGGTTCGGGCGGGTATGGCATGCTGGTCGGTCCGGCATCGACCAAAGAAGAATGCGCAACCTATGCCGAACGCATTAAAGCCAACCCGTCAGATTTTATTGCCCAGCCCACCCTGTCGCTTTCAGCCTGCCCAACCTTTGTTGAAAGTGGGATTGCCCCGCGCCATGTCGATTTTCGGCCATTTTGCCTGGTTGGCGATGACATTCGCCTGACACCGGGCGGCTTGACCCGTGTGGCACTGCGCGAAGGGTCCCTTGTGGTCAATTCGTCGCAGGGTGGCGGTGTTAAAGACACCTGGATCATGGCGGAATAAGGGAGAACAGACCATGCTAAGTCGTACTGCTGAAAATCTGTTCTGGCTGTCGCGCTATGTCGAACGTGCAGAAAACATGGCCCGCCTGCTGGAAATGGGCTATCGCATGGCCTTAATGCCGGCAGCCGGTGACGGGAATCGCTCGGAATG
Organism: Thalassospira sp. MCCC 1A01428; assembly: GCF_002115825.1. Taxonomy (GTDB): domain Bacteria; phylum Pseudomonadota; class Alphaproteobacteria; order Rhodospirillales; family Thalassospiraceae; genus Thalassospira. Next base: position 162,825 of record NZ_JFJZ01000002.1, on the reverse strand, counting down.
GCGATCTGTTCTGTCTGCGGCAGGTTGTGCCGAAGGATTTGATTCCGCCAACACCGATACCACAGAACTAACCCAGGCCACGGTATCGGATTACCTGATATTTAACCGTGATAACCCGTCATCCATTATCAATTGTTTTGAATATGCCCGCGCCAATGCCCGCGCCATGCGCACCGCTATCACCCAGGAAATGTGGGAAGCGTTAAATGGCGCCTTAATGGAACTGCGCCGCACGGCCATGCGCAACCTGGCCAAAACCGATTTGCCCGGTTTTATCGACTGGGTCAAAAGCCAGGGCGCGCTGTTTCGCGGTGCGACCGATTCTACCATCCTGCGCAATGACGGCTATGATTTCATCCGTCTGGGCACATTTTTGGAACGGGCCGATAATACGGCACGCCTGCTCGATGTGAAATATTACGTGCTGCTACCCGAAACCAGCATGGTCGGCGACGGGGTTGATAACTATCAATGGACCACGGTTTTACGGGCAGCATCATCGATGCGGGCTTTTCACTGGGTTTACCGTGATGATTATTCACCGTGGCGCATTGCCCATTTCCTGATTCTCAACCCGTTCAGCCCCCGATCGCTGGCCCATTGTGTGGAAAATATCACCAGCCACCTCGAACGGTTGGCCCGCCAATATGGCCAGCGTCAGGCGGTTCACAGTCTGGCGGTCGATACCTATGCCATCCTGACACAGGGAGACATGGACGAAATCTTCAGCCACGGCCTGCACGAATTTTTAAGCGACTGCCTGCGGCGTTATCAGGCTTTGTCCTCGGCAATTGCCGAAACCTATTATTTCGGGGGGCAGTAACATGCGCCTGACAATTGAACACAGAACCCGCTATCGTTATGCGCCTTCTGCGCGCTACGTCACCCAAAGTCTGAAACTGACCCCATCCCTGTTTGACGGGCAACGCATTGTCGACTGGTCGATCACGGCAGAAAACTGTGCCATCACGTCAGAATTTGTTGATGGTTACGGCGACACCGTCAGTACGCTTACCTGCAATGGCCCTGTCGATGAAGTTGAAATTATAGTGCGCGGTCTGATCGAAACGACCGATATGGCCGGGGTACTTGTTAATCACCGTGAAAAAGCATCGCCACAGGTATTTTTACGCGCCACTGCCATTACCAAACCCAGCGCCGCCATTCGCAAACTGACAAAATCGGTGGCAAAATCAGTTGGCGACACGGCAAGCCTGCTTGAAACGGCCCATGCCCTGGCCGCCGCCGTGCGCGACGAGATTGACTACGTCCCTGGCTCCACCCACGCCCATACGACTGCGGCCGATGCCCTGGCTGCCGGGCAGGGTGTTTGCCAGGACCACGCCCATGTTTTGCTGACTGCAGCCCGCCTTATGGATATTCCGGCCCGTTATGTATCGGGTTATCTGTTTGCCGATTCCGAAGGAGTCCCGCACGAGGCCGCCCACGCCTGGGCCGAACTTTACATTAATGATATTGGCTGGGTCGGGTTTGATCCTGCCAATCGCTGTTGCCCAACAGATTTTTATGTTCGCCTGGGGTCTGGACTTGACGCCAGAGACGCCTCACCTATACGTGGCATACATTCTGGTGGTGCCGACGAGGATCTGGATGTAACCGTCATCGTCGCGCAGTCACAACAATAGCTGGACGTAAGAAAAAATGACCTATTGCGTGGGCCTGATGCTTGATGAAGGGCTGGTTTTCCTGTCTGACACCCGCACCAATGCAGGCCTTGATAATATTTCGCGCTATCGCAAAATGTTTACCTGGGAAGTTCCTGGTGAACGCGCCATTGTGATGCTGACGGCAGGAAACCTTGCCATCACACAAGCCGTCGTCAGCGTTTTGCGCGAAGCCATCGACGACCCCGATACACCCGAAGGCGATAATTTACTGACTGCACCGACCATGTTTCGCGTGGCCGAACTGGTGGGTGAAGCCATGCAGTCGGTTCAGCACAAATACCAGGACACACTGGAACAACGCAAGGAAAGCTCCGGTGCCAGTATTATATTGGGCGGCCAACGGGCAGGCGGCGCACAACGCCTGTTTCTGATTTATGCTGCGGGCAACTTTATCGAAGCCACTGAAGACACGCCTTACCTGCAAATTGGCGAACACAAATACGGCAAACCCATTCTCGACCGGGTCATTACCCAGGAAACACCGATTGAAGAGGGCGTGAAAGCTGCCCTTTTATCGATGGATTCGACCCTGCGGTCCAATTTATCGGTCGGAATGCCGCTGGATCTGGCAGTGTTACCCGAAGGTAAATGTGCATTTTCCGAACGGCGTCGCATCGAAGCCGAAGATACCGGTTTCAAAGCACTGTCTGATGCCTGGTCCCAGGCGTTGCGAAAGGCATTCTCCGATATGCCTGACGAACATTGCGCACCGGATTGTTAAACATATCATTCGAAAATGACCTAATTTACCCGATAGCGATATGCGCGCTCGACAAGTTCGGGCGCGCAAATTATCTATAAAATTATGACAAGCGACAAAGACAATACGATTACCGGCAAGATCACGCGCGCATTGGCCGACCGGATCATCGCCGGGCATATCGCACCGGGCAGCAAATTAAGGCAGGATCACTTCGCCGAGGAATTCGGCGCAAGCCATGTCCCCGTGCGCGAAGCCTTTCGCCGCCTCGAAGCACAGGGACTGGTGGTAAGTGAACCACGCCGGGGTGTGCGGGTGGCAAGTTTTGATATTGCCGAAGTTCGCGAAGTCGCCGAAATGCGCGCATCGCTTGAAGTTCTGGCCCTGCGCCACGCAGCCCCGCATTTAACCACCGCCATTCTGGACGAGGCCGAGGCAATTAACCGCGCCGGAGAAAATGCCGCTGATGTCCGGGCATGGGAAGAAACCAATCGCGCCTTTCACCGCCTGATCCTGACCCCGTGTGGCATGCCACGTTTGCTAACAACGATTGACGACCTGCACGCCGCCAGTGCCCGCTTCCTGTTTTCCGGCTTTCGCATGGAATGGGGGGCCCCGACTGATCAGGATCACCGCGCCATCCTGAAAGCCCTGCGCGACCGGCAATTTGACGTCGCCGCCGCCACCCTTGCCCGTCACGTCAAATGGATTGGTGCCAAACCGGGTGCCAAACCTCGCCTGAAAACCCTTTCCTGAACGTCTTTTTGCCCCTGAAATTCTGTCCCGGATGACAAACCTGCCTGCCTTTGAGCATTGCGGGTGCATATTTGTGCGCCCACTTATTATTTTATAGATAAAAATAAACTCATTAAATCAGTAAGATACTCATTAATTCTTCCAAAAACCCACATGAACGCTCTCATTATCTATTTTTCGATTGATTTTACCCTTCTGTCACGGCGTAATTAATAGATCAGATTCGTTTTTATCTATAATTTTAAGAACGCTCCACAGAAGGATCAAATCACCATGAACAACACCGTGTCCAAACCGGCAGAAACCCGCATCGTGACAGAATCAAAACCGGAAACAAAAACGGGCCTGAAATACAGCCTGATGATTCTGGCCGGTATCGCCGTGCTGACCGCAAGTGCCAAAATAACCGTTCCTTTCTGGCCGGTGCCGATGACCCTGCAAACCATGGCGGTTATGGCAATTGCGCTGGCGACCGGACCCCGCGTTGCCAGCGCAACCTTTCTTGCTTATCTAGCTGCGGGGGCCGTTGGTTTGCCTGTTTTTGCCGGCACACCGGAACGCGGTATCGGGCTTTCCTATATTGTCGGGCCAACCGGCGGCTATCTGTTGGGTTACCTGATGGCATCATGGCTGGTCGGAAGTCTTGCACAGGGGCGCGGCACATTGGCCCGTTTTGGCATCATGATGGTCGGCATGATCCCGGTCTATGTTCTGGGTCTGGCATGGCTTGCGGTTTTCGTTCCGCTTGAAAAGGTTGCCCAATACGGCTTCACGCCGTTCCTTCTCGGCGACACCCTGAAAATTGCTCTTGTTGCCTTTGGCAGTGCGGCCTGCACCCGCTTTGCCAACCGCAATCAGGATGGCAACGCATAATGGACAGCCATCCCACCCAAAACCCGGCAATCGATCAAACCATCCGCCATGACTGGAGCGTGGACGAGATCGAGGCGATCTATCGCCTGCCCCTGCTGGAACTGATGGGCCGCGCCAGCGCGGTCCATCGGGCCCATCACGACCCGAATGCCGTGCAAAAGGCCAGCCTGCTGTCGATCAAAACCGGCGGCTGCCCCGAAGATTGCGCCTATTGCCCGCAATCGGCCCACCACCGCGAGGTCACACTGGGCAAGGAACAGTTAATGGACCCCGGGATCGTTTTAAAAATGGCAGCCCGCGCCAAAGCCGCCGGGGCAGACCGTTTTTGCATGGGGGCCGCGTGGCGCCGCGTGCGCGACGGGGCCGCTTTTGACGCGGTAATCGACATGGTTCGCGGTGTGCGCGATCTTGGCATGGAAGCCTGCGTGACCCTTGGCATGCTTGAAACCCGGCACGCCGAACGCCTGGCTGCGGCCGGGTTAACGGCCTATAACCATAACCTTGATACCAGCCCGGAATATTACAGCCAGATCATCTCGACCCGAACCTATCAGGACCGGCTTGATACCCTTGCCGCCGTACGCGGCGCCGGGATTGATCTTTGCTGTGGCGGGATTATTGGCATGGGCGAAAGTATCCGTGACCGGGCATCGATGCTCCATGTTCTGGCCGGGTTTGCCCCCCATCCTGAAAGTGTGCCGATTAACGCGCTGGTCCCCGTGGCGGGAACGCCACTTGCCCATCGCGCGCCCGTCGATGCCCTGGAACTGGTCCGCATGATCGCAACCGCGCGCATCACCATGCCAAAATCCACCTTGCGCCTGTCGGCAGGGCGGACTGATCTTGGTCGCGAGGCCCAAATCATGTGCCTAATGGCCGGGGCCAATTCGGTGTTTTACGGTGAAAAACTTCTGACCACACCAAACCCGGAAGAAGATTGCGATACGGCCCTTTTTGCTGCTCTCGGCCCTGTTCCGGTGTCGGTTACAACGGCCTGATCATCACTCACTCCCCCGAACCTGCGCACCCCACCCGCGCAAGGTTCATTCTGGCGAAGTGCCTGTCAGCGGGCCTTCGCCATTTTTCCACATCCGACGATGGCCCGGAAAAAAAAGCGGCCCGTGAAAATCCGGGTCGCTTTTTGTTATGTTTGATCAGGCCGCATCAATGTGAATGAAACACATCGGTCATACGGGCAATATGGCGGGCCTGACGGGCTTCACGATACGCCAGCAAGCGATAAGCCATAATTTTAAAGCCACTATTGATCACAAACCAGATCAGCGCATAAGCCCAGATCAACAAGGCATATTTCCAGCCAACCGGGGTAATGAACCAGCCATAGACGGCCGCCAGTGTGCCAACAATCTGGGTAATTTCAGTGGCGATAAACAGCTTCAGGCTAGGCCACGGTTTATGCCAGATAGCACCTTTGTTACGGGTCAGATAAATCGTTAAATGGCCAGCCACCAGCAATTTCAGGAAAATCAGCGACTGAATTAACCCACGGTCAAGATGCAGATATTGTTCACAAATCCAGAACAACAGGAACGATGCCACAACGCCCAAAACACCCAACATGCACGACATGGTCAGCGTCGTCGCCATATCCCACCGCACCGGACGGGGGGATACCGGCGCATTATCATAGGCAATCATCATGATCGGAAAATCGTTTAGCAGGGCCAGCAACACGATCATGACGGCAGTCACGGGGTAGAAATTAAACACCAAAATCGATATCGTCATGAACAGCAACACCCGGATCGTCTCCGATATCCGATAGGTGGCATAACTGCCCATGCGTTCAAATATCCGCCGTGCTTCTTCTATTGCGGTGGTAATCACCGACAGGCCCGGTGCCGTTAACACCAGATCAGCTGCCGCCCGTGCCGCGTCGGTGGCACCACTTACCGCAATGCCAACATCGGCCTGCTTTAGGGCAGGGGCATCATTGACGCCATCACCGGTCATACCAATAATATGCCCACGATCCTGCAATTCCTTGACGATGGCGTATTTATGTTCGGGAAATACCCGGGCATAGCCATCTGCCTGTTCAATGGCAGCCGCACTAATTGCCGGTATGCCATCCCCAAAGGCCTGATCGGCAGGCAGGATATTGTGTCCCATACCCAAAGAAGTGGCAATTTGCCGGGCGATGGCTTCGTGGTCGCCGGTAACCATTTTAATATCCACCCCCATCGCTGCGGCTTCCCGCACGGTTTGGGCGGCATCCTCGCGGGGCGGGTCAAACAAGGGCAACAGGCCCAAAAATTGCCATGCCCCGGCATCTTTCGCATCCATCCCTGTTGATGTTTCTGCCACCACACGACGTGCCACACCAATGGTGCGATACCCGCGTGCCGCCATATCATCAACCGCATCACTCACTGTTTTAACAATGGCGGCATCTGGCGAAACCAGCTTTAAAATAACCTGTGGCGCCCCCTTGGCGACCTGAAACGGCTTTCCGTCACAGATAACAGTTGCTTCTGCACGTTTGGATACCGGGTCGAACGGATGAAAAGCGGTCGTTTGACAGGAAGGCGAAATCGCCTGGCCGTTAAGGCCGCCTATCACCGCCTGATCAATCGCATCGCCCCCTTCGGGACGCGAGGCCAATGCCGCCGCCAGCAAAAGATCATCCCTGTCTTTTGCTGCCAATATTATCGGCTCCCCCAGGGTTAACCGGTTCTGGGTAAGGGTGCCGGTTTTATCCGAACATAAAATGTCGATCCCGGCCAGTTCCTCGATCGCAACAAGGCGCGACACAATGGCTTTAAGACGGGCCAGTTTTTCCGCACCCACCGCCATGGTTACCGATAATACAGCCGGCAGGGCAACCGGGATCGCCGCCACTGTCAGGATCAACGCAAACAAAACGGTTTCAAACCACGGGTCACCGCGAAACAGTGCCACGGTTAAAATGATGGCAACAAGGCCAAGGGTCGACAAAATCAAAAAATTGCCAATCCGCATCACCGCTTTTTGAAAATGCGAAATATTGCCGGCGTTTTGCACCAGCCTTGCGGTTTTGCCAAAATAGGTATTCATGCCCGTCGCCGTAATCTGGGCTGTCATTTCGCCCATTTTCGCAATCGAACCTGAATAGACATCATCGCCGGCTTTTTTATCAACCGGCAACGATTCCCCCGTTAACGCGGACTGATCCACAGCCAGATAATCACCGCCCACCAGGCGGGCATCGGCAGGAATAATATTGCCCAGTCGCAGCGAAACGATATCACCGCACACCAGATCACGCGCCGGTATTTCCCGCCATTTGCCATCACGCAACACACGGGCATTCAGGGCCAGCTGGTTTTTCAATGCCGCAATGGCATTATCCGCCTTGAATTCCTGCCAAAAGCCGACACCCGCATTTAACAAAAGCATGATCAGGATAATGGCGAAGTCGGCCCAATGCTGAACCGCAGCCGATAAAATGGCCGCAACCTCGATCATCCAGGGGATTGGTCCCCAAAAATAGGACAACAGCTTCCACCAGACATTTTGCGTCTGTTCGGCAATAACATTGGGACCATCGCTGGCGAGGCGGTTTTGGGCATCCGCCGTGGCAAGGCCGGTCTGAATATCGGTCGGGTTTTCAAGCGGCCCGGATGAGGCAGAAGTGCCAGGGCCAGAAGCGGAGGTGGAGGAAGACTTTTTAGGAGGTATCGGGGCAGGAGCAGAGGAGGGAGCAGCACGATGGCGAGAGTGATTGTTGTCCCGCCCTTCCAGATCATCTGACATGGCATGGTTTCCGTAAACAACAGATCGAAGGCAGAACTATGCGCCCCACCCGCAGATAAAACTTTGAGAGAAATCAAACGTCACGGGGAAATTTTAAAATCCAATTGATTAAAAATCAGGATCAGTGCTTTGAAAATACGATGAAAATTGAACCATTTTTCTCATCAAAACGTTCGAAAAACCAACGAGCAGTACGCAAAAAACGATGAAACAGCCTTCAAGTGCAAATTTTATCAAAACGATCCCACAACACGCTGTCCAATTCGGGGATACGGACAAATCCATGCCAGATCGCTATCTGAAAAAACTCAGAAACTACTTTAACTTTTAAATCAATTTAAAAATGTTAAAGCATCAAATCAGACCAACAGGATAGTATTTTGATAAAAAAGTATAATTTTCCTATATCAAGGGCGACACTTTCAGTCAGCCACAAATTTTTTACGCCAGATTCGTTGTTCTGAAAAAGTCAATTTCTGACAAAAATCATAGCAGGAAAAAGCTGAGCAGTATTGTTTGCGTGTACCCGAAATTATTTCAATTTTTGAAGTAAATCATGCGGAAGTTTATATAAGCGCCTGTTATTTGGTCTTTTTTATGATCATAACCTGCAAACAGAAAAACACATCAAATTTGACCTTCTTTCAGCAAAATCACGGGCAATTTTCAGCAGCATCTAACCCCTTATTATAAGCGCCAATTCGGGTTAAGCAGGGCGGAACGACTTTAAAATCAGACGGGGCGGGCGAGGCGGAGCCAGGGCCGGCAAGCAGACTGATCCGAGAGCAAATCGGACGGGGGTCGACAAGATGAAGAGAGATCAGCCGACACCAAATGGCACAGCACACCGCCCGTTAAACCCGCAAGCAACAGCAACTGCGCCCTTAAAACACAAAACCCGCCAATGATAAAACACAGGCGGGCGATAGTGTATTCAAGGTAAAGACCAGGCAAAGAGGCCGAATGGAACGGCAGTAATCTAGTTGGCCTCGGCTGTTTCACTGGGCTGATAGATAAACCCGTGCGACGGGTAAATTCGGCCAAATGTGCCAATCGTGTTCATCAGGCGTAACTGGGTCCAGTCGTTTTTGGGCGAAACATCCTCGACCGGCTGGCGCAAATGCACTTTGCCGCGCGTACGGGAATCACTGCCCCAATTGGCCTGGTTAACCAGAATATGACGTTTATCAAGAACAGCAGCAACCACAGCAACATGACCATATCGCAAGCGTTTGGTTTTTTTGAACGCCAGAACCGACCCGACAACCGGCGTATTGCCACGTTTGAACTGGTTTTTGGCTTTACCCCACCAGGTCCAGGCATCGCCATAAATTTCAATGCCCGAAACCGCCCGGGCATAGGGCACACATTGCAAAAATTCGTCGGTAGGGGGGAAACTGTTTAACCGTGCTGATGGCAAAGATACATGGGCAACCTGGGTAACACGCGCATCGCGATCCAAATCGGGCTGAACAGACACACCGGTCGCACTATTGGCGGTAGAAAAACACCCGGCTAAAACCAAACTCAGACAGACAATCGCAAGCTGACGCATTCCACGACCCCCAAATAACTGCATTCCACCATACCCTATCGATGTTTAAACAAGTGTTTACACAGTCACTTCTGCATCAACCTTATGATACAGAATTAAGTTATTCCGCCGCCGACATTTCCGGCGAAGCCGCCCGGCCTAACCGCCAGATCGCCACCAATGCCACCAGCATAATCAACAAACCGGCCCCACCCGCAGTTACACGGATGTCGGTCCATTGCGAGATCGCCCCCAGAACGGTGCCACCCAACGCAACGCCACCAAAACTGGTGGCGCTCCAGAAGCTCATTACACGGCCTCGCAGGGTGTTGTCGACAGTCAATTGCAATGCCGTTTGCGACCCCACCCCCACCGCCGTAAGACCAAACCCGGCCACCCCGACCAAAAAGACGGCCAGTTCAAACCACGGGCAAAAACATAACGCCAGCATGGCCGCCCCGGATAAAAAAGCGCCTAAAACGGCAACCCTTTGAAAACTTTGCGGGTCTGATTTGGTGCGCGACAAAATAAATGTGGAAATAACCGCACCCAAGCCCCCGGCAGACGACAAAACACCCAGCCCGGTAACACCACTATCATAGGCGGCTTCGGCAAAAACCGGCATCAGTTCCAGCATCCCTCGACCAACAATTGCAATTACACAAGACAGCAAAAGCATGGCGCGGATCATCGGATCACCGATCGCATAACGCGCACCATCGATTAAGGCAGCCCAGATTCGGCGATGAGGTATTTGTGCCCCGCTTACGCTGTTAATACGAACCAGCATCATCGCGACAATGAAGGGCAGATAACTGATGGCATTAAGCAAAAACGCCGTCCCGACATCAAACCATGCAATCACCAGCCCGCCAATGGCCGGCCCAACCAGACGGGACAGGTTAAAATTCATCGCCGCATATGTTACGGCCCGGCTCATATATTCGCGCGGCACAATTGCAGGCACCAAAGACAAACGTACCGGTGTTGTCGCACTGGCCAAAATGCCGTTGCAGGTCGCAATCACCACCATCCAGCCCAGCGTGACATGCCCGCTATAAGACAGCCCCATCAGAAAAAACGATGTGCAGGCCATCAGTAAATTTAAAAAAATGGCAGCCCGACGCAAATCAACCCGGTCGGTAATCACGCCAAAAACCGGTCCGAAAAAAAACGCGGGGGCAAAATGCAGCGCGGCAATTAATCCTGTCCAAAAGGCCGACCCGGTTAAAGACCAGGCCAGCCAGGACATGGCTATTTTTTCGATCCATAAACCTTGCGTGCTAATCGCCTGTCCCGTCAGGAACAGTATAAAATTTCGGTCGCGAAAAATGGACGGGCCGGGGGCGTGCGCGGTCAAAATGGTTCCAGTGAGGTGGCTGATGTCGGGCAATAAAAGGGCAAAAATGCCGACATCACGGGGCGGTATACACAACGCTGGCAGGAAATAGGGCTGTAAATACGGGGGCAAAGGCCCGATAACCGGTCAGCAAAAACACTATAACCATGACCGGCACCGGTTGCCATCCCGATTGTCGGGCAGCGGTCCTTGGCAACGCCATGTTTTCCCCACATATTAGGGATAACATCAGATTTATATCTTGCCGCCTTGTGCAACCAAACCGCAAGGAACCACCCTGCATGACACCCGATTTCAACCAGCTTGAACGCGAACAGTTCGCCATTCATCCCGCAGCCTGCGAATGGACGATGCGCGCCATGAGCGTGCTGCGCAACCGGGTGGACATCAATATCAAGCTGCATGGTGATCGTGACCATATCGCCCAGGGCGACATTTTCATGTTCAACCATTTCGCCCGGTTCGAAACCTTTATTCCGCAATATCTGATTGCTCTTGAAACCGGGATTTATTGCCGCTCGGTGGCATCGGCCGAATTTTTTGTCGAAGATAACGCGCTGTCAAAATATCTGCGTGCGCTGGGCGGAGTGCCCAACAATTATGCCCGGTTATTGCCGTTTCTGGCCGAAGAAATATTACGGGGCGGCAAAGTGGTCATTTTCCCCGAAGGGGGTATGGTCAAGGACCGCCGTGTCATGACCGATGATAGCCCTTATATTGGCCGCAAACCCGACTACAGCATTTATTCGCGCTCGGCCGATCAACGTCGCGCCCACCATACCGGCGCTGCCGTGCTGGCATTGGGCCTTGATGGCTTTAAAACCGGGTTAAACTGGCTGATTAATCATGGCTGCCCCGACGAGGCCGTCCGCTGGGCCGATATTATCGGCGTTACCCCCGAACAGCTTCACGCTGCCATCATTAAACCCACCCTGATGTTCCCCGCCAATATTACCTTTCACCCGCTACGCGTAGATCAGAACTTGCTGGCACGCGGAGCGGAAATGTTTACAGGCGGGTTAAGCCCGAAAATGGCCGAGGAACTGATTATCGAGGGCAACCTGATCCTTAGGGAAACCGACATGGATATTCGCCTTGGGGCACCGGTTTCCCCCCATGACAGGTTTAACTGGCTGGATCATCGTTTGCTGGCGCGTGTCGTACGCCATGCCAAAACCATCGACGATCTTTTTCGCCCGGCAAAGGACCTGCCTCGTCTGGGCGACCGGGTTATTCAAAATACCATAACCCGGCATGTGCATCCGTTACGCGACCAGTGCATGGCGGTGATGTATTCCAACATCACCCTGAATGTCAGCCATCTGGCTGCACGTTTAATGAAAATGATGCTGGCCGACGGGGAAACCAGTGTTGATATCGACCGGTTTGATAAAATCATTTATCTGGCGATCAAAAATGTGCAGCAGGCTGCCAATGTCCATTTGCATCGCGGCATTCGCAATCCATCGACCTATATCGGCATCTTCAACCTCAACTGTCCGCAAATCCGCCAGTTTATTGACAGTGCTGTGCAATTGGGCCTGATCGAACGGTGTGATGGCAAATATTGCTTTTTACCCAAATTGCAGGCCGAAGCCGGCTTTGACCAAATCCGTATGGACAACCCGGTCATGGTCTATGCCAATGAAATGGCCCCGATCCAACCGGCCTGGGATGCCCTGAAAGCCGCGCGCAAACAAATCGACAAAAATCAGCCTGCCGACTATGCCCGCCTGCGGTTTGACGATGAAATACGCATCTGGAAGTGGAACTGGCAAAAGTTTCACCGTCCGCAATTTGCCGCTATCAACGATCAGGAAACGGCATCGCTGTCGGGCGAACCCTATTTGCATTTACCTCAACCCGCCCGACACAGTAAAACCGGGATTTTGATGGTGCATGGGTTTTTAGCCTCTCCGGCGGAGCTTCGCAATGTGGGCGACGCCCTTGCCGCCAAAGGCCATGCGGTGCTGGGTGTGCGCTTGTCCGGGCACGGAACATCGCCGCATGACTTGCAAACCCGTAGCTGGCAGGACTGGCTGGCATCGGTGGAGCGCGGCTATGACATCCTTTCGGCCTTTTGCGACAAGGTTGTGATAGTTGGCTTTTCAACCGGGGCGGCACTTGGCGCTATTTACGCGGCCCGCCACCCTGAAAGGCTGGCGGGCATGGTCATGGCCAGTTCGCCGTTAAAATTTCGCAATCGCAACCTGATGTTTGTGCCGCTGCTTTATGGGGCCAACAAATTAATGGGCTGGGTGCCAAATGCCGGCGAAATGCTGGGGTTCCGCCCCAACCAGTCTGAACATCCCGAAACCAACTACCGGCATATTCCCATTAACGGCCTGTATCATTTGCGCCGCGCCGTTGCCGAAATGAACGAAAAACTGGCCCATATTGATGTGCCGGTGCTGGTTATGCAGGCCGATAATGATCAGGTTGTTGACCCGGCCAGTGCCAATATGATTGCCCGGCGTTTAACCGGCACGCAAAATAAAACCGTAAAAATGCTGCCATCTGACCGCCACGGCATTTTAAACGAGGATATTGCCGGAGCCGTTGATCTGGTTATGGAGTTTGTCGCCCGGGCCGATGAGGCCGAACTCCCGGTTTCTGCGCCACCGCTCGAAATATCGGATGCACGCGAAAACACGACAGCCGACATTGCCACCTCCGACCCCCCTGTCGCCGACACGCCGATGATTAGCGCCCGGGACAAAAGCCGGGCGATACTGGCCCGCGCCGGATTTGGCAAATCATCGCCCTTGGCCACCAGCGAAGAACCGGCACACCCCCTGCCTTCTGATCACGCAGAACAGCCCGAAAACCTTACCCCGGCACGGCCGGAATAATCTGTTTCAAGTCAGGGTCATTATGAAGAAAGGTAATCTGGATCGACCCTGAAATTTCGACATCACCTTGTGCCGATATCGTCGAAAGTCCGCCTCCTTCGCGGGTCAAATCGTCTATCGCTAGTCCGCATTCGTGCAATTTGGCCACAAAAACAGGTACCTCGCGGGCAACAAGGGTAAACCGGATTGTTGTCATTTTATTTGAATAAAACCGGGCATCCTCTACCCATCCCTGCGTAAGGGTCAGGGCATCCTGTATCTGGCGCGCGACAAGGTGGCGGTCCTGCGATGTAATCGCCTGCAGAACAAGATGATGGCGTTTCATATTTCCACCTTGAAACTGTTGGTTTTATCGACGGTAATGATAATCTTGCACAGTTAACACCACAATATTTCTGTAAAATATTATACCCGAAAGCCACCATGAAACTTGATGCCATTTATCAAAACCGCGATCTGGTCGCCCTTTATGACGCCCTTAACCCGGCGGGTGCCGACACCGCATTTTATGAAAATATGGCCAAAGATGCCCGATCGGTACTGGATATCGGCTGTGGCACCGGCCTGCTAACCGCGCGTTTGGCACAACAGGGCAAAGATGTAATCGGCATAGACCCGGCTGCTGAAATGCTTGCCATTGCCCGCCAGCGCCCGGCAGGAGAACTGGTAACCTGGCACCAGAACGATGCCACCAGCTTACAGCTTGGTCGCAAATTTGACCTGGTGATCATGACCGGGCATGTGTTTCAGGTGTTTCAAAGCAATGAAGATGCCCTGGCCGCCCTTACCACAGCCTTTAATCATCTTTGCCCCGGTGGAAAACTGGTATTTGACAGCCGAAACCCCAAAGTTTGTGGCTGGAAAAACTGGATACCGGAAAAAACCCGGAAAACAGTTTCGATTACCAATATTGGCGATGTAACTGTTGAGCACGACCTGCAATCGGTGCAGGGGGAATATGTCACATTTGAAACCCGGCATTATTTCCCCGGGACATCAACAGCCTCGCCCCTGATCAATCAAAGCACATTGCGTTTTCAAAATCAGGAAAGCATCGCAAACTTGCTTGCCAATGCAGGTTTTAGCACCGTCACATGGCGAGGCAACTGGGACGGCGAACCGGTGCACGACAACAGCCCCGAATTAATCGCCGTCGCCCACCGGGCCTCGTAAAGCACTGGCCAAGGTTGAAACCTTGGCAGTGTCAAAAGCGGGTTTGAAAGCTATTTTGCCAGCAGTTTTTCAAACCCGCTGGCCATCATGGCCGGTTCAAATTCAATGATGTCGTAACGGGCATATCCCTTTTGCCAAAAGGGGTCAGCTTGCAGGCAGTCGTCAAGTTTTTCACGGGGACCACGGGCAACAATAACCCCGCCATCGCGTGGCTTTTTGGGGCCTGATGCGATGAAAATGCCTGTGCCGTAACATTGCTTTAGCCACTCGACATGATCAGCGAGAACAGCATCAACTTTTGCCAGATCGACAAGATAAGTCAGGTTTACAATGAACATTTGCAAAATTATCCGGAAATGGGCTGCGTAACGGGGTTAAATTTAACCCGTACCAATCGAATTTATCTCAGGCCGGGTCTGTCGTCTTTGTTGCGCCGGTTATTGTGTCATCATCCTCAATCGTTTCGCCCAGTTCGCGCAGTGCGCGTTCAAACCTGCTTGCATGCTGGTTTTCAACCCGCCCCAACGTTTCAAACCACGCGGCAATATCGTCAAGACCCTCGTCACGGGCGATCTGTGCCATTGCCGGATAGGAGTTTTCACCCTCGTCACGTTCCGCCATCAGGGCCGCGCGCAGGTTTTTACGGCTATTGCCAATTGGCAAACCGGTTTGCGGGTCGCCGCATTGCTCCAGAAATTCCAGATGACCAAAGGCATGGCCGGTTTCTGCTTCGGCCGCGCTACGAAACAGCTCGGCAAGCTGGGTCAACCCTTCAATATCCGCCTGCTGGGCAAAATAAAGATAACGCCGGTTCCCTGCTGCCTCGGCCGCAAAGGCTTCGCGCAGGTTTTCCTCGGTACGTGTTCCCTTTAGCGCCACATGGGCCCCCTGTTTCTTATTGGACTAGAACGTAGGATCAGGATCGCCCCCGAAAACGTGATCGTTGTCGCAAATTACCCGCCGATCACATCAATGGGTTCAAAACCAGAAAAGGACGGCACGCGAAACCCGCATTGCCGTCCTTCTATTTGTGCCAATATCGATGCGCGTCAAGAACCAAAGGGGCGTTTGGCAACGCGCCGGTTCATTTTCATCCCCCTGTCACAGCAACAACCCGGCTTGAGTGGCAAATAACATGCCGCCCGGATCAGGTCATTACACCGCCAGATAACCATCGGCTTCGCATCGGGGATGAAAACCCGGTGTCACCGCATTTGGCAGGGCGTTAGGCCGCGACGTGACGTTCCTGCTGGCGACGCAGACGAAACACCAGATCAACCGATGATAATTCAGTGCCACGTGGCATATTGGGAATACGCGCCAAATGCACAGCATCGGCGGGAATATCGACCAGGCTGCCATCATCTTCGCAATAAAAATGGTAATGCGGGGCAACATTGGTATCGAAATAGGACCGGCCGGAATCAACAATGATTTCACGGATCAAACCAGCATCGGTGAACTGATGCAGGGTGTTATAGACCGTGGCCAGTGAAACCTTCACATGCTGTGCCATGGCTTCGGAATGAAGCTGTTCGGCGGTCACATGCCGGGGACCAGCGTCAAACAGGAAACGGGCCAGTGCAAGGCGCTGGCGGGTCGGACGCAGACCGGCTTCTTTAAGGCGGTTCAGCGCGTGGGTATAAGGCCGCTGGATGGTCATGATGGTGCCCCTTCGATGAAGTTTCGAACCGGCGGTTGAAAGACAACTGCCCTTTGATTTCGAGGCTATATTAGGCGAACCTTAAAGGCGTTTTCTTTGATTTTGATCAACTATAATCATTGTTAGGATCATTAACGGCGATAACGCATAAAAAAAGGGCCGGTCAATGACCAGCCCTTTCATTTTAATATGCAACGCGGGGTTGCTCCGTGCAAACCGGGTTAGTCGCCGGTCGCAATGCGATCAACAAGCTGTTTGACCGTCGGAACAAAACCGTTGGCATAAAACGGATCCTGACCAAATTTATAGGCATTGTGGCCAGCAAACATCAATTCATGCTCTACAGGTGACCCATGTGCAATATTTTGCAGGGTTTTCTGAATGCAAAAAGACCGTGGATCGGCGCGTTTTCCGGTCGTGCCTTCGCCCTGTTGCCAGTTGGAAAACTGGCACTGGGACAGACAGCCCATGCAATCGATCTGGTCTTTTTTGATTTCAAGCGCGCTTTCCGGGGTGACAAAAACCATGGTGTCATCCGGGGTTGGCATGCCTTCGCTGTAACCGGCAGCAAGCCAGCTGCGCACCTTGTCGGCATCGTCTTCACGCACATAAATCGGTCGCCCGCGACGCCCCAGTGGAATCCCCACATGCAAATCGGCCTCGGCAGTTCGCGAATAGCGAACCTGACGATCCGAACGCTGATGCAGGTCCTCAAGGAAGGCATTACGCACAGCCGAGCTGTAGAAGCCGGTCGGGCTAAATTTATGCAGCGAGACATCGCCGTTCTGCAAGGTAACAAGCCGCTTTTTCCATTCGTCGGAAATCGGGCTTTCCTGGGTCAGAAGCGGGCGTGTACCATACTGAAACGCCACCGGAGCCACTTCAGGATTATCGATCCAGTCTTCGTAATCGCGCAGATACCAGACCCCGCCTGCCATAATGATCGGAACATCATTAAGACCAACGGAATTCATGAATTCACGCAAGGCACGAACACGTGGAAACGGATCTTCGGGGATCAGCGGGTCTTCGGAATTTGACAAACCGTTATGACCACCCGCAAGCCACGGGTCTTCATAAACCACGCCACCCAGCCATTCGGGAACCTTTTTATAGGCCCGCAGCCAAAGCGCGCGAAACGCCCGGGCAGAAGACACGATCGGGTAATAATAAACCCCGAACGATGCCGCAATTGTTGAAACCCGGTAGGGCATGCCTGCACCACAGGTAACGCCATGAACCAGGCCCTTTGTGCCCTCAAGGACACCTTCAAGAATTTCTTCAGCGCCCCCCATTTCCCACAGCACATTCATGTGCAAACGGCCTTCGCCGTTGCGGGTTTCATGGGCGATCTGGGCCTGGGCGATACCACCCGCAATACCATATGAAACAAGCTCGTGGTGGCGGTCACCACGGGTTTTGCCTTCATATGTCATCGGCACAACATTGCCGTCCGCATCAAATGTGTCGGCGTTGACAGCAGAAAAAGTGCCAATACCACCGGCCGCGGCCCATGCGCCTGAGCTTTGACCTGTCGAAACAGAGATGCCTTTTCCACCTTCGACCAAAGGTAGAACCTCTTTTCCCGACATGACGAGCGGTTTAAGGGCTTTCAAATTCGTCTCTCCCATTCGGCTTTTCAGATGAGCGGGTCATCCGAATGCATGTGAAGAAGGGGCGGCAGCATATTATTATTATTGCCGCCCGCTCTCACATACCTTTAATCAGGCTTCAGCAGCGTCAAGGTCCGCGCCGGTTTCCTGATCGACGCGCTTCATCGACAACTTGATCTTGCCGCGGTCATCGAAACCAATGACCTTGACCTTGACCTGATCGCCTTCTTTCACCACATCGGAAACCTGTTTGACACGTTCCTGTGCCAGTTCCGAAATGTGAACCAGGCCGTCACGCGCACCAAAGAAGTTCACGAATGCGCCGAAATCGACAGCCTTAACAACCTTACCATCATAGATATGGTTCAATTCAGGTTCTGCAACAATCGATTTGATCCAGTCGACAGCCTGCTTGCCTTTTGCACCATCGGTATGTGCAACAGTGATCGAGCCATCGTCTTCGATATCAACCTTGGCACCGGTTTCTTCGCAAATTTCACGAATAACCTTACCGCCAGAACCGATAACGTCACGGATCTTGTCGCGCGGAATGCTGAACTGGGTGATGGTCGGGGCATTGCCCGAAACTTCACCACGGGCTTCCGGCAGGGCCTTGGACATTTCACCAAGAATATGCAAACGGCCATCACGGGCCTGGCCCAGGGCGATCTGCATGATTTCTGCGGTCACAGAGGTAATCTTGATGTCCATCTGCAAGGATGTAATACCAACTTCGGTACCGGCAACCTTGAAGTCCATGTCACCAAGGTGATCTTCATCACCCATGATGTCGGACAGAATGGCAAATTCGTCGGCTTCCTTGATCAGGCCCATTGCGATACCGGCAACAGGGCGTACCAGCGGAACACCACCATCCATCATCGCAAGCGAGGTTGCGCAAACAGTCGCCATCGAGGACGAACCGTTCGATTCGGTCACTTCCGAAACGATACGCACGGTATAAGGAAACGCATCCTTGGCCGGCATCAACGGATGAATGGCGCGCCATGCCAGTTTACCATGGCCGATTTCACGACGTCCCGGCGAGCCCATACGGCCAGCTTCACCAACCGAGTAGGGCGGGAAGTTGTAATGCAGCATGAAGCCTTCACGGTATTCACCGTCCAGGGCATCAACGATCTGTTCGTCCTGGCCGGTACCAAGGGTGGCAACTGCCAGCGCCTGGGTTTCACCACGGGTAAACAGGGCCGAACCGTGTGCGCGCGGCAGAACCGAAACTTCACCCAAAATCGGACGAACATCAGAACCGCTACGGCCATCGATACGCTTGCCGGTTTTCAGAATGGCACCACGAACGATGTCTTTTTCCAGATTTTTCAGGATCGAGGAAACCTTGCCCTTCAGGGCATCAGCGATTTCTTCTTCTGCCAGCTTCGCAAGGATTTCTTCCTTGGCAGCTGAAACAGCAGCTGAACGGTCCTGTTTGACAACATGGCCATAAGCAGCGGTCAGGCTATCGGTGCCAAGTGCTGCAATTTTTTCGACCAGCGCATCATAACCTTCCGGCAGACCGGCAATGTCACGGGGGTCTTTGGCGGCGTCTTCGGCAAGATCAATGATCAGGTCGATCACGGCCTGGAATTGTTCATGGCCAAATTTAACAGCGCCGAGCATGATTTCTTCCGACAGCTCTGATGCTTCGGATTCAACCATCATCACGCCTTCGCGTGTACCGGCAACCACCAGGTCCAAAGCCGAACCCTTAACGGTTTCGGTGGCCGGGTTCAGAACATATTCACCATCGTTGTAACCAACGCGGGCTGCACCGATCGGGCCGAGGAACGGCAGGCCCGAAATGGTCAGAGCAGCCGATGCACCGATCATGGCAACGACGTCAGGGTCGTTTTCCATGTCATGCGACAGAACGGTACAAACGACCTGGGTTTCATTGCGATATTGCGGATGAAACAGCGGGCGGATCGGACGGTCGATCAGGCGGGAAACCAGGGTTTCCTTTTCCGAAGGACGGCCTTCACGCTTGAAAAAACCACCCGGAATTTTACCAGCGGCAAATGCCTTTTCCTGGTAATTCACAGTCAGCGGGAAAAAATCGATGTCCGGGCGCGGCGACTTGGCGCCGACAGCAGTACACAGAACCACGGTTTCACCATAGGTGACCATAACCGCGCCATCTGCCTGGCGGGCAACCTTGCCGGTTTCCAGAACCAGCTTGGCATTACCCCACTGCATTTCCTTACGGACGACATTAAACATTTTACTTCCTTCCAAACCTACTTGCGGACCAAGTAATTTTTACACGAGATCCGAACACATTAATTATGAGGCTTTTAAGTCAAGCGGCATAATTAATGGGTCCGGACAATCCGAGCATAACCAGCCTTTCTGGCGGGCCCTCCCGTATATCCCGATCCGCGGGACAATAAAAAACGACGGCGGAGGGTAAAACCACTCCGCCGCACGTCAAAATTAGCGGCGAATACCGAGAGTAGCGATAATCGCTTCATAACGTTCAGTATTTTTGCGCTGCAAGTATTTCAGCAACCGACGACGCTGACCAACCATCATCAAAAGACCACGACGGCTATGGAAGTCGTGTTTGTGCTCTTTCATGTGTTCGGTCAGGTTTTTGATCCGTTCGGTCAGAATAGCAACCTGGACCTCGGGGGAACCGGTATCGCCTTCTTTCTGGCCGAATTCTTTGATCAGGTCAGTTTTACGTTCAGCAGTAATCGACATCAGGCATCCTTTCGCCTTTAAAGATTAAATACACGCACCGGGCGGATTTCGCCGCCATGAATCTCGGCCAGCGCAACAGCGCGGTCGTTAAGCATGGCACAGACGATTCCGTCCTGGGCGACGGGAGTTCCGAGATCGCTCCGCTTGGCAACAGCCAGCAGCCCGACAGGCTGCCCACTGGCAAGTCGTTGCGCCTCGACTTCGGTCAGGGCCAGCGCCGGGATGTCGTCCAGCGCGGTCTCGACCGGAAGCAGTTTTTCCATTACCGCCTCGGGGTCCATTTCGAGCAAGGTTTGCAACGGAATGGAGTCCCCTTCTGCAAAAGGCCCCGCCGATGTCCGGCGGAGCGCGGAAATGTGGCCGACAGAGCCAAGGCGCAACGCAATATCGCGCGCCAATGACCGCATATATGCCCCTTTGCCCGATATTACATCGAACACGGCATGGTCGCGGTCAGGCATGTCAACCAGTCGAAGATCTTTTATCAAAATCGGACGCGCTTTTAAAACCACGTCTTCATCGCGGCGGGCAAGATCATAGGCACGCTTGCCATTTACCTTGATCGCCGAAAATTTTGGCGGTACCTGCTGAATTTCACCGGTAAATTCACCCAGCACAGCCTCGATTTCCGCGGGGCTTGGCCGATGGTCCGACGTGGCAACAACCTCGCCTTCGGCATCATCGGTGCTGCGTGCTTCCCCGAATTTCAGGGTAACGCGATAACTTTTGCTGCCATCCATGACATAGGCAACCGTTTTGGTCGCTTCGCCAAATGCAATGGGCAGGACGCCGGTTGCCAGCGGGTCCAATGTCCCGCCATGCCCGGCTTTGGCTGCATCAAGCAGACGACGCACCTGATTAACCACGGTTGACGACGTGATCTCAAGGGGTTTGTCGACGGCAAGCCAGCCGCTGATAATTTTGCCGCGACGCCGACGCGCCATCAGTCGTCCTCTTTATCGTAATCGTCCGCGTCTTCATCAGACGACAGGTCCTGGGCCACATGCGGATCGCGCAACAAAGCGCCAATATTATCAGCAATATCAAAGCTGGTATCTTCGAGGAACCGCAATGCCGGGACATATTTCATATGTACGCTATTGGCAACATGGCTGCGCAAAACACCCTTTTGGCGTTTTAACGCATCCAGGGTCGGTTTGGCATCACCCCCGCCAAGGGGTGTTACCGACACCATCGCATTACGCATATCCGGGCTTAAATCCACCTTGGTCACAGTAACCGGGCGGCGGGTCAGTTCCGGGTCGTAAATGTCACCACGTTCAAGAGCGCGCGACAACGCCTGGCGGATTTCCTCCGCCACGCGTAACTGTCGCTGACTTGGTCCTTTGGCAGGTTGCTTCGGCATATCGTTTCATCGCCTCCTTAAAGCTGGACGGCGATTTCCTCCTGCTCGAAGCATTCGATAACGTCGCCTGCGACAATGTCATTGTATTTCGCAAATGACATCCCGCATTCGTACCCTTCGCGCACTTCCTTGACTTCGTCCTTGAAGCGACGCAGCGTCGAAAGTTCGCCGGTATGAATAACAACGTTGTCGCGCAGCAAACGAACACCGGCACCGCGTTTCACGGTCCCTTCGGTGATCATGCAGCCCGCAATCTTGTTGCCCGAAATGGTAAAGACTTCGCGGATCTGGGCGTAACCCAGGAATTTTTCGCGAACTTCGGGTGACAGCATACCGCTGAGCATTGCCTTGGTATCATCGGCAACATCGTAAATAATCGAATAGTAACGAATATCGACATTGTCACGACGGGCCTGGTCACGGGCCTGCTGGTTGGCACGCACGTTAAAGCCAATGATCAACGCATTCGAGGCACGCGCCAGCGTAACGTCGGATTCGTTAATCCCGCCAACACCACTATGCAACACACGGACGCTGACTTCTTCATTGCCCAGTTTCTGCAAGGTACCAATAAGTGCTTCGACCGAACCCTGCACGTCACCCTTGATAACGATCGGCAATTCCTTGCTGCCGCCATTGGTGGTGAACATGTTTTCAAGCGCCGATTTTTTCATCGCTGCCGCCTGCGTTTCGCGGATGCGACGCTGACGGAAATCAGAAACTTCACGGGCCTTGGCTTCGGTTTCGACAACAACAAAGTCATCACCGGCCGACGGAACACCGTTAAGGCCGTTGACCTCAACCGGCATCCCCGGAAGGGCGGTCTGGATACGCGATCCGTGATCGTCGATCAGGGCCCGGACACGACCCCATTCAGGGCCGGTCACAAAGATATCACCGGTATTGAGCGTACCGCGCTGAACCAGAACAGTCGCCACCGGGCCACGGCCCTTTTCCATACGTGCTTCAACGACAACGCCGTCAGCAACACGGTTGGGGTTGGCTTTGAGGTCCAGAACTTCGGCCTGCAACAGAATTGCTTCTTCAAGGTCGGTCAAACCGGTTCCGGCCTTCGCCGAAACTTCGATGGTCTGAACATCACCACCCATTTCTTCAACAACAACTTCGTATTGCAGAAGGGCGGTTTTAACCCGGTTTGCATCGGCACCCGGCTTGTCCATTTTATTGATCGCAACGATCATGGGGACATTGGCAGCCTTGGCATGGTTGATGGCTTCGATCGTTTGCGGCATGACCGAGTCGTCAGCTGCAACCACCAGAACCACAATATCGGTTACCTTGGCACCGCGTGAACGCATTTCGGTAAATGCCGCGTGGCCCGGGGTATCGATAAAGGTGATCTTGGACCCGTTTGCCATCGTCACCTGATAGGCGCCGATATGCTGGGTAATACCACCGGCCTCACCACTGACCACGTCGGTTTTACGCAACGCATCAAGCAGGGATGTTTTACCATGGTCAACGTGGCCCATAACGGTCACGACGGGCGGACGCGAAATCAGCTGTTCGTCGGTGTCATCGGCCACAACCAGGGCTTCTTCAACATCGGCGTCAGAAACACGCTTCATGTTATGACCGAATTCTTCAACCACCAACTGGGCGGTATCGGGGTCAAGGCTCTGGTTGATGGTGGCCATAACGCCCATACCCATCAGCGATTTAATCACGTCAGCCGCACGTTCGGCCATACGGTTCGCCAGTTCCTGAACGGTAATAACGTCCGGAACGATAACTTCCCGAATGATCTTTTCTTTCGGCTTCTGCTGGCCCTGATTACGGGCTTTGGCTTTGGCCTGCTGGCGCTTGATTGAAGCCATCGAACGACGACGGCCACCTTCATCACCGGTCATTGCGGTGTTGATCGACAGTTTGCCACGGCGACGGCTGCTATCTTCGGTTTTCGTCCGCGCACCACGGCCCGCAGCTTCGGCTTCTTCAGCCCGCTTGCGTGCAGCAGCTGAACGCACTTCTTCCTCGTCGAGTTCCTTGCGGCTTTTCGGCTTGGAGGCCGAAGGCGCAGAACGGCGACGTTCCTCGGGGACCAGCGGCTCAGCCGGGGCACCGGGGGTAATTTCCTCGGCGGCCTTTTTACGAACTTCCGGTTTCGGACGCGGCTGCAATTTCGCACGCGGTGCATTTGCATCACGGGCAGGTTCGGCATCAGCGGTTTTTGCCTTGTCAGCAGGCGCCGATGCCGGTGCAGCAGCGGCAGAGGCCGCCGCTTCAGCCTGTTCTTTGGCAACGCGTGCCGCTTCTTCGGCTTCAGCTTTTTTGCGTGCAGCTTCTTCCTCGACCTTGCGCGCAGCATCCTTGCGGGCCTGCTCGGCAGCGGCAGCTTCTTCCTGCTTGCGGCGTTCCTCGGCAGCTTTCAATGCCGCCATACGAACAGCACGTTCGCCCTGGGTCAGGTTGCCCTGTTCCTCATTGGCGCGCGGGCGCTGCTGTGCAGGCTTCGGCTTGTGGCGCTGGGCCGGGGCGGGCTTTGACGGGGCCGGGGCCGGTTTTTTCGGGGCCGGGGCCGGCGCTGCTGCCGGGGCCGAAGCTGCGGGTGCGGCAGGTGCCGCCGGGGCAGCATTTTCGCCCTCGGCAACTTTATCCTTGTTCACTTCGCGGAAGCGGCCGGATTCGTTCTGTTCAAAAGTACGCTTCTTGCGCACCTCGACGGCCACAGATTTGGACCGTCCGTGCGAGAAGCTTTGACGCACCTGCCCAGCCTCGACCGTCTTGCGTAATTCAAGCTTTGATCGATTAAGGCTTAGCGGCTTCTTCTCCTGATCGCGATCACTCATTATCCGTCCAACTTCCTCATTTCCTGCGGGATCAGTCGCCTGGCGGCCAATCCTGTTCTTCCGTACGGCGCGGCCTGCCTTCAGGCTGCGCGGAATCCTTCAAGCCGCTGTAGTGCCCGGCTTAGGCGTTGCGCCAGACCACCTGGCGCAACTGCCGCATGTACTGCGTGATCGCGGCCAAAAGCCGCGGCAATCTCGGCAGCATTCAGAACGGAAAAAACCTGAAGATCGGCGGCTTTTGTCGCGATCCGTGCTTTTCCGTCCGCAGCACCGTCACGTGCCGCCAAAATCAGTTCTGCGCCGTCATCAATCTGGGCGCGAACTTTCTCAAACCCGGCAACAGCCTGTCCGGCACGACGCGCCAGCGACAGTAGATCGACGCATTTTTGAGACAGCATAGCCTCGATTCTGTCTGCCAGCGCCGGATCCACCACGACTTTTTGTCGGGCCGCCCGGGCAAAGGCATTTTTTGCACAGGCGGTATTTACCACATCCCGCGACGGGCACAACCATAATCCCCGTCCGGGCAACCGTTCATCAAGATCTGGAACGACACTGTTATCCGGGCCGATCACAAATCTTATAAGATCTTCCTTCTCCCGGACCTCGCCGGTGACAATGCACCGGCGCTCCGGAACTTCTCGTTCCTTGCCGCCTTTGCGATGCGACATGGTCCCCTCCGATCAGCGATCAGGCGTCTTCGCCTTCCGCCCCGGCATCGCCGGTTTCTTCTTCCAGGTCATCAAACCAACCCAGACGACGGCGGGCTTCCATGATCATGTCGTTTGCCTGATCAAGGGTAATAGTTTCAGTTGCACCGGCAAATTCAATCAGTTCGTCACTGGCCAGATCGGCAAAATCTTCAAGATTTTTAACGCCATTCTCGCCAAGCTGCACGGCAACTGCCAAAGAAATTCCCGGGAATTCAATCAAATCATCAGCAACGCCAAGTTCATCACGACGCGCCTGAAGACGGTCGGCTTCTTCCGCAAGGAAGCTCCGCGCACGTCCCCGAAGTTCTTCAGCAAGCTCTTCTCCGAATCCTTCGATTTCCGCCAGTTCGGCCAAAGGCACATAACCGACTTCCTCAATAGAGGTGAAACCTTCCGCGACAAGGAGATGGGCGATAACTTCATCGACATCAAGGGCCTTGATGAACATTTCTGCCCGCTTGCGCCCTTCTTCCTGACGACGTTCACTTTCGTCTTCCTCGGTCAGGATATCAATATCCCACCCGGTTAACTGCGATGCAAGCCGTACATTCTGGCCACGACGGCCAATTGCCAGACTTAACTGGTCATCAGGAACAACCACTTCAATGCGGTTCGATTCTTCATCAATCACAACCTTGGTAACTTCAGCCGGAGCCAAAGCGTTCACAACAAAGGTTGCCGGGTCTTCAGACCACTGAATGATATCGATTTTTTCGCCCTGCAATTCGGCGACAACAGCCTGAACACGCGAACCGCGCATACCGACACAGGCCCCGACCGGGTCAATCGAGCTGTCCGAAGACTGCACCGAAATTTTTGCGCGCGACCCGGGGTCACGGGCAACCGATTTAATCTCGATAATGTTGTCGTAAATTTCCGGCACTTCCTGGGCAAACAGCTTTGCCATGAAGGTCGGATGGGTACGCGACAGAAAAATCTGCGGGCCGCGCTGTTCCCGACGCACATCCAGGATCAGGGCACGAACACGGTCGCCCTGGCGCATGGTTTCACGCGGGATCAGTTCCTCACGGCGCAAAATGGCTTCAGTCCGGCCCAGATCGACCAGAACATTACCAAATTCAACCCGTTTGACGGCTCCGTTAACCACTTCGCCCATACGATCCTGATATTCGTTATACTGACGTTCCCGTTCAGCATCACGAACCTTCTGGACAATAACCTGCTTTGCGGTCTGTGCGGCAATACGGCCAAAATCAATTGGTGGCAGCGGATCAATCAGAAATTCGCCAAGCTCGATATTCTCGTCACGAATCCGGGCCTGTTCCAGTGACATCTGGGTAAAATCATTTTCGATGTCATCGGTGACTTCAATAAAACGCGCCAGCCGGATTTCGCCGGTTTTGCGGTCGATATGGGCCCGAATGTCATGTTCATGGCCATAACGGGAGCGACCAGCCTTTTGAATGGCCTGCTCCATCGCGCCAAGAACCTCGTCACGATCAATGCCTTTTTCGCGGGCGACAGCATCAGCGACCTGCAAAAGCTCTGGCCGCGGCATTCCCGAAGTTGCTTCCATATCCAACCTCTATTCTGCGTTGTCGTCAGACCGGCGCTGGCCGGTGACATGCGCGATCAATTCATCCGTCAGCACGAGTTTCGCCTTTGCGATATCGGCTAACGGCAACAATTCACGTTCGCCATCCACTATCAGGGCGACCGCATCGTCTTCGAGTCCATCCAGCTTTCCGCTGAAACGGCGGCGACCGGCAACAGCCACCACCAATTCGACCTTGGCATCAAAACTGCGCCAAATATCAAAATCCTTGCGCCGGGTCAGCGGCCGGTCAATGCCGGGCGAACTGACTTCAAGATGATAAGCTCCGGAAATGGGGTCATCAACGTCAAGCAGCGCTGAAACAGTCCGACTGATTTCAACACAGTTCTCAACGGTAATACTGCCGTTTCCTTCGGGGCGATCCGCCATAATCTGCAGGATCTGGCTGTCCTTGCCCATCATGGACACACGTACCAGTTCAAACCCCAGTGCCTCTATCGACGGTGCAATAATTTCCGCGATCCGCGACAAAAGCGGGTCTTTCAACTGCTGTCCGATCAGTTCAGCCATATAGAATGCCATACCCCAGAATGCACAAAAGAGCGGGCCGAGGCCCACTCTTTGTTACGTTTTACAAAAAGCTTGCGCGCTTTATAACGCCAGTTTAAGCAGAAATCAAGTCACGATCCTGCCTGCAAACCGCATTCAACCAAGGGATAGGCCGTTTTGCCCGCCTAGGCTGCCAGCTTGCGATCTGTAATGAGAAGATTGTAAAAAAAGTCAAACGCGTCATGGGCACCCTGTTGCAGGGCAATTTCATCCTCCGCGCCAAGCACCAAACTGTTAAGCTGCGTCACAAATTGCCGCCAGTGTTTGCCTCGTCCGTCGTCATGGGCGCGCAAATGCCGGGCACCAAACCCTTCATTCAGATCAAGCCGCGCCGCTGCCTTTAACAAAAAGGCCGCCCCCAGATTTGACCCCTCGCACACATAAAGCCATCCCAGCCGCGCCGGGCCACTTTGCGGTGCCGTTACCGCCCCCTCATGGGCAGGAAGCGGCAAACCCAAATCACCAAGATCGGCACAAACGCTGTCAAACCGGCTGCGGTCTGCCAGACCGGGGATAAGCGCATTAAGGTCATCAGCATGGTAAAGCGGCGCCATCACGGCATGAAAGCAATATTGCAAAGCCAGAAAACGACCATAATTTTCCCGGTTGTCAAACGGCTTCATCGCCATGACCATATCGTCAATCTGCTGATGATCATCACGGGTATTTGCCTTTATCCGCTCCAGCCGGGTCGGTGTTTCCTGTGTTATCCGCGTTGCGGTATCCGATGTCATTGTAGGGCACCCTTATATATACGGTCCTGAAACTTTTCCTGCGGGCACATCACATGTGCCCCTTTGTTATTCAGTACGAACCAGCCCGTGCAATATCCGAAACCCTGCCCAATTAATCTGGCATTGATGGCTGTTTTCGTGCTATTCCTCGCGAAAGGCGCGGGCAAACTGGTCGCTCAGCGGTTTGGCAAAATAGCTCAGGGCTGTGCGTTCACCCGTGGCGATAAAGGTTTCGACGGGCATACCGGGGATTAACGCGTGATCCCCCAGCCGCGAAAGCTCGCCTTGGGTAATATGCATCCGCACCGGATAAAAATTTTCCCCCGTCACCTCGTCCCGTGACAAATCAGCCGCCACAAAATCAACCGTCCCCGCCAGTTCGGGGGTGGTCCGGCGGTTAAAGGCTGTAAAACGCAAAGCGGCCTTTTGTCCGGGATGTATTTTATCCACATCCTCCGGGCGGATACGTGCCTCAATCACCAGCGCATCCTGATCGGGGACAATTCCCATAATTTTCTCACCCGCACCAATCACACCGCCTTCGCTGTGCACCTGCATCTGATAAATGGTGCCATCGTAAGGGGCGCGAATATCGGTACGGCGCAGCTGGTCCACCAGTGCGATCTGTTTTTGTTTCAATTCGGCCAATTGGCGATCAATATCGGCAAGATCGGTAAGCACCTCGGTCTGGCGATCGCGTTCGAGCTGCAATATCGCCATTTCTGTTTCGGCAATTTGCATTTGCGCCGCGGCAATTTCGGCACTTAACTCGCCGCGCTGACCTTCAAGGCGGGCTTTTTCCCGGCGCAGGGCTGCAACCCGTGTAATTGGCACCAGTTGCTTGGCAAACAGCATTTCCAGCCCGGTCAGCTCGTCTATGATATGGCGGTGCTGTTCAACATTGGCAGTTTTTTGTGCGTTTAACCCGCCAACGCGTTCATGCAACTGGCTGCGTTTTTGCGCCAATTGCTGTTTTTCACCAATCAGGCTGGTTTGACGGGCGGTAAACAACCGGTTTTGCGCATGAATCAGGGCGGCAATATCGGGCTGATTAATCCGTGCCGCCAAATTTTGCGGCAACACGGGCGCAGCCGCGTCATCACGTTCGGCAACCAGCCGCATTTCGGTGGCACTTAGGGCATCAATCTGGCTTTCAACTATACCCAGGCTGGCACGTGCCTGTGTCGCATCAAGCTGCACCAACATATCGCCCGCATGAACATGGTCCCCATCGCGGACAAAAATTTTGCCAACGATACCGCCATCAGGGTGCTGCACCACCTTGGCATTGCTTTCGACCACCATGGTGCCACTGGCCACCACCGCGCCCGATAAACTGGCAAAAGCCAGCCAACCTGCCATAGCACCAAACAACACCAGAACCGTTACCGCGCCAAACAGAATGTGCCGCCGAAGCGAGTGCAGGGCCAGACTGCCCTGCATATTATCTGCCTCATCCGGGCCGGCGGATGGCACAACAGAATGCCCCGCCAAAGCAAGTTTTTCCAACGGGTTGATCATGCGCTTTCTCCGACCTGACGCAGGGTTTTGCGCAAAATATCGTCCCGCGATCCCAGGGCAACCTGCTGCCCGTTCTGAATAACCATCGCCCGGTTCACGCAGGCAAGGATATTGGGCCGGTGCGCGATCATAACCACGATTGCCCCGCGCTCACGCAAACCAGCGACGGCCTTTAGCAGGGCCTGTTCGCCATCGCTATCCAGACTGGCATTCGGTTCATCAAGAACCACCAGAAACGGATCATCAAACATTGCCCGGGCCAGACCAATACGCTGACGCTGCCCGCCCGATAATACCACACCACCGGGACCAATTTGCGTATCATACCCGCCGGGAAGGGACTGAATCAGGTCGTGGACTCCGGCCTGTTTCGCCGCTGCGATCACCTTTTTTGCATCAGGCCTTGCCTGAAGCCGGGCAATATTGCGCGCAACTGTATCGTCAAACAGTTCCACATCCTGCGGTAAATACCCCACATACTGGCCCAGATCATCGCGCGACCAATGCGAAAGTTCAGCCCCGTCCAGGCGAATGCTTCCTTGCGCATAATGACCAATACCAACCAGGGCACGGGCAAAGGTCGATTTTCCCGACCCGCTGGGGCCAATCACCCCCAGGCCATCGCCCGCACGCAATTCAAGCTGGGCGATTTTCAACAATGTCCGCCCCGATGCCGGCCTGGCAGTGGGCCGATGAGGATGACCCGGCGCACGGTGCGGCATGGTTTGCACCACAAGTGATTGCACCGTCATATTCTGGCACGGTGCAGGCAGCACCAGCCGGGGCGAAGACCGGAACGGCACATTCGTAACATCCGCATCAGGCAACCGGCGCAAACGGGCATAGGCCTGGCGCGCGGCAACAAACCCGCGCCAGTTGCCAATTGCCTGCTCAACCGGCGACAGGGCGCGGGCGGTTAATATCGATGCCGCCACCATTGCCCCGGGCGAAACTTCCTGCAAAATCGCCAAATAGGCACCAAGGGCCAAAACCCCCGACTGCATAGCTAGACGGATGACCTTGATATAGGCTGAAAAGGTAGAGGTAACATCGCCCGCCGTGGTGTTGGTTTGCAAATAACGATCATTGACCATGGCCCAGCGCCCAGCAAAGGCCGGGACCATACCCATGGCGCGCAATACTTCAGCATTGCGCCGCCCGGCATCAAGCAAGGAAGTGCGCCGCACCGCCTGCCGGTTCATGCGCGAAACATGGCGGCGCGACAACGTTTCGCTAATCAATGTCAGAATCACTAACACCAGCCCGCCCGTTAATGCCAGCATCCCCAGCCACGGATGCAACAAAAACACGATGCCCAAAAACAACGGCATCCAAGGCAAATCACAAATCGCCACCGGCCCGGCACTGCCCAGAAACTGCCGGATCTGGTCCAGGTCGTTCATCGGGCGTGCATCTGATCCGGGTTGATCAAGCGGTAGCGACAC
Organism: Thalassospira sp. MCCC 1A01428; assembly: GCF_002115825.1. GTDB lineage: Bacteria > Pseudomonadota > Alphaproteobacteria > Rhodospirillales > Thalassospiraceae > Thalassospira. Next base: position 131,425 of record NZ_JFJZ01000002.1, on the reverse strand, counting down.
AGCACTGCGCAGCACCACCGGCCCGGTTTGTTCGTCCACCCGCCAGCCCATGCGCACCAGCATTCGGGCACGCAAGGCATCAACTGTGCCCAAAAACAAATAAAGCCCCAGCACCAGCCCGGTCAGTGCCAGCAATGTCGGTACACTGCGACTGGCCAGTACCCGGTCATAGACCTGAAGCATAAAAAGCGGCCCCGTCAGCATCAGAATATTGGACACACCACTTAGGGCAGCAACAATGCCAAACACCTTGCGCAACGATGCAATAACACCGCCAAGCGAAGCAGGGGACGAAGCCGGGGATAAGGAAGACGAATACGCAGAAGCACTGGCACGCCACAGCATGACTATTGGTTATCCGCTGGTTTGTCGCTAGAATAGGGTGGGTGCCGCATTATGTGAAAAATGCTGCGGCACCCGGAATAAGACCATGCGCCCGTTCCGCGATTAGCCCTCTCGGAACGGGCCGTCTTTTGCCTTAGACAAAATCGTTCTGGTCAATATCGGCAAAATCAACGCCGGTCAGGGTCACGGTGCCGTTGGCATGCGTAATCAGGGCATTGCCAGCCCCGTCATCGGCAATGGTGACATCATTGTAATCAAGATCGATCAGATCGCTGCCATCGGCAAAATCAGTGATCGTGTCATTGCCAAAGCTGGCGCTGGCATCAAATTCAAACACGTCCGCACCGCCATTGCCGGTCAGAACGTCATCACCAGCCCAGCCACCAATCACATCTGCACCAGCACTGCCGTTAATGGCGACGCCTTCTGACGCGAAGGCGGATTCAAGAGCATCGGTGCTGCCGGTATAAATATCGACCAGCACATCATTGGTATCGGTGCCCGACAGGCCCAAATTGGAAATATCGACAGATGAGTCGGTGAATTCAACTGCCGAAGCATCGGCAGTTTGTGCAAGCGTGCTACCAAACGAAAAACCGTCCAGATCGCCACCAATGGTATGCGTTGAGATGTCGTAGGCAAAATCATTGGCGCCCGCAGTTGCCAGCACGCCGCCGGTATAGGAGCTGCTGCTGTCAAGATCAGTCGCATAGTACTGATCGCCCCCATACGCACTCGTAAGATTACCATCGTCAAAGAAATAACCGTGATTTCCCGAACCCAGCGAGAAATTGTTGTTGAAATCTTCAATCACGCCGTGAAGGTCAACACCATTTCCGGATGCGTCTGCGTTCAGGTCGATATTAATCGTCATTTCATAAGTCTCCTGTTGATGTTCATCGTCCCAACCAACGGGTCGATGAATTTGATAATGACTCTCATTATTATTTATCGTCAACAGTAATTTTTAAAAATATCTAATTAAATCAATAATTTAAACTGAAACAGCGCGGCATGCCGGTCAGGGAAGCCCTGACCGGTTTCAATGTGCGAAAAGCAGTTTAAAAGCTAGAAATTACCCCTCAAAGTCAGCACACCTGTCCGTCCCGGAGCCGGAGAAAATGTTCCGCCAGAACCCTGAACGTATGCTTCATCAAGCAGATTGTTCACATTAAAGCTGATGCTGACACTGTCGTTGATTTTGTAGGAACTATAGAAGTCAAAAACCCTGTAGCTGAAGTACTTCCCAACCACTGTGGAAAGACCAGAATCTCCAAAATTGTCCTGCGGCTGCACAAACGTCGCCGACATGCCCACAACCAGATCCTGATCGAAAAACCGCAATCCACCGTCGACCGTGATTTTACGTTTTGGCGTGGCATAAATACCATAAAGCGTCGTCCCAGAACCGTAGAGAGACCCTGTTACTGTCCCAAACGAGCTATTGTAATTCGCCAATGGATCATAGGTGGTATTGAGAACGAATGGATCATAATTTCCCTCAAGATCCATATCGTTGAGACTTAAGGTACCGCCAAGATAATAGCGCTGTGCATCGTAGCCTAACTCCAATTCTGTCCCGTTAATATAAACAGGATCAGACAGGTTCACCATGGCAGCAGCCCGATTCGTTAGTGCCCCAAACCCCGAATTAGTTGTCGCAGGCTGAGGCACATAACCCAAGGTGATGTAATTTTCGACTTTTGTACGATAGTAAGACAGTTTGGCACGAAACTTGTCGCCCTTTTGCACAACATCATCATATTTGAAATTAACGCCAATTTCCTTGGTTTCGCTTTCTTCCGACTTAAGATTGGCATTGGAATAAAAGGGAATTCCGACATTACCAATATGTTCGCCCTTGATCATGGTTTCGGTAATGGTGGGCGCTCGCATATTTTGGCGATAATTCGCAAAAACCTGCATCCCCTGAACCGGCGTCACACTGGCACCAAAAGAAGGTGAAAGCTTTTGATCGGAAAGATCAACATCATAAGGAACACCACCGCTGGCGCAGGTGTTTCTGACGTCACACCAGTAGGCATTACCGTCTAGTTGATAATAGTCATAGCGCACACCGCCATAGACTTCGAACCGGTCGTTCCAGTCATATGTCCCGCGTAAAAAACTTCCCGCGACATCACGTTTACCGCCCGGCGTTGATCCTTCAAGCTGATAACCGGCACCAGCCCCCCCTTCATTCCCTGTCGAAGAATCTGTCGTGCCCTTGTCCTGGAAAAACTCGGTGCCGTAATTCAGGCGCACACTGCTTAAGCCATCATTTAAGTCATCAAGGTGCCAGCGACTTTCATTGGCAATATCAACGCCAACAGTATCAAGGGTATAGTCCGTTTCGAATGAATTTGTCGAAACAGCTCCCGCGTTCGTATAACGCACGGGACGTTTTTGATTATTCTGGGTTCGGGTCCAATAAAGATTGGTATCGAGATTGATCAAATCAGAAACCGGATTCCAATTATGCTTTGCTGTCAGCGTATGCGTTTGCGTCTCGTTAAAATCCACAAATGAATTGGTTACATCACTGGTTTTGGCATAATCGATTGTGCTACCCACATATCCCAAATGCAGTTCCTGATCATCTGTCAGCCTGACATTTGCCTTAAGCAAACCCGAGGTTTGACGGGAATAAGTATATTCAGGTCGCGAATTTTCAGTTGAATAATAGTTGCCGTTTCCCGTCGTAAACAAACCCGGATTACGACTTCCTGCCCGGTAATTGCCAATGACTTTTCGGCTCATGGCTGCTGCTACATCAAATTTTGGCGATATACGCCCGGCAACAGAAGCATCCCCGGCAAACTGATAATTATTTGTCCCGTGACTCAGATTAACCTTCCCACCCCAATTTTCATCCGGGTCAAGAATATCATCGGTATTAAGAGTCCGCAGGGTCACGATCCCTGCCGAGGCCCCCGCACCACCATTTTGATCCAGATTGCTTTTATCAACCGTTACCGACGCCAATAACGCAGGGTCCAGATAGACACGTGACGTTGTTCCATGCGTTACCTGATTATAGTTTTGTCTGGCACCATCAATATTAACGTTTACCCGACCCATTTCCTGCTGACCGCGCACGTTAACCGTCAAGCCAGGGTCACGGGCATCATTGGATATATCCACACCCGCCATCTGATCAAAAATGTCACGCGCTTCACGAATCGGTGTTTGCTGCATTTTCTCACGGGTAATAATCGAAACACCACCCGGCGTTTCATAAACAGCATCGGGATCATCGCCAGTACCAAAATCATTACGGCCATATGATGTAATCGTAATCGGCGCTGTCATCACACCAAATGACGATTGATCGGGTGTTACCGCAACAATTGATACAGTGTTGCCATCAAGCACGTGCCACGTCAGGCTACTTCCGGCCAAAATCTGATCCAGAGCATGTTCTGCGCTCATCTCGCCCTGAAAAGGGTTTGTCAAATGGCCAGCGGGCAAACTGCCATCCACCACCACATCAATCCCGGAAATCTGGGAATATTTGACCAGCGCGGACGCCAGATTTTCTGCCGGAATATCAAAATAATAAACACGGCTTAAATCACCGCTTTGTGCCAGCTCAACCAGCTTGTTTCCGAAAGCGTCCTCATTTGACCCCGCCTGCACTGGTGCTGGCGCGATAACCATCAAACATCCGGATAAAGCCGTTGCTGCTATCCAGGTTGAGGAAAACTGTTTTTTCCGGCGCACGCCCTTTACCCCAGATAAAGACGGCACTGCTCCGGCCCCCACAAAATCCATTCTCGTTGTCTCCCAGGCAAATCATGCAAATGCATCGCATTATCGCGATCTACTCAGTAAGACGGGTCTGAGGTGGGGATATCCGATGGCTTTATTAATTTTTGCGAATAATTTTTATTATCATGAAAATAATCTGGCCAAAACCTTCATCCATCAGCCTTGCCGATCAATCAGGCATCGCGCAAAATGGTCAGATAATCACCAATCTGATCAACATTGATCGACAGCACCTTGCCTACAAGGGGCAAGACATCGGATGTACGATTCAAGTTAACCACCAGCGTCACCGGCCGTTGTTTTAAGGCATCGCCCAAAACAATGATCCGCCCCGGATGCCAGCGCTGAAGTACATTCGCAACTTTTTCCAGCGGATCGCCAACGAAAACCAACCGGCCTTTACGCCACGCCAGCCGCAGTGCCAGATCAACATCATAAGGTGTGCCCAACACGCCATTATCACAGGAAACACCCTCGCCGCGGGTCACATTACGCGTGTTTAAAGCCGTTTCAACATCAACGGAACCGGTTTGCGTGATGATTTCGCTTTGTCCGTCATAACAGGTAACATCAAACCGGGCCGCGGCAACCGGGCGGACAAAGCCATTAGCTGCACGGACAAAAAAGTCCCGCTGGCGGCCATCATGCTGAAAAAATACCTCGCCTTTATACAGGGCAATGCCGGTTGCCCCTTTGTCGTCGGTAATCACGGACAAAGAAGACTGGCTTGCCAGTTCGGCCTGTACCCCGTCCAGCAATGTGATTTTGCGACGTACCCCTTTTACCGTTCGAAAATCGGCAAATGGATGATGGGGAATGACATCCCCATACCAGCCCGCTGCCCCGACAAGGACAGCAGCCAGCCCCGCCCCCAGAAAAGCCCGACGCCCTGACTTGCCCTGCCCATCCAAATTTAAATTGCCTAAATTCAGACTGGAGGTTCCGGTCCACAGATGCTCTATTTCCATAAACGCACGGTGATGCGCCGGATCAGCGGCAAGCCAGTGTGCAAAATTCGCGCGATCATGCTCGGACTCAGTACCATCAAGCAACAGCGCGAACCAGTAAATTGCCTGTTCGGCTGCACTGCTCCCATATTGATTTTCCGCGATGGGGCCACCTGAATCCATTATCTGGCTGTTCCGTTTTGCAAAATAAACGCATGAAATTGCCGTGCAGACACATAACTGCAGCAGGCCTTTTTATAGGACGAACTGATTGCTCTGATATCTGATCAAAAAATCAGTTTTTTTCGTCCATATCTGTCGCTTCCTTAATCAGGGTTAAGGCACGAACCATGCGACTAAAGGCTGTTTGCGGTGGAATACCCAGTTTCTCGCCGATCTCGACATAGGTTTGCCCCTCAAGCCGGGCGAGGATAAAAACGTCGCGCAAGGGGGGCGGCAAGGCATTCAGGGTTTTTTGTAATTGGCGCAACTCCTGACGCGACCACGCGATCTGGTCGGGCAGGGGAGCATCGCTGGCAACAAATTCCAGACTTTTTTCAGAATCAGGAACAAAGCGTAAAATCCGTTCGCGACGGAAATGATCAATCACTAGATTTTGCGCCGTGCGATACAAATAGGCCTGCGCATATTTAACATCAGGCAAAGACGGGGTGGTCACAACACGCAGGAACGTGTCCTGAACAATGTCATCTGCCGTGTACCAGGCCAGCTTGCGTTTCTGCACAAAATGCCGCAAACGCACCTGATATTGTCGAAACAGTTGGTTGATATCCCAATGGGTCACAAGCCTGACCTTTGAAACGAACCCACGTTCAAACGTTCCGGCTTTATAATCCGGAACAACGCGGTAATGTCATATCAGCAATACAAAATAGATATCGCATATGAAACTCATTCTCAATAAAAACTTGATCCTGCCTATGCGGGAATGTTGTTTTTCCACAAAAAACCCACCGTTTTCGCAGTCTTCGGCAATGATTGCCCCAAAACCGGATCCACATCGCACATGCCCTCAAAAGTCAAAAGGCCCTCTGTCCATGACAAAGGGCCTTGCACAAGGCTGTGATATTAAAGTGGCCCAACGGGACGCTTCGTCCGAATGTATCAGACGCGATTTTTACGACGAAAGCGCAAATAATTACACTTTTTACCCTGGCGTAGCGCTTTTTGCTCATACCGGGTTTTCACCCAGTCCTCTGGCGGAATGCGCCAGTCATCCGGGGTTTCGGCCAGCCATACAAAATCGGGGTGATTGTGCAAATGCTGGAGGGTCCAGGAAATATATTGCATATCATCACTGGCAACCCGAAACTCACCGCCATCCTTTAACAGACGCGCCAACAACGCCAGGTTTTTAGGGCCGACAAACCGGCGTTCAGCATGGCGTTTTTTGGGCCACGGATCCGGAAACAGCAAAAACACCCGATCAAAACAGGCATCGCGCAATTTATACAAAAGCGGGCGTGAATCATCGGGTACCACGCGCACATTTTGCAAGTTACGGTCGCTAATATGCCGGATCAAACTGCCAACGCCATCCATATAAGGTTCACAGCCGATAATTCCAACATCTGGGTTGGCTTCGGCCTGTCCCGCCAGATGTTCGCCGCCCCCAAAACCGATTTCCAGCCATAATTGTGATCGATCCGGGGTGAAATATGATTGCGGATCAACACCGCCCTGCTCTGGATAGTCGATCGCCAGTTTTGGCAACAAATCATCCATCAACGTCTGACGCGATGCCTTTGGCGGACGGCTGCCACGGCGGCCATAAAAATTCGGACGGTCTGGGGTTGGAATCGGTCTGTTGCTACGCATGACTTATCTGGCAATTGAAAATGCAAAACGGGCGGCCTTTCCGGGCCGCCCGCCTCATAACATGTCTGGTGACTTTGGCAAATCACCTATCCGGCTACTGTGGCAAGTTTACGCACCAAAGGCCGATTTAAGCTCGCCGACCAGATCGGTCTGTTCCCACGAGAAAAACCCGCCTTCTTCCGGCTGGCGGCCAAAATGACCATAAGCCGATGTCGGCGTGTAAATCGGGGCACACAGATTAAGGTGTTCGCGAATGCCACGCGGGCTCAGGTCCATCAATTCACGCAGAACCTTGCCCAGTTTCACTTCGTCAACGTCACCGGTTTCGTGCGTGTTAACATACAGTGCCAGCGGCTTTGACACGCCAATCGCATAGGCAACCTGCAATGTGCATTTGCTGGCAAGCCCAGCCGCCACAACGTTTTTCGCCAGATAGCGCGCCGCATACGCCGCCGAACGGTCAACCTTCGTCGGATCTTTGCCCGAAAAAGCACCGCCACCATGCGGGGCAGCCCCGCCATAGGTATCCACAATGATCTTGCGACCGGTTACACCGGCATCGCCGTCCGGTCCGCCAATGACAAAGCGGCCCGTCGGGTTGATGTAAATTTCATCTTCCGGCGGCAGCCAGCCTTCGGGAAGGGCCTGGGCGATATAAGGCAACACGGCTGCACGCACATCGTCCTGGCTAAAACCTTCATTATGCTGGGTCGAAACCACAACAGATGTCGCCCCAACCGGCTTGCCATCGACATAACGCAGGGTCACCTGGCTTTTGGCATCCGGACCAAAGATGTCAGATTTGCCTGAATGGCGGTCTTCGGCCATGTGGCGCAAAATCCGGTGTGAAAACTGGATCGGAGCCGGCATCAATTCGTCGGTTTCATCACAGGCATAACCGAACATAATGCCCTGGTCGCCAGCGCCAAGGTCTTTGTTGTCCTTGGAATCAACACCCTGGGCAATATCGACTGACTGCTCATGCACATGGCACGAAATATCGGCGGTTTTCCAGCTGAAACCTTCCTGATCGTAACCAATCGCCCGAATGGCTTCGCGCGCTGCTTCGATCATGGTTTCGTCATTGGCGACACTGGACGGACCACGAACTTCACCCGCCAGAACGACACGATTGGTCGTCGCCAGGGTTTCCACCGCCACGCGGGCATCAGGATCGGCGGCCAGAAATGCATCAACGATCGAGTCGGAAATACGATCACAAACCTTGTCAGGATGACCTTCTGACACAGACTCGCTGGTGAAGAGATATTCTTTATGAGACATATAAACCTTCTCCGGTGAAAAGGGAGTTTCCAAAAACTGGACCGGAGGGCCGTGATACGAACGTATCGATCAGCGCCCACTTAGCCTTTTTTTGCGTGGTGGCAAGCGGTCCAAATCCGTCCACGTCATCAACATGTCATATCCCATCAGGGAAAATGACCCAAGCCTTTTACGCCTGAAAGCACGGTAAAAACGTCCCATCCCAACAATGCTGTTCACAAACTGGGCTGATTTTTCCCTAAAAGCAATACCTTGGACAAAAAAACGCATTCGGGCCAGGCACCGAATGCGTTCAAAATATTGCAGGTTTCAACGTCGCCAGACGTAGTTACGTCACGCTAAACTTTTTATTTGCTGTCACTGCCATCGGCAGCCGGCAAAACACCCATTGCCTTGACCAGTTCAAAAACACGTTTGCGCTGAACCGGATCCGTGATGCGATAATAAGCCCGCACCAGTTCCAGGGTTTCGCGACGGTTCATCGGATCGTTATCAAACGGATCCGGGCTTTCCGACATTTCGCGGCGTTCATGAACAGATTTCGCTGAAATCTCGTCCGGCATATCATCAAAAAAGAACGAAACCGGCACTTCAAGTACACGGGACAAATCATACAGACGCGATGCACCCACACGGTTTGCACCCCGTTCATATTTCTGAACCTGCTGAAAAGTCAGGCCAATGGCCTCACCCAGCTTTTCCTGGCTCATACCCAGCAGGGTCCGGCGCAAACGCACACGGGCACCAACATGGATATCCACAGGGTTCGGTTTTCCTGTGGCCGTACGGCCACGGCCACGACCGCGTGTATTCTTTACAATCATCACACTGTCATCCTTCGGCGACATCGTCTTGTCCTTCTCACACTCCGACCTGCCGCCCTGTTCTTATGGGGGACACTTTTTGGGCGGTCCGGTAAACTATTTTTTCGTTCCAGGGGATTTACGAAACCGCTGATATCCCAATACGAGAACGATGATTAGTGTCACAATACCGTAAAATGGTATATTGCGCCACAAATAATATACTGTGGTATGGTTTTTATCACCCAAAAGGGGGGATATCAGGATTCCCTGTTTGGTTAGGGATAGGGACTTCTGGTTTCGGCCATAAGAATCGAAAACAGCCGATACGCCCGTATAGGCTGCGCGGACCAACGGTAACCCTTCCTCCACTGCCCGAAAACGTGCAGCTGCCAAATGCTGATAGGGACCGGCACTATGCCCGAACCAGCCGTCATTGGTCACATTCAGCAACCATTCCGGCCTGTCGTGATCATCGGTAACGGCACCGGGAAAGATAATTTCATAACATATCAACGGCGAAAATGGCGGCAAGTTTTTTACATGTAAAGTTGCCGGACCATGACCGGATGAAAAATCGGTTCGCCCCGCCGTCAGCTTGGGAAATGGCAGGATAGAGCGAAACGGAACATATTCCCCAAACGGCACCAGATGAAATTTATCGAAGCTGGCAACAATGCGGCCTTCATCATTAATAACCTCGACCGAATTCCACACCTGAAATTCATCGCTATCGCGCGGAAAGGTGCGCGGTGCCCCGGTAATCAACACATCACCCGGCGCTAAAACATCCGCCATCATTGCCCGGCGACCCGGATCGGTTTCAAGAAAAAAGGTCGCTGCCGTTTCAGGCCAGATAACAACCCGTTTGCGCCCCGCCGGCAAATCTGCCGGGCGGCGCGACATGGCAAGCAACTGACGAAAATGCTGGTCCTGAAGCGATTTATCCCATTTTTCAGACTGGGGAATGTTGGGTTGAACAATTTGCAGGACCGGTGCATCGGCCGGCGCATCGGCAACCGCAACATCAGCAGCCGGCAATCCTGCCAAATGCACAGCCCCCCCCGCCCACAGAACCACCGCAATCAGCAACCCCCCGATCGAAACCAAGCGCCCCGTGCGCCCGGCTACCCAAAGTGAGGGAAGGGTCGCAAAAAGTGCTGTAACAGCACTAAGGCCATACACGCCAATCACGGATGCCAATTGCATCGGAGCCGGATCAATCGCCCAGACATGGCCCAACAGGTTCCATGGAAACCCGGTTAGCACATGGCCGCGGGCAAATTCGGCAATTGCCCAGAATGCCGCCAGTAAAAAGGCACGGGAAATCCGCCCGCTGCCCAACCGCCAGCTGGCCCAGACTGCAATCATCGGAAAAATCGCCAGCCCCCCGCCAAGGCCCAGAATGGCAAAGGGGATCATCCAGCCATAAATTTCCGGCTGCACCAGAAACGCATGCGCGATCCAGTAAAACCCGGCGGCAAAATGCCCGGTACCAAACCACCAGCCTGCGGCAAGCGCGCTTTTGCGGCTTTTAACGCCATCCAGCGTCCAAAGCAGAACGGCAAAGCCCAATGGCAATGCAGGAATAAAAAACAAAGGCGGCAAAGCCAGAACGGCTGCCGCCCCCGATAAAAGCCACACCAACCGGCGCGGCCAGCCATCCATGGTGGCCAGACGCCCGGCCAAGCGATCAATCATTTAGGCATTTCCTGCGCAATTTCCCCGCCCGGCAGGGAAGGATCTGTACGATGTAAATGAATGCGCAACCGGCGCACCCGGCGCGGATCGGCATCAAGAACTTCAAACTGCAACCCCAGCGGATGTTCGATCAGCTCGCCACGGGCCGGAACCCGACCCGCCAAGGAAAACACCAATCCGCCAAGCGTATCAATGTCTTCATCTTCTTCATCATCAAGCAGACCAAAACCCAGCTTTTCTTCCAGGTCTTCAATCTCATAGCGGGCATCGGCAACAAAACAGCCATCGGAAAGGCGAATCAATTTCGGCGTTTGGTCAACATCATGCTCATCATCGATCTCGCCTACAATTTCCTCGACCAGATCCTCGATGGTGATCAAACCATCAATACCGCCAAATTCATCAACGACCAGCGCCATATGCGTGCGCGACAACCGCATTTCTGACAGTAAATCCAGAACCCGAATGGCTGGCGACACAAACAGAACCCGTCGTAAAAGGGCGCTAAGCCGGTATTCCCGTCCTGCTGCATGGCAGGCCAGCACATCCTTGATATGAACCATCCCGGCAACATCATCGAGCGTATCACCGTAAACCGGCAGGCGTGAATGGGCTTTGGTCACCATTTCACTCACCAGATCGGGCAGGGATATTTTTTTGGGTACAGCCACAATGTCTGTCCGCGGGATCATCACATCCTCGGCGGTCATATCGCGCAAGGCGATGATATTTTCAAACAGGGAACGTTCATGCAAAGATACCGGCTCGTCGTCTTCCTCGGTCCGCTCGGCCAGTTCTTCCAAAGTATCGCTCAGGGATGCTTCGCCATTGCGTGATCGCGTTTTGCGCAATCCCATGGCAGAGGCAACATTCCCCCAAAACGAGGCACCATCTGCCTCTTCATGTAACTCCCCACCAAGGCGGGGCGTGATACTGTCCTTGTCTTCGTCGCGTTCACTGAGGTCGTTCATTGTCCCGTTTCGACATCCTGATCTTCAATTGGGGCATAGGGATCATCTATTCCCATCCCGGCAAGAATATGGCGCTCCAGTTGCTCCATATGTTCGGCTTCATCATCAACCATATGGTCATAACCGACAAGATGAAGTGTGCCATGCACCGATAAATGTAACAGATGGTGCAAAAGCGGCTTTTTTTGGTCGTCTGATTCGCGCTGGCAGGTTTCCCGGGCGATAATAATGTCGCCCAGCATCAAGGGCATATCAGGTGCCAGATCAAATTCGCTGGCACCTTCGTCGCTTTCCAGTGCCGCAAACGACAGCACATTGGTCGGCGCATCCTTGCCCCGATAATCACGATTAAGCACACGCACACTGGCATCATCAGACAAGGTAACGCTGATTTCAATCACCGTCACCTGATCTAACAGCGATTTTTCGTCATCCTCGTCCCACAGCGCACCATCATGTGCCGCAGCATTTAATGCCGCTTCAACTGCAGAACGAATCGCGACCAGCTCGTCATCGCGCCAGTCACCGGCCTCGATCACAACGTCAAGATCAAGCTGCGCTGTCATCACCGGCTTTCTCTCGTACTTTGCGATCCCCGTGCCCCTGGCTATAACTTTTGCCAATGCGTTCACGCAGGGCATCAGCTTCGTCATAGGCCTGCACAATACGGGTTACCATGGCATGGCGCACCACATCGCGCTGGTCAAACTTAACCCGGCCAACACCTTCAACCTTATCAAGTGTTTCCATCGCATCACGCAGGCCCGACTTCACCCCGGAGGGCAAATCGATCTGGGTAATGTCACCCGTCACCACCATCCGCGAACCTTCGCCCAGCCGGGTCAGAAACATTTTCATCTGCATCGGTGTGGTGTTTTGCGCCTCATCAAGAATAACAAACGCATGCGAAAGAGTACGCCCCCGCATAAAGGCCAGCGGAGCCACTTCAATTTCGCCGCGTTCCATACGCTTGATCACAACGTCACCCGGCAAGGTGTCGTGCAACGCGTCATAAAGCGGGCGCAGGTAAGGATCGACTTTATCTTTCAAATCACCTGGCAAAAAGCCCAGATGCTCGCCGGCTTCAACGGCCGGGCGTGACAACACAATCCGGTCGACCTGGCCTTGCGTTAACATCTGCACAGCCATCGCCACAGCAAGATAGGTCTTGCCTGTGCCCGCCGGACCAACACCAAACACCAGTTCATGTTCCAGCATTGCCTTCACATAATCTTTCTGGCGCTTCGATCGCGGCGAAATCCGGCGCTTTTTGGTCTGGATCACCAGTTCCGATCCACCAAACATACCGGTTTTCGGGGCCGCCGGATCATCCCACGGGTTGCCTTCATCAGGTTCAGACAAACGAATGGCGGCATCCACCGTTTCAACGTCAACCCGGTCAATTTCCTGATCGCGCAACCGCGCATAAAGCTGTGACAGAACCGTCTTTGCCTGGCTAACCTTTTGCGGCGCGCCGCGCACAACAACGATAGAACCCCGGCTGGAAATTTCCGTGCCCGTGCCTTCGGCCAGCCGCAATAAATTTTGCGCCTGGGGCCCATAAAGCAACTGCGACAAGGCATTATCGTTAAATTCTATCTGATCCGTATCAAGTGGCGTCTGTTTTTGTTTTTTGATCGGGCTTTTTGCCTTTTCAGTGGTAGCGCTCACGCAACATTCCTTTCCGAACTGCCACTTTCAACCAGTTCACCCGCCAGAGAGAACGGTTTGGCAGCTGTAATTTTCAAACGCACAATCCGACCCAAATCTGCCTCGGTCAGGCCACTCACATGGACCGGCTGCATGTACGGGCTGCGCCCCACAAGCTGGCCTTCAAACTTGCCTGTCCGGTCCAGCAACACATCCATTTCACGACCGACACAACTTTGGTTAAAAACCATTTGCTGTTCAGCCAGCAAGTCTTGCAACCGGGCCAGACGCTCGGCCTTTACTTCCTCGGGAACCTGCAATTCCATGGCAGATGCCGGGGTGCCGGGGCGCGGGCTGTATTTAAAGCTGAAGGTCTGAATGAAGCCAACCTGACGCACCAGATCCAGCGTATCTTCAAAGTCTTTTTCCGACTCACCAGGAAAACCGACAATAAAGTCAGACGACAATGCCAGGTCGGGCTGGGCCGTGCGCAGACGTTTGACAATATCAAAATAGGTTTCACGGTCATGCTTGCGATTCATCGCCTGCAACACACGATCAGAGCCGGACTGAACCGGTAAATGCAAAAACGGCATCACCTTGGGCAAATCGCGATGGGCAAAAATCAGATCGTCATCCACATCACGCGGGTGCGATGTAATATAACGGATGCGTTCCAGCCCTTCGATGTCGGATAATTCGCGCAGCAACCGGCCTAATGTCCATTCATCACCATCAGGGCCTGCGCCGTGATAGGCATTCACATTTTGGCCCAAAAGGGTAATTTCACGCGTGCCATGGGCAACAATCTGCCGGGTTTCAGTGATGATATCCATGCCGGGGCGCGAATATTCGGCACCACGGGTATAAGGCACCACACAAAAGGTGCAAAATTTATCACACCCTTCCTGAATGGCGATAAAGGCGGAATATCCCTGCTGCGACACCTGCGCAGGCAAATGATCGAACTTTTCCTCAACCGGGAAGTCGGTATCAATGATACGGTCATTGCCAATGGCACGGTTGGCGCGCGCCACCATTTCAGGCAGGCGATGATAGGTTTGCGGACCAAAAACCATATCGACAATCGGTTCGCGACGCATCAGTTCGGCACCCTCGGCCTGGGCAACACACCCGGCGACGGCGACGATCATTTTATCGATTCCGTTTTCTTCCTTGGCTTTTTTATGTTTGCGGATCCGGCCCAGATCGGAAAAAACCTTTTCGGCGGCCTTTTCGCGAATGTGGCAGGTATTAAGAATAACCATATCCGCACCGGCTGCCTCATCGACCGGCTCATAACCCAGCGGTGCCAGAACATCCTGCATCCGCTGGCTGTCATAGACATTCATCTGGCAGCCATAGGTCTTAACAAAAAGCTTTTTCGTCGCGCTCACTTTAATGATCCGTTCCGCTCGTTTCATACGTCGAAAGCGGCGTGAAATTCACACCGCCTGTCGAACATCTTTGATATCTGAGATCAGGTGGCACAATTTTACGTTCGTGCAACCCGTTTTTCGGCGAAACGGAAAAAAAGCCATCATCGCGATGCGCTGGAAATTCTAGCCAAACAGGCGAAAATCTTCAAAAACAACCGCCAACGGGGTACATCCAATCAAATCACCTGACCGCCTGGTGTCAGGAAGCGACACACCGGCACCCTGCTTGGCGCCCGTTAATGCAGCCTGATGCCCCTGAACAACCAGCGACTCGCAAATACGGGACATATCCTTGCGCGATCCTGCCTGTGCCAGCGTCATTGGCGGATGAACAACTACTTCCACCGTAACCTTGCCGAGGGCGAGAAACTGCCACAAATGCGGCGCCAAGTCCATATCCCCGTACCACGAATAAAATGCCCGCAAATCCCGGCCCATTGGCGCACCGTCAAGGCGGGTGGCCGCAATTGAAACCGGCTGCACTTTTACCTGCGATCCATCGGGCAAAACTGTTTCAGCCACACCAAACAGGGTCGACTTAAACGGCAAAACACGGTTGCCGTCATTGCTGGTTCCTTCGGGAAACAAAATCAGCTTGTGCCCGTTGGCCAGCCGCTGACTGATCTCGATGGTTTGCTCGCGGGCCCGAACCGGGCGACGTTCAATAAAGGTGCAACGCTGCAACTTTGCCAAAAGACCAAAGACCGGCCAGTTCGCCACTTCCTTTTTGGCAATAAAACTGCCCTTGGTCATCGCGCCCAAAACAGGAATATCAAGATAGGACGCATGATTGGCAACAATGATCCCGCCACCTTCCAGTAACGGCTCACCTGAATATTGCACATCGATATGCATGATTTTCAGACACAGGCCATGATAAAATCGTGGCAGGTCATCCGCCAGCTTCAAACGCAGGGCAACCGCCACCATTTGAACCGGCAGCAGCGTCAATGTCAGCAATGCATAGATCAGCAGCCTGATGGCAGCACAGGGATAGCAGCTCACGATACCCTCGCGGTCCGTTCATAATGCTTGTAATAACGCTCGGTTACTTTTTCGGTCGGCAGGACGATGCAGATATCGGTGGTGTTAAACTGATGGTCCACCACCGCACCGTCGCCAACATAGCCGCCCAAACGCAAATATCCCTTGATCAGCGGCGGCAGGTCGCGCAGGGCCTGGCGGGCATCAATCCCGTCAATGCTGGCGCGCGCCATGCTTTCATACCGCTCGGCAACCGCACGCGGACGCATGGCTTCCGGGGCAAGGTGATGATGATGCAAATAGGTCAGAACATCGCTAAAGGCATCAGGGTCGGTACCGTGAAACGATGCACAGCCAAACATCAGTTTGATATCATGTTCAAACACGTATTTGGCGATGCCTTGCCACAACAGTTGCAAGGTTGGCATCGTGCGATAGCCTTCCTCAACACAGGAGCGGCCCAGTTCCATGATCTCGCCCGACTTGATCGTCGAAAGCATCGAGTCGATCTGATATTCATCTGCACTGTAAAAGCCGCCATTTTTATTGGCAACAGACTGGCGCAGCAAACGATAGGTGCCAACAACACCATCGGCACCTTCGCCGCGGCTATGGTCGATCACCAGAAGATGGTCGCAAATCGGATCGTAATGATCGAAATCGCGTTTCGCTTCCATCATCTCAGCAGTTGCTTGCGCACCACGCTCTTCGTAAAAAACCTTATAGCGCAAACGCTGGCTGGCCAGAATTTCCGCTTCGCTTTCTGCAAGGCGAACTTCCAGTCCCTGCTGTCGAACGTCGCTCATCGCAACTCCCTTTCGTTCAGTTACATTAATCTTGCGCAAGATTAACACCAAGAGCGAGTGAAGGCTTTGTTAAGAACACGTAACAAAAATATGAAAAGCCACCCGCACTGTAGCACGGATGGCTTTTATATACACCTATTGAGCGTAAACAGTTAGAGAACTGTCATTTCCCGTCTTTAACAGGAACGCCATAAAGTTCCAGGCGATGACCGACCAGCTCGTAACCCAGCTCGCGAGCGATCTCTTCCTGCAATTTTTCGATCTTTTCGTTCGAAAATTCAATCACCCGCCCCGAACGCATATCGATCAAATGATCATGATGTTCTTCGGTCAGTTCTTCGTAGCGCGCACGACCGTCACCAAAATCATGTTTCTCAAGAATATCTGCTTCTTCAAACAGACGTACCGTCCGGTAAACGGTGGCGATCGAAATTTTTGGGTCAATTTCGGTGGCGCGACGATAAACCAGTTCAACATCCGGGTGATCTTCGGACTCGGACAATACTCTGGCGATAACGCGACGCTGCCCGGTCATTTTCAGGCCCGCGTCAATGCATTTTTGCTCGATGGTTGATTCTGCCAACATACTCTTGTTCTCGTTTCCGGTTCCGCCTGTCCCCAAGGCCCGCAGGCTACATACGCTCTGATCGCTTAAATATCGAGAAATCTTTGCCCGGTCGCAAGACCGATTTCACGAAAATAACCCGGGCACCTTGCCGTTTTCATTATATATGGTTACCTCGTCATCAGAAGTACCGATCACGAGGATGGAATGCCTAACAACAGCCAAATCCCGACGCCCGATATCACAATAGATATCACAAACGATGTCTGTCCCATGACTTTCGTCAAAACGCGCCTGAAACTTGAAAAAATGACACCGGGTCAAATTCTGCAGGTCATCCTTAAAGACGGCGAACCGCTTAAAAATGTACCGCGTTCAGTAACCGATATGGGCGACGACGTTCTGGACCTGACAAAAATGGCTGATGAAACCGATACGTACCGGCTGACAATCCGAAAAAACTAAGCGGTCGGGCGTTCTTCACAGGCAAAGGCCGCCAAACCATGGTTGATGACCAGAATATTATAACAATTTCAAGATCAAGACCACACCCTTTATGTGGTTTATTTCACATTTAAATTCAATCGGTTATTAGATTATTTTGTAAAATTCAAATCATCCTGGTAACGGGCTGTCATAGCCGTTCCATCACCAGCGCATCAACCCTTGGCCCCGCCTTGCGCCGATAATATTCACGCCGTCGGCCAATTTCGGCAAAACCCAGTTTTCGATACAAGGCAATGGCCGCTTCATTGTCGCAAGCCACTTCCAGCAACAGCCGGTTAACGCCCTGCTTTTGCAGATATAACAGCACATTTTCCATCAAGGCCTGGCCAACACCGCGTCGTCGCGCCTGTGGTCCCACAACAATCGTATTGATTTCCGCCTCATCCAGAACCGTTTGCACCAGCACAAAACCGAGCGGAATATCGTCTTCCAATACACCATTGCCCTGATGATCAAGCCCCGGGGTAAAAGCCAGCAACCCGAATGCCCCTGGCACGGCCAGCAAATCGCACAAGGCATTTTCATCCCAGCATTCATCAAACCCCGTTTGATGCAGGGCTGCCGCCACCGGCGCAAATGCCGGGGTCAGGGCAATAACATCCACCTGCGCTGTATCATCCAGTGCTGTCACGTCATTATCCTTTGCACAGCATAAACCTGTCATCACAAAGGGAAGGGGCATCCCGATGATGTCTTAAAACCAAAGCATCTGACGGTTCAAAATTCACCCGAACGCACCCTATATCCTTCAAAAAGAATAACCATGATGGCCGGTCAAAAACCCGTCCCGAACATTTAGTCCCCGTCCGCGTCGTCATTTTACAACTTTGCCCGTTTTTCAGCGGCCAGTTCATCCATGCGTTTGGCATCGGGCGCACGCAAATAAAGCGGCACCGGTGGCAGATTTTCACCTTTTTCCCAGCGTTGTGCTGCAATCCGGGCAACATTGCCTGCACGCGGCAAACCAGGTGCTGTTCCGGTGAAAAAGTCGTCTCCACCATTGGCGGCAGCAGTTAACAAGCGGGCGGTCGCATCACCCACCAATATCGTCGGGCCCGGCGGGGCCAGCAGTAACGCCTGGCGCGGCCCTAGGCATTCGGGCGAGCTGATCGGGTTTTTGCGGGCGTCAAAGGCCTGGGCAAAAATTTCGTTTCGTTTGCTATCAAGGGCAACCAGTATATTGCGGCCCTGATGGTCCCGCTCGCTCACACCATAAGCCACCGCCTCAAGCGAACTGACCCCGAGAACCGGAATTTTCCGCGCCAGCCCCAGGCCCCGTGCCGTTGACAGACCAATACGCATCCCGGTAAAGGCACCCGGCCCAACGGTGACGGCAATGCCGTCAATATCGGCAAAATCAAGCCCGGCTTCGCGCAGGCTTTTCATAATAAAGGGCAAAAGATGCTCGGCCTGGCCGCGCTCCATATTTTCAAACAGCTCGCCCTTAACCTCGCCATTAACCAGCACCGCGGTTGCCAGCGAGGTCGACGCCGTATCAATCGCCAGCAAGGTTGGCCCAAACGGTTTTTGGTCGGAAATACCGACGTCAGGGATTTGCGCAGAATTAAGATCTGCGCTATGCGATGATTTAACCATCTGCCCGGTCAGCATCTTTTTGATGTAGTCGGTAAACGTCAAGAACAGGGAGCCTCCGCCAATGGCGCTGGTCGAAATTACGCCGCAAGAATATGATGTCGAAATCGACATTGTTTATGCCACCGATCGCAATTTTACCGGGGCACCAATTTATTCGCGGCCAGCATGTTATCTGCATCAGGATGCGGCAGTCTGCCTGAAAAAGGCAAGCCTGATCGCCAGACGGCAAGGCGTTAAATTTCGCCTGTTAGATGCGTTCCGCCCGCAAGAAGCCCAGCGCGCCCTTTGGAACCACACCCCGAATGCCGATTTCGTCGCCAATCCCGATTTCGGATCACCGCATGGCCGCGGTGTCGCCATTGATCTAACGCTGTTAGACGAAAACGGCAAGGAACTGGATATGGGAACCGGCTTTGATGAAATGGATATTAAATCCTATCACGGGGCAGAGGGCCTTTCGCAAGCTGCCGAATCCAATCGCCTATTGCTGTTGGGCATCATGGTCAGCGCCGGGTTCGAATTTTACGATCACGAATGGTGGCATTATCAATTGCCCAATGCGCGAAGCCGGTATCCACTCTTTTCCGACAGCGCCCTTCCGGTTGCCATGATGGGTTAAAGCACAGGCAAAATGGGCCTTATTAAAAAAAATATGCCCTAAACTTTCATTTTGCTGCAAATCATGACGAGCCAAGCCGCAAGCCGCTGGCAAGGGCGCGAAACGCCTCTAACGCTTTGGGTAAAACATCTTCCGGGGTGTCGCTTGCGGCAATCCACAGGGCCGCATTTAACGCCGCTCCGCTTAACAACCGGGCGGCGGCATCGGCGTCGACCGGTTTTAAAACACCCTGATCAATCAATTGCGCAACCATATTGCGGGTTTCGATCAAACACTGGTTCTGGCTGGGCCATTGCGACGGGTCCCCCAGCACAGCCGGACCATCAAGCAGCACAATGCGCTGCACCTCCGGGTTTAGGGCCATTTCAATATAGGCAACACCCTCGGCCAGCAGCCCGTCCCACGGGTCGGCTTGCTGTGCGCCGGTTTTGTGGGCCTGTGCAGCCATTTCACCATCAATCTGGTTGACCACGGCAGCCAGCAAACCACGTTTATCGCCAAAATTATGGTAAAGCGCACCGCGTGTCAGGCCCGCAGCAGCCGTCAGATCATCCATTGAAGCGGCGGCAAAGCCCTTTTGGGCAAAGGCTTTTCGGGCGGCAGAAATCAACCTGGCCCGATTTTCCGCCATCATTTCTGTTCGTTTTTTGGCGGCCATGCCATTTCTCCATTCACATACGGAACGTATATCAATTGACATACGAAGCGTATCTGTATATTTAACATACATACCGTATGTAAAACACAGACCGGCAAAAAACCAGCACATTGGCAACCGGCCTGTCGCAAAAACACCAAAGGACTGACTTTCATGACACAACGTGAAGCAATTTTTCCCAAAAATCAAAACCGCCATGCCCTTTATGATGCCCACGGCTATTCTGCCGCCATTCGATCAGGCGATCTGTTATTCGTCTCGGGTCAGGTCGGCAGCCGCGAAGATGGCACCCCCGAACCGGATTTTAAAAGCCAGGTCGAACGGGCATTTGACAACCTGAAAGCGACGTTAAGTGCAGCGGGTGCCAGCTTTGATGACCTGATTGATGTCACCACTTTTCATACCGATCCGGAAAACCAGTTTGACACCATCATGGAGGTCAAAAACCGGGTTTTCCCCCAGCCACCCTATCCCAACTGGACGGCAGTGGGTGTCACCTGGCTGGCCGGGTTTGACTTTGAAATCAAGGTAATCGCCCGTATCCCGGCCCAGGATTAATTAAAAGTGGCCCAAACCAAAACAGCCGGAGCACATCCATCACAGATGTGTTCCGGCAATATCATCGCGGATCAGTGTCGCCCTATCGGCGCACAAAAATACCGTGAAAACCGTGAAATCAGTTTTTGTCTTCGCGAACGGCCTCGGGGTCGCCACCAAATAAACGCACCAGAAAAAGTTCGACCGGTTTTAAAACAACCAGAACAAAAAAGGTTAGAACGCTGGCCACCAGCACGATTTGCCATGCCGCCAACGCACAGGCAATACCAAGGGCCGCGGTAATCCAGACCGTGGCCGCAGTTGTCAGGCCGGTAACCGTTTTGTCCTTTGGCTGGCGCATAATCACACCCGCACCAATAAAACCGATACCGGTTAAAACACCTTGTAAAATCCCCTGTACCACGCGTGATAACGCATCGGGATGGTCGATCAGATCTTCGAAATGAACAGCAACCACCGAAACCACTGCCGCGCCAAGCGACACCAGCGCCAGCGTGCGCATTCCGGTCGGTTTATCGTTAATGTCGCGGTTCAGCCCGATCACCATGCCAATTACGGTCGCAGCAAGCAGCCGTAAAATCACGTCAATCAATTCGATGTCAAAATACTGACTGGCCGTGGTAAAATAGGGCAGCTCAAACATGCCGGTTTTTCCGCAATTGTTGGGTTACGTCCTGTAACGCGCCTGTTGCCCCTATGTTCCACGCCGCTGCAAATGGCATTTCACCGGCAAGGCGCTAAAAACGCTAAAAACAGTCTGAACAACATAAAAAATACTCAAAAACAGCATCCCGATTAAACCGGGCCACCTTGGCTTGCCCGCCAAGGGTTAACCATTTGTCGAAGGCGGAACAAAACCGGACCATTCAGCAAGACAGATCACGACAAACCTGCAGTCATCACCGTGACCCGAATTTCAATACAGATGCAATAAACGGCAGTAAAAAACGGCAGTGAAAACGCTTTCACTGCCCGGCGCGAAAATCCATTTTAGTCATCTGACATTACCCAATGACCTCTTGCGCGCATGTTTCGGTTGCCTGTGCTTCGGTTGCCAGCCAATCGGCGAAACGGGTAATCCGGCGATCTTTTTTCGGATCGTCAAGGCTCAGCATCACATAATCCACCCCGGTTGGCGCCATGCCCAGGGGCGCACACAAACGCCCCGCAGCAAGATCATCAATCACCAGCGGCAAGGATCCAATCGCCGTACCCAGCCTATTCACTGCCGCTTGCAGGGCAAAAAAGAAATGATCAAAATATTGCTCGCTGGCCGGGCGGCCCTTAAAGCCGCTGGCTTTTTTCCAGATATCCCAGGCATCAGACCGGGTGCGGCTGTGTAACCAGCGGGCATTGCTTAAATCGCAGGCCAATATGTTTTGCCAACAATCGGGGTCACACACCGGCCCGGCCATCTCCGCCCAAAGCGGGGTGACAAAATAGTCATCGGGCAGGCCAAAATCACGGCGGCGAATGGCAATATCATTGCCCGAAGCCAGCAAATCAATCGGGCCACCGGCCATGTGCATTTCCACATTCAAATCGGGGTTCTCTTCGCGAAAACGCCCCAAACGTGGCATTAACCAGCGCATTGCCAAACTGGGTTCGCATGATACCGACAAAATCGGCGACTGCGCATCATGGCGGTGAATATCCTCTACCGCACGGTCAAGGTCATGCAGCACCGTTTCGGCGGTGCGCAGCAACCTTTCACCCGCGCGCGTTAAATAAACCCGCCGGTTTCGCCGCACAAACAAATCCACCCCCAACCGTTCTTCAATCTGGGCAACAGCGCGGCTAATCGCGCCGTGGGTCAGGTTCAGTTCCTCGGCTGCGCGGGAAAAACTTTGATGGCGGGCTGCGGCCTCAAACGCGGGCAGGGGTGCAAGCGGTAAGAACCCGCGCTTTATGTGAATATTATTCACCATAATTCCTATTTTATTTCGATTTTCCGGGGAAAAATTATCCCTGATACTGGATTTTCTCACAAATTAAGGAAAATCAAAATGCCCGATGGTATCTCGGTTGAAATTATGGCTGTTGGCATTATTACGGTGCTGGCCGTCATCAGCCCCGGCCCGGATTTTGCCATGGTCACCCGCATCGCCATTGCCCGGGGGCGCAAAGCCGGAATGTTATGCGCCATTGGCATTGGCAGCGGTATTTCGGTGCATATCGCTTACACCATGATCGGGTTAGGTGTGATTTTTGCCCATAATATCTGGGTGTTAAACACCATCCGTATTCTCGGCGCGTCCTATCTGATCTGGCTTGGAATCAGCGCATTTTTACCCGACATATGGCAAAGGTTGAAATTACGCCTTGGCATCGGCTCTGCCCAAGCAGCCCTTTCTAATTCAAAAAGTACAAATATCCTGATCACCCCAAACGCACCCGAAACCCGGAAAAACGCGTCCTCTTTCTGGGCCGGTTTTATTTGTAATGCCTTAAACCCAAAGGCAATGTTGTTTATTGTCTCGCTGTTCAGCCAGGTTATTTCGGCCGACACCAGTGCCGCCATGCAGCTTGGTTATGGTGTGTTTATTGCCCTGTGCCATATGGTGTGGTTCGCCATTGTTGCCGCCGCGCTGACCTTGCCCGCAATACAGGCAAAAATTGCCAAGGCACGGGTCTGGATCGAACGCGGGGTCGGGGTGTGTCTGGCCGGGCTAGGCATCAAAATTCTGGCAAACGGATAAAACCCGCACCTGCACTCCCAAATACCGTTTGTGCCTTCGTTTAAATAAACAGCATCTCGCCGTTTTTACGGGCATCGTTTAAAAATGTCACCACACCGCCAACCTCGATGGTCAGCTCTGCCCGGCGTTTTTCATGCTCCAGCCCCAGGGCGCGCAGCCCCATTTCACAAACCATGAATTTCGCCCCCAGATCAGCACAGGCTGATAACAATTCTTCAAAAGTTGCCACACCCCGTTCGGAATAACCAAAATCAAGGCTGGTGGCGGTGGCCCCTTGAGCATCAGGGCGCAAATGGCGCCAGCCCGACGGGGCCAGCAA
Organism: Thalassospira sp. MCCC 1A01428; assembly: GCF_002115825.1. Classification (GTDB taxonomy): domain Bacteria; phylum Pseudomonadota; class Alphaproteobacteria; order Rhodospirillales; family Thalassospiraceae; genus Thalassospira. The sequence goes on along the minus strand of NZ_JFJZ01000002.1, from coordinate 107,364 downwards.
CGCCCGGCTGGCTTCCATGGTGAAAAACAGGGTTACCGCCCGCCCGGTCGCCAAAGCCGCACTTGCCATTACCAAAGCGTAATGAACTTTTTCAAAGCTGCCGGAAAAAACCACCAGCGACAGTTTTTCAACCCCGGCGGCATCCGGATCGGCAAAATTATTAATGCTCATGGCAGCTTAAATCCTTAATTGTTGCGGATTCAGAACAAAGTGGGCAGCCAGGATCACGCGGAACACGGATTTTGCGAAAACTGGCCGAAAGCGCATCAACAATCACCAATTGTCCCGACAAACTGTCGCCAATTCCCATCAGTTCCTTAAGCACTTCGGTTGCCTGCATACCGCCAATGGTACCCACCACCGCACCTAAAACACCCCCTTGCGAGCAAGAAGGAATAGCATCAGCCGGGGGTGGCGCATGATAAATACAGCGATAGCACGGATGCGGCGCACCCAAATGCGCCTTAAAAGTTGAAACCTGCCCATCAAAGCGTAATGCCGCACCACTAACCAGGGTTTTCCCGGCAAAATAGCAGGCATCGTTTAGCAAAAACCGGGTTTCAAAATTATCTGATCCATCGGCAATCACATCATATTGCGCGATCAGGTCCTGAACATTTTTGGCGTTCAGCCGCATCTGATGCGTCTGAACCGTGACATCCGGATTCATGTTCAACATCGTCGCGCGCGCACTGTCGACCTTGGGGGTGCCAATGTCGCCCATGCCATGGGCTATCTGGCGTTGCAGGTTGGAAAGTTCGACCACATCGTCATCAACAATACCAATCGTGCCCACACCGGCCGCCGCCAGATACATCGCCAGCGGCGAGCCCAAACCACCAGCACCGACCACCAGCACACGCCCGTGCTTCAGCTTCATCTGCCCGGTGCCGCCCACATCCTTTAAAACAATATGGCGTGCATAACGCTGTATTTCGCTGTCGCTGAAGTCAAAATCCATATTCAGGCCTCACTGGTTACCGCCCTACAGATAGGGTGCAGCCCCCCATTGCTCAACCACAAACTTGCATGCCCGCTGTTTTATTAACATGCCCGCCAAGCAAACATTTACCCGGACATGCCAGGGGCCGCCATTTCACACAACATATTGTAATATAACAATATCTCAGCAACGATTTGCCGGACATAAAAGCGGACAAAAAAATGACAAGGCCCGGAAACATCGATGTTTCCGGGCCTTGTATTATTTAATCATCTCAACGGGCAAAAGGCTGGCTTACAGCCCTTCAAACAGCGGGGTCGACAGGTAACGTTCGGCAAAGGACGGGATGATCACGACAATCCGCTTGCCTTCGTTTTCCGGCATCTGGCCCAGTTCGATGGCAGCGGCCACCGCAGCGCCCGAGGAAATGCCGGTCGGCAGACCTTCAAGGGCGGCCAGTTTTCGCGCCGTTGAAAACGCGGTTTCATTGCCGATTGTCATGACCCGATCAATCAGTTTGGTATCAAGGTTACCGGGAATAAAACCTGCCCCAATGCCCTGAATTTTATGCGGGCCGGGTGCGCCCCCTGAAATAACCGGGCTGTCTTCGGGTTCAACCGCAATGATCTGCACATCGGGATTATGTTTTTTCAACACATCGGCAACACCGGTCAGCGTGCCGCCCGTGCCCACACCGGCAACAAAAATGTCAACCTTGCCGTCGGTATCTTTCAAAATTTCCTGTGCAGTGGTGTTGCGGTGAATTTCCGGGTTGGCCGGGTTGTCAAACTGTTGCAGCATGACGGCACCGTCAATTTCAGCAACCAGTTCCTCGGCCCGGGCAACAGCCCCCTTCATGCCTTTGGCTGCCGGGGTCAGGTCAATCTGTGCGCCCAGCAACATCAGCATTTTGCGCCGTTCCAGCGACATGCTTTCAGGCATAGTCAAAATCAGCTTATAGCCCTTGGCCGCAGCAACAAATGCCAGCGCAATGCCGGTATTGCCCGATGTCGGTTCAACAAGGGTGGCACCCGGTTTGATTTTGCCGTCTTTTTCGGCAGCATTGATCATTGCCAGGCCAATGCGATCCTTGACCGAAGCCAGCGGGTTGAAAAATTCCAGTTTGCCCAGAATCTCGGCTTTCGCACCTTCGGCATCCGCAATCCGCGAAAGGCGAACCAGCGGCGTTGCACCGACGGTGTCGATGATGCTGTCATAAATCTTGCCGCGAAATTCAGTCATGATTTCCTCGCATTTTTGTGTGCATTACAAATCAACACATATTGTATTTGTATTTATTCCGAGTTTACCGCAAGTCAAAGGGTCGACAAGGAATATTTACGGTTTTTCTGCACCGGGGTGCAATTTCGTAAATGTGCAATCAAACTGATATGCGAAAATTTTCTGTGGTTTGAAAATATCGCACAGCCAGACCGGGATGAAAAATTCAGATGATAAAATCTGGCGATTCTTCAATCCCGCTGCGTAACCCGGCATCGCGGGCACGATTACACAAATCTTCGACCGTAATAAGTTCAAGCTGCTGCATCATGGTATCTTGCAATTCCCGCCACAAGGGCCGAACCACTTCCTTGCCCAATGGCGAGCCTGCCGGATCCTCGATCGGATCATCCGATGTTTCCATCGACCGGATCACCGAAACAATATCGGCAAGGGTAATACGGCGACGTTCACGCGCCAAACGATAACCACCACGCGGCCCCCGCACACCGGTCAAAATATCCGCCCGCACCAATTGCTGCAGGGTCTGTTCCAGATAGCGTTTGGGAATGCCCTGGCGCGCGGTAATATCGCGGCTTTGCACCGGTTCACCCGCCGCATTATAGGCAATGTCCACCACGGCTTCGATGGCAAACAACATCTTCTTTGAAAGTTTAAGCATCGTCTCTCGTTTGCTCCCCTCGATTATGTCTGTCATCGCAGCCCGAAAACCGCGTTGAGCACCAAATTACAGCCAGGTCATGCAACGCCGGTGGACCCGAAACCGCCTTCACCACGGTCGGTTGCATCCAAATCCGCCACCACATTCCAGCCCACCTGGCTGACCGGTGCGATCACCATTTGCGCAATACGCATACCGCGTTCAATGCGAAATGCCACATCACCAAAATTAACCAGAATGACTTTGATCTCGCCGCGATAATCGGCATCAATCGTGCCCGGGCTGTTTAAAACCGTGACACCGTTTTTTGCCGCCAGCCCGGAACGGGGCCGCACCTGGGCTTCAAAACCGGCGGGCAGGGCAATGGCAATGCCGGTTTCAACCATGGCCCGTTTACCCGGTTCAATTACCAGCACATCTTCAATGGCGGCAACCAGATCAACCGCAGCAGCCTGTGCGGTCGCATAAGCGGGCAGGGGCAATCCCTGCCCGTGATCCAGTACTTTTAAATCCACAGATAAGCCGGTCATTTATGTATCCTGTATCGCATCTGTTTATCCGCCCCGTTTGCCACACAGGACATTCCGGGCCGGTTGGTTTTAAGGGTTAAAATGGCGGGTAATCCGCGCCACCAGCGATCGGGCGACACCGGTTTTGCTTTGCCGGGGCCAAATTTCGTCGCGGGCCGGGTCAGAACCGCCAATCAAATGAATTTCGTTGTCATCACCCCCAAAGGTGCCCGTTTCGGGGGCGACATTATTGGCCAATATCCAGTCACATCCCTTGCGGTCACGTTTGGCACGGGCATGATCGACCACTTTTTCGGTTTCGGCGGCAAAGCCCACCACCAGTGACGGGCGATTTGGCCCGTCTTGACTGATGGTTGCCAGAATATCGGGATTTTCGGCAAATTGCAGGGCGGGGATAACACCATCGCCGGATTTTTTAAGTTTCTGATCCGCCTGATGCAAAACCCGCCAATCGGCCACCGCCGCAGCGCAGACCGCAATATCGACAGGTAACTGGCCCTGAACGGCAGTCAGCATTTCCTGGGCTGTTTCCACCCGTACCATGCGAACCCCGGCCGGGTCAGCCAATGTTACCGGGCCACTAACCAGTGTGACATCGGCCCCGGCGCGGGCCAGTTCGGCGGCAATGGCATGGCCCTGCTTGCCCGAGGATCGATTGGCAATAAAGCGTACCGGATCAATCGGTTCATGTGTCGGGCCACTGGTGACCACGGCTTTTTTGCCCGCCAGGGGTTTGGGGCCGTCTTGCTGAGCAAAGAAATTTTGAACAGCGGCAATAATTTCGGCAGGTTCGGCCAAACGCCCGGTACCGGTTTCCCCACACGCCAGATCGCCACCCGCCGGGCCAATGCGCAAAATGCCCCGGCTTTCCAGCGTGGCAATATTGGCCTGCGTCGCGGCATGGTTCCACATTTCGACATTCATGGTGGGTGCAACCAGCACCGGCTTGTTGGTTGCCAAAAGGGCGGTGGTTGCCAGATCATTGGCCATACCTGCCGCCATTTTTGCCAGTAAATCGGCACTGGCGGGGGCCACCAGAACCAGATCTGCCTCGCGTGACAGGCGAATGTGGCCCATCTCGGCTTCATCTGTCAGGGAAAAAAGATCCTGGTAAACCTTGTTTTCGGTTAACGCCGCCACCGACAGCGGGGTGACAAATTCGGCTCCACCCTTGGTCAGAATGGCACGAATCGATGCCCCCTGATCGCGCAAACGACGGATGACTTCCAACACCTTATAGGCGGCAATACCGCCCGAGATGATCAAAAGTATGTTTTTTCCTGTCAGCACTGTGGTTAGCCATTATCTACGTTATCGAAGTGTGGATAACCTAGCGCGTTGCGGTTCAACACGCAATAGCCGTTATTTAACAGAAAAAAACGAAATATAACCGTAGAAAGGCATTTATGCCAAATCAGCCAGATGTCTTGATATCTTTGGGCACGGTATAAAGCATTCCCAGCCAGCGCCACCGGCCATCAGGCCCGCCAGCCGTGCAATTTATCCGCCAGCGCCCCGGTGAAACAGGGCCGTCAAGGCGCACTTCCACCCGTTCATCGCCAAGTCGGCTCATGGTGGCGGCTCCTTCGGACGGATAACATTTCACATCATTGGTTGGCTTTAGCAAGGTAAAGCCAAAGGCGGGCGGGTTTCGCTGCAGGGTATAATTGGCCGGTGTCAGGTCGCTTACATCAAGTGGCAATGAATTTGCCGCCAGTTCAAACCGGTCAAGCGATCCATAATGTTCGTTCAGGGCAAAACGCGGCAAATAGAACATATCAGCGGATTTATCAAACCCGCCGCTTTGCTGACCAAACGCTGCCTTATACCCGGCATCACGCACGGCCTGCTGCACGTCGGTATCCGCTTCGCCGTAAGGATATGCAAACAGATCCGGTACAAAACCCAGTTCCTGTTTGAAACGTTTGGCAGATTTTTCCAGTTCGGCTTTGGTTTGCGCAATTGGCACCGATGATAAATGGGCATGGCTGTCACTATGACCGCCCACTTTGACCCCCTGCTTCACCAGGTCGCGCAGCATGTCCCAGGTCATATAGCTGTCATAACCGGCATCAAGCTGGCTTGTGGATACAAAAACCGTCACCGGCAAACCCGCCTTTTTAAACATCGGCCACGCGACATTGTAAAAAGTACGATAGGCATCATCGACCGTAATACCGATGGTCCGGTCGGGCAGGGCTGTGCCATTGGCAATAGCCGACACAATCTCACCCGTATCCATCACATGATATTTGGCTTTGCCCAGTTCAGCGATATGCGCCGACAGCTGGTCCACCCGTGTATTGGTCGAGGGATATTCACCTTCGTCAAAGCGGTGATACATAAACACGACAGCCGATGCAGATTCCGCCGTCGATTTGGCCGGTGCTGTATTCCGGGTGTCGGTGGCTGGCGCGGTTTGTCCGGTTTGTGGCGTTTGCGCATTTTGCGCCTGTGCCGGCGCCGCCAGAATAAAGGCCAGTGCAGTCGCTGCTGTCAAAAGCGCGCCACGCATATAATGCCCTTTCATCCCGTCTTTGCCCAAAGTACCGCAAGCGGGGATAATTTTATCAGTCTGCATCTAAATATCCATGCCATTCAATGATGTGTGCATCGCTGTCGGTGATATTCAACAGCCCCATTGTCGCGATATTGTGGCAAGGCACAATGTTCATTCTGTCGTTTCGGCGATACATTATACGGATGCTTCTGAAACCCCGCCGCCCTATACCACCCTGTCATAACGCACCGACGGGCATCATGATCCCGGGCAATCTGAATACCGGGCACCGGCAAACGGCCCGCACAGGGCAAAGATCATAATTCCGGCCTTCTCATTGCCGTTTTAATTACCTAGGCTAGGTCCATTGCAACTAAAACGCTTTAAGGAAACCTCGTCATGATTGATCAAAAAGCCCTTGATGTTCTGTTTAACAAGGCCCGGACCCACAATGGCTGGCTGGACAAAAAGGTGGATACGGACCTTCTGCACAAGGCGTGGGACCTGGCCGTAATGGGGCCGACCAGTGCCAATTGTGAACCGATGCGTGTGGTGTTTGTACAAAGCGAAGCCGCCAAGGACCGCCTCAAACCGTTTATGTCCGAAGGCAACGCCGCCAAAACCATGGCTGCACCGGTAACGGCCATTATCGGCATGGATATGGCGTTTTACGAAAAACTGCCGCAGCTTTTCCCCCATGCTGATGCCCGGTCGTGGTTTGCCGGAAACGACGATTTGATCAAAGCCACCGCCTTTCGTAATGGCAGTTTGCAGGGCGCCTATCTGATTCTGGCCTTGCGCAGCCTTGGGCTGGATTGCGGGCCGATGTCGGGCTTTGATGCCGATGGTGTGGATGGCGAATTTTTCGCTGGCACAACAATCAAAACCAATTTCATGGTCAATATCGGTTATGGCGACGCATCGAAACTGTTTGATCGCAGCCCGCGCCTGGCATTTAATGACGGGGCTAGCATCATTTAGGCCAAAAACATCGGCGACTCCGCTTCAAACCGCCCCGTTTTTGCGCGGGGCGGTTTTTTCATATGAAAAACACGAAACATTTCAACGAATTGAAAACTGTCATTTAAAGTTGATTTGATATTCGCGAAGACATCATCATGTTAGGCAAAATTATTCGTATATCAGGCAAATTTCTGCCGCCATTATGATCTGGAGAATCGCTTGGGCTTCCGGCAATTGCTTGCAACCGCATTCGCACTGAACGTGCCCCCTTCTGCCATTATGATATTACTGGCGGCAACGGATCAGATCACCTGGGGTATCGCTGTGGTGTGCGCTGTGGCCGCCTATGCCGGTGTCATTGGCATTTTGCGAATTTATTTCAAGGATCTGCGCAGTGTGGCGCGCTATGCCGCGACCCTGCGCGACCATTTTCGCGGCACCCCGCCCCAGCACCTCTCGTTCGAGGCAGCCTCCGAACTTTCATCGCTTTACAGCCAGATCACGGCGGCCTTTCGCGAACGCATCCTGACCCTGGAAGCCCAAACCAATACCGATGCCGAAATTCTGGATCATTTGCCAAATCCGGTGGTGATGGTAAACCGCCAGCGCACTGTTACCGGGTTTAACCAGGCGGCAAAGTCGCTGTTTCATAATCTGGAAACCGGGCACGACCTGACGCGCTTTATCCGTGATCCCATTTTGCTTGATGCTTTTGATATGGTGTCATCGGGCCGCCGTACCCTCCAACATACCGAATTTGTCGTTGCCAGCGACGCCCAGCGCCATTTTGATGTGCTAACCGCCCATTTGCCCGCCGGAACCGGCAATCGGAATTTTGTTTTATCGTTTAGCGACCTTACCGAACTGCGCAAGGTTGAACAGATGCGCGCCGATTTTGCCGCCGATGCCGGGCATGAATTGCGCACACCATTATCGGTTTTGCTCGGTTTTATCGAAACCCTTGAAGGCCCGGCCAAGGACGACCCCGATGCTTTGGGCCAGTTTTTGCCCGTGATGCGCGACCAGGCCCAGCGCATGCAAAGTCTGGTCGAGGATTTGCTGTCCCTGGCCCGGATCGAGCTGAACGAACATACCCCACCGTCAAATGATTGTGATGTTGCCACCATCATTGACAAGGTTGCCGCAGGTTTGAAGGTAAAGGCCGACGCCAAAAACATGAATATCCGCGTCACATCGACGCTGGATCAGACAACAACGATTGGCGAGGAAAAGGAACTGGTTCAGGTTTTCCAGAATCTGATCGAAAACGCCATCAAATACGGCCATCAGGACAGCACGGTCGATGTCAAAATCGGCCTGGTAACAAACCCGCCAGCAGCACTTGCGCGCTATCGTCACAACCGCATCATGGCCGTTTCGGTATGTGATCAGTCCGACGGTATTGCCCGCGAACATCTGCCCCGCCTGACCGAACGGTTTTACCGTGTTGATACCGCGCGTTCGCGTGCAGTGGGCGGCACCGGCCTGGGCCTGGCCATCGTCAAACATCTGGTGCAACGCCATCGCGGCACCATGATCATTGATAGCGAAGTGGGGAAGGGGTCAGTCTTTACCGTCTATCTCCCGGCCCAAACCGGCGATAACGTGCATAAACTTTATCGGGCATGAAAAGACCCTTGACTCTTAAGCCATTGAAACGAATCAATATTAATTAATTGATTTTATTGGAATTTTAATGTATATTTTAAACAAGATCTGAACCCAAGCCTAACTTGGTAGTAGGATCTTTCCGGCGGGAGGTAACACTCCCGCCCTTTCTTTTTAAATCTCAACTATCCCCATTGGATGAGCAACACTTGCCCGCTTATTCAACACCGGATCAAGCCGCTCAAAATATTTCGATGCTCTTTTTCGCCGAATATACCCGTTTGGCGAGTAATACTGCTGTAAGAAATAAGCACAAACATCACAAACTTGAATCGGAAGTGAGTTTCTAGAATCTTTCTCATGAGGATCTTCAATAATTCTACGAATAGGCAGATTACGATAGCCACCACCATATTCAAGTCTATTCGGCACAGGGTTGTATACAGACATTTTTCTCATAAGTTTTATTAACTTTTCTCCAGATGTAGCATCAGTGAATACTTGTCCGTAATCATCACGATACCCACCTGGAAAATTTCCGTTCCTTAATGTATTTTCAAATCTTTGAAAAAGAACCTGCCATGCTCTCAAAAAAACATCATAGTCAACCGACTTATCTTGCTTTCTCACAACAATATTAGTTATCGATATAAAGTCATATTTAGCAACTTCATCAACAACATTTCTCAATATTGATAGACGCTTATGCTTTTCAATATCATGCACTGGTTTTCTAAGATACTCTGAAGCATGGATCTCTGTCCTCATAGGCAAACCATAAACGCTCTTGAATGTCTTCTTCATATTCAAAAGAACATCAATGAAATCATGCCATCTTGTTTCATGTATCACCAAACCAGTAAGAATAAAGTGATTCGTCTGTAGGGTAGACACCCCCGAATCCCCACTCTCATCGACATACATCATATACATGAAGCGACCCCAAAATATAATTTTTACATATTTGTATTATTCCCACAGAAATTTAAAAGGCCAGCATTAAAAATGCTGGCCTTTAATTTCGAAAATCACCGAATTTTGATTAAATCAATTAGAGAATGAATTTCGACAGATCGGTGTTTTTCGAAAGCTCCTCGACCTGATCGCGCACATATTGGGCATCAATCTTAACGGTTTCACCCGAGCGGTCAGTTGCGGTGAAACTGATTTCATCAAGCAGCTTTTCCAGAACCGTATGCAAGCGGCGCGCACCGATATTTTCAACCGTTTCATTCACACTGGCCGAAATATGGGCGATTTCGTCAATCGCATCATCGCTAAATTCCAGCGTGACAGCTTCGGTTCCCATCAAGGCAATATATTGCTTGATCAGGGAGGCTTCAGGTTCAAGCAGGATGCAGCGGAAATCGGCTTCGGTCAGGGCTTTTAACTCAACCCGGATCGGCAAACGGCCCTGCAATTCCGGCAGCAGGTCGGATGGTTTGGACAGATGAAACGCGCCCGAGCAAATAAACAGCACATGGTCAGTTTTAACCGTGCCATGTTTGGTGGCAACCGATGTGCCTTCGATCAGAGGCAGCAAATCACGCTGCACGCCTTCGCGTGAGACATCGCCACTGCGTTCGGACCGCGCGGTGATCTTGTCGATCTCGTCAAGAAAGACAATGCCGTTCTGTTCAACATTCTCAATCGCTTCAGCGGTCACTTTGTCCATATCGAGAAGTTTGTCAGACTCTTCCTCGATCAGGCGCTCAAAGGCTTCGGCAACATTCATGCGTTTGGGTTTGGTCTGGCCGCCAAAGGCTTTACCAAACATGTCCGACAGGTTCAGCATCCCCATTTGTGCGCCGGGCATGCCTGGCACATCAATGGTCGGCATCGAGGTCGAGGCATTTTCCTGTACCTGAATCTCGATTTCCTTGTCCTGCAATTCACCTTCGCGCAGCTTTTTGCGGAATTTCTGCCGGGTTTCCGCCGAAGCATTGTCGCCAACCAGACTATCAAGGATCCGTTCTTCGGCCTGCAATTCGGCCTTGGCGGTCACCTTGCGTTTCATGGTCGTGCGGGTCAGATCGATGGAAACTTCCAGCAAATCACGAATGATCTGTTCCACATCGCGGCCAACATAGCCGACTTCGGTAAATTTGGTCGCCTCAACCTTTAAAAACGGCGCATCGGCCAGTTTGGCAAGGCGGCGGGCGATTTCGGTTTTACCCACCCCGGTCGGGCCGATCATAAGAATATTTTTCGGCAGGACTTCACCGCGCATCGGTTCTTCAAGCTGCTGGCGACGCCAACGGTTACGCAACGCCACCGCAACGGCGCGCTTGGCGTCTTTTTGTCCAATAATGTGGCGATCAAGTTCTGAAACAATCTCGCGCGGGCTGAATTGCTGTGTCATGTATTTCCGGTCCGGTTTTTGTACCGCAATGATCCCCGTAATGAGCAATCATTGCGAAAAATGATGAACGTCCCAGGGTCAGGGGCTAGGCGACGTCCTTTGCCTCATCGATTTTTTCAAGCGTGACATTGCCATTGGTGTAAACACAAATTTCACCGGCAATTTTCATGGCCCGACGGGCGATTTCCTCGGCATCCATGTCCTGATCGATCAGGGCACGGGCCGCCGACAGGGCATAATTCCCGCCCGAGCCAATGGCGATAATGCCGTCTTCAGGCTCAAGCACATCCCCCATGCCGGTCAGAACCAGCGAAATATCACGGTCCACCACCGCCATCATCGCTTCCAGGCGGCGCAGGTAACGATCCGTGCGCCAGTCCTTGGCCAGTTCAACACAGGCACGCATGGTTTGGCCGGGGTGGCGTTCCAGTTTGGCTTCCAGCCGTTCAAGCAGGGTAAAGGCATCGGCGGTGGCCCCGGCAAAGCCGACAATAATGTCCTGCTTTGCCCCAATGCGGCGCACCTTGCGGGCGTTGCCCTTGATCACGGTCTGGCCCAGCGACACCTGACCATCCCCGGCAATCACCACCTGATTGCCCTTGCGAACGGAAAGAATCGTCGTGCCGTGCCAGCTTTGCTGCGATTGATCGCTCATAAAAACTTCCTGAAATTGGCCTTAACTTATCCGATCAAGAGTTAGCACGTAGAAAGTCAGGGTCAAGGGGCAGGGCAAGGCCCGGCGCTAACAGTGTGTTGTTTTTAACCCTTTATGATTTTTGCGGCCATTGGGTATGCGGTTAAACTGGCAATTGCGGTGCGATGTTGCTAAATAACCACCTGACAGACGCATTGATTTTGCAGGAAAGGAGCCTTTGCATGCGCAAGGCCCACGTAGAGCGCAACACCAACGAAACCCAAATCACCGCCGAGGTTAATCTTGACGGCACTGGCATCTATGATGTGCAGACCGGGGTGGGTTTTCTGGATCACATGCTTGAACAGCTTTCACGCCATAGCCTGATGGACCTGACCGTTCGTGCCAAAGGCGACCTGCATATCGATTTTCACCATACCACCGAAGATGCCGGCATTGCGATTGGCCAGGCCTTTGCCAAGGCACTGGGTGATAAAAAAGGCATTTATCGCTATGGCAGTTGCCTGTTGCCAATGGACGAGGCCCTGACCCGGGTGGCACTGGATATTTCCAGCCGGCCTTATCTGATCTGGAATGTCACGTTTAGCCGCGACAAAATCGGCGATATGGATACCGAACTGTTTCGCGAATGGTTTCAGGGCTTTGCCCAGGCCGCCGGGATTACGCTGCATGTAGAAAACCTGTATGGTGAAAATAACCACCATATTATCGAAAGCTGCTTTAAGGCTTTGGCCCGGTCCCTGCGCGAAGCCATCGAAATTGATGCGCGCAAGGCCGATGCCATTCCATCGACCAAGGGCGTTCTGGGCGGATCATTATAACCCGACCTGTGTATTTTGGGCCTGATCATCAGGCCACAATAGCCCAATGCCCTTGATACGGTTTTGGGACGAAAGTCTGAATTTCGATGAAGGTTTATACCGTCCATATCCACCCCGGCCATGCTGATCCGCTTGAGGATGCTGTGCTGATCCGTGAAGGTTTCAATTTCTGGGCATTTATCTTGTCCGGCCTGTGGGCGCTGTATCACCGGCAATGGCTGGCATTTATCGGCCTGCTGGTGGTGTCGATGCTGTGCAATATTGCGGTAGAACTGGCCAATGGCGGCCCGGAAATGGACTTTTTACTGGCCCTTGCCACCGGCATCGGCTTTGGCCTGATCGCCAATGATTTGCGCCGCCGCAAACTGGCCCGTCAGGGCTGGAAAATGGTCGATATCATTGCCAGCCCCAATGAAGCCGGCGCCCTGCACCGCTTTATCAGCACAGCAGTCACCGCCCCGAAAATAACCCCCGGCGCTGTTTCATCCTATCATTCGTCCTATAACGGGAGCATCCCCACCCCATGACCGTCGCGATTATTGATTATGGTTCGGGCAATCTGCGTTCATGCGCCAAGGCATTTGAACGCGCCGCCCGCGAAAACAACCTTGCCCTTGATGTAGTGGTCACCAATGATCCGCATCAGGTTAAGGCTGCCAGCCATATCGTGTTGCCCGGCGTCGGGGCCTTTGCCGATTGCCGGGCCGGGCTGGATGCTGTTGGCGGCATGGTCGAGATGCTCGAACAACAGGTCATTAACGACGGCAAACCTTTTATGGGCATATGCGTCGGCATGCAGCTGATGGCAAAGGTGGGCCGCGAATTTGCCAATACCGATGGCCTTGGCTGGATTGACGGCGAAGTGGTTGCAATTGAGCCCAATGACCCGTCACTTAAAATTCCCCATATGGGGTGGAATGAACTGGTTCTGGACGATGCCGGTGCCAGTCACCCGGTATTGAATGGCATTGCCAGCGGCGACCACGCCTATTTTGTTCATAGTTTTCACATGAAAATCGCCACCCCGTCACAACGGCTGGCTTACGTGGATTATGGCACCGACATTACCGCCGTGGTCGGGCGCGACAACATGGTCGGCACCCAGTTTCACCCTGAAAAAAGCCAAAAAACCGGATTGACCCTGATCGGGAATTTCCTGGGATGGAAACCATGAGCGGACCCAGCGTCACCATGAACCCCAGCGTATTTGCCGAACATGTGACCGAACTTTCGGCCGGTGATTTATCCGACATTGTTGATGCCTGCATTCAGGCAATTGTCGAAGGCGGCGGATTTGGCTGGTTAACACCACCTGGCCGCCCGGAAATGGAAAAATACTGGCGCGGCGTTTTGATCATGCCCGGCCGGCATTTGTTTGTCTCGCGCGTGGACGGGGTTATTTCCGGCGCGGCCCAGCTTTTGGAAACGCCTTCAAACCTGGAAGCCCAACGCCATTCGGCGCAAATTACCGGCCATTTTGTCGCCCCGTGGGCACGCGGGCGCGGCAATGGCAAGGCAATTGTCCGGGCGATTGAATATTTCGCCCGCCAGCAGGGTTACAGCGTTTTAAAGCTGGATTTGCGCGAAACGCAAACCGCTGCCATCGCCCTTTATCATAGCATGGGCTATGTCCGCTGGGGCATTAACCCCTATTACGCCATGATCGACGGCAAGATGGTCGAGGGCTATTACTACACCAAAAAAATACAGGAAACCGAGCAGTGAACCTTTATCCGGCAATCGATTTGAAAGATGGTGCCTGTGTGCGCCTGCTGCGCGGCGATATGGACAAGGCCACCGTGTTTAACAACGACCCTGGCAATCAGGCGGGCGAATTTGTTGCCAAGGGGTGCCATTGGGTTCATGTGGTTGACCTGAACGGGGCCTTTGCCGGCGAACCGGTCAATGGCGCTGCGGTTGATTCTATTCTGGCCGCTGTTGGCGAACGTGCCAAGGTTCAACTGGGTGGCGGTATCCGCACCATGGACACCGTGGATTACTGGTTAAACAAAGGCGTTCACCGCGTGATTTTAGGCACGGTAGCCTTGCGCAACCCCGACCTGGTCAAGGAAGCCTGTGCCAAATGGCCGGGCCGCATTGCCGTTGGCATTGATGCCCGAAATGGTTTTGTTGCCGTTGAAGGCTGGGCCGAAACATCGGAAATTACCGCACTGGAACTGGCGCAAAAGTTTGAAGATTGTGGCGTATCAGCCATCATCTTTACCGATATTGACCGCGATGGCGCCATGGGCGGACCGAATATTGAATCGACCGTTGCCCTGGCCCGTGCCATTTCCACCCCGGTCATTGTATCAGGCGGGGTTTCCTCGCTTGAGGATTTGCTGGCCGTAAAAGCCGAGGCCGATGCCGGCATCGATGGCGCCATTTCGGGCCGCGCACTTTATGATGGCCGCATCGAGCTGGCACAAGCCATTGCCGCGCTGGCATAACGACAGGAAGCCGACATGCTGAAAACCCGTGTGATACCCTGCCTGGACGTCAAAGACGGTCGCGTGGTCAAGGGTGTGAATTTTGTCGATCTGATTGATGCTGGCGACCCGGTCGAACAGGCCCGCATCTATGATGCCGAAGGGGCCGACGAGCTTTGCTTTCTTGACATCACGGCATCAAGCGATAACCGCGATACCATATTTGATGTTGTGGCCCGGACTGCAGAAGCCTGCTTTATGCCTGTCACCGTCGGCGGCGGGGTGCGGACCTTGGAAGATATCCGCAAATTGCTGCTGGCCGGGGCCGATAAGGTATCGATCAACACAGCAGCTGTGAACAACCCGGACTTTGTACGCGAAGCGGCGCGCAAGTTTGGCTCACAATGTATTGTGGTGTCGATTGATGCAAAATCCACCGGGCCGGACAAGTTTGAAATTTTCACCCATGGTGGTCGTAACGAAACCGGAATAGATGCTGTTTCGTTTGCAAAACAAATGACCGAATATGGGGCAGGTGAACTGCTGGTCACCTCGATGGACCGTGATGGCACCAAGTCCGGCTTTAACATTCCGCTGACCCGCACCATTGCCGATGCGGTATCTGTTCCGGTCATTGCATCAGGTGGCGTTGGTACTTTAGACCATATGGTTCAAGGGGTTACCGAAGGCCATGCCTCGGCTGTGCTGGCGGCATCGATCTTTCATTTTGGTACTTATCGCATTCGCGATGTTAAAAACCATATGAAAGCAGCCGGCCTTCCGGTTCGCGACGCATAATATTTCGAAAACATAACGTTTTTCGAAATAGTGTAGTTTATTCACTGTTTGCCAATGTTTGCCAAAGGGCAGGACGGGAAAATGACCAAAGCACTGGACGGCGAAATTCTTGACCGGCTGTACGATACAGTTGCCGCCCGCAAGGGTGCCGACCCCGAAGAAAGCTATACCGCCAGGCTGTTTAGCAAGGGTACCCGCAAAATCGCCCAGAAAGTGGGTGAAGAAGGGGTAGAAACCGTGATTGCCGCCCTTGCCGAAGGGCCGGAAAATGTCGCATCCGAAAGTGCCGACCTGCTGTATCATTTGCTGGTGCTATGGGCTGATCGCGGCGTAAAACCCGAACAGGTCTGGGAAATTCTGGCAAAACGCCAGGGCATTTCAGGTATTGCCGAAAAGGCATCGCGTAGCGAATAATCCGGTTACATCCCGTCTGATATCAGGAGCCTTCCGATGGCCGTTAAAGAATATGATTCCGAAAACATTTTCGCCAAAATCCTGCGCGGTGACATTCCGTGCAACAAGATTTTTGAAGATGACCACGTCCTTGCCTTTCACGACATCGCCCCGCAGGCGCCAACCCATATTCTGGTGATCCCCAAGGGCGCTTACACCAGCTATGACGACTTCGCGATGAATGCATCCGACGAAGAAATTCTGGCTTTTACCCGCGCGATTGGCAAAATTTCGGCCGCTGCCGGTGTGGTTGAAGATGGCTATCGCCTGATCTCGAACACCCGCGAGCATGGCCGTCAGGATGTACCGCATCTGCATGTTCATATCATCGGTGGTAAAAAACTGGGCCTGATGCTGCCCCAGGACTAACCGGCAAATGCTGGCGTGCCTATAGCACGCCAGTTAGGCCTGCTCTCACATCGCATAAGGCGATATGCGGGTTTCGCTCCGCATCAAACCCTTACAACATTTCGAAATCAAAACAAAAATCAACCAATCCTGTGGAAAAACCCGGATAACACGGTAAAAACCACGATCTTGTGAAATCGACCTGGGGAAAACCAATTGATTTTAAATCACTTTTCCCAATATGCCATTTCCCCCTGCCGATGGCCCGAATGATGAAACCCCGAAATGTCGGTTAAACCTGAAATCGCCGCGCAACGCATTTTTACCAGCCTGACCGGGGACTGGACCCTGCGCCGGGCAATGGGCGAAATGGGTACTTTTGCCGGAACAGCCCGGTTCTTTGCCGCCCCTGATAGCCCGGAAAACAGCCTGCGTTACCGTGAAGAAGGAATGCTACAGCGTTTTGACGGGCAACGTTTTGAGGGCTACCGCGAATATGATTTCGTCTTGCGCGGGCAGGCGATTGAAATGCTGTTTCGTGATCCCGTCGGTTTTGGCAACCGCTATGTCTTGCTCGATTTTGACAATATTTCTGACAATGACGTACTTGCCGCACAAGACCACCATCCCTGCGGCGAGGACATGTATCATCACCGCATGTTCTGGCACCATACAGATCATTTCGAAACCAGAATTAAAGTGGTTGGCCCGAAAAAGGATTATGAACTTCATACCCTTTATCACCGGGCACCCACACAGGATTAGGGTATATTAACCCCGGTGTTGGTGCCGGCCGTCTCCGCCAATGTGGCCTCGCTCAATAACCATTGGCGAAATGCCGTTATTTCAGGGTCATTTTGCCGGGTTTCATCGCAAATCAGGT
This sequence comes from Thalassospira sp. MCCC 1A01428, assembly GCF_002115825.1. Lineage (GTDB taxonomy): Bacteria > Pseudomonadota > Alphaproteobacteria > Rhodospirillales > Thalassospiraceae > Thalassospira. The sequence continues at coordinate 90,168 of NZ_JFJZ01000002.1, read as the reverse complement.
AATAGGCGTCACTTGCCTGCAAACTGCCCTTTGCAACAATTTCCAGATCGCCCTTTGCCAATGCTGTTTCAATTAAAATACGCGGCAGCAGGGCAATGCCCATGCCGCTTTTGGCCGCTTCGATCAGCATAAAAAAATGCTCGAACCCCAGCCCCGGTTCGCCGTGAATGACCACATCATTGGCCAGGCCCCACTGATGCCACGCACGGGGCCGGGTGGTATGTACCAGCCGCGGATAGCGCGCCAGCAACGTTGCGCTGTCCACGGCATCGGATGGGTCTTTTTGGCCGATCAGGCCGGGGGCGGCGACTACAATCTGTTGTTCTTCGAGTATTTTAAAACTGGCAAATCCCGGCCAGTGGCCATTCCCGAAATATAGCCCCACATCCATTTGATGCACCCCCAGATCCGGCATGCGGTTTGGCGTGGCAAAGTTCAGCGACAGGGTTTCAATGACAGGCCGGATATGGGGAAAGGCGGTTTGAAACCGGGCCAAACGCGGGATCAACCACACAGTTGCCAATGTTGGCAAAGCGCCGATGACCAGTTTACGATCGGCGCCCCCGTGGGTCAAAAGGTCCAATGTGGCGGCTTCAATTTCGTCAAACGCCTTTTGCAAAGCCGGTAAATAAGCCCGCCCAGCATCACGCAACACCAGTTGCGGCCCGTTGCGATCAAACAGGGATATGCCCAGCCGTGCTTCCAGATTGGCAACCTGCTGGCTGATTGCACCGGGTGTCACGGCCAGTTCCGTTGCCGCACGGGCAAAACTGCCATGTCTTGCTGCGGCCTCAAACGCGCGCAAGGCATTTAACGACGGAGTGGCAGGGCGCAAAGCCATAACGATAGTTTTCCTATTGGTATAATCAGAACTTCTGACTTTTTAGCCATTATCATTCTGATTTACAGTCATGACCAGCGATTACCGTTAATTTTTCTGGAAATTAAACCCATGCAAATTCCGCCGTTTCATTTGGCATTTCCAATTAAATCCATTGCCGATACCCGCACTTTTTACATCGATATTCTGGGCTGTGATGAAGGAAGATCGACCGAAAACTGGATCGATTTTGACTTTTTCGGCCATCAGCTTTCCGCCCATGTCCGCCCCGAAGCTGGACAAAATGCAGGAACCGGCACAGTCGATGGCGATGCCGTACCAATCCCGCATTTCGGGGCAGTTCTGGAATGGCAACAATGGCATGATCTGGCAGACCGGTTAAAAAATGCCGGGATTACATTCTTGCTGGACCCGAAAATCCGTTTTGTGGGTGAACCCGGCGAGCAGGGCACGTTTTTTGTCACCGACCCCGCCGGAAACGGGCTGGAATTTAAGACATTCCGCGATCCGGCCATGATTTTTGCCCACTAACAAACATGCCCGGCTGTGACCATCCTGCCCAATAGCTGGTCACAGCCGGATTAAAGCTGCTTTTAGCACAGGGTTGATGCCGTGCATTCCTGGCCCCGGTTAAACACCAGACCGGGTTACACGCGGATGTAAAACGATATCAATATTTTAAACCGGTGAGGGCATGGCACGACGGTGCCGTCGCCTGTATTCTGTCCAAAGATAACCACCGCAAAACAGATAAATTGCCAAAAGCTGCATGTTTGGGGAACGCCGCCATCTGGCATGCGTTATAAATTGACACCCGAAACAACTAACAAATTAAAAACAAACAAGGAGAGCAGCAATGCCTGCGTCCGCCCCCTACAAAATCCTGATTGCCGCCCAAGGCGAGGAACAACGTTGGAAAGAGGCGATGACCGCCCGGCTGCCAGACGCCACCATTTATACGCAGGATGAAAATTACGACCCGGCCAAAATTGATTTTGCCATGCTTTGGAAACAGCCACAGGGCATGATGAAAAGCCTTGCCAATGTGCGCGGTATTTTCTCGCTGGGTGCCGGTGTTGAACATGTGTTATCCGCCCCGTTCCTGCCCAAAAATGTGCCGATCGTCCGCCTCGAAGATGCAGGCATGGCACAGCAGATGGTGGAATATCACACATATGCCGCCCTGCATTTCATGCGTGATTTTGACCATTATATGCGCTCGCAAAATAATGGCGACTGGCACCCCCGCGATGTTGCCGAAATTGGACATTTCCGCGTGGGTGTGATGGGGTTGGGTGCCCTTGGTGCAACCGTTGCCACCCATCTTGCCAATATGGGGTTTGCCGTTTCAGGCTGGAGCCGGCGGATGAAAGCCATTGAAGGGGTAACAACCTTTGCCGGAGCTGAAACCCTGGATGAGTTTTTGGGCCAGACCGACATCCTGATTTGCCTGTTGCCACGCACCGGGCAAACCGAAGGGTTGCTTGATAGTGCGCGCCTGTCAAAATTGCCCGCCAATGCCGCCATCATCAATGCCTCGCGCGGGGCGATGATTGTGGAAGAAGACCTTTTGCGTCTGCTTGATACCGGGCATTTGCGCGGGGCTTTTCTGGATGTGGCCGTCAACGAACCCCTGCCGTCAAGCCATCCGTTCTGGAATCACCCCAAAATTCGCCTGACACCTCATATCGCTGCCGCCACCCGCATTGGCCCGGCAGTGGACCAGATTGCCGAAAATATTAGTCGCATCGACAAGGGGGAAACCCCGATTGGGCTGGTAGATCTGAATATCGGTTATTAAAAACCCCTGTTTGGTCGGGCGAGGCCCGGTTCATCCGGTTTCATGGGGATTTTCCCTATTCGGTCTTTGTCCCCTGCCATATCCGGCATGGCAAACAGGACTATTGGGAAAAAGGCTTTAAAGCCGATAAATACCCGAAAAAATGCTGATTTCACCCTGCAACCACGCTGGTTGCGGGGTTTTTTGTATTAAAATCGCCCCCCGTTTCCATGTGGCGGAATACCCCAATTTTTCGTAAAACACATCCAATCGCCAATATTTACAGGGGTTTTCCATGTCACAATCAACACAATCAGCATTACCGGTTTTTCGGTATGCCATCCGCGCCGATTTACCCGCCATCGTCGCGTTGCTTGCTGATGATGAAAAAGGAAAAACCCGCGAAAACTTCACCAATCCGTTGCCCGATGTTTATGGCAATGCCTTTGACGCCATGGAAGCCACCAGTACCGATGCCTTGCCCAACAAGTATTTACTGGCAATTATGGATGAACAGATTGTGGGATGTCTGCAACTGACCCTGATCCCCGGTTTATCCCGTCAGGGCCGGTTACGGGCGCAGATTGAAGGGGTGCGGGTATCGTCAAATTATCGTGGGCAAAAAATTGGCGAAGCCATGATTTTACATGCCGTTAATATCGCCCGCGACCTTGGCGCATCGCTAATGCAGTTTACCACCGATAAAACCCGCGCCGACGCCCACCGGTTTTATCAACGCCTTGGATTTGTCGCCAGCCACGAAGGCATGAAACGCGAACTTTAAACCCTGTGCCAATCCGGCCGGTTCCTGTTCTTGCTTCCCCAAAACCCGGTTTACCTTGCAGGCATCCAATACACTGGCAGAGCATTGCCACAATTCAGGTGCAGGATGTCAGCCTGTATCAAGGTCTGGCGAAAAAACTTCGCAAGGCCGGATCAGGTGGAAATGTACCTAGTTGCAGCTGATATGAAAGGCCGGGTATCCACACCATAGCTTGCCAGTTGGCCCCTGATAACGGGTTAGTTTGCAGTGCCGTTTTTGCGCAATGCACCCCGGTAGGGCCGGGACCCCGGCAATAAAGCCGGGAACAGACGCGATGCTGCTACGTTTTAAAAGCACATCGCATCAGACCAAGGAGAGCATGATGAACCTGTCAGAGTTACAAGACAATGCAGTCGAACATGGCTTCACCCATAGTTTTGTTTGCACCGAAAGCGGTGTCAAACGGGATGGCGACGGGCCGATATACCCGGTCTCGGATCTTCGCATCGTGCATAGCAACAGTGTTGATACCGGCACTGACCCCGGTGATGACGCCACAATTTACATGATCGAAGCCAGCGACGGCAGCAAAGGTACCCTGATTGTACCGGCAGGTTTTTATGCTGATCCGGCCAAGGCGAAAATCATTGATCAGTTGCTTCATCGTCACTAGAGGCGACATCTGACAACATCACAACAGGTTGCAAAAACCTGTCGTCATGCCTGCGGCCCGGCCAGGATATTGGAGTAAGCGATGACAAAGGCGGTAAAAATTCATTTTTAAAATAGAAATTTTGCCGCAAAATCACCACCTTCTAGCGAACATATAAGGGCGCGTCATAACGAAAGCAGTGTGGTTAAACGCCGCCGGAGAGATGGAAAATTCGATGTCCGATTTGTTGCCGTTTTTACGCGCCTGGGTTAGTGACCCCAGGCGTGTTGCCGCAATCAGCCCGTCCGGGCCAGCCCTGACTGAACTGATGACCCGTGAAGTAAACCCCCAGGACGGCCCGGTATTGGAACTTGGCCCTGGCACGGGTGTTTTTACCCGCGCCCTTCTGGCCCGCGGCCTTGACCCCCACGACCTGACCCTGATCGAAGCCGGCAAGGATTTTGCCCATGCCTTATCCGGGCGGTTTCCCGGGACACGGGTGATGTGCATGGATGCCACCCGGTTGGCCAAAGCCAACCTTTACCCTGACCAAAACCTTGGTACTGTTATAAGTGGCTTGCCGCTGCTTTCAATGAATCCGCGCCAGGTAATGGGGGTGCTGACAGGTGCTTTTCGCTATATTCGGCCCGGCGGGTATTTTTACCAGTTCACCTATGGTCCACGGTGCCCGGTTCACGCCAATATCCTTAACCGGTTAGGGCTGAAAGCCACCCGTGTCGGCCACACCATACGCAATGTTCCACCCTCAAGCGTCTATCGTCTGTCACGCAGCGACGATAGCGACTGGTTTGGCGACAACAACCAGCAACCCCAGCATTATGCCTGAATCCATAAAAATTTAACCCGGCCCTTTCCTGCCTTCTCCTTCGTCAAATTCCTTCCCCGATATGCCCCTCATCTGACTTAACCATGTCATTTTATATCCCCGTTGCCGCAACCATCTGGCCAGTAAGGCTGGTTATTGGTTATTTGCGACGATAGACCATTTGCCGATACATCAATGCTTCGGCAATGTGGCCACGTGTAACGGTATCGCTATTGCCAAGATCAGCAATGGTACGGGCAACACGCAAAACACGGTGATATCCGCGTGCCGAAAGTTTCATGCGCCGGGTGGCATCCTGTAATAATTCGCGGCCTTCCGGGTCGGGGGTGGCGCAGCGCGTTAAAAGGTCACCATCAGCCAGCGCATTGCAGCTTACCTTGTTGTCCGGGCCATAACGGATAATCTGGCGGGCACGGGCCGCCAAAACCCGTTCCCGGACAATCGCGGTGGTTTCACCATTGGCCGGCGCATCAAGTTCGTCGGGAGTCACGGCAGGCACGTCTATTTGAATATCAAAGCGGTCAATTAACGGGCCGGACAACCTGGACTGATAATCCTCGCCGCACCGCGGGGCGCGGCTGCATGCGGCATGTTCGTCCCCCAGATACCCGCAGCGACACGGATTCATTGCAGCAATTAACTGCACCCGGGCCGGATAGGTAACATGGGCATTGGCGCGCGCCACCGATACCTCACCGGTTTCCAGGGGCTGGCGCAAGGCATCCAGAACATTGCGATTAAATTCCGGCAACTCGTCTAAAAACAATACCCCATGATGGGCCAATGAAATTTCACCAGGCCGTACCCGATGCCCCCCGCCAACCAGGGCCGGCATACTGGCCGAATGATGTGGCGACCGGTAAGGCCGTGCGCGCACCAGCCCGCCTTCGGGCAAAATCCCCGATACCGAATGAATAACCGTGCTTTCCAAAGCCTCGGCCGGGGAAAGATCGGGCAGCAGGCCGGGCAGGCGCGCCGCCAACATCGATTTCCCCGATCCCGGCGGGCCGTTCATCAGTAAATTATGCCCACCTGCAGCAGCAATTTCCAATGCCCGTTTCGCACTTTCCTGCCCTTTGATATCACGCAAATCAGGTTGATCCACCGTGGGTGAAAGCGCTTTCACTGGCACCGGGCGCGGTAAAATCTGGCTACCTTTAAAATGATTGATCAACGATATCAGGCTGGGTGCTGCCAGAATGTCCAGCTCGCCCGCCCACAATGCCTCGTTACCATTGGCTTTGGGGCAAATAATGCCAAAATCACGGCCTGCAGCCTCCATCGCGGCGGGCAACACACCACCCACCGCCGAGATCGAGCCATCCAGCCCCAATTCCCCCAAAACCACCCACGATGATACATCTTCAAAACTGATGACATCCATCACCGCCAGCAAGCCCAGCGCAATCGGCAGATCAAAATGAGATCCTTCCTTTTGCAAATCGGCCGGGGCAAGGTTGATGGTAATGCGTTTGGGTGGCAGGGACAGACCCATCGCCGATAGCGCGGAACGCACCCGTTCGCGGGCCTCTGATACCGCTTTGTCCGGCAGGCCAACAACAGTAAAGGCAGGCAGGCCGCTGGCCATTTGCACCTGTACATCCACCACAATGGTGTTAATGCCGGAAAAGGCCACGGTCGATACATGTGCAGTCATGATGAAGCCTGTGTAATCCCCAAGGCCATCACTTTGGCGCTAAACGGAAAAACAGGCAACCAGCACGTGCAAATTTACCAATACATGCCCGGATCAAAAACAGACCCGTGGCAAAAACCATCTGAAAAACGGGTATTTAAAGATGCGTAACCGTCAAAAACGGGTGCAGATGTCAATAAAACCGAATAATTTACCATTCAAAATCAATAATATGATCTTATATGGTTATTATAGATGATTTTATTATTCGCGGCTGTTTTTGTTATTGTCTGCGGCAATATCGGCATTAACAACGTCACCATCTTCGATGTCGTCATCATTTTCGTCTTCAACCTCGCTGTCACTTTCACTGGCAACAACGCCGTCTTCACGTGGCACCAGAAATTCCTTGCGGCAGGGAACGGCTTTGCCTTCTACCACGGTCCAGCCAAAATTGCGCATTTTGCCGAAACTTTCACGTTTCATGGTAATGCCGCTGGCCTTATGCACACGAACTTCGTCGGGGTTTTCCCCCTTGATTTTACGCGCCCGCGCCCAGGCACGTTCACGAACAGCTTTGGAAATTGGGGTCATGTCATCCTGATCTTTAAATACGGCATGGCGGGAAGATAGGCGCCCTGTATAGACGATTTTAAAAAATACGACAGGGCGATTATCGGGAGATATCCTTTATCGCATCATATCCTGATGCTGCCTGTTGGGTAAAATGCCTTTCAGCACCGTTATTCTGGCAGATAAAAACGGGTTTCAACCATGGCCGGACGTTTCCCGAATTCGGCCCGCCACACCGCCAATGTCGCCGGCATGGGAAACTGATGTTCATCGGGCCAGCGAAACGCCAGATATTCCAGCGCCGATGCCACTGCAATTTCGCCAATGCCCGGTAAGGTTCCATTCAGGGTGTCAACTTGCCGATCAAGGGCATTTAAGCCGGAAACCACAGCATCAGCCTGACGTTTCATCACAAAATCCGACCGTTCGCCCACGGGGCGTTGCTGATCGGCAAACAGGCGCCCGGTTGCGGCCATGATACCGTCGGCCAGTGCCTGAAGCTGCAGGGCGTGCCAGCGACTTGGCCCGGCGATGGGAAACAGGCGCCGATCTGTTTTGCCCGTGTTTCGTGCCAACTCGTCAAGAAAATCACAAATTACCCCGGATTCAAAAAGAACCTGGCCATCATCCGCCAGCAATGTCGGCACTTTGGCCAGCGGGTTAATCGCGCGCAACTTTTCGTCGGTCCAGGGATTGATCAAAATTTCTTCGATATCGGCGCCAAGGCCAAGCTCGCGGACACAAATACGAACCTTGCGCGCAAAAGGCGACGTTGAAGCAAAAAACAAACGCATCGTTTATCCTGATCATCAAAGGGAAAGGGCATTGAGGCAGCAGCAACAGTTTGGAATGTATCGCCTGATCCCAATTAAATTTTTATGTCCGGGCTTAGACCCGACTGTTCGAGACGCCAGTTGGCATGCCATGACGATTTATGCCGCGTCAATGTAAGGTAATTACGTTCAGCAACATAAATGGAGGATTGACCGGGCAACGGACGCAGCCGGGTAGGCCGCCCCGGCAAAGGATTATCGCCCAGCCACGCCAAAAAGCCCAAACACCGGGCAAAGGCATTTGGCGGAGCATTATGGGCAATGCCCGATGCCACCAGTTGATGAACAACACGCGACCGGGTTTCAAAAACACCCCGCGTCGCCAGATGGATTTCACCTGAAAGAATTGTCACGTCGTGATCATCGGTGGTGGCGATGTCTTCAATCAATTCCAGAAAACGGCGCCATTCCCGGCGATGTGCCCGGCTTTGCCATTGATCCCGCAGGTCATCCTCGTATTTTTGCGATTTTGGCATCAAAGATAAAATCGCCTCGACCACCGACAGGCGCGGGCCAATGGCCGGAACGCTCGACATCAGCAAAATCCGGCTGGATTTTGGCACGTCACGCACCATTTTTTCCAGCATGGCCCAGCCGACATCCCCCATCAAGGCATCCCGCCGCCGTTCGGATCGCAAATCAGGGGCAATGATGCTCATACCGGGATAATCATAGCGCCAGCCCAGAGAACGGGCAGTCGGGTCATATATGCTATCGGGCAAATCACTGCCGTCGGGGGCAATACATAATTGCATCAGCATAAAAGCATAACGGGCAGCGTCAAACATACCCCGTGCCACCGCCATGTCCTGAAATCCACCAGGATGGCTGCCCCAGCCGTCAAAAATATCGTGGTCATCCCACATCATAACCGACGGCACCCGCGCCATCAGATAGGCAATCTGGGGCAGGCAATAAACGGTGATATAATGATCAAGATAAAATTTCAGAACTGCATCAGCCATATCATCGGTGTAGGCCGTTTCTTTTTTCTGGCGATTGGGTGCCTTTTGCCATGCAGTGATTTCGGGGTGGCATTGCCAGACATTATCGGCATAAATCTGATCGCCACCATGCAATAACAGTGAAAACGGTTGCAAGTCGTGGCGATCACATAAATCGGCCCATAAGGCATTGCGCTGGTCTATCGGCCGGTCAAGATCGTCTTGTTCCTGCCCATTGCAAGACACAAAAGCCAGATCAAGATTGTCACCAAAATCGGTAGAAACAGGGAAATGGTTATCGCCAATTGCATACCAGGTACCGGCTTGCCGGGGCAGGGTAAAATCATAACGCCAATAACTGCGATCAAACTTTTCGGCCAGTTTAACCGGCGTGATGCTGCCTTCCCCCATTGGTGACAAAACCGGTGGCGCATCATCATGACGGGTAATAAGCAACGCTGCGATTTTCACGGCCCCGGCATGGCAGCCACGGCCAAACAAAAACGGCCCCGCCAGCCAGCAATCAGATGTTTCGTCGTGCTGCGCTTCGTTCATATCGCTGCCTTTTTTAACCGGTTACATGTCATGCCCAGAACAGGTGATACGCCGTGGCCCTGTGATAAGTTCCGTAAAATCAGCAATATCATTGATTTGGTACAGCTACCCTGCCTGCTTGCTGTGACGACTTCGTGGCAAATATTTTGGTTAAAATGGCAATTAAACAAAATGTTACGGTTATATCGGCCCGATAAAACCACAAAATAAAACCCCCTTGGTCCATCATCGGCCCAAGGGGGTGTCGAAATCGGCGATCAACCGGCGATCAAACTGTGAAAACAGGCCTCATCATAAACCGGGCCTATAATCCCTGATCAAACTGTCGTTGATCAGGGCAGGCGGGTTTCAATCGCATCCCAGATCAATGCTTCAAGTTTTGACCCGTCAAACCGGTTAATGTCCTGCAGACCAGTGGGCGAAGTAACGTTAATTTCAGTCAGATAATCGCCAATCACATCGATACCAACAAAAATCAGATCGCGTTTTTTAAGTTCCGGCCCGATGCGGTCACAAATTTCCTTTTCACGATCGGTCAGCATCGATTTTTCAGCAACACCGCCCACATGCATATTTGACCGGGCTTCGCCATCGGCGGGCACACGATTAATCGCACCCACCGGTTTGCCATCAACCAGAATGATGCGTTTATCACCCTTGCGCACGGCAGGAACATAAGCCTGCACCATCAAGGGTTCGCGAGACTGCACCGCAAACAGTTCCACAAGGGATGCCAGATTTTCATCATCAGGTTTGATGTGAAAGACACCAGCCCCGCCATTGCCAAATAACGGCTTTACGATCAGGTCTTTATGCTGTTTGCGGAAATCCCTGATCCGTTCAAGCGACCGTGTGATCATGGTGGGCGGCATCAGATCGGGAAATTCGGTAACAAACAGCTTTTCCGGTGCATTGCGCACATGACCGGGATGGTTAACCACAAAGGTTTCCGGGTGGATTGCCTCAAGCAAATGGCTGGCAGTGATATAATTCATGTCAAAGGGCGGGTCCTGACGCATCAGGATCACATCGGTTTCACGCGCCAGATCAATGATCTTTGCATCGCCCAAGTCATAATGATTGCCTGCTTCATTGCGCAGGACCAGCGGGCGGACCTGTGCCTTCACCCGGCCCTGATCATAAAACATGTCATCGGGGTGATAGTGATAAAGCTGATAACCACGTTCAAGTGCTTCAAGACCCATTACAAAGGTCGAATCACCCTTGATATTGATATCTTCAACCGGGTCCATCTGGATGGCGACAATACGGCTCATCTTCCGGGTATCTCCTTGTCGCGGGTGCCAATTCGGGCAATTTTCCGCCAATTGTGATCATTTGCAGGCACAGCTTGACCAGACTGGCCTTGTGCCCCAAATGATGCGATATGTTAAATGTTTGATGAAATTACTATCATCTGCCATCTGTCTTTCGCAATCGCCATTGCGCGAAGCAGATTTGATAAACAGGCTACATAAATGGGTTCAGATTTGCGCTTCGCCAGTATTGCCAGAAAACTTGCTACCTTCATTCGCCCGCTTGCAACATCGACCATGCTGGCCGGTGCAGCGATCACGATTGTGCCATTTACGGCGACAACGCTTATGGGGGCACGAATTGCACACGCTGCGGATGCCGCCGCAACGCTTGACGCCCAGGACAAGCAGGATGTTGCACGGATTGAAGACTATCTAAACGCAATCACCACCCTGAAAGCCGATTTTGTACAAATCTCGTCGGATGGCGGGGCCGCCAAGGGCACCGTTTATATGCAGCGCCCGGGCAAGATGCGGTTTGAATATGCACCGCCTTCCCAAATTCTGCTGGTCGCGACTGGCCATGATTTCATTTATTACGACAAGGAAATCAACGCGCCGACCTATTTTGATATCGACGAAACCCCTGCCGGGTTGATTTTGGCTGAGAATGTCTCGCTGAGCCGTGATGTTAAAATCATTGATTTTCGCCGTACGGCTGAAACCATCCGGGTCAAGCTGGTGCGCAAATCCGACCCCGGTGCTGGCAATGTCACCCTGGTATTTCAGGATAATCCAATGCAGTTGCGCCAGTGGGTTGTCGAGGATGCCACCGGTATTGAAACCACGGTTACCCTGTTTAATGCCGAAGAAGGCATGAAACTGGATCAAAAATTGTTTGAATTTAAACGTATCTGGATCGGCAACGGCAACTAGGGCTGATAAGGCTCGAATGATTGCAAAGCTGGCGCGATTTTTAAAAAATCGCTGCAAATTCAAAACAATACAAATTTTCCGCCGGCCAAAACCTGATGTGCGTTTTGGCCGGTAATTTTTTGCCCGGCCCAAAATCGGAAAAACACCCGCTGCCATGCATTAAATTTATAGCCGCCATGTCCTTAGCAAGACTGGTAAACAGCGCATCACATTCCCATATCATCACTTGTCACAAGGCTTCCTTATTTTCAGGAAAGCCGGTGTGAGGATGCGGTTTCCCCTACCGTTTCCTCGACACTCCAGAATATTGGAGCGCTGGCGTCCGGTTACCCCCCTGGCCGGACGCCTCTTTTTTGTCCGCAATATACCCTTCCCAGTAAAAATACCGATATTTTCAGGCCTTGAATGTTGATCAAAGCCCGAATTTCGGGGGCCTTTGCGACCAAAGAATAATTTTTTTCATCTTTCTTAACGATTTTGACAAAAGCAGAGCAACAGCTTCACCCGCTGTTAATTTTCATTGCCTATCAAGTATGATGCATGTTGAAAATTGCGTGCCCGAGCCGGTCGCCAGGATCGGGCATGATGCTAAATGACAAATGCTACCAGAACAGGACCCGACCAGAGAAATGATCAACGACTTCATGAAATCACTGGCCCAGTTTTCGGACCCCCGGTTTCGGCGTGTGGTCCTGATCGGGGTTGGCGGTGCCATCCTGACCATTCTGGCATTGTGGGGACTAATCGGTTTTGGCCTGAATTCGGTAACTTTTTTCACCGATGGCGGCTGGATGGAAACCGCGGCCGACTGGTTGCTTGGTGTTGGTCTGGCTGTTTTGGTCTTGCTGCTGTTCCCGTCAATGACGGTTTTGATCAGCAGTCTGTTGCTGGACCAGGTGGCCGAAGCGGTTGAAAACAAACATTACCCGCATTTGCCCCAACCCCGGCATCAGCCATTTTTCGAAGCGCTGATCAACGGCCTTAAATTTGCCCTGACGGCATTGCTGCTTAATATTCTGATCCTGCCCTTGCTTATCACGGGGCCGGTTTACATCGTGGCTTTTTATGCGATGAACGGTTATTTGCTGTCGCGTGAATATTTTGAACTGGTTGCAGCACGTCGTTATGATGTGCAAACCATGACGGCCTTTCGTAAGCGCCGCCAGATGAAATTGTGGATTGCCGGTGTCGCACTGACATTTTTAATGACAGTGCCTTTCGTTAATCTGATCGCCCCGATTATTGCAACGGCTTTCATGGTTCATTACTGCATTCGTCTTGGCGCCTTCCAGCCCGGTGTGGCCGCCTGACAATTTTTAATTTGACCTGATTATTTCGCAAAACCAACCCTATGGCGTTACCTCGCGCCGGAAACTGCAAGACAAGGATTGACCAATCCCATGTTCGGTAAGAAAAAAGCCAACAAAACAGTCGACAGCAGACCCGCTTCGTCGGATACATCTTTGGAACCCGCAGTTGCCGGGAAGACGGAAGATACGCCGAACCGGCCCGAGGTAAAGACCGGACCGTCACCGGTAGAAAAGCCGGAAGATACACCTGAAAAACGTAGTGAGCCGCGCCTGTTTACCCAGACGCGCACCAAGGATGAACCCGCAATGTCCAGCAAACCCCATTCCACCAACTTCCGCCCGGAAATTCCGAAACGTCCGTTGGAAATTCCGACCCGTGGCAGTGCCAACCGTCCCAGCACCCCGGTCTCAAATACCGAGGGCAAAAAGCTGACTGTTGGCCGGGATATTCGTTTGTCAGGTGAAATCGGGTCTTGCGACATTCTGGTCGTTGAAGGCCATGTTGAAGCCCAGATCAACGATTGCCAGCGCATCGAAATTTGCGACGGCGGCACCTTTGTCGGCACAGTCAAAGTTGATGAAGCTGAAATCAGCGGCAATTTCCAGGGCGAACTTAACGCCCGTCGTGTATCCATTCTGGGTACGGCCGATATCAAGGGCGCCATTAATTACGGCAGCCTGCAAATTGAAAATGGCGCGCGGATCAAGGGCAGCCTTGATTATATCGAAGGCAATGATGACCCGTCGAGCCGCCAGGCACCGTCGGCTGCCATTACCATTCCACGTAAAAGCGACGATTCCTGATCCGTGCGCGCCGCAATTTGTTTAAAATTCATGCCCGACTTTACCGGTGCGCTGCCAGGCAGCGCCCGGAAACGGCTTGGCGCGATTATATCGGTAACATTGTTATCGGGGTTACTGGCAGCCTGTGCCGGTAATGCGGTTGGCCCCGGGGTAACCAACACAGATTACGGCAAAAATACCCTGAACGGCGCATCCTATAGCGACGGTATGGCGCAAGCACCGGCGCGCAATGCGGCAAAAAAAACCGATAATACCGTGCCAAATAACCAGGCCGCATCCCTGGCGGCCCGTAAACCGCCGATCAGACCCGATGTAAAACCGAAAAAAACCGCCGCAATCCCGTTTGTTCAGATCAAGGCCGCCAGCCTTGCCAACCTTGATAGCAAAGCAATTGAGGCCAAACTTGGCAAACCGGAAATGCAACGCGGCGAGGGCTCAGCCAAAGTTTGGCAATACCGGTCTGATCGTTGCGCTCTGGATGTTTTTTTCTATCCGCAAGGGGGCAAAAAGCAGCCTGTACTGGTTCATATGCTGGCCCGATTGCGTGACGGAAACGGCGAAATTGCGTTACAGGACTGCCTTGACGAAGTGGTAAAAGACAAGCAATCGCACAAGGGATGAATTTCACCTGTGCAGATACATCTATAAATACCGAATAACCTGCCATTCCTTGGTCGAATCTTTACCTTTCCACGCCACATTGATGGGTAATAATTTCTTCGGTTTATAATGTGATGAAAACAAAGGCGTCTGACACGGGATTTTCCGGTTTGGTCCGCTGTTTTAATCGCATGATATGCCTTTGTCGGCCCAAAATGCCGGCACCAAGATCCTGATAACCACAGATTAGTTACGCGGATACCATGGAAAAAGCAGTACATCGTCTCGTCAAAAGCACTCTTCTCGGCGCAATTGCCCTGATGGTGTCGGTGACCGGCAGCAGTTCAGCCTTTGCGCAAAATTCCCCGGAATTGATCGACGTCTATAATAAGTGGGAAGCCTATACCTATACGGAAAAAGGCAAAAAAGTTTGCTATATGGGCAGCCAGCCGACCTCGGCCAAAGGTGACTACAGCAAGCGTGGGAAAATCTATGTGATGGTAACCCATCGCCCCGCCCTGAAACTGTTTAACGAAGTCAGCTTTATCACCGGCTACACCTACAAGAAAAACAGCGAGGTTGATGTCCGGGTCGATTCGAATCGTTTTAAACTCTTTACCTATGACGATTCAGCCTGGGCCGTGAACAGCGAAGAAGACCGCAAGCTGGTCAAGGCCATGAAAGCCGGTATCAAAATGTCGGTCGTTGGTTTTTCATCGCGAGACACGAAAACCACCGACACCTATTCACTTTCCGGTTTTACCGACGCCTATAATGCAATTTCAAAGGCTTGTGGTACCAAGCCCGTTGATTAAAACCTTGCGAAACCATTGCAAAACACGATCTCGACCGGAATTCAAAATTCCCCCTGTTTCCGGTTGATAGCTGCAATGTGAATTTTATCGTTTATAATTAACCATCGCTCCGCTATATGCGGGGCGATTGGTTTTTTAATTCATGCTGGCGTGCCAGTTACAATACCCGCGAAACACCTGTTTTAGCCAAAACCGCAACATGGCAATTCCGGCGGCATTTGCATTCTCAAATGTCATGACCATATGACCGGTGAATTGAATATGTTATGGCTGGCTGCCACGGGCACCCTGCACATGCCAGACCAAAACATCAAAATACCCCTTGCCAGACAAGAGAGAGACCGGAATGACCGACAGCGATGTCTTACACGCATCTAAAAGCGACATAACCCCGCAGCACCAAAACGCTGATCAGGGAACCCGCATGGATGTGGAAAATTCCGGTACCCAAGGCGAAAACCATACCATGCCTGCCGCACCCGCCGCTGCAAGCCAGCCGGGCCTGTCTGATTTTGTCGCCCGTGCCAAAGGTGGGCTGACAGCGGATGGCCGCAAGGATTTGATCGGCATGTCGCGCGAGGAACTGACCGAAGTTCTTTCGGGCATGGGGGAAAGCAAGTTTCGCGTCAAACAGCTGTGGAACTGGATGTATAACCGGGGTGTGACCAGCATCGACGGCATGACCAATATTTCGGTCAAGCTGCGCGAAAGGCTCAGCCAGGATTACGTCATTGGCCGCCCGGTTTTGACCGCGGATCAAAAAAGCTCAGACGATACCCACAAATGGCTGATGCGCTTTGGCGATGGTAACGAAGCCGAAGCCGTTTATATTCCCGACCGGCATGAAGACCGGGGCGCTGTGTGTGTATCCTCCCAGGTGGGCTGTACACTGACCTGCAAGTTTTGCCACACCGGCACCCAGCTTTTGGTGCGTAACCTGACACCGGGCGAAATTATTAGCCAGTTCATGGTCGCACGCGACAGTTACGGCGAATGGCCGACCCCGGCCAATGGCATTCGTCGCCTGTCCAATATCGTTATGATGGGCATGGGCGAACCGTTATTTAACTATGAAAATGTGCGCGATGCCCTGCGCATTGCCATGGACGGCGAAGGCATTTCGATTTCGCGGCGCCGCATTACGCTTTCAACATCGGGCGTAGTGCCGGAAATTGTCCGTGCAGGTGAAGAACTGGGCGTTGGCCTGGCAATTTCGCTGCATGCCCCGGACGATGATTTGCGCAATGAAATCATGCCGATCAATAAAAAATACCCGCTTAAAGAATTGATGAATGCCTGCCGCCACTATCCCGGCATGTCCAATTCGCGCCCCATCACAATGGAATATGTGATGTTAAAAGGGGTGAATGACCAACCCGAACATGCCCGTGCACTGGCCAAGCTGGTACAAGGGGTAAATTGCAAGTTTAACCTGATCCCGTTTAACAAATGGCCGGGTTCGGATTATGAATGCACGCCAACGGCTGGCATCAAGAAATTTGCCAATACCCTGAATGAATGTGGCTATGAGGCACCAATCCGCTGGCCCCGCGGCCGCGATATTCTGGCAGCCTGTGGCCAGCTTAAATCCGAAAGCCAGCGCCTGCGCAAGTCGCGCGCCTGCCATAGCGATACCACCAATAGTGACACGGTTGCTGCCCAGTAATACCCGATAAATTTACCGGCCAACCAACACTGAAATACCAGCCAATATCAACGGGCAGGGCGTGGTTCCTGCCCGTTTTTATGAAAATAACCCGTTACAAAACCGGATAGTCAGAACGTAACACGTCATATCCCGCTTTAGTTTGGGTGGCTGACAACAAATCGTAGGGATATCCGGTCGCAAAGGCAAAAGCCTGATCAAGTGCCGCGATATCGGCAGCAGACAAAACAACATCTAGCGCCTTTATCCCACTTGATAGCTGATCAAGGGTGCGTGGCCCCAATACCGGAAATGTATTTTTTGCCAAAAGCCAGGCCAGGGCAATTTCAGCCGGGCTTTTTTGCAGTTGATCGGCAATGTGACCCAACGCCTGCAATGAAGCGGCATGTTCAGGATGTTCCGTATCCTTTTTTGCCAAAACACCCCCAAAAAGTGGCGACCATGCCATAACAGCCATTCCGGTTGCTTCGGCAAAGGGCATATATTCCCGTTCAATGGCCCGTTCAAGCAGGTTATATTGAATCTGCATCACACTAACCGGGCTCAAACCACGCCATTGTGCCAGCATGTTGGCCGATGCCAGGCGCCACATCGGCATATTTGACAGGCCGATATATAAAACCTTGCCTGCACGTACCAGATCATCAAGCCCGCGCATCATTTCTGCAATCGGTGTAATACTATCGTCAAAATGCACGAAATAAACGTCGATATAGTCAGTTTTAAGCCGCTTCAGGCTGCCTTCGACCTCGGCCATCATCGCTTTGCGATGGTTGCCATGGGTGGCGGCACCTGGTTGCTTTAAAGGTGTCCGGCAATATTTCGAGGCGATCACAAAATCATCGCGGGATGATGCGTTTAAAAAATCCCCCACCATCTGTTCGGAAAACCCACCCTGATAGGCACTGGAAGTATCAATAAAATTGCCGCCAGCATGAGCAAAATGATGCAGGATTTTTTGCGATTCGGCCGGGTCACTTTTACCATTTTCAAGGCGCCCCATTCGTGCCGTACCCAGGGCCAGTTGCGACACCGCAACACCAGTATTGCGTCCCAATAATCGATATTTCATCAACCTTCTCCGCGTGTCATGATGGTTTGACACATAGAAGGATTGGTAGAAAT
Source organism: Thalassospira sp. MCCC 1A01428 (assembly GCF_002115825.1). Lineage (GTDB taxonomy): Bacteria > Pseudomonadota > Alphaproteobacteria > Rhodospirillales > Thalassospiraceae > Thalassospira. Next base: position 72,232 of record NZ_JFJZ01000002.1, on the reverse strand, counting down.
TGGGAAGAACGCACAATATTCACAGTAACTTACCAAAAGGTAAGGGCCCCTGTTTTAGTGCCGGAGGGTCGGCAGAACATGTATCGGATGCCCTTTCCGCGCTGGCTGGCCGCTGGAAGGTTGAAATCCTGTTTTCATTGTTTGCGTATCAGCCGTGCCGTTATTCGGAACTGGAACGCAATATTGGCGGAATTTCGCAAAAAATGCTGGCACAGCAATTGCGGGAGCTGGAACAGGACGGATTTATCAGCCGTCATATTTACCCGGAGATTCCGCCCAAAGTAGAATACAGCCTGACGGAACTGGGCAGTTCCCTGCGCGATCCACTACGAATGTTACGTAAAATCGGCGTTTCGCTAAAAAATCAGGGTGATGCCAATGTTCCTTAACCAAGATAAAATCGGATATTAATCCAATATAATTGAAAATTAGATATTATTAATTATACTTATATAAAAATTATTTGCTTTAGCTCCAACTGGCTTCAAGTTTACGCGGACGTTTAGGCCCGGTTACCGATGTGCTGTTTATGGCGGTATTCATCACCATAATGCCACCCAACCCGCCTTGCGCCAGTTTGGTCAGACGATGACCGATCTGTTTTTCGTCAAGCCCGACCACATAGGCATCGCGGGCGGCAATATCGACAAAATCGATGGTAAAGGCATGGGTGAAACCCTGATGCAGGCCATCTTTATCAAGGTTTCGCCCGCCGACAAAACCAAGCATCCCTTCAACATTTTCGGCAATTTCTTTCATGCCGGAAAACACCGCCGCTGTTTCAACCGGGTCAGCATGATAGGGCACCTGTACCAAAACAATATGACGAATCATCACATTGATTCCTGCCTGCTATTTTATTGAAATTTCCCTGGTTAATCCTGACGGTTTAACGGGGATTCATCAATCGAAATACCGGCCGGTAACAAAAGATACGTTTGCCCCTGCCGGTTCATATGCCCGGCATGCAGGGCGGCCTTTTCACCGGGGCCAAAAAAGATATCACCCCGCACCGGCCCGCGAATGGCCCCGCCGGTATCCTGCGCAATCATAAGCTGGTGAAACTTACGATCAGCATTCATTGCATCACGGGTTTCAAGCCAGATCGGTACCCCCATGGCATGAAAGCGCCGGTCAACGGCCAGGGATCGTTCCGTTTCCAACGGCACCCCTTGCGCCCCGATCGGACCGGCATCAGGATCCCCGGGCAATTGACGAAAAAACACATAGGAGGCGTTCAGGTTCATCACGTCATCGGCCTGATCGGGGTTATCATGCAGCCATTGACGAATGGTTTGCAACGACACGGTTTTCGGCGTTAACGCGCCACGTTTGATCAATTCCCGACCGATAGCAAAATAGGCCTGCCCGTTGGTAGCGGCATATCCCACTTTTAAAATATTGCCATCATCAAGCACCACCCGGCCGGATCCCTGAATTTGCAGGAAAAACGCATCAACCGCATCATCCACCCAAACCAGTTCAAGACCACGATCTGCCAGGGCACCGGCCTCGATGTCGGTACGGTTATAATAAGGCACCACTTTTTTGCCGGTCACACGGCCCACAACCTTTTGGCCTTTCAGGTCCGTACGAAAGGCACCAAGATCAATATCGACCATATCATCCGGCTTTAAATAAAGCGGAATTTGAAACTGGTCATGCCGGGTTAAACTGCCGCGCAATTCCGGCTCGTAATAACCGGTAAATAATCCTACGGGATCGTTATTATTGCCCGCCCGCCAGGGTTTGAACGCAGTTTGGAAAAAAACGCGCAAATCTTCGCTGCGTACAGTTTGGGCATTAATTTCCAGTGCTGTTTCGCAAGCCGGTCGCCATTGCGCCACCGTCCCCACACGGGGGTCAGGGCCAATATCCTTGTCGTCTGCCCGCCTTAATATCCGCTCACACGAGCGTTGAAAGGCAATCAGGGCTGGTTGCATGTTATCGGTTTGCCAGCCATCCAGGTCGCTAAAACGGGCCGGAGACAGGGTTAAATGGTCCGGCTTTTCGGGCGGTGTGACATATTCGACAATCCGGGGCCAAAAAAACCAGACAGCACTGCCAACAAGGATGATCGCCATAAATGCCAGCAAAACACCAAACAGCAAGGGGGATCGTTTTTTAATCAAAAAGGCCGCCATTAAACAAACCGGAACCAAAATTCAGATCTGCACAGTGTCGGTGGTAACGGTTAAAAAACCAAAAGCGCCAGCCATGTCGGCAAATAAAAAGAACACCAAATATCAAAAAGGCGGCTTCGCCTTTCGGGAAACCGCCTTTGCATCATTAAAACCCCGGAAAACCGATATCAGTTTTCATCATCGGGGGTTTCGGTCGCAACAAGCTGCCAGTTTGGATCGGAACTTTCCATATTGCGAGCAAATGTCCACAAATCTTCGGCTTCGATCACGTTATTTGGATCACCTGAAATCACATCACCTGCCTTGTTCCGAACAATCGACACTTCCTCGGATACAAATTTAATAGTGATATAAGCTGTGCGGCCTTCCACATTGGCATCATGGATAACGGCGGACTTAATTCCAACCAGGGTTGTTTCTTCATGTTCGTCACTGGAGGCACGATCATCAATTGCTGTAGCGAAGTTTTTGTAAACTTCCGGCGACAACAATGATTTCAACGTTTCCTTGTCGCCCTTGGCAAAACTTTCGACAATCATTTCAAACGCCATGCGCGCCCCATTCAGGAAATCCTGCTGGGTAAAAGACCTGTCGGCAAGCTGGATCTGGGTGAGGGCAGGGTTAGATACCTGATTTTCCGTTTCGGAATTTCGGCTGGTATCAGGTAAACGATACACATTATCTTCACCCGACGGAGCATTGCCGTCTTTCTGGTTTTGACCAGCGGCATCTTCGTGGGTACGCCGCCCGAAAACATCGGTCGGTCCCTGTTTTTCATTGCCGGTTTTACGGCCCAGCACACTACGCAGGCGCAAAATCAGAAAGATGGCGATCAGCGCAAAAAGAATAATATCAAAATATTGCAATTCCGGACTCTTGCTTTTGGGGTGTCGACGGACGGCAACCGCCATCATACAGCCTGTGTTCGTGAAATGGTATGACCTTATCTGAATGCAAGGGCAACTATCGAACTTGGAAAAATGTGATCAACTTCACCAGAACAGCTTCAAACATGCTAAAACGACATAGCGTGGCTGGCACGCTGCCGCATTTTCGTCCAGTTATGTCGGTATCGCACCAGCGTGGATTTATCATCTGTTATCATTTAATGCAGAATTTCGCCTTTTGGTGAGTTCTGTTTATTTACAAATAGCCAGCGCCAGACGGAGCAATTATGGGCTTTATTCTTTTTGGCATTTTTGTCGTGATGCCGATCGTCGAAATCGCCGTTTTTATTCAGGCGGGCGAACTGATCGGTTTGTGGCCGACCATTGCAATTGTCGTGTTAACCGCCATTCTGGGCACATCGTTAATGCGGGTCCAGGGGTTACAAACCCTGGCCAAAGCACAGCAGGAACTTGACCAGGGCGAAATGCCCCTCGGCCCGCTGTTTGACGGGGTCTGCATTTTGATTGCAGGCATTTTGCTGCTAACACCCGGTTTTGTCACCGACACGATGGGCTTTTTATTACTCATCCCACCGCTACGCCGGGTAATTGGCGCCGGATTGATCCTGAAAATGATGAAATCGGGAAAAATGCGCATGTCATTTGGTGCCGGGTCAAGTGGCCGGGCTTATCGTCAGAACGACCCGTTTGGCGGAACCGGTACCAACAGTGCCGGCGGATCGCACCGGCAACGTGGCCCTGGCGGCGGCCCTGTTATTGATGGCGATTACGAAAACCTTGATCAGCAAAAAGACACATCAGCCAATGATTCTGATGACAAGGACGACACCGATACAAAACAGAATTTGCCACCACGCGGCTAAAGAAGCTGCCACTGTCGTCTGACAGGCAGATTTTAACGTCGTTTGATCATGAAAAATTCAAAAGCCGGGTAAACTTTGCCCGGCTTTTTTCTGTCAAACCCCTAAAATCCAGCCTGTCAAAAAATTTGCCTTAACCTTTGCCCCGGCCCGGCCAGGGGATATGTCCCCGTGCTGCTAAAAACCACATAACAGCCTGCCTTGATCTTGCCCACCTGTTCCAGACATGCTAGGCCATCAGGCGTTATTTTCGTGTTGTCAAAACCCGGGAACCGAACCTCACGGTGTCAGAAAAAAGCCGCCTTCAGCCAAAATTACAGTGTGCCCCGTCGGAAATAAACCGGCCGTCGGCAACTGGTTTCGTCAGGGTTGAACGGCTTTTTCCTGACCAAATTCCAAGATATTAGGGAGTTATCTTTTAATGGCTGAAAATACCACCGGTGCAGAAGGCACGGACGCAGCACAACAGCAAGCTGGCAATCCGATCACCATTCATGCCCAGTATACCAAGGATTTGTCGTTTGAAAATCCGAACGCACCGGAAAGCGTTGCTCTGCAACAGCAGCCCAAGATCAACATTGATGTTGATGTTCAGGCCCGGACAACCGAAGACCAGCGTTTGCATGAAGTTGTTTTGAAAATTGATGTCAAAGCTGAAATTGCTGACAAAACAGCCTTTGTGATCGATTTGCAATATGGTGCGGTTGTTACCCTGAATGTTCCTGATGAACATCGCCTGCCGGTATTGTTGATCGAAGTGCCGCGTCTTCTGTTCCCTTATGCCCGCAAAATTGTTGCTGATCTGACCGCAGATGGTGGTTTCCCGCCGCTGATGATGCATCCGATCGATTTTGCCGACCTGTTCCGTAAAAAATATGCCCAGGCTGCTGAAAGCACCCCGGCTGGCAATGCCTGATTAATCAGGATTATCGGAATTTAAGCATAGATGAATAATCTAATGCGCAAAAACCCCGCTAGTCTTTAGCGGGGTTTTTTTATGTTTGATCCGTGACGAAAAATCGTATTTGTCGATTTTTTCAAAATCAGAAAGGTTTTCCGATAACCATAAACACAATTACAATCATCAGAATCGTCGGAACTTCGTTTAAAATACGATAGAATTTTGGGGATTTGGTATTGGCACCAGCAGCAAAAACACGACGATATTTCGACAAAACCATATGCACAATCGTCATCAGGACCACGCAAAGAAGTTTCACGTGAAACCAGCCTTCGGTCATGGCACCGGTTGCGCTAATCAGATAGCCCCCAAAAATCCAGGTCGCGATCATCGCCGGGTTCATAATGGCGCGAAGCAAACGCCGTTCCATGATTTTGAACTTTTCATCGGCCTCGGAACCAGGGGTTACGTCGCAATGATAAACATAAAGCCGGGGCAAATATAGCATTCCCGCCATCCAGGCAATAACGCTGATGACGTGTAATGATTTGATAATGCTAAATAAATCCATCGATCTCTCGGTTATGATTTTTAAAATTCAAACGGACTAACGATGTGCCCCTGGCTGTTGTGCAGTTGCACAAACATGATCATCAGGGCACCACCAACCACGGGTTTGAGCACTATCATTATCAATACCGTTCTGGTCGAGAGCCATTTGCGTTTCATCGATCACGTTTACGAGACCGGCAATAAATTTTGAATGCGAACATACGGTTCTTACCCGTTCATAGACCGGAATTTTCAAATGATCGGCAATTTCGCGATATTCAATATCAAGTTCGACCAAAGTTTCGGAATGTTCGGTCACAAAAGCGATTGGAACAATCACCAATGGCACACCATCCTTGCCAGCGCGTTTAATTTCATCTTCGGTCGAAGGACCAATCCATTCCATTGGCCCCACCCGGCTTTGATAACACACCAGCCAGTCCAGATCGGGAATAGCCATTTTATCAACCACGGCCTGTGCCGATTTTTCAATTTGCGACTGATAAGGATCGTTGCGCCTGGTAATAACGGCTTTGGGCACACCATGCGCCGAAAATAACAAACGTGGCACACCTTTGTTCTGGTCCCGTGCGCGTTCGTACCCTTCCTTGACCATATCGGCTGTTGCATTAACAAAACCCGAATTGGTTGGGTAACAACAGGCTGTTTTCATTGGAATGGCAAGGCCTGCCGTTTTACAGGCTTCTTTCCAGTCCTTTACAGATGATCCGCTGGTGGTAGTAGAAAATTGCGGATAGAGCGGCAGCAAAATCATTTCGTCTGCGCCCCAGTCTTTCACCTGTTTTACAGTCTCACTGGCAAATGGTTTCCAATATCGCATGGCAATAAAACAGCGGTTTTCAAAACCGTTATCACTGTCATTCAAACTGGTTTGCAATGCATTGGCCTGGTCCTGTGTAAGTTCCAGCAAAGGAGATTTACCGCCCAGATGCGCATAAATTTCCTGGGCAACCGGGGCCCTGCGCGATGAAATCAATTTTGCCAGCAAATAACGAAACGGATTAGGCAAGCTGATAATTGCCGGGTCATTGAACAGATTGAACAAAAACGGCTTTACAGCTTCGGGGCTGTCGGGACCACCCAGATTAAACAGAATGATGGCGCGTTTTTTTTGAGCATGATCAGGCATCGAAAAATCCTTCTGGCGTTCCAGAAAACCGGAAAACAGGTGTAAATCCTTAATTTATAAAATCCCTCCCGTCATCCGGCACGAAGGATGACGGGTACAATTCCTAAAAGCAATCAAGTCTGCTTTGATTACGAATTGATTTTTTCAATGGATTTCATTGATTAAAGAAATCATGCGCCCTTGCGGATGAAATCCACCAGCTTTCCAACATTTTCCGGCGATGTTTCCGGGGTAATGCCGTGACCAAGATTAAAAATGAACGGACCCTTGCCCAGGGTTTTTAAAATACGGCGGGTTTCGGCCAGCATTTCATCGCCCCCGGTAATCAGATACATCGGGTCAAGGTTACCCTGAACCGGGCCCAGCTTTTGCAGGTTTTCGGCAACCCATTTCAATGGAACACCACTATCAAGGCCAACCGCATCCACACCAGTCAGGTTTTTGAAATCCAATAAATGCAAACCGGCTCCCCTTGGAAAGCCAATGATCGGCATATCCGGATATTCAGCCTTGATGCTTTGCACGATTTTACGGGTTGGTTCGATCACCCAGCGATGAAAGCCGTTTTCTGATAACACTCCGCCCCAGGTTTCAAATAGCTGGATGGTTTCGGCCCCCGCCTTGACCTGAGCTAACAGATACTGGGTGGTTGCTTCGACCAGAATGTCGATCAGTTTTGAAAAACCGTCAGGATCGCCATAGGCAAACCGGCGAATATTGGCAAAATCCTTGCTGCCTTTACCTTCAACCATATAGGTCGCAACGGTCCAGGGGGCACCGGCAAAGCCAATAAGTGTGGTATGCTCAGGAATGGCAGAGGATAATTTGGCAACTGTTTCGTAAATGGGACCCAGCACATCGTGAATACCATCGATATTCAGGCGTGTAAGGCCTGCCTGGTCGCGAATAGGGTCCAATTGGGGGCCTTCCCCCTGCTTGAAGGCCAAATGCTGGCCTAGCGCCTGTGGGATGACCAGAATGTCGGAAAACAGAATGGCAGCATCAAAGTCATATCGGCGCAAAGGTTGTAATGTAACCTCGCAGGCCAGATCGGGGTTATAGCATAGATCGAGGAACGAGCCTGCTTCGCTGCGGGTAGCGCGATATTCGGGCAAATAACGTCCTGCCTGACGCATAAGCCAGATAGGTGGCGTTGGCAGTGTTTCGCCAGCTAACGCACGCAGAAACAGTTTTTTTTGGTTAGGCATATGTCTGTCCAGTTCCTGTTTTTCGATCCCCGGTCCACGATGTCCGAAATGGGTCGTGGCCTATCCATGCGTTTTTTCCACCGTCTCTCTAACAAAACCACTTTAAATAAAAAAGGATGTTGTTTGTTAGTGGATGCCTGTGGATAACCGGGATTAAATTTGGTTCACATCTTATCCACATTGCGACTCGGATAAATTGATCCGTCGCAATCAATCTTGGGGAAAACTGGGGACGACTCCGAACGACTCTTAGGCTCTACCTTGGGAAAAGACAATTTTGAATAATGGGGATAGTGGGGATTAAACTGGTTTTGTGCCCGTTATCCCTGCTATCAGGTAAAAAATTTTCCGGTTATCCATAGCGGGACAACTGGTTTGAGGAAAATTGTAAAGGGTTGAGGATAAAATTTGTCTGATGAATTTTGCCGGAGTCGCACCCGTTATGCACATTTATCCACAGGCCCGACTCCGATTCTGGAAAAAGCGATTTTTTAGTGCGTAAAAAACAGGCATTCGCGATGGAGCAGATATGAGCGACCAAACCAGCATTTTTCATCTGCACCTTGTTTCTGACTCAACAGGTGAAACCGTGGACGGGGTCGCCCGTGCCTGTGTAGCGCAGTTTCCCGATGTTCAGGCCCATGAACATGTTTGGCCCCTGATCAGAACCGATGCCCAGCTTGCCCGGGTTCTTGCCGATATTGAACGTCATCCCGGGATTGTTCTTTATACAGTTTTTAACAGTGAAATTCGCCGCAAGCTGGAAGAAGGCTGCCGTCGAATGCAGGTACCTCATAGTCATGTTCTTGATACAACCATCACCATGATGGCTGGATATTTGGGTCAGCAATCACGTGGGCGCATTGGTGCCCTTCATAAAATGGACGAGGATTATTTTAATCGCATTGAAGCGATTGATTATGCTCTGAGCCATGATGACGGGCAGGCAACCTGGGACCTGGAAGAAGCTGATGTGGTGATTGTTGGCGTATCACGTACATCAAAAACACCAACATCGGTTTATTTGGCCAATCGCGGGATCAAAACGGCAAACATTCCGTTTGTGCCGGGTTGTCCGTTACCACCAGAGCTTGACCAGTTGAAAAACCCGCTGGTAATCGGCCTGATCAAGGATGTGGATCAACTGGTTTCCATTCGTAAAAACCGTTTACGCCAAATCGAACGGGGCGAGGGCGGTGATTATGTTGATCCGGTTGCTGTTCGTGCCGAAGTTTTTCAGGCACGGCGTTATTTTACCGAACGCAGCTGGAAGATTATCAATGTAACCCGCCGATCCATTGAAGAAACAGCAGCAATGATTATGGCGACATTAAACGACCGCCGGGAGGAAAATGAATGAACCGTCTTGTTTTGGCATCAAGCAGCAAGGCCCGGCAGCAAATGTTGCAAAATGCCGGGATAGATTGTGAAGCCGTTGCGTCGATGATTGACGAAGATGGTTATAAGCAGGCGATGAAAGCCGAAGGCGCATCGGCGATGGAAGCCGCCGAAACCCTGGCAGAAATGAAAGCCTTGCGGATGTATCGCCAGCGACCCGACGCCATTGTGATCGCTGCTGATCAAATGCTGGAATGCAATGGGGTGTGGTTTGACAAACCAACCGATTGTGATCAGACAAGAGCACAATTGCGAGCCCTGCGTAACAAGCGCCATCAACTGGTGTCAGCGGCTGTGGTTTATAAGGAAGGTTCGCGGATTTGGGGCAAAATTGATACCGCCCATTTAACCATGCGCAATTTCAGTGATGAATGGCTGGAATGGTATCTTGATGCTGCTGGTGAAGACATTTTTCAATGTGTTGGCGGCTATCAACTTGAAGGTTTGGGCGCACAGTTATTTACCGAGATAAGGGGCGATTATTTTACCGTTCTGGGGATGCCGCTTTTGCCTCTGATCGGGTTTTTACGCGATCATGGAATTTTAAAAGCATAGATTTGATCCTTTTAATCCTGACAACCCGAATTTGCCCAAAGAAGCGGAAAACGATAAATGAATAACCCGGTATCGATACAGACATTAACTGGTACATCCCGGCTGGCCGGTGTTATGGGATGGCCTGTTTCCCATTCAAAATCGCCGCGGTTACAGGGCTATTGGCTGGTAAAATACGGTATTGATGGCACATATATGCCATTGCCTGTTGCCCCGGAAAATTTTGCGGTATCGGTTAAATCCCTGCGGGATTTGGGGTTTGCCGGGGTTAATGTAACCATTCCCCATAAACAGGCTGTTTTTGCCGTTTGTGATGAATTAACCGATCGGGCGAAACGCATTGGCGCGGTAAATACTGTTACATTTTTGGCCGATGGTAAAATTCACGGCGATAATACCGATGGTTTCGGGTTTATCGAAAATTTGCGTCAGCATGTGCCTGATATCGATTTTTCATCCGGCCCGGCGGTTGTGTTGGGCGCAGGGGGCGCATCGCGAGCAATTATTGTGTCGTTATTGGATGAAAATTGCCCGCAAATTCGCCTGGCTAATCGAACTGCCAGCCGTGCCCATGATTTGGCCCGTGAAATTGGTGATGATCGTGTCACTGTGGTGGATTGGCCAATTGGCAAGGAAACCCTTTGTGATGCTGCCTTGCTGGTAAACACCACCAGTTTGGGCATGGTCGGGCAACCGGCATTGAACATTGACCTGGATGGTTTGGGACAAAATGCTGTGGTGACCGATATCGTTTATGCGCCATTGAAAACGGACCTTCTGTTACAGGCCGAGGCCCGTGGCAACAGGGTGGTGGATGGCCTGGGCATGTTATTGCATCAGGCGCGGCCGGGATTTCATAAATGGTTTGGCATTGATCCTGTTGTGACGCCGGAATTGTGCGAATTCGTTCTTTCGCCGGTTTAAGAACAAAGGATATTTCCAAAATGGTTATTCTTGGCCTGACCGGATCAATCGGTATGGGAAAATCGACGGCAGCGGGCATGTTTCGCTATCTTGGAGTGCAGGTTTATGACGCCGATGCCAATGCCCATAATTTAACAATGCCAGGTGGCGCAGCATTTGACGAGATCGCCAGTTTGTTTCCTGATGTGATTGTGGGGGGTAAAATTGACCGGCACCTTTTGGGGGGACATGTTTTTGGCAATGCCGATGCATTAACCCGGCTTGAAGGAATTTTGCACCCGTTAATTCGTGCCAAACGCGATGCCTTTATTCGCAATTGCCGGCGGGTGGGATATGCGCTGGTTGTGCTGGATGTTCCGTTATTATTTGAAACCGGTGGTGACAAAAACTGTGACCATGTGGCGGTCGTATCGGCGCCGGCGTTTATTCAACGCCAGCGTGTGTTGCGCCGGGAGGGTATGAACGAACAGAAATTCACCGGAATTTTACAAAAACAGGTGCCAGATTATGACAAACGTCGCCGGGCGGATTTTATTATTCCTACTGGGTTGGGTCGTGCGGTGACATTTCGATCCATTCAGTCCATTATCGCGTACTTGAACAACCGGAATAAACGGACCTGACATGCGTGAAATTGTTCTCGATACGGAAACCACCGGCCTTGACCCTTATTCAGACCATCGGCTGGTTGAAATCGGGTGTATCGAACTGATCAATCATATGCCGACCGGCAAACAGTATCACCAATATATCAATCCGCAGCGCAGCATGCCCAAGGAAGCCTTTGACGTGCATGGATTGGGTGATGAATTTTTGGCAAAGCAGCCGGTTTTTGCCGAAGTGGTTGATGATTTTATTGAATTTATCGGCGATGATTCAAAGCTGGTTATTCATAATGCCGCCTTCGATATGAAGTTTTTGAATGCGGAACTGGGCTGGCTGAACAAGCCGCTGATCGCCAATGACCGGGCGATTGATACCGTGCAAATGGCACGCAAGAAATTTCCGGGATCCCCGGTTAGTCTGGATGCACTGTGCCGCCGGTTTAAAATTGATAATTCCAATCGTACCTTGCACGGTGCCTTGCTTGACTCCGATTTGCTGGCACTGGTGTATCTGGAATTACTGGGCGGGCGCCAACATGGGTTAATTCTTGATACCAATGGGCAGGGACAGGCGAACAATGACGAAGGGATGCGGGCTGGTACATCGGCCAAGCCGTTTCGGGCTCCGCGTCCACATGCAGCCAAGCCCGAGGAAATCTCGGCACATCAGGCATATATCAGCGAAAAAATTAAAGATGCGGTCTGGTTGAAATAGCAGACATTATTCGGGGTGGGGATGATGGGGCAAAAAAAGGGTCAGCTTTTTTGTCTGGCTGGACGGGCTGGTTTTATAGTTGTTCTGATGTTGTGTGGTTTTATCGGAACGGCATTGGCAGAAGCACCATCAGTTTCAAATACGATCCCGTATGTTCTGCATCAAAGTTACCCGAACAATGCTGATGAAGGCCGTCCTGAACAGTTGTTTTTTGACGAACTGGCACGATCCGTTTTCAAAAATGCAGGTTTGCCCTTTATCGAACAGGATCAACAGCCATGGAAGCGTGCCTATCAGGAAACGATTTATGGACCGCGCCATGTTATTTATCCAACAACCCGCACCACAGATCGTGAAGATGATTTGAAATGGGTTGGTCCGGTGAGCCGGACGGTATGGAATTTATACGGGTTGAAAAATGCTGGTTGGGCGCACCGTCAACCAGGGGATATTTTCAAGTCAGCCCGTATTGGTGTGGCGATGGGATCGGCCCGGGAAAATTATCTGAAATTGCGCGGCGTAAAAGATATTGTTGCCGTTCAACGCGATGATCAGTTATTGGCGATGCTGTTGGCAGATCGGGTAGATGTGCTGGCGATGGGGGCTTCACCGCTTGGTTTTTTAAAAAGTGATGCCGAAAACGCAGCCGTACAAAATGTCGGCCGCCTAGCCAGTTACCGCGTTTGTTATTTGTATTTTGCGTTAAGCAAGGATAGCCCGCAAACAGATGTCGATAAATTGCAAAACAGCCTCGATGAATTTTATCGTAGTGGGCGTTTTTTAAGAATGCGTATGGGTTTTGACCTGAACGCCAATCCTGAAAGTGATTTTATTCAGGCCATTCAGGACCCCGCCAACCGTAATGTTGGCTGTATTGATGTCGAATAGTTTTATATTTTAAATAAGAATTTCTATTTAATCCTATTTTGAAAAAATGAGAGATTTAACGGTTTGGCCTATCGCTAGGGCTGTGTGCATTTTTGGTTGGTACCAGTTAAATGGTCATGGTGTTGCTCATCAAGTGCTGGACCATGGTTTTTAAAATTGGTAATACCAGTTAGATGTTTTTGGCAATAGAGCAAACAGATCCCGCAAATCATGTTTGCCAATGTGCCTATCAGAGAGGGAACCAGGATGTCTTTCGCGCCGTCGTCCACGTCCAAGCCCCGGGTTGGTCTGTTTGTGACCTGTCTGGTTGATATGTTTCGCCCAACGGTCGGTTTTTCGGCGGTTAAGCTGCTTGAAGAAGCCGGTTGTGTTGTTGATGTGCCGATGGAACAGGTTTGTTGTGGTCAGCCTGCCTTTAATGCGGGCGATTTGGCATCGGCGCGCAAGGTGGCAAAGCCCCTGATCGCGATGTTTGCTGATCATGATTATGTGGTCGCCCCTAGCGGTTCGTGCGCGGGTATGATGATCAAGCATTTTCCTGAATTATTTGCCAATGACCCGGAACTGGCAGAACCGGTCAAGGCTTTGGCGGCAAAAACCTGGGAACTGGTATCGTTTTTAACCGATGTTATGAAACTTGATGGTGTTGCCGCTGCTTTTGATGGCAGCATCACTTATCATGACAGTTGTTCGGGCTTGCGCGAATTAAAGGTTAAGGAACAGCCGCGCAAATTGCTGCGCTCCGTAAAGGGCCTTTCGATTAACGAATTGCAGGAATCTGAAACCTGTTGTGGTTTTGGGGGCACTTTTTGCGTCAAATATCCTGAAATTTCCGGGAAAATGGTGGGCGATAAAACCACCGATATTAAAAACAGTGGCGCCGACATGCTGCTGGCCGGGGATATGGGCTGTTTGATGAATATGGCAGGCAAGCTGCGCCGTGAAGGCTCGGACATTGAAGTTCGCCATGTGGCCGAGGTTTTGGCGGATATGACAATGGCAGCCCCTGGCATTGCCGGATCGGAGAAGGGCTAAGTCATGGAACATTCGACATCGCCCAATTTCAAACAAAACGCCCATGATGCTTTAAATGATGCCAGTTTGCAGCGTGCCCTTGGCCGTTTGAAAACCGGGTTCAAGGATAAACGCACCGCTGCCATTGCCCAATTGCCGGAATTTGAGCAACTGCGTGACGCCGCGCGCGATATTAAAAATCATACCCTGGCCAATCTGGACCATTATTTAACAGCGTTTGAAGCCAATGTGATTGCCAATGGCGGCCATGTGCACTGGTGTGCTGATGCCGAGGAAGCCCGGCAAACGGTTTTGAAAATTTGCCAGGATAAAGAAGCCAAATCGGTCCTTAAGGGCAAGTCAATGATTTCCGAGGAAATCGGCCTGAATGCCTTTTTGGAAAAGCAGGATTTGAAGGTCGTTGAAACCGATCTTGGCGAATATATCATTCAGCTGCGCAACGAACCACCAAGCCATATTATTGCCCCGGCCATTCACGTTCATAAGGAACAGGTGGCAGACAGTTTCCGTGAAACCCACAAAGGGCGCGATATTAACCGTCCGCTTGATGAACCGCGCGATTTGCTTGATGAAGCCCGCGAAGTGATGCGCGAGCATTTTTTTGCAGCCGATATTGGCATTACCGGCGCCAATTTTTTGATCGCGGAAACCGGGACGTCGGTGATTGTCACCAATGAAGGCAATGGCGATTTAACCCAGACGCTGTCCAAGGTGCATATCGCGATTGCCAGCCTGGAAAAGGTGGTGCCAACCCTTGAAGATGCTTCAACGATTTTGCGGGTTCTTGCCCGCTCGGCCACCGGGCAGGAAATGTCGTCTTATACTACATTTTCAACGGGTCCGCGCCGGGGCGAAGACCTTGACGGACCAGAAGAATATCATGTGATTTTGCTTGATAATGGCCGGTCCAACATGCTGGGCACCGAATTTCAGGAAATGTTGCGCTGTATTCGCTGTGCCGCCTGTATGAACCATTGTCCGGTTTACGGGGCGGTGGGCGGCCATGCTTATGGCTGGGTTTATCCGGGGCCGATGGGGTCGGTTCTAACACCGTCCCTTATCGGTGTGGACGAAGCCGGGCATTTGCCCAATGCATCGACTTTTTGTGGCAAATGCGAAGAAGTATGCCCGATGCGCATTCCTTTGCCAAAAATGATGCGCCATTGGCGCGAACGCGAATTTGAAAAACATTTGGGTCCGCAATCAATGCGGTTCGGCATTCAGGCCTGGGCCTGGATGGCCAGCCGACCAAAATTGTATCAGCTTACCACCGGTTTTGCCGCCAAAGTTCTAAAATCAATGGGGGGCCGCAAGCGCGCCATTCATAAATTGCCGCTGGCGCGTGGCTGGACTGACATTCGCGATTTGCCAGCCCCGCAGGGTAAAACATTCAAACAGCTTTGGGCGGAACAGCAAGCCGCGAAAAAAGCCTGATCCCGGAGCCGTAAATGAACCAGTCATCATCGTCATCGCGAAATGCCATTTTAGGGCGGATTCGCAAAAATCTGGGCCGCGATACTAGCCCGCAGGATGCCCCGGCCGAGGTTGTTGCCCGGCTTGGCAACCCGCCACGCAACATTACGCCCGCCCGCGCGCAAATCCCCCATGACCAGCAATTGGACCTGTTTGTCAAAATGGCCGGGGATGTGAATGCCAGTGTTAGCCGGATTGAAAATAGCGAGGCTATTGTGGGCGAGGTTTCGCGATATCTTGCCGAGCATAACCAGCCCGCGGTGGTGCGCCTGGCACCGGACTCGTTTATTACCGGGCTGGACTGGGATAAGACGACGCTGGAAATATCGTCTGGCGTTGCCGGGCCGCTGGATCTGGTGAGTGTGACGCCGGCTTTTGCGGGTGTGGCAGAAACCGGCAGCCTGATGCTGCGATCCGGGCCGGATCAGCCCTATACGCTTAATATGCTGCCCGATACCCATATCGTTGTGATTCGCGCCAGCCAGATTGTGGGCACTTATGAAGAAGTGTGGGGGTTGCAACGGCAAAGTCAGGGCCGGGGGACAATGCCCCGTACATTTTTGTGGGTGACTGGCCCATCACGTACCGGTGATATTGAACAGACTTTGCAGTTGGGGGCGCATGGCCCGCGCCGCCTGCATATTATTCTGGTTGATGATACTGGTGAGACGCCCGTTGCCCAGCCTGATTAATTTGTGAAAACGGGCAGTTGGCGCGGAATTGATGCATATGTCGCGTGGGTAATTTTATCAAATCATGAAAACCGGTGGCTCTGCCTGCCGGTTTTTTTGATGATCTATGCCGTTTTGACCTGATTTTTGGTCAATTTCGTATGATTTTACTGTTTCCCGGCGGTGCATTTTTAAAACAATGCGGCTATATGTTAGCCGATGACAGATCGCAAGAACCACCGAAAGCGCCGTAACGTAACTGAGTCGGAAAAAGCCCTATGGCAGGCTTTTACCCGTGATGTTGCGCCTTTGCGTGCGCGCCGCAAGGGGTTAAGCGATGAAGATGCCAGCGCGTTTGCAGATGCAGTAGGGACAGAAGCCACGATAACGGGGGGCGAAACGGCTTTGCCGCCAACTGCCTCGCTAGGCGAGGAAATTGCCCGGTCTGAAGCAACCCGTTTGGCGCGTAATTTGCCATCTGCCCGCGATGCCGATCGGAAACCCGGTGCCCGGGCCAAAGGCCTGGAAGACTTGCAAACTGGCAAAACGGCCGGAATTGACAAATCGACTGCCGATAAATTCAAAAAAGGCCGCATGGCGATTGAAGGTCGGATCGATTTGCATGGTATGACCCAGGAGGTGGCGCACCATGCCCTTAATGCGTTTATTGAAAGCGCCTGGCGTAGTGATAAACGGTGTGTGCTGGTGATTACGGGTAAAGGCAGCCGGGCTGATGAATATGGCCGGACCGGTTTGTTGAGGCAACGATTGCCGCAATGGCTAAGCGCGCCGCGTCTGCGCCCGCATATATTGGCGGTAAGCCAGGCGCAGATCGGGCATGGCGGGGCAGGTGCCTTTTATGTTTTGTTGAAACGGAGACGCGTGTGACACCTTTTGGCAATCGCATTCGCGAATTGCGAACGCGCCAGAATGTAACCCTGACAGAAATGGCAAATGCGCTGCAATTGTCGCCTGCCTATTTGTCTGCATTGGAGCATGGGCACCGCGGCCGACCAAGCCCGGGGCTGGTTCAGCAAATTTGTGGTTATTTTAATTTGATTTGGGATGAAGTCGATGAGATAAAGCGTCTGGCGCAATTGTCTCATCCCAAAGTGACAGTTGATACCGCTGGCCTTGAACCTGCTGCGACGGAGCTTGCCAATCTGCTGGCCGAACGTATTGCGGGATTAAATCAGGATCAATTGACGCGAATCTTGCGAATTGTGCAGGAACGCGGTTGAAAAAGCCTGCCAGTGTGACCTCAATCACAATGACGGTGGCCGTTTGGACCAAACCGGTTTGACTAATTGTCGGATCGGCGTTATCTGTTTCTCATGTTTCGTCACTCTTGCACGAAACATTCCTACCTTAAGCAATCAGCGGTTTATTTTCGGTATTTTAACGTCGTGTTCTTTAATGCGGCATAGAAAACTGCACTCAAAAATCGCCCCTCCTGACCTATTCGCCCTTTCCCCGGCAATCACAGATCATCATACGCACATATGCATCTCCAGGACCTGAAACTTAAATCTCCGACCGAGCTTCTTGCCCTTTCGGAAGAGCTCGAAATCGAAAATGCCAGCACCTTGCGCAAGCAGGAGCTGATGTTTGCCATTCTCAAGCAGCTTGCAGAGAACGACCACGCTATTTATGGCGAGGGTGTCCTGGAAGTATTGCCCGATGGCTTCGGCTTTTTGCGGAGCCCGGAAGCCAACTATCTGGCTGGACCGGATGATATTTATGTCTCGCCAAGCCAGGTTCGCCGATTTGGCCTGCGTACCGGTGATACTGTGGAAGGACAAATTCGCTCGCCCAAGGAAGGTGAACGTTATTTTGCCCTGTTAAAAGTCGACAAGGTCAATTTTGATGCGCCGGAAAAAGTCCGTCATCGCATCAATTTCGATAACCTGACCCCGCTTTACCCGGATCAGCCCCTGAAAATGGAGCGCAATCTGGACCAGGACGGCAATAACAGGGACATCACCAACCGGGTGATCGAACTTGTGTCGCCATTGGGTAAAGGCCAGCGCGCCCTGATCGTGGCACCGCCGCGCACCGGTAAAACCGTGATGCTGCAAAATATTGCCCATGCGATCGAGGAAAACCATCCGGAAGCCTATCTGATCGTTCTTCTGATTGATGAACGCCCGGAAGAAGTGACTGACATGGACCGTTCGGTAAAAGGCGAAGTGATCAGTTCGACCTTTGACGAACCGGCGCAGCGTCACGTTCAGGTGACGGAAATGGTGCTGGAAAAGGCCAAGCGTCTGGTCGAACACAAGCATGATGTTGTCATCCTGCTCGACTCGATCACCCGTCTGGCGCGTGCATACAACACCGTTGTCCCAAGCTCAGGCAAGGTTTTGACCGGTGGTGTGGATGCAAATGCCCTGCAGCGCCCGAAACGCTTCTTTGGTGCCGCTCGTAATATCGAAGAGGGTGGCTCGCTGACCATCATCGCAACCGCGCTGATCGATACCGGTTCGCGTATGGATGAAGTCATCTTTGAAGAATTCAAGGGTACGGGTAACTCCGAACTTATTCTTGATCGGAAACTGGCTGACAAGCGTATCTTCCCGGCGATTGATATCCTTAAATCGGGTACCCGTAAGGAAGAATTGCTGGTTGGCAAAAGCGAGCTTTCCAAAATGTGGGTTCTGCGCCGTATCCTCAACCCGATGGGGCCGCAGGACGCGATGGAATTCCTGCTTGGTAAACTTAAATCGACCAAGAATAACGATGATTTCTTCGATTCGATGAACGGATAAAACGTTGTTGTCGGAATATCTGGTATATTGATCCAGGCAGATTAGAACGGAGTCTTCATCGGGCTCCGTTTTTTTTGTGTTCATGTTGGCAAGAAATGTTTCACGGGAAACATTTGGGCGATACTTCGCCGTTTTACCGCTTCATCTTTAACAGGGCAGGGGGGGGCGATGCTGGTATTGAACCGGATATGGGTGGATCGGGACTTGCAGCTTTTGCCAAGGCATGGGACGCTGTGATTAATTATTCACAATGACCGTCAGGAACATGCAGCTTCTTTTAAAATCTGTCGATTTTGCCGCCCGTGCCCATCGTGATCAACGCCGCAAGGGACCTGCCCGGGAACCCTATATTAATCATCCGATTGAAGTTTCGCGTTTAATTGTCGAATGCGAACCAGACACCGCCGAAGATGTATTATGTGCGGCCATATTGCATGACGTGATCGAGGATTGCGGTGCAACGCACGGTGAAATTGCCTCCTGCTTTAATGAAAATATTGCCAATATCGTTTTGGAGGTGAGCGACGACAAAGCATTGCCCCGCGACGAGCGCAAGGCAATGCAAATTAAGCAGGCACCGGAACTGAGCAATGATGCAAAGCTGGTGCGTTTGGCCGATAAAATTGCGAATGTCGGGGCAATGTTGAC
Organism: Thalassospira sp. MCCC 1A01428; assembly: GCF_002115825.1. Classification (GTDB taxonomy): domain Bacteria; phylum Pseudomonadota; class Alphaproteobacteria; order Rhodospirillales; family Thalassospiraceae; genus Thalassospira. The sequence goes on along the minus strand of NZ_JFJZ01000002.1, from coordinate 52,829 downwards.
CGACACCCCGCTAGGTTGGGACCAAAGCCAGATTTTAGGATATGTCGATTGGGCGGAAGCTGTTGTTACCCCGTGCCGCGCTGTAAGCCAGAACTTAAGTGACCGTTTTGATGCGATCAGCCGTGACGTTCGTGCCTGGCACGCCAGTAATGGCGGAGCCTGATTTTTAAAAGCTGGATTTTCGCCGGGTATCATAACGACAGCGAGGTAGCCCGCCGATAAGGAAGGGATATAGATTGTGGCGAAGCCGGAAAATCACAAAATTTGTGATGAAAATAGATATATGCATTTGATCAATTTTCAAAAATATACCTGACTTTTACGGGTTATTTTGAAAATTAAGATATTATCTTCAGCCTAAAAGTATAGTCCAATCAAAGATCAAGTTCTGTTTGATTGCGGGTTTTTGAAGCAGGGTACAAGTCAACGCCTTCAAGTTTCAGCAATATTTCCTTGGTTTCCAGGCCACCGTCACCCGAATATCCGCCCGGTTTGCCACCGGTGGCAAGGACGCGATGGCAGGGAATCACGATTGGGATAGGGTTTTTACCGCAGGCCATGCCAACAGCGCGAAATCCCTTTGGGGAGCCTGCGGCGCGGGCGAGGTCCTGATACGTGGCTGTTTGTCCTAGCGGAATTTCGCACATGGCAGCCCATACAGCGGCCTGAAAAGCTGTTCCACCAGGTGCGAGTGGCAAGTCAAAGCGGTCCAGCTTGCGGGCGAAATAGGCGTTAATTTGTGACTTTGCTTCGTTAAGTACCGGGCTTGGCTCCATATCTTCGACAAACCCCCAGTCCAGCGACACAATCTGATCGTCAAATTCAAAAATTGTCAGCGCGCCAACAGGGCTGTTGAAGGATATCTGTGGCATTGTTCTGGCTCCTGTTGGCGGAAAATATCGGCATTAAAACCACGTTCAATTGCTTTATATGCCGTTTTTATCCTTTGTGTCGCAAGGTTAATTGGTGAAAAGGAGGCTGTCTCTCAGGCCGGATCTTCGCCCTTTGCAATTTCATCAAGATACTTGGCCAGTGCATCGATATCGGTAATCGGGGCGGAGCATACGGGACCGCGACAAATATAGGCGGTTGCCTTGCCATTTATGCGGGTTTTGCCAAAAGCAGGATGGTTTTGGGGAAGGTCATGCTCGTCGCCCAGAATTGTGAGCGCCCGGTTAGGCAGGTAGGTGGCAAAAACGGCCCGGCGCATGGCGTATAATTCTGCGCTGCCAATAGATGCGAGAATAACAATTTGTACTGTATTTTGCAGCATTTCCGCGCCGAGCAACAGGCCCGGCATGGAGGGAAACTGGTCACGCAGACGGCCACCAAAGCAGGCCAGGGTCGTTTCGGCGCGTGTTTGATACCGCTGGTCACCGGTTAGTGCATAAAGCCTGGCAAGGTTTTGCACCATAATGCCATTGCCCGAGGGAACAGCGCCATCTGTAGCCGGTTTGCTGCGTACGACCAGGTCGTTGCTGTTGGCGGCAGATTGAAAATATCCACCTTGTTTATGGTCGACAAACTGGTTTTCCACCTGTTCGGCCCAGCTGATGGCATCGCGCAGATAGGATGCAGAACCTGAAATTTCAAAAAGTCGCAAGGCGGCGCGAATCATATGGGCATAATCTTCGAGCATACCGGCATGTTGCGCCCGGCCGGCCCGATAGCTGTGCAATAACGTATCGTTGTTGCCAAGGGTTTTTCGGATGAAATTATAGGCCAGTTTGGCGTAATCCAGCCATTCGGAACGCCGAAACGTCATTGCGGCTTCGCACAGGGCTGCAATTGCCATCGCATTCCAGTCAGTCAGAACCTTGTCATCCCACCCCGGGCGGATGCGTTTGTCACGGCTTGCCAGCAAGGTTTGGCGCATATTGGAAAGGGCTGCTTCGGCGTCATGGTCTGCCAGTGTCAAGCCTGATGAAGTGCGATTCAGGATGGTGTGGCCTTCCCAGTTGCCTGCCGGTGTAACATCGTAATAACGATTAAACAGGCTTACACCTGCGGTGTTTAACAAACCGGAGATTTCGGATGCGTTCCAGACATAAAATTTGCCTTCTTCGCCTTCGCTGTCCGCGTCAAGGCTGGCGCCAAACGCCCCGCCGGAAACCCGCATTTCGCGCAGGATCCAGTCGATGGTTTCTTCTATCCGTTGGGCATAAAGCGGATTGGCAGTGACACGCCAGGCATCGCACAGCATTTCGATCAGCAAGGCATTGTCATAGAGCATCTTTTCAAAATGCGGCACCAGCCATTGGTCATCGACACTATAGCGGGCATAACCGCCGCCCAGATGGTCATAAATGCCGCCCTGTGACATGCGATCCAGCGTCAGAGTGACGGCATTTTGAAGGTTTTCGTCGCGGGTGCGTGCCGCTGTTCGCCATAAAAATGCCAGCAGCGTGGGTTGGGGGAATTTGGGAGCACCTTTGGTACCGCCATTTTCCAGATCCATTAATTGCAGGCAGCTTTTGCCAAATTCGTCAATCGTTTCAAGCAGGGGTACATCGCCACTTCGTGCCGTATTCATACGCATCAGGGCTGTATTTATCTGCTTGACGTTATGGGCGACGTTTTCGGGTTCGCTGTTATAGATATTGGCAATGGAATTTAAAACATCGTCAAATCCCGGCCGACCGTATTTGGCGTGCTTGGGGAAATAGGTTCCGCCCCAAAAGGGTTCACCTTTGGGGGTGAGAAACATGGTTAGCGGCCAGCCACCCTGTTGGCCCAGTAACGCCAGTGCGTTTTGATACAGGGCATCAAGGTCCGGGCGTTCTTCGCGGTCAAGTTTGATATTGATGAACAGATCGTTCATCAGCGCGGCGATTTCGGGATCCTCGAAACTTTCATGGGCCATAACGTGGCACCAATGGCAGGCGGCATAACCCACCGATAATAAAACGGGTTTGTTTGCGGCCTGTGCGGCGGCAAGCACCTGTTCAGACCATGGTTGCCAATGGACCGGATTTGTCTGGTGTTGCAAAAGATAGGGGCTGGTTTCCTGACCCAGATTGTTGCGTCCAAAATCCATAATCACATGCTGTCCCAAGCTGGTTTGATTGCGTTCAGGGTTGCCCTTCAGTGTGGCGTCGATAGGGCACCGCCACATTGAAAAAGGTAAATTCGCAAATTCTTATTTTCATAAAATAGGGTCAAAACTATTGAAAAGAAAGGAAAATGCTTTGCACAATTGCCATATAAAGGAAATGCGACGAAGATGGGCCAGGGATAAAGTCTGGCAATAGCAAAAAAGTGCCGTTTTCAGCTTTTGTAAACGGCCATTGTCATAAAATAAAAACGGGTCAGTCAGGAGGTTTGGTTATGAAAATTTCAGTTGATATCGATTGCAGTCCGGAAGAGTTACGCACATTTTTCGGATTGCCCGATGTCCAGCCGATGCAGCAGGCCCTGATGAAGGAAATTGAAGACCGGATGAAGGCCAATCTGCAGGCGATGGACCCGGAAACCATGTTAAAAACATGGTTGCCGCAGGGAATGCAAAACTGGGAACAGATGCAAAAGGCATTCTGGAACCAGTTTAACAATGGTGGCCCCATGAAGAAGGATTGACCGGACTTGAGTGATACAGAACATTTTTATCAGTCCCATATTTTTGTGTGTCAAAATGAGCGGCCAGAGGGGCATCCACGTGGATGTTGTCAGGCTGCAGGAGCAACCCGGCTGCGCAATTATATGAAGGTTCGGGTTAAGGAACTGGGATTACCTGAAACCAGGGTCAACACGGCCGGTTGCCTGGACCGTTGCGAACTGGGACCGGTAATGGTGATTTATCCTCAGGGAACCTGGTACCACTATGAAAATCAGGATGACATCGAGGAAATTCTTCAAACACATTTGATAGAAGGCCGGGTGGTTGAACGATTGCAATTGCAACCTGATCAGTAAGATTTAACAAAGGCCGCCAAACAGGCGGCCATTTTTTACACTGCCAGGATACGGAATATGGTTTTGCACGGTCCTACCCCCATGATTGATACGATATTTGCCCTGTCTAGCGGTGCAGGCCGGGCAGGCGTTGCGGTTATACGCCTGTCGGGTCCGCAATCACTGCCGGTCTTATGTGCGCTGTTGGGCCGTAAAACGCCGCCCAAACCGCGTGTGGCGGTGTATGCGCCCATCGCCGACCCGCAGAGTGGTGAACGGCTGGACGATGCCATTGCCCTGTATTTTGCAAGCCCGGCCAGTTTTACCGGTGAAGATGTGGTGGAACTGCATGTGCATGGCGGGCGGGCGGTGATCGAGGGCGTGCTGGAATGCCTTGGTCGTCAGCCCGGTTTGCGATTGGCAGAGCCGGGGGAATATAGCCGCCGTGCCTTTCAGAACGGTAAAATGGACCTGACGGAAGCCGAAGGCATTGCCGATTTGATTGATGCCGAAACCGCAGCACAGCGTCGCCAGGCCGTACGGCAAATGGCTGGGGAACTGGGCCGGCTTTACGAAGACTGGCGCTTGCGCCTGATGCGGGCTCTTGCCCATATCGAAGCTGATATTGACTTTCCCGACGAAGATCTGCCCGACGGTATTGTTGCGGTGCTGCGCGGCGATCTGGATCGGATCGGCGGGGAAATTGCTGCCCACCTGGCCGATAACCGGCGCGGAGAGCGGCTGCGTGAAGGGTTTCAGATTGTTATTCTTGGTGCACCCAATGCTGGAAAATCAAGCCTGTTAAACCGGCTGGCCCGGCGTGATGCGGCAATTGTTTCTGACATTGCCGGCACTACGCGTGATGCGATTGAAATCCATCTTGATTTGGGCGGGTTCCCGGTGACGATGGTCGATACGGCGGGCCTGCGCGAAACCGGCGATGCGATTGAAACCGAAGGCGTGCGCCGGGCAACCCAGCGGGCGGAAAATGCCGATCTTAGGCTGGTCGTTATTGACCGTGCCGATTGGCCAAATATCGATGCCGAAGCCGCACGGTTGCTTGATTGCAACACCGTTATTCTGATTAACAAGGCGGATCAGGATGGGGAGGTTATCGCCGCCGCCCCGTTACATGATCAGCCGTCCGGACGTGTATGGTCGGGTGTGGACTCCTCAGGGCCGGCGCTGGAGCTACCGGTTTTGGCGATATCGGCTATGACCGGGGCGGGGATGGAAAGTCTCTTGCAACTGCTGGAAAGTCGCGTAAAAGAGGGGCTCGATTTTGCCGGGCCTGTCCCGCTGACGCGAATGCGTCATCGTCGCGCCCTTGAACAGGCGCTGTCCCATCTTCAACGGGGCTTGGGGACCGATATTGCCGAACTGGCTGCCGAGGATATTCGCCTGGCAGTGCGGGAAATCGGAAAGATTACCGGACGTGTAGATGTTGAAGATTTGCTCGATATCATCTTTGGTGATTTCTGCATTGGTAAATAGTTATCTGGCAATAGGTTTAATTGAATATGTTTCACGTGAAACAGTACCGATTCCGATGCCGGGATAATGCCCGATTAAGTTGACCGTAAAAGCAATCCGGGAAATTCGTCCTGGGGGTTGCGTCGCTAGAAACCGCCCGTTGCGGGCATGAGGAACTGATGTCACAGAACCGTTTTGATGTGATTGTGGTCGGTGGTGGCCACGCCGGATGTGAGGCTGCGGCTGCCGCTGCACGCATGGGGGCGCAAACCGCCCTGATCACACATCGTGCTGATCGTATTGGCGAAATGTCTTGTAACCCGGCGATTGGCGGGTTGGGCAAGGGCCATATGGTGCGCGAGGTCGATGCGCTTGACGGCGTGATGGGCCGCGCCATTGATCGTGCCGGTATTCAGTTTCGGATGCTTAATCGCTCCAAGGGGCCAGCCGTACGGGGCCCGCGTGCGCAGGCCGACCGTAAGCTGTATCGCAATGCTGTACAGGATATTCTGGCCGAGCAGGAAAACCTGACGGTTATTGAAGCTGCGGTTGAAGATTTGGTTATTGATGAAAATAACCGGGTCGGTGGCGTTATAACCGGCGAGGGAGCGCAGTATCTGGCCGGGGCGGTTGTATTGACGACCGGAACGTTTTTACGCGGCATTATTCATATTGGCGAAGAAACCATGGCGGCGGGCCGTATGGGCGATGCCCCGTCTATGGGATTGTCCGATACGCTGGCCAAATACGAATTTGCTTTGGGTCGCCTAAAAACCGGAACGCCGGCCCGGCTGGATGGCCGCACGATTGAGTGGCAGCGGTTAATTGAACAGCCTGGCGATAACCCGCCAGAGCCGTTTTCATTCTTGAATGACACGATCACGGTGCCGCAGATTTCGTGTTATATGACGCATACCACCGAAGAAACGCACAAGATCATTCGCGATAATCTTCATCGTGCGCCCATGTATAGCGGCCAGATCAGCAGCAGCGGCCCGCGCTATTGCCCGTCGATCGAGGATAAGGTGGTTCGATTTGCCGATAAATCCGAGCACCAGATTTTCCTTGAACCCGAAGGGCTGGATGATCCGACGGTGTATCCCAACGGGATTTCAACATCGCTGCCAAAGGATGTTCAGCTGGCATTGTTGGCCAGTATCCCCGGGTTGGAAAAGGTCGAAATTTTCCGCCCCGGTTATGCGGTGGAATATGATTTTGTCGACCCGCGCGAGCTACGCCATACGCTTGAAACCAAGAAAGTTGCCGGGTTGTTTTTCGCCGGGCAAATCAACGGTACTACGGGCTATGAAGAGGCCGCAGGGCAGGGATTGATCGCCGGCGTGAATGCGGCCTTGGTCGCCGATGGTGGCGAACAGCAATTTGTTCTCGACCGGGCTGATGCTTATATCGGTGTGATGATTGACGATCTGGTGACCCAGGGCACGCGCGAGCCTTACCGTATGTTTACCTCCCGCGCGGAATACCGCTTGATGTTGCGGGCCGACAATGCCGACCAGCGTTTGACCGGGTTGGGCATGGCTGTTGGCTGTGTCGCATCGGCCCGTCAAAATGCCTGGACGGATAAACGCGATGCCTTGGCGTCGGCCAAGCAGCGGATTGGCGATTTGGCTGAAACCCCTAATCAGCTGGTCAAACACGGGATCAGGGTTAATCAGGATGGTGTGCGCCGTAGTGCCTTTGACCTGCTGGCATACCCGGATATTTCCTATGATCAGCTTGCCGATGTTTGGCCGGAGCTTCGTGATGTTGCTCCGGCGATCCGCGAGCAGCTTGCCATTGATGCACAATATAAAGGTTATCTTGATCGTCAGGCAGCGGATGTGGCGGCATTTCGTCGCGACGAAGAGCTGCGCTTGCCGCGCAATCTGGATTATGGCCGGGTTGGTGGATTGTCGACCGAGATCAGGTTGAAGCTTCAGCAGATCATGCCAGAAACCATTGGCGCTGCGTCACGCATTCCGGGTGTTACCCCGGCGGCGGTGACCGCTTTGTTAGGGCATATCCGGTCGCATCGTCATCAGACAATCAATCAAAAATCTGCCTGATCGTGTAGACGGCCGTTGGAGTAGGGAGATCTCTCTATCTATCAACTGTTATTGAAAACGATTTTAGGTATAAATTTTGGCTGCCAATGTTTCACGTGAAACATTGGCAGCTTTTTTTTCAAAAAAATTTGGAAATAAATGCATTAAACCGATGTTTGGCAAAAACAACGCTGGCGTGGTGATCAATCCAGTTTTATAAGAAATTTATGCAAGCAAACACAGAATCTGTCAAAAAATGGTTTGAGACTGAACTTCATGTTTCACGTGAAACACTGTCTCGCCTGGAGCATTATGCCGATCTGGTCGTGAAGTGGCAGCCGAGTATTAATATTGTAGGCGCCAGCACGGCCGAAGACGTTTGGGCACGTCATTTACAGGACTCGGCACAAATTTGGCCGCATCTTGCCGATATTGCCCAAAAACCCGATACAAAAATTGTTGATTTTGGCTCCGGTGCCGGATTTCCGGGGGTGGTTTTGTCCATTTTGGGTGCAAACCATGTGACCATGATGGAGAGCGTTACCAAAAAAACGGTCTTTTTGACCGAGGCCTGCCGGGTTGGTGGATGCCTGGATAAGACCCGTGTCGCCCGAGAGCGAATCGAAGCCGCAAAGCCCGAAAATGCCGATATTATTACCGCCCGGGCTTTTGCGCCTTTGCCTAAATTGCTGGAAATGGGGCAGCGCCATTTAAAACCAGGCGGAAAATATGTGCTGCTAAAAGGACGTGCCTTTGAAAGTGAACTGGCCGATGCGCGGGACGCCGGATGGCGTTTTTCTGTAACAACCTTTCCGGGGCTTGTTGATCCGGAGGGCGTGGTGATGATTCTTGAGGGAGTAGAGCGATGACAGATGTGATTGACTTGCCCGTAAATACGGGCGGTAGACGCCCTCGTATTATCGCCATTGCCAACCAGAAAGGCGGGGTGGGTAAAACAACGACCACCATCAATCTGGCAACGGCGCTGGCGGCTGTCGATCAGCGTGTTCTGATTGTTGATCTTGACCCGCAGGGCAACGCCAGCACCGGTTTGGGCTTACGACCGTCGGAACGCGATATCAGTTCTTATGATGTGCTGATCAATGGGGCCAGCTTAATGGAAGCCCGTCGACCGACGGCGATTCCGCGCCTGAATATTGTGCCGTCCGGCATGGATTTGTCCGGCGCCGAGATTGAATTGGTCGATTTTGAACGCCGGGAAATGCAGCTTAAGGAATCGTTGTCGCGTTTGCCGCAAGACGTTGATTATGTATTGATCGATTGTCCGCCATCTTTGGGATTGTTGACGCTTAATGCGCTGGTGGCATCTGATGCCGTTTTGGTGCCGTTGCAGTGCGAATTTTTTGCGCTGGAAGGGATCAGCCATCTGGTGCGGACCATCAAACGGGTGAAAAAGGCCTTTAATCCCAAGCTGGAAATTCAGGGCATCGTGTTGACCATGTATGACAAGCGCAATAATTTGTCGGCTCAGGTTGCCAATGACGTGCGGGATTATTTTGGTGATGTGGTTTATAAAACCGTCATTCCGCGGAATGTGCGGGTTTCCGAAGCACCCAGCCATGGGGCACCAGTTCTTGTTTATGATATCAAATGCCCCGGTTCAAAGGCGTATCTGAATTTGGCAAGCGAAGTCCTGAAACGCGAAGGAGTGAAGGCATGAGTGAAGCAAAAAAACGCGGTTTGGGACGAGGGCTTTCGGCGTTATTGGGCGAAGAAGACGAGGAAGTTGGCGCTGCGGTAAGTGGTGGTAATGTTGCGGGTTCGTCCGACGTGGCACATCCTGGTCCTGGCGGGACGACGCAGCTGGTCGCGATTAGTGACCTGGCACCATCACCATTCCAGCCACGCAGTAATTTCGATGACGAGGCCATTGATGATCTGGCGGCGTCGATCCGGCAAAAAGGGATTATTCAGCCAATTCTGGTGCGGGCATCGTCGACCGGCGCAACAGTTTACGAAATTATCGCGGGTGAACGGCGTTGGCGTGCGGCTCAACGAGCCCAGTTACACGAAGTACCGGTCCTGGTGCGGGAATTTGACGACCGCGAAACGGCAGAAATTGCCCTGATTGAAAACCTGCAACGGCAGGATTTGTCGGCTCTGGAAGAGGCCGAAGGTTATAACCGGTTAATGGCGGAATTTTCGCATACCCAGGAAGCCCTGGGGCAGGCACTGGGTAAAAGTCGCAGCCACATTGCCAATAGCTTGCGGCTTTTGTCTTTGCCGTCGCCGATTAAACAGATGTTATCTGACAAGGTATTAAGCGCAGGGCATGCACGGGCATTGCTAGGTGCAGATAATGCCGTAGAGTTGGCAACCCAGATTGTTAAAAAAGGTTTGAATGTTCGTCAGACCGAAAAGCTGGTTAAGACCGATGGTGGCAAGGCATCGCGACCCAAGCGGGAAAAAGGTGCGTCCGGCCCGCAAAAAGATCCGGATACTGTGTCGCTGGAACGAGACCTCAGCAATATGCTGGGATTGGCGGTTAGCATTGATTTTGACGGAGCGGGTGGCCGTTTGACCGTACGTTATGACACGCTTGAACAACTTGATGATATTCTTCAGCGGTTAACGCATGGGCGCGCTGATAGTGTGACGGCAGAGGACGGTACTAACATGTCTGACGCCTCGGATGCTGGCGAAAATGAATTTGACTCGATGTTCATGGACGACTCGGCTGATATCGACGAAAATAACCATGCGGACGAAGATATTACAAAGGAGCTGGAGTCGATTGCTGACACGTCGGGCATCATGCTTGATTTAAGCAAGGACGAGGATGACAGCGATCGTCAAACAGCACCGGAAGCAGATGCTCCGATGTCTCGTGAAGAAGTTGACGATGACGTTTTAGCTGATGTTATTGCAGAAGAGGATAACGAGCGTCGATAATTGCAACGACAGAACGTTAAATGCTGCACTGCAATAAGGTCGGTTTTTCTTTGAAAACCGGCCTTATTTCTTTTTGAGTTTGCTTTTGACGAGACCAAATTTGTTGTTCAAATCTGGCTGCATTTGACCAACCGGTAGCATTGTTACTTTTCGTTATATCCTGATTCGGATAGATACCGACTCGTTGGAATCCAAGCCGTGAGGCCCAGGAAAAGCAAACGTCGACCGGGTAAGATATGGTCTTGTGTATCGTCCGGAGTAGCTTTTAAGAAGCTGTCATTACATATGATGAAAAGGGGCGTACGCACGAAAATGCGATAGCGTGCCGCTAGGATGCAGTTGCGTTCCCTGGGCTGAAATTACGAAAAGCTGATGATTTTACGTATATAGCGGCCAACTGAGGCGTTTGAAGGATGAACGTTAGCCCGGCGTACAACTGGGAAATCGTGATCAGCGACGGCCCTGTTTTTGCCGGGCTACGGTAACCTTGATCATGGCCCGATGCGCAAGGGTTTCAGGCACTGCCAAGCCGCTTTTACAGTCTTTTTCAGCTTCAAGAAATATTTGTAAGGCCCGCTGAATATGCGGTAGCGGCCAGTAGGATAAATTGGCGCGAAACTGGTCCGCAGCTTTGAAAAACAGGGGCGGGCGTAAGGATTTCATCGCCTGTTCAACAGATGTACCCTGGGCAACCTGACCCTTCACCAAATGTAATTTCTGAAAATATCCGATCATCATGCGCAGGGCGCCAACGGGGTTAAGGCCTTCCTCGACCAGTCGGGTGAGGGCAAGATCAAGATTGGCGACATTTCCAGCAGAAACAGATTGAAGCACGTCATCATAATGGCGGGCAGAACTATCGCCGATACAGGCCATGGCATCAGCCAGGGTTACCTGCTGCTGATTTAAGGCATAAAGGGCAAGTTTTTGTAGCTCGTTGCGGGAAATCATGCGGTCGCTGCCAAGATTGGCAATCAGATAACGCGTTGCATCCCGTTCAATCTGAAGATGATGCTCGTCCATCACAGATTTGATCAGGCCTTCCAGATCCCGTCCCGAGTCGGCATAACAGGGCAGGGCCATGCCGTTAGAGGCTTTTTCAACGGCCTGCCGCAACTTTGAGCGGGAAGGCAGGCTTCCTGCTTCACAAACAATCAAGGCGTCGCCAGCGGGGTGTTGCAGAAAGTCCGAGACGACGGCTGCGTGGGCATCACCGATATCACGGAGTCGTACGACGCGTCTGCCACCACCAAAACTTATGGCTGCTGCTTCATCGCGTAATCGCCCGCCGTCTTCTTTTAAATGCGAAGGGCCAAGTTCGACGACACGAAAGGGGTCTTTCAGGTCATCGACAACGGTTTTCGCCAGTGTGGCACCTCGCTCGCGCACAAGGCCTTCATCCTCCCCATAAATCAGGATGAACTGTGCCTTGGCATCGGGGGAACGTAAAAACGACTCGACCTGGGCTGCTTTGAGTTTCATAAAATTACGGAACTGAATTTATTCAGCATTGTTGACGCCAATTACAACCTGATTCGAAATTTGTCTTGCCAGATTACGTGCCGCATCTTCGCGGGCGGTTGCTTCGGCTTCAAGGCTGGCAAAATCAGATTGGACAAGGTTAAAGCTGGTTCGTGCGCGCAATGTGCCGCTACGTATAATTTTGGTGTCGGAAATCCGGATCAGTTTGTAAGTTCCGGCCAGAATATAGTCGGAAATGGTGGCTTCATTTGCTTTGGTGAAGCCAAGATCGTTTGTGGTTTCGTTTAAGTCGACGACCAGTTCATATTCCGCATTTACCGGAGCACCTTTTGGCGTAAGGTTTTCCAGCAGGACGCTTCTGGTTAATTGTCCGACACGGTTTTCGATTAAATCGATTTTTATCCTGGATAAGACATCCGAAGTTGTTTCATTGGCCTGATTTTGTGCATAAAGCGGGTGAAATCCGCATGCACCCAGAGATGGTACTGCCAGACAAAGAAATAATGACATGATGGGACGCAGTAACATCGTTTCAGGACTCCGATTGGTCAGGCTTTTCGACTAATCCATAGCGATACAATAATTCATGCCCGATGTAAGGGCAAAACAAACGCATCAGGTATAGAAACTGCAATTGATCTGGTTCGTTGCAATTATCAGGTGCTTTTTTCAAACCCTGAAACATGGCGCGCATGTCGGCAATCGCGATGTTGTATCGAGCCTGGCTGATTTCACGAACAATATTAGCAGACCTTGCCGTAATAAGGTCTGCTTCATTCGAGCTGATATGGTGAGAATTGTCGACTTTAGTTCGACAGAAAAATTGCCAAACCTGGCGTAACCAGCGCCATTGGCTGACCAGATCTTCAAGTTCAAGGCGGCGCGGACGGTGTAATGGTACGTCTGATAATACGGCCAGGGTCACAATGTCGATTCCCACCTCGTCTATCAGGGTTGGGATATCGGTTATGCCATCATGCAAAATGATGGGGCCGACAATATTATCCTGACGATGATGCGATGGCGGTTTGCCCGCAAGGTCAAGGCTATTCGTTGCTGATAATAAACAGGGTATTTGAACCAGATTGTTCTGGATGTGAAAGCCAAGGTTTTCACGAAAGTTTCTTGCAGTGTCGCTTTTAAGATCACTTCCGGCGGTGAAGGCTGCCGGTATTTCTTGCTTTTTCTCGGACAAAAACAATCCCCATCGGCGATTAAGCGAATGGGGATTGTATGTTGGCGAGGTATATCGGGTGTCTGCACCAGTTAAGCACATTGGTACTATTTACTGATTGCTGGCGCTATCGATACGCAACTGGCGGGCGCGTGTTAAAATCGAATCTTCCATTGCAGTCACGGTTTTCGGATCAACAACAGCATCTGCCCATTCATTGCCTCCGGCGCGAACCTGGCGGAAGATGGCAACCTTGACAGCATCTGAACGCAAGGCAACACCCAGAATATATCCGGTAATCTTGAACCGTTCATTCGGCGTTTCAGCCGGGCTGTACCAGTCGGTAATGATGACGCCACCAAAAGGATCAGCAGAATTCAGCGGCATGAAAGACAGCGTATCGAGCGTAGCACGCCACAAAAAGCTGTTTACACCGATACCTGTACCGCCTTGCTGTTTTTTACTGTCACTGCCAAAAATGTTCAGCCCATCATCGCCAAAAACGCTTCCCTGTTTTTTCTTGTCTGCAATAGTTGCCGAACGACCGAGAACACGGTCGTTGCCAGGCGCAGATCCGGGGTAATTGTCATAGTCTGATTGTGAAGCACCGCTGCAAGCAGCAAGCGCGGAAACTAGGGTGCAAGCGGCAATCAATTTTAATTTGGAAACAGTCACTTTGTGCGGCCTTCTGATCAGTCAATGGCAATGCTGAGCGCACTATAAGCAGCAATTGCGAGGAGGGCAAAGAAAACAAGTGTGTCCTTTTTGCCACGGGTCCCCAAAAATGTTACATTGTCGCCACAGTTTGGTTGACGGGGGGGCAAAATGCTGGCTCCATAGCGTCGAACCGGGCGACACCATAATTGTCGTTCACACTTCAAATAACCGCTTAAGCGGGTTGAAGAAGACGTTGAGGGAAAAGATGAAAAAGATTCTTATTGCTACCAGCGCACTCGTCGCTGTTGCAGCAGCAGGCCAGGCACAGGCCTCTGAACCGATTAAATTGTCGGTTGGCGGTTACATGGAACAGTGGGCCGGTATCGCGTCCCAGGATGATGGCCATGATAACATCAACGCTTTCCAGTCCGACACCGAAGTTTATTTCTCGGGTTCGACCACCCTTGATAACGGCATCGAAGTTGGTGCCATGATTCAGCTCGAAGGCGAAACCTCTGGCGACCAGATCGACGAACAGTATCTGTATGTCAACGGTTCTTTCGGTCAGTTCCGCATGGGTGAAGGCGACGGCGCTGCTGGTGCTATGGGTATCACTGCTCCGGCTGTTGGTCCAGTTGGTGTGAACGATGGTGACCTGTCAAACTGGGTTGATATCGCTGCAATGCCGGACACCGTGTGGGATGATGGCGATGATCCCAAAATCACCTATTACACCCCGTTCATGGGCGGCTTCCGCATTGGTGTTTCTTACACCGATAGCGACACCTCCAAGAATGACGGTTCTGCAACAAGCAGCCAGAACACCACTGGCGGTTTGCCGGTTACCTCGCTTGGCCTCGAATATCGCGGTGACTTTGACGGTGTAAGCCTCGGCCTCGCGGCTGTTGGCGAGCACAAAGGTGAAGGCGAATGGTTCAGTGTCGGTACCACCGTTGGTTTTGGTAACTTCACTGTTGGTGGTTCTTACGGTCAGAAGAGCGACGATTACGGCGTAAAAGGCGGCGCGACCAAACTTGCTGATGACACCACCGGTTTTGACATCGGTGTTGCTTATGCAATGGATGCAGCCCAGATTTCTCTGTCTTATGCAAATGGTGACATTGTTACCAATGATGCTGGCGCAGCTTCGACCGGCAACGAGATTGATACCGTTGACCTCGGTCTGCGTTACCAGCTTGGTGCTGGCGTTAGCTGGAGAAGCTCGATCTTCTGGTTTAACAACGACGACAAAGCTGCTGGCGGTGCTGGCGACAATGATGGTTTTGGTGCCGTTACCGGTCTTCGCCTCGACTTCTAATCTTTCGATTAGATCGACGAATGGAGAAGGGAGCGTTTTTCGCTCCCTTCTTTTTTTGTCTGAATTGGATTGAATTTTGCTCCTCAGGGCGCTCAAAAATCGTCGTAGAGCTGTCTTGCTGTATTTTTGGATGCCAGCGAACATCATGCAGTCTTGATATTGCGGGCTTTGCAGGGATGGAATCGATTCTTTCTTTGGGCCTTTGATGTGGTTTTTTTCGATAATGAATTAAGTAAAGTCGGTGCCTCGTCTTTAAAATATGCTCGCAAAGTGACCTATGGTCATTAAATAAACTCATTTCAGTTTTGTACGTGCTACAACCAGTGTAAAATAGTCCGAAGCGATGGCTTGAATCAGCCAAATTAACTGTGTAAGAGCGAAGTGTGATTTTTTTGTCACGTACTTGGCAAAAACATCACGTAAATCATCTCTTTTAATTGACCGAAGGTCATTTATTGGATTAGGTAGTCCTCAGCAAACAGAAAAATGTTCTGCTAACCAACGCCAACAGCGTTTGTTTTCAATGAGGGAAAAGATGAAAAAGATTCTTGTTGCGACCACGGCACTTGTCGCCGTTTCCGGTTTCGCCGTTTCTGCCAGCGCATCCGAACCGATCAAACTTTCGGTCGGTGGTTACATGGAACAGTGGGCCGGTATCACCTCGCAGGATGATGCATTTGATAACAAAAATGCTTTCCAGTCCGATACCGAAATTCATTTCTCGGGTTCGACCATTCTTGATAACGGCATCGAAGTTGGCGCCGTTGTTGAACTTGAAGGTGAAACTTCTGACGATCAGGTTGACGAACAGTATCTCTATATTAATGGTTCGTTTGGTCAGATCAGAATGGGCGAAGACGACGGTGCAGCCGACGACATGGGACTCACAGCACCGGCAGTCGGCCCGGTTGGCGTCAATGACGGCGACTTGACTAACTGGGTTGACACTTATCTTCCTGACACAGTCCAGAGTTCTGGTGATGATCCCAAGATCACCTACTTCACCCCGGTCATGGGCGGCTTCCGCGCTGGTGTTTCTTACACCGATAGCGACGAGTCGAAAAATGCTGGTGGTAGCGGTGGTAATCTGGGTCAGGGCACAACTGAAGGTCTGCCGGTTGTTTCTGCTGGTCTGTCTTACGACCATGATTTTGATGGTGTTGCACTTGGCCTGTCCGCTGTTGGCGAACATAAAGGTCAGGGTAACTGGTACGGCCTTGGTGTAAATGTTGGTTTTGGGAACTTTACATTTGGTGGTTCTTGGAGCCAAATTGAAGACGATTATGGCATTAACGACCGGGAAACTGAGGCTACCAAGGACACCAACAACTACGACATCGGTATCGCTTATGCCATGGACGCAGCAAGTGTTTCCCTGAGCTACGCTTACTCTGATTACGGTAATCGTTCGACCAAAGCTATGAGCAACAACATTAGTCCGAGTGCAAATGGCGAAATAAGCACGGTGGATCTTGGTCTCGCTTATCAGCTCGGCGCTGGCGTTGCATGGAAATCGTCGATCTTCTGGTTCGACGATGACAATGACAACTCTGCTGCCGACAATGACGGCTACGGCGCTGTTACCGGTCTGCGTCTCGACTTCTAATCAAGTTGACGATCAGCAATCGCGAGAAAGAGGGTGCCTTTGGCGCCCTCTTTTTTTTGAACGATATTATCAGCTATGCGACGTGGGCCGAGTGGCTGTCCATAGAAAATGATTTTTAACAACAGATCAGCTATGGCAGCGGGCAGCGATATCTGCGGTAAGGGATATTTTAAACCGTTCATATGTTGCTACGAGGTGGCTGACACATGGTACGGGTTGAACAGTTGAAAGACGCTGGACAAGCGCCGGATCACGACGGGATGGCAAGGCCACAAGCTTTTCACGCGATGTTTCAAGGCTGCCCATGCAGCCGATTTCGCCGTTTTCGGTCGCATGCAGTTTGGCAAGCCCACACGGGGCCGAGCAATAGTCACCGTGATAATCACTTTGCCATGCTGTAATATTGGTAAATCTGCCATGCAGCACCGTCGGTGATGCCGACGTATAAACGCCGATTCCCGGAATACCATAAAGTTTGGTGATATGGGCCGGGCCACTGTCAGCAACAATGACGTAATCGCACGTGCCAATGAACGACATCAGATCGGCAATTGTTTTAAAGCCGTCGATCAGGTTTATCGTTGTCGGGAGCGGCCCAATGGCGGACTTATACGCATCCTTGACGCCCTGATAGGCATTAAGGACAACCGAGATATCGCTGGCCTGATCGGTAATTGCCGATATCGTTTTCGCGACAAATTGCGGTGGCAGCGTGCGAAGCGGTGAGGAAGCCATTGGTAAAATGCCGATTCGCAACTTTTCAGTTGTTGGTCGTGCCGGCACTGGTTCAGGCACAGGCGGTATCGCAAATTCGCGACATAGTACACCTTCGCAATCAACCGGTGCCGTTGCGATATCTTTCCAGCCTGCCATTTCAGACAAATCAATCAGCATATCAAACCGCTTAAGCTGATTGGCGGAAATGAAAAGCTGAAAGATTTCAATATTCGTCAAGCTGGCGAAGATGTCGCTGGCGCTGCCGGTATTTAGCAAACCTATTTTGCAAGTTGGATAGGCTATTTGAAAAGCGCGTAAAAACATCGTCATACCAACACAATCGCCCAGGGCATCGGCCGGTATTAAAAATAATATGCGTTTGCGGTTAAAAGGATGTTGCCAGTGATCACGCGGCAGCACATCCAGATGAATGGTGTCTGAGACAATTTTAACCGATGCAGCCTTAGGCAGGATTTGCTGGCGCAAAAGGGATGACACCCGGGTTAAATAACTGGCACTGCCATCGGATTTTTGGCGGATATTGGCTGCAACATTGGGCAGGCCAAATTCAAAGGGCTGCTTCGTCTTGAAACGGGTAAAACGGGCGCGAGACAAATGCAGGGATGTGGATGCCAAAGTAACGATCCTTGGAATGGCAGAAATCGGGAAAACCGGCGGATATTAATGTTCGGCTATGGTCTATATCACAGCCAAAGCCAATTTAGGTGGCAAAGCCAATTCCGGCAATGCCGGAAAGGGGGGCGGATTTAAGTTGCAGCAAATGTTTATAATTAATGCCGCCCAATGCGTAGGGTGCAATCCCGGCCCGATAGGCAAGGCAGGCAAGTTGGTTAAATACCTGGTGTGATAAATGTTTGGCCCCTGGATGGCTTTGGGTGGCAAAGGCCGGTGAAATAATTACGGCATCAATATTATGGGCAAAGACCCGTAACCGGTTAAGCTGTGACAGACCATGAACTGATGCACTGACCATAAGGCCACATGATTGTGCGGTTTGAAGCGCATGGCGGAGGTGTGATTGTGCACGGTCGGGTAAATGCAGGCCATGTGCGGCAATGCGAGTTGCGAGCCCTATATCCGCCGATACAAAAAACAGATGGCCATATTTACGGCATGCCTGCCGAACCCGCCATGCAAGTTTATCGCGATCAGGATGGTTATAATGCCGGTAAATAACCATGCTGTGTAAAGGAAGCCTGGCAAGCGCAGGTATGGGATCGACAAGGCGATGATCGTCGGTCATGAGTATGACAGCAGGCAGGGACCGAAGGAGAGGGGGTCTATCGGCGTTACGTAAATTGAGTTGCCGGGCAAGTTTTGCTAGGTTGGGCTCCATTGCGTTGTAACGTCCTTCTTTGGGCACTTAACCAGGATATCTCGCATATCATGAGCGATCATAGCGTTTCATCTGGCGATGTCGATATCGCTGCCAATCTTGCCCGCATTCAGGAAAATATCGATCAGGCTGCGACTGTTGTTGGGCGTGATAGCCATGAGGTTACCCTGGTTTGTGTAAGCAAAACCCATGAGGCAGACCATGTGCGCGGGGCGCTTGAAGCCGGGCGCCGGATATTTGGCGAAAACCGTGTGCAGGAAGCCGCTGAAAAATGGCCGTTATTGAAGCAGGATTATCAGGGTGTTGAGCTACATCTGATTGGCCCGCTTCAAAGCAATAAGGCGCGCGAGGCAATCGCGTTATTTGATGTCATTGAAACCCTGGACAGGCCCAAGCTGGCAAAAACATTTGCCCGTTTGCGTGATGAAACCGGCCACTGCCCCGACCTTTATATTCAGATCAATATTGGTTGCGAACCGCAAAAAGCTGGCATCGCCCCGGAAGATGCGGATGATTTTATTCGCGAATGTATTGAAGATTTAAAATTGCCGGTGACAGGCCTGATGTGCATTCCCCCTGTTGATGAAGAACCTGCGCCATATTTTACCTTGTTGGGCAAAATTGCCGACCGTCATGGTTTAAAAGTTCGGAGCATGGGGATGAGTGGCGATTACGAGAGCGCAATTCGTCTTGGAGCGACTCATATCCGGGTTGGAACGGCAATTTTTGGGCATCGCGCCTATAATATTGATTAAAACGGCTGATTTTTGGGAAAAAAAGGATAAAAACCCGTGCTTCTGGCGTTAAATCTATCGGGAATCGTTCGTACTTCATGCTCTTTGTAAAAGCGCCCAAGGTTGAAATGTTCTATTGGGTGAGATGATGGAATCATGGCCAAGATGTAAAGACGCTGTTGCGATTATTTTGTGACGACGTTTTTCATTTGTCAGAACACGGCAACAAAAACAGGATAACAATGCACCATTGTTATCCTGTAATTATTTTAGGCTATGTTAGGGCAATGTGACGCCAGCATGTCTTCAATACTGACCGATATGACCGTTAGGGGACCAGTTTATAGCCACCTGGTTCGGTTACCAGAATGGTCGCACTCGACGGATCTTTTTCTATTTTTTGCCGTAACCGATATACATGGGTCTCCAGGGTATGGGTCGTTACCCCGGCGTTATATCCCCAGACTTCATCAAGCAGGGTTTCACGTGAAACCGGTTTGTCGCCCGCCCGGAACAGAAATTTCAGGATCGAGGTTTCTTTTTCCGTTAGGCGGATTTTCTTTTCCGTGGCTGTTTCTACCAGAATTTTGGCACTGGGCTGAAAGCTGTAGGGGCCGATGGCAAAAACGGCATCTTCGCTTTGTTCATGCTGGCGAATATGGGCCCGGATCCGGGCCAGTAACACATTCAGGCGGAACGGTTTGGTGACATAATCATTTGCACCCGATTCGAGCCCTAAAATGGTATCAGAATCGCTATTGGCCCCGGTTAGCATGATAACGGGCGATTTCACCCCGGCGCGGCGCATGAGTTTGCACACGTCGCGGCCATCAATATCGGGCAGGCCAACATCAAGCAGAATGACGTCAAAATAGTTGTCTTTAACCGCCTCAAGCGCTTCCTGGCCGCTATGGGCAACAACGCAATCAAATTCTTCATGCAGGCGAAGTTGTTCGGTGAGTGACTGGCTTAACGCTGCGTCATCTTCAACCACTAAAACCTGTTTTCCTGTCGTCATTGCCATCCCTTGCTGGTCCCTAAATTCGGTCTATATTCAGGCCCTGTTCTTTTTTGTGGCAATTAGGTGTGCGTTGCCTATTTGCAATATAAACAAGTCTCACACTCTAATCGTCACTTTTTCAAGAACAAACTGTTTTGGCTTTAGACATTGACGAACGAATGATCCAGCCCCATACCGGCCTGATCGCGATGTTGTGATCGCTTTGACCCTAAATCGGTAATAAAATTAAGTATGACGATGACCTCGCCCAACAGCATTTCGGCCCGATCCGAAATTTCAACAACCGAGCTGATTTCGGTTTCCCGTGCCGTTGCCGATTTGCGCCGTGGCGAAATGATCCTGATCCGGTCTGACAAAACGGCGATTGCCGCCATTGCAACCGAACCCCTGTCTGATCACGGGCTGGAACGTTTGCGTGTCATTGCGTTAAATGCAGCCGGTATTGCCTTGGTGCTGCCGCGTGTACGCGCCCGGGCGCTGGGCCATGTTGACGCTGAAAATGGCTTTTGTGCCTTGCAGCCGCAAAATCATGCCGAGGTCGACAGCCTTGCTTTGGGTGTTTGGGCCAATCCGTTGCTTGATATGGTTGAAAAACCGGTTGCAACCTGGCGCAAAACACAAACGGGCGAAGACGCTGCCATTCGGCTGGCAAAGCTGGCGCGTTTGTTACCCGCCATTGTGACCGTGCCGGTTGATCCGGCAAAAGTTGATGATTTTGCCGCCCGCGAAAATCTGCTGGTTTTGGCTGCAGAATCGGTAAACGGCTATGAAGATGCCGCCGCCGGGTCCCTGCGCCAGGTAAGCGAAGCACGTGTGCCGCTGGAAAATGCCGAAAATGCCCGTGTTGTGGCCTTTCGCCCGGCCGATGGCGGGCAGGAGCATATTGCGATTATTATTGATGAACCTGCCGCCGATGCGCCGGTGCTGGTACGTTTGCATTCGGAATGTTTTACCGGCGATTTGATCGGGTCATTACGATGCGATTGCGGGCCGCAATTGCGCGGTGCCATCGCTGAAATATCGGCCAGCGGCAAAGGCGGTATTGTCTTGTATTTGCGCCAGGAAGGCCGCGGGATTGGCCTGGTCAATAAATTGCGGGCCTATGCTTTGCAGGACCGGGGTTTTGATACGCTTGATGCCAACGAAGAACTTGGGTTCGATGCCGATGAACGGGTATATCGCCCGGCAGCCGAAATGTTGCGTCAGCTTGGTTTTTCATCGGTGCGGATTTTAACCAATAATCCCGAAAAGCTGCGCGGGTTGGAAAGCTGGGGGGTAAAAGTGAGCGAACGGGTCCCTCATAAATTTCCGTCCAATGGCCATAATGCTTTTTACCTGAAAACCAAAAAAGAACGGGCCGGTCATTTGTTTTAAGGGCTGGTTCCGCCTGGTTTGGGGTAACGTATCGAGCTAAATTATTTCTGCCCCGGCACTTTTGTCGGGGCATTTTTGTATGTTGGGCAATTGTTTTGTCGGCATTCTTACGGGCTTCGGGCGTTTCAGTTTCTCACCGGTTTTGAAAAAATTCGTCGAACAATACGATTTGGCATCAGGGTTGCATATCCTTTGGCAAGAGGAGGATCGCGATGTCGATAGGTGCAGATTGGCGGCAAATATCGCCCGGTGTGGGGGCACAAACGGCAAATGGCGCACAGCAAGGTGCAGCCAGGGCCGGTGCGACCACGCCAGAAACAGCAAAAGAAGGTGAATCCGGTGGTTTTGCCAGTTTTCTGTTTGGTGATGATGGCTTTGATTTTGGTGACATCATTGATGTGATTAATCCGCTGCAACATATTCCTGTTGTCGGCGCGCTGTATCGCGAATTGACCGGCGATGAAATGGGAAATGCGGCCCGTGTTGTCGGTGGCGGCCTTTTCGGTGGCATTTTTGGCCTGGCCGGGGCGGCAATTGATGCCGTTGTCGATGGTACGACCGGGGCTGATACCGGCGAGCATGTTCTGGCCCTGTTTGAAGGGGATGACAGCGACGCTGCCCCTGCGGCCGGAACCGCAGTCGTCCAAAACGATAACGGGCCTGGTGGTGCGAAAAATGGCGCCGAATCGGCAGTTGGTATGGGTGGGGTTGCCAGTGCAAATGGTTTGGTATTGCCGTGGTCGACTGGCGATACGTCGATGGCATCGGTTATGGCCGATAGCCAAACTGGTACAGAACAGGCCAATAATCAGACATTGCCCTTTGGCGGCACCACCCCGGTTTCCGAAAATATAGCCCAAAATATCGGGGCAACCCCGGTATCTGCGGCAAATCAGGCGGCATTTTCTGCCGGGATGCCTTTTTCGGGGGCAAATAATTCTGCCTCGACATTGCAAAACCCCCGTTCGGGATCTTCATTCGAGGATGCAGCAACCCAGGCCGCCAGCGACGCCGACCCGGCAGAACTTGCCGTTACCCTGGCCCGGGCCGGGCACAGTGATTACGCCTCCAAACTGGTGGCACAGCGCGACCCCGTAACATCCTCATCAAGGCGGTCTGGAAATGTGCATGTTAATCACGATAAAGGTGCCACAGTATGGCAGCGGGCGGAAAATACCGGTCGTGTTTCCGGCCCGGTTTTTGGCACGGAAATTCAGGGTGAACTGATTAAGGCACGCTCGAAACAGGATGATTTTGCTGCAAATGTACATCCGGCAATGATGACTGATGCGGTTGCCAGTGATGAAACGGCGGGTGGGCCGGTATTATCAGCCGCCGAAATGGCGGCCCGGTTTAATGCGGCGCTGGGGCTTGGCCCTGTAACCCAGGCGGCGGATACTGCGACAAATCGGAACACCAGGTCGCAGTCACACAATGATAGCCGCCCGGTTGCCAGCCGCAACGAACCGGCACGGGCATCTGCCACATCTGCCAGCACTGCAACACCCACCGATCCGCTTGCCGAACACCCGCTTGTGCAGGAAGCCGAACAGCATAATGCTGGCGAGGCGCCGGTCGGGGCATGGTTTAGCCAGACCATGATGGATGGTTTGCAAAAATATCAGGCCATGCAAA
Source organism: Thalassospira sp. MCCC 1A01428 (assembly GCF_002115825.1). Classification (GTDB taxonomy): domain Bacteria; phylum Pseudomonadota; class Alphaproteobacteria; order Rhodospirillales; family Thalassospiraceae; genus Thalassospira. The sequence goes on along the minus strand of NZ_JFJZ01000002.1, from coordinate 29,432 downwards.
AGCAGCAAAAGGCTTCGGGTTCGATCTGATCAGGCGCGATGTCACAAAACGGCCTGTGCTGTGAAAGGCAAGGGCTCCGGTAACCGTTTATGATCAACGAACATTGGTATGATTTATCTGTGTTGCCAGAAGTCAAATTGCGCGTAATTCCAACATAAAAAAGGCCCGCTCCCTTTCACCGGGACCGGGCCTTTGACTGTATAATGCGGATCAATCAGCTGTTGAGAAAGCCAACCACTTCCTTGACCTCGCGCAGGATCGGCTGGGCGATGGCATTGGCGCGTTCGGCACCTTTGGCAAGGGACGCATCGATATAGGCAGTGTCATTTTTCAGACGGGCCATTTCTTCGGTGATCGGGGCCAGTTTTTCCACCACAACGTCGGTCAGGGCCTGTTTAAAGCCGGAAAACTGTGTGCCGCCATGTTCGGCCAGCACATCGGCCACCGGTTTTTCAAGCAGTGCTGCATAAATGGTGACCAGATTGCGGGCCTCCGGGCGTCCTTCCAGGCCTTCTGCTTCGGACGGCAGTGGTTCGGCATCGGTTTTGGCTTTGCGAATTTTTTTAGATAGCGTATCGGCATCGTCCGTCATGTTGATCCGCGCCATATCCGACGTATCGGATTTGGACATTTTTTTTGTTCCGTCACGCAGCGACATTACCCGCGTTGCCGGCCCCAGAATGAGGGGCTCGGGGGTTGGAAAGAAGCCTTCGGCATTAAAGTCATTGTTGAATTTGATCGCGATGTCGCGGGTCAGTTCAAGGTGTTGTTTCTGGTCTTCGCCAACCGGTACATGGGTGGCCTTATAGGCCAGAATATCAGCCGCCATCAGGCTAGGATAGGCATACAGGCCCAGCGAGGCGTTTTCACGGTGTTTGCCAGCCTTTTCCTTGAACTGGGTCATGCGGTTCAACCAGCCGATACGGGCCACACAGTTAAATATCCACGCCAGTTCGGCATGGGCTGAAACCTGGCTTTGGTTAAACAGAATGTGTTTTTCCGGATCAATGCCCGACGCAATCATGCTGGCAGCAAGTTCGCGGATGTTGGCGCGCAGTTCGGTCGGGTCTTGCCACACGGTGATGGCATGCATATCGACGACACAATAGATGCATTCAAAGTCGTTCTGAAGGGGAACCCAGTTACGGATTGCACCCAGATAGTTGCCAAGATGAAGGTTACCGGTGGGCTGTGCGCCCGAAAAAACACGTTGCATGTGTGTATCGTCCATTTCAGGAAGGTTCAAAAAAGGTCCGCATGCTCCGCCAGGTTGTGGACACCCGCCGGCGGACGAGCAAACGAATAGAGCGCGGAGTTAAGCCCCGCAGCACGGACAGGTCAAGCAGCTTGTCGCAAATTGGGGAAAAATGCCGTTTACCATGGTGTTGTGCGGTATTCAGGCCGGGCTGCCACGCCGCAGGGTTGTTTTAAGTTCGCGAAAACTGGTGGCACCACTTAACTGGGCGATAACGGCATAAACGACCATTCCGGCAATTACGATTCCGGCCATTGTCGTTATTCGCATGATTGCGTTGTTATCGGCATTCCACAGGGCAAAAATGGCTGCCCATAATGTTAAACCCATCAGCGTAGATGACAGGAAAATACGTGGAATGCGGCGTTTGAGGCGCGGATCAAGAACCAGATGCCCCCGTTTATGCAGGGTCATTCCCAGCGATGTGGCGTTGACCCAGGATGAAATGGCCGTTGCCGCTGCAATGCCGAGATGACCAAAGAACGGCATGAAAACCACGATCATGCCGATATTAAGCAACATGCAGATAATACCGATACGGATGGGGGTTTTGGTATCTTCGCGGGCAAAAAAGCCCGGCGCCAGAACCTTGACCAATACTGATGCCGGTAACCCGCAGGCAAAAATGGTAAGTGCCATGCCGGTTGCGTCGGTTTCGGTGGCGGTAAAGGCACCGCGTTGAAATAAAACATTGATAATCGGAATGCCCATAACGGCCAGGGCCACAGCGGCTGGCAATGTCAGTAACAGGGCAATTTCAATGCCCCTGTTCTGGCTATACATTGCAACCGAGGGATCCTTGCCCTGCAACTGGCGCGACAGCGTGGGTAGCATCGCGGTGCCAATGGCAATGCCAATTACGCCAAGTGGCAGTTGATGTACCCGGTCCGCATAATAAAGCCAGGACACAGCCCCGTCAGATACCATCGATGCCAGCATGGTATCGACCAGCAAATTCAGCTGGTATACCCCGACGCCGATCATGCCGGGTATCATGCGTTTTCCCAGCAGTTTTACCTTGTCATCAAGCCGGGGCATTTGCAGGCGGATGGCAAAACCTGCCCGTTTGCAGGCAATGACCAGCCAAATAAATTGGCCAATCCCGGCCATCATAACCCCCCATGCCAGGGCATGGGACGGTGTTTCGGTTATCGGGCTTAGCCCCAGTAATGCACCGATCATAAAAATGTTCAAAACAACCGGTGCGGCGGCGGCGGCGGCATAACGGTGCAGGGTATTTAAAATGCCCGACATCAGGGCAACGGCAGAAATAAATGCCAGATAGGGAAAAGTGATACGTGAAAGTTCAATTGCCAGATGGAATTTTTCCGGGTTTTCGGAAAAACCGGGGGCAAAAACCAGCATTGCCCATGGCATGACAATTTCGATAATTGCGACCAGAAACCCGGTGATGACCACCAGGATTGACAGGGCATTAGCGGCAAAATCGCGGGCTTCTTCAATGCCGCGTTTTTCAATGTCACCTGCCAGCAGGGGAATGAAGGCAACCGAAAAAGCGCCTTCGCCAAACAGGCGGCGAAACAGGTTGGGAAATTTGAACGCGACGAAAAACGCATCGGCCATGCCTCCGGCACCCAGCATTGCAGCGATCAGAATATCGCGGCCGAACCCCAGCAAGCGCGACAGCAGGGTAAAGCCACTGACGGTGGCAATTGAACGAACAAGCGACATAATGTTCTAAATCCGAAGGGTTCCGAGGGTTATAGAGGCGGCAGATGCAATTTTTCAGTCGCGAGATTGCCACTGGAAGGTGAAAGAATTGGTAATTTTGGCGCCAGGCGGTGCCGCACCCTCACAAAATATTTATGGCTTGTGATGGCTGTCACATGCAACTCGACAAGGGCCGGTATATTTTAATGATACCAAGTTTTGTTGGGACACGAGCACTTGGAAATTTGACTGACGAGAGCAAAAAACAGGGACCCCCGACCTGTCAGCTCCGAGCAAGCCTGATCTGCAAAATGTAGATCCCGGGCGGTGGTGATACCCTTGCTCTCGTCATGTCGTCCTTTTCGATTTTTCCCGAATTTTACCGGTCATCGTTTCTTAAAATATCGGTCAGGCTTTCCTTGATCTGGACAAACTTGGTCCGGCTGTCGATTTTTAAACCGAAAACATCCTTCACATAAAAAACGTCAACAGCGCGTTCACCAAAGGTGGAAATGCGGGCCGAGGCAATTTGCAGTGACAGATCGCGCAAGACCCGGGTGATGTCATAAAGGAGCCCCTGGCGGTCACGTGCTGTTACCTCGATTACGGTATGGGTGCGGCTTGCCTTGTTATCGATAATAACGTTTGGTTCCACCTTAAAGACGGCGGTGCGCGCCTTGTTATCCACCACCTGGCGTTTTTTAATTTCGCCACTGGGGCGTAATTGCCCGGAAATAACCTGTTCCAGCGTTTTACGCAGTTTGGCAATGCGGCCCTTGTCGTTAAAGGCCTCGCCATTGGCATCCTGAATCCAGAATGTATCAAGGGCCATACCGTCGCTGAGCGTCAGGATTTTTGCATCGACAATGCTGGCGGCGCATACTGCCATTGCCCCGGCAATTTGCGAAAACAGGCCGGGATGGTCGGTGGTGTGAACGGTAATTTCGGTGGCATCCATATCGGTTTCGATGCGGGTGTTAATTGTAATATCCGCACCGGATTTTTTGGCATCCCGGGTTAGTTCGGCATGACGTAACTGGGTTTCGGTATCGAAACTCAGCCAGTAGGATGGATAACCGCGATCAATGAAATCCTCGATATCCTGTGCATCCCAACCGGTCAGGGCTTCTCGTACTTTTTGCTGGGCACGGGCCACACGGGAATCGCGGCTGTCGGCATTTAACCCGCCCGACAATAAATCGTCGGTGGCATAATAAAGCTCGCGCAATAGTGTTGCTTTCCAGCCATTCCAGATATTGGGGCCAACAGCGCGAATATCGGCCACAGTCAGGCAGAGTAATAAACGCAAACGTTCTTGTGACTGCACCAGGTCGCCAAAGGCGCGAATGGTGGTCGGGTCGTTTAAATCGCGTTTAAAGGCTGTTGCACTCATCCATAAATGCGCCTTGACCAGCCAGGCCACGGTTTCGGTATCGGCCGGGCTTAGGCCCAAACGCGGGCACAGCTTTTCGGCCACTTCGGCACCCAGTTCCGAATGGTCACCGCCACGGCCTTTGGCAATGTCGTGCAACAGCACGGCCACGTACAGAACCTGTCGGGAAATCACCTTGTGAATAACGGATGTTGCCACCGGGGCTTCTTCGGCAAGGTCGCCACATTCGATCTGGTTCAAAATCCCGATGGCGCGGATGGTATGTTCGTCCACGGTGTAGGTATGGTACATGTCGTACTGCATTTGCGCCACGACTCGGCCAAAATCCGGGACAAAGCGGCCTAAAACGCCAGCTTCGTTCATTTTGCGCAACGGAATATCGGGTGTGACCTTATGTGTTAGAATTTGCAGGAACACGGCATTTGCCGCCGGGTCCTTTTGCAAGTTCTGGTCAATCAGTTGCAAATTTTGCGTCACCCAGCGCAGGCTTTCGGGATGAATGCCAACCCCGTTTTGATGAGCGACCAGAAATAATCGCAACATCTGGATCGGGTCTTCGCGAAACACGTCCCGGCTTTCCACGGCCAGCCGGTCATTGCGCAATTGAAAGCCGTCAATTTCCTTATTGCCAAAAAAGCGCGCCGGAAACCGGATCAGCGGGCGGCGTTGATGGCGTTCTTCAAGGGCCGCACAGAAAATGCGGGTCAGATTGCCCACATGTTTGACCATCAGGTAATAGTGCTTCATGAAGCGTTCAACGCCACTGGCACCGGCATGGTCGGTATAGCCAAGACGGGTGGCAATTTCGCGTTGCATGTCGAATGTCAGGCGGTCTTCGGGGCGGTCAGACAGATAATGAAGCCAGCAGCGGACAGACCATAGAAAATTCTGTGCTTTCAAAAAGCCCTGGGCTTCTTTTTTGGTCAGAACCCGCTGATCAACCAGTTCCATCGGTGTGTTGACGCGATACAGGTATTTGCCAATCCAGAACAATGTATGGAGGTCGCGCAGGCCGCCTTTGCCATCCTTGACGTTGGGTTCAACCACATAACGCGAATCGCCCATGCGAATGTGGCGATCATCGCGTTCGTTCAGTTTGGCTTCAATAAATTCAAGGCCGCTGCCTTTGACCAGTTCTTCCATAAAACGGGTACGGAACTGGTCATAAATGGTTTCATCCCCCCAGACATACCGGCTTTCCAGCAGGTTGGTGCGAATGGTGATGTCCTGCTTGGCCATGCGCAGGCAATCCTCGACCGACCGGGTGGCATGACCAACCTTTAGCCCCAGGTCCCACAACATATAAAGGATGTATTCAACGACCTGTTCGCCGTGCGCGGTTTGTTTATAGGGAAATAAAAACAGGATATCGACGTCGGAATGCGGTGCCATATCGCCCCGGCCATAGCCGCCCACGGCCACCACCGACATGCGTTGTTCCTTGGTCGGGTTATGCAGGGGGTATACAAACTCAATGGCGTAATCGTGGATCAGACGTACGATCTGATCGATTAGAAAGCTGTATGAAAAAACGGCATTGTGCCCGGAATTGCTGTCTTCAAAACGGGTGCGAATTTCGTCGCGTCCCTGTTGCAGCGTTTCTTTCAAACAGCCCAGTATGGCTGCCCGTTGCTTTAGCGGTTTTAAGTCGCCATCCCGACCAATATTGCCAAGTTTGGTATAAACGGTGCGACGGTCGATAATATCACGCTGGTTTTTAACTTTTAGCATAATGGAATGCGGTGTCCTTGGTCCGGGCTTGCAGGGAACGGGCACGTTTCGGGTATTTTCAGACAGATTTTCGGGTCACAGTGGCGTTTATATCCCTTTGGGGGAATATAGCGTTCATCTGTGATCGGGCAATATAACGGCGATTTTTGCGTGCGATGCCTGGCATTACCAGCAAAAACTTTGGCCCGTTGTTTATTTATATATTTGGCAGGAAACCGCTTTTTCCAGTGTTCAATCCGGGATCAGGCAAAACAGCGCAGGTCCCCCGGATCAAAAGGCAGCCTGCTTTTGCAAGTCACGTAACCGGTAAAGGGCATCTAACGCATCGCGTGGCGACATATCGTCGGGGTCCATATTGCCCACGGCATCAAGCAGGGCTTTTTGCTGGTCTGACAGGGCAGGGACCGATGATTTTTCTTCTTTTTCCACTTGCGCCATGGCGGCAGCAAACAGGGGTAAATCATCGGCCAGTTTGGCGACACCACCGCCCTGTTGTCCTTTTTCCAGGGTTTTAAGCACCTGTTCGGCCCGTTTGATCACGGCCTTGGGCAAACCTGCCAGCTGGGCAACATGAATACCGTAGGACCGATCCGCGCTGCCGGGCCCGACCTCGTGTAAAAATACCACTTCCCCCTGCCATTCCTTGATCAGCATGGTATGACACGATAAATGGTCCAGCTTGGCGGCAAGGGCGGTTAATTCGTGGTAATGGGTGGCAAAAAGCCCACGGCATTTATTAATTTCGTGCAGGTTTTCTACCACTGCCCACGCAATGGAAAGGCCGTCAAAGGTGGATGTTCCCCGGCCAATTTCATCCAGAATAACCAGCGAACGGTCGGTCGCCTGATTAATGATGGCGGCAGTTTCCACCATTTCGACCATAAAGGTTGATCGGCCCCGTGCCAGATCATCGGCGGCACCAACCCGTGAAAACAACCGGTCGATGGCACCAATATGCGCCGATTGTGCGGGCACAAAAGCCCCGATTTGCGCCATCACGGCGATCAGGGCATTTTGCCGCAGGAAGGTCGATTTACCCGCCATGTTCGGACCCGTGATCAGCCACAATTTTTGTTCATCTTCCAACCGGCAATCATTGGCAACAAACGGTGATTCGCCAGCCGTACGAAGGGCCGCTTCCACCACCGGGTGGCGGCCGCCACGAATATCAAATGACAGGCTGTTATCAATCACCGGGCGCACGCAGCCCTGATCACGGGCCAGTTCGCCAAGAGAGGATGAAACATCCAGCCCGGCCAATGCCTGGGCACAACGGGCAATCGGGTCGGCATGGGCCAGAACAGATGTTACCAGGTCGGCAAACAGGTCGAGTTCCAGCGCCATTGCCTGATCACCGGCCTTGGAAACCCGGCCTTCAAGTTCGGACAGGGCCACGGTGGTAAAACGCACTGCATTGGCCATGGTTTGACGGTGAATGAATTCGTCAATTTCCATCATTTTATCGGCCTGTTTGGCAGGCACTTCGATAAAATACCCCAGAACGTTGTTATGTTTGACCTTAAGGCTGCTAATCGCGGTTTGTTCGGTATATTGGGCCTGTAAATTGGCGATCAGTTTTTTGCTTTCGCTTGAAAGCATGCGCAATTCATCAAGTGGCGGGTGATAACCCGTGGCGATAAAACCGCCATCACGCGCCATAAGCGGCAGGCTTTCGGATAAGGCCCGGCGCAATAAATCAACCAGATCACCGTGATGGCCCAGCTCGGTTAAATGATCATTTAGCGATGCGGGCAGGGTATCAAGGCTGTTATCTGCCGGGCGATCGAGCAAATTACGGATGGCAAAGGCACACGCCAACCCATCGCGCAATGATGCCAAATCCCGTGGGCCACCCCGACCAATCGACAGGCGTGAAAGCGCACGTTCAATATCAGGGCATTCAGCGAGGGACGCCCGCAAATCGCTGCGCAAATCGTCGTGGTCATGAAAATAGCTAACCAGATCAAGGCGGCGATTAATACTGTCGGCCTCGGTTAACGGGGCCGACAGACGGGCGGCCAGCAAGCGTGCTCCGGCGCCAGTACGGGTACGGTCAATCACCGATAGCAGTGATCCCTTGCGCTCGCCGGTTTGGGTTTGTGTCAGTTCCAGGCTGCGCCGGGTTGCGGCATCAATTTCCATTGCCGCCCCTTGTGCCATCCGTGTGGGCGGCGACAGGCGCGGCATTTGACCCTTTTGGGTCAGTTCAACGTAATCAATCAGCGCGCCCGCTGCCGAAAGTTCGGCGGTCTCAAACCCGCCAAAGGCATCAAGGGCGGCCACGTCATACAGCTTTTTCAGGCGCAATTCGGCATTGGCCGGATCAAACCGGGCCGCAGGCTGCGGGGTGATGATGTTTTTGTAGTCGTTATAAAGATCGAACATTTCCGGGCGGTTCAATAACCGGTCGGAAATCAGAACTTCACCGGGATCAAGCCGGGCAAGGGCGGCCCCCAGAGCGGCCATGGTGCAGGGTTGCACATAAAAATCGCCGGTCGAAATATCCAGCCATGCTACCCCCATTTTCCCGCGCACATCGGCAATGGCGGCAAGGTAGTTATGACGTCGCGCATCAAGCAGGCTGTCTTCGGTCAGGGTACCCGGTGTGATCAGGCGCACCACATCGCGTTTGACCACCGACTTTGCGCCGCGTTTTTTGGCTTCCGCCGGGTCTTCCATTTGTTCGCATACAGCGACACGAAATCCCTTGCGGATCAAACGCTGCAAATAGGTTTCATGGCTGTGAACCGGAACACCGGCCATCGGAATATCGTTTCCCTGATGTTTGCCACGTTTTGTCAGTGCAATATCAAGGGCTTCGGCGGCTTTGACGGCATCGTCAAAAAACAGCTCGTAAAAATCGCCCATACGATAAAACAGCAGGCAATCCTGATACTGTTCTTTCAGTTCAAGGAACTGAACCATCATCGGGGTTGCGCCATCGCGGTTAAAATCGGGTGCGGTCATGGTTTTGTCAGGTGATCCGGGCATTGTGTTCATGGAAGCCTTGATATCAAACCCCGCCGCACTTGGCGAGAGGGGCCGTTATTTTGCCCTAAAGTTTTGCAATATATGATAAAATACTTGTATGAATTTCTATCGGACCAGTGACCCAGGAGAAAACAACAATGTCTGAACAACACAGCACAGCCCAGGTGCCGGAACTGGTCGGCCTGTTTGATACCAAAGAATCCTTTGATGCGGCGGTGCGTGCGCTGACGGATGCCGGGTTCGCCCATACCGACCTTTCCGCCCTTAGCACACATGAATCCATCGATGTTGCCGGCAAGGATGGTCAGTCGTGGTCAGATGTGCTGACCGCAATGTTTGGCGAAGTCAAATACGAGGTGCCATTGGTGGCCTCGGGTGCCATTGCCCTGTTTGGGGGGGCGGCTACAGCGGCCCTTGCATTGGCGATTGGTGCCGGGGTGGGCACAATGGCATTGACTGATTTCATCGACAAGGTCACATCCACCCCCCATACCGAAGAATTCGCCGAGGCGATCAGGGAAGGTTCCGCAGCACTTTGGGTCCGTCTGGACCCGGAAGATGCCAGCAAGGAAGCCCAGGCCCGCGAGATTTTTGCGCTGAATAACGCGCATAATGTTCATATTCACACTAACGATTAAGTGAATACGAACGCTATTTTGAGATTTATGAAGTTAGGCGATCTTGAACGGTCGCCTAACTATTTTGAGAATAACACAGATTCTGCCGTAATATTTACGTTGCTCGTTTTGAAACCGGCATCGAGCCACGATCTTGCATGAGTATGTGAGCCTTGGCGTTCATTGGACCACCATGCTGAATATTGCCGGGCACTCCCGGGCATTCCTGGGTAAATCGAAGCCCAAAACCTTTTCAATTTCCTGATAACGGGCAGACCATTCGGTGCCAGGGAATTTGCGTAAAAAGTAATGCAAGGGGTCGTATTTACCCGCCAGGATTGTCCTTTCAACCTGAGAATGCATTCCACACCCTGCATCTTTTCCGGGAAATGACATTTCGCTGATGTTGCCGTATCCATATTGCTGCGATGCAACATACGGAAAATGCAGGAAAAATCGTGATTTTCATCAACTGGTCCTTTGACCGGCGTGCGGAACCCTGATTTATTAGGTGACCCCCTCAGGCAGTCCCACACTCTGTTTGCGGGTTCACAGCTTTCTCACCCACCATGCAAGCGTCAGTGAAGACATAATGGAAGAAAAAGAAATCAAGGTTCGTGACCGTGAAGCGCTGCTGTTTCATTCCAGTGGCCGCCCCGGAAAAATCGAAATTACCGCCTCCAAGCCGCTGACCACCCAGCGAGACCTGTCTTTGGCATATTCGCCCGGCGTTGCCGTGCCCTGTCTGGAAATTGCCAAAAACCCTGCCACTGCCTATGACTACACATCCAAGGGTAATCTGGTTGCTGTCATTTCCAATGGTACTGCCGTTCTCGGGCTTGGCAATCTGGGCGCACTGGCGTCCAAACCGGTGATGGAAGGCAAGGCGGTTCTGTTTAAACGTTTTGCCGATGTTGACGGGATGGATCTGGAAGTGTCGACCGAAGATGTCGATGAATTCGTTAATTGCGTGCGCTTTTTGGGGGCAACATTTGGCGGTATCAACCTTGAAGATATCAAGGCACCTGAATGTTTCATCATCGAAAGCCGCCTGCGCGAGATTATGGATATTCCCGTATTCCATGATGACCAGCACGGAACCGCGATTATTGCCGCATCGGGCCTGATCAATGCCTGCGATCTGACTGGTCGCAAGCTTGAAGACATCAAGCTGGTGGTGAATGGTGCCGGGGCTGCAGCCATTGCAGTGGCCGAACTGGTCAAAAGCATGGGTGTGACGCCCGATAATGTCATCATGTGTGATTCACGCGGTGTCATTTATAAAGGCCGCGAAGATGGCATGAACCAGTGGAAATCGGCCCATGCCGCCGATACCGATGCCCGTTCGCTTGAAGATGCAATGAAGGGGGCCGATGCCGTATTTGGCCTGTCGGTTAAGGGGGCGATTACCCCGGCCATGGTCAAAAGCATGGCCAAACAGCCGATCATTTTCGCCATGGCAAACCCCGACCCGGAAATTTCACCCGAAGATGTTGCCGAAATTCGCAGCGATGCGATTTGTGCAACCGGCCGCTCGGACTACCCCAACCAGATCAACAATGTGCTGGGTTTCCCCTATATCTTCCGCGGGGCACTTGATGTTCAGGCATCAACGATTAACGAGGAAATGAAAATTGCGGCCGCCAATGCGGTGGCAGCACTGGCGCGCGAAGATGTACCTGACGAAGTGGCTGCCGCCTATTCGGGCCGTCGTTTGCAATATGGACCGGAATATATCATTCCCGCCCCGTTTGATCCGCGCCTGATTATTGCCGTGCCCAAGGCGGTTGCCCAGGCGGCAATGGATAGCGGTGTTGCCCGCAAGCCGATTTTTGATATGGCTGAATATGAAAATCAGCTGCGTAGCCGTCTGGATCCGACAGCGGCCCATTTGCAACTGATTTCCGATTATGTGCGTGCGCATCCCAAACGGATCGCCTTTGCCGAAGGCGAGGAAGAAACCGTTATTCGTGCCGCTGCGGCGTTTCGTAATTCCGGTTATGGCACGCCCATTCTGGTCGGGCGTGAAGACCGTATTATCGAAACGGCAAAATCGCTGGGGATCGAAAGCCTGGACGGGGTTGAAATTACCAACGCTGCCCTGACCACGGATAACCGCAAATATGCTGAATTTCTGTATCAACGGTTGCAGCGCAAAGGCTATTTGTGGCGTGATTGCCAGCGCATGGTCAACCAGAAGCGCAACGTGTTTGCCGCTGCCATGGTCGCCATGGGCCAGGCCGATGGCATGATTACCGGGTTAACGCGGAACTTTAACCGCAGCTTCACCGATATCAGCACCGTGATTGATGCCAAGGATGGCGAAATCCCGATGGGTCTGTCGATTGCGATTGCCAAGGGTCGGACGGTGTTTATTGCTGATACCCGTGTTCATGACGAACCCGATGCTGAACAACTGGCCGAAATTGCCATTCAGGCGGCCAAAAAGGCGCGACAGCTGGGGCATGAACCACGTGTGGCGATGATTTCTCACTCCACATTTGGCAATCCCTGGACCAAGGATACCGACCGGATTCGCGAAGCGGTGTCGATCCTTGAAAATTCGGATGTAGATTTTGAATTTGACGGCGATATGAGCGTCGATGTCGCACTTGATACCGAACTTTTAAAACTCTATCCGTTCTGTCGTTTGTCAGGACCGGCCAATGTTCTGGTAATGCCAGCCCTTCATGCTGCGACCACAGCGTCCAAATTGCTGGGTAAACTTGGCGGGGGCACCGTTATTGGCCCTGTCATGATTGGTTTGGCCAAACCGGCCCAGATCACCCAGATGGGTGCGACTGTGAACGATCTGGTTAATCTGGCAGCTCTTGCTGCACACGAAGCCGAACACGGCTAGGGCGGAATGCCGTAAACTCCCCAATCATGGCTGTGGGTTGTGCATGGGGAAAAAGATATGTTTTGATATGGCGGAAATTGGCAAAATCCGATTTCCGCCATATCTGTTTCATAGACGGCTGTTATAAATCGCGGACAAAATAAGGAAGGATTTCACCTGATGCAGCGTTTTGCCCGTATTTTTGCATTTTTACTGATTTTTCCGGTACTGGCGGGGTGTAATGATGCCGTAAAGGCCGAACCTAGCCCCGATGAAATTACCACGGCAGTGATTGAACGTTTTCGCAATGACCCTTATGCCCGGGTGGCTCATGTTGAAAATGTCCATAAAACCAACAGCGTTAGCGATGGTGAAGGTGCTGTAACTGTCATGGTCAGCTATGACATGGTTTTTGATCGCAGCATTTCCGATTTCGCCGATGACGTGGTGGAACAAAGCAAACAGGCCGAAAATCTTGATGCGGCGGGGGCAGCTGCGCGTGACGCCGTGGATGTTTTGAAAATGAAAATGCTGGCCCTGAAAGAAGGCGGCTTTACCGTGGGGGATCGTCGCGGGGTTAGCAATGAAATCCGTTTGGTGAAGTCCGAAAAAGGCTGGATCTATCGCCCATAAGGTAAGCTGGTTGAGCAAAACCGGATAGGGCCTTCGATTATTGGCCGGTGATACTTACTGTGCCCATGCCAATCGCCCATTCAGAGGGCGTCTATCGAATTATAAAAAAGGGTGCCGTATTTGGCACCCTTTTGTCGTTTTTGCATTTTGTTTTGTGCTGCTTAGCCTTGCAGGGATGCCAGCAAATTGGGGGGCGGCGGCACATCATCAACGGCAAATTTCATTGCATCAAGCGTATCAAGGTCGTTGGCCTTCATGATCGCATGCAGGGACTGAACATAATCTTCGCCCCGTTCGGAATATTTGATCAGGGTTTTGGCAAGTTCCCAACCGGTAATATCGCTTCCTTCAGCCCGAAGATTGGCGCGTTGTTCGCGTAGCGCTTCATAGGCCGGGTGGGAATTGATATTCACGGCATAGGCGCGGACTGAATCCATCAAGGTATCAAACGCCTTGATGACATGGGTTTTACCCAGTTCGCGGTCTTCGGGAACAATGCCTTCTTCCTCGTTATAGGCCCACTGGCCAAACAGGGCGTTGCCCTTACGCACAAAGCGGGATGTGCCCCATCCACTTTCTTCAGCCGATTGCGCCAAAATAAGCGAAGGCGGAATGATGTCGATGCGTTCCAGCAGGGCGGCAATGCCACCACCGTCTACGCGATAGCGTTTCATCATTTTTTCGACCCATTTTTGCTGGGTCGGGGTGGCAGGAACACCGGCATATTCATTGCTTTGGATCGATAACAAACGATCACGACGGGCGGCAATTTCTTCGTTTACCCGCAATGCAAGCGGCAGGATAATGCGCAAAAAGATCTGTTTGCGCTCCGCAACCGAGCTTAGATCGCGCAGGCCCTTGGGGACACGTTTGATATAGACACGCGGAATTTCAACGGCACTAGCCAGTTTATAGTCGATGCTTTTAAAATACTGGTCGAGCGCGACCACTTCCGGGTCACGCTGATAAAGTTTTTTAACCTTGGGTTTTTCCGGTTTGACCGGCACCACAATTGACGCATCAATGACCATACCGGCCGGTTTCGGGGCGATATCGAAGCCGCCAAACATCAGCACATACTGTAATCCCACAGCGCCAACTAATGACGCCAGTGCGACTTTGGTAAATGTACTCTGATTTGCGCTACTCATTCATCTCTCTCCAGGATCATTGAACCTGTTCGTTTTCTGCGCATGAATATCTATGACCGGACCGCGGTATTGGCGCAATCCGAAAAAATACACACAGCAAAAACCCCCACCAATGCTTGCGTTGCGGATCAGAACAGCAACGCATCGCGAGCGAAAAAGTTCGCACGCAGGGCAAAAATAGTTACGAATCGGTTAATGATGGATGTTTTCATCCTGTTTTTATGGGGCCAAAACACTGTGTTTTGTACCCCGTGCCTGTTGGGCTACCATCTATAGTAAGACGCATCTTACATGACGCGCAGATTGGTTCCTGTGCTGCATATCACATGCAGGGAACCGATAGGTGGCCGACAGGGTCGCAAGCGGGTCGCAATATTCGCGCCGATATTTTATCGGTCAGTCTTTTTAGTACCAAACACCAATAGCCCATAAATTCGGCGCGAATATGAAAATATCTTGGTCAGACGGTGAATACGATCAGTATTCGGCCATCACCGGCTCAACAGCCTGAACTTCCGGAACATAATAACGCAGCATGTTTTCGATCCCCATTTTCAGGGTCGCGGTGCTGCTGGGGCAGCCAGAGCAGGCCCCATGCATTTCCAGATAGACAACGCCGTCTTCAAATTTGTGAAAAACGATATCGCCACCATCCTGGGCCACGGCCGGACGCACACGGGTATCGAGCAGTTCCTTGATCTGGGTTACCAGTTCATCATCTCCTTCGGCCGCCGAGCTGGTGGCTTTGGTTGCATCGCTGCCCTGATCGAGAACCGGTTGGCCCGAAGTGTAGTGCTCCATGATCCCGCCCAGAATTTGCGGTTTCAGGGTTTGCCATTCGCGGCTGTCTTCTTTGGTGATGGTGATAAAATCACCGCCCAGAAACACACCGGTAATACCGTCAACTTCAAACAGTTTGCGCGCCAGCGGCGATTTCACATGTTCATCGTTGCTGGTGAAATTTGCGGTACCCTGGCGTCCCATAACTTCTTCGCCCGGAAGAAATTTAAGGGTGGCCGGATTCGGGGTGGGTTCGGTTTGTATGAACATTTTCACCAAGTCCTTTTGCTGTGGCGCCGCAGTCATGGCACATGCGGCAGCCCTCATGTCTTTCTCTTTGGTCTCTAAATGGGCCAATTTTGATAAAAGATCAAGTCCGACCATGCAACTCAGGTATTCGGAAAAATACCATATTGGGCCTAGCGTTGCAGGATACTGATGATTTCATTCATCTGGGTGCGTGCGCGCAACAGGTAAAAACCCAGTCCGGCAAGATGGTTGGGCAGGATAATGCCATCGGCCGAGCCATTGATCACGACAACCGGGTCCAGTCTGGAGGCGGCCTGCAAGGATGCCACCATTTCTGCCCACACCTGGCTAACCTGGCGTTCGTTAAGGATGTTTTCAAAATCGGTGCCCAAATCCCGTAAAATCAGGCTATAGGCGTAAAGCCGACCCTTGGTGGCGTAAAAAACGTCATCAGCGGTGGTGTCAAAAATGGATGGATTGATCACCTTGTTATCAATCAGGGCCGATGCGGACCCCAGATCGTTGGCGATCCGTCCGAGTGTTTCCTGCAAATTGTCTGCGCGGCGTTCAAAGGCAGCGTTCCCACTTGCCAGTCGTTCGTTATAGCGCCGCAACGCTGAAATCGCCTGGCGGTATTGCTGTTCGGATGACACACCGGGCAAAAGCGAAATGCTGGGATCAAATACCCATTTGTCACCGCGGAATTTTAAAACACCGGCAGCGTTATCGAGATCACTATCGACCTGGCTGGAGCCGCGCGCCCGACCGATCTGGTCTGAAAGTTCGATTGCGAATCGCGACAGGGCGTAAATAATTCCGCTCTGGAAATTCGGCATATTGTCCAGCGCGGCACCGGGCATGAAGAACGGGTCATTTGCCGTCCATTGATGCTGGTTAACTTCGCGGTCAATCAGGCCGATGGCGGTGGCAACGGCGTGGCTGCCGCCCTGGTAATCGCCGCTAAAATCGGGATTATCGTCGATTTTCTGAACAATCAGCATCCCGACCGGATAATAGATCAGGCACAGAACCACAATGACGGCAAATGCACGCAGCCAGAAACGTCCGCTGCCAAAAAATTTGCGCAGTTTTGCGCCAAATCCTTTAATGCCGCCCTTGGTGTATAGATAATCGTCTTCGATCATGTTCTGTCCCGGTCTGATAAATGTACGGCCTTGAACCTAGGATGTTGCAGGTTTGCCTGCAAGGGTATGTTCAAGTCATGCCAATGCAAAGGCGGCTGTAGACGTCGCAATTTGCCAAAATTGTTTCCAGATCATTTTTTGCCAGCGCAATGCATCCTTCGGTTCCATCGTATGCCGGGCGGGCAATATGCATGAAGATTGCTGATCCATAGCACGGTATTGCGGGGTCGTCATTGTGGTTCAGGGTCACGATCAGGTCATAGATGCCGTCGTCGCGCCAAAGTTTTTCATGGCTGCCTGCAAATGGCAGGTGTACAGGGCGGTTATAGGCCACATTATGTACATCGTCACACCAGCCATCGTCTTTGGCTATGGTATAAACAGGCAGGTTTGTTCGCGGTGGCGCAACCCGGTCGGCCCGATACATCACATATCGCAAATGCCAAATTCCAATCGGGCTGGCACCATCACCCTCGTTTTTGTTGTGCTGCATTCCGGTTTTGCCAATTGCTGCCCGGTATGTCTGTCCGCCAAAGGCAAGCTCTCCGTTTTTATTCACGGTGATGTCGCTATGTCGGGCCGGGTTGGGGGCAAAACTATCCATCAAGTCGTACCTGTGACAGGGGAATGATACACACGTTAACGCATTTAAATGACCATGAGCGGTTAGGGCGATATTGAATTTTGCCCCGGCATGGTCGCTGGCATCGCTGCGATATTTTCAGATGATATATACTATATTGCGCCATTTCGACGGTGCCAAAAACAACAACGCCCCGCATTTCTGCGAGGCGTTGAAATTAGTCATGCCCGTTATGTTGGTCAGAACGGGCGGGCATCATTATTTTGCGAAACGTTCAATCGCAACATTGATCAGTTCGGCGGCGGTGTCTGCACCTTTCCAGCCGGTGACCTTAACCCATTTGCCTTTTTCCAGATCCTTGTAGCGTTCAAAGAAATGCTGGATCTGGTCGCGCAGGATTTCGGGCAGATCTTCGTGCGATTTGATGTCCTTATAGTAAGGATCAACTTTTTCGTGCGGCACGCAGATCAGTTTTTCGTCCATGCCTGCTTCATCTTCCATCATCAGCACGCCAATCGGGCGTGCACGAATGACAGAACCGGCAACAACAGGCTGGCGGAACATGACCATGGCATCAACCGGGTCGCCATCTTCACCCAGGGTGTTGGGGATGAAGCCGTAATTGACCGGATAATACATCGAGGTATGCAGGAAACGGTCAACGAACAAGGCGCCGGAATCCTTGTCGACTTCGTATTTGATCGGCCCGCCCTGCGGGATTTCAATAACAACATTGACGTCCCAGGGAACGTCTTTACCAACCGCAATCTTGCTGAGGTCCATCGGGGAAACACCCTTTCGCGTTTGCTTCAGATCGCCCGTTGCCGGGCTTTGATATGGGATTCATCTACGCGCCCTTGGCAGGCGTGCAAAAATGATGCGGCCCTTTTATCGCGAAATGCGCCATGTTCCAAGAACGCGCTTGTGCGTCCTTGGTCGTGTAGGGGGTTATTCTGCGGCTTCGGGGGATAAAAATATGCTTTTTCCCGGTAGGAACCGGGTTGCATCCTGTTCAAGATTCTTGAAATGAACCCCGTTATTGTCAGAACCGGCATGGCGCTGGGCAATTTTTCGACCATGAAACAGATGCAAGACTGGCGAGCTGTATTCCAGGTTTTTGCGCCGCAAACCGGACCTTAACAATCGCAGGACAAAGTCCGAATCTTCCATTCCATGGCCTTCATAGGATTCATCAAAACCTGCTACCCGGTCGATATCACTGCGGAAAACAGCAAGGTTGCAGGTTTGGGCCTTTTTCCAGCAATTTTCGTGTTTCCACAGGCCTTTGTCTGTTTGCAACATCGGTACAAACTGGAACGGGCGGTTACACTGGCCGGTCAGGCCCAGCCCGAACAGGGCAGCCCGCGGCCATTTATGAAAGGCCAGCTGGGTGCGCAACAGCAAGTCGGTAAAGCGACGTTTAAGGAAAACCCGTTTTCCCGTCACAAAACAACCCGGTGTTGCCGCCTGACGATGGCGGGCAATAAAATCGGGCATGACACAGCAATCGCCATCAATAAACAGCACCAGATCGCCATGACACATTGAAAGCGCGCCATTTCGGGCACGGGCAACACGAAAACCGGAATCTTTTTGCCAGAAATGATGAACAGGAACGGGGGAACGGCTGGCAAATTTTTCAATAAGATCGCGGGTTTCGCGATCAGAACCATCATCGGCGATGACGATTTCAAAATGTCGGTCTTTTTGATCAATCAGTGATTGCAAAACCATGGCAAGTGCCGATGACCAGTTATAGGTGGTCACGATAACCGATACCAGATTTACCTTGGACATCTTCCCCCCGGATGAATTCTGATTAATACCAATATTGCCCCTCAACAATATTGTGCCAGAAGGTTGTACAGGCCTGAAAGGTATTTCGCAACAAAGTGAAGGTTACAGTGATGTGTTTTCACGCGATTGCGGGCCGATCTGGTCGCGAATCCAGTTCGCGGCGGCCATTACGGCGGGGTCGCGTTCTCGCGACGGGCGGATCAGCAAGCGGTACCACCAGCTTGACATGAAGTCGGGGAAATTAAGGGCAACCAGTTCGCCGCGATCAACATATTTGCGCGCCACCACATCGGTACTTGCGACAATGCCATGTCCTTCGCGTGCGGCTTCCAGCGCCCATATATGGTGGCTGAATGTCCAGCAGTCAGACAGGGCGAAATGTGTTTCCTCAAACCACGAGTTGATTTGCGAAAACTGTTCGCTGTCGCTGTCGATCAGTAAAATGTCGCGGGGTTCAAGGCGTGAAACATCGACAGTGTTTTCGTTCAGGCCCCGTTGTTTCAGCCATTGCGGGGATACCAGCGCATGGTAAATTTCCGGGGTTAGAAGTTCCATTGTCCAGCCCTCCGGGCCGGGCAGGTCTTTCGGGGCGATTTGCAGGGCAATATCAATTTCTAACGGATCAAGATCGTCATCAAATTCGATTTTACGAAATTGCACCGGGATATCGCCGGGCATGGCGTTTCTCAGGCTTTCCAGCTCTTCGATCAGGATGCTAAGGGCCGGGGTTGCCAGCGCACCAATGCGAATGGCACGCCCCTTGTCGGGGCCGATTTCGCTAGTGATGCCGGAAATATCATCCAGGGCAGCGGTCAGGCGCGGTAATAGCTGACGCGCCGATTTGGTCAGCGATAATCCGCGTCCCTTACGCACAAACAATACAACACCAACGCTTTCTTCAAGCTGGCGCAACTGGTGGCTGATCGCACTTTGGGTAACATTCAGCTCTTCGGCGGCATCCTTCACACTTTGATGACGGGCGGTGGCTTCAAAGGCGACAAGGGCGCGTAAGGGCGGTAATTTGCGACGCATGATGGATGGTTTTCCGCTAACAGGCATTGTGGGCTGGTTCTGTTTAACAGGACCGGCATTTTGTTTGGCACAAAATTTTCTCATCGGTCGGTGAAAACTCTTCATTCGTTTTTTTGAATAGTTCCGGGCAATATGTCGTCCAGAGAGGGTTTCCATACCCTATGTCTCCTTGCGCCACCCGCAGTTCTGACTGATCCCGGCTTTGGAAACTCCCTCTTTATCCTTTTCATCTGAACACAGGAATTTGGCTATGACCCGGACGCTGACGCGCCTGAGCGGAAATTTGCGCGGCGTTTTATGGATGACAGCTGCAATGGCGTCGGGCGTTTTTGTCGATGTGTGCGCCAAGCTGGTTTCAGCCGAAATTCCAACCGCCCAGATTTTGGCGATGCGTGCCATTTTAACCGTCGTGGTGTTTGTTGTGGTGGTCTGTTTTGTGGGCACCCGGCAAATCCGCACCCGCCGCCCAATGGCGCATATTGCCAGGGGCGTGTTGTGGTATGGCTCGCTTTTTTGTGTCTTTTTTGCCTTGCGCCAAATGAGCATCAGCGAGGTTAACGCCTATCTGTTTATCGAGGCCCTGCTGACAGTGATGCTGGCGGTGGTGTTTTTTGGTGAAAAACTGACGGCGCGTAAAATTGGTGCGACGGTATTGGGGCTTGTCGGCGTCTGGGTGATGTGTGTACCCAAAATGGACGGTTTTGGCGTGCCGCTGGGCATTGCTGCGGCATTGTTCGGGGCGTTCTGCTTTTCGGCCCAAACCCTTTTTGCCAAGGTTATGGTCCGCACTGAAACCAACTTTTCAATGCTGTTCTGGCCGCAACTGATTGCTGTGGTAATCTGGTTGCCGGTGGCCATTATCATGTGGCAACCGGCCAGCATCGCCGATTGGGCACTGTCGGGCGGGGCGGGCTTTTTTGCCATGTCGACCAATTACATGGTTTTGCGGGCTGTTCGTGTTGCCGATGCCAGTGTTATTTCCCCCGCCGCCTATACCGCTTTGCCGTTCTCAATGGCGATGGATCTGATCTTTTTCGACATGTTGCCAATGCCGATTATTTTTGTCGGGGCCGGGTTGGTGGTGCTGGCGGTGATGCTGCTTGATTTCAAAGGCGGGGCCAGACCGGCCACCGCCGATGAACCGGATGAAAAAACGTTAAAAGACGATTCTTCATCAAAGGTGAAGTGTGCAGATGCACAGGTTTGATCATGTCGGGCCGCGCGGTCCGGCGGTATAATAAGTATATTTATATATCGTGATGATGGTGCGAATCGGCTGGCACTTCATCACGGGCGATCATGCCGTAATCGCGCATCACGGTGGCAACCCGCAGGCGGTAATCCTGAAATATCTGGTGACGGCCTGTGGTTTGGGCCAGGCGGTGTGCCTCCAGGTTTCGCCACGCCTTAACCGCATCCTCGTCGCGCCAGAATGACAGGGATAAAATTTTGCCCGGTGTGCTGATGCTTTCAAAGCGTTCGATTGATATGAAGCCGTCAATCTCATCAAGCAGTGGTCGCAAGGTACCGGCGATATCGAAATAGTCGTTTATCCGGTCCGGTTTGGGCGTTACTTCAAAAATAACGGCGATCATGGTTTGATCCTTGTGCCATGCGGGCCAGAGGCCAGACGGTAAAACTGCCGGTCTTCGCGGCGAATGAATTGTTCTTTTTGGGCGAAACGGTAATTTTCCTGCCCCAGTGGATCATTTTGCAGGCGCTGGCGATAGGCCTCGTAGGCCGCCAGATCGGGCAGCGAATAAACCCCATAGGCGGTGGTTGTTGTGCCTTCATGCGGGGCGAAATAACCAATCAGGTCTGCCCCGCAACGCGGGATCGCCTGACCCCAGTTACGCGCATATTCGGCGAAGGCGTCTTTTTTGTAAGGGTCGATTTCATAGCGGATAAAACAGGTCAGCATTTGACGGTTTCCTGGTTGCTGAAAAATTAAATGAAGGGTCGGGGAGTTATGCGGGGTTGGTGGCAATCGGGCGCGGTTTGCGCGGCCAATTGATGACAGCAACGCCGGACAGGGCGCAGAAAATGCCTGCCAGTGTCAGAGGGCCGATTTTTTCACCCAGGAACAAAACCCCCAGGGCAACGCCAATTCCGGCGCGCAAATAGCTTTGGCTGGCAACCCCCATCGAGCCTAGCGTGCGCACCAGCCGAAAATAAATCATCAGCGCCATACCGGTGCAAAATACCGACAGCATAAGAACCGCGATAATCGCACGGGGTGCCGGGGTTAATGTCCAGGGCTGGTCAAGCAACAGACTTGCTGGGATCAGGCAAATGCTGGCCCATACCATGGTGCCTGCCGCTGTGACGGGTGCTGAAAGTGTGCCAAAATGTTTGCCATAAATGGCCCCGCAGGCATAAAGCAGGGCGCCTGGCAATATGGCTGCCTGGCCACCAATATTAGCGCCAAGACCGCGTAAAGCATCGGGGCCGACAATCATGACGACACCGGCAACACCCAGCATTGCGCCAATCAGTTTTGCTTTGTTTACCGTTTCGTGGCGGGTGACAAACAAGGTGATAAAGAACAGAAAAACCGGGGATGTGGAATTAAGTACGCTGGCAAGCCCGCTATCGACATATTGCTGGCCCCATGCCAGCACCGTCCAGGCGCCAATCGAATTGAAAATGGCCTGAACCAGCAACATTCGCCATGTTTTGCCATCACGTGGAAATTTATCATTCCGCCATAGAACAACACCGGTCAAAAACAGGGCCGAAATGCTTACCCGCATTGCAATCAGGGTGATGGGTGGAATGTCCACAAGGGCGATTTTGATGAAAATATAGGACGTCCCCCATAAAAGGGCGAGAATAGCCAGCAACAGAAACTCGGTTGCCAAACTGGTTTTGGGGTTTTGCATGATGGATCCTGCATCGGGAAAACATACGAACTTTGGCCATTATCCCGATTGTGCGACTGCAATGTTTCGATTAACATCGAACTATGAAAGAAGGACCCGACATTGCCCGTGTGGCGGCGTTAATTGGTGATCCGGCGCGGGCCAATATGTTGACCGCGCTGATGGCGGGCCGTGCCTTAACCGCAACCGAACTGGCACAGGAAGCCGGGGTAACCGCACAAACCGCGAGTTCGCACCTGGCAAAGCTGCAAGAAGGCGGCATTATTGATGCCCGCAAACAGGGGCGGCATCGGTATTTCACCCTTGGTAATGCTGATATCGTTGAATTGCTGGAAACCCTGATGGGCATTGCCCAGCGCACCGGTCAGAATCGTGTGCGTACCGGCCCCAAAGACCCGGCATTGCGCAAGGCCCGCATCTGTTATGACCATTTGGCCGGGGAAATGGGGGTGGTTCTGTTTGAAAACCTGCAACAGCGTCAGCTCGTTACCTTTGAGCCCGGCGGCGATATCAAGCTGACCGATGCCGGGGCTGATTTTGTCGCAGGGTTTGGCCTTGATCTGGCTCATATGCGGCAATTGCGGCGCCCGTTGTGTCGTGAATGTCTGGATTGGTCGATGCGGCGTTCGCATCTGGCAGGGGCGCTGGGGGCGGGATTATTGCAACGTATGCTGGATTTGGGCTGGGCACGGCGGTTACGCGACTCGCGCGTGGTGGATTTTACGCCGAAAGGCGAGCGGGCCTTTTACGATTTGTTTTCTGCCCGACCCAACAGCTGATCGACAAAGGCCGGAACCGTTTGGGTGGCAGGTCCATAAATACCATTATCAAACAGGCTGGCACCATCGCTGGGTTCAAGGTTGATTTCGATGGTTTCGGCCCCGGCTTGGTGATGGGCAATTTCAACAAACCCGGCGGCCGGATAAACATTGCCTGATGTACCAATCGATATAAACAGCCCGCATTTTTCCAGCGCGCTGTAAATCCGTTCCATTTCCAGCGGCATTTCGCCAAACCACACAACATGGGGCCGCAAGCCACCTGTATGACCGCACCGGGCACAGGTATCTGCGCTGCCTAGGTCATTTTGCCAGGGGGAAATGGCGAAGCAGTGAAGGCACTGCACTTTTAACAGCTCGCCATGCATATGGATCAGGTTTTGGCTGCCTGCACGATCGTGTAGATCATCAATATTCTGGGTCACCAGCAACACATCCCCCGGCCAGTTCTTTTCCAGATCGGCAAGCGCATGATGGGCGGCATTGGGAATGACGGCCGGGTCGTGCAAAATTTTGCGGCGGTCATTATAAAAGCTGTGAACCAGGGCCGGGTTGTTTTCAAATGCCTCGGGTGTGGCGACTTCGGAAATATCGTATTTCGCCCAAATCCCGTCCGGGTCGCGAAAGGTATGCAACCCGCTTTCGCGCGATATGCCGGCTCCGGTTAAAATGACAATCGGCGCAGCCTCATCACGCAAGACATCAATAATAGTGCGGGAAAGAGACATGATGGCCCCTCGTGTTTACGTGCAATTACAATGATTTTAATTCAATATTTAAATTAATTTATCAATGTTTGCGGGCAAACTCAAAAAAATGGCCCCGATCACCGGGGGTGCGGGGCCATTTTGCGAAATCAATGTGTTAACCGCTTATGCTGAAGTATCAACATTACTGCCCGGTTCGCTGCCCGCATCAGGCGCGGAACCTTCGGGTTTTTTGGCAACGCCGACCATTGCCGGGCGCAATAGCCGATCCTTGATGACGTAACCTGCCTGCATCACCTGGGCGACATGGCCTTCGGGATGTTCGTTACTCGGCATCTCAAACACGGCCTGGTGTTTGTTCGGATCCAGTTTTTCGCCCAGCGGTTCCAGCTTTTCAATACCGTTCTGCTCGAACGATTTCAACAGGGTGCGCTCCGTCATTTCAACGCCTTCGATCAGCGTTTTCATGGCTTCGTTCTGGTTGGCACCATCGCCTGCTGCTTCAAGGGCGCGCCGCAGATTATCGCCGACATCCAGAAGGTCGCGGGCAAATTTGGTAATTGCGTAATTGGCCGAATCCTCGACATCCTTTTTGGCGCGACGGCGAATGTTTTCGGCTTCGGCAGCGGTGCGCAACATCCGGTCTTTCAGTTCGGCATTTTCGGCCTGAAGGGCTGCGATGATTTCATCGGCTTCATTTGCCCCGTCCTGCGCAATGTCTTCCTGCGCGGCTTCTTCGGCGGCAACCTGCTCGGCCGGTGTTGCGTCCTGCATTTCTTCCTCGGTGGTGTTTTTTGCGGTTTCCGTCATGTGTTGGACTACCTTCATTTGTTGTGTGGCCTGACACGCAGCGCCACAAAATTTAACCAATCAGTCGCCCGACCAGTTTGGCGGTATAGTCGACCAGCGGAATTATGCGGGCATAATTGATCCGCGTCGGTCCGACAACCCCGATTGCGCCGACAATGCTTCCTTCGGCGTTCTGATAGGGCGATATCACCATCGACAAACCCGATCCACCAAACAGCTTGTTTTCGGTTCCGATAAAAATCTGAACCCCTTCCGCCTCTGATGTAACGTCCAAAAGCTCGATCATCTGGTCTCGGGCTTCCAGAACATTAAACAGCCGTCGAACGGTTTCAAGTTGTTCAATGGTCGCAATATTTTCCAGCAGCTGGGATTGCCCCTTAATGATCAGCGATGAATCTTTTACACCACCTGCCCAGGTCGCAATGCCTGCATCAATCAGATTGGCCGATAAAACGTCGAGCTCGGTCTGAATGCGGTCCCGCTCGCGCGCGACCAGAAGGCGTGCATCATCAAGAGTCTTTCCAGCTAGCTGCGTATTTAGATAATTCGCCGCCTCTGTCAATGCCGAGGTCGGCAAATTGGCCGGAACATCGACAATGCGGTTTTCCACACTGCCATTTTGTGCCACCAGCACAGCCAGCACCTTGCCGGGTGAAAGTGGCACGAATTCGATTTGTTTAAGGCGTAATCCGTCGGTTTTGGGCGCAACCACCAACCCGGCACAGCGCGACAGACCCGAAAGCATGCTGGTGGCTTCGCCCAGCATTTCATCAAGCGAATAGCCCGCCCGTTCACAGTTTTTGGTCAGTTGGTCACGTTCCGCATTGGGAAGGTCACCAACCTCCATCAAGGCATTCACAAACAGCCGCAGCCCTTTTTCGCTGGGCAGTCGCCCGGCGGAAATATGCGGTGCCACCAGCAGGCCCTGATCTTCAAGATCGGACATGACATTGCGCACGGTGGCAGCCGAAAGTTTTTCCGACAGGCGCCGCGCAATGGTCCGCGAGCCAATCGGTTCGCCGGTTTCAACATAGGCATCTACGATCTGGCGAAACACTTCGCGGGATCGCTCATTCAGATCGCCCAGCATTGTGTTGTCCATAAGTGCCATTTGAAACATTGTTCCATGCGGTTTTGCTATATCTTGCTGAATTTAGACAGCCCGTATCGCGCCGTCAATTGCGCGCTGTGGCAGGGCCGGGCGGTTAATTCCCCTGATTGTCCATTGTACGGCTGTTTTCACGTCAGCGATACAGGTGAAACCGGCGAAAATACTGGACCTTTGGGGGAGGGACCATTAGCTTGGCCCCATTCCAGATTTGGCCCGGATTGCATTTCGGGTCCTTTAATCATTTTGTTATGAGGTTTCCTTCATGCGCCCTTCCGGTCGTTCCCTTGATCAGCTTCGCGATATCACCATCGAAACCGGTGTCAGCAAATATGCCGAAGGCTCCTGCCTGATTAAATTTGGCGATACCCATGTGTTGTGTACCGCAACGGTTGAAGACAAGGTGCCGGGCTGGATGCGCAATTCGGGCAAGGGCTGGATTACAGCTGAATATGGCATGTTGCCGCGCGCAACCGATTCGCGCATGCAGCGCGAAGCCACCCGGGGCAGCCAGTCGGGCCGTACCCAGGAAATCCAGCGTTTGATCGGTCGTTCCATCCGCGCGGTCACCGATCTTAAAGCCATGGGCGAAATGCAGATGCGCCTTGATTGTGATGTGATCCAGGCTGATGGCGGCACGCGCACCGCGTCAATCACCGGGGCCTATATTGCCGCTCATATCGCGTTTCAGGGGGTGCGTCGCCTTGGCCTGATCAAGGAAATTCCCTTTACCCAGGCTGTTGCCGCCATCTCCTGTGGTATTTACAAAGGCACCCCGGTTCTGGATCTTGATTACGCCGAAGACAGCAATGCCGGGGCCGATGCCAATTTTGTGCTGGCAGGCAAGGGCGGGCTGGTTGAAGTTCAGGCGACTGCCGAAGATGTACCGTTTGAACGCGATGCGTTTGATCAGATGCTGGATCTGGCGCGCAAGGGCTGTGACGAGCTGTTTGCCAAACAGCGCGCTGCACTGGGCCTGTAAAACGGGTTTTTGGCCCGGGATCAAAGATTAACGGCCAAAAACCAAAAAACTGAACGTGTTTAATCCTGATACTTGCAGGCCGGAAAATGGTACGTCGCTTTACGGAAAAAAAGCTGGTGATTGCCAGCCACAACAAAGGCAAGATCGTTGAAATTGCAGCGCTTCTTGCCCCTTTTGGAATCGAGGTGGTTTCGGCGGGTGATCTGGGCTTGCCAGAACCTGAAGAAACCGAAAACTCGTTTATTGGCAATGCGCAATTAAAGGCCCTTGCCGCCGCACGGGCGGCTAAACTGCCTGCATTGGCCGATGATTCGGGCATGGCGGTCTGGGCACTGGACGGTGCGCCGGGCATTTATTCGGCGCGCTGGGCTGGCCCGGACCGGGATTTTGACCTGGCGATGCAAAAGGTGCAAACGGCGGTGGGCAACCATCCTGACCGCCGGGCGGATTTTGTCTGTGCGCTGTCTTTGGCCTGGCCGGACGACCATGTTGAAAATTTCGAAGGCCGCATCGAAGGCGATCTGGTTTGGCCAAAGCGTGGTAAAAACGGTTTCGGGTATGACCCGATGTTTCAGCCACGTGGTTATGACCAAACCTTTGGTGAAATGCCTGCCGACAAAAAACATGAAATGAGCCATCGTGCCCTAGCTTTTGACTTGCTGGTAAAGGCCTGTTTTGCATAAAGGCCTGATCCGGCTTATCTGATCTCGGGCACCGTCGGTTGATATCGGCGGTGCCTGAATTTTATGAGCCCCGGGTGGGGCTGTGTTTTCCGCTGCCATGAAAGACCATACCGTTGATAACGCCCGAAACCGTCCCGTTTGGTATTTATATCCACTGGCCGTTTTGCCTGTCGAAATGCCCTTATTGCGATTTCAACAGCCATGTTGCCAGCCATGTGGATCACGCCCGTTGGCGCGCCGCATTGCGGGCCGAACTGGCGGTGGGGGCTGCGCGGCATCCGGACAGGGTGGTGGGATCAATCTTTTTTGGTGGTGGTACACCCTCGCTGATGGACCCGGAAACCGCCGGGGCGCTGATTGCGGATATTAAAACATACTGGCGGGTTGCCGATGATGTTGAAATCACGCTCGAAGCCAACCCCGGTACGGTTGAGATTGACCGTTTCTCGGCCTTTGCCGCCAATGGTATTAACCGGGTATCGCTAGGTATTCAGGCCCTGAACGACCGCGATCTGGAATTTCTGGGCCGGGTCCATAATGCAACAGAGGCCCGCCGTGCGCTTGATGTGGCAACCACTGTATTTGATCGTTTTTCGTTTGATCTGATTTACGCGCGGCCGGATCATAACCCGGCGGCTTGGCGCCGCGAATTGCGCGAAGGGCTTGATATCGCCAATGGGCATATCTCGCTTTATCAGCTGACGATTGAGCCGGGAACGCGGTTTTATACCTTGCATCAGCGCGGCGAGCTGAAAGTCCCGGGTGAAGATCTGGCGGCAGAGCTTTACGATATTACCCAGGAAGAAACCGAACTGGCCGGCTATCGGTGTTACGAAGTTTCCAATCACGCCAAACCGGGGCAGGAAAGCCGCCATAACCTGGTTTACTGGCGTTATGGCGATTATCTGGGGATCGGCCCCGGCGCGCATGGTCGCGAAGCCGTGGTGGGCACAGACGGGCATATTACGCCGATGGCGGTGCGCCGTCACCGTGCGCCCGATATCTGGCTTGATCGGGTCGAGAAGCTTGGCCACGGCACCCAGGAAGAAGTCGCGCTGGAAAGCGACGAACGTTTGATTGAAATGGTGATGATGGGATTACGCCTTAACGAGGCGATTCCCCTCTCGCGGTTTGACCGTGTGGCGGACGCTGGCCCACGTGATGTGCTGGATGCTGAACGCCTCGAAACCCTGATTGTTTCGGGTGATCTGGTGTGTGACGATGCCGGTTTGCGGGCGACACAGCAGGGCCGTAACCGGTTGAACGGGGTTCTGGCCTATCTTTTCGATCAGTCGGTTTAGGAACGGGTGTGGTGGAAATGGCGGATTTTTGCCATTTTTACGGCTTTGGTAAAAAACGGCAAAAACTTCGGCAGAAACTTCAAAAAAGTTTGTTGACACTTGTTTGTCAGCGCGTATATTCCGCCCCGTTCCGGACGACAAATCCGGGGCATACCAGACAGCCCCTAAGCCCAGGTGGCGGAATTGGTAGACGCGCTGGCTTCAGGTGCCAGTGGCCGCAAGGTCGTGGAAGTTCGAGTCTTCTCCTGGGCACCATACCCCAGTACATCAAACGATGTGCTGGGGTATTGTTGTTTCAGGGCTGATTTTGCCT
>NZ_JFJZ01000193.1 GCF_002115825.1 Thalassospira sp. MCCC 1A01428 | reverse complement strand
CTATGTCACCAGCATCTGGGGTTGGTTCGACAAGATGAAAAAAGGGTGGTGAAAATGGGATTTGCCACATTGCTGCGGTTTGCCTTGGCGAATTGGCGGCTTATTTTGATCGGCGGCGGGGTTATCCTCGTCGCCGGTTTTTTATGGTCCTATCAGGTCCGGCTTGCCAATGCCCGGGCTGATGCAGCACAGGCGCGTTATCAGGTTTTGGCCGACGCCAATGCCGCGAACCTGAAAACCATTGAGCGTATGCAGGCGGACCGTGCGGCGGCCGATGCGGTGATGTTGCGCGAACAGCAGCG
>NZ_JFJZ01000192.1 GCF_002115825.1 Thalassospira sp. MCCC 1A01428 | reverse complement strand
TTCGCCGCGGGGTTGTTTATCAACGGAATCAGAGCTCATGACCAGGTACCTTGATTGTTTTTCTTGGTTTGAACTTGACACATTCATTTTCAAACTACAAGTTTGTGAGCAATTGTATACAATAGTATTCTATAAAATACAAAAAGGTAACGCCTTGGTGAAAACACTGCATGATCATTACGATGTCCTTGTCGCCGGCGGGGGGCAAGCCGGGCTTATTGCCGCCATCGTTGCGGCCGAAAAAGGCGCACGGGTGTGCCTTCTTGAAGGGGCCCCCCGGCCCTATCGTGGCGGGAATACCCGCCAT
>NZ_JFJZ01000191.1 GCF_002115825.1 Thalassospira sp. MCCC 1A01428 | reverse complement strand
TGCTTGCCATGCTGATGGCGCTTAACATTACGCCGGGTCCGCTTCTGTTTACCCAGCGTCCCGATGTTGTCTGGGGTCTGATTGCGGCCCTGTTCATCGGCAATATCATGCTGCTTTGCCTTAACATTCCGATGGTCGGGCTGTTTGTGCGGGTACTGCGCGTTCCCAGCAAATATCTGATGCCGGCCGTCACCATGATATCGTTTGTCGGCATTTATGGCATTTCCGGCTCGACCTTTGATCTTCTGATGATGATCATTTTTGGTGTGATCGGTTATCTTCTGCGCAAGCTGAACATTCCGACTGTGCCGAT
>NZ_JFJZ01000190.1 GCF_002115825.1 Thalassospira sp. MCCC 1A01428 | reverse complement strand
GTGAGAGTTATTTCCTGGACCTTCCAGGCGGCACCTCCAATCCAATAAGGAGGTACAACTTTCGAAGGCCGTCACTTCTCACGGGTACAGGAATATTAACCTGTTTCCCATCGACTACGCTTTTCAGCCTCGTCTTAGGGGCCGACTCACCCTGCGCGGATTGGCCTTGCGCAGGAACCCTTGGGCTTTCGGCGAGGGAGGTTCTCACTCCCTTTATCGCTACTCATGTCAGCATTCTCGCTTCCGATACCTCCAGCATACCTTACGGTACACCTTCACAGGCTTACGGAACGCTCCGCTACCACTTGTTCTAAAAG
>NZ_JFJZ01000019.1 GCF_002115825.1 Thalassospira sp. MCCC 1A01428 | reverse complement strand
CCAATTGAGTCCAGACCCTAGGCAAATCAGGCAAGTGACGGTCTCAAACGAGAGCAAGTGCCTGCTCAAGATCAGCGAGAATATCGTCGATATGTTCGATGCCAATGGAAAGCCTGATGTAGCTTTCACTCACGCCCGATGCGGCAAGTTCGGATTTTGACATTTGTGAATGTGTTGTTGTCGCAGGGTGAATGGCCAGCGACCGTGTGTCGCCAATATTGGCGACATGGTAAAACAGCTTCAGGCTGTTGATGAACTTTTCGCCCGCTGCCCGGCCGTCTTTTAATTCAAACCCCATGAGCGAACCGTATCCACCTTTTAAATACTGGTCAGCCCGGCGGCGGGTTTCACCATCTTGCAGGCTGGGGTGAATGACCTTGGCAATTTTGGTGTGGTTTTGCAAAAATGTAGCCACTTTGTTGGCATTTTCGCAATGGCGTTCCATGCGCAAGGGCAATGTTTCCATGCCCTGAATAATTTGAAACGAGCTAAGCGGCGAGGCTGCCGCACCAACATCGCGCAGCAACGTGCAACGCAGTTTGATCGCGTATGCCACCGGGCCAATCGGTTTGACAGCTTCGGTCCAGATAGCGCCATGGTAGCTGGGATCTGGCTGGGTCAAAAGCGGGAAGCGTTCTGCATGTTTTTCCCAGTCAAACTTACCTGAATCAACAACAATCCCGCCAACCGACGTGCCGTGCCCGGCAATGAATTTGGTGGTTGAATACATCACTACGCTGGCGCCATGCTCTATCGGGCGGCACAGGACCGGGGCGGCCGTATTGTCAACAACCAGCGGAATCCCGAGATCATCGCCAATATCGGCGACTTCGCGTAACGGGAAAACCTGCAATTTGGGGTTAGGCAAGGTTTCAGCATAAAATGCCCGGGTTTTGTCGTCGGCCAGCTTGCGAAAGTTTTCCGGGTCTGCCGGGTCGGCAAAACGCACTTCGATTCCCATTTGCCGAAAGGTGTTGGCAAACAGGTTCCATGTGCCTCCGTAAAGATCAGTTGAACTGACAATATTGTCGCCTGCCTGGGCAATGTTAAGCAGGGCAAAGGTTGTTGCCGCCTGGCCCGACGCAACGGCAACGGCAGCAGCGCCGCCTTCCAGAGCGGTAATGCGTTGTTCCAGCACATCGTTTGTCGGGTTCGTCAGGCGGGTATAAATATTCCCCAGTTCTTTAAGGGCAAACAGGTTGGCCGCATGTTCCGTATCGCGAAACTGATAGCTGGTGGTTTGGTAAATGGGCACTGCGACGGAGCCGGTGGTCGGGTCTGCGCGGTATCCCGCATGAAGAACAATGGTTTCCGGGTTTTTGCTGTCTGTCATTTCCGTTTCCCTGTTGGTGTTTTTAAGGTGTTTGCCGCAGTAAGGCATATTAATTCCGTACGGACAAGATGGTGCGGAACCGCACGTACAGGTTGGTTGCAGTTTTTCCTGATATTCATAATGGCGTATTTCGGTAAGGTTATGCCGAATTAATTGACATCGGGTGTTTTTTACGTTTACGTAAAGGGAAACAATAGCCCTGATGAGGAAATATCCGATGGAGTTCGCCCTTTCCGACGACCAGTTGGCCTTTCAGCAGGCTGCCCGCGATTTTGCCGCTGGCGAAATGGCGCCGCACGCGGCCAAATGGGATGCCGAACATATTTTCCCCGAAGAAACCTTACGCCAGGCCGCTGAAATGGGGTTTGCTGCAATTTATACCCGCGATGATGTTGGCGGTTCAGGGTTGGGGCGTCTGGATGCGGCGGTGATATTTGAAGAACTGGCAACGGCGTGTCCCTCGACAGCGGCCTATTTATCTATTCATAACATGGCATGCTGGATGATTGACCGGTTTGGCAGCGAGCGCCAGCGCCAGGAGTTTTTGCCCAAACTTACCCGAATGGAACATTTCGCCAGTTATTGCCTGACAGAACCGGGTTCCGGGTCTGATGCCGGATCGTTGCGGACCCGGGCTGTTCGCACTGGTGACACATACGTGCTGAACGGCGAGAAAGCGTTTATATCAGGCGGGTCACGAAGCGATATTTATGTGGTGATGGCGCGCACCGGTGACGAAAGTGCCGCCGGGATTTCGACCTTTCTGGTGCCTAAAGATGCACCGGGCCTGTCGTTTGGCAAGCTGGAAGAGAAAATGGGCTGGAACAGCCAGCCGACATCAGCCGTCATTTTTAGTGATTGTATTATTCCGGCTGAAAATTTGCTGGGTGCAGAAGGCGACGGTTTTAAATTTGCCATGAAGGGACTTGATGGTGGCCGCTTGAACATTGCGGCATGTTCGATTGGCGGGGCACGGGCGGCAATGGAGCATGCGCGTGACCATATGAAGGTGCGTAAACAGTTTGGCAAACCGCTAGAATCGTTTCAGGCCTTACAGTTTAAATATGCCGATATGGTTACCGAACTGGAAGCTGCACGGTTGTTGCTGCACAAGGCTGCTTGCAAACTTGACGAACAAGCACCTGATGCCACACAATTTTGCGCCATGGCCAAACGGTTTGCCACCGATATTGCCTTTGCTGTTTGCAACGATGCCCTGCAATTGCATGGTGGGTATGGTTATATTCGTGAATATCCCGTCGAAAGATTGCTGCGCGATCTGCGTGTGCATCAAATCCTTGAAGGAACAAATGAAATTATGCGGGTTATCATCGCGCGCGCTGCGTTGCGCGACTAGATTGGTGATAACTACAAGGCCAAATGCAGGAGCATTAATATGAGCGATGTCGGTGTTTATTTTGCTGTAAATGGTGCAGTGGGCGAGATTTATCTGGACCGGCCTAAAGCCCTTAACGCGCTGACATTGCCAATGGTCGATGCCATCCATCATCAGATGCAGGCATGGGAAAACGATCCATCAGTTGCTGTTCTGACGATTGAAGGCACGGGTGACAAAGCATTTTGCGCGGGTGGTGATATTCGCGGGTTGTATGATGCGCGTAAAAATAACGAACCAGCATTACTGGATGCCTTTTACCGGCGGGAATATTTGTTAAACCACTATATGGCGCATTACCCCAAACCCTGCATTGCCTTGCTGGATGGCATTGTGATGGGCGGTGGTGTTGGTGTCTCGGTTCACGGCCGATATCGCGTGGTGACGGAAAAAACCATGTTTGCAATGCCGGAAACCGGTATCGGTTTTTTCCCCGATGTCGGCGGTGGATATTTTTTGCCACGATGCCCTGGCGCGACGGGAATGTATCTGGGCCTGACCGGTGCGCGCCTGGGCGCTGCGGATTGTTTATATACCGGTATTGCGACACATGGCTGCCAAAGCAGTGATATTGCAAGGATAAAACAGGCATTGGTCAATGCAGATTTCGGGGTGAAAAACGACAACCAGATGTCCCAGGTCTGTGAGCAGGTCGAACAGATTTTAAAGCAGTATTCCCATGATCATAGTCCGGCATTAATGGCGGAACATCAGGTGGAAATTGATACTGTTTTTGGTGCAAATACGATTGTGGATGTGATGGAAAAACTTGAGGCATCAGGTTCGGAGTTTGCAATCAAAACATTGAAAATGATCAAAACAAAGTCCCCAATGGCATTGGCCGTTACGTTTAAACAGATACGTGAGGGGGCAAAGCTGGATCTTGCCGGGGACTTGAAAATGGAGTTTCGTCTAAGCCAGCGTATGGTTGAAAAACCTGACCTGTTTGAGGGGGTCCGCGCCGTAATAGTGGACAAGGATCACAACCCGGTTTGGGCGCAGGGGGATATTGGGCAGGTTGACCCGCGAGATGTGGATGCCTTTTTTGCCCCGTTGCCAGATGAACAGGAACTGACCATTTAGCGCGGGCAGATTCATATAACCATCAGGTTAATATCAAACAATGAAAACCGGTTATGACCGGACTATCAGAGGAGACGGTAAAAATGGCAAAGATTGGTTTTGTCGGGTTGGGTAATATGGGCGGTCCGATGGCGGCCAACCTTATTCGGGCCGGGCATGATGTGAAGGTGTTCGACCTTTCGGCTGATGCGGTAAAAGCAGCGGTGGAGATTGGCGGAACGGCGGTGAATTCGCTGGCGGATGCTGCAAGCAATGTGGATGCCGTTGTAACGGTGTTGCCTGCAGGTAAACATGTGTTGGCTGTATATGACGGGCCGGAAGGTCTTTTGGCCCATGCCGCCCCGAATACGTTATTTATCGATAGTTCGACCATCGATGTTGATTCTGCCCGCAAAGCCGCCGATTTGGCGCAGACTGCCGGTATGCGCCCGGTAGATGCCCCTATTTCCGGGGGTGTTGGTGGTGCAACAGCGGGGACCCTTACCTTTATGGTGGGGGGGAGTGAAGATGCCTTTGCTTCGGCTGAGCCAATTTTGCAGGCGATGGGCAGCAACATTATTCATGCCGGTGATAACGGTGCCGGGCAGGCGGCTAAAATTTGCAACAACATGATCCTTGGTGTCAGCATGATTGCCGTTTCAGAGGCCTTTATGCTGGCCAAACGTCTCGGTGTCGATGCCCAGAAACTGTTTGATATTTCATCAAAGGCATCCGGTCAGTGCTGGTCACTGACCAGTTATTGCCCGGTTCCT
Source organism: Thalassospira sp. MCCC 1A01428 (assembly GCF_002115825.1). Taxonomy (GTDB): domain Bacteria; phylum Pseudomonadota; class Alphaproteobacteria; order Rhodospirillales; family Thalassospiraceae; genus Thalassospira. The sequence goes on along the minus strand of NZ_JFJZ01000019.1, from coordinate 82,983 downwards.
GGCCCGGTGCCGGCGTCACCTGCCAATCGTGATTATCAGGCAGGTTTCGCTGTTGATATGATGTTAAAAGATCTGAAATTGGCCCAGCAGGCTGCAGCAGGTGCGAATGCAACCACCCCGATGGGTGCTTTGGCCGAAAGTTTATATGCGATGTATAGTGCCGGGGGAAATGGCGGACGTGATTTTTCGGCAATCGTCAAAATGCTTGATGGCGAATAAAGCCTGCTGATCTGATGCAATTTTATCATCCTACAGCATAATTCACTACGACGATGCGGAGGATTTATGTCCTCCGCATTTTTTATATCCAGATTCGGAGCATTTGGTAGTATTGTTGCTCTTATACCAAGTTATACTTATGCTTTGCGTCGCAGTCAAAAATGCTATCCGGGATAAATTATGGCACCTGCTTCATCCAAAGGACGGGAAATATTTATAGAATTCAAGCAGGTAGGGCAGTACTTGCGCTGCACTGCCATTGATTCCGCTACCGGGCAGGAGGTAACTGTCGCAGGACCCGTTTCACGTAATCCAGAGCAACTAAAGCGTGTCGCGGTACAAAAACTTGAATACGTCCTGAATAAGGGATAAAATATACAATATTGAAACGGTTGGTTGTTCCACCATTATGGTAAAAAATTCTATCCAGGGGTGGGAAAACGGGAGATTCAACCAATTTTTCAAACACGCTTGCAGCCTTTGACCACATGTGTCTAAGGTTCCAACCGTAAATCGCGTTTTCGAACATAGAATCACATTAGAATGATCGCGTTCGTAAACTTAAAAGCGGGGATACCCCGATAACAAAAAGACGGAGGCTGCGGAGGTTTGCGAGGGGGCAATGGGGAGATGGGTTCTTACCCAACAACATTTGTATATCCTTGTTCTTTGCCTTCAGCCTTGCTGTCGAGGACGGCGTTTGTCTGTGCCAAATCTAAGGTTGAGCAATGGATTGGGCTTATTTTTTACAACAATTGATCAATGGACTGACGCTTGGCGCCATTTATGGCCTCATCGCGATCGGTTACACGATGGTCTATGGCATCATCGGCATGATCAACTTTGCGCACGGCGAAATCTATATGCTGGGCGCCTTTCATTCCCTGATTACGTTCCTGATTTGTCAGGCGGCGGGAATTAGCGGCATTTTGCCGTTAACACTTCTTTTGATGCTGGTCGTATCAATGGTCATGACCTCGGTTTATGGCTGGGGCGTTGAACGCATTGCGTATCGACCGTTGCGCGGGTCTTTTCGCCTGGCAGCATTGATCTCGGCTATTGGTATGTCGATCTTTTTGCAAAACTTTGTGCAAATTGCACAGGGTGCGCGCGTCAAACCAATGCAACCGTTGATCAAGGGTGGCATTACGCTAATGGAAAGTCCGAACTTTAATGTTCAGCTTAGCTATATGCAGATTGTCATCATCGTGCTGACCTTTGTGCTGATGGTTGTGTTTTCGACCCTGATCGCCAAAACATCGCTTGGTCGTGCCCAGCGTGCCTGTGAACAGGACCGGACGATGGCGGGCTTGCTTGGCATCAATGTGGACCGCACCATTTCGACGACCTTTGTTATGGGTGCTGCTCTTGCATCTGTCGCCGGGATGATGGTTACCCTGTATTATGGCGTGATCGACTTTTATATTGGCTTCCTTGCCGGGGTTAAGGCATTCACCGCTGCAGTTCTTGGGGGTATCGGTTCGCTGCCAGGTGCCATGCTTGGCGGTTTGCTTATTGGCCTGATTGAATCCTTCTGGTCGGGTTATCTCACCATCGAATACAAGGATGTTGCGACATTCGGTATTCTGGTTCTGGTGCTGATCTTCCGTCCGTGGGGCCTTCTGGGCAAACCGGAGGTGGAGAAAGTCTGATGTCGTCTTTACTTACATCTTCGCGTGTTACCCCGGTAGACATTGCCAAGGAACTGGCGTTCTTTGCAGTATTGGCCGTCATGATGTCGATCATGATTTTGGGTGTTGAAACTGTTGACCGTCCGACCGGACTTGAACTTGCCCTGCGCTGGGACCTTGTGCTTCTGGCGGTTTGTGCAACGGTTGTTGGCCGTCTTGGCCTGATTGTGCGTCGTGAACATCTGTCCCGATTGCTTCAGGCCGCGCTGATCGTCATTTCAGCGTTAATGGTTTTTGAAATGTTCGTTCGTTTCCGCGACCTTGACGATCGCTGGGTGTCACCTGTCACGTTTGATATGGCGACACAAAGTGTTGGGCGCGCGATTTTCTTCATCTGTCTGATCGCGATTGTCTTTGCTATCGCCTATTTTTCGTCGGCCAAAGGTCGTCCGACCGGGGATGAAGACGAAAGCAACAAGATTTCCGCCAGACTGCAGGTTGCCTATCGGACCAACACCAAAAAAGTCGGTATGCTCGGGATTGCCTTTTTCATTATCTTCCCGTTCATTTTTGGCGAAAACCGCTCTGCAATCGACCTTGCAACCCTTGTCATGATTTACATCATGCTTGGTTGGGGGCTGAACATTGTGGTCGGGCTTGCAGGCCTGCTTGATCTTGGTTATGTCGCATTTTATGCGGTTGGTGCCTATTCCTATGCCTTGTTGTCCCAGCATTTCGGTCTCAGCTTTTGGCTGTGCCTGCCAATGGCGGGGCTGTTCTCGGCAAGTTTTGGTATCATCCTTGGTTTTCCGGTCTTGCGGTTGCGTGGTGATTACCTTGCCATTGTGACGTTGGGCTTTGGTGAAATCATTCGTGTGATCCTGATTAACTGGTACGATCTTACCGGTGGTCCTGACGGTATTGCATCGATTGAACGTCCTTCGTTTTTTGGTTTGGCCGATTTCTCGCGCCGGGTGCCAGAAGGCGTTACGCGTTTCTCCGACCTGTTCGGAATTGAATATTCGTCGATGCACCGTCTGATCTTCCTGTATTACCTGATCCTGATTTTGGCGCTGGTGACCAATTTCGTAACCATGCGTTTGCGGAAATTACCAATCGGGCGTGCGTGGGAAGCCCTGCGCGAAGACGAAATCGCCTGCCGGTCACTGGGGATTAACCCGACCAACACCAAACTGTCGGCTTTTGCCATCGGTGCGATGTTTGCCGGTTTTGCCGGGGCATTCTTTGCCACCCGTCAAGGGTTTATCAGCCCGGAAAGTTTCACATTTCTTGAATCTGCCGTTATTCTGGCCATCGTTGTGATGGGTGGCATGGGCAGCCAGATTGGTGTGGTGCTTGCCGCAATTGTCATGATTGGCTTCCCGGAAATGTTCCGCGAACTGGCCGAATACCGCATGCTCATTTTCGGTGCCGGTATGGTTGCTATCATGTTGTGGCGTCCGCGCGGTCTTTTGTCTTTCCGTGATCCGACAATCTTGCTGAATATGAGCAAGAAAGAAAAAGTTGCCGGAGAAAAATCATGACCGACAACAAGTTGCTAGAAGTTGAACATCTGACAATGCGCTTTGGCGGGCTGGTCGCAATTGACGATTTGTCCTTTACGGCGAGAAAGCGGGAAATCACGGCAATTATTGGCCCGAACGGTGCTGGTAAAACCACAGTGTTTAACTGCCTGACCGGGTTTTATGTCCCGACAGAAGGGCGGTTAACACTTAGCGCTAATGATGGCCCGCGTTTGCTGGAGCGTACTGAAGGTTTTCGCATTTCGCGAAATAACGGTGTTGCACGTACTTTCCAGAACATTCGTCTGTTTACCGGCATGACGGTTCTGGAAAACCTGGTTGTAGCCCAGCATAACCGTCTGATGGATGCGTCTCTGTTTTCGCTGGCCGGGTTGTTTAACCTCAAACGTTATGCCAACGCGGAAAAAGAGGCACTTGAACGGGCAAAGTTCTGGTTGAATAAAACCGGGCTTTACGAATTTGCCGACTGGAATGCAGGTAACCTTCCTTACGGGAACCAGCGCCGATTGGAAATTGCCCGTGCCATGTGTGTTGAACCTTCGCTTTTGTGCCTTGATGAACCGGCCGCAGGTTTGAACCCGCGTGAATCTGCTGAATTAAACCTGTTGTTGCAAAGCATCCGGGATGAGCAGGGCATTGGTCTGTTGCTGATCGAACATGACATGAGTGTCGTGATGCAGATTTCAGACCATGTTATCGTGCTTGATTACGGCAAGAAAATCGCTGATGGCAACCCCGAGGCCGTTAAAAACGACCCCGCGGTGATCCGTGCCTATCTGGGTGAAGAAGAAGACGATGAACTTCCGCCGGAAGTTGCCCAGGATCTTCATCTTGACCCAAAGGCACAGTGAGGGAGAAGGCGATATGACCATGTTGAAGATTGAAGGTGTTCATACCTTCTACGGGAATATCGAAGCCCTCAAGGGCATTGATATGGAAGTCAATGAAGGGGAAATCGTTACCCTGATCGGTGCCAACGGTGCCGGTAAGACGACCCTTTTAATGACGTGCTGTGGCTCGCCACAGGTTTCCAAAGGCCGTATTTTGTTTGAAGGTACCGACATCAGCCGGATGCCGACGCATGATATTTGCCGCTTGGGAATTCAGCAATCCCCGGAAGGGCGGCGCATTTTCCCGCGCATGTCAGTTTTTGAAAATCTGCAAATGGGGGCCTGTACCCAGGACCCCAAGCATTTTGATTCCGACCTGGAAATGGTGTTTGATCTGTTTCCGCGTTTGAAAGAGCGTATTAACCAGCGTGCCGGTACGATGTCGGGTGGTGAACAGCAAATGCTGGCGATTGGTCGCGCCCTGATGGGGCGTCCACGTTTGCTGCTGCTTGATGAACCTTCTCTCGGTTTGGCACCATTGGTGGTAAAACAGATTTTCGAAACCATCAAAAAAATCAACCGGGAAAACAAGGTTACAGTTTTTCTGGTTGAGCAAAATGCGTTCCATGCGCTGAAGCTGGCCCATCGTGGATACGTTATGGTGAATGGCAACATTACCATGTCGGGCGGCGGGGCCGAATTGCTGGCAAACCCTGAAGTACGCGCCGCGTATCTTGAAGGCGGACACTAGGAGATAGCGTTATGGAAGCAATTACAGGCACCAGCATTGGCGTTACCATTGGCATTACCATTATTTTGATGGGATTTTGCGCAATGATGACGGGGCAGGCGGTTGCCAACACCTGGCGGTCAATAAGCCAGCTGTTACCCTATGCCATCCTGCTGGGGTTCACAGACCGGTTTTTGGTATTTGCCCTTTTTGGCGGTGACCTTCTGTCCTTGTCGGGTTTTATTTTTGACACGGTTATTCTGTTCGCAATTGCCACAATTTCATTTCGGATTGTCCGGGTGAACAAGATGCTGTCCCAGTATCCGTGGTTGTATGAACGTGTTAGCCCGTTTGGCTATCGTTCGCGCGAAGGTGTCAAATAACGTGTATTGCTTTGCCAATGCTGCATTGCAGCTAATTTGTTGGCGAAGCACGGATTTGTACTATTGCACACCCCAAACGGGATGCTAGAGTACGAGGAGCGGAAACCGGTAAATGGGGAAAAAACCAGGCCGGTTTCGGGTCCTAAAAGATGGTTCTGGCATGGTGTCGGAACCAACCTTTGGAACAGGGAGACTTCTCTTATGTCGAAAACCAAGCTTGGCCTTCTGGCAACTGCATCTGCGCTTGTCCTGTCAATGGGGGCGGCAAAGGCTGACATTACCATTGCGACTGTTGGTCCGATGACCGGTCCTTATGCTGCTTTTGGTGAACAGATGCGTCAGGGTGCATCCAAGGCGGTTGAAGATATCAACGCTGCCGGTGGTGTTAACGGTGAAAAGCTGGTTCTGGAAATCGGCGATGATGCTTGCGATCCGAAGCAGGCTGTTGCTGTCGCCAACCAGTTGGTTAGCAAGGATGTTGCTCTTGTTGCTGGTCACTTCTGCTCGGGTTCTTCTATCCCGGCATCAGAAGTCTACAACGAAGAAGGCATCATTCAGATTTCTCCGGCTTCGACCAACCCGCAACTGACTGATCGTGGCCTGGATAACGTATTTCGCGTTTGTGGCCGTGATGACCAGCAGGGTGAAGTTGCCGGTAAATATCTTGCAGAACATTTTGGCGACAAACGTATCGCCATCGTTCACGACAAACAGGCCTATTCAAAAGGTCTCGCTGACGAAACCAAGAAAAACCTGAACGCTGCCGGCGTTGAAGAAGTGATGTATGAAGCCATCACCCCGGGTGAAAAAGACTATTCAGCTTTGGTGACCAAGCTGAAATCTGAAAATGTTGATGTGCTGTATTATGGTGGTTACCACACCGAGCTGGGCCTGATCGTTCGTCAGATGCGTGCCCAGGGTATGGACACCCAGGCAATTTCCGGGGATGCGCTGAACTCGCTTGAATACTGGTCCATCACGGGTGATGCCGGTGCGGGCACCATGTTCACCGCCGGTCCGGCTCTTGAAAAAGATCCGCGCAACGCTGACCTCGTCAAATACTTTGAAGGTAAAGGCTACAAGCCGGAAGGTTATACCCTTTACACCTACGGTGCGATCCAGGCTTGGGCACAGGCTGTGACCAAAGCCGGTTCGACCGACTTTGAAGCCGTTACCAAGGAACTTAAAAGTGGCGATAGCTTCGACACCGTTCTGGGTTCGATCTCGTTCGACTCCAAGGGTGACGTTGCAGCACCGGGTTACGTTTTCTATAAGTGGGAAAACGGCAGCTACGATTACGCTGACTAAAATATCCTGATCTTGTGATCATGATGGGGCCCGGTACATTTTTGTGCCGGGCCTTTTTTATGATTTTCATGTTTGAGCCAGGCCGGACAGAACCTGTTTTATCAACTGGTGTCAAAGTTGGGGGCGGGTAAGGCTATATTTGCCTTGGTTATCTTTTGGGTAAATAAAAAGGTGCCTCCTGTTTCCGGGGCACCTTTTTGTACAACATGCAGCGCACTATTTGGCGCGCAGTTTGTTGTTATTAATCTACTTTACGGCCAAGGCCGATTTTTTTGGCAAATTGCGACCGCTGTTTTGCATAGTTTGGCGCAACCATTGGATAGTCTGCCGCCAAACCCCATTTTGCCCGATATTCTTCAGGGGTCATATTATAGGTGGTCCGAAGGTGGCGTTTCAGCATTTTCAACTTTTTGCCGTCTTCCAGGCAAATGATGTAATCATCACCGATAGATTTGCGGATCGGAACAGCGGGTTTAAGCGGTTCTTCTTCTTCAATTTCTTCAACACCGCGCAAATCTTCAAGCGATCTGAAAGTCGTTGTAATCAGCTCTGGTAACTGTGTTGCCGCCAGCGCATTGTTGCTGACATATGCTGAAACGATATCGACCGTCATCTGTAACAGTTCGTCGCGATCAAAGGCGTCATCATTTACGTCATTCATTTTTTCTTATGTCCTTGAACCTGTTCCCAACGGCTACAAGAATTGTAGCCCAAAGAGCATATAATCAACATTCTCGTTTGTTCAATATTAGCGAATTAATTTGAGTCAAACGCCGTTTTTTATACTTAACAAATAACATCTGATCAAACAAACGTACAGTAGTATAGTTTGAAAAGGTAACCAAGCGTTTAACATGTTATTTTGCAGAGAATTTTTTGTTCAGTAGTTGAAAATCGATCCGATGTTTCCAGTATTTATTTCGTAAGCAATGCAAATGTTGATTGACTATTTCAGATATTGTCGTTGTTGTATGATCGTCATAGTAGAGATTGAGGGCAGCGTGCGTTGCATGGCAGAACTCGCAAGGCAGGTGCGACTGCGCGTTGGCACAGCGATAGTGATGTGCTAAAAGGCGCTCAAATTTCCTTGCTGTTTGAAAAGGGCGCAAAAAATGTCGGCCAAAACCATTGCGATTGCTGCCGATCATGGCGGTATTGACCTTAAAGCACTAATCGTTAAACAACTGTCGGATCAGGGATATAACGTGCTTGACCTTGGCACAGATGGCGCGTCGTCTGTCGATTATCCGGATTTTGCCTATGCAGTATGCAAAACCATTATTGATGGCAAGGCAGAAAGCGGCATTCTCGTTTGCGGATCGGGCATTGGCATGAGCATTGCGGCTAACCGTTATCCGGAAATTCGTGCAGCCCTGGTACATGACCGTCTGTCTACCCAGCTTTGCCGTCAGCATAACAATGCTAACGTTTTGTGCCTTGGCGCACGCCTTTTAGGTGTTGCGACGGCTCAGGATTGTGTCGATGCATTTGTTTCGACCGACTTTGAAGGTGGGCGTCACCAGGGGCGCATCGACAAGCTTTCGGCACCGCAATAATTCAATTTGCCTCATGGCACGAACCAGGGCTTTCGGGCTCTTTTATTTCCCGTTTTATCGAAAGGCTTTCGAATGTCTTTTAGCGGCTTTTTTTCTACCGGTCTTGCGGACGCGGACCCGGCACTGTTCAAGTCCATTTCTGATGAACTGGACCGTCAGAAAAACCAGATCGAACTGATTGCGTCGGAAAACATTGTTTCCAAAGCCGTCATGGAAGCCCAGGGTTCTGTTCTGACCAACAAATACGCCGAAGGTTATCCTTCACGCCGTTATTACGGTGGTTGCGAATTTGTAGATGTTGCCGAAGAACTGGCCATTAATCGTGCCAAGGAACTGTTTGGTTGCGAATATGTCAATGTGCAGCCCCATTCGGGCGCGCAGGCAAATGGTGCTGTAATGCTGGCATTGTTGCAGCCTGGTGATACCGTGCTGGGCATGTCGCTTGATGCGGGTGGCCACTTGACCCACGGCGCACGGCCGGCATTGTCGGGCAAATGGTTTAATGCCATCCAGTATGGTGTGCGCGAACAGGATTACCTGATCGATTATGACGATGTGGAAGCGCTTGCCGTTGAACATAACCCAAAGCTGATCATTGCCGGTGGTTCTGCCATTCCGCGCCAGATTGATTTTAAGCGTTTTCGTGAAATTGCCGACAAGGTCGGTGCTTATCTTATGGTGGATATGGCGCATTTTGCGGGACTGGTTGCCGGTGGCGTGCATCCAAGCCCGCTGCCTTATGCCGACATTGTTACGACGACAACGCACAAAACCCTGCGTGGTCCTCGTGGTGGTATGATCCTGTCGAACAATCTTGAAATTGGTAAAAAAATCAATTCGGCTGTCTTTCCTGGTTTGCAGGGCGGCCCTTTGATGCACGTTATTGCTGCCAAGGCCGTTGCATTTGGTGAAGCATTGCGCCCTGAATTCAAGGCATATGCACAGCAGGTTATTGATAATGCCCGCGCACTGGCTGACGTTTTGCAGTCCCGTGGTTTTAACATCGTTACCAATGGTACCGATACACACCTGATGCTGGTTGACCTGCGCCCCAAAAGCCTGAAGGGCAATGTGGCCGATGTCGCGCTGGAACGGGCAGGGATTACGTGTAACAAAAACGGCATCCCGTTTGATACTGAAAAGCCGACTGTTACGTCAGGCATTCGTCTGGGCACCCCGGCCGGAACCACCCGTGGCTTCGGTGTTGAAGAATTCAAGCTGATCGGCAAACTGATTGCAGATGTTCTTGATGCGCTGGTGGACCAGCCGGAAGGCAATGCAGAAGTCGAAGCATCAGTTCGGGCCCAGGTTCAGGATTTGTGCAACAAATTCCCGATCTACAGCTGATTTTTCTGAAATATAGCGAGAACAGATAATGCGCTGTCCGTTTTGTAGTCACGACGATACCCAGGTAAAGGATTCTCGTCCGACCGAGGAAAATCACGCCATTCGCCGGCGTCGGTTTTGCCCGGCCTGTGGATCGCGATTTACCACGTTTGAACGCGTTCAATTGCGGGAATTGATGGTGGTGAAAAAAGACGGGCAGCGCGAATTGTTTGATCGGGACAAGCTGGCCCGGTCTATTTTTCTGGCGTGTCGGAAACGGCCGATTGAAGATGAACGGGTGGAAAAAGCCCTGAACGGTATTCAACGCCGTTTGGAAAGCAGTGGTGAAAGCGATATTACCACCGACACCATCGGTGAAATCGTGATGGAGGCGCTTCATGCCCTCGATCAGGTTGCCTATGTGCGGTATGCTTCTGTTTATAAGGATTTCTGCGAAGCTCGTGACTTCGAGGAATTCGTTGAAAACATGCAAGATAGTGACGATTCTTCGGATAAATGACCATGGCGGGTTCGAGCTTTAGCGACGATGACCGGCATTTTATGCGGGTCGCCCTAAGTCTGTCTCGCCGGGGGCTGGGAAATGTATGGCCCAATCCTGCTGTTGGCTGTGTGCTGGTTTCAAAAAGTGGCAACATTGTTGGGCGTGGCTGGACCAAGCCTGGTGGCCGCCCGCACGCAGAAAGGGTGGCACTGGATCAGGCCGGGACGAACGCGGCAGGCGCCACGGCGTATGTCACACTTGAACCCTGTAGTCATTTTGGCAAATCTCCTCCGTGTGTTCTCGGGTTGATTGAGGGTGGTGTTTCTCGTGTTGTAAGTGCCCTTGAGGATCCCGACCCGCGGGTTTCTGGCCGTGGGCATCAAATGTTGCAAGACGCCGGAATAAGTGTTGATACCGGTTTGATGGCCGAAGCTGCGCGTAATCACAATGCCGGTTTTTTATCGCGGATCATGCATGATCGGCCTTTGATTACGTTGAAACTGGCGGGAAGCCTTGATGGCAGGTCAAGCCTTGCCAATGGTAAAAGCCAATGGATTACCGGGAGCAGGGCGCGGCAGCAAGGCCACTGGTTTCGCGCTAATCATGATGCGATCATGATCGGCGCAGATACGGCGATTGCCGACAACCCCGACCTGCGATGCAGGATTGCCGGTCGGCAGAATAGTTCGCCCGTTCGTATTGTGCTTGATCGTCAGGCGAAAGTTTCTGCCGAATGTATTTTGGCCCAAACCGCTGACGAAACCCCGACCTGGGTGGTTGTCGACCTGCAACACCTGGCAAAAGCCCGAGAAGTTTTTTCAAAAACAGCGGTAAAAGTGCTTTCGGCCCGATGCATAGACGGGCATTTCGACCTACATAACGTATTGCATATTCTGGCTGAACAAGGACTTACCCGTGTTCTTGTCGAGAGTGGTGGCAGACTTGCTGCCGCACTTTTGCAAAAACAGGTGGTAGACCGTGTCGTACATTTTCAGGCACCTGGTATTATCGGCGCTGATGGCAAGGGAATTGTTGGCGACATGCATTTGCAAGACCTGACGCAGATGTATCGGTTTTCGCGTCACCGTGTTGAGAATGTCGGTCAGGATTTAATGATAAGCTATGAAAAAATAACGGATAAATCATAATGTTCACAGGTATCATCACCGATATCGGTACGGTTCGAAAAATTGAAAAACGTGGCGATACGCGGTTTGAGTTCAATACAGCCTTTGATACGGCCAAAATTGACCTTGGGGCTTCAATTGCATGCAATGGTGCCTGTATGACCGTTGTGGAAAAAGATGCGGGCTGGTTTGCCATCGAGGCATCGGCCGAAAGTCTGTCGTTAACCACCCTTGGTGATCTGGTTGTTGGCGGACGGCTTAATCTTGAACAATCCTTGCGCATGGGTGACGAACTGGGTGGCCATATTGTTTCGGGACATGTGGATGGTGTCGCCATTCTGACGGCCATGCATCCCGAAGGTGATTCGATGCGCATGACATTTGAGCTGCCGGAAGAGTTTGGGCGCTATGTGGCACGTAAAGGTTCCATTACACTTGATGGTGTGTCGCTAACGGTTAACGAAGTGAACGGCAATTCGTTTGGCATTAACGTGATTTCGCATACCCGGAACAATACGACGCTGGGCGGACGCAAAATTGGTGATCGGTTCAATTTTGAAATCGATATGCTGGCACGTTATGTCGCACGCATGGTCGGAAAGGACTGATCAAAAATGCCGCATCGTTATTTGTCACCTATTGAGGACGTCATTGAAGAAGCCCGAAACGGGCGGATGTTTATTCTGGTTGATGACGAAGACCGCGAAAATGAGGGTGACCTTGTTATTCCTGCGCAAATGGCGACCCCGAATGCCATTAATTTTATGGCAACACATGGGCGCGGTCTGATTTGTCTGGCATTGGAGTCTGCCCGGTGTGACCATTTGGGGCTTTCCCTGATGACGGCCAGCAATGGCACCCGGCACGAAACAGCATTTACCGTTTCGATCGAGGCAAAAACCGGCGTTACCACGGGTATTTCCGCACCAGATCGTGCGCGGACCATTTCCGTTGCGATTGACCCGGCTGCAGACCGCCACGAAATAGTGACGCCGGGGCATGTTTTTCCGCTGCGCGCGCGTAATGGTGGTGTTCTGGTACGTGCGGGACATACCGAGGCATCGGTCGATATCGCCAGGCTGGCGGGATTAAACCCGTCCGGGGTGATTTGCGAGATCATGAATGACAAAGGCGAAATGGCCCGTTTGCCGGAGCTGGTGGAATTTGCGAAAAAACATGATCTGAAAATAGCGCAGATTGCCGATTTGATCCGCTATCGGCGTAAGCATGAAAAAGTTGTTCAATGCAAGGCGACAACCCGGATTGACAGCGTCCATGGTGGGGCGTTTGATTTGCATCTTTTCGTCAATACGCTTAATTACGCCGAGCATATCGCCCTGACCAAAGGCGATATTGGCGATGGAAAACCGGTTTTGACCCGCGTTCATGCCTTGAATGTGCTTGATGATGTCCTGGGGGACCGCCAAACCGGGCGAGGCGGAGAGCTGCACGCCGCAATGAATGCCATTGCCGAGGAAGGCAGGGGTGTTATTGTTATTATTCGCGAAGCACGGGCCAACAGCCTTTCAAATGCGGTTGCCGGAATTATTGATCATCACGGTGGTGATGGTTCGGCGCTAAGGGACGACGTTAGCGACGCAGACTCGGTCGAACCGGACTTGCGTGATTACGGCGTTGGTGCGCAAATATTGCATGATTTGGGGGTGCGAGACATGATTCTGCTGTCAAACACCAAACGTCACATCGTAGGGCTTGACGGATTTGGTCTTAATCTGGTTGATCAGCGTCCGCTTTGCGTCTCGGAGGTAAAATGAAAAGCAGTAGTTCCCCGCACATCCTGATTGTTGATGCGCCATATTATACCCATATCGTCGAAGATCTGGTCAAAGGGGCTGCCAGCACGCTTGAAGCGGGTGGGGCAACATGGGACCGTTTGTCGGTAAGTGGTGCCTTTGAGGTGCCGATTGCCATCCGTTATGCAGTGCAATCGATGAACGAACTCGCAACCGGGCCGCGTTATGATGGATACTTGGCGCTTGGTTGTGTTATTCGCGGCGAGACAACGCATTATGAACATATTTGCAACGAAGCCAATCGTGCCCTAATGCAGTTGTGCCTTGATAATTGCCTGGCAATTGGAAATGGCATTTTGACCGTTGAAAATGAGGCCCAGGCGCTTGCGCGCGCACGTGCAGACGAAAAGAACAAAGGCGGCGAGGCTGCGACGGCAGTTTTGCGTATGATCGAAGTTCAAAACCATTTTGGAATACATCACAAGTAATGACCGACAAATCCAAACCTTCAATCGCCCAACGGCGTAGTGCTGCCCGTTTTGCTGCTATTCAGGCGCTGTATCAGGCCGATGTGTCGCAAGTCGCGGCCGGGCGTGTTGTTCAGGAATATTCCGAATTCCGGCTTGATGGCCTGGGTCAGCGCGATATTGACGAGCCAAACGAAAATCTTATCGATCCTGATCGCGGTTTTTTCGCCGATCTGGTTCAGGGTGTGGAAAATCGCCTGCCTGATATCGACGGCCTGATAGACGGAGCCCTGGAAAAAGGCTGGACGGTTAAACGTCTTGAATCCGTTTTGCGCAGCATCATGCGTGCAGGCACCTATGAACTTATGATGCGTGAGGATGTTCCGATGCGCGTCGTGATTACCGAATATGTTGATGCGGCCCATTCATTTTTTGATGAAAATGAACCTCGCCTGGTCAATGCGGTTCTGGACCGTATTGGCAAAGCTTTGCGCCCGCTAGAGGCCAACAAGGATTGATATGGCAAAGCGGTCGGGTGAATTTGAACTGATCGCGCGTTATTTTACGCCTATTGCCAGCCGTTCGGCGGCATCGTTGGGGTTAACCGATGATGCCGCCATTTTCAGTCAGACACCAGGGACGGATAACGTCGTAACTTGCGATGCGCTGGTTGCTGATGTGCATTTTCGTGCCGAAGATGATCCTGTAACTGTTGCGCGCAAGGTTTTGCGGGTTAACTTGTCTGATCTTGCGGCAATGGGCGCGCGGCCGGTCGGGGTTGTACTGGCGGCGGGGTATAATCGTGATCTTCCCGAAGAATGGATTGTCGCCTTTGCCAGGGCTTTTGGCGAAGACTGCCTTCATTGGCAGGTCGATTTGCTGGGCGGTGATACGGTATCGACTCCTGGCCCGACATTCTTCAGTTTAACGGCACTGGGCGAAATCGCCCCGGGGCGCGCGTTAAAGCGTGATCAGGCGCGCCCGGGTGACGTGGTTGCGGTGACCGGAACGCTGGGCGATTCTGCTTTGGGGCTGGCAGTATTACAAAACAGGCTGGATCTGAAAAACATATCGCATCACGCTTTTTTAACAGATCGCTACTGGGTGCCACAGCCACGGCTGGACATTGGCATGAATGCGGCGGCATTGGAAACACGCCTGGCCGCAATGGATATTTCAGATGGTCTTGCTGGTGATATTCGCAAAATTGCCGGGGCATCGGGCGTTGGGATGATTTTACAACAAAACCGGATACCGCTGTCAGACAGTGCCAGGGCCGCTGTTTTGCAGGATTCCGGGAACTGGCAAAGTATTTTGGCTGGCGGTGATGATTATGAATTATTGCTGTGTGGTCCGGCTGCTCAAATCGCCCGGCTGGGGGCTGATGTAACCGTGATCGGGACTGTTACCGATCGTGTCGATGATATCTTAATGCAGGACCTGAATGGCAAAATGGCCGAACTCACCAAAGGTGGGTTCGACCATTTTTCAAATACATAATCAGGATAGTTAAACTGTTTTGTAGGGCCACACCGATTATTTTTCGGTATCGGTAAAGCGGCCAAGGTTACCAAACAGCTGTTGCAGGATCGTCAGTTCGCGGCCCGCTGTCGGCGTAACCCGATCCGTTGGTTCAACCGGTTTACCATCTTCAAGATGATACTGTTTGACCAGATCAACGCGGTTGGCAGTATCAAAACTGATAACAACCACTTCCTGCTTGGTGACGTCAGGTTTAAAGAAAGCAAGGGTTTCAACCTGACGCGAGATGTAGAGCCAGACATTCGGGTCAAACGTTGCGATGCTTGAGGGGGTCCCAAGAAGATCGGTCACATCGCCTTTGGTTGACTGACCAATTTTAATTTGATCCAGGTCTTCTGGTTCGGGCAAATTACCACGATTGGCAATTTGCGGGCTGCACGCAGCCAGCCACGCGGCGGTGAAACCGGTGATAACGATAAAGGTGAAGCGCTTTATTCTTGAATGCATTGAACCCACCGGAACGATCCGCTTGTTAACGTCTTAAATGAATTGCCTTGAGTTTCAGCGCGGGGCGCATGATATTGCCGGGCAATAAACGGGACACAGCGCCCCAGGAAATTTAGGGCATTCTGCTTGCCATGGCGCGAATGTCAACGAAGGAGTGGTAAGTTGTTTGGCTGGTTAACAAAAAAAGGCAAAATTCATGATGCGGCCTTTGCATTATATACGGCTTTGGTAACCCAGGCGCGCCAGCCGGCTTTTTATGTGCAAGGGGGCGTTGCCGATACAAAAGAAGGCCGTTTTGACCTGATTTTGGTTCATGCCTTTATGTTGTTTCGCCGATTGAAAAGCAGCCCTGCACAAAAAGAACTTGCCCAGCAGGTCTTTGACGTGATGTTTGCGGACCTGGATCAGAACATGCGCGAAATGGGAATTGGGGATGTTGGAATCCTGAAACGTATTCGCAAAATGTCGGAATCCTATCACGGACGCATCGTTGCCTATGAAGAAGGCGTTGGTGCCGGGGAATCCACGCTGGCGGCAGCACTGGATCGTAACCTGTTTGCCGATACCAATGTTACGAGCGGGCAAATTGCTGCCATGACGTCATATATTTATGCCTCGATCGATCATCTTGCCACTTTGGGCGATGCCGAGTTGATGCGGGGTGAAGTTTCTTTTCCGGCACCGCCATATGAATATGATGCGACCGGACTGTAAAAACCGAAAACAAAAGAGCTTATCTATGCCTGATAATCTGACGCCGGAATTTTCGCGCATTGTTAAAGTGCAGGAACTGACCGCAAAAAAGACGACCATTGAAATTGATGCCAGTGCAGCAGAACGCGCAGCCCTGGCTGACCGGTTTGAGCTGGCAAGTATTGAAAAACTGGTTGCCAAACTGACCGTGCAACTGGCCGGCAACGGCGAAGTAACAGTGCGTGGCCCACTGCACGCTGAAATTACACAGCGGTGTGTGGTAACACTGGATCCCGTTCCTGAAGTTGTTGATGACGAGATCGAGGTGCTTTATTCACCCCATGTTAGTGAAGACAGCTTGCCATCAACTGCGGATGACCTTGAAGGGTTAAGTGAAGACGAGCTGATGGCTCTTTTGGATCAGCCAGAACCCCTTACAGATGGTATTGTCGATCTTGGTGAAGTAGCGGCCCAGTTTTTGGCAATTTCGATGGATCCGTATCCGCGCAAGGAAGGCGTTGATATCGAGGAATTTGTCGAGGAAGAAGAGCCCGAAGAAAAGCCAAATCCGTTTGCAAAACTCGCCGGTCTTAAAGATAAGCTGGAAAACAAGAACTAGGCATTCTTATGCTTTACCTTGTGCCGAACCGGAATTTCCGGTAATTACGGGCTTTCCGGGCGTATCTCGCTGAACCGCGGCGCAAACCGGTTTCGCGGCGGTTACGTTTTCCTGCATAAATGTTTAAAACAACGACAAGAGAATACATTGCCTGAACAGGTTCGCATTTCACTTGACGCGATGGGGGGAGACCACGCGCCCGACATGGTCGTCGCGGGGGCAGAAATCGCGCTTAAACGTATGCCGCATCTAAAATTTTTAATGTATGGCGATGAAACGCGGATCAAACCGCTTTTGGACAATTGCCCTGAATTGGCAGCTGTGACCGAAATTCGCCATGCATCCCAGGAAGTCACGATGGACGACAAGCCCTCTGTGGCTTTGCGTCAGCGTCGGGACTCCAGCATGCGGCTGGCTATCAATGCGGTTAAGGAAGGCGAGGCACAGGGGGTTGTGTCGGCCGGAAATACGGGTGCTTTGATGGCAATGGCCAAGTTTGTTTTGAAAACCTTGCCCGGCATCGACCGACCGGCCATTGCGACTTATATGCCGACCCAGCGTGGTGAAACCATCATGCTGGATTTGGGCGCCAATATTGAATGCAATGAAGACAACCTTGTTCAATTTGCCCTGCTGGGCGAAGTTTTTGCCCGGGTTTTGTTTGGTATTGAAAAACCGTCAGTCGGGCTGCTCAATGTTGGTATTGAGGAACTCAAGGGCAATGAATCGGTAAAAAAGGCCGCGTCGATTTTACGCGAAATTAACCTGCCGATCCAGTTTGCCGGTTTCGTTGAAGGTGATGATCTGGCCAAGGGCACGGTAGACGTTATTGTTACGGACGGGTTTACCGGCAATGTCGCCCTGAAAACTGCGGAAGGAACCGCGCGGTTGCTGGTGCATTTCCTGCGTGAAACGTTCCGCAGTTCATTTTGGGCCAAGATCGGTTATCTGTTGGCCCGCCGTTCGCTACAGCGGTTTCGGGAACGGATGGACCCGCGCCGTTATAATGGCGCCATGCTGCTAGGCTTGAATGGTATTGCCGTCAAAAGCCATGGCGGCACGGATGCACTTGGGTTTTCCAATGCTATTGGTGTTTGCCATGATCTGATTGCCAATCGATTGAATGATACGATAAAGGCAGAAATCGCATCGTTCGAGGCGGAAATGTCAAAGACCCAGGCCGACGAGGCCGACGTTTTGCCAACAGGCACCGCACAATAATCCCTTCGTTTAAACTTTCGTATATTGGCAGTTCCTTATCATGACAGTTCGTTCACGCATCATCGGTTGCGGTTCCTACCTTCCTTCGACAGTCCTGACCAATGAAGAATTATCCCGGCGCGTAGATACGACTGATGAATGGATTGTGGCACGAACGGGTATCCGCCAGCGCCATATTGCCGCCAAAGACGAAATGACCAGTGATCTTGCATACCATGCTGCTGTGCAGGCTATGGCACATGCCAATGTCACCGCTGCCGATATCGATATGATTATTGTTGCAACGGCGACGCCTGATAACACGTTCCCGGCAACAGCAACCAAGGTTCAACAGCGGTTGGGGGTCACAGGCTTTGCTTTTGATATGCAGGCGGTATGCTCGGGCTTTATTTATGCTCTGACCACCGCGGATATGTATATCCGCAACCGTCAGGCAAAAACGGTGCTGGTTATCGGGGCAGAAACGTTTTCGCGTATTCTTGATTGGGAAGACCGCAGCACCTGCGTTTTGTTTGGTGACGGGGCGGGTGCTGTTATTGTACAGGCCCACGAAGGGACCGGTACTGTCGAAGATCAGGGCATTCTGGCGTCGCGTCTACATTCAGATGGCAGCAAATATGAATTGCTGCATGTTGATGGCGGGCCGTCGTCAACGCAAACGGTTGGTCACCTGCGCATGGAAGGCCGCGAAGTTTTTCGCCATGCCGTTACCAACCTTGCATCTGTTATTCGCGAAGTTCTTGATGATACAGGTATTACCGCCGACCAGATTAACTGGCTGGTACCCCATCAGGCCAATCAGCGTATTCTTGATGGTACGGCGCGCAAGTTTGGTATTTCACCCGATCGTGTGGTGGTGACGGTAGATCGTCACGCCAATACATCGGCGGCGTCAATTCCGCTTGCGTTAAGTGAAGCCGTGCATGATGGTCGTATTAAGCGTGGCGATATTGTTGTTCTGGAAGCAATGGGTGGCGGTTTCACCTGGGGCGCGTCGCTGGTGCGCTGGTAAGATTTGTTGATTTTAGCTTGAAAAATTGTTCGTTTTGGTAAAAATTATTGAGAATCAATGATTTGGCCTAAAAAGTGCAACTTTCCGCCACAATCGCGTGTATCCTATTGATATTGACTGGTTTAGCCACCAACTATAACCTTGTGTTCATTGCCCTGTTATGAGGAGGCGGTCTGCATGTCGGAAACAACGGTTACCCGCGCCGATCTAGCCGAAGCGGTCTATCAGGAAGTCGGCCTTTCGCGTAACGAATCTGCCCAGTTGCTGGAAACAGTTCTTGATGAAATTTCTGGTGCGTTGATTCGGGATGAAGTTGTAAAAATATCGTCGTTCGGCAGTTTTTCTGTCCGCAGCAAGGGGGAACGGATTGGCCGAAACCCCAAGACGGGCGAAGAAGTACCGATATTGCCGCGTAAAGTGTTGGTTTTCCGGCCATCACAGGTTCTTAAATCGCGCATTAACGCATAATTACGAATAAGCGCGATCAATGAAAAATGAACTGGGGGAAACGGCGAAAAATCGCCGTACCATAAAATCTGACTCTGCTTTCAGGACAATTAGCGAGGCTGCAACCGAATTAGGGTTGCAGCAACACGTTTTGCGTTTTTGGGAACAGAAATTTCCACAAATCAAACCCATGAAACGGGCAGGGGGGCGACGTTATTATCGGCCTGATGATATCGAATTCCTGCAAGGTATTCGCGCACTTTTGCATGATCAGGGTTACACCATTAAAGGTGTGCAGAAACTGATTGCACAAAATGGCGGTACTTTGCCTGAAGGGGCGTCGTCATTTCCGTTGGTTGAAAATAATCAGACAGATGAGTCGCGTCCGGCGAGCGTGGAAACATCACCTTTGGCTGATAATGCTGATGTTGCTTTGGATTCTGCCAATGCAGGCATTGATCGGGATGCACTTGTGAACCTTCTGGGCGAATTGGAAGGGCTTCAATCGCTTTTGCGGACAGCACTTGAGAAAGTGCAAAAAAATCCATAAAAATCATTTGCGTCTTGGGCGTGGCAGGGCTATGTATCTGTCCGCGCCGCAAGGCGCACATCGGTCGGAGCGTGGCGCAGCCTGGTAGCGCACCTGCATGGGGTGCAGGGGGTCGGAGGTTCGAATCCTCTCGCTCCGACCAATATCTTTCTGAACTATCATTACAGATCAATTACCTGCCCAAGATCTCGGGGCGGGTTTTTTTTATGTTCAAATCAACCGGAACATTCGCCGTCAAATGTAACGATCATTCATTTTCCGGGGTAACGGCAACACTTTATGGTGCGTCCCCTTTGGCGATCTTGCATCCGGCCTGTGTAAGTTTACACACCAGCCAATCAGGCTTTAACGGATTGGCAAACCATGGCTCAGCCCAGCCATGCCTGATGCAGGCCTGCACGGTTTTAGCAGGTATCTGGCGGCCATTTTCATCAAACAGGGGCAATTACCACCGGGTTGGGTCAATCCGCGCTGAAGCCAGTGATATTGACTGTTGGTCGGTTTTGCAGCCTTGGAGGAGGGCATGTTAAACTTCCCTGTTCCGCATGATTGTAAGCCGTACGATCTTTGCTGGCGTCTATGACAAAAGTTTCGCTGATATTTGAAACAGGAGCAACCGGCATGGCGAGTTTGCCCGAAAAAACCGATGATATAGTCATTCTCTACGTTACCGTACCTGACATTGAATGTGGGAAGGATATTGCCCGGTCAGCCGTTGGTCAGAAACTGGCGGCATGTGGCAACATATTCCCGGTCATGACAGCCATTTACGAATGGGAAGGTGTCGTGGAGGAAGGGGACGAAGCTGTATTGCTATTGAAGACCAGACAGGGGACGGCTGAACGTTTGATGGATTTCATCATTGAAAGACATCCTTATGATACGCCATGTGTTATGGAACTGCCAGTAGGGCGCATAAATGATGGTTACGCAGCATGGTTGCTGGCCCAGGTTCAATAACTAACAGTCTAGCAATAAAAAGTGACGGCCTGTGAGCCGGAAACCGGGAAGACGGATGTTGCGCTAAACCGGTTGCCCCCCTAGGATGGGGCCAAATTGACAAAAGAAGTGACACGATGAATCATTTAACCAAACTGGTCCTGGAAATGGGCCCGCTGGTCCTGTTTTTTGCGGTAAACGCAATTACCCACGATCTGATGAGCGCAACACTTGTGTTTGTTGTCGCCACCATTGTCGCGTTGTCGGTGTCCTTTTTAATTAATCGAACCATTCCGGTTATGCCGCTGATTGGCGGGGTGTTTGTGATCGTGTTTGGTGGTTTGACGCTGTATTTGCAGGATGACCTGTTCATCAAGATCAAGCCGACAATTGTAAATCTGATGTTTGCGGCTATTTTGTTTGGTGGCCTTGTTGCTGGGAAACTGTTTTTGAAACTTGTTCTCGAAAGCGCATTTCGCGCATCGGATGAAGGCTGGCGGATTTTGACATGGCGCTGGGGCCTGTTTTTTATTGCTCTGGCCATTGCCAACGAAATCGTCTGGCGTAATTTCAGTACCGACTTCTGGGTCGCTTTCAAGGTATGGGGCGTTACGCCAATTACTTTGCTGTTCGGATTTGCTCAGGTGCCTGTGATTCTGAAATACCAGTTGCCTGAAGAAGACGGTGCAGAAGCCTGATATTATAGGTTTTTTAGCGCAATGCATAAAGGCGGACCCTTGGGCCCGCCTTTTGTTTTTTATAACTCTGCCGAAGTGCGATCACGATAGTACGAATGGCAGGGCGATGCTGGCACTTGCCTGTGCGGCAATGCCTTCCTCGCGACCGGTAAAGCCTAATCGTTCCGACGTGGTTGCTTTGATATTTACTCTGTCGACGTCAATTTCGAGGATATCGGCAACAGCCTGGCGCATTGCTGCGGTATGCGGGCCGATTTTAGGGCGCTCGCAAATCAGCGTCACATCAACATTTACAATTCGGCCGCCACGGCCCGCCACCAGTCTTGCGGCGTGTTTTAAAAACTGGTCGGATGCGGCCCCTTTCCATTGCGGGTCGCTGGGCGGGAAATGCTGGCCGATGTCGCCTGCTGCAATGGCACCAAGAATGGCATCCGTTAAAGCGTGCAGGCCAACATCGGCATCCGAATGCCCCTCCAGACGGGCGCTATGGGGCACCGAAATGCCACATAACATGCAGGCATCGCCCGGGGCAAAGCGATGTACGTCAAATCCGGTGCCAGTGCGAAATTCTTCGGAAGTCGTGCCGGGCATATTCCTGGTCTCCTGCTCGGGGCGGGGATGCGATAGTGTGGTTTGGTTATTGGTGAAATGTTCGCTCATGCGCGATAAATCGTTCTGGCGGGTGATTTTATCGTTTTGATCGCTTCCCGTAACGCATTTAACCGGAATGCCAAGCTGTTCTAGCAGGCTGGCATCGTCGGTCATTTCCTGGCCTTCAAACTGTTCATGGGCATCAAGAATAGTTTGAAAATTGAAACCTTGTGGTGTTTGTGCCCGCATAAGGGTTTCGCGCGGAATGGTCCGGCTGATATTGCCGTGCGGGTCACATTGCTTGATCGTATCGGCTACCGGGATACCCGGTATGGCACCGGCATGATCAAGAAGGGCGGCAAGTACCCGATTGATAACTTCTGAATCAATGCCAGGGCGGGCGGCGTCGTGGATCAGAACATGATCCGGTGTCCCATTTTTAAGGGCGCGCAAACCATTTAGAACTGATTGTTGGCGCGTATGTCCACCACTGACCGCCGGGCATAGGCCTGCATGATGTATCAGGTCGCCGATGGCGGCCTCAAGATACAAATGATGGTCGACATTATAGACCACCTGAATTTGACCTGGAGGGCAAATGTGCATAAACGCTTCAACGCAATGGCGTAAAAGGGGTTTATTCCCTATCTGATGATATTGTTTTGGAAGCGGATCACCAAATCTGCTACCGCTACCGGCAGCAACGATGACAACCGAGATTTTTTTGTTCATAAACGATATGCGCTCACATGTATAAAGTGAGCCACAAGCTATCTTTCCGGGCCGGGTTTGCCAAGTCGGCAAATTGGCTGTTTTATTGCCCGTAACCATTCTGGACGTCCGTGTATGATCGCCACTGCCATCCACATTCTTTCCCTGCTGCCGTTGACAGCCCAGATTTTACGTCGCGAACCGCAACGTGACCTTTGGTTATATGGCTCTATCGCGCTGGGTATTATCGGAACAATTGCTGTTTTAAGCCTGACGGGTGAGGCGGTGCAGTCGCGCGGGTTTTCATCGGCTTTGCACTGGTCCGAACTGACGGTGTTATTTGCATTTGGTGGCATGGCAGGTTGTGATACCCGCCAGCAGGTCTGGCGGCTGGCCGGGTATGTCGGGGCATATTTGCTGTTGTTTGGTGGCGTCGCCGGTGTGTTTGAATCCATTGATGGTGCGGCACCCGGGCAGGTGGAAGAACAGGTTTTATATTCGGCGTGGCTTTGGGTGCATATTGGAACGTCGCTGGTCACGTATGCACTGGTAACAATTGCGGCCATTGCGGCAATGGCCTATGTCGTGCAGGAAAATGCCCTGAAAAATCGTCGTCCTACCCGGTGGAGCCGACGCTTACCCCCGCTGCGAGACAGTGAGCAGATGCTGGTCAGTTATTTGAAATGGTCGGCATGGGTGCTGGTTATTGGCATTGTAACCGGTTTTGCCTTGCGACAGGTAGAGGGCACATCCTTGTGGACGGTTGATCATAAAATGCTGCTGACCTTGCTGGGCTTTGCTGTCATTTGTGTGTTGATCTGGATTCATGAACGTTCAAGCCTGCGCGGGCGAATGGCTGTGCGGTTCGTGTTGGGGGCATGGCTTCTTTTAACGCTTGCTTTTCCCGGTGTGCGTTTTGTCACGGTTTATTTGTTGGGGTAATTTTCCTTTCAAATCAGCATTAACCCGCAATCCTTTAACTGTATCGCTTAGAGTTGTTGCACTCTGCGTTCAGTTTCATTAATCTGCCCAAGTTTTAGGCAATTGGAATATCTTCATGTCGTTGCAGATCGGGTCTGTCAGTGTGCCGGAAAATGTTGTTCTGGCACCGATGTCGGGTGTTACCGACCTTCCATTTCGTCAACAGGTGCGCCGGTTTGGCGATCATCTTGTCGTGTCGGAAATGATTGCGTCTGATGCCATGACCCGCATTCAGCAACATCAAAAAGAAGTGCGCAAAATGCACGGCGATTGTGCAGCCGAAAGCCCGCTTTCCGTGCAACTGGCCGGAACTGACCCTGACGAGATGGCCGAAGCCGCCCGGATGAATGAAGCTCGGGGTGCCATGATTATTGATATCAATATGGGGTGCCCTGCCAAAAAAGTGACCAAAGGTTACGCCGGGTCCGCCTTGATGCGTCAGGAAAAGCTGGCAGCTGACATTATGGAAGCCACGGTTAAGGCGGTCACAGTACCTGTTACGCTTAAAATGCGTCTTGGTTGGGACGATGATGATCGTAACGCACCACGATTAGGCCGGATAGCCGAGGATCTGGGCATTCAAATGCTGACGATACACGGCCGCACACGATGCCAGTTCTATAAGGGGCAGGCCGATTGGGATGCGATTGGTGATGTGAAATCGGCTGTGCGTATTCCGGTAATTGGCAATGGTGATATTCAAAGTGAAGAAGATGCCGCCGAGCTTTTGTGCCGGTCCGGTGCCGATGGGGTTATGATAGGCCGTGGCGCACAAGGGCGACCGTGGTTTTTAAAACAGGTGTCACATTATCTTAAAACCGGATCAAAGCTGCCTGCGCCATCACTGGAACAGCAACTTGAAACCATTTTGGCCCATTATGACGCGATTATTGACCATCATGGACACGTGCCGGGATACCGGATCGCGCGCAAGCATTTGGGGTGGTATTGCAATGGTTTGCGTGACGCGACGGAATTTCGCCGCACCGTTAATGTGCTAGATGATCCGGTACAGGTAAAAGATGCCATTCGCGCCTTTTACGAACCAAAAATTGAAACCGAATTACAGGAATGCGCGGCATAAGCCGAACAGCATTACCTGAACGCAGATTACGATCGGGGGACGGAAAATGAGGCTTGGCTTTGGCAAGGGACACAATGTTGATCCCGCCGGCGTTTTAAACGCAATTGCCAGCGCAGTGGTGGTCGCCGACCGTGATGGCAAAATCCGGTTTGTGAACCAGGCAACCGAACAGCTTTTCAATACCAGTGCAGCTGTGTTGTGCCGCAGTAACCTGAAGGATTTTATCCCCGGGGACAGCCCGGTTTTTTCGTTAATTGCACAGGCTATTGATGAAGCAACTTTGGTTGCCGATCATGATTTATTGATAGAAAGCCCTAAGATCGGACGTCATGCGGTTAACCTGACCGTCGGGTCTATGCCCGAGGAAATAGGCTCTGCTGTTTTAACATTTGAGCCCCGTTCGATTGCGCAAAAGATTGATAATCAACTGCTTAGCCGAAACTCTGCACGTTCGGTGAGTGCAATGGCGGCGATTCTGGCTCATGAGATCAAGAATCCGTTGTCAGGTATCCGGGGTGCGGCACAATTGCTCGAGCAAACAGCAAATGAAGATGACCGGGTGTTAACCCGTCTGATTTGCGATGAAGCAGACCGCATTGTTAATCTGGTTGACCGGATGGAAATTTTTTCCGACAAGCCGTTGGAGCGCGGGGCTGTTAATATTCATACCGTGCTGGAGCATGTCCGTCGACTGGCGGAAAACGGCTTTGGACACAACCTTCATTTTGAAGAGATTTATGATCCATCCTTGCCACCGGTTTATGGCAACCGCGACCAGTTGATTCAGGTGTTCCTCAACCTTGTCAAAAATGCCGCCGAAGCCGTTCAGTCCGATGATGGCCAAATTACCATTTCCACCCGCTATCAGCATGGGGTTCGTCTGGCAGTTGCCGGCGGAGATACACGGGTACATTTGCCACTGGTTGTCTCGGTGCGTGACAATGGTTCGGGTATTCCACCAGACATGCGAGAAAGCCTGTTTGACCCGTTTGTAACCACCAAACCTACCGGGTCGGGGCTGGGGCTGGCACTGGTTGCTAAAATCATTAGCGACCATGGGGGCGTGATCGAGGTAAAAGAGGTTCCTACCGGGGGAGCTGAGTTTCAAATCATGTTGCCGATCTATCATCGTACTTTGGCTGAAAATGTGCAGGCCACTCAGAAAGATAGCTGGATCAAGGAAGAAACATTATGAGCGCGCAACCAGCCCGTATTCTTGTCGCCGATGATGATCGTGCCATTCGTACCGTTCTTACCCAGGCGCTGTCGCGTCAAGGCCATGAAGTCCGCAGTACCGGCCACGGTAAAACCTTGTGGGACTGGATTGCCGATGGTGAAGGCGACCTTGTGATCACTGATGTGATGATGCCTGATGAAAATGGCCTGGACATGGTGCCGCGTATTCGCAAATTGCGCCCTGATCTGCGCGTAATTGTCATGAGCGCGCAAAATACCTTGTTAACTGCTGTTAAGGCTGCACAGCGTGGTGCATTTGAATATTTGCCAAAACCTTTCGATTTGAATGAGTTGATGGGGATTGTTGATCGGGCACTTGAAACGCCGGTTAATCAGGAAAATACGAAATCCCCCAATGACGAAGGCGATGATCGTTTGCCTTTGATTGGTCGTTCATCGGCGATGCAGGAAATTTACCGGTCGCTGGCACGATTGATGAATACCGATTTAACGGTAATGGTTACGGGTGAAAGCGGCACTGGCAAGGAACTGGTTGCGCGCGCCTTGCATGAATACGGATCGCGCCGTCATGGTCCATTTGTTGCCATTAATATGGCCGCTATTCCGCGCGAGTTGATCGAAAGCGAACTGTTCGGTCATGAAAAAGGTGCCTTTACCGGGGCTAATGAACGCAAGGTTGGCCGGTTTGAGCAAGCCGAAGGCGGAACGCTGTTTCTTGATGAAATTGGCGATATGCCGCTGGAGGCGCAAACCCGTTTGTTGCGTGTTTTGCAGGAAGGTGAATATACCCGGGTTGGGGGGCGTACGCCCATTCGCGTGAATGTGCGCATTGTCGCCGCCACCCACCGGGATTTGCGCAAGCTCATCCGGGAAGGCAGTTTCCGTGAAGATCTGTTTTATCGTTTGAATGTGGTGCCAATCCGCTTGCCCAGCCTGCGCGAACGTCTGGAAGATATTCCTGAACTGGTGAATCATTTTCTGGCGCAGGCAAGTGAACAGGGACTACCGCGTAAAAACCTGTCGTCCGATGCGATGGCCCGCTTAAAAGCGCATCGCTGGCCAGGTAATATTCGCGAGCTTGAAAATATGGTGCGCCGTCTGACGGCCCTGTATTCGCAGGACGTGATTGGTGTGGACGTAATTGAAACCGAATTTGCCGAAAACAGTGTTGCTGAAGCAGCCCCGATGGGAGAGCCACAATCCCTGGCTGAATCAATCGAGCGCCATGTACGAGAGTATTATGACGCCCATGACGATGATTTGCCGTCAAGCGGCCTGTATGACCGTATCTTGCGTGAAATGGAACGTCCGCTATTGACCGTAACGCTGGAAGCCACACGGGGTAATCAGGTGAAGGCAGCCGAAGTATTGGGGCTAAATCGTAATACGCTTCGTAAGAAAATTCGTGATCTTGGGCTTGAAGTCGTGCGGGGCGCCAAATGAGCGTTCCGGCGCGCCAACGCCGAAAGGCGTGGCAGCAATCGGCTTTTGTTAAGGCGTTAGGCCGTATTGGTCAGTCTCGCAAACTGGCCATTGGGCTGGTAATTTCAGCGTTGCTGTCGGCAATTGTCACTTATCTGGCAATGACGGGAACAGCGCCGCTGCGGCCTGATCCACGCACGATTATCATTTTACTTAATATCGATCTGGTTTTGTTGCTTGCACTTGCCACACTGGTGGCTCGCAAGCTTGTACAAATCTGGGTGGAACGGCGCAAAGGCACCGCCGGGGCAAAGTTGCATACCCGGCTGGTTTTAATGTTTAGCCTGGTGGCGGTTACCCCGGCCATTATCGTGGCTGTTTTTTCTGCGCTGTTTCTGCATTTCGGCATTCAGGGCTGGTTTAGCGACCGTATTCGAACAGCGGTTGAAGAAAGCATGGTCATTGCCCAGGCCTATTTGCAGGAACATCAGGAACTGATCCGGGCGGATGCGCTGGCAACCGCCAGCGATCTGCAACGTCTCGGGGTTTCGTTTGCGACGGATCCTGGTCGTTTGGCACGTATTCTTACCGCGCAAGCCGATGCACGCGGTCTGCCCGAGGCCCTGATTATCGATGGCAGTGGCCGCGTTATTGCCCAGTCAGATTACAGTTTTTCCTATGACCCTGAAGGCGCCCCTGTGCCGCAAGAAGTATTCGATCGCGCACGGGTTAACGATGTGGTTCTGATGTTGGGGGACACGGAAGATCGCATCCGGGCCGTTGTCAGGCTGGATAATTTCATTGATGGTTTTTTGCTGGTAGGCCGGTTTGTGGACAGCAATGTCCTTGATCGGATCGAACAGGCACGGCGTGCTGTTAAGGCGTATGAAAACCTTGAAGGTGAACGGTCCGGCATTGTCATTACATTTGTAATGATCTTTGTGATTATAGCGGTTGTTTTGCTGCTTGCAGCAGTAATGCTCGGCTTGACAGTGGCAACACGAATTGTCGAGCCGATCTCTCAGCTTATTCATGGCGCAGAAAAAGTTCGTGATGGCGATTTATCATTTCGGGTGCCATTAGACGGGCAGGGCGATGAAATTGAAGCCCTAAGCCGTGCATTTAACCGCATGACAGCCCAGCTTGATACCCAGCGTGCCGAGTTGATTGCAGCAAACCGGTTAAATGACGAACGTCGACGCTTTACCGAGGCCATTTTGGGTGGGGTGACGGCAGGTGTCGTCGGGTTGGATGCTGATTGTCGTATTAATTTACCCAATCGCAGCGCATCGGAATTACTGGCACTGGACCTTGAGGAAAAGGTGGGGCATGGAATTTGTGAAGTCATTCCCGAATTCACGGTTCTGTTTGACGAAGCCATCAAGGAAGGGGATCGATCCAAGCCGAGGCAGATAGAAATTCGTCGGGATGGCCTGAATTTGATGTTGCTGGCCAGGGTGACGGTTGAACGGGCTGGCGATAGGTCTATTTTTGGCTATGTGGTAACGTTTGACGATGTGACCGAGCTTCAAAATGCCCAACGCATGGCGGCATGGGCAGATGTTGCACGTCGTATCGCCCATGAAATTAAAAATCCGCTTACGCCGATCCAGCTTTCAGCCGAACGATTGCGCCGTAAATACTTAAAGGAAATACAAAGCGATACCGAGGTATTTAAAACCTGCATCGAAACGATTGTACGACAGGTTGGGGATATTGGCCGGATGGTCGACGAATTTTCATCCTTTGCGCGCATGCCCAGTCCGAAAATGCGCGAAGAAGATTTGGCGGAACTCACGCGGGATGCCCTGTTTTTACAACAACAGGCCCATTCGTCGATCACTTATGATTTTGCAATTGACGAAAATATCAAAACCAGAATTCAATGTGATGCACGTCAGGTCAACCAGTGCCTTATCAATACTCTGAAAAACGCCGCCGAGGCTATTGCCGGTCGAAATGGCGATGAAGGCGAGGTTCCTCCCGGGCACATTCGTGTTCTGATATCGCGCCGTGAAGATGCTCACTCGCGGATTGATATTGTGATAGAGGATAACGGACGTGGCTTGCCGATCGAACATCGGGAGCGGTTGACCGAGCCGTATGTGACGACCCGTAGCAAGGGAACCGGACTTGGCCTGGCGATTGTCAAGAAAATCATGGAAGACCATGGTGGAGAGCTTATACTCGCTGACGGCACCGGGGGTGGAGCAAGGATTACATTGTCCTTTCCGCAAAGCTCGGCAAAATTAACTGAAAATTCTTCGGGAAATGATAATGTATCGCCAACGGTATAGATCAGGTCGATCCCGCACAACAATGAATTAGAAACACCAAGGTTACTGTCGAAACATGGCGCACGATATATTGATCGTCGACGATGAAGAAGACATCCGGTCGCTCATTGCAGGCATTCTGGAAGACGAAGGTTATACGACACGTGCCGCTGGCTCCAGTCAGCAGGCATTGTCCGAGGTTGCTGCTCGGCGGCCGACCCTTGTTATTCTTGATATCTGGATGGAAGCCAGCGAGCATGATGGCATTGAAACCTTAAAGCTGATCCAGCGTGAACATCCCGAAGTCCCCGTTGTGATGATTTCGGGGCATGGTAATATTGAAACGGCCCTTGAAGCATCACGTAATGGCGCTTACGATTTTATAGAAAAGCCGTTTAATACCGAACGTTTGCTGCTTGTTGTTGAGCGCGCTATCGAAGATGCGCGTTTGCGCCGCGAAAACCGCGAACTTACTTTACGGGCGGGTGGCGATGTGGAACTGGTGGGGAAAACACCGGTTATTTCCAATTTACGCCAGGCAATTGAACGGGTTGCCCGCACAGGTAGCCGCATTTTGATTGCCGGCCCGGCCGGTACAGGCAAGGAAGTGGTTGCCCGGCTGGTGCATCGCAGTTCGGCCCGTGCGAATGGACCTTTCGTGGTGCTTAATTGTGCTAATATTTCGCCCGAAACAATGGAAGAATCGCTGTTTGGGGCCGTTGGTAATGCCACTCGCGATGCACGCACAGGCATGATGGAAATCGCCCACGGCGGCACTTTGCTGCTTGATGAGGTGGCAGATATGCCCCTTGAAACTCAGGGTAAGATCGTTCGTGTTTTGCAGGATCAAACCTTTGTCCGGGTTGGGGGATCAACCCCGGTTAGTGTTGATGTGCGGGTAATTGCAACGACATCGCGCGATCTTGAAGAAAAAATCGAAGAACAAAAATTCCGCCAGGATTTGTATTACCGGCTTAATGTGGTGCCGCTGGATGTGCCACCCCTGATAGCGCGCCGCGATGATATCCCTGAACTGGCAGACTATTTTTTATCGCGCTATGCCGATGCAACCGGTCTTCCCCGGCGGAAGCTATCGCCCGAAGCCATAGCTGCGTTGCATGCTTATGACTGGCCGGGAAATGTGCGTCAGCTTAAAAACGTCATTGAACGACTGATGATCATGTCGCCTGGCGAAAACGGACAAATGATCAGCGGCAAGATGCTGCCCAGCGAACTTTTTTCCGATATGCCTGAGTCCCTGGCATTTGATAAAACCAGTGAGATTATGGCATTGCCGTTGCGTGAAGCACGGGAACTGTTTGAAAAGGAATATCTTCAAACTCAGGTCGACAGGTTTGGCGGGAATATTTCTAAAACTGCCAATTTTATCGGGATGGAGCGTTCCGCCCTGCACAGAAAGCTCAAAAGCCTTGGCATTTATGGTGATCGCGTTGGTGATTGATACGCGATTAATGCCAGCAGGCTTTTGATCAGGAGAAAGATCTAAATGAAAGTCATCATTTGTGGCGCGGGGCAGGTGGGCTTCCACATTGCCAAATATCTTGCTGCCGAACAAAACGATGTAACGGTTATCGACCAGTCCGAAGAACTGATCCGCAAGATTTCAGACACGCTTGAGGTTAAGGGTATTATCGGCTTTGGTTCGCACCCCGATGTGTTGCAACAGGCCGGCGCAGATGAAGCCGATATGCTGATTGCAGTGACATTTGCCGATGAAGTAAACATGACGGCCTGCCAGGTGGCGCATTCATTGTTTAATGTACCCACTAAAATTGCCCGAATTCGTAGCCAAACCTATCTGCAGCCTGAATGGGCCGGGTTATTCGGCCGTGAAAAATTACCGATTGATGTGGTAATTTCCCCGGAAATGGAAGTGGCACGTGCGGTTGCACGGCGCCTGCGGGCGCCGGGTGCGTTTGATATGATCCCGTTTGCGGATGACAAGGTTAAAATCCTTGGCTTACGCTGCAATGAAGATTGCCCGGTTATCAATACCCCCTTGCGTCAGTTACACCAGCTATTCCCGGATTTGAATATTTCGATCATGGGCATGATCCGTAATGACAAACCGGTTTACCCCAAAGGCGAAGATCAGATGCTGGCGGGCGATCTGGTGTATTTGGCGGTATCAAGTGATCAGGTTGACCGGGCCATGTCTGCCTTTGGTCACGAAGACCCGGAAGCTCGCCGGATCGTGATTTTTGGCGGCGGTAATATTGCCTTGTTCCTGGCCGAGGAAATCAACAATAACTTTCCCGGTGTTACAACGCGCCTGATCGAATCTGATCCTGAACGTGCGCGATTTGTCGCCCAGAAACTGCCCAAGAAAAGTGTTGTTCTGTGCGGGGATGTTCTGGACCCGGAATTGCTGGAAGAAGCCAACGTTGCCAACGCCGAGGCCGTCGTCGCCCTGACCAATGATGATGAAACAAACATTTTGTCGTCATTGCTGGCCAAACGGTATGGGTGCCCTCGTGCGCTGACACTGGTCAATAAAAGTACCTATACCTCCCTGGTTTCCGAACTGGGCGTCGATGTGGTGATCAGCCCGCGTATGACAACGGTTTCGACCATTTTGCAACATGTGCGCCGGGGGCGCATTCGCGCTGTTCACAGCCTGTCAGAAGGATTTGGTGAGGTGCTGGAGGCCGAGGCCCTTGAAACAGCCCCGATTGTGGGCAAGGCGATCAAGGATATTGCGATGCCGCCTGGTGTTGTGTTTGGTGCCATTTTACGTGACGACAAAGTGGTCATGCCGCGTGCCAATACAGTGATCGAAGCCAATGATCGTATCGTTGTGTTCTCTGGCTCCGAACAGATCAAGAAAGTTGAAAAGATGTTTGCCGTTCGGCTGGAATATTTCTAGGTCATTAGTGAATGGCAAGCAGAGCAGGGCGGATGATCGTTATTGGGTTGTTCTGCCGCGTTTTTAGATTTTAAAGGGTGAATGATGTCGCGTATTGCCTATGTCAACGGTCGCTATGTTCCACATTCCGAGGCGTCGGTCCATGTTGAAGACCGTGGCTTTCAGTTCGCCGACGGTGTGTACGAGGTGGTCGCGGTTTATAAGGGCCAACTGATCGACGAGCAGGGGCATCTGGACCGCCTGGAACGATCGCTTGATGAATTGCGCATTGCTATGCCCCTTGCCCGTGCGGCACTTGCCCAGATTTTGCGTCGCATGGTGCGGCTTAATCTGGTTCGCGAAGGGCTGGTTTATTTTCAGGTTACCCGTGGCGTTGCGCCCCGTGATTTTCCGTTTCCTTTTGCTGCGGCACCAACCCTTGTGATCACCGCGCGTAACAAGAAATTCCCGGGACGTGATGTTAAGGCTGTTACTGTTATAACAACGCCAGACCAACGCTGGGCCCGCCGCGATATTAAAACGGTTGCCTTGTTGCCAGCCACATTGGCGAAACAAAAGGCGAAGGAAGCGGGTGCCTTTGAAGCATGGCAAGTTGATGCCGACGGGTATGTAACCGAAGGTGCTTCATCCAATGCGTGGATTGTGACGAAAGATAACGTGATTGTTACCCGACAGGCCGATCATAATATCCTGCGTGGCATTACCCGGATGGCAATTATTGAATTTGCCAAAGAAAACGGTTTCAAATTTGAAGAACGGGCGTTTAGTGTTGAAGAAGCCCAAAATGCGCGAGAAGCCTTTGTTTCAAGTGCCAGTACATTTGTGATGCCAGTTTGGAAAATTGACAATGTTGCGATTAGCAACGGGGAAATTGGCCCGGTTGGCAAAACCCTGCGGGATGCCTATTTCGATGCCATGGACCAACTGGCAAACGATGCACGTACCAGATCAACAGACTGACTTTCAATGATGATAGCAGCGCGGAAAAAGCATTTTCATGTGGCTGCCTTGTTTATGTAGTTGGTTATATTTTTATCCTAATGAACTGAAAATATTATTATGCCAGAAAATTCCTTGTCACGTCCCGATGCTGTTTTGTTCGATTGGGATAACACCCTTGTTGACAGTTGGGGGCCCATTCTTGTGGCATTGAACCTGACCTTTGACGATTACGGACTGGAACGCTGGACAATGGAAGAAGCGCATGTTCGCGTGGCCCGATCCTTGCGGGACAGTTTTCCGGCTTTGTTTGGCGATGATTGGGAAAAAGCCAAGGATCGTTTTTATGAGCATTTTCACAATATTCATCTGGAAAAACTTAGCCCTTTAAAGGGCGCGCATGACCTGTTGCTGGCCTTAAAGGATGCCGGAATCTACACCGCGATTGTCAGCAATAAACACGGTGACTTTTTGCGTGCCGAAGTTGCCCATCTGGAATGGGGGCACTTTTTTAGTGAACAGGTTGGTGCGACAGATGCAATCAACGACAAACCCGCCCTGGACCCGGTTCATATGGCGTTAGGTAAAAATGCTGCAATGCAAGGTGGGACTCTGTGGTTTGTCGGCGATAGCGTGGTTGATATCCAGTGCGCACGCAATGCCGGGGCGGTTGCAATTATTGTTGGCGATGAAGTAACCGGTGGTGCTGATGCCGCAGAAACCGCAGCTTTTTGCCCTGATTGGCATTTCCCTGATTGCGAAGAGCTTGCAGGGGTTGTAAAACACTTAAGGAAAGCCTTATAGTTTCACCAGGTCATAAGAAGGTGGGACGCGAACCGTAAATTCCATTAAGGACTAACGGTTCGGTATTTTCCTTGACCGCCCAAAACCAAAAAAACGCTCATAAAAGAAGGCTAGGTCTAACCAATGGCGGAAAAATCACAAAATGTTCAGGACGTATTCCTGAATTATTGCCGTAAAAACAAAACGCCGGTTACCGTATTTCTGGTCAACGGAGTCAAATTGCAGGGTATTATTACCTGGTTTGACAATTTTTCTGTTTTGCTGCGGCGCGATGCCCACACACAGCTTGTTTACAAACACGCGATTTCGACGGTAATGCCGACGACGCCAATTAAACTGTTTGATCCAAGCCAGCCTGCAACGGACGAAGAAAATAGCTGACGAAACACTGACATCGGGGGTGGACGAAGAAGACGCACGCCCCCGCGTCTTGGTGATCCACCCGGATCCCAAACGTATGGATGCCGCTTCTGCCTGGCGTGATTCACAGTCGCGCCTTGACGAGGCCGTAAATTTAACCGGTGCGCTGGATTTCGAGGTCGCAGGGGCGGAAATCGTCTCTATTGCGAAACCTCGTCCGGCAACCCTTTTTGGCACGGGTACCGTCGATAAAATCGGCGAGTGGATCCGTGACGAAGAAGCAGACCTGATCATGGTCAATGGTCAGTTAACACCAATCCAGCAACGTAACCTTGAACGTTCATGGAAAGCCAAGGTCATTGATCGCACTGGCCTGATCCTGGAAATTTTTGCCAACCGGGCGCAAACCCGTGAAGGTAGCTTGCAGGTTCAGCTGGCCTTGTTAAGTTATCAACGATCCCGTCTGGTTCGAACCTGGACCCACCTTGAACGCCAGCGTGGCGGTCGGGGCTTTTTGGCTGGTCCTGGTGAACGACAAATCGAAATTGACCGTCGTTTGATCGGCGACAAGCTGGCAAAACTGCGCCGTGAGCTTGAAGAGGTTAAACGGACCCGCGATTTGCACCGCAAGGCGCGTCGTCGGGTGCCTTACCCGATTGTGGCTTTGGTTGGTTACACCAACGCGGGGAAATCGACATTATTTAACCGTCTTACCCGGTCGGATGTTTTTGTTGAGGACATGTTGTTCGCAACCCTTGACCCGACCATGCGGGGGCTGGAACTGCCCAGTGGTCGCAAGGTGATTTTGTCTGATACTGTTGGTTTCGTGTCTGACTTGCCGCACGATCTGGTTGCGGCATTTCGGGCGACACTGGAAGAAGTTCTGGAAGCGGACCTGATTGTTCACGTCCGTGATGTGTCTTCTCCTGAAACCGATGCGCAAAAGCAGGACGTGTTAGAAGTTCTCAAGGAACTGGGGCTGCAGCAGGTGATTGATGGTGCCGAACTTGTGGAGGCCCTGAACAAGGCGGATCTTCTAACCGAGGAAGATGCGCTGGCCGTACACGAGCTTAGCAATCGCACCGAAAACACCATGGTTGTTTCTGCCCTGACAGGCAAAAATTGCCAGGATCTGTTGCAACTGATCGAAAACCGTCTCACGGCTGAAATGCCGGTGTTTCAGGTGCTGGTTCCTTATGCAAATGGCAAAGCACTGGCCGGGCTTTATCAACAGGGTGAAGTGTTGAACCGTATTGAAGGCGATGATGGTATCAGCATCGAAATCCGGCTTGACGAAACCCGTGTTGGAAAGTTTGACGACTGGTGCCAGAAAAACGGCTTGGACCTTTATTCCGTGTAACCCGATAACGACGCAGGATTTTTAAAGTGATGACACCGGATATAGACAAGGTTACCGCTATCATCCGCGAAGTCGCCGCCGAAGAAATTGCTCCGCGTTTCGGGCAGCTTGATGCCGTTGATATCGATGTCAAAACACATGCGCTCGACCTTGTTACCATTGCAGATACCGAGGCCGAGCGCGTTTTAACCCAACGTTTGACGTCATTATTGCCAGGTAGTGTCGCGCTGGGGGAAGAGGCCGCCCATCATGATCCATCATTGCAGGACCGGGTGTTTGCCGGTAATGACCCAATCTGGATTATTGACCCGGTTGATGGGACCAAAAATTTTGCCCATCATCGGCAACCGTTTCGTTCCATGCTGGCGCTGTATCGGGGTGGAAAAACAGTTGCAGCATGGATTATAGACCCGATTAGTGGCGATGTTACTGTGGCCGAGCAGGGGAGTGGCACCTTTCATAACGGACACGCTGTTTCTGTGCGAAAAAACGTCACGCATGCGCAAAATGCACGGGGCTTTTTAATATCCTATGTCCGGGATCGGTTGATAAAATCACACGGACACCACGACTTTTTTGAAAAAATATCTCATTATTCGTGTTGTGGGGCCGAATATCAGGAAATTGCTCAGGGGCAATATGATTTTTGTGCTTATCGCACTTTGAAACCCTGGGATCATGCACCTGGAACATTACTGGTACGTGAGGCCGGGGGCGTTGCCCGGTATATTTCCGCGCAAAAGCCAGCTTCTGACTATCGGGCTGAAGGTGACGCGCCAGCCCTGATATGTGCTGCCACACCGGAGCTATGGGACGAAATAAATACCTTGTTATTACCGGTTTTCGGTAAAAAATCCTGATCTTTCACCGGTAAGAATCCCCGTAAGTATCTGAAAAATTAATGTAATTCCTGGGATCGCCAACGCCCCGGGCGCAAGCGTGTTGTTACGGGGCAGATTTAAGCGGTGATAAAAATGGGAACGCAGGTATATCCCTGCCAGTGTCCCGGATAAGGGAAAAATTGCCGGAGAGTGAGCATGTCAGATAGACGACAGGGTTAAATTTGCCCTATGGCCGACAAGATGGCAACCGGCGGGGCCGGGTAACAGGAAGCCAGATGCCAATAAAAACAAGTGCTGTATCGGGAA
This sequence comes from Thalassospira sp. MCCC 1A01428, assembly GCF_002115825.1. Classification (GTDB taxonomy): domain Bacteria; phylum Pseudomonadota; class Alphaproteobacteria; order Rhodospirillales; family Thalassospiraceae; genus Thalassospira. The sequence continues at coordinate 45,678 of NZ_JFJZ01000019.1, read as the reverse complement.
CCCGCCTGCAAATGTCCGGGCTTATTCATGTGAAAGCACTTGTTCCGGGTTGCTCACTTAAAGGCCAGATTCAATCGTTCTTTTGATTATTCGGTTGTTTTTCGGCGTTCGTGTTGTTTGGCGGCATCCCACAACATGTCCATTTCTTCAAGGCTTGACTGCGATGCTGATTTACCGTTCCGGGCCAGTTCCTGTTCGATAAATTGAAAGCGACGGGTAAATTTCAAATTGGCTCGCCGCAAGGCAACTTCGGGATCGACATTGATTTTTCGCGCCAGGTTGGCCATCACGAATAGCATATCGCCCAATTCATCTTCCAATCGGTCATGATCGGGGGTGTCCGTTAGTTCGGCACGAAGCTCCCCAATTTCCTCGCTTAGTTTGTCAAAAACCTGTTCAATGTCAGGCCAGTCAAACCCGACACGGGCCGCACGTTTGGTGAGCTTTTCGGCCCGCATCAAGGCGGGAAGGGCAGATGCAACCCCGTCCAGGGCGCTGGTTTGTTCATTGCCTGTTGACTTGCGTGCGCGTTCTTCTGCCTTAAGTTTTTCCCAGTTTTGGCTGACATGGTCCGGGGTTTTGGCGTTATCATCGCCAAAAACATGGGGATGCCGGGCAATCATTTTGTCGGTAATGCTACGGGCGACGTCATCAAAGGTAAAAATTTGTTCTTCGGCGGCCATTTGCGAATGGAAAACCACCTGTAACAATAAATCACCCAGTTCTTCGCGCAGTTCAGGCATGTTATTTGCCGTGATGGCATCGGCAACTTCGTATGCTTCCTCGATGGTGTAAGGGGCGATCGTTGCAAAATTTTGTTCAATGTCCCAGGGGCATCCTGTTTCAGGGTCTCGCAGTTTTTTCATAACCTGCAATAGCTGATCCATAGGGGATAGCGCGGCCAATGGCATTGGAAAACTCCATTTTGGGTTCGATCACATCATATAGACGAGAAATCTGTTTTATGCTGGTAACGTGAAGCTGTGATGACTTCAAGTCGGACGCAACAAAGCCCGCAAATTAAATTTGCGGGCTTTGTGTTTTGTATGTTCTATCGTCAATAGATGATCAGGCCGCAGCCAGTTCACCAACATTATCTGACGAAGATTTCTTTTTGCTGTCGTCGGTATCGGTTGCTTTTTTACCTTCAACCAACCCGCGATGCAGAGACACGATTGCTTTGTTAAAATCGCTTTCAGTCACCACAAATTGCAGATCAACCCGACGGCTTGGCGAATGGCTTGCGACCAGTTCAACACCCGCATCATCGAGGATACCCACAGCGCGGGCAAACAGGCCAGGCTGATCAATATTGGCCCCAATTACGGAAACAATAGCAACCTTACGGGTTTTAACCGTTGCTTCAGGTTGTTTACCTTCAATTTCCTCAACACAACGACGAATCTGCTTAAGTGGGGCCGAAACGTAATGCGTAATGGTATTGGCGTTCAGGTTTTTGGTAACGGTGGGAACCTTATAGCGTTTAAGAACACTAAGGACCTCTTCTTCCGCTCCGGGAACACCAACCATGTCCTGGTTATAGACCTCGATCTCGAAGGCGGTGCTGATGCCGGTTACAATTTCAACCCGGCTTTCATCAGGGTGCCAGTCATCATCAATGACGGTGCCCGGATGTTCCGGCTCGAACGTATTGGCAATGCGCAGTGGAATACCGTTCTGGCGAAGCCCTTTGGCAGCACGCGGATGAATGGCTTCCATCCCCATGTTTGAAAGCTGATCAGCGACATCATAACTAGTCCGCCCGATGGGACGAACGGCATCTTCACCAACAATGCGCGGATCAGCGCTGCTCAAGTGGAATTCCTTATGAATGATGGCTTCATGTGCCCCGGTCATGCAGGCAATCCGTGAAAAGGTCACTTCGCTATAACCACGGCCATAAATGCTCATCAGGCCTTCGCTGCACTGGGCATAACCCGTAACAATTGGCATCTGGGTTTTGACGTCAATGTTGGTGAACACACTTTCAATACGTTCATCCAACGTCGATGCTTCCGGCTCACGCCAGCCTGAAAGGTCGGCAAACACGGCATTTACACCCTTGCCGCGCAGCAACAACATGGTGTTGTGCGCGCTGTGGGCTTCACCAATGGCGCTAAGCATTTCACGCACGGTCAGCAGGTGCTTTTCCAGTTTGAAATGGCCAAAGCTGCACAAACGGTGCAGGTCCATCAGGCAGCTACGTGTGCCTTCAACGCGTTCCTGGACAAAGGAATTGGCCAGTTTCAGTTCAGACTGATCCTGGAAAATTTCTTCATTCAGGGCGCACATTTTATCGGCGACCTTGTTAAGGGCATCGCCCCAGGCCCAGTCGGTTTCCGAACCGGCATAAAGCTGATAGACGCCTGCTTCACCTGTTTTCTTGTTCTCAAGCAGCAAGTCGGTAAAGCCGCCATAGGCTGAAACAACAAAAATACGATTATAAAGCGCGCTTTCGTCGCGATCACCAACCAGAATGTTGTCCATCACAGCCTGAACCTGTGTCATGGACGTTCCACCGATCTTGTGAACGCTGTGTCCGGCATCCGCTTTTTTACGGGCTGAAACCATGGTGCCTCCTTTGGGGGCCGTTTCCTTGGAAGTTTCTCGGATAAGGGGGGCAGGGCGATGCGTTACACCGCCCGAACCCGATATATCGTTAGCTGGCAAGGGCATCAGCATCTAACGGATAGACACCGTTTTCATCGTGCGTTTCACGCCCGTTAAGCGGCGGATTAAACGCGCAGGCCACAACCATGTCTTCACTGCCACCGCGCAGATAGTGGCGATCATGCTTGTTCAGGATGTAAACCGTACCTGGAACGATTTTGTATTTTTTGCCATCGTCAATGGTTTCAACTTCGCCATTGCCCGAAATGCAGTAAACCGTTTCAAAATGGTTCGCATAGCAAATTTCGGTTTCGGTGCCTGCATAAATGGTGGTGATATGGAACGAAAACCCCATACCATCATCCGCCAGCGACAACCGGGTGCTTTCCCAGTTGTCTGCAACGACGCGACGACCGGTTTCTTCACATTCTTTCAGGGTGCGAACAATCATTTGTAACTCTTTGATTTGTTGTATTTTATGGTTCGAAATTTATGGCAACAACGGTGACGTCGCTGCCATAAAAAATCAATTTCAGGTTATTCCGCAGCAGCCTTAGCCGTCACGACGTTTTTTCCCATGACCTTTGCTGTCGACATTTCAAGAACATCCAGACCATGCGCCAGGTCTTCCATTGAAATTGTCAGCGGAACCAGACATTTAACCACTTCATCTTCTGGGCCGCTGGTTTCAATGATCAGGTTATGGGTAAAGCATTCCGATGTAACCTTGCCGGCAATTTCGCCGCTTTCAAAACAAATACCCTGCATCAGTCCGCGACCTTTGCGATAGATGCTGCCATTGTCGCCGTAACGTGTGGCAATTTCTTCCAGGCGTTTACCAAGGAATTCGGCCTTTTCTTTCACGTCGCTAGCAAATTTGTCATCAGACCAGAAATGCTCCAATGCCGCAGCTGCCGTTACAAAGGCGTGGTTGTTACCGCGGAACGTGCCATTATGCTCGCCCGGATGCCATACGTCGTATTCCGGTTTGATCAGTACAACGGCAAAGGGCAGACCATAACCCGACAACGATTTGGACATCGTGATCATATCGGGCTTAATGCCAGCGGGTTCGAAACTGAAGAATGTGCCGGTACGCCCGCAACCCGCCTGAATGTCGTCAACAATCAGCAAAATGTCGTGTTTACGGCATAGGGCTTCAATTTTTTTCAACCAGTCAAAATCAGCAGCATTCAGGCCACCTTCGCCCTGTACCGTTTCAACAATGATGGCGGCAGGCAAAGCGATACCACTGGAATTATCACAAAGAACACGGTCCAGATAATCGGTTGTATCGACATCATCGCCCATATATCCGTCAAACGGAACTGCTACGGCGTTATCAAGCGGTACACCAGCAGCACCACGGTGATGTTCATTACCCGTTACCGCAAGCGAACCCAGCGTTACACCATGGAAACCATTAGTGAATGAAATGACGTTTTCACGGCCTTTAACGCGGCGTGCCAGCTTAAGGGCTGCTTCAACCGCATTGGTGCCGGTCGGACCGGTAAACTGGACTTTGTATTCCATGTTACGGGGCTTGAAAATTTTGCTTTCCATCGCGCTCAGGAATTCTTCCTTGGCAGATGTATGCATATCCAAACCGTGGGTAATGCCGTTTGCCTTGATATAGTCGATCAGGCGCTCCTGCAAAACCGGGTTGTTATGGCCATAATTAAGGCTGCCGGCACCGGCGAGAAAATCCAGATAACGATTGCCATCCGTATCGGTCAGCCATGAACCTTCAGCTTTTTTGAAGGTTACGGGGAAGGAGCGGGCATAGCTCTGAACTTCCGATTCAAGGCGATCAAATACAGTCATAATTCTCTCTTTCATTTGGGGAGAAAATAAATTTTTCTTCTGTCATATCAAACGCCGAAGACCCGGGTTTGTTCCCGGAATTTCGGCGTTTTGACAGTTTTTGAAGGTGAAAAATCAGGCGGCAACGCGTGCGACATCTACGCGTTCAAACGGTCCAATCTGCCACAGAATTTCACTGGCAGCGGCGCCATCAAAATGTGTTTCACGTTCAAACAAAACCTTGCGGTTCACATCTGTTTCAAGTTCGCGTGCCACCGAGCGAAAGACACCCTGTGACGGGGCATTCGATGTGGTGATGGTGGTGTGCAGTTCGCTTACGTCGTGGCACACACGGCGATCAAGGATATCCAGGATCATGCGCTTGCCCAGCTTCAGGCCGCGCGCCTTGGGAGAAACCGCCACCTGCCAGATAAACAGGCGTTCAGGTGTTTCCGGAACAAGATAACCGGACACAAAACCGACCACTTCGCCGTCAAGCTCGGCCAGTGCACAGGTAGGTGCAAAGTGCGAGCATTGCAGCAGGTTGCAGTAAACAGAGTTCTCATCAAGCGGCTTGCAAGAAGCAATCAATTCGTTCACCGCAGCCCCATCGGTGGACTTCGGCTTGCGAATAACCAGGTTGGTCTTGCGGGTCGATTTGCCGTCGCTTGTGGCAACTTTCATCGTTCTATCTGCCTAATTGTTTCGTCAATCGATTTAGCTTAACGATCAGAAACATAGATTATCGATATATTTTAATCAAGATAGAAGGTGGCGAGTTTTGCGGTTATTCTGATAAGCTGCTGAAACTAAATGAATAATTTATTTGCTAAATATATCGGAACAAATTCATTTCCAAAGTTTTTCGATGTCACATAACCATAGCATTCGATATAATATTATGTGGGAAATCAATGGAAATGCTGAAAAGTCGTTGTCTGACAGGGCTTTGGCAGGTTATAAGAAGTACTTGTTGATTGCCGCTCGGAACCCGCAAATGGACAGACTTCACGACGCCCTGATTTCAATTAGACGGATATTGCGCGCCAGCGATATACATGCCAAGCGTCTTAGCAAGCTGGCGGGCCTGAAAACATCACAATTATTGGTCCTGCAGTCGCTGGAAGATTCCGGCGAAATGACAGTCGGTGAAATTGCGGCCAAGGTTAACCTTGCCCAGGCATCAACGACCGCGCTGGTCGATAAATTACAATTAATGGGGCTGGTGCAGCGGGCGCGGGGACATTCGGACAAACGCAAGGTTTATGTTCGTCTTACGGAAGCTGCCCGCGGGGTTCTGGCACGTGCGCCAATGGCGCTGCATGATCGTTTTTCAGAAAGGTTCAATAATCTGGAGGACTGGGAGCAAAGCTTTCTGGTGGCGGCCCTTCAGCGCGTATCAACCATGATGGATGCGGGCGATATTGATGTTGCGCCATTGCTGGATCATGAAGTTATTGTTGAAAAAAGCAACGATACGTCCCGAAACTGAGGTCGGCGGGGTGAAAATTCCGCAATTAATCAAAATTGTCGTCCGTCCGTGGTGATACACCTCTAATTCAAGTAGCCTTTTTGAGGGACGACGGGGCGTTATCCTTGCGTGAAAAGATTTTATGCGCGGTCCCGGGGGATGGCGCGGGTTGATTTTCAGGTGAAATACGCCAGGAGCAGCGGTCCGTTTAAAACGGGAACTCTTTAAAATTCAGGACGTTGAACATCCGTGTTTGCGGGGTTGCATTAAGCCAAGCCCGTTATTTCATGAATGTTTGGCGGGTAGAAATGCTGAATTGGATCGAAAATTACCATACCGTTTTACAGATTACCGTCAGCTTTGCGACGCTGGGTATCTGGATATTTTATGCCCAGATCCTGATGGCTCAATATCGCCGCACCCGGCGTCCCAAATTGCTGATTAATCAAACACGGGGGCGCTCGTTGCGGTCCCGGTTTCTGGTTAGCAATATGAGCCAGGAAAGCGTTCATATCGACGTCATTCTCGTGGGCTTGCATACAGATGGTGATGATGAGAACGCCGAGCGTGAACATTGGTACCTTGTCAGTGATTGGGAACCGATGCAGGACGACCAGCGCGCAGACACCAATGAATATGGAACTTTTCAAGGGCCATTATCGGCGGGAACGTCGCTAGATATCGGGGATATCAAAGGGTTGATTACGCAGCGGAATGCTGAACATCAAGGCCAAAACATCGATGCAACAACAGATCTTCTTGATCAGGAAGGTATAAGATGCAAGTCATTCGAGGTTATGGTGGTTGGTGTGTATAGTTCTGAAAAAGGTGTCATCGGAGCCAGTCGAACATTTGATATCGACAAAAACGGGCGTGTTCATCCACACGATGCCGAAACCGGACAATGCCGGACCCGAAAGGAAAGAACCCGAATGGAAGAATTGCACCGGCGTTATTTGTGATCCGGGTTTAGGCTGAGAAGGATGAAAAATAGTTGGTAACCATATGATGTTGTGTGAAAATTACGAGAAATCGTTAACTTTATGTAAGCCGGATTTGACGAATATTTGTCATAATATATATTATAGATCTTCTTGATCTTTGTTAAAGATGGTGCAGCTGGAGCGTTTCTGAATTTACTTCTTGTGGCGAATTCGTTGCCGATGAACCCATTTCTCGCGATATGGTATAGAGATTGAGAAAATTGAATGATGTGCCGAAGATCGAGACTTCTCGAACACGTATGGTTCGACCGGTTCTGTGATGTTGGCAACACCGGAATTTCAACAATCAAATAACACTAAAGCCGTTGAGCAGTTTGTAGGCTTGTTCAATGCTGTTCCGATTGGCGAACTAATTGCCAATCTCGAAACAGAAATAACAAAGATCACGGTTAACGGAACCGATTTCCCGGTTTCGATCAACCGCCCGACCAAGGATGCAAATTGCTATATTTGCTGCCCCCGCACAGCTTATATTGATTATGCTATTGATGAGACGCGAAATTTTGTGCAATCGCCGATCCTGTTTCGTCTTGTCAAAATTCTTATTCACTGTTGCCGTCCGTTGCTATTGGCGACGGGGTTGGATCGGCAAGCCCAGATCAATAATTGGCTGTTATCGACCAATCCGGTTCCCTTTATTGATGAGATGTCGGCCCGTAATATTGCTAAACAGGTTTCCACGACACATCCGGGCCACGCTATTGTCGTTCGTTCGTTAAACAAGCAGACAGATTTCGAGACCATCAAAAATCTGCGGGAGGCCGGTTTTCGTTTGCTCCCTGCCCGCCGGATATACCTCTTTGATGGCCGTCAGCCGCCCCCCAAACTGCCACAAAACGTGCGTTATGATCGGGCTCTAAGACGCCAAACCCGGTATTTGTTTGCACCTGACGACAGCTTCACCGAGGCTGACTATCACCGCGCGGCCGACCTTTATAAAATGTTGTATATTGATAAATACACCCCCCTAAACCCGGATTATTCGCCCTGTTATATCCGTGAAATGCATCAGCGTGGCCTGTTTAAGCTGGCCGGATACCGTGATGATGCAGGCCAGCTTGTTGCTGTGGCAGGTTTCTTTTCCAATGTCCAAACCCTGACCCAGCCGATTGTTGGATATGATACAAGCTTGCCGCGTAAGGATGGGCTTTATCGCCTTGTTATGGCTGTTGGGCAGTCACTGGCTTTGGATAACAAACAGTTTTTCAACATGAGTGCCGGTGCAGGGAGCTTTAAGCGTCTCAGAGGGGCAAAGCCGATAATTGAATATACTGCGGTTTATGAAAAACATCTTCCACGAAAACAGCGCTGCGCCATTCGAATAATGGAATGGATATTGTCACGCATTGGAATTCCTTTGCTGGAAAGGTTTGATTTGTGAACGTCCTTTCTGAAGCCTGGCATGCCGTCGCACGACTCTCGGATATTGGGCATAAGCCCAAGCGCATAATGTTTTTTGGGAAACCGGTTGTTTTGTTTCGTAGCGGCGCAAAGATCGCCGCATTATATGATCGCTGCCCGCACCGCTTGGTAGAGCTTTCCGGGGGAAAGGTCTGTAACGGAGAAATCGAGTGCCCGTATCATGGCTGGAGATTTAACGCATCGGGATACTGCACAGCCATTCCCGGGTTGATAGAGAAAACCCCTGCCCTTCGTATTCCAACTTTGCAAACCTTTGAGAAGGAAGGCGTTCTTTTTCTGTCGAAAGGCAGGCCTGAGCACTTGCCCTATTTGCATTGCATGGAGGGCCGGGAGACAAGGATCAAACTTGTTCGCAGCCAAACCCGCTCATCTGTGCTCGACGCTGCAGAAAACATTCTGGATGCAACACACACCCATTTTACGCACAAGGGCTTATTGCGCGGATTAAGCCCCAAGCGCCAGCGTGTGCGCGTCATCATCACCGGCGGCGATGGCTGGGTTGAGGCGTGCTATACCGGCGAAGAACGCCAGCATGGCCTGATCAGCCGGCTGCTTGAAGGCCCACGTCTTAAAACAATCGGGCGTTTTCGATATCCGGGGGTGGCCGAACTGGAATATTGGAGCGTCAAGGGATTGGTTCTGGCAACCACGTTTCATTTACGCCAGTCAACAAATGAACATGTCGAGGGTATTGGGTGCCTGATTGGCCCGCGCGGCGGGATCCTTGACTATCTGAAATCATTTGCGTTCGGGCCAATGTTTTCAATCGCTTTGCAGCAAGATCGCAAAGTTCTAAAATCATCCAGCAAAAATGCTGCGTTTTTCCCCAATGTCAAACCTGTCATCGGTCCGCTTGATTTTTTGCGACGTGATATAGAAGCAATTATGGCCGGTAAATTGCCCGAGGCCGCTAATACGCCATCCACCTGCTTTATTGACCTTTAGTCTGGACCATTCCATTCGATATCATATGTGCTGGCCTGTTGCAGGCTGCTGCGGTGACGCATGGATCGCGTGATCATTTCTAAAAAAGAACGCCATTGCCCGCGTTTGGGGCCATTATCTGCTGGCCATTCCAGGATATGTTCTGCCTGGTTAAGGTCCTTTAGAAATGAAACCATTTTCCCGGTGCGTAATGCTTTGGGCAAGCCATAATACCACATTGCCAAGGGCAATGTTTGCGGCACCTTATGGCGTTTGATCATACCATCACCGGATCGCAGCGTTATGGCATCAACAAATGGTGTTGGCCGTTGAAAGAAGTGTAATCCGCTGGTTGCTCTGGGGTTACATTCCAGTGGAAGAACTTCGCCATTTTGCATTTCGATAAAATCAAAAGATACCTGCCCGTTCCAGTTTGTCCCGGTGATGAAGTGATCAATGAATTTGTGTATTGCACCGTTCGTTGCCGGTTCAAAATAGATACCAGCCCCCTGCCCGGCACGGTAACGGCATTGATACACTGAAAGGGCAACCAGCTTGCCATTTCTGGCAACAGCATAGGCACTTAATTCTTGTCCGCGAACGAATGTCTGCGCGATCCAGGGCATTCGTGATGTGGGGTTAATCTGGGCAAGCTGCTCTGCGCTTGGGCAGATAAATATCTGTTTGGCAAAACGGGACCAAACCGGTTTGAAAACCAGATTATGTGCCTGATCGCTATATGATTTCAAATCATTAACGTTCTCGATCAAACGGGTATCGGGTGTTTCCAGTTTTAGCGCGCGACATAATTCAATGAATTTGAATTTGTTATGAACAGTACCTAGCAGGGAAAATTCAGGTGCAAAAAGAGTATGCGTAAACCCCCGTTGCATCCACAGATTGGCCAGATAAAAAACTTCTTCACAGCTTGGTACAACCAGCGCCGGGTTTTCAGCCGTGAGGATATCATCGATTGCATCCCCATATTGCGATGGTTCAAAGCGTGGAGAAGGGATCGAAAAATAACGTGAACAACATGCACTTGCCGCCGAGATCGGATGTCGGATGCTATCGGCCATCACAACGCGCCAGCCTGCGCCATGAAATAGCCGGGCCAAGTGAAGCGCAACCGGGGCACGCGCACCCGTAATCAGAACAGTGGGTGGAGTGGAATGTGAGGCGTTCAAGCGTCGAAAATTCCGTTTTCAGTCATTTAATGTGAAAAATTCCGTTGGATTTTTACAGCTTGAAGTTCTGTATTTTACATGAGGATAATCAACTTAAGTATTTGTTATTATGGTGATTGTTTTATGTAGATTTTGGTGGGAAACAAGATGAACTCGCCACAGGCGATCTTTACAGGCTGGCAGCATTTTTTTGATGCCAGCCTGTCATAACATGTCGTATCAGTCTTCGTGACCCGCCCACGGACCGTGCGGCTCATTCTTGCCGTCAACACGTTCAAAGCCGTGCGCACCGAAATAATCACGCTGCGCCTGAATCATATTTGCCGAAGTCCGGCGTGTGCGAACGGTATCAAACCATGAAAGCCCTGCTGCAAGTGCAGGCACTGCAATCCCTGCTGTTGTTGCGGCAATGACTGTTTCACGCAGTGCTGCCTGGCAATCTTTTAACAAGCCCGAAAACGGTTCTGCAAAAATAAGGTTGTCGCCGGGGTTGTTGGTCAATGCCGTAGCCATGTCATTGAGCATGTCAGAACGAATAATGCAGCCTTCGCGCCAGACACGGGCAATGGCGGGCATCGGTAGGTCCCATTTAAAATGATCGGCAGCGGCAGCCAACATTTCAAACCCTTGTGCATAGCAAAGGATTTTACCTGCAATCAGTGCCTTTTCCAGTGTTTCAGCAGCGATCCCCTCGCCCTCAAGTGCTTTCTGAGCGTCGCCAAAATGATCGGCACCCCGGCTTCGGGTATCAATCCGGGCAGACAGATTGCGGGCTGCAACGGCAGCTTCAATGACGGGAACCGGAACGGCAAGCTGTTGTGCTTCAATTGCAGTCCAGCGACCGGTTCCTTTTTGCCCCGCTTTATCAAGGATTACGTCAAGCATGGCATTGCCGGAAATCGGGTCGTTTGCACGCGATACCTTGGCGGAAATCTCGATCAGGTAAGATGCCAGCCGCCCTTTGTTCCAGGTATCAAATACATCAGCAACCTGCCCTGCCTTGTAGGCCATGCCGTCCCGCATAAGGCTGTAAACCTCGGCAATCATTTGCATATCGGCATATTCAATACCGTTATGGACCATTTTTACGAAATGGCCTGCTCCGCCCGGTCCCATCAGGGATGCACAGGGGGTGCCATCATATTTGGCGGAAATAGCTTCAAGCATCGGGGCAACACGGCTCCAGTCTGCTTCCGTACCACCAACCATGATTGATGGTCCATGCCGCGCACCACTTTCCCCGCCGGAAACGCCAATGCCGATAAAGCCGAATTTTTCGTCCTGTGCCCGTTTGGCACGGCGTTCGGTGTCATAAAAATTGGCGTTGCCTGCATCAATGATCAGGTCGTCGTCGCCTAAAACCGGTTTAAGGGCATCAATATGGTCGTCAACGACAGGTCCAGCCGGAACCATCAGGATAATAACGCGCGGCGCCTTGATGGCCGCGACAAAGTTTTCCAGGCTATCGGTCGGGGTTAAACGTGGCGCAAGGTCGCCAGCCGTTTTGATAAACGTATCGGTGACGCTGCCTGTTCGGTTGTAAACGGCAAGCGGGTATCCCTTTTCAGCGATATTGAGCGATAAGGCCGCACCCATCGTACCCAAACCAATCAGACCTACCTGAGGTTGTTCCGACATGTTTAATTTCCTGTTTTTATCAAGTGGGAGCCAGGACAAAACAGCACTTTTGCTATTTGCCCCAATTAAGATTTCGAACCGGACTCATTGTGAAACAAAGGTTTCTAATGTGTGGCGCAGCAATATGCCCAAAAAAGAAATGCGCGCTTGTAAACTGATTTACCAATAGGCATTTGGTGCATCCTGTCTTCACAATAAATCCGGCGACCTTCGCGCGGTCAAACGGTAAGGAACAATTCAAACAGCGTCATACATGCCAAATCGCATGATTGCACGCCATGTGTCATGTCATTCGCGCTTAACATAGCGTGCCGATATTGATTTGGCACCTGTTTGCGAAGCCAAAATTTAATTTTTGGAACAAGGGCAATAAATTTTGCGGTGCTATTTTCCTCCAAATGCCCGATCCCGGCTATTTTAAGTCTGAGTCAACGTGACCAAGAGGTAAGATACACCTGTTATTGAAAATCTATTTCAGGTTGAATGATATTGTGTGTTTTTGCGCTTTAAATTATTCAAGGAGACCTGTTATGGATCAAAAAAAGCCGTCGTCATCTGTACCGTCAGGGATTGCAGCCCTGGCACCGCAATTTCCCGAAATGAAGTTTTCGATACCTGCATCAGTCGTATCTGCCGGGTTTTCATATGCCATTTTTGGCAAGACTGCTGCCAAGGGTGATAAATGGTTCTATTGGGATGCACAAACCGGGGCCTATGCTGATTTTGGCGCGTCCTCGACCGGTAAAAATGTCGTCTGTCTGAATACGCCAGTCCTATCGACCGGGCACAATGTGGTGTCTGTTTCCTTGCCAACGGATCAAAATATTATATCGGGCATCGTTGTTATGTTCATCGGCCCGTCTAGCGGTGTGGCAGTTACAAATGGAAAACCTGCTGTACCAACACCGGCAACGAACCCGTCCGATGTTTATGGTATCTTTGAGCTAAGCTATAATACTGCAACAGCGACCGAAAGCGCGACGCTTGATGTCGATATTTCCAATATTGATCAAGTCAGTTTTACCTTTACAGTTACCAGTTCTCCTTCTGCGCCATATCCACTGGGCAAAGTTGGTTCACCCATTTCGACCTCGGAATTGATGGGGCGTTTTAAGGCACAATTCCCTGAACAATCTCCATTTTCCGACTGCCTGGGGTCTGCTTCCGGGCCGTTAACGGCCCCTCAGGATATATTGAAAGCTGTTAGCCCACCTGTGCCACCATCTTATCTTGCCCCGACCGGGGTGCCGGTAGCCGACAATCCATTTACCGCACATAGTTATTTTTATGCGGTAGCTGAAACCTCCCCATCTGGCGAAACTGCCGTCTCTCCTGCTGTTTTCGGCGGGTTTTTACTTGGCAAAACCGGGGCGGCGCAGGCAAAAGGCATTAATATCGGATGGCAGATTGAAGGGACGCCGTCGAAATATATTCCGGTCAATAAAAACGCGACCGGTATTAACCTTTATCGTGCTTCTGTCGCACCGGTATCGGCGGGCGGAACCATACCTGTTTCACCGTCGTTGCAGAATTTCGGATTGGTAACTTCCATGTCGATTGATGAATGGAACGCCCAGCCCGGGTTTTGTTTTTTCGATGATTCGGTCAGCATTACCAAGTCTGCTCCTGTAACCTCTTCTTACGGATTTAATGCGTTATCAACATGGTTTGATGCACCGTTACAGCAATTTTTCGACCATTATCAGTCATCTGTCTTTTCGTTTCATCAATATGCGCAAGAAGTGGGAAGTCATGGAACGTTATGGATGGGAAAGGTTGTAACGGTTACCCCCAAACAGGGGGCACAAATCCTTAATCTGTCATTTATCGATGAAACGGGCGCCACCAAAACGATTGATCTTGCATGGCAATGGGGTGACGGGACACAAACCTATCTGGCATTGCAGCTGGTTGGTAACGCCTATGATGTGAACGACTTGTCGCAAACCAGCCTGACCACAAAACAGACACTTCAGGCGGGGGAATATCAGGGAGCTGTCGTTCACATTTATTTCCCCTATTTTGTTGAAAATACGGACCTGACGCAGATTACGCTGCCCGTCAGCGGCTCGGTTTATGCTGTGCCCCATGTGCCATCATGGCTAACCAACTCTTCATGGACAGCATCGGCGATGGTTTTTGGATGTACCGGCGTTTTTTCATCCTTAACCGATGCAGATGCCATAGCACAAAATGCGGATTTTCCCGGTTTGTCGTCTATCGCCCTGCCCGCGTTGGAAAATGTTGTTGTATCGGCGTTTAACCGCGGCATGGCAACCGGGTACGGTTTTGCGCTTGGTCCCTTGCAATATATCAGCTTTTATCAATTCAAAGCTGCCGCCAGTGTTGTCCAGAATGACCCTGATAACAAACTCTTACCGGCTGGAACTTACAGTTATTTTCTGTCTGGTGTTTTGCAAAATGGTGCTGAAACGGCTTTATCGTGGTCACAAAGCATCACCCTGGATACCTCAGCAAATGTGACGTTAACATGGTCGCCGCAATCACCGGCTTTATATAAGGCTGCCAATATTTATCGTCAGGGTACTGATGGCGAATGTATCCTGATTGGATCAGTTGACAATAATAGTGCCGAGGCTCCGGCTGTGACCTTTACCGATAAAAACAGCAAGGTTGCACAGCCAACAACGGGTGCCCCTTTTGTTTTTTATCCGGGATGGATAGAAGATAATTCTGTAAAATCAAATTTCTATTCGGCATTTCTCCATCAAAACTGGAGCCACAATTTAGCGACTGGCATTAGTCTGAACGGGCTGGTTTACGGTTATCCCTTTGACGATCAGGGCAATTTTTCGACCAATATTAATTATGGTACGGCCCTGCCTAAAACCATCACCATTGATATAATGCCGTTATCGTAATCGGTGATTTGATGCGAGGGCAGTTTTGCCCTCGCTGTCATCTCTTGCTGGATTGGCGAAACTTGACCGGCAATGCATTTTGTCCCGTGTTCTGCCAATTGGCCAAAATTCATTCCTGGTCACGTTTCTATGTCGGCTCAAATGGAACGATCATGTTTCAGAAGAGCTAAAATTTTTGCTGCATTGCCAAAAATTTGCGCGATTGTGCAAAAAACCAAGACGATCAGTCTACCTGATATATGGCATCGCCCCTTATATTTTTCCTCAATATCCCAGTTTGCGACAGCGGGAATTCCCATCCATTACATTGCAGCGCGTCATTTTAAAGCTCGTTTTTTAAACGGACTGATCTGTTGATCTGTCGCTGCAAATTAGGTTCGTTCTTATTCTGGAACGCTAAGTGTTGGAATTGCCGTCTATTGCAATCTGAACCACGCGCATATTGTCGCAACAAAGTTGCATTGCAAAATGCCCATTGGAAATACGGAGAGACGTGATGTCATCGAAATCCAGATTAAGATATGCGGTTGGCGCCGTCGCGATTGCGTTTGTCGCCGCGGGTGCGACCGGGTTGGTTCCCGTACCTTTTATTCATGCTGAAGAACAGCAAGAAGCTCCTGCTGCGGCGGCGGCCCCTGCTGCCGTACCAGCCTCGGTTGCTGAAATTCATAATCAGAAAATCACCCGCTGGTCGAGCTTTTCTGGCCGACTTGAAGCAATTGACCGGGTGGAAATTCGCCCGCGTGTTGCCGGGGCGATTGACGCCGTTCATTTCCGCGAAGGCGAGTTGGTTAAGGCAGGCGATCTGTTATTTACAATTGATCCCGCCCCGTTTGAAACTGAAGTCGCCCGTGTTGAAGCACAGGTATTTTCGGCGCAGTCACGTCTGAAGCTGGCAACAACCGAGCTTGACCGTGGTAACGAGCTTTGGAAAACCCGGGTTATTACCCGCTCGGTACTGGATCAGCGCCAGGAAACCAAACAGAATGCCGAGGCCGATCTGCGCTCGGCGCAGGCTCAGTTACGGTCAGCCAAGTTGAACCTTGGCTATACTGAAATTCGTGCCCCTATTTCCGGTCGGGTTGGCGATATTCGTTTGACGCCGGGCAACCTCGTTGCGGCAGGAGCCAATTCCGAAATCCTGACTACGATTGTTTCTGTTGACCCGATTTACGCGACTTTTGATGTAAACGAACAGGCTTTACTACTGGCCATGCATCAAACCGGTGAGCCGTCAGTTGATACTGTTCATCAGATTCCGGTTCAGCTTAACAGTGATTTTATTGGCCCTGATACGATTAAGGGTCACGTGCAAATGATTGATAATGAATTCAATCCACGCAGTGGCACGATCCGCGTACAGGCCGTGTTTGACAATAAAAATGGCCGTCTGGTTCCAGGGCAGTTTGCCCGTATCGAATTGGGCCAGGCCAGTGCCGGCAGTGCCATTATGGTCGCAGAACGTGCTGTTGGCACTGATCAGGACAAAAAGTATGTCTTGGTTGTGAACCCGGAAAATGTTGTCGAGTACCGTGAAATCAGCCTCGGTGGCGAACAGAACGGAATGCGGATTGTAACCAAAGGCCTGACCGACGGCGAACGTATTGTTGTTGAAGGTCTGCAACACATTCGCCCAGGAATGACCGTTGCCCCTGAAGTTGTCTCGATGGATCGTCGGTCCATGGTCGATGCAAGTGGCGACGCCAAGGGAGATTCCCGCTCTTAATCAGGGCCGGGGGACACAAGCACAATGAACATTTCCAAATTCTTTATTGATCGCCCGATTTTCGCGGCGGTGCTGTCACTGCTTATCCTGTTGGGTGGGGTTATTTCCATTCCGCTGTTGCCAGTGTCAGAATATCCCGAGGTCGTACCGCCATCGGTAGTGGTGCGTGCCAACTATCCCGGCGCCAACCCCAAGGTCGTTGCTGAAAGTGTCGCAACACCGCTTGAAGAAGCCATTAATGGTGTCGAAGGCATGCTGTATATGAGCAGCCAGGCAACAACTGATGGCCTGATGACCCTGACGGTGACATTTGCCCTGGGGACAGACCCCGACCAGGCCCAGCAACTGGTTCAAAATCGGGTATCCCAGGCCGAACCACGCCTGCCCGAAGAAGTACGCAGTCTGGGTGTGACGACGATCAAAAGTTCACCAGACCTGACAATGGTTGTGCATCTTGTTTCGCCCAACGGGCGTTACGATATGAACTATCTGCGTAACTACGCCATTCTTAACATCAAGGATCGCCTCGCCCGTATTCATGGTGTTGGTGATGTGAATGCGTTTGGCGGCGGCGACTATTCAATGCGGATCTGGCTTGATCCGCAAAAAGTTGCGGAACAAGGCCTTTCGGCCAGTGATGTGGTTGCTGAAATTCGATCGCAAAACGTTCAGGCCGCAGCTGGTGTAATCGGGGCTTCGCCTTCTGCGCCGGACCTTGATTTGCAATTGTCGGTTAATGCCCAGGGCCGCCTTGAAGACCCCGAAGAATTTGGCAACATCATTATTCGCTCTGATCCTGATGGTTCGGTGACACGTCTGCGCGATGTGGCGCGGATTGAAATCGGCGCATCTGATTATTCCTTGCGGGCCCTGCTTGATAACAAGGACGCTGTTGGTATGGGGATTTTCGCAGCCCCCGGTTCCAACGCCATCGAAATCGCCGATAATGTTCGCGAAACGATGAAAGAAATCAAAACCTATATGCCCGAAGGGGTCGATTACCGGATCGTTTATGACACGACCGAATTCGTTCGTTCGTCCATCGATGCCGTCATTCACACCTTGCTTGAAGCCATCGTCCTGGTTGTTCTGGTGGTGATTGTCTTTTTGCAAACCTGGCGGGCATCCCTGATCCCGGTGCTGGCGGTGCCGGTTTCCGTAATCGGTACGTTCGCGGTCATGTATCTGTTTGGCTTTTCAATTAACGCGCTTAGTCTGTTTGGTCTGGTGCTGGCAATCGGTATCGTGGTGGACGACGCGATTGTGGTGGTTGAGAACGTCGAACGTAACATCGAACTGGGCTTTTCGCCACGCCAGGCAACTTACCGGGCCATGCGCGAAGTTTCCGGGCCGATTGTTGCCATTGCCCTGGTATTGGTGGCCGTGTTTGTTCCGCTGGCCTTTATTAGCGGCCTGACCGGGCAGTTTTACCGCCAGTTTGCCCTGACTATTGCAATCTCGACCGTTATCTCGGCTGTTAACTCGCTTACTCTTTCCCCTGCCCTGGCCGCTTTGTTGCTTAAGGGGCATGATGAACCCAAAGACCTGCTTACCCGTATTCTTGACGGCGCACTCGGCTGGTTCTTTCGCGGGTTCAACAAGGTATTTAACAAGGGATCAAGCGGTTACAGCAAAGGTGTTGGTGGTATCGTTACCCGCAAAACCATCATGATGGGGCTGTATCTGGGGCTTGTCGCCCTGACATTTGGCCTGTTTCGTGAAATTCCGCGCGGGTTTGTGCCAACACAGGATAAACAGTATCTGATCGGTTTTGCCCAGTTGCCCGATGGCGCAACCCTGGACCGTACCGAAGATGTTATTCGTAAAATGGGTGATATTGCCCTTGCTCATCCTGGTGTCGACCATGCGGTATCTTTTCCTGGCCTGTCGATTAACGGTTTTACCAACAGTTCAAACTCCGGCATTGTTTTTGCCACCCTTAAGCCGTTTGATCAGCGTAAAGACCCAAGTCTAAGTGCTGGCGCCATTGCTGGTCAGCTGAACCAGCAATTTGCTTCGATCCCGCAGGCCTTCACGGTTATCTTCCCGCCGCCCCCGGTTCAGGGTTTGGGAACGACGGGTGGCTTTAAAATGCAGCTCGAAGACCGTGCCTCACTGGGCTACAAGGCGCTGGATGATGCCCGGAAGGCATTATTGGCAAAAGCCTATCAGACGCCTGAACTTGCCGGTATGTATTCGACCTATCAGGTTAGCGTACCGCAGCTTTACGCCGATATTGACCGGACCAAAGCCCGTCAGTTAGGTGTTTCGGTGAGTGATATCTTGCAAACCATGCAGATCTATCTTGGTAGCATGTATGTTAACGACTTTACGATTTTCGGTCGTACCTACAGTGTTCGTGTTCAGGCTGATGCCCCGTATCGCGCACATGAAGACAATATTGGTGATCTGGAAGTTCGTAGCTCAAACGGTGACATGGTGCCGCTTTCAGCTGTGCTGAATGTAACACCGACATTCGGCCCGGAACGGGCGATGCATTATAACGGTTTTCTGTCTGCCGATATTAACGGCAACCCGGCCCCCGGATATTCGTCGGGTCAGGCGCAGGATGCCTTGCAACGCATTGCCGACGAAACCCTGCCGCAAGGTATTTCGTATGAATGGACCGAACTGACCTATCAGGAAATTCTGGCGGGCAATACCGGAATTATCGTTTTTCCGATTGCGCTGCTGCTTGTTTTCCTTGTTCTTGCAGCCCAGTATGAAAGCCTGACATTGCCAATTGCGATTATTCTGATCGTGCCAATGGGGTTATTATCTGCTTTCACCGGGCTTTACCTTTCCGGGGGTGATAATAACGTCTTTACGCAAATCGGGCTTATGGTGCTTGTCGGGCTATCGGCGAAAAATGCGATCCTGATCGTCGAATTTGCCCGTGAGCTTGAATTTGGTGGCAAGACGCCAATGCAGGCGGCCATTGAAGCAAGTCGGTTGCGGTTGCGCCCCATCCTGATGACGTCGATGGCATTTATCATGGGTGTGGTGCCCTTGGTGCTGTCAACCGGTGCGGGTGCTGAAATGCGCCAGGCTATGGGTATGGCGGTCTTTTCCGGCATGATCGGGGTTACGGCGTTCGGTTTGTTCCTGACACCTGTGTTTTATGTGATGATGCGTCGTTTAACGGGCAACCGTCCGCTGACCCAGCATGGTCACGATAACGAACACATTCCGGTTGTTTCCCATCCGGTCGACTAATCCTTCACGGTAACGTGACAAAAACATCGAAAAGCCCCCGGATCATTCGGGGGCTTTTTTCGTTTAACCTCAAGTTACTACTTCCCGATTTTTGAATTTCCCCACCAACCGAGCACCCCTTTATGCCCCTAAAAATGATCCCGGCCCGTAAACCTGATCTGACCGGCGATAAAACACCCGCATCATCATTGTGGCGCTATGTCTGGCGCATGAGCGGCTATCACCAGATTTGGGTGTCGCTGCTTGCCGTGGTCGTCGCGGCGCTCAGCATGTTGCCCATTGAACTGCAACGCCGACTGGTGGATGACGCCATATCGGATGGCAAGCTGGATTTGTTATTAAAATTAGCCGGGGCCTATGGCGCGGTTCTGATTCTGCACGGGATTTGCAAATATTTGCTGCGTCTCTATCAGGGCTGGTTAAGTGAAAGCTCCATTCGCTATAACCGCCTTCACCTTAGCCAATTGCACGAAGAACACGAGGGTGACAGCGCCCACGAGGAAGACGGCAAGGTGATATCAATTATCGGATCGGAAATCGATAAACTGGGCGGCTTTGTGGGCGAATGTTTGTCGCAGCCGGTTGTAAATACCGCCATGCTGGTGTTCGGCATGGGGTATATGTTCTCCAAAGCTCCCCTTGTTGCCGCCATCGGGCTGGCGGCATTGGTACCCCAGGCATTGCTGGTCCCGCTGGTTCAAAAACGCATTAATGTGCTTATTGCCCGGCGGGTAAACACCATGCGCCGTGTTAGCGATGATCTGACACGGTTGCCCCATGATGATACTGATCTTGATGAAACCGCCCTGCCCGATCGTATCGATTTGCTGTATCGCAACCGGATGATGACCTTTGTCTTAAAGTTTGGCATGAAGGCTATCATCAATTTTTTAAACGGTGCAACGCCGCTTATTGTTTTGATCGTCGGGGGATATCTGGTTATTGAAGGGCAAACAACCATCGGGATCGTGGTTGCCTTTATTTCCGGTTTTGATCGTCTGTCAGACCCGATGCGCGAAATGTTGTCTTATTACCGGGTGGCTGCCCAAGCCAATGTGCAGCATAAAATGATTGCACGGTGGATGAGATAATGCCGTTAATGAATTGAAATTAAAAAATAAATCAAATTTCAATCACAAGGCCATCATGAGCCGGACTGACATGATTTGGCGTCATGTCGTTAAGCTGGTCATAGTCAACCTGGATGCTCATATGGGTGAAATAAACTTGCCGGGGTTTAAATTTGTCGACCCAGCCCATCACCTTTTCCAGATGTGCGTGGGTTGCGTGTGGTGTCAGGCGCATGCAATCCACCACCCACACGTCCAGATCGTATAAAAACTGATGCGAATAGTCCGGCAAATTCACCACATCCGTTGAATAGGCAAAATTGCCCACCCGAAAGCCAAGGCTTTCGCAAAACCCGTGATCCTGTGGAAAAACCTTAACCGGGACGCCGCCAATATCAAGGTGGCCATCAATCTGATGGGGGACGAGAACCGGTTTATAATAAAAATCGACGCCTTCGGCTAACGGCTGCAAGACGTAGGCAAACCGTTGTTCCAGCGTTTGAATTGTCTCGGCCGAGGCATAAATGTCAATTGGCCGATGCATGGCAACATTGATCCAGCGCAGGTCATCAATACCATGAACATGGTCGGCATGAGCATGGGTAAACAGGATGGCATCGATATGTTTAATATCTGCTGCCAGTGCCTGTTCACGAAAATCAGGACCGACATCGACCAGAATTTTCTGCCCGGCTTCTTCAATCAGGATCGAACTGCGTAAACGCCGGTTTTTAAGGTTATCCGGGTTACACGCCCCCCACCCCAAACCAACGGAAGGCACCCCGTTTGAGGATCCGCAGCCAAGGATGGTGATTTTCGTCACTGTTCTCCTGCCCCCGTTTCGCCCAGGCGTGAACGGTCTGCCTTGGTAAACAGATTAAAGAAATTATCTGTGGTGATACGGGCAATTTCTTCGATGCTGACGCCTTTAATTTCGGCCAGTTTTACCGCAGTATGGGCCACAAATGAGGGTTCGTTTGATTTACCGCGCTTTGGCACCGGTGCCAGATAAGGTGAATCCGTTTCAACGATCAAACGGTCCAGCGGAACATCAGCAACGGCATCACGAATGGCCTTGGCCGAATTGAACGTGATTATCCCCGAACAGGAAATATAAAATCCAATCTTCAAGGCCCGCTGTGCCAGTTCGGCTGACGAACTGAAACAATGGATAACGCCGGGAAAGGCGCCTTTGGCATATTCTTCTTCGAGAATATCCATCGTGTCGTCATCGGCATCGCGGGTATGCACGATCAGTGGCAATTGTGTTTCACGACAAGCTGCAATGTGGGCGCGAAAACTTTGCTGTTGGGCATCACGCGGGGCATTATCATAAAAATAGTCCAGCCCGCTTTCGCCAATGCCGATCACTTTGGGATCTTTGGTTTTTTCAATCAGGATATCCGGGCTGGACAAACCTTCTTCACCGGCTTCATGCGGGTGAACCCCGACGGTGCAATAAATGTTGTCAGCACGTTCTGCCATCGCGCGTACCTGGTCAAAGGTTGAAATACGCACACCAATGCTAACCATCATGCCAACGCCCGCATTGCGGGCACGCGCCATGGTGCCCGCAAAATCGTCAGAAAACTGGGGATAGTCCAGATGGCAATGGCTGTCGACAAGGGCGACATTCATGCCTTCTCTCCTTCTGTTTCCGGTTCAACATAGCGCGGGAAAACCCCGGCCGGTTTGGGAAGGTCGGTTCCGGCAACCAGCGCCTGTTCAGCACCGAGGCTGTCAAAGCCGCGTACATCTTCACCAAGTGCCAGTTGATCCAGAATCTTCGCAGCTGATTCCGGCATCAAAGGCTGTACCAAAATACCGACATGACGAATGACTTCGGCCAGAACATAAAGAACCGTTTCCATCCGTGCCGGATCGGTTTTTTTCAAGCCCCACGGCGCCATTTCATCAACATAACGGTTGGCATCGCCGACCAGCGACCAGATGGCATCGATCATTTTATTAAATGCCTGGGCTTCAATCTGCGCACGGGCGGCATCAAGCAAATCGTGTGCCTTGGTCAGAATAACCGTGTCGGCATCGCTAAATTCACCCGGTGTCGGCACCTTGGCATTGCAGTTTTTGCCAATCATCGACAAAACACGCTGGCATAAATTGCCAAGGTCGTTGGCCAGTTCGCTGTTCATGCGGTTCACCATCGTCTGATGGGAAAAATCGCCATCATTGCCAAAGGGTACTTCGCGCAGCAGGAAATAACGGGTTTGATCCAGCCCGTATTTGGCTGTCAGATCATACGGATCAATAACATTACCAATTGATTTTGAAATTTTCTGACCTTCATTGGTCCACCAGCCATGGGCGAACACCCGCTTGGGCGGTGCAATACCTGCGGCCATCAACAGGGCCGGCCAGTAAACAGCATGGAAACGGGCAATGTCCTTGCCCACCATGTGTAAATCCGCAGGCCAGTATTTAGCCAGTTTTTCAGCATCAACATCAGGGTAGCCAACGGCCGTGAGATAATTGGTTAGCGCGTCAACCCACACATACATCACGTGGTCTTCATTGCCCGGAACAGGGACACCCCATTTAAAGCTGGTACGCGAAACCGACAAATCATGCATGCCACCTTTAACAAAGCTGATGACTTCGTTGCGGCGGGAATTCGGGGCGATAAAACCGGGATTATCATCATAGAATTTCAGCAGACGATCACCCCATTCCGACAGCTTGAAGAAATAGCTGGGTTCGGATACCCACTCAACAGGGGCACCTGTCGGGGCAAGTTTCTTGCCGTCTTTTTCAATCAGTTCCTTTTCGGCGTAAAATGCCTCATCGCGAACCGAATACCAGCCGTCATAAGACCCGAGATAAATCTCACCCTTTTCCACCAACGTCGTCCAAAGGGCCTGGCAGGCTTTTTTGTGGCGTTCTTCCGTGGTGCGAATGAAATCATCGTTGGAAAAATTCATGTGCACCGCAAGATCGCGGAAATTTTGCGATACCTGATCGGTAAAGGTTTGCGGATCAATGCCTTTGGCCGCCGCTGATGCGTCAACTTTCTGACCGTGTTCATCCGTTCCGGTCAGAAACATCACATCGAAACCGTCCAGACGTTTGAAACGCGCTATCACATCAACGGCCAGCGTCGTATAGGCATGGCCGATATGGGGCTTGTCGTTCACGTAATAGATCGGCGTGGTGATGTAGAAGGGCGGTTTTTGCCCGGTCATGATCGCAATCCTTCGTAAAGCATGACGCAAAACGGCCCTTGCGGGCCGTCTGATCATATATATTTAAATCAGCCCAGCCGCACTAGCTTCGAATGGTTTCCTCAAGCATGAAAAACGCATTTAACAGCGCCTGCTTGCGATCCAGATGAAGTCCGCGCGTTGCTGACATCAGGTCGGTGATCTTTTCCCACACCTCCAGCCATTGATCAAGCGGTTGCGCAGCAGCCATGCGTTGCATGGCTGGCAATTCACCACTAACCACTTCGCGTGGTGCTGTCCCTGTTGCCGCAAACCGGATCATACGGGCCAGCCACCAGTTTAACAGTGCAGTTACGGTAACAAAGGCTTCGTCACGATCCGCCGGTGAAAACCGTTCGGCAAACTTGTGCTGGGCGGCAACATCGGTTTCGGGCAATGTCGCAATCAGGTTGACCAGTTCGGTATACAGCTCCAGCCCGCCAACATCGTGCAATTGAAGTGCCCGGCCAATACTGCCATCAGACAACCCGGTTAAGGCGTGGATATCGTCGGTTTCCATATCCGGGCAATATTGTGCCAAAAGTGAACTTACCGTTTGATCATCCAGTGTTCCCAAATTTAAGCGGCGGCAGCGCGACCGAATGGTTGGCAGCAACCGGCCCGGTTGATGGGCAATCAGAATCATCATCGCATTGGCTGGCGGTTCTTCCAAAACCTTGAGAATGGCGTTGGCAGCATTGCGGTTGAGTTCGTCAGCAGCATCGACAATGACCACCCGCCAACCGCCCTCGGCCGAGGTTTTGGACATAAAATTGCCAACAGCGCGCACATTCTCCACAACGATTTCACCCTGAAGGCGTTTTTTTTTCTCGTCGTACAAACGTTCGATGACTTTTAAATCACCATGCCCGCCACCTGCTATACGGCGGAAAACCGGGTCTTCTGGCGACACATACAAACTGGTTGGTACGTCACCAAACAGCCCGCCGCCGGCATTTTCCCCTCCGTGCGACAACGCAAATCGCGCCATGCGATAGGCCAGCGTTGCCTTGCCGACACCACGTGGTCCACATAACAACCAGGCATGGTGCATGCGCTTGCTGTTCCAGGCATCTACAATTACCTGCTCTGCGGCGTCGTGGCCTTTTAGCTGATGGTTTTGCCGCGGCGTCGGGTACCCTTGGTCATCATCATTGGGTTCCGTCATGCCGGGCGTCCTGCCAGAAACTGTTCAACGACAGATGCCACACGCGCGGCAACGGTTTGTACATCCCCATCAGCATCGACAACCCTGCAGCGATCCGGTTCTGCTGCGGTAATTTCGTGAAAACCTTGCTGGAGGCGCTGGTGAAAAGCCAGTCCCATTTTTTCAAACCGGTCTTCTGCGGCGCTGACATTGGCAAATCGTGCCCCTGCCCGTGCCAGTCCGGTTTCAATTGGTAAATCCATCATCAATGTCAGATCAGGTTTAAAATCATTTACGGCCAGCTTCCAAAGCTGACGGATAAAGTCAGCTCCTAATCCATGGCCGTATCCCTGATACGCCACAGATGAGTCGGCAAAGCGATCACATAATACCACTTGGCCCTGTGCTATCGCCGGGCGAATGGTGCGTTCGACATGATCGCGACGTGATGCAAACATCAATAATGCTTCGGTTACCGCGTCCCAGCGGCCGGGGTCACCGGTAAGCAAAAGGGCGCGGATTTCCTCCGCACCCGGTGACCCGCCTGGTTCGCGTGTGACAATAACGTCACGGCCACGATGGCGAAACCATTGCTCTAAAAGGCGGATCTGGGTGGATTTCCCACTGCCTTCTCCGCCTTCAAAGCTGATAAAAATTCCGGACGGGGTACTCACCCGTTGCTGCCTCCCCAAACCAGATACTTGATCGCGGCGCCAATACGCCCGACCAGCCCCAGCCGTTCAACACCGGATTTGGCATAAAGCGGAAATGACTGCGCGTCCTGATTGGGAATTTCAACTTTCAACGTTGCAACCTGCTGACCTGCGCTAATCGGTGCCGGGATCGGGCCTTCATAAACCACTGAAACCTTCATATCCTTGCGATCTTTGCGCGGGACCGTCAGGGTAATATCCTGATCGGTTACCAGATCTACCTTGCCGGCATTGCCCAGCCAGATATCGGCAGAACTGACAACATCATCTTTTTTAAACAGATGGTAATTGTCAAATTCGCGAAAACCCCAATCAAGCAGTTTTTGCCCTTCGGTACGGCGTTCGCGCATTGAATGCATGCCCATCGCAACCAAAATCAGGCGGCGACCATCCCGTTTTGCTGTGGCCGTCAAACCAAAACCGGCAGCTTCGGTGTGGCCGGTTTTCATGCCATCAACACCGGCACTGGTTCCCAGCAGCGGATTACGATTGTGCTGACGAATACCGTTATAGGTAAAGACAGGTTCACTATAAAATTTATAAAGCTCGGGGAAATCATGAATGGTGCGATGTGCCAGTACAGCAAGGTCATGTGCTGTTACCAGGTGCCCATCGGCAGGCCAGCCGGTGGCGTTTTTAAACACCGATTTGGTCATGCCAATTTCGCGGGCTTTTTCCGTCATTTCATGGGCAAAAGCATCTTCGGTGCCAGCAATACCTTCTGCGACCACAATTGCTGCATCGTTGCCAGACTGTACGATAATGCCATGGATCAGGTCATAAATCGAAACGTCGGAATTAACCTCGACGAACATCTTCGATCCACCCTTTTTCCACGCATCTTCGCTGACATGGAAGGTGTCTTTCAGGGTCAGGCTGCCATTCTTGATGCGATCAAACAGCATGTAGATCGTCATCATCTTGGTCAATGACGCCGGTTCGGCGAGGTCGTCGCCATTTTTGTTCAACAGAACAGCGCCGGTGTCATAATCAACAAGATAGGCTTCACGCGCGACGGTATCAATCGCCTGCGCATGGCTGGCAGTCGCTGCCATTACGGTTCCCAGAAGCGCGGCCCCGGCCAACAGCCGATTAAATGTGGCTTTGCACGGAATTGACGGAAGTAAATTCATAACGTCCTTGTCCTGTTGATTTATTTCGTCCCCGAAGGATTGGCCGATGGCCAACAGGGCTGTCCTATGTCGCAAATTGGGCAAAAATGTGCAAACACGTTTTCACCCGTTATTTCCCAGTCAAATTAGCACCCGGCAACAGACTTTTCCCCTGCCCCTGCGCATTCGACAATCACCCTGGCCCCGGTTTGCCCGGTTGCCAAAACCCGGTCAAGTAAAACATCGGCTTCGGGCACAGTTGCCATCGGCCCCAGGCGAACCCGGTAAAAAGTCGTTCCCTTGACATCGATGGGTTCAATTTTGGTTGGTGCAAGATTATAGAGCTGGTTACGAAGGTTTAAGGCGTTATCGTAAACTGAAAATGCGCCAGCCTGAACGTAAATCGCACTTGCCGGCACCGGTGTTACATTAACTTCCGGGTTGGCCTGGGCGGTTACCGCAACATTGTTGGCTGGTGTTTCAGGCTGGTATTTTATCCGTTTGGCTGGTGCCGGAGTATCATCAAAATCGTTGGGGCTTTTGTTGCCGGGTGGTGCATCAAGCGATACGGTTTCAACCGACGCTCTCGGGGCAGCCGTAACGGTGTTTTTTTCTGCCGTCGTGACCGAAGGTGACGATGCTTTACTCTGCGAAATCAAGGCGGCCTGCTGGCTTTCAGCCTCAAGCACCTCAACCATCACCTTGGCTGTTCCCTGTTGTTCAAACCCCAACAGTTCGGCTGCCTTTCGCGACATATCGATGATACGGCTGCGCGCAAAAGGTCCACGGTCATTAACCCTTACCTTAAGCGAACGACCATTTTCCAGGTTTGTGACCCTTACAATACTTGGCAAGGGCAAGGTTCGATGAGCGGCCGAAACTTCATTCTGATCAAAAATCTCGCCATTGGCGGTGTATTTTCCGTGAAATTTCGGGCCGTACCACGATGCGATACCGGTTTCACGATATTCATAATCAACAGCCGGGTAATACCATTGCCCTGCAATTTCATATGGTTTGCCAATTTTGTAAGCACCGCTTTGGGTGGGTGCCGCCGTCTGGTTTTGCGATCCGATCCGCTTTACGCCGTGAACGGCAAGCTGGGTTTCCGCACAGCCTGCCAACATCACCAGTATCGCCGCGACCCCGGTTACTTGACAGCCAAGGCGCCATAGCGGGCGAGCCGATCCGATAGCTGATTTTGGCATCCAGTTTTTCCTTGTCATTCCGAAGTCATTTCAGGATCGTCAATCGGTCGATCAACGACCGGCAATGGCATCGGCAAGCGTGCCGACCGCAATGGCAAAATAGGTCGACCGGTTCCAATGCATGATGGTATTGAAATTGTTATAAACCATATAGGCAGGCCCGGCACCGTCATTTACCAGAACAATGGCAGCTTTCATATCGGCCGAGGGAAGATTGCCGCCATCAGGCATACGAACCCCCATTTTTTGCCATTCGGCAATTGGTTTGCGCACATCACGTCCGGCCTTGCTGGCATCAAACCCTTTGGGCAGGCTTACCTTGCGGCCCCAACGTTCATCCGTTTTCCAGCCAACTGAGGATAAGTAATTGGCAGCAGAGGCAAAAACGTCTTCCTTTTGGGTCCACAAATTGATTTTACCGTCGCCATTGCCATCGGTAGCATAGGCCATAAAGGTTGAAGGCATAAACTGGGCCTGCCCCATGGCTCCGGCCCATGATCCTTCCATAGCTGCTGCCGAAATATGGCCGGCATCAATAATTTTCAGCGCTTTTAACAATTCGCCGCGGAAATACTCGGCCCGGCGGCCTTCAAAGGCCAGGGTCGCCAGAGAATCGATAACTGAAAATCCGCCGGTATGTTTACCAAAGCCGGTTTCAATACCCCAAAAAGCCGTTAGATAATGAGCGGGCACACCGTATTTTTTTGCCGCCGCTTCAATAATATCGCGGTTTTCAGCAAATTTGCGCCGTCCTTCGTCAATGCGTGACTGCGGAACAACACGCTGCAAATATTGTTCGAAAGTCAGTTTGAATTCGGGCTGGCTGCGGTCAAGTTCGATCACGCGGGGGATCGGTTGGGTTTTGGCAAAGGCCTCATCAAGGGTTTTTTGGGAAATGCCGTCTTTAAGCGCATCACGTTTAAAATCTGCCAGCCATTTGTCGAACCCTTCTGTCGTGAAGGCGGGCAAAGGGGCATCTGCGGGCGCAGCCAATACGGGGCTTGCAATCACAAGCGCACCAAGAATCGTGGCAACAGTTCCGAGTGTCCGAATTTTCATATTGTTCGCCCTGTCCTTGTCAGAATAAATTCGCTTTGCTTTATTTTATCCCCTGTCAGGGGGCCGGAAACCACGTCGAGGTTCGCCCTGTCCAGTAATAGGCCGTCAGGCCGGCAAACTCTTTCAACGCATTGTCCAGCATCTTGATAGAATGCGAGACGTTAATATCTGTTAAATGGAGGTGCGCTGGCGCGATATAATCCACCGGCCAGGCAATAATCGACCAATCGTATTGCCGAAACACACCCATTGCACGCGGCATATGGCGGGCAGAGGTTACCAGCAGCCATTTCCCCTGTGCGCGTTTCGGCCAGTTTTTTGTCACCAACTGGTAGCTCAGCGCTGCATTTTCAGCCGTGTTGCGCGATTGATTTTCATAAACAATATTGATGGCATTAAATCCACGCGCCCTCATATCCGCCTGTACGGCATCGGCTTCGTTAAAACCACGTGCCACCAGGGCCCCATCGGCTCCACTATAAATAACCGGTATATCAGGATGATGATTTGCCAGTTGCAACATGCTCAAAACCCGATCAGCCGAATCATTATACTCGACCAGTCCGCGCTCGACATATTGCTGTCCGTCAACCGCCCCGCCCAAAACGATGATGCCCGAAATGTTATCGCCTTTGATGGATTCGATTGTCGGGCGCGCAAACCGGTTCTCCAGAATTTGCACTCCATATTGACCAACCGGGAACACTGTTACCCCTACACATATAAAGGCAATAACGACCAAAAGCACATGGCCGACGTGTCGGGTTGGCTTAAACAGTACTAAAACAAGGGCCGTGACAAATCCCAGTGTCACAAGGTTTCCGGGTTGCAAAAAGAAAGCCGCAATCTTGGAAAATATAAAAAACAATATGTCCCCCGTTTTTTAACATCCCGCCGGGCGGGACGATGTCTGTCGCGTAAATTTGGTGCCAACGCAGAGCTTTGATCCCAAAATGTAATTTTATCGACCATCGAAGCAATAACATATATTGACAGCATCCCCTCGTGCCCTTATTGAGGGGCCGCAACAAACAGACCACATTGCGGAGAGATGGCAGAGTGGTTGAATGCACCGGTCTTGAAAACCGGCGTGCCTTTACGGGTACCCAGGGTTCGAATCCCTGTCTCTCCGCCATTTTCCCAAAGTTAAAAATTTCATATTATCCATTGTTTTCAATGGTTTACGCGGTTCTTGTTGACCATTTTCCACGTTTGATCCAAGTATATCCCCGAAAAATGGGATACAAAACGGGATACAAACTGGGATACAAATGGCAGAGAACGGACACCAATATTTACTGTTGCGGAATGGCAGATATTATTATTATCGCCGCAAGCCGTCAGACGTATCGATGGCATTAGGCACAGGTTTTGTCCGTATCTCGCTTAAAACATCCGACCTGAAAACAGCCCTTTCCCGACGCGATATTGTTCACCGCGATATTGAACAATATTGGCATTCGATCATCAAATTCGGGCATCAGGATCAAGCTAAAGATCAATACGACTCCGCTGTCAAAATCGCCCAGTCCATGGGGTTTGATTATCAACCAGCCGACCAGATCGCACGGGAAGCCAGCACGACAGATGTGCTGGCGCGACTGGAAAAGATCGAAAAAGCCGGGATTGAAAAGAAAGCCGTGGTAACGGCCCTTGCCGGGGGCGCAAGTGCGCCGGCCATTACAATGGCGGACGCGCTGGAAGAATTCGTCAGACTGACACGCGACTGGCTGGCTGATAAAAATGACGAACAGATTCGGCGCTGGAAAAATCCGCGCGCTAAAGCCGTCCGAAACTGGGGGGATGTCACAGGCGACCCGGAATTAGGGAAAATCACGCGGTCGGATGCCCTTAAATTTCGAGATTGGTGGTGGGATCGCATCGAAACCGAAAATATGACGATTAATAGCGCCAACAAGGATTTTGGGCATCTTCATCAAATATTCGAGAAGGTCAACGAGGGCCTGCAATTAGGGCTTGATGACCCATTGGCACGGTTGCGATTTCGCGAAAAGAAAAAGAACACGCGGCCACCCTACTCGTCTGATTTTATTCGCACGCGCATTCTCGCACCTGGGGCGCTGAAAAGCCTGCACCCGGAATGCCGCGCCCTGATTATGATTATCGTCAATACAGGCGCAGGACCGGCGGAACTGGCGGGGCTGGCCCCGGACGACATCGTTTTGAATGCCGGCATCCCCCATTTCCATATCAGGGAAAACAGCGAACGAAGCCTGAAAACAATGTATCGACCGCGCACCTTGCCGCTGGCGGGCGTCGCGCTTGATGCCTTCAAGGAACTTGTTCCCAAAGGCTTTATTGATTATCGCAACAAACCAACACAATTAAGCGCGAATACAAATCGTCACCTGACCGATAACGACTTGCGTGAAACCGACGACCACAGCGTTTATTCACTTCGTCACAGCTTTCAGGATGCCTTGACCAAAGCAGAGGCACCCGACCGTATCCAGGCCGATCTTATGGGGCATAAGTTCCACCGGCCAAGCTACGGCGATGGCGCAAGTCTTGAACAGAAATACAGGTGGATAAAAAAGGTCGCCTATTGATTTCGCGTTTAAAACCCACCCAGATTATTAATCACCACCAGCGGAATAATCACGCCGGGGATTTCGTCATCGCCAAACATCACCGGACCACGGGTTAAATAAGCACCCGGAATATCCATCAAAACCCGCTGGTAAATGCCCGCCCAGTCGGTGGGGGCGAACACCTTGTTTAAAAAGGCATGATGGCTGGCAAAAATCACCTTGCCGCGATAGCGCAGCGGCGACACCTTGATGCCCCGGTTTTCAAGCCCGCTATTCACATCGTCGCGATATTGGGCATATAAAATCATTTCCGACAGCGGAATGCCCCGGCCAATCGCATAGCGCAGCAAATACCTTAGGCAGTCTTCGCCCCGCATCCGGGCCAAATCATCCAGCCGGTCCTGACGACTTAATTGCGACATATCGGGCAGCGTGTCGGAATTGGCCCACACATGCCGCGCCCCGGCCTCGCCATAAACCGCCCGCGCCTCGCGGACCAGCGCCAGATCATAATGCCGCTCTGCTTTGGGAATCAGTGACGTCGGCAAATTCTTGCGGCTCTGCCCGGTCGATTGGCTGGCGCCAGCCATGTCATAACGGCCCGTCTTGCGCAAAGCTGGAAGAACTTCCGCCGTCACCCATTTTTTGAACCGCTTGGCCGCTTCCTTGCGGCTGGTCAGGATCAGCGAATAGAGGCCGCTTTCATTGATGATGGTTATATTCGGGTTGCCCTGAATACCGTCCGCAATATGGACGGTATTTTTTTCATCATCATCCAGACGAGCAGCAACATTACGATTGTTTTCAATCTCCAGCACTTTACAGACATCGACCAACACAAACCAAATCACACCTTCAATTTCGATTGTGCGAACAGACTGGCCTTCAAAATCAAATGCTACCGGATTGGTCATTTCTCACCTCCGGCGTTCATCGCCATCACATCGCGGCGCACCGATTGCACCAAAAGATGCAGGCGTTCCACTTCCCACGCCATCATGCCGGGGCTGTCTTCCCGCGCCCAGTCCGTCAGCATATCGAATTTAACCATCAATTCATCCACATCCCGGGCAGGCAACACCGTCAGTTGTGAATCCCACCAATGGGACAAACTGCCATCCGCGTCGCCATTTCCGACCCGCTTCAATTCTTTGTACATCGCCGACAGACCGGTGATGGTCGTGGGGATTTGAAATTTTGCCTGCATAGCAACCTCTCTACGTTTAAATTAACGAATATCGTTGAATTAAACGTATTGACGCTTATCGGTCAAGTCAACTATTTTCGTTGAAATAAACAATAAAGGTATATTCATGTCCCCCGAGCAATGCCGAGCAGCAAGAGGGTTAATCGATTGGTCCCAACAAGCACTAGCCGAACACGCGCTGGTTGGTCTCTCGACCGTCCGCGACTTTGAAAAAGGCCGCAGAATTCCGCACGAAAACAGATTGAAATCGATTAAAAACGCGCTCGAAAACGCCGGAGTACTCTTCATCGCCGAAAACGGCGAAGGCCCCGGCGTGCGGCTAAAAAAATCATGATAACTCCTGTACAAAGCAAAATGGCACGCGCCGCGCTGGACTGGACCCTTGGCTTAACCACCCATCACTCGGGAGTTAGCCAAAATACAATTAGTCGATTTGAGCGGGGAGGCGTTTCCAATCAATCGACAATTTCCGCCCTTAAATTTGCCTATGAAAACGCTGGCATCATCTTTCTCGATGAAGAAAACGAAGGCCCCGGCATCAGGATAAAAAAGAACGGGTAGAATGAACGCTACTCAATGTCGTATGGCTCGTGCCGCTCTAAATTGGAACATCCAAAAGTTGAGCGGAGAATCAGGGGTCAACAGAAATACAATTACTAAATTTGAAGCCGGGGGTGACGTTCGCACCTCGACAGTCAACGCCATGAAACTCACCTTTGAAGCCGCAGGCATTCAGTTCATCGCCGAAAACGGCGAAGGCCCCGGCGTGAGGCTGAAAAAGCAATAACGGGCCATCCATTTCGGACACCCGTTAACTTATTGTTTTGACTCTCATTTCAATTTTAAATTAGATTTTTCACCTCCAGGCACAAACGGGGGTGGTAAATGACGTTCGTCTATATCTTTATCGGGGTTTTGGTCGTCGCATTCATTATTGGAATGATTGTTGTCAAACCGGAAAATGCCGGGTCAAAGAACAAAATTGTCATTGTTAACCCGGCAATTACCGAATTTGAAATGCCCGACATTGGATTGTCTGATACAGCAACTGAAGCGCAAAAAAATTCAATTGCAAAAACACTGGGTGCCAGGCTTCCAGAAGATATCAGCAAAGAACAAGCGTCCCTTGTTCTTGATGCCCGTCAATACGCCCATGGAATGCTAATTGAATTTGAAAAAGGTGGTGTTGAAATAGATGAAACAACGGGCACCAGAACAATCATGTTCTTCATTCTCGCCCATCCAGAGATAAGAGACTATGTTAACAAATGGAGCCGCGGACGATTTGAACGCGGCACCCATCAAGACGTGCCAAAGCTAACCAAAAACGAGCATTATCAAAAGGTGCATGACTATCTCGTCAGTCAAGCCGGGCGCGAGCCAGTCAAGCCAGCGAAGCGCAAAGCCTCTTAGGGTTCGTCTCGCACCGCCAACCCCCGCACGGCATCCAGCTTGCCCTTGCAATCATCATGCGCAGATAATAACCCGACGATATACCGCCCGACTTTTTGATCGGTTACAGGGGCCACTGGAACGGCAGGGCGATCGTCACAGGCAAGCAATGATGCCGGGATATCCTGCTTTACAAATTCAGTCCGCGTCACCACTTGCGGCGTCGCTGCGCAAGCGGTCAAAAACCCCGCGCACAGCAGGACCAACACAACCATCAATCGGCGCATCATTCACCCCCTTTAACAGTTCTGAAAACTTGGTTTCGGCCTGCATCCGCCGCGCCTGTTCGCGAACAATAGCGGCATCGGCCATTGCACGATCCGCCTGCATTTGTGCGATGGTTTGCAGATTGGCCATGTTGGCATCGGCAAGCGCTTGATATTTGGCTTGAAGCGCATCGGCCCGCGCATTGGCAAGCCGCACCTGGTAGGACCATAAAAAACCGGCGACGAGGGTAACCCCGCCGCCGATCAAAATAAGCCGCCAATTCGCCAAGGCAAACCGCAGCAATGTGGCAAATCCCATTTTCACCACCCTTTTTTCATCTTGTCGAACCAACCCCAGATGCTGGTGACATAGTTGATTGTTTCGGCGCTATGCCGCCCCGTCACGGCAGGCAAACAAGGAATAATACGGCTATAAAGTACCGCCCCATTGCATTTGTGTTGAGCGGTCAGCAAGTGCCCCAACCCGGCGTTATAGCTGGCCAGTGCCAGACTATGCCGATCCCATTCCGGGCGTGGGCTTGACCATTCAGCGCGCAATTTTCCCATATAAAACCCGGCTGCCTCGATAGACAGCCGGGGGGCGAAGGCAGACGCATCGGGCGGCAACTTTCCCTGCCTGATAATGCCGCGCCAGGTGGCCGGCATAAACTGGCAAAGGCCCATGGCCCCAGCTGGCGAAACCGCATCAGGAATCAATCGGCTTTCCTGATAGCATTGCGCCTTCAAAAGCCGCCAATCGACGCCCGGCATATAAAGGGCCGTTACCTGTCTGAATTTCAGATCATGCAGAAAAGGTAACGATGAGGCCGAAGACGAAGCAAAAGGCAGCAAGACGCCAACGCAAATAAGCGCCGACCTGATCACGGTTTTCATCATTGTTAATCCATTTCTTGAAATCAAAGCCAGATACCCGGTCCAGCAGCCGCAACGCCGCCCAGATAAAAAGAAACCCCAAAAGGGCAATAAGCCCCCGGTTAGCGATGCCCGACAAAGCAACATCAATCATTTTATGAACCTCGCTTGCTATTTTTTGGTATTACGAAAATCGGCAATCAGGACTTGCAGGCCGCGCGGGCCCAGCCAGCCAAGGAAGCTGGCAACACCGCAGGCCGTGCCGATATCAAGTTTCAGGTAACTGGCAACCCCGGCCGACATCACCGCGCAAAATCCGGCGGTCAGGACTTCCCACAACAAATCCCAACTCCAAAACTTGCGGTGCCCCTTGCTGACCAGATAGCGGTGATACAGCAGTCGGGCATAAAGCGAGAAAGGCAGGATCGCGCCCCACAGCTTTAAAACCGATAGCCAGCCCGTATCAATTTCGTGTGGCGGTTTGTCAAACACGCTGCCCCCAATGTCCGCAGCCATAAAAAAAGCCGCCCGACGATATCGAGGGCAGCCACAGAGATTGCAGTTATTCGGGGCAATCAGGGATCGCCAAAGGCCATAAGAACAAGCGCCCAGGCCGTTGCCGTGATCAGCCCGCAAGCGAGTTCGGAATAGGCTGTCCAGCCATCAATAAACCGGCCATATCGCGGCAAGTGATGACGCCAGCGATAAAATCCGAAATAAATCACCCCCATAAACGGGTTAAGCAGTAAAAACCCCCGTAGCGAGAGATAAACCACACTGGGGTTTTTCCCGGTTGGCCACCAGCGCGACCACCCCGGCGCATCGCCTAAAAACAGCAACGGGCCAACAAGCAAACCGTACCAGGTGTTAAGCGAAACCGCGAACAAGGCCCCGGACAGCAAAGCCCAAATACTGGAGCCCAGCGAGGAACGCCCCGGCCCCAGCCCGCCGCCGCGGGGCATGCGATACATGATGGCCGATAGCAGAATTGCCAGATAAATCATGCCGCCACCCCCGGCCAATTCGGCCAGTTTTCAACATCGTCAAGGGCGGCAATATTTCCGGCCTCGATATCAGCCCGAATAATCCCCTCGCCTTCGTAACAGGCCGCCACATGGGCGCGAACCGCAACGACCAGATCACGCATTTCTGTATTGGTCAGGGCTTCAAACCCGTGCGCAAATTTCCAGCCATCGCCATCAACGCGCAAGCCCTCGTTAATGGCCTGCAATTCGGCCATGCATTTCGCCTGCCCACGATCATCGGTTGCCTGCACCCAATCATTCCAAAGGCACCCGCCGATTTCAGCACGATAACGACGACTGGCCGCAGCGGCAAAAAGCTGATCATAGGTCGGGGCTGGCATTTGCCATGCCGCGCCGTCCCAGGTGGCATCCTGCGATGGCGGCACAAGCGCCGTGTGGCCATCGGGAATATTACCCGGTTCATCGATCACAAAAGCCGTCCCGGTTTCGGTATTGTAAACCGTTTCCCCGCGATGATCCGCAACCAGCGACCAGGTGGCACCATCGGAATCATAAACGGCGACCATGCCAGCAACTGGATCGGGCGGGGCAATATCGGTCGCCCAGGCAGGCATCAGGAATTCACCCTCATGCATCGGGTTTTTCTGTGCGATGGCAGTGCCCAAAAAGACACCGTTGCGCGGGCTATAATTGTAAATTTTCATGGATTTATCCGTTAATATTTGATGCACCAGTTAACGACAATGCCTTTAACGCGGTTTTCAGGGCCGCCGGTTGATCCTGTCGTTCCGGTGTTACGCCCGACATAACCAGCAAAATCATTAAGCCCGATATTGCGTGGCAAGAGATCAGCGACATAGCTATGCGTATGCGCCTTGATCTCGTCCGCCTGATAGGTCCCGAATACGCGCCCGGGATCAAAGCCGCGCCCACCGTCAAAGCCACGCAAGTAAACACCACGGGCATCAGGGAGCCGGAAATTGGTGGTGCCATTGCCAGAAGAAAAGGAACCGGATGTCGCCTCGTTCCAGTTCGCTTCGGTAATCAGGTTGCCGCTGGTTTGTACATAAGCCCACAAAGCAGGATAATCCGCCCGCAAGGGCATGCTGGCATCCAACAGCAAAAAACCCGGAAACGGCGTTGTGCCAAGCGCAGGCACGACCGCCCCAACAGGCAAGGTATCAGCAGGCGGCAGGTCATCAATGGCCCCGGCAATCATGGCCGCGATTGCGGCGGAAAGCTGGGTCAGGTCATTGCCATCGGGTTCAAGACCCGCATCCATGATCACTTTAACGATTTCGCGGATCGGATGTTCAAAAGCCTGCGCAGAAGGGCGGGACCCCTCAATAGCATTTGCCGGATCGGCATTGACCCAGGATCGATCAGGGTTACTCAAATCCCCATTGAACGGGGGGATATATTCCATGACAAACCTCTAACGTTCGGGAATAAAAAAAGACCCGGAAAACCGGGCCTGTGCTGGATTTTAGATTGGAGATACGCGATCTAGGCAGGTGTTGATAAAAAGCGCAGCTTGAATTTTTCGATTTCCCCGAACAAGGTGCGCAGCCCGTCTGACCGGTCGCCAAGAACGATTGTGGTTAGGCCGGTGGGGATGGTGCCGGAAGTATCAGGACCGTATGTAATCGCTGCACCGCCATCGACGGATACCGAAAACCAGAAATTATTGTTTTCGATGTGGGCGATGATTTCCAGATGATGCTTACCGATAACCGCAGGCCCAGCAATTGGTGCTTGCATGGCACCATCAGATAAAACAGCAAGCTTTATTATGCTGGCACTATCCCGATACGCCGTTATTAAGTTCGCCGATGACCCATCATCAATCGACACCATATTTTGAGATACAGGCCCAATTCCCTCCGCAGTCCAACCGCTCACGGTGATTTCAAACGGCTCGCCATCCTGCCAGCCTGCAACACTGGACAACGGGATTTTTAGTTTGTCAGCCTCGCAGGTTTCACCATATAAAAATGCGAAAGGTTCCCAGTTATCAACAACACTGTAAAAATCGATAGCCAGGTCAGCAACAGTATTTCGCTCACGGTTGTACAATGTAAATGTGTCATACTCTACGCTGTCGTCATCGGGTTTTACCGTGAAATTAGCTTTTACCAAATAAAACCCATTTACTTTCTGAACAGAAATATCGTTGATCCAGACAATTCCGTAAGCGATCGAATATGCGCCAGTAACAGGGTTCAAATCTATATTAGCATGGTTAGGGCCAAACCTAAGTGTGGTAGTTTCATTACCAGGCAATGCCTTAACCGCTAGCATTAATTTATATTTAGAAGCGCCGTTTAAGGCAATTACCCGAAATGAACCCAAAGATGTGCTATCACCTGACTCAACCTTCCATCGCACAGCGGTATTTTGCCCCGCAATTAGACCCTCTGTGTAGTTAGCAGTTCGAGTAACGATTGATCCGGTATTTCGTGTCCAGTGATCCATATTATAGCCAATTGTCATTAGATCACTCGATTTACCATCAATCCGCCCGCCCAACTTTCTCAACGAAAGCAGGTCATGCTGAACCCGCAATTCATCGATACCAGCCTGCGCAATTTCACCACTGGCATTCACATAACTTGCAAAGCTGTTACGGGTAAATTGCCACCCAGCAGGCAGACCGGTGCGCAGGTCAATATCGATGATCGGTTCGGGGATGCCGCGATAGGAAACCGTTAAATCCTGTTGTGCAGGCTGATACCTGGCAAGCAAACATTCCAGATCATCGGCCCGGTTTATGGTAGCAAGGGCATCCTGCCCCAGCACGCCAGAGCCACAGCGAAACCAGGTGACACGCGGTTCGGGCACCACCACTTTCCACGAAAAGCGATCCGCACCGATGGTATCAAGGCGCGTGACCGGGGCGGCACCGGATGAATCCCCGCCGATTTCGCTTAGGCCGCAGACAAACGGGCGGCTTTCCGTGATGGTCACGTCATAGCCAAGGCTTTTTGCCAGATCGATGAAATATTGCGGGCGTTGGCCGCCCTGCGCTCGATAGCGGGTTAGCACGGCATTACGGCGATCCTCGATATTGACACTCAGGGTTTGAAAGCAGCAATCGGGCAAACCGACTTGTGTTTCGTGATCGGCCAGCATTTCGGATGCACGGCCCGGCTGGCTTTCGGCGATCAGCCGTTCGGCGGCAAGGTCTACATCCAGCCAGGTTTGTGCCTTGGCGCGCAAAAGGTCGCGGCCCGCGCCGTCGTAATCCCGAAATCCCTGCCAAAAGGCCCCGGGCGGCAGGGCCGCCGCCGCCGTCTCGGCATAGGCTTCCAGCCGGTCATCATAATCAGTCATAGGTTATCACCCCGGAAATGGCAATTTGGCCGGTTGCGTGGTCAATATCATCGGTAGGGCTGGTCAGCCGATGACGGTTTTCGCCCGCCGCGACGGATACGGCCTCGCCGATCCAGTCCAGACCAATGGTGCCACCTGGAACGGCACGCCGGTACAGCATATCGGAAAATTCCGCCGCGATTTGCTGGCGCACGGCGGGCGTGTCAGGATCAAGCCCCGCCACGGTCACGTCAAGCGGCACACCAATGGGGGCCACGGCAAACACATCGGCATTCACCGGGCGGCGTTCATCAAGGTAATCCTGCATAATCGCGACATCACCGGGTTGCGGAATGCCGCCCTGATCGGCGCGCACAATATCCATCATGAACCGCACCGTGACAGTGCCCGCACCCATTTCACGCGGTGACACCCAAACGCGCGTCACGCCGGGCACTTCCCGTGCCCAGGCTTCATAATCATACCCGGCACCGCCTTGTGGCGGTTTGCGGATACGGTCCAAAATCCGGCCCCGATAAAATTCGCGAATGCCCGGGCGGCCATCCTGTTCGGCATCGGCCCCACCGGCCAAGCCAGCCACGCCGACGATACAGGTTGGGTCGACACCCGAAACCGGCGAAACCAGCGTTAAAGTGCTGCCCGCCGCCAGATTACCCGCCGCACCGGGATCAATCGCCGTAATCGTGGCAACCGCCTGCCCAGCCACCAGCGTGACACCGTCCTTGATCTGGTATTGCACACCCGCCGCACTTTTCACGATCAGCCCGGCATCAAGCGCCGCGCCGGTCAGGCCGGTAAAGGTTACAGACCCACTGGCACGAGTGGCAGGCTGGCGCGGCACATCATAGGTAAAACCGTGCCCGTCAAGGTTTTCGCCGGTCGCATATAAAACCATCGTTTGCGCGGCGACGTAATCCATATAGCCATAGGCACCAAAGGCCATCATGCCATCAATATAGGGCATGGCGGCGACAGGGCCCTGCCCGATGGTCACACCCTGCCCCAGCCGGGTTTCATAGGCCGCCTTTGCCTGATTGCGCAGATCCGGGAATGCCGGAGTATAAAAGCCGGTCAGCTTGCTGGTCATTGGTTTTGGTCCATCCAGTTCCAGATATTGGCAAAGCGGCGCTCAAAAAGCTGGCCATCGGGCCGCTCGATTGAGGCCCGCGCCGAAATGACCCAACGCCCCGCGTCACGGTCGCGAAACGCCTCAAATGTGACTGACCGGGCAAAGCCATTATCAGTCAGCCATCGCAAAGCCTCGCTGCCATATTCGCGCACCCGGGCGATGGTTTGCGGGGTAATAATTTCGCGGTTCAGAAGCCATAACCGCGACCCGACCTTTAAGCCCGGTATCACCGGCCAGGCATCGCCCCAAAAACCCCGACGGTCGCCATCGGGCACAGCATCGTCATCCCGCGCGCGGCGGTCGGTAAACAGGCTGGCGATAATGGCGGTTTCAAGCCCGTGATCTGTTTTAAAAGATGAAGAAACACCATCAACCAATTGCAAATCAAACCGCTTGCGCGTTTCATCGAACCGCACAGCAAGGTCGGTATAGGCATAATCGGCCATGTTTACATTTCCTGATTTGGGGTGCCGGTGGGGCCGCCATTATCATTTTCGGCATGGTCATGCCCGTTATAGGTTTCGCGCATTCCGGCCATTGACCGGGCATTGCCTGCCCCTGTCTGATCGGTGATATCGCCGGCCACAGTCAGGTTGCCGCCAATGGTGACATTGCCGGAAAATTCTGCCAGCGGGGCAGTGATAATAACCTTATTGGCCGCAACGATATGCAAAATATCTGTTTCAATTAGTGCCTTACGGCCCCGCTTTAACGTGATGCGTTGCCCCTGATCATCATAGAGCGATATTTCACCGTTTTCCGATGCGCCCGATTGCGCCCGGTGCCGCCGGTCCATTGCAGGCAGGGCCACCACCAGGTTGCGTTCTACCATTAGCGCGATCATTTCCGCACCGCGCCCGGACGCATCCACCGGGTGCGGAATGTGGTCAAAACCATAGGGCAACATCACCGTCACATCGTCGGGCGTTTCACCCGCGCGGCCCGCCACTTGCGCCACCCGCGCCCCACCCTGTTCGGACAATCGCACATAGCGCACAACAGCCCGAAA
This sequence comes from Thalassospira sp. MCCC 1A01428, assembly GCF_002115825.1. Lineage (GTDB taxonomy): Bacteria > Pseudomonadota > Alphaproteobacteria > Rhodospirillales > Thalassospiraceae > Thalassospira. Next base: position 3,521 of record NZ_JFJZ01000019.1, on the reverse strand, counting down.
CAGCATGTTCTCAACGCGTCGCGTTAGCCGTTCCAACAGGTATTCAAGCATCATCACCCCCGTGCAGCACGGCGCAGCGCCTCGTATTGCGCACCGCCAGCGGCCTTTGAAATAGTGGGCGCAGGCAGCCATGCCGCGAGCGGTTCAAGGTCAAGACTGGCGCGATAACCGCCTTTATCTTCGTCAAGCGTCAGCGAGACAGCAGTAATCAGCATGTCGCTATTGATGTTTGTCGGTTCATCGACCACCGATACCAGCAGGCCGGGACGCCACAAATCACCGCCAGCAACTTGCCGCCAGCCCTCCACCGTGTAACGAACCGATGTTGATTTCCCTACCCGCCGGGCAACTTCCCAATCCACGCGCTTTTGCAAATCCGCCGCCGCACCTGCCCCGTCCGATGTAATGATTTTGGGGCGATAACGGGCTACGGCGTCATCACGCGCGGTTGCCTCGGGTTGCGCGGCAGAAAGCCCAAAATCGGTATCACTGGTTGCCGCCTGGCTTCGCATGATCAAGCGATCAAAACGGTTCGACAGGGTAAGGGTTGAGGAAAGTTCGATAATATTGTTATCGCGGCGAAGCTGCCCGCCATCCGTAAACCGCATTCGCAGGCTGGTTTGCGCCCGGCCCCAACCGGGGCGGCCCAGCGCAATGCCGCCATCCCCATCCGACCAGGCATTAAACCCCCGCTCGCGACAAATGCGGTCTAGCACCTGCGAAACGCTCTCGCCTTGTTCCACCTTGATTTTATCAAACGCAGTCCCGGTATCGACAAGGGCGCGCACGGCAATGCCAAAGGGTTTGCACAGCACCCTTGCCGCTTCCAACAGGGTTAGCTTGCGCAATTCCCCGCCCGAAACAATCGCCGAACAATCCACCAGATCCCCGGCATTGGAGCGGCCCGAAAGCCGCACGCCTTCCTGATCTGGCACCGTTGAAATATCGATTGTTTCAATATGGCCGGTCAGGATGGTTTCTTCGCCATAGCGCACAACCGCCTTTAAGGCGTCGCCATGATCGGGGCGAAATTCGGTGGCGGTCACGGCAAAAGTATCAGCGATATCGTCGATGGACAGGTTGATGGCGCATTTTTGCCAGTCATTGTAAATCACGCCATCCAGCAGGATTTCCGGCTTTTCATCATTCATCAAGAACCTCGATTGCGCTGCCACCCGCAATCTGGTTGGGGTGCTTGGTGCCGTTGCGGGCAATAATTTCGCTAGCACGGGTCGCATCGCCATAAAGGCGGTGCGCGGTGACAAAGGCCGGTTCACTGCGCCAGGGTGTATCGTTAATCACCCGCGCCTTGCCTGATCCCTCGGACTGGGTATGTTCAATCACGGCGGGCCGCAAATCGGCCAGGGCGGCAAAAACACCGTTATCAGCCTGCCCGGGGTCGATGCCCCCGGCCCGGTCCATTTCGGCATCAATCACACCGACAAACTTTTCGGCAATGTCACGCGCCTGATTGTATGAAACGAAACTGTATTTCGGCAGCAATTCCCCCGCCGCCGAAATCGCCGTACGCCGCACCAAACTGCCAAGTGATGAAATATTTGTTGCCTCGATAATCCGCGTGCCCGTTACCGCCGGGGCATTTGATACCAGGCCGTCATACCCACCAAGCGACAAAAACCCGTTCAGGCCATCATCAAGGTCTGGCACAGCACCCGACAGCATGGAAAACCCGGCTTGCAAGCCATCGGCGATGTCGACACCCCCGCCCGAAATGGCGCTTAAACCCACCGAACCGATTTTTTCAATCGCGTCGGACATGGTGGATGTCACACCAAGGGCTGTAAAAACCTGCCCGCCCACCTGATCAGTAATCACGCCAATGGCATTTGCCGCCCCTTGCCGGACAAAGCCGGGCATGCCATCACTGACATAGGACCGGATAAAGGCGTTTTTCGCCGCCAATGCCAGCGCCGATGACCGCTTGGAAAGGGTGGATGATGTATCAACCAGACCACGGGTAAAGCCGCGCTCCTCGTTTTCATCCACTTCCTCGAACGTGATGGCAAATTGTGCCACCCCGCCCTGGTCAAAGGACTGGGTTTCACGATAATCAGTGACCTTGACCCAGCGTTCGGCATTGACCCCGCCAAACGGGTCAACAAAGGTGCCGGGGCCGGGTTTTTCAAGGGCAGCAAGCATCCGGTCGCGGTCGCTAAACCCGTCCGATGCCATGACCAGCGCATTGATATTATAAACCCGGACTTTCCGGCCAAGATCCTGCGATTGTGCATCGTCACGATTGGGCCGCTCGACCGTCGGGCCACGACGGCCTGACCCTCGCGAGCGATCGCGCACGACAAAAGGCACCCCGCGAAAGCTGCCTTCGCGCAGTTCATCTTCGAACATAACAATTACATTCCTGAAATGGGCGACCCTACGGATTTAAGCTGCTCCAGCCCGCCCGATGCAAAACCAACATCAGACGGTTTTTCGCTTTCCAGCAAATGCGTCACATACCAGCTTTTAAGCGGGCCCTTTTTCGAGGACGCCATTGCAGCTTCCAGTTCCTGCAGAAAATAGGCCCGCAGGCGCTTGTCGCTTAGATGCTGTACCGTTTCCCCGAACTTCCAGCGTGGCGCGATTTTCACGCTGTCATTCACTGTATAAAGCAGCGAAATCGGTGTGCGCTTTTTCTTGCTGCGCCGAATAAAAACACCCCGCTTACCGCTTTTCATGGTCGCGATAAACGGGGTTTGCGGGGCATAAGGCACAGGGTTGGTTTTTGAACGACGCCGCCGCGATGGCGCCTTTTTCTTCACCTCGTCGCGAACATCCGCACGGTTGAACTTTTTAGAAATCCGCCCACTATCGCGCCGCCCGACACGCGCGCCAGACGCCGGAAGCCACGCCGACGTTTTCCGCCTCTCGCCACCAGCTTCCTGATCTTCCAAAAACCAAAGCGGCGTGCCGATCACCGCCTGAATAACAGACTGTTTTTTGTTGCTGGTTTCGACAAACAGGGGCTTTTTCCCGCCACCGGAAGCTTTCAGGGAATTTTCGCGAATGGTGAAACGCCGCCCCATATCCGACAAAACCTGACCACGGGCCTCAAAAACCACCCGGTTGATGGCTTTTGACATCGCAAATGGCACCTGTGATTTTTCAAGATCCGTCAGCTTTTTAATCACGCCGTCAATGTCGTCGGAATAAACCATATCAAGCATGGCAAAACCTCGCTAAAAACCACCCAGATTATTAATCACCACCAGCGGAATAATCACGCCGGGGATTTCGTCATCGCCAAACATCACCGGGCCACGGGTTAAATAAGCACCCGGAATATCCATCAAAACCCGCTGGTAAATGCCAGCCCAGTCGGTGGGCGCGAACACCTTGTTTAAAAAGGCATGATGGCTGGCAAAAATCACCTTGCCGCGATAGCGCAGCGGCGACACCTTGATGCCCCGGTTTTCAAGCCCGCTATTCACATCGTCGCGATATTGGGCATATAAAATCATTTCCAACAGCGGTATGCCCTTGCCAATCGCATAGCGCAGCAA
>NZ_JFJZ01000189.1 GCF_002115825.1 Thalassospira sp. MCCC 1A01428 | reverse complement strand
CCAACAGCTGGTCGCCCTCAACCCAACAATTTGCCCGGCAACAATTGGGTTCCACCACCACAACCGGGCCAATTGTTGGCGTGGTTAACCTTGGTCCGGGGGCGGGCCGAAACGATTCAGGATCTCGCCCCGGGGCGGTTGAACTGACGTCGCTAAACGGTGTTACCCAGCCGCTGTCAAGCGAGGGGTTTGGTGCCTTTATCACCGGTGATACCGTGACACCGCCCACCCGTTTCCCTGCCGACCTGGCCGGGCTGGATATGAGCACCCTGGTAACCCGCCCCAGCCCGCGCGATGCAAAACAAAATGGCCGTGGCAACAC
>NZ_JFJZ01000188.1 GCF_002115825.1 Thalassospira sp. MCCC 1A01428 | reverse complement strand
ATGGATGCGATGCATTCAGATTAGCGCAGCGAACTAACGTTCCGGGCCTGTAGCTCAGTTGGTTAGAGCGCACCCCTGATAAGGGTGAGGTCAGAAGTTCAACTCTTCTCAGGCCCACCATTATACCCGGGGGTGTAGCTCAGTTGGGAGAGCGCCTGCTTTGCAAGCAGGAGGTCATCGGTTCGATCCCGTTCACCTCCACCATTTATCTGGTGGGTTGTGCGCTGTGAATTTATTCACGAGCTGCGCAAGACGGATCGATACAGAACGGTATACGTTATATGGCGTGAGCCAAAGAGGTTTGGGAGACACTGGTTTCCAGTTTCG
>NZ_JFJZ01000187.1 GCF_002115825.1 Thalassospira sp. MCCC 1A01428 | reverse complement strand
GTTATCAGGTTTTGGCCGACGCCAATGCCGCGAACCTGAAAACCATTGAGCGTATGCAGGCGGACCGTGCGGCGGCCGATGCGGCGATGTTGCGCGAACAGCAGCGGCGCAAGCAGGCGGAAACCAAATTCGCCGAATTATTGAAGGGGGTGAACGATGCGCCTGATGATGGTTGTGTTGGTCCTGCTGTTAGCGGGCTTTTTGACCGCCTGCGCGAACAGGCCGCAAGTGATCACGCGGACTGAATATATCAAGCAGGATATACCGGAATCCGCTTTTGACTGCGCGGCGCGGCCCGCCTTGCCTGAAGAGCCCGATACCGACACTAAGACGGGGATATAT
>NZ_JFJZ01000186.1 GCF_002115825.1 Thalassospira sp. MCCC 1A01428 | reverse complement strand
AGACCTTGAAATGATTGCATACCTCAAAATTGAGGCATGCAAAATCTGATCATAACCTGACTGTCAGGCAGGTTTAACTGACACATTTACTGACCTCAAAATTGAGGGCAGTGAACTTTTTGACGGTTTAAATGAAGGGGAAAGCTGGTGCGGGGTTTCGCATGGCTCAAAATTTGATGGGCAGGGTGATGCTACAGTTCCTGAATGACGCGGACGACGCGGCCAATTACGCGTATTTCATCCTGGGGGAATATTGTTTGGTGCTTGGGGTTGGTTGAGGCTGGCTCCAGGCGTGACGGTTCTGACCGGTATCTTTTGAAGGTCGCCTCTCCGCCATTGGTGGCGACGAT
>NZ_JFJZ01000185.1 GCF_002115825.1 Thalassospira sp. MCCC 1A01428 | reverse complement strand
AACAACTGCACTGCCATATGGCAGACTTGACTACGGTATCACCTTCTCATCCGTTCCCACCATTTCATTGCTCGCCTGCGCGGTCATCTGACCGGCGCTAGCGCACTTTTAAAAACTGGTGGAGGTGAACGGGATCGAACCGATGACCTCCTGCTTGCAAAGCAGGCGCTCTCCCAACTGAGCTACACCCCCTTATTGATTTCTGAATACCTCCGGTATTCAGGGCGCGCCGCCGCCGGCCAACCCGGCGCGCAATGTTCTTAACAAACATTTGCGCCAAATCGTGGCAGATACGTGCCTCAAACAGGACTGATGGTCCAGATCACACCATCAATATGGTGGGCCTGAGAAGAGTT
>NZ_JFJZ01000184.1 GCF_002115825.1 Thalassospira sp. MCCC 1A01428 | reverse complement strand
ACCGCATTGCCGATCATCCGATCAACAAGATCGACGATCTGCTTCCCTGGAATATTGACATCCAAGCCTCTTTCCCTCCCAAGAACTGAAAACGTTCTTCCGTCAAGGTAGCCGTGGTGAGACACTTACGATTTCAATGATCTGAATAATGTTTTGAAGGATTATCCCGGTAATAAAACGCGAACCTTGCCACGTTCGAGTTGTTTGATAATTGTCATCTCTATCTCCTCATCAGGTTCCAATTGTGCACCCTCCAGTAGATGTAAGGTCAAATCACAAGGCGTTGAGGCCGCGATTAAATCCTATCCAGGGCGCCCGAGATCAGACGTTCGCCAAACAACTTGTTTAGGCTCAGGACTCATT
>NZ_JFJZ01000183.1 GCF_002115825.1 Thalassospira sp. MCCC 1A01428 | reverse complement strand
GACGGCGCCCTGGTGGGCGCGCCTTTACAGGTGTTTTCCGGCAAAACCGATGTTCCGGTTGTTACCGATGATGCCAACAGTTGCGTCATTGGTTTGACAGCAGAAAATGCGCTGGTGGATTTGGAACGGGCGCGGGTGCGTCGCTACACCGATCAGGATCAGCGAGCGGAATATTCCGGCGATTTGGGTTTTGAATTTGTCCCGCGCTTGCAGGAAATGGAAATTTCGTGGGGGCAAGGGCTGGGGTGATGATGATGAATGCCAAGGCTGTGCGGCGATTGCCGCATTGGGAAATGTTGCTAGAGGGTTGGCATAAGGTCGCGGGAACGCGGCCTTTTTTGTGGGGAAAATCTGACTGTTGCCTTACTGCCTGTGATGC
>NZ_JFJZ01000182.1 GCF_002115825.1 Thalassospira sp. MCCC 1A01428 | reverse complement strand
CAATTGGGTTCAGACCCTAGGGTCCAGACTCATTCAAATCCAGTAGCAGACGAGCGCAGCAAGGCATAATGCGGCCATGAAGTTGTCAGCATGTTTGTCGTACCGAGTGGCATTCCGTCGGAAGTCTTTCAGGCGGCCAAATATGCGCTCAATGACATTACGTCCGCGATAGCGTTTCCGGTTGAAGGCATATGGCTGCTTGCGATTGGCCTTGTTGGGGATGACCGGCTGGATCTTTCTCCGTATGAGCCAAGCCCGCCAGTGGTCCGCGTCATAGGCCTTGTCGGCGAGCAGATATTTCGCAGGAGGAAGGTGACTGGCGGGCATCACGGCTCCGGTGATGTCGGCAACCTGGCCGGGTGTCAGTAAGCGTCCTCTCACGGCTA
>NZ_JFJZ01000181.1 GCF_002115825.1 Thalassospira sp. MCCC 1A01428 | reverse complement strand
CCTTTTGCGGGCTCCAGGGCAACAGATAATCCGGCAAAGGAGCCACATCGTGCGGCATAAAACCGCGCACCAGGCCCCGGTCAACTGCATCGCGATATTCCGTCACCTGCAAACACTGGTCGATGTCGGCAACTTCTGCCACCACGTCGGCGGGCCACGGCCAGCACAGCCCGGCCAGTTCCGTATAAGATCTGCGGATCGGCAGCACGATGCTGGTTTCAAACCGCTCCCAAATCCCCAGTTCGCGCATTCGCTGCTTGACGGGGGTGAGCAAATCGCCGGTTTCGTCTTCCTCGATGTCATGGATCAAGGCATAGGGCGCGGCCCGACGTGAGACGTGGTCACACGCCATCACAGAATGCTGGGCCACCGTAACCTCGCAGGCC
>NZ_JFJZ01000180.1 GCF_002115825.1 Thalassospira sp. MCCC 1A01428 | reverse complement strand
GGAATGCGGGCAGCGCCGCACCGAAACCGGCGGGCGGGTTTGCAGCGCCCATGCCCGCATCCGCGCCCCGATTTTGCGGTTAAGCCCGCTGCGCCCCTTTTGCACGGCATTATGCTCAACCAGCAATTCACGCACCGAAACATATTCCAGCGCCGCCACCCGCGCATTCGACGACAGCCGCAGCGAAACCGCCTGCTCTACCCGCGCTTCAATCAGCCGCATCATCTGGCGTTCCATATCCGCCAGATACCGCGCCGGGCTTTCATTCAGGCGGCGTTCACAGGCAATAAAATAACGGCGCGCCGACCGGCCCTTTTCGCTGTTATCCACCATGCAAACCTCTTTCGCCATATCGAGGCTTAAATGGTAATCAACCATCATTTGCGC
>NZ_JFJZ01000018.1 GCF_002115825.1 Thalassospira sp. MCCC 1A01428 | reverse complement strand
GGCCCGGAGAAATCCGGGCCTTTTTGCGTTATTTATCAGATTATTGAAATTACCAGCTGCCGGTATTTTCCATACTGGCCCACGGTTCAGCCGGCGCAAGTGCATCACCCTGCTGCAAAAACTCGATCGAGATACCATCGGGCGAGCGAACAAAAGCCATGCGCCCGTCGCGCGGCGGACGATTAATTACAACACCGGCATCCATCAGCTTCTGGCAGAGGCCATAAATATCTTCGACTTCATAGGCAAGATGGCCAAAATTACGTCCGCCAGTATACTCTTCCGGGTCCCAATTATATGTCAGCTCCAATTCGGGCATCTTGTTTGCCTTGGCACTGGGAACATCATGCGGCGGTGCCAGGTAAATCAGGGTGAACCGGCCCTTCTCGCTTTCGATGCGGCGGGTTTCTTCCATCCCCAGCAAATTGCAATAAAAATTCATCGACGCATCAATATCGGTGACACGCACCATCGTATGCAAATAACGCATTAAAACTCTCCGATTATGTCTTGTTGAATGCGGGAAAGCTAAAACAATTCGACTGGCTTGAGAACAGCGAAGTTGTAAAACTTTTTCACATCATCAACGGAACAAAACGTTGTACCTTTCAGGGGTGTGCGCTCGCGACCTGCAAAACAACCGATGCAGCCTTGTCACTGGGTGGTTCCTGACCAAAACCCAGCAACGTCGTTGCTTCATCAAACCCGGCCTGTTGCGTTGTCCTGTCCGGACCTTCCATGATCAGGGCGGTCATCGCAGCGTAAAGCCTGTCTGGCGTGCAATCTTCCTGCAAATATTCAGGCACCAGCTTACGCCCCAGAACAAGATTAATAATCGTAACGGTATCGACCTTTAACAGTCGACGGGCGATCCATGCACTGGTTGGGCTAACGCGATAACCAATGATATGTGGAACGCCAACAATGCCCAGCTCCAAAGAAACCGTACCAGAAGCCGCCAAAGCCGCATGCGCAGAGCTAAACGCATCGCGCCTCTCCTGGTCGGTCGAAACGACAATCCCTTTACCTGGCCATTCTAAAACCGCTTGCCGTACAACATCTTCGACCTTGCTAACAGTCGGTACGACAAAGGCATAATCAGGATGGTCGCGATGAAGCCTGGTGACCACCTCTTTAAAGACCGGCAACAAACGGCCGACTTCGGAATGCCGACTGCCCGGCAGAATGGCAATCACTTTCTGATGCTCGTCAAGGCCATGTGTCGCACGAAAACGCTGTGCGTCCCCGCCATGTCGTTCTTCAACTGCTGAATGACCGATAAAGGTGGTTGCCAGCCCTTCTTTTTCAAAATAGGGCGGTTCAAACGGAAGAAGGGCCAGCAGATGGTCCAGAAACTTTGCAATCTTGCGTGCCCGGCCCGGTCGCCATGCCCAAACCGACGGGGCGACATAATGCACCAGCGGTATGCCCTTGTTCGCCAGCCGCTTGCCGACCCGAAAACTGAAATCGGGGGCGTCAATGGTTACGACAATGTCAGGCTGTTCTAACAGGGCGAAATCAGCTGTCTCGCGAATCCGGCGCAACAATCGCGGAATATGCGGGATTATTTCAGCAAGCCCCATAACCGACATTTCATTCATCGAAAACAGGCTTTGCATGCCTTCGCCAATCATGCGAGGACCACCAACACCAATAAACGTTGCCGCCGGATTTTGTCGTTTGATCGCTGCCATCAAACGACCGCCCAATTGATCCCCGGATGCCTCGCCAGCCACCAGCATAATCTTCACCGGGTTATGGCGGGCCCCGTCTGTCGCACGCGCCTGTGAAGATACAGAATCGAGGGTCGGCGACACCACGTTATTTGTCATGGTCAGATCCATCTGGCAGGGAAAGGCCGACAAGAAACATGCCGTAACGGTCTGCAAGTGCAATCACTGCTTCACGGTCGATAATCATGGTGCCACCGGCCAACAGGGCAATGCCTGAAAGCCCTGCCTGATAGGCTTGCTCAACCGTCGTCACGCCGATGGCAGGCAAATCAAGGCGTTGATCCTGTTGGGGCTTGCTGGATTTAACCAAAACCCCGCCAGGGCCCGGTCGCGCATATTCGGCCGAGCGACGAATCATTTCATCAGTGCCTTCAATCGCCTCTACTGCAAGCACCAGACCCTGTTGAACAATACAGCCCTGCCCGACATCAGCCTGGCCTAAAATACGGGCAATTTCCAATCCGCGACGGGCATCAGCCCTCGATTGATCATCCGGCGAAACAGCACCCAAAACACCTACAGGTGTCACCAGATCCCGCATAATTTCGTGCGCGCCGATCAACCGAAAACCGTCACGTTCCAGTTCCTGTCCAACGATGCGCAGCAAACCGTCATCACCAAGCGATTTCAGGCCAATTCGAGCCAAAATTTTTGCCGCCCGCAAATCTGGCCGAATAGATGCAAAAGACGGGCGTTGCACCTTGCCTGCCAACACAACATCGACACATCCATGCGCCCTGAGTTGGCCTAGAATTTTTGATGCAGCCCCCAAACGAACAATTTCGTAAGGAGCCCCCAAAGCTTCAGGTGTTTCACAGTGCCCTTCAAGGGCAACAACGAACACCGCCCGCCCCGACGCTTTTGCTGCGTCGACAAGGCGGGCGGGTAAATCACCACCACCAGCGATCAGGCCAATTTTACCCTGCTGAACTGTCATATTTCGGTGTACAAACCGAGCGCGTGCTCTCGGCTTTCAAAAAATTGATAATTTCCATAACCGGACCAACCTCGGCAAAGTCCTTCGCGACTTCCTCAACCCGTTCGGCAAGTGTGCCCTCGTGGGCGAAAACCAGTCGATAGGCCTTGCGCAAGGAATGAATGGTTTCACGGTCAAACCCGCGCCGTTTTAAACCAACAATATTCAACCCGGAAAGATAGGCGCGGTTACCAATGACCGAGCCGTAGGGAATAACGTCGCTTTCAACCCCGGTCATTCCACCGATCATGGCGTGACGACCGATTCGAACAAACTGATGAACAGCTGACAAGCCGCCGACAATGGCGAAATCATCAACATGCACATGTCCGGCCAAGGTGGCATTGTTCACTAAAATGCAATGATCGCCGATCATACAATCATGACCAACATGCGCACCAGCCATCAACAGGCAATCATTCCCGACCGACGTCAGCATCCCGCCACCTTCGGTGCCAGGGTTCAAAGTTGCCCCTTCACGAATTTTAGTACGGCTGCCAATCACCAGGCGCGATGCTTCACCCTTGAATTTCAGGTCTTGCGGGGCATGCCCGATCGAAGCGAATGGAAAAACAACACCGTCTTCCCCAATCGTTGTATGCCCGGCAACGACAACATGCGAATGCAGTTTAACCCGATCACCCAGAACAACCGACGCACCGACCATGCAATAAGGGCCGATTTCGACATCCTGACCGATCTGCGCACCGTCTTCGACAATTGCTGTCGGATGCACGTTTGTCATCATCAATTATCCCGGATCATCGCAGCAATCGTTGCTTCGGCAACCACTGCTCCGTCTACACGAACTTCACTTTCGAATTTCCACACCGGGCCGCGGCTTTGTTTTTTGCGAACATGAATATGCATCACATCACCCGGCACAACCGGCTTGCGAAAACGCGCACTATCGATGCTCATAAAATAAACCAGCTTGCCTTCGGCATTCTCACCCAGCGTATGAACAACCAGGATTGCTGCCGTCTGCGCCATGCTTTCAATAATCAAAACACCCGGCATAATCGGCTGTTGCGGAAAATGACCGGTGAATTGCGGTTCATTCATCGTCACATTTTTAATGCCGATAGCCGCTACATCCGCTTCGATATCAATGACCTTGTCGATCAGCAGGAACGGATAACGATGCGGGATCATCTCCAGAATGCGCTGGATATCAACATTTACCAATTCGGTCATAAACAGTGCCCTTATTTCTTTTTTCGTATCAGCCGCGATAAAGCAACCGTCTGTTTGTGATATTCCATCATCGGGACCGCCGGGCTCCCGCCTACAACGTCACCCGGTTTCATGTCCTTCATAACACCGGCCTGTGCGGCAATTTTCGCGCCATCGCCCAATGTCAGATGTCCGGTAATTCCGGCCTGCCCGCCTGCAACAACAAAATGTCCCAGTTTGGTTGAACCGGAAATACCAACCTGTGCCACGATAACGCAGCCCATACCCATTTCAACGTTATGGCCGATTTGCACCAGATTGTCGATACGACAACCATTGCCAATAATCGTATCAGGCCCTGCACCACGGTCGATTGTGGCATTGGCACCAATTTCTACATCATTGCCTATTACCACACGGCCAAGTTGCGGAACTTTTAAATGCCCCTGTTGGCCCATGGCAAACCCGAAACCGTCCTGCCCAATACGGGCGCCGGAATGGATAATGCACAAATTTCCAACCAAAGTGTGGGTCAGTGCTGCCCCCGGGCCGATATAACACCCCGCGCCAATGACAACACCGCGCCCGATCACGGCATTTGCCGAAATCCGCGTACCCGCGCCAATTTCAGCGCCTTCCTCGATCACAGCACCAGGATCGATCTGAACATTTTCTCCGATACGAGCCGATGCGTGAACATAAGCCGCCTCGGATATATCGCCATTCGCAGGCTCGGCAGGGTAAAACGCAGTCGCCGCTTTGGCGTAAGCACGGTAAGGATCATCGCTGGTGAAAACCAGCATCCCTTCAGGCGCGCGATCAGCGAACTCCGGGCGGCAAAAACAGGCACCGGCCTTGCTTGCAACAAAGGCGTCGACATATTTGCGATTATCGAAAAAGCTCAGGCAGGTTTCGTCTGCCACTTGCAAAGGCGCCACATCAACAAAAGACCGGCTCTCGCCGGTCGTTTGTACAAGCGTCGCACCGGAAATACGAGCAATTTCCGCCGCGTCGAATGGCCCTTTGCGTTTAAAAAAACGCGGATCTGCCATCAGGACGCTTCCTTGAATTCAACGGTCAAAGACGGGATGGCGGCGTTGATCTTTTCAAAGATCTCTTTGGTCGCATCCATCGCATTGGCATGCAAAATCACCTGGCTTTTATGCAAAACCAGTGTCGCCTTCCGTTCCTCGGCAACGTCAGCAATAATTTCAATCAGCTTCTTTTGAAACTTGATCCGTGCCTCATTTACCGCTTCATCCAAGACTTTGTTACGGCCCTGGGCGAACTTCTGAAATTCAGCAACTTTCTTCTGAAATTCTGCACGTTTTTGCTGCAAAACATCTGCGCTTAGCAAAGTACGTTGCTGGGCAAGCTTCTGGTCTTCGTCACGCAACGCCTGTTGGCGTTTTTCGATTTCTGTTTGATAGGAATCACGGCGTTTTTCCACCTGCTTACGCATATCCTGCATAGCAGAGGCTTCACGCATGATGCCTTCAAAATCGACGATCATGACAATCGCAGTCGTTTCCTGTTTGGTATCAGCCGCCTGGGCCTGCGCTTGCAGCCCCAGACCTGTCACCATCAGCAAGACCAAAAAAAGTCGTTGGGCGGTTTTCATCATATACATCAGAATCTGGTTCCGAAGTTCAAGCGGAACACTTCCTCTTTGTCATAATCTTCTTTGAGCACAGCCTGCGAAAGGTCGACACCAATCGGGCCAAACGGCGATTCCCAGCCTACCCCAACACCAACAGACCCACGAAGCGACCCCGTATCATAAATCTCGCCTGACCGATCGCCATCAACCCCCGATGCCGAACCAAAGTCCGAGAAAATACGTCCTTTAAGCGCAAATTCAGACGGCAAGCCTAACGGGAAATCAAGCTGCACAGTACCGGCATAATAGAACTTTCCACCGACAGCATCATCACTGGCTTTGTCACGCGGCCCAACACCCCCGGCCGAGAAACCACGCAAGCTGGAGCCGCCTAGCAGGAACCGTTGCGAAATACGCGTATCCTTGCCGATCCCGAAAATATAGCCCGAGGATCCCTTGGTGCTAAGCACCCATTCTTTCTGACGATCCAGCGGATAGTAATATCCACCGGAAATACGGGATTTCAAATAACGTTCCGAGCCGCCAAAACCGGCCAGATCGTTAGACACCTGGGCAAAATAACCATCTTTTGGTGAAACTGAGCTATCCCGCTGGTCATAGGTCAGCGTTTGTCCGATGGTAGATTCACTAAATTCAGGGTCTTCTTCGCGCAGCAAACGCGATGCGTTCGAATCAACATCCGAATATTTGTCCAGTTCAAAGCCGTAGCGGGCCTGCTGGCTTAAATGTTCGGTGAAATTATATCCCGCACGCAAACCAAAACCGGTCTGTTCTTCATCATACGAGCTTTCGTCCTGGTTATCGTCTTCCCGACGGAAAATATCAAACCCGGCACTCACGTCACGATCAAGGAAGTACGGTTCGGTAAAGGAAAGGTCGATCTGGCGGCTGCTGCCACCAACGGTGAAACCAAGACGCAAATCCTGCCCGCGTCCCAAAAGGTTACGTTCACGAATACCGGCCTGACCAAACGGCCCCTGGTCCGTACCATAACCGGCACCAATCGAGAACTCGCCTGTCGATTTTTCATCCACGTCAACTTCAACAACCGACTTGTCAGGCTCACTGCCCGGCAGGGTTTTGACATCAACATTTTTGAAAAAGTTCAGGTTCTCAACACGCTGGCGTGAACGGTTCAGTTTGGAACTGCTAAACGCATCGCCTTCGACAAAACGGAACTCGCGGCGGACCACTTCGTCCAGCGTGCGAACATTACCAACAATATCAATACGTTCAACATAGACCTTCGGGCCTTTGGTGATGTTAAACGTCACATTGATCGTATTGGTTTCGCGGTCGCGTTTGATTTCCGGCTTGATATCGACAAAAGCATAACCCCGGTCCCCGACATAATCGGTGAGGGATTTGATCATGTCGTCGACAACTTCGGAATTATACCAGTCGCCGTTTTCAACCTTGATCAACGGCGTCAATTCGCTGACATCCAGTTTATCAATTTCCGAATTAATCTTGATGTCACCAAACTTATAACGTTCACCTTCATTCACAGTATACGTGATGAAAAAGTCGGAACGGTCCGGTGTTAATTCCGCAACCGAAGACAAAACCTGGAAATCAGCGTAACCGGCAGCCAGATAGAAACGGCGCAACAACTCGCGGTCAAAGGTAACCCGGTCAGGGTCGTAGTTGTCATCGGATGTCAGAATTTTCCACCAGGCACTGGTGGTAGTACGAATCACACCTGAAAGTTCGCTATCATCAAATGCCGAGTTCCCGACAAAATTGATACGACGAACGCCAGTTGCCTCGCCTTCCTTAATTTCAAACACCAGATCAACGCGATTCTGGTCGCGCTGAATAACCTTCGGATTCACGGTCGCGGCAAAACGGCCCGACCGGCGATACAAATCCAGAATACGCTGAACGTCGGCCTGCACCTTGGTACGGGTATAAACCACACGCGGTTTAAGCTGTACTTCCGTGGTCAGCGCGTCGTCCTTGAGGTGATTGTTCCCCTCGAACGCGATGCGGTTAATGATCGGGTTTTCAACAACCTTCACCTTCATCACGCCGTCATTATATGAAATGGAAACGTCAGCGAACAAATCGGTGGCAAACAGCGCCTTAAGCGATTCGTTGATCTTTTGAGGGTCATACGGATCACCCGTACGCACCTTAAGATACGCATCCACCGTACCGGTTTCGATACGATTGTTACCTTCTACGCGGATCTGCGTGATGGTGGGATAGTTCTGAGCCAGTGCTTCCACAGGCAAGAATGCTGGAGTAGCGGCGCCCGCAAGGGCCACCATCATCGCAGCAGTTCGCATTTTACGCAGCAAAACCAACCCCCTGATATATGCAGTCATCCGCCAGCCAGGCCTTTAAAAAAATTCCATACGCCAAGATGCGACAGATCATTCCATGTTGCAAAAATGATTAAGCTGAATACCAAACCCGCGCCCAGACGGAAACCATATTCTTGCGCTTTCGCACTCATTGGTTTTCCGCGCAAGGCTTCGATCAGATAAAACACCAGATGTCCGCCATCCAAAAGCGGCACCGGCATCAAATTAATCAGGCCAAGGCTAACAGATAGATATCCCATAAATGACAGAAGCGGCGCGATACCGCCTTCGGCAACCTGTCCCGACATTTGCGCTATCCGGATCGGGCCGCCAAGCTCGGAACTATCGCGTTCACCGGCAATCATTTCACCGATTGCGCCAAATGTTTGCGTGACAATTCCAAAAGTCGTCGAAACGCCATGTCCGACAGCATCAAAAATACCGTCGCGTTGCGCAACAAAATCGCCGGCGGAGACACCAAGCCTGCCATACGTGATCGCGTTTGGTCCCTCGCCTTCGCTAACAGCTTGCGGGGTTGCCATCACATCAATGGTTTTGCCATCGCGCATCACCGTCAGGTCAACACTTTGACCCGGTTTTTGTCTGATTTGCACCGAAAGTTCGTCAAACCATTCAATTTTCTGGCCGTCCACGGCAACAATCCGGTCTTTGGGTAACAACCCAGCCGATGCAGCTGCGCTACCGTCAGTAACCGTTCCAACCACTGGCAAGGCACGTTGCTGACCTACAGCGGCAAATAAAACGGTGAAAATGACAATCGCGAAAATAAAATTGGCAAAAGGACCCGCAAACACAATGGCGGCGCGCGCCAAAAGGCCTTTATGATGAAAGGCATATTGCCGGTCTTCCGCAGGCAGGTCATCCCGGATGCCCGCGCTGGCCGGGTTCATGTCACCGTACATCTTGACATAACCGCCCAGCGGCAAGGCACTAATTTTCCAGCGTGTCCCACTTTTATCGTTCCAGCCGACGATTTCCGGCCCAAAACCGATGGAAAAAGACTCAACTTTTACCCCGGCCTTGATCGCGACCCAGTAATGCCCAAACTCGTGGACAAATACCAGAACGGACAACACAAAAAGAAACGACAGGATAGTGACCATCAGGTAGGATTCCTCGAATTGTTCGGGGCCTTTAAAGGCATAGTCGTTCAATCATGTCTTTAGTCAAACGCCGCGCCAGATCATCCGTCGCGAACACATGATCAATATCGCTCAGTTTTTCGCCAGCATGGGCGACCATAACTGCTTCGACCAGCTTTGTGATATCAAGAAAACCAATACGCCCTGCAAGAAACGCCGCAACAGCAACCTCGTTCGCAGCGTTAAGAACAATAGGCAGGGTCCCGCCTGCGCGCAAGGCTTCACGCGCCAATCTCAATGCGGGAAAACGTTCTTCATCGGGTGCTTCGAAACTAAACTGGCCGATAGCAGCAAAATCAAGCCGCGGCAACGCCAATGGCAGGCGTTCAGGCCACCCCAGCGCATAAGCAATGGGGGTGCGCATATCAGGCGTGCCAAGCTGGGCCAGCACCGATCCATCCACATATTCTACCATGCTGTGAATGACTGATTGCGGATGCACCAGTATTTCGACCTTGCTTTCGGCCACGGGAAAAAGACGGCAAGCTTCGATAAGTTCAAGCCCCTTATTCATCATGGTGGCAGAATCGATTGAAATTTTTGCCCCCATGCTCCAGTTCGGATGAGCAAGCGCCTGTTCACGGCTAACCGCGGCCATATCGCTTAATGACCACGTTCGAAACGGTCCGCCCGAAGCCGTGAGCAATATTCGTTCGATCCGGTCTGGCGCACGATCATCAAGGACCTGAAAAATTGCGCTATGTTCAGAATCGACAGGAATAATTGTGGCATTATAACGCCGCACTTCATCTGTCATCAATTCGCCCGCACAAACAAGGGTTTCCTTGTTGGCCAGGCCGATGACAGCGCCGCGGCGAACAGCGGCCAGTGTGGCACGTAATCCTGCCGCGCCAACAATACCCGCAATAACAATATCCGAAGGACGACAGGCCGCTTCAATCAGGGCATTTTCCCCTGCCCCTGCTTCAATCCCCGAACCGGCAAGTGCTACTTTTAAATCATTGAAAAGTGCTTCATCAGCGATAACTGCAAAACGGGCACCGAGCTTGATAGCCATTGATGCAAGTTCATCGACATTGCGATGCGCAGTCACCGCATCGACCCGGTAACGATCAGGATGGGCCAGAACCACATCGGCAGTACTTTTACCGATCGAGCCCGTGACGCCCATAATACACACAGATTTCGTAACCGACATCCGGCACCAATATAACAAACCGGTCAAAGAACTTTGCTAGTGCTAGTCCTAGCGCAGACCCAGACCGAAAAAATAAACAAGTACAAAGGCAACAGGCAAAACCGAAAGCATTCCATCGGCCCGGTCCAGAAAACCACCATGACCAGGAATTAAATTGCTGCTGTCTTTCACACCAAATCGACGTTTAAGGGCCGATTCCGCCAGATCACCAATTTGGGCAACAATCGCCAGCACGGCACTGGCAAACGTTATGGCCCAGATAGCTGCACCGCCGCTGAAATGAACAATCAGACCACCAATAATTGCGGCACAAATCATTCCCCCAACCAAACCCGCCCAGGTTTTTTTCGGACTAAACCTGGGGGCCAGTTTGGGGCCACCAATTGCACGACCAAATGCATATGCGCCTGTATCGGTCGCCCATACAATCAAAAACAGCCACATGATCAGCAACAGGCCATCCTGATGCCACACCCGCAACCACTGTACGGCAAGGGCAGTAAGCGGAATAAAGACACATCCGACCGACACCAGCAACCGTTCACGCCCGCACAGCGCCACCACGACAAGGGCCGTCACAGCAACTGGTATAAGCACCAATATTTGAGGCGCAAGAAACTGCGCATACATAGCAATGGCAAGACCAAAACCAGAAACAACAGCCAAAGGCAAGGCACGATCAGGCGCGCACATGCGCAACCATTCCCAGGTCATGGCGGCGCTAAAAACAAAAATCAGCATGCCAAACCAAGGTGAGCCGAACCACACCGCGGCAACAGCAACAGGGGCCATCACCAGAGCCGATGCAATGCGCAACCCCAGACCGGATTTCGGTGGAACACTTACTTCAGAGGACTGCGCCAAAACGCCGCTCCCGCCCGGCAAAATTTTCTATTGCCTGTTCCAGATGTTGCCGGTCAAAATCGGGCCAAAGCACCTCGTCAAACACAAATTCGGTATAGGCAGACTGCCACAACAAAAAATTACTGATTCGCTGCTCACCACTTGTTCTGATCAACAAATCGGGGTCCGGCATACCGGCAGTTGCAAGATTTTGTTCAATCAGGTCTTCGTTTATGTTGCTTTCTGACAATTCGCCCAGGGCAACCCGCCGGGCAATCTGGCGAACAGCATCCACCAGTTCAGACCTTGCACCATAACTAAGCGCAATTGTCAGTTTCAGGCGCGAATTCGAAACGGTTCGCTTTTCTGCGTTATCAAGCAATGCACGGATGTCCGGGGCAAAACGGTCCCGATCACCAATAATTTTGATCTGAACACCATTTTTATCCAGAGCACCCAGCTCACGTTTGATAAACAGACGTAGCAGCCCCATCAGATCACTGACTTCACCTTCCGGGCGCTTCCAGTTTTCCGTCGAGAAACCGTAAAGTGTCAGATATTCAATGCCTATTTCGGCAGCAGCCTGCACAGTACGCCGAACGGCTTCGACACCGGCTCGATGTCCGGCTGTCCTGGGCTTTCCACGCGCACGTGCCCAACGCCCGTTGCCATCCATAATGATGGCAACATGGCGCGGAACAATTTGGTCGCCAGACGGCTTAAGGTTCGATGCCAGAACAGTCATGGTCAGACTTGCATGATTTCCTGTTCTTTATGGGCCAGAGCTTCGTCGATATCGGCAATCACCTTATCGGTCAGCTTCTGAATTTCTTTTTCCTCGGAACGCAATGTGTCTTCGGAAATGATGCTGTCTTTTTCCCATTTCTTCAGCTGATCCATGCCGTCACGACGCACGTTACGCACAGAAATACGGGCCTGCTCGGAATACTTACCGGCAACCTTGCTAAGATCAGCACGGCGTTCTTCGTTCAGAGCAGGAATCGGCACCCGAACAAGGGTACCATCGGCAGCCGGGTTCAAACCAAGACCGGAATTACGAATGGCCTTTTCAACCGACTTAACCATCGTTTTGTCCCAAACCTGAACCGACAGCATCCGCGATTCAGGAACACTGACCGACCCAACCTGGTTAAGCGGCGTCATCGTCCCGTAGGCTTCAACCATGACCGGGTCGAGAAGGCTAACACTGGCGCGACCGGTACGCAGACCGGTGAATTCCTTGTGCAACACTTCAAGGGCCCCTTCCATACGGCGGGACAGGTCTTTTTTTAGGCCAGCAACGTCAGACACCTTCAGTCTCCATTCGAAATAATCGTAAACGTACCTTTTGCACAAACAACGTCGGCAAAAGCGCCCGGATTATGCAAAGAAAATACGATTACGGGAATATCATTTTCACGCGCCAAAGAAATAGCGGAAGCATCCATAACACGCAAATCTTTCGCAAGTACATCCATATATGTCAGTGAGTCATAACGAACTGCATCAGGATGGGTTTTGGGGTCCGCAGTGTAAACGCCATCAACCTGCGTTCCCTTTAACAGGGCATCGCATCCCATTTCAACCGCGCGCAAGGCCGCTGCGGTATCGGTGGTAAAAAACGGGTTGCCCGTGCCTGCTGCGAAAATAACCACCCGGCCCTTTTCCATATGCCGCACGGCACGGCGCCGAATATAGGGCTCACACACTGATGACATCGGAATGGCGGACTGCACACGGGTTTGAACCCCGTGGCGCTCAAGCGCGTTCTGAACCGCCAGGGCATTCATAATGGTAGCAAGCATGCCCATGTAATCAGCTGTGGCACGTTCCATGCCCTGCGACGCACCCTTCACACCGCGAAAGATGTTTCCGCCACCAATCACCATGCAGACTTCAGCCCCCATGTCATGAACGATCTTGATCTCGCTGGCGATCCGATCAACGGTATCGGGGTCAAGACCGTATTGTTGTTTGCCCAGCAAGCCTTCGCCAGACAATTTCAACAGCACACGACGAAACTTCAACGGGCCGTTTTCTGCCATATCCAGATGCCTCTCAACGCTGATTTGTGCCACCATTCAAGCAGGTAGCAAACTTCAGATATAAAAAGACCGGCGAGCAACAGGGTGTTAGCACTCTGAAGACCCCGCCGGCCTGGATCATACACGAATTGATACTTTCCGCATCAATTCGATAAGATGTCTTATTTCTTCAACTGCTCAGCAACTTCGGCAGCGAAGTCTTTTTCTTCTTTTTCGATCCCGTCGCCGAGTTCAAAGCGCAGGAAGCCCTTAAGGGTAATCGCGGTACCAGCGTCTTTCGCTGCTTTCTCGATTACGGCTTTAACCTGGCTTTCACCGTCGATGACAAAGGTCTGTTCCAGCAGCACAACCTGTTCGTAATATTTACGAATACGGCCTTCGATCATCTTGGCAATGATTTCATCCGGGCGGCCAGATTCTTTAGCCTGATCGGTCAGAACAGCTTTCTCGCGCTCAACCAGTTCCGGGTCAAGATCAGCAACAGTTGCCGATGCCGGGTTGGTGGCGGCAATGTGCATCGCAATCTGCTTACCAAGGCCTTCCAGAACAGCGGTGTCAGCTTCGGATTCCAAAGCAACAAGAACGCCAATCCGGCCCAGATCGGAAGCGATTGAAGAGTGAACGTAAGATGCGACAAGACCTTTTTCGACCGAAATCGAAGCAACGCGACGCAGGTTCATGTTTTCGCCGATTTTGGCGATCATGTGGGTAACCTGTTCTTCGACATTGCGTGACGTCCCCGGGAACGGGGTTGCCTTCAGGGTTTCGATGTCACCATTGGCAACAACACCCAGCTTTGCAATTTCGGAAACAAACGTCTGAAAGTCTTCGTTGCGCGATACAAAGTCGGTTTCGGCGTTCAACTCGACAACGGCACCGGCAGTACCATTAACAGCAACACCAACCAGACCTTCGGCAGCAACGCGGCCTGCTTTCTTGGCAGCAGCAGCAAGACCCTTGGTGCGCAGCCAGTCAACAGCGGCATCAATATTGCCGTCGGTTTCGGACAACGCTTTTTTGCAGTCCATCATGCCGGCGCCGGTAGTTTCGCGAAGCTCTTTCACGAGAGCAGCGGTAATAGCCATTTTTTAAGCCCCTATTACGCGATCAAGTGGATAACACCTAAAGAAACGGCGGCATGATAGCCGCCGGATCCCCAGATATAAAATGAAATTTAAGCGGAAGCAGCCTGATCGGCGGCTTCGGCAGCAGCAGCTTCCTGCGCCGGGAGTTCTTCGGCTTCACCGAGATCTGCACCCGAAGCAGTCATTTCTGCCTGGATACCGTCAAGAACGGCACCAACAAACAGGTCAGAATAAAGCTGAATTGCGCGGATCGCGTCGTCGTTACCCGGGATCGGGTACTGAACGTCTTGCGGGTCCGAGTTGGAGTCCAGAATGGCAACAACCGGAATATGCAGGTTGCGTGCTTCATGGATTGCCAACGCTTCTTTGTTGGTATCAACCACGACGATGATGTCGGGCAGACCACCCATATCCTTAATACCGCCCAGTGCGCGTTCAAGTTTATCGCGCGAACGGGTCAGGTTTAGGATTTCTTTTTTGGTCAGGCCTTCAGCGCCGGAATTCAGGATTTCGTCCTGTTCTTTCAGGCGTTTGATCGAACCCGAAACAGTGTTCCAGTTGGTCAGCATACCGCCGAGCCAACGATGGTTCACATAGTACTGGCCGCAACGTTTTGCAGCTTCAGCAACAACCGGGGATGCCTGACGCTTGGTACCGACAAACAGAACACGGCCACCAGCAGCAGTCACGTCGCGAACAGCCTGCATCGCGCGATGCAGCATCGGAACGGTTTCCTGAAGGTTCAGGATGTGAATGTCGTTACGCGCACCAAAGATGTAAGGCTTCATCTTCGGGTTCCAGCGACGGGTGTGGTGACCAAAGTGGACGCCAGCTTCCATCAGCTGACGCATGGTAAAGGTTGGCAAAGCCATGATAATTTCCTACCGTTTTCCGGTTAATACCTCCGTGGGAAGGAATTTTGCCAAATGGCAAAACACCGGATGGACGAATACATAACTATTCGCCACGCTCCCACGTGCGATGTTCGAGGCGGGTTTTAGCGCCGCATCCCCAATATTGCAAGCGTTAAGTAGGCAACAAGCCCCACAAAAACCTGCCAAACAAAACAATCAGATTTCCTCGGCAAATTCCACACCGGGAATTGCCCCAACGGCCCCGATCAATGTAGGGCCAACCTTATAGTTATCTGTCAATTCAATTTCCGCAATGCGGCCATCCGGGCAGATCGAAGAAATATTGACCAGCCCCCGTCCCCGCCCTGCTTTTTCAAGCAGTTCACGAATTTCCAAAATCGGCTCGGTCCGGGTCAGACGAATGCGAATACCTTCTGCCGCGCCTGTCACGGCCTGCTCCAGGTCCTCGACACGTTGCCCCTGTATGCGCAACTGGCCTTCGCGGAACTCGGCCGACACAATTAACAATAACGGCTTGCCGGAATTAATCACTTCTTTATAGGCAGCCCATGCTTCGGCCCAAAAAGCTACTTCAAAACTACCGGTCGCATCAGACAGCATGACAAAGGCAAATTTGGAGCCGTTCTTTTTTGAAATCATTTCGCGGGCATTAATCAGCGTTCCGGCCAGCTTGATCGCCCCCTTGTTCTGGGCACGCATCCGGGCTTCCAGCTCGGAAAACGGGGCAACACCAATACGCTGTAAACTTTTACCAAATGTATCGAGCGGATGTGCCGACAAATAAAATCCGATGGCCGAAAATTCTTCGGTCAGTTTTTCCATCGGCACCCAATCGCGGCCATCCGGCATACGGATGGTATCCTTGCCAAAACCGCTATCATCACCAAACATGCTGATCTGGTCATTGTTGCGCGCCTGCATTTCACGCTGCGACACAGCTAATATTTTATCGACATTCTCATACATCACGCGGCGATTATCATGCAGGCAATCAAGAGCCCCGGCACGTACCAGGTTTTCAAGCAACCGCTTGTTTAACGCCTTGCTGTCAATCCGGGATGCAAAATCGGTTAAATCCTTAAACGCACCATTCGCGTCGCGCGAGGCAACGAGGCTTTCCATTGCCGCATCCCCCACATTGCGTACCGCAGCCAATGCATACCGAATTTTGCGCACACCACCCTGGTTTTCAACCGTAAAGGCAACGCCGGAATTATTAATACACGGCGGCAATATTTCGATACCAAGCCGCTCAATTTCCTGTTTGAAAATTGCCAGCTTGTCAGTGTTGTGCATATCAAGCGTCATCAGTGCGGCCATAAATTCGACCGGATAATTCGCTTTTAAATAGGCTGTTTGATACGCCACCAGCGCATAGGCTGCCGCGTGCGATTTGTTAAACCCATAGGATGCAAACTTGGCAACCTGGTCAAAAATATCCGATGCCTGCTGCCGATCAACATTGTTTTTTTCCGCACCATCCACAAACAGCGAACGCTGCTTTTCCATTTCCTCGGCAATTTTTTTACCCATGGCCCGGCGCAGCAAATCTGCGCCGCCCAGGGAATAACCCGACATCAACTGGGCCAGCTGCATGACCTGTTCCTGATAGATCATGATGCCATAGGTTTCTTCAAGGATCGGCTTTAGCATCGGGTGCATATAGTCGGGTTCTGCGCGCCCGTGCTTACGTGCAATGTAATAGGGAATATTGTCCATCGGCCCCGGACGATACAACGCCACCACAGCGATAATATCTTCCAGCGTATCGGGCTTAAGGCCACGCAATACGTCTTGCATGCCCTGGGATTCAAGCTGGAACACGCCGACGGTTTCAGCCGCAGACAACAACTTAAAAGATGGGCGATCATCAAGCGGAATTGCGCTGATATCAAAGTCTTGTGGAACGTCCTTACGTTGACGCATCAAATTAACGGCTTCAATAATCACCGTCAGGGTTTTCAAACCCAAAAAGTCAAACTTGACCAGCCCGGCATTTTCAACAAACTTCATGTTGAACTGCGTTACCGGCATATCTGATCGGGGGTCGCGATAAAGCGGCACCAGTTCATCAAGGTCGCGGTCACCAATCACCACACCGGCAGCATGGGTAGACGAATTCCGGTAAAGCCCTTCGATCTGCATGGCGATGGTTAGCAAACGGTCAATATCGGGATCTTCACGCGCAATACGGCGCAGATCCGGCTCCATATCGATCGCTTCTTTCAGCGGGATAGGTTTGGCCGGATCACCGGGGATCATTTTACAGATTTTATCAACATAACCATACGGAATGCTCAGCACACGGCCCACATCGCGCACAGCCGCCTTGGCCTGCAATTTACCAAAGGTAATGATCTGTGCGACGCGATCATAACCATATTTATGTTGCACATATTCAATAACTTCGCCGCGCCGATCCTGACAAAAATCGACGTCAAAGTCCGGCATCGACACGCGTTCCGGGTTAAGGAAACGTTCAAACAGCAATGAAAAACGCAATGGATCCAGATCGGTAATCAGCAAGGCATAAGCCACAAGCGACCCTGCCCCGGACCCACGGCCCGGACCCACAGGAATTTCATGTTCCTTGGCCCACTGAATGAAATCGGCAACGATCAGGAAGTAACCAGGGAACCCCATCTGGTTAATAATACCCAGTTCATATTCAAGGCGCGCATTATAGGGTTCCGCGACCTTCTGTTTTTCCGCCTCGGTCATATCAGCGGTATAAACATATTTATCCAGTCGCGCCTGCAGGCCATCAAAGGATTTATGGCGCAATTCATCCACTTCCGTCCGGCCTTCACCGCAGTCAAACGGTGGCAAAATCGGATCGATTTTTTCAACATGCCAGGCACAGCGATGAGCAATAACCAGCGTATTGTCGCAAGCCTCGGGAAGGTCGGCAAACAGCGCGCGCATTTCTTCGGCGGTTTTAAAACGGTGGTTTGGTGTCAATCGCCAGCGATCATCCTGACCTACAACGGCTCCTTGCCCGATACAAATGAACACGTCATGGGCTTCATACATCTCTGCACGTGGAAAATAACAATCATTGGTCGCCACCAGCGGCACATCATGATCATAGGCCAGATCGATCAGGCGAGGCTCAACCAATTCTTCCGACGCCAGGCCGTGACGTTGAATTTCAATATAAAGCCGATCATCATAGATCTCTTTCAGGCGCTTTAGACAATCAACCGCCTTGCTTTGTTGTTCTTCACTTAACAATCGTGCCAATGGGCCCGATGGGCCACCGGTCAGGCAAATGACACCGTCACAATGTTCAGCCAAATGATCAAGCCGCACCTTTGGCGTACTGCCTGCTTCAGTCGTCATGTGGGCGCGCGACACAATTTTCAGCAGGTTAAAATAACCGGTTTTGTTTTGTGCCAGCAAAACAAGTTCATCGGGGTCCGGTTCCCGGCCTGCTTTCCCCAAAACAACTTCGGTGCCGAAACGTTCAATACCAACCTGGACACCCAGTATTGGCTGAATACCGGCACCACTGGCAGCCCCGGCAAAATCCAGCGCCCCAAACATATTGTTGGTATCTGTCATGGCGACAGCAGGTTGATTGTCAGCCGCGCACAGCTTTGCCAGTTCTTTTGTCGTAATCGCCCCTTCGGCCAACGAATAGTTGGTATGAACGCGCAGATGGATGAAACCACTTTCCATTGCAGGGGACCTCGATAAAAAAGCACAACAACAAAGACCAAGGGCGCCACAAGGGCGCCCGCCGATCATACATTTATAGGAACCGAAACCCGATTATGAAAGTGTTTCCGGATCAATTTCGACAAGGTGACCATCGCGCAACGTAATGATACGGTCCATCTGCCGGGCCAGTTCCGGGTTATGCGTTGCAATTAACGAGGCCAACCCCGTTTGACGCACCAGCGACACCAGCATACCAAAAACATTATCCGCCGTTTGCGGGTCCAGATTACCTGTTGGTTCATCCGCAAATAACACATCGGGCACATTGGCAAGCGCCCGGGCAACAGCAACACGTTGCTGTTCCCCACCTGACAAGCGTGCAGGGCGATGTTGCGCACGGGCTTCAATACCCAGGCATTGCAACAGCTCCATCGCGCGAACTTCGGCATCCTTGCGTTTCAGACCGGCAATCATTTGCGGAATAACCACATTTTCAAGTGCCGAAAACTCCGGCAATAAATGATGATACTGATACACAAAGCCAATATGATTTCGACGCATTTCGGTGCGCGCCAGATCGGACAGATCGGTACTGCGTTTTCCGCCAATCGAAACGCTTCCCGAATCCGGGCGTTCCAGCAAACCCGCGATCTGAAGCAAAGTTGATTTACCTGCCCCCGACGGGCCGACAAGGGCGACAATCTCGCCTTCGTTAATTGTCAGATCAATCGCTTTTAGAACTTCAAGTTTTTCCGCCCCTTGCGAAAAAGAGCGCACAACCTTTTCAAGTTTCAGCATCGGTTTTACTTGGCGCTGGGCGGCCGATTTTTTCTGCACATCATTCATACCGCAGCGCCTCCACCGGATCGAGGCGCGACGCGCGCCATGCCGGGTAAATCGTTGCCAGGAACGACAATACCAGCGACATCAGGCAGACCATGACCACTTCATTGACATCAAGATCGGCAGGCAATTGCGACAGGAAGTATATTTCAGCGTTAAACAGATCGGCCCCGGTCAGGCTTTGAATAAACTGGCGGATGCTTTCGATATTTTCACAAAACACAACGCCCAGCAGCAAACCACTTAATGTTCCCAACACGCCAATCGACGCACCTGTCAAAAAGAAGATCCGCAACACAGCCCCACGTGTCGCCCCCATGGTGCGCAAAATCGCGATATCGCGCCCCTTATCCTTCACCAGCATCACCATGCCGGAAATGATATTAAAGGCAGCCACCAGAATAATCAGCGTCAGGATCAGGAACATCACATTACGTTCGACCTGCAAGGCATTGAAGAAATTGGAATTGGACTGTTGCCAGTTCACCAGCCGCAAATTTTCACCGCGTAAATTTTGCAGCAAATCATCCATCGTATCGGAAAGACGCGATGGATCCTTTAACACAATTTCAAAATTTGAAATCTTGCCTGACATTTGAAAATAGGTCTGTGCTGCCTGCATTGGCATAAAGATGAACCCGGAATCGTATTCATACATGCCAATATCAAACAGGGCGACCACATGGTAGGACCGCATCCGCGGGACCGACCCAAATGCCGTAACCTTGCCTTTGGGCGAAATCAGATTAACCGTATCGCCAACACCCAGGCCCAGTTTCATCGCAAGACGTGCGCCCATAATGATCGCATCGTCGCCTTTAAAATCTTTCAGGCTGCCAAAAACGATGTTGTCGGCCAGTGTATCGCGCTTGACGATATCGTCAGGCAGCATGCCACGTACAATCGCACCGGTCGCCCGTCCGCTTTTCGAGGCCATGACCTGGCCTTCAACAATCGGATTGACCAGCGTTATATTGCCGGTTTCAACAATCTTTTTTTCAATATCGGCATAATCAGGCAAGCCGTCAGGGTTTTGTGCGTAAACCGATATATGCCCGTTCAGTCCAAGAATGCGAGACAGCAGTTCGGCACGAAAACCGTTCATCACGGACATCACGATAATCAGCGTCGCCACACCCAGCATAATGCCAAGCAACGAAAAAATCGCAATTACCGAGACAAAGCCTTCCTGCCGACGGGGACGCAGATAGCGAAACGCCACCATGCGTTCGAACGGACTGAACATAGGCACATCATCCTTGTGGAGAAGGGTTTCGTCTGAAACCCGTATGGGTCATATCAAATTTTCGTACGGGGCGGTCATCCCGCCCCGTATCCGGCATCAGATACCGATCTGGCTAAAGGCAGCCTCAAGGGTGACTTCGGAACGTTCACCGGATTTACGGTTTTTAAGCTCCACAACACCATTGGCCAACCCTTTGGGCCCAATCACGATCTGCCAGGGCAAGCCGATCAGGTCCATATCGGCAAACTTACCGCCGGCACGAATGTCACGGTCGTCATACAGCACATCAATTTTGGCATTTTTGAGTTTGCCATAAATATCTTCGCAGGCTGCATCACACGCATCGTCACCGGTCCGCAAATTGATCAGACCAACCCGGAAAGGGGCCACTTCTTCGGGCCAGATAATGCCGTTTTCATCGTGTGACGCCTCAATCAGGGCACCAACAAGACGGGACACACCAATTCCATACGACCCCATCATGACCGGCACTTCCTTGCCATCAGGGCCCAGAACAGTTGCCCCCATCGGTTCGGAATATTTGCTGCCAAAATGGAAGATATGACCAACTTCAATGCCACGCGTGGCAATCAGGTCACCACTTGCAACCGGGCAATCTTCGGCCACGTGTTTTTCGTCGGTCGCGGCGTAATCTTCCAGCGTGGTCTGGACCCAGCCTTCAAGGTTGGTGCGATCATTTAAATCAACACCCTGCCCGGTCAGGTCTTTTTCCAGCCATTTCTTATCGCAGAAAACTTCGCTTTCACCGGTTTCCGCCAGAATAATGAATTCATGGCTTAAATCGCCACCGATCGGGCCGGTATCGGCAACCATCGGAATGGCCTTCACGCCCAGTCGCGAAAATGTCCGGCAATAGGCCAAAAACATTTTGTTATAGGCATGACGCGAGCTTTCGTAGTCGATATCGAACGAATACGCATCTTTCATCAGAAATTCGCGACCCCGCATCACGCCAAAGCGCGGGCGGATCTCGTCACGGAATTTCCACTGAATATGGTACAACATCTGCGGCACCTGCTTATAGGACCGAATATCTTTACGGAAAATATCCGTAATGACTTCTTCATTGGTCGGCCCAAACAGCATGTTGCGATCATGTCGATCGGTAATGCGCAGCATTTCCAGCCCGTAATCTTCATAACGGCCACTTTCCTCCCACAACTCGGCAGGCTGAATGGTTGGCATCAGCAGTTCGTTACAGCCAATGGCATCCTGCTCTTCACGAACAATCTGTTCGATCTTTTTGAGAACGCGATATCCCAGCGGCAGCCAGGAATAAATGCCAGCCGAAAGCTGCCGCACCATCCCGGCGCGCAACATCAACCGATGAGAAACGATCTGCGCTTCTGACGGGGTTTCTTTAAGGGTGGGCAGGAAGAACTGGGAAAGACGCATCAATGCCTCGTAATAAAGCAATCTGGGAAGGTAACAATTACCAAAAATCTTGCCCGGAACATGCGACAGCCACAGCGGAAAGGCAAGACGGAACTTGAAATTTGCCGGAATAGACCCGGACCAAAATCTAAGAAAACATCAGACCTGAACCATATAAAATTCCCTGCACGCATCTTCCAAGAGGATCAACGATACCCCGCAGCCTGACATGCTGCAATCAAATCGGCATTGTGGGCAGCATTTCCAATTGGTTTGTCATTAAAATAGACTTGACCGTTGCGATATGTAATCCGGCCAAGGTCTCCCTCGCCGCTAATTCCTGCCGGTGTCGAAATACCGGCAAATTTAAAAAAATCGATCGTGACGGGAAATTCGATCACATCCGGCAGGATAATCGGATTTGTTTCTACCCCGGGGCCTTCGGCAGGCGTTACGGCTTTGCCATTAACGTCAACGCCGGGTTGATACGCAACACCGGCATCCGCTTGATATGCCACCACAGCCTGACAGGCATCCTTGGTCACCGTCACGGTTGGGGTACTTGATGCACCCGAATCTTTTTGTGCAGAATCCGCAGCAAAAACAGGATTCATCAGCGCTGTAATTACGGCAAAAACAGGCACAAGCACCTGTAAACACGCCCTTTTAAAGCGCGAACAAACAAACAGCTTCATGGCAAAAACACCTTCTAACTATTTGACGTAACATAATTTTGTTACACAACGTTACATGCATTTGTGAAGTTTGGTCAAAACATCTTGCATAATCGTGAATTATATGGCTTTTTAACCGTCCTGAAACGACGCAAGATCGTAACGGACAGACGATCCGCAGCCGCTCATAAAATGCGGGAGGCTTTTTTGCCAATAAGCACAAAAGAAGCAGGCGCGACGTCGAATAGAAACCTGTGCCAATGAGCCCAGGTCTAGGAGGAAGTAATAAAGATAACGGGAAAACAGCTATAAAATAGCGCTAAAGCAAGATCTTAGGATCTTGCTTTTTTTTTGTTCCCGCAAGGATAATCTCCCAACAAAAAAAGAGAAATCCTGAAAGATTTCCCCTTTTTACGACATCAGGTATATTTACTGCACCTATTTAAAGGCGTCAGCTGCCGGGCGAATATCAATCAGGCCACTGGTAATCACAAAATATGCCACGCCCCACAGAATTGCCGATATCAACGATGTCGCCAGTATTTTTTTCCACATATGCGGGTTTTGCGGCGCACCACTATCATGGCCTTTTTCAACAACTTCCTGCCGACGGACCCCAACCGGCAAGACCGTGAACAAAACCAGCCACCAAATGATCAGATAGGTGACCAAACCCGAAAACCAGCCCATGGGATATCCTTACATAAACAGTTAAGCCGACTATAAAAAAGCCGTTACCCTTTCTCAGCTTTGTTCAAGCTCAACCAGCGTGCCATTAAAATCCTTGGGATGCAAAAACAGAACCGGTTTGCCATGCGCACCGATCTTTGGTTCGCCCGTTCCAAGAATACGCGCACCTTGCGCAACTAAACGGTCGCGTGCAACCAGAATATCCTCAACCTCATAACAAACATGATGAATGCCACCGGCGGTATTTTTTTCCAGAAATGCCAGGATCGGCGAATTGTCACCCAACGGATATAACAATTCAATTTTGGTATTGGGCAATTCGACAAAAACCACGCGAACGCCATGATCAGGCTCATCTTGCGGTTCGGAAACATGCGCACCCAGCACATCACGGTAAAGGCGTATGCCTTCATCCAGATCGGGAACGGCAATGGCAACATGATTTAGACGGCCAATCATCGCGGGCTCCTGATTGCATCCTGATTAAAACAGATATTGCCCCGGCCCTTTCAGGCGGATCGGGGCAATACGCATTATTCTTCGGTTACACGCATCAAATGAACTTCGATCAATGGACGTTTGCCCTGACGCTGGCGAATGGGTCGGCGCACGGCTTGGCGAATGGCCAAAATTACTGCGGAATCGTTCAACACTTCATCATCGTCGAGCTGATCAACACGATTGCCAATTTCAGCAGCAAACCGGTTTAATTGAACGTCATCATCAGCTTCGTCAAAAAGACTGGGGGCGGTAATCATGGGCTCGCCCACCATTTCACCAAACTGATTAAGCACGACGGTCACAAACATCACGCCATTCCACATGATGCGATTACGGTTACGAATGGTATTGGAATCCCGCTTGATCAGCCGCCCACCATCCAGGCATAGAATACCAGTATCAACTTCCTCAATCACACTGGCAAAGCCCGGAGACAGGCGAATAACCGTGCCATCATGGGGGACCACTGTTTCAGGTATCTGGCATTCCCGTCCCAGATTGGCCTGCTCTCGCAAGTGGCGAGGTTCCCCATGAACGGGCACCAGAATTTTTGGCCGGGTCAACTGATACATGCGCGCAAGATCAGCCCGCCCCGGGTGGCCCGAAACATGAATTGGTTCGTCACGGGCGGTAATCACGTTGATCCCCCGTTTAATCAGCGCATTCTGAATAAACCCGATCGATTTTTCGTTACCGGGAATTTCACGCGCCGAAAAGACAACCGTATCGCCGGCATCAAGCTGGATTGTCGGGTGTTCTCCCCGCGCGATGCGGGCCATTGCGGCACGGGGTTCACCTTGTGATCCGGTGCAAATCAATAACACCTGATCCTTGGGAACTTCCATCGCATCTTCATCAGATAAAAGGTTGGGATACCCCGTAAGATAACCCACCTTTTTTGCCGCTTCCGTAACCCGGCGCATGGACCGGCCTGCCAGGGCAACGCAGCGTCCGTTTTCGTGAGCAGCCTCGATAATCGACTGAATACGCGCTACATTCGTGGCAAAACAGGCGATGGCAATACGACCGGTCGGGGTTTTGGCAAACAAATCTGCCAAATTACGTGCGACTTGCCCTTCCGAACCGGTTTCGCCTTGGGAAAATACATTGGTCGAGTCACAAATCAGGGCGTTCACGCCCTCGTCGCCCAGGGCTTCCAGCTTTGCCATATCCGCTGCACTGCCGATTTGCGGATCGGGATCGAACTTCCAGTCGCCCGTATGCACAACCAGCCCTTTGGGGGTACGAATTGCAAGGGCGTTTGGCTCCAGTATCGAATGGGTCATGGTGACCATTTCGATATCAAATGCGCCCAGCTTAAAGCGACCGCCCAGTTCAACTTCGTGAATGGGCACCTGATCAGCAAAATCGGTTTCGGCCAGTTTGGCTCGTAAAAATTCGGCGGCAAACGGCGTTGCATAAATAGGGCAACGCAAGCGCGGCCACATATAGGGAACCGCCCCAAGATGATCTTCATGCGCGTGGGTTAAAACCAGGCCCAGGAGTTTGTCTTTGCGGTCTTCGATAAAGGTCGGGTCCGGCATGACAACGTCTACGCCAGGCAAACCCTCCTCACCAAAAGAAACCCCCATATCAACCATTAACCACTGGTCATTATAGCCATAGAGATTAAGGTTCATCCCGATCTCGCCGGAACCACCCAGCGGGACAAACAGCAACTCATCCTTTGGCAAAAACAAATCCACGAAACCTCACTTTTTCGATCAAACCGATTGCATGCGTATGAAAAACCATACGCAGCCAATAACATAATTCTTTTACGCCAAATGTCCGGCTTTGTCGTTTTCCAAATTCTGACGATATATCATCAAAAGGCCCATCATCGTCAAATCACCATGCGAATGACCAATTTCGTCAATCGCGCGCGCAAATAACGGGGCCAGACCACCGGTAGCCACAACTTTCATTGCCGGTTCGTTTTGCTGATGACGAATACGCATCAACAGTCCTTCGATCATGGAAATATAGCCCCAGTAAACACCGGACTGCATAGCTTCGATTGTATTTTTGCCAACAACATTGCCGGGGGCCTCGACAGCAACCATTGGCAACTGGGCCGCCGCCATGTGCAGGGCCTTAATGGATAAATTGACACCCGGTGCAATTACCCCGCCCAAATAATTGCCCTGCCCGTCAACAACATCAAAGGTCGTCGCTGTTCCGAAATCCAGCACAACCAATGGCCCCCCAAACAAACGATGTGCAGCAACAGCATTTACCAGGCGATCTGCGCCAACTTCACTAGGGCGATCCATGATGATTTTCATTTTCAAATCAACATTGGGCGTCCCAACAACCATTGGCTCAACATTAAAATATTGACGACACAGGGTTTTCAAACTGAACTCGGCCGCAGGCACCACCGTTGCAATAATCGCTCCGCTAATCGCGGTACGCGGCACACCTGATAATTCAAAAAGATGATGAAGCCAGACACCCAGTTCGTCTGCTGTCCGCTCAACTGTCGTAGAACAGCGCCACTGTCCTTTAATGGTATCCCCATCAAATACAGCAAAAACGATATTGGTATTTCCAGCATCTATTGCCAGCAACATGGTCGATCATGGTTCCCTGGTTAAAACGCCAGAAACGTCCCGGTCCTATATATTGGACCTGCACTTAAAGAATTACCGGATCAGCTTTTAAAAAACACTTCGCCAGCACCGATAATATGTTCAATGCCCTCTTGGTCTTTTAAAATCAACGAACCGCCGTGATCAAGCCCGACGAAAGTTCCAGCAAGGGTTCGTTCACTTAACCTGGCAACAATAGGGTCGCCAAAACCATACGCGCGTGCCAGCCAGCTTTCACGCACGGCATCAAAGCCATGTATGTGCCACTGGTCCAATAAATCGTCCATTCGGGAAGCATAGGCAGAAATCAGATCTTCGGTACGGATCATCGCGCCCAAACTGGCAAGTGATATCGAAGGACGTTCACTATCATCAGGATGAAACGCAATATTCACCCCCGTCCCAATCACCAGATAATCGGTATCACGACCAGAGACAGAGGCACTTTCAAGCAATATACCACACAGCTTGCGCCCATCTACCATAAGGTCATTGGGCCATTTACATTGTGCGACAACCTGCCTTGCCGTGACCATATCAATGGCTTCGGCCATTGCCAGGGCCGCCAGAAATGTCAGCCGGGCCGTTTCCTGTAATGGGCCATCAGGCCGGAGCAACAATGACAAAAACAAATTGCCAACAGGCGACTTCCATTCCCGCCCGCGTCTTCCCCGCCCTGCAAGTTGGCGCCGGGCCCAAATAAGGGCGCCACCAGGGGCGCCCTTATCTCCGAGGCGCTTTGCCTCTTCATTCGTGCTGTCGATGACTTCGTGGAAATGCAGAACATATCCGTTAGGAAGGCGAACGACAGGATCCGTCATATCAATGTCCGAACAGGGCAGACGCCGCCGCAGCAGCACTATCGGTTAACGGGTTCGGGAAGAACGCAAAAACCAGAATAATGATGGTAGCAACAGCCATGATCACGTTAAGTTCGGTGCCATTCCGGTCAAAACCTTCAACGGGCTCATCGAAATACATGACCTTGATAACGCGCAAATAGTAATATGCGCTAACAACCGACGTCACCAGACCAATCACTGCAAGGGTAATCAGGCCGGAATCAACCGCTGCCTTAAACACATAAAACTTACCAAAGAACCCTGCGAGCGGCGGGATACCGGCCATCGAGAACATCAGAAGCGCACTAACAGCCGCCATTAACGGTTTGGTCCGCGACAGACCTGAAAGATCGGCAATTTCTTCCACCATACGATCGTGACGACGCATCGACAGGATCACGGCAAAGGTGCCGATATTCATCACCAGATAAATACCCAGATATACCAGTACAGCCTGGACACCGGCTTCGGTTCCTGCGGCAAGGCCAACAAGGGCAAAGCCGACATGGCCAATGGATGAATAAGCCATCAGACGTTTGATATTGTTCTGACGCAAAGCCGCGAACGAGCCCCAGACCATCGACAGGATGGAAACCAGAACAATGATCTGTTGCCAGTCAGCAACGACATGGGCAAACGGCCCCAACGCAACACGCACGAACAATGCCAGACCGGCAATTTTCGGAGCAACAGCGAAAAAGGCAGTAACCGGGGTTGGGGCACCTTCGTACACATCCGGCGTCCACATGTGGAAAGGTGCAGCCGATACCTTGAAGCACAGACCGGCAAAAATAAATGCCAGACCAACCAAAGTACCTACCGACAAGCCACCATTGCTCACCGCATCGCTAATAACGGCAAAGTTGGTCGACCCGGTAAAGCCATAAACCATCGACATACCATAAAGCAGCATGCCCGATGCAATAGACCCCAGAACAAAGTATTTCAGGCCGGATTCCGTGGCGCGCACCGTGTCACGACGAATGGCCGCAACAACGTAAAGCGCAAGACTCTGCAATTCCAGGCCGACATATAGTGAGAGCATGTCGGATGCCGACACCATCGCCATCATGCCAAGGGTTGCCAGCATCAACAGAATCGGAAATTCAAATCGTGCCATCCGTTCGCGTTCAGCGAACTTCATCGACATGATCACACCAAGTGCAGAACCGATCAGGATCAGAACCTTGCAGAACCGCGCAAACGGATCAGCCAGGAACTGGCCCGAAAAAGCGGCCCCGCCCTCGCCCGTGATCACAAGGATCAGGGCGATAACCATGGCACCAACCGCGGCCCAGGAAACAGTACGGAACGAACGATCCTTGCCGGTGAAAACGCCCAGCATCAACAACGCAAGCGATGCCACGGCCATAAAAATTTCGGGCAATGCCGCCCCGAGGTTGAGCATAGAATCTCCCATGTTCATTCCCCTTAATTCGCCGCAAGCTGCGCGGCACTTGCCGCAGCGGCCTGCGCCGTTTCAACTTGGTTGACCAAATGCAGAACCGATGCATGCATGATATCGAGGAACGAGCTGGGGTAAATCCCCATCCAGAAAACAACAATAATCAGCGGTGCAAACAGCAGCCATTCACGCGGGCTCATATCGAGGATGTTTTTCAGGTTTTCCTTGGTCAGGGCCCCAAAAACGATCCGGCGATAAAGATACAGCGCATAAGCAGCCCCGAGGATCAGACCGGTAGAGGCAAAAAATGCAACCCAGGTATTGGCTTCAAATGCCCCCAGAAGGGTCATGATTTCGCCAACGAAACCACCCGTCCCCGGCAAACCAACCGACGCCATGGTAAAGAACATGAACGTGACGGCATATCCCGGCATCCGGTGTACCAGCCCGCCATAGGCATCAATTTCACGGGTATGAATGCGGTCATAAACCACACCGACACACAGGAACAAGGCCCCCGAAACCACACCGTGGCTGAGCATCTGAAAGATCGAACCCTCAAGACCGTGCTGATTAAAGGTAAAGGCACCCACGGTGACAATACCCATATGCGCGACAGAGGAATAAGCGATCAGCTTTTTCATGTCTTCCTGTGCCAGTGCGACAAGGGATGTATAGATAATGGCAACAATCGACAGGGTAAAAATCAGCGGCGCAAAGGTTTCCGATGCCAACGGCAACATCGGCAGCGAGAACCGCAAGAAACCATAACCGCCCATTTTCAGCAACACGCCAGCCAGAATAACTGAACCTGCTGTCGGTGCTTCCACGTGGGCATCTGGCAACCAGGTGTGGACCGGCCACATTGGCACCTTGACCGCAAAGGAAGCAAAGAACGCAAGCCACATCCAAAGCTGGGCCTGATAGCTGAAGGTATGTGTCATCAGGGTTGGAATGTCGCTGGTACCAGCGTCGAAATACATTGCCATCAACGCGACCAGCATCAAAACCGAACCCAGCAACGTATAAAGGAACAGCTTGAAAGCTGCATATACACGGCGCGGCCCACCCCAGACACCAATGATGATAAACATCGGAATCAGCACACCTTCAAAGAAGATGTAGAACAGCATGGCATCAAGCGAGCTGAACATACCGACCATCATGGTTTCAAGAACCAGAAACGCGATCATGTATTCCTTGACCCGTTTCTGAACAGCTTCCCATGCGGAAAGAATGCAGATCGGGGTCAGGAACGTTGCGAGGATAACAAACAGAACCGAAATACCATCGACGCCCATGTGATAGGACACATTAAGGCCCGGCATCCATTCCGCCTTTTCGACGAACTGGAAATTTGCGGTTGTTGTATCAAAGTTGATCCAAAGCATCAGCGATGCCAGGAAAGTAAATCCAGACGTCCACAGCGCGACCCAGCGCGAGTTGCGGGCGACATT
Source organism: Thalassospira sp. MCCC 1A01428 (assembly GCF_002115825.1). Taxonomy (GTDB): domain Bacteria; phylum Pseudomonadota; class Alphaproteobacteria; order Rhodospirillales; family Thalassospiraceae; genus Thalassospira. Next base: position 59,034 of record NZ_JFJZ01000018.1, on the reverse strand, counting down.
CGCTTCTTCACCGCGGATCAGGAGGATAAAAAATGCCCCCAATAGCGGCAAAAAAGTGATGATCGAAAGAATTGGCCATTCACTCATCGCCCGTTAACCCATCTTCCAGATTGTGTAAGACACCAAGGCCGCGATGCCGATCAGCATGGCAAACGCATAGTGGTAGACGAAGCCGCTTTGCAAGGCGCTGACACGCCGCGCAATATTACGACACGCTGCAGCAACACCGTCCGGACCAACACCGTCGATCAGGGCGCCATCGCCTGCCTTCCAGAAGCCACGACCCAAAGCAAAGGCCGGCTTGACGAAGATCGCGTTATACAGCTCGTCGAAATACCATTTGTTCAGCAAGAAGCGGTAGATACCGTTAAAGGTATTCGCCAAAGTCCGCGGCAGTGACGGCACCAGACGATACATCAGCACAGCCAAAGCAAGGCCAAGCATCATGGCAACAAACGGTGCCATTTTGACCCACTCGGGAACATGATGAGAATGTTCAAGCGCCTGATGGTTTTCAGAAACAAAGATCGCACCGTTCCAGAAGGACAGCATTTCTTCGTAATTGCCACCAAACCAGTTTACGGCAAACCAGCCTGCGAACACTGCACCAACCGCCAGGATCAGCAACGGAACCGTCATGACAGCCGGGCTTTCATGAACATGGGCCATGGTGCGTTCATCCGCACGCGGGGCGCCAAAGAAGGTCATGAAAATCAGACGCCAGCTATAGAATGATGTCATGAAGGCAGCAATGATACCCATCCAGAAAGCATAAGTACCAACACCGGTATGAGCGGCAAACGCGCTTTCAATGATCATGTCCTTGGAATAGTAACCAGCCAGCCCCGGAACACCGGTAATGGCCAGGGTCCCAATCACCATGACACCAAAGGTCAGCGGTACCATCTTTGCAATGCCGCCCATCTTGCGCATGTCCTGTTCGTCAGACATCGCATGGATGACCGAACCGGCACTGAGGAACAGCAAAGCCTTGAAGAAGCCATGTGTCATCAGGTGAAATACGCCGGCACTATAGGCAGAAACGCCGCAAGCAAAGAACATATAGCCAAGCTGAGAACAGGTAGAATAGGCAATCACGCGTTTGATGTCATTCTGAACGCAACCGATGGTCGCCGCAAAGAATGCCGTCGTTGCACCAACAACCGTCACGATCGCGAGTGTGGTTTCGGCATATTCAAAGATCGGCGACAAACGCGCGACCATGAACACACCCGCTGTCACCATCGTTGCTGCGTGAATAAGCGCAGAAACCGGCGTCGGACCTTCCATCGCATCTGGCAACCAGGTATGCAGGCCCAACTGGGCCGATTTACCCATCGCGCCAATGAACAGCAGAAAGGTGGCAATGTTCAGCGCGGAAAAGTCATGTCCCAGAAATACCAGCGTGGCACCGGAAACTTCTTCAGCATTGGCAAAAATGGTATCGAACTGAACCGTGCCAAACAGCACATAAACAGCAAAGATACCCAGTGCGAAACCAAAGTCGCCAACACGGTTAACCAGGAACGCCTTGATCGCAGCAGCCGAGGCTGACGGCTTGGAATACCAGAAACCAATCAGCAAATAAGATGCAAGACCAACGCCTTCCCAACCGAAAAACAGCTGGATCAGGTTGTCTGCCGTTACCAGCATCAGCATGGCAAAGGTAAACAGGCTGAGATAAGCCATAAAACGGGGTTTGTCGGGGTCGTGCGACATATAGCCGATGGAATAGATATGAACCATCGACGACACACCGGTTACCACAATCAGCATAACGCAGGTCAGCGTATCAAAACGAAGCGACCAGTTTGCCGTGAAGTCACCCGAACTGATCCAGGTAAACAGATCAAGCGTTACCGGATTGCCGTTAAGGGCAACGTCGATAAAGGCAGCAACGGACAAGGCCGCCGCCGTTACCACACCAGCCACAGTTACAAGCTGCGACAAACGGTCGGAAGTTGAAACACCGTGATGATGATCATCATGGGCAGCAGGTGCATTGGCCGTTTTCATCGCCCCGGAAAGGGTGATCAAACCGGCAATGATGGCCGCGATAAGGGGCAGGAAAACGATCAGAGCGTACATATCTGTGCCTTACCCCTTCATCATGTTGATATCTTCAACCGCGATCGTGCCGCGATTACGGAAATAAACCACCAGGATCGCAAGGCCGATGGCAGCTTCCGCCGCCGCAACCGTCAAAACGAAGATGGTGAAAACCTGGCCGACCAGATCGCCCAGAAAGGACGAAAACGCGACAAAATTGATATTGACTGCCAGCAGCATCAGTTCGATCGACATCATGATGATGATGACGTTCTTCCGGTTCATGAAGATACCGAAAATCCCGAGGGTGAACAGGATGGCAGCGACAGTCAGGTAATGAGCAAGTCCGATTTCCATCAGATCCCCCTACCGACCGGTACTTTTTTGATTTCAAGGGTCTCGGCGCGCTGGCGCTGGACCTGCTGGGAAATATTCTGGCGACGGACACCTTCACGATGACGCAGGGTCAGAACGATTGCGCCGATCATTGCTGTTAACAACACCAGACCGGCAGCCTGGAAGATATAAGCATAGTCGGTGTAAAGCAGCATGCCCAACGCATTGACATTACCAACCCCGGCGGGAACCGGTTGGGCAATGGCAGCCATTTTGGCATCGGTCATAACCCAACCGCCACCAACAAAGGCCAACTCAACAAATAATACGGCGGCAACCAGCACACCAATCGGCAGATAGTTCAAAAAGCCTTCACGCATTTCGACAAAGTTAATGTCGAGCATCATGACGACGAACATGAACAAAACTGCGATGGCGCCGACATACACAACAACCAGAAGCATGGCGAGAAATTCAGCGCCCAACAGGACAAACAGCCCGGCAGCGTTGAAAAACGTCAGAATAAGAAACAACACCGAATGAACCGGGTTGCGAACAGTTACCACCATGGCGGCAGAGATAACTGCAATAATGGCGAACAAATAGAAAGCCAAAGCCTGTACGACCATAAGGTACCCCCTTGGCGAAACGCCCCCGCAAGCGGCGGAAGGCGCTCCATGAACTTTTTCCAAACGATCAGACGCGACACTTACCGATAAGGTGCGTCTGCCTCCAATCGTGCAGCAAGCTCGGCTTCCCAACGCTCGCCATTTTCAAGAAGCTTGTCTTTATCGTAAAGAAGCTCCTCGCGGTTTTCGGTTGCGAACTCAAAGTTCGGACCTTCAACGATTGCATCCACCGGGCAGGCTTCTTCGCAGAAACCGCAGTAAATGCACTTCGTCATATCAATGTCGTAACGCGTTGTCCGACGGGATCCGTCAAGACGCGGTTCGACCTCGATGGTGATCGCCTGTGCCGGACAAATAGCTTCGCACAACTTGCATGCGATGCAGCGCTCTTCCCCGTTCGGGTATCGGCGCAGCGCATGTTCGCCACGGAAACGCGGGCTCAGCGGACCTTTTTCATACGGATAATTCAGCGTCACCTTCGGCTTGAACATATATTTGAAGGTGAGCGCCATACCGGAAAGTAGTTCCACCAGCAGGAAACTCCGGGCCGTCCGATCTATAAATGACATCGTTTACCTCTCTCTTCCCGATGCGCGGCGATCAGGCCGGGACTTTGTCGAAAACTACCAGGAACGTAGCAACCAGCATGACCCAGGCAAATGACAGCGGCAGGAAAATCTTCCAGCCCAGGCGCATCAGCTGGTCATAGCGGTAACGCGGGAAAGTCGCACGCACCCAGAGGAAAATAAATAGAACCATGCAGATCTTGATGATGAGCCATAACGGACCGGGAATGAAATCCAGGAACGGCAACGGCGCTTGCCAGCCCCCCAGAAACAGGGTCGCGCAAAGAGCGCTCATCAAAATCATGTTGGCGTATTCGCCAAGGAAAAACAGCGCAAAGGTCATTGCTGAATAATCAACGTTATAACCCGACACCAGTTCGGCTTCCGCTTCGGGAAGGTCAAACGGGGCGCGGTTTGTTTCCGCAAGGATCGAAACAATGAAAATCACAAACATCGGCAGATGATAGATGAAGTTCCAGTTCCAGATCCCGCCCGACTGCGCAAGAACAATGTCACTAAGGTTCAACGACCCGGTGGTCAGCAGAACCGAAATAATGATCAGACCGATCGAGATTTCATAGGACACCATCTGCGCCGCCGAGCGCAATGCACCCAGAAAAGCGTATTTGGAGTTCGACGCCCAGCCTGCCATCACGATGCCGTAAACACCAAGTGACGAAATGGCGAACAGGTACAGAATACCAACGTTAAGGTTGGAAACCACCAACCCTTCGCCAAACGGGATCACGGCCCAGGCGACAAGTGCGAGAATGAAGGTCAACATCGGTGCAATCAGAAACACCGCCTTGTTGGCACTGGTCGGAATGACCGTTTCCTTCAAAAACAGCTTCAAGCCGTCGGCCAGTGGCTGCAACAGGCCAAAAGGCCCAACAACGTTCGGGCCTTTGCGCATTTGCATCGCGCCAATCACCTTGCGTTCCGCATAGGTGAGATAGGCAACAGCAATCAGCAAGGGAAGCACGATCACCAAGATTTTAGCGACGATCCAAATTCCTGGCTGAATATATCCGTCCCAAAGAAGTTCCATCGGTCAAACCGTATCTTTTGCGTTTGGTCCCGTCATCGGGACACCCCCTAGCGAGAGAAGGCGACGGTTCCCCGCCGCCCGTTCCCGAACTCAGGCAACCTTTCCGGCAGCCGCATCCTTGACGAAGGCTTCAGTACATTTTGCCATCGTCACCGATGCCCGGCTGATCGGGTCGGTCATGTAAAAATTGCGAACCGGTGAAGCAAAGCCTTCCGACTTCATCACACCAGCCTTACCGAAATCGCCCCATGCCGCTTTACGCGGAACATTAACCGAGCCGAATACATCGTTGATTTCAACCATGCGGGTCCGTACTGCATCAATGTTGTCATAGGGCAAAGTCAGGCCAAGGCTGGCTGACAGCGCACGAATGATCTTCCAGTCTTCACGGGCATCCCCGACCGGGAATACGGCACGCCAGCCATACTGAACACGACCTTCGGTATTAACGTAGGTCCCGTTCTTTTCCGTGTAGGCCGCACCTGGCAGAATAACATCTGCAACCTGCGCACCGGCATCACCAAGGCAGCCCTGATAAACCACGAAAGCCTTGGAAAGTTTGGACATGTCAAGTTCGTCGGCACCAAGCAGATAGACAACTTCAACATCGCCCTTGGCCGCACCATCGAGGATCTCGCCAGTCGACAGCCCGCCCTCGCCCGGCACAAAGCCAAGATCAAGGCCACCAACACGCGCAGCTGCGGTGTGAAGAACGTTAAAGCCGTTCCATTCACCGGTAACCAGACCAAATTTATCTGCAATCGCGCGCGCCGTTGCCAACACGGCATCACCATCTTCGCGATTCAACGCACCCATGCCCAAAATAATCATGGGTTTAGACGCGCTTTCAAGAACCTTGGCAAAGTCGTTTTTGCCGTCAAGAATTTCGCTCAGCGTTTCCGGGCCTGCGCCAAGATAGTCATGCTTGAAGGTCGGATCCCAGTTTTCGCCAACAATGGCAAGACGGAAATCACCAGCGGTCATACGCCAGCGCTTGCGAAGACGTGAATTGATAATCGGCGCTTCAGCACGAACATTTGCCCCAACGATCAGGCACGCATCGGCCTCTTCGATACCAGCAATCGTTGAATTGAAGATATAGGAAGAACGCGTTCCACCAATCTTTGCACCATCCTGACGGCAATCGAGATTTGCCGAGCCAAGTTTGCCCATCAGATCCTTAAGTGCCGTCATGGATTCACAATCGATGGTGTCACCGGCAAGGGCTGCAATCTTTTTACCGTCAAGACCGGAAACGCGGGCTTTAATCGCAGCAAAAGCTTCGTCCCAGCTGGCAGGTGCCAGTTTGCCGTTAACCCGTACATAAGGACGGTCAAGACGCTGACGTTTCAAACCGTCAATAGCATAACGAGTTTTGTCCGAAATCCATTCTTCGTTCACGTCTTCGTTCAGACGCGGCAAAACACGCAAAACTTCAGACCCGCGTGCATCAATACGAATGTTCGAACCAACCGCGTCCATCACGTCGACGCTATCGGTTTTTTTCAGTTCCCACGGACGCGCGGTAAACGCATAGGGCTTCGAGGTCAAGGCACCAACCGGGCACAAATCAATCAGGTTGCCCGAAAGCTCTGAATTGATTGACGCTTCGATATAAGGTCCAACTTCGGTGTCTTCACCGCGGTAAACCGCACCCATGGTGCCAACACCGGCAACTTCTTCCGAGAAACGGACGCAACGGGTGCAATGGATACAACGGGTCATGATCGTTTTAACGATCGGCCCCAGTTCCTTGTCCTTTACCGCACGTTTCTTTTCAGCGTAGCGCGACGCATCAAAACCATAGGCCATTGCCTGATCCTGAAGGTCACATTCACCACCCTGGTCACAAATCGGGCAATCCAGCGGATGGTTGATCAGCAGGAATTCCATCACGCCATTGCGCGCCTTTTTTACAAGGTCGGAATCCGTTTTAATCACCATTCCATCAGCCGCTGGCATGGCACAGGACGCAACCGGCTTTGGCGCACGCTCCATTTCCACCAGGCACATGCGGCAGTTACCGGCAATCGACAAGCGCTCGTGATAACAGAAACGGGGAATTTCCTTTCCCGCTTCTTCACAAGCCTGAAGAACTGTCGCTCCGGCTTCTACTTCGACTTCGATACCGTCAACTGTCAGTTTCGGCATGTCTCAATCCCTCTCAACAGGCCTCTCTCAGGCCGCAATCCGTGCGCGATATTCCTTGATCCGGCGTTCCATTTCAGGACGGAAATTACGGATCAAGCCCTGGATCGGCCATGCGGCGGCATCTCCAAGCGCACAAATGGTGTGGCCTTCGACCTGTTTGGTCACGTCCCACAAAAGGTCGATTTCGTCGAGTGTGGCCTCGCCGCGAACCATGCGCTGCATCATGCGCATCATCCAGCCTGTACCTTCACGGCACGGCGTGCACTGGCCACAACTTTCATGTTTGTAAAACTCGGAAAGGCGTGCGATCGCGTAAACAATATCGGTCGACTTGTCCATCACGATAACGGCCGCCGTACCAAGACCTGATCCAACTTCACGCAAGGCATCGAAATCCATCAGGACATCATCGCACACATCCTTGGTCAGGACCGGAACCGATGACCCGCCCGGGATAACGGCCAGCAAATTGTCCCAGCCGCCGCGAACACCACCACAATGGCGTTCAATCAGCTCACGCAGCGGGATGCTCATGGCTTCTTCAACGGTGCAGGGCTTTTCAACATGGCCGGAAATGGCAAACAGCTTGGTCCCATGGTTTTTCTCGCGCCCAAAGCTTGAGAACCAGGCACCACCACGACGCAGAATTTCGGGAACAGCGGCAATAGACTCGACGTTGTTCACCGTGGTCGGGCAACCATACAAACCTGCATTGGCCGGAAATGGCGGTTTCAAACGCGGTTGACCTTTTTTGCCTTCAAGGCTTTCGATCAGGGCTGTTTCTTCACCGCAAATATACGCACCGGCACCAAGATGCAGGTAAATGTCGAAATCCCAGCCGGAACCGCAGGCATTTTTACCAACCAGGCCAGCATCATAGGCTTCGTCAATGGCACGCTGCAAGTTGGATGCCTCGTGGTAAAATTCACCACGAATATAAATATAGGCGGCATGCGCACGCATGGCAAAACTGGCCAGCAGGCACCCTTCAATCAGGGTATGCGGATCATTTCGCATAATCTCGCGGTCTTTGCATGTGCCCGGTTCGCCTTCATCGGCGTTCACAACCAGATAATGCGGGCGACCATCGGATTCCTTGGGCATAAACGACCATTTCAGGCCAGTCGGAAAACCTGCGCCGCCACGGCCGCGCATTCCCGATGCCTTCATTTCATCGATAATCCAGTCCTGACCTTTTTCGATCAGTCCCTTTGTACCATCCCAGTTACCACGCCCCTGTGCCGCTTTCAGGCCAAAATCCTGAAAACCATACAGATTGGTAAAAATCCGGTCTTTATCCTGCAACATATCAGGCCTCCCCGTCTTTAGGTTCAGCAGCCTGATCTGCAGCACCACAGCCACAAAATGCTTTCAGAACCTTGGGACCATCAATCGGTTCACACCCGCGACGACCGCTTTGCGGGCCCGCCTTGGGTTTATCGCCGCGTTTAAGCGTGTCAAGAATGCTCTTGGTGCTTTCACCGGTCAGGTCTTCATAATAATCGTCGTTAATCTGCATCATCGGTGCATTAACACACGCACCAAGGCATTCAACTTCGATCAGGGTGAATTTACCGTCTTCGGTGGTTTCACCAATGCCAATGCCAAGTTCATCCTTGCACATTTTGACAATTTCAGACGACCCGCGCAGCCAGCATGGCGTCGTGGTGCAAACCTGAATAAAGTTCTGCCCCACCGGTGCCAGATTATACATGGTGTAGAAGGTTGCCACTTCATAGACCCGGATTGCCGGCATATCGAGCATGTCAGCAATATAGTCCATGGCGACAGTCGGCACCCAGTTGCCTTCGGTCTGACGCTGGGCCAGATCGAGAAGCGGCATGGTTGCACTTTGCTGGCGACCTTCGGGGTATTTGGCGATGATCTTTTTCGCCTTTTCCATATTTTCGGGCGTAAACGCGAAACTGGTAGGCTGAAGCTCGCGCGGAGCTGGTCTTCTTAAATGGCTCATCGGTCAATCTCACCGAAAACAATGTCAAGCGAACCGATATTGGCAACAACGTCAGCCAACATATGACCCTTCGACATGAAATCCATGCCTTGCAGGTGGGCAAATCCCGGTGCGCGAATTTTGCAGCGATACGGACGGTTCGATCCGTCCGACACCAGGAAAACGCCAAACTCACCTTTGGGGGCTTCAACTGCGGCATAACATTCGCCGGCCGGCACGTGGAAACCTTCGGTAAACAACTTGAAGTGATGGATAAGGGCTTCCATCGACCGCTTCATATCGGCACGGGCCGGCGGAGCAACCTTGTTGTTTTGCACAATCACCGGACCATCCGGCATCTTGTCGATAGCCTGGCGCATGATCCGCAAAGACTGATTCATTTCTTCAAAACGAACCAGATAGCGATCATATACGTCGCCGTATTTACCAACCGGAATGTCAAAATCAAAATCTTCGTACGAATCGTAAGGCTGGGATTTACGCAAATCCCAGGCAATACCCGATGCACGAATATTTGGCCCGGTAAAGCCCCAGTCAAAGGCTTCTTCAGCCGAAACGGTACCAATTCCCACAGCACGCTGCTTGAAAATACGGTTCCCCGTCAACACCCGATCAAAGTCTTTGACAAATTTCGGGAACTGATCAATCCAGGCCGAAATATCTTCGAGAAGGCCGGCAGGCAAATCAGCCGCAACGCCGCCAGGGCGAAAATAGTTGGCGTGAAGACGGGCGCCACAGGCGCGCTCATAAAATTCCATGAGCTTTTCACGTTCTTCAAAACCCCAAAGAAGCGGGGTCATCGCACCAACGTCCAGCGCGAAGGTCGTCAGGTTAAGGATGTGGTTGAGAATACGGCCGATTTCCGCATAAAGCACACGAATATACTGGGCACGTTTGGGAACCTCGATTCCCATCAGCTTCTCGATCGCCAGACAGAAGGCATGCTCCTGATTCATCGGCGCAACATAGTCAAGGCGGTCGAAATACGGGGTCGCCTGAACGTATGTCTTATATTCGATCAGCTTTTCAGTGCCACGATGCAGCAAACCGATATGCGGATCGGCACGTTCCACAACTTCGCCGTCCATTTCGAGAACAAGCCGCAAAACCCCGTGCGCCGCGGGGTGCTGCGGGCCGAAGTTAAGGGTCATGTTTTTAATTTTTTGCTCGGACATCAGGCGTTGCCCTCCGCCTTTTCGTCGCCCGGAAGAATGCTTTGCATTCCTTCCCACGGGCTTTCGAAATCAAAGTTACGGAAATCCTGCACCAGTTTCACCGGCTCATAGACAACACGTTTCTGTTCGTCGTCATAACGAACTTCGACATAGCCTGTCAGCGGGAAATCCTTGCGCAGCGGGTGCCCCTCGAAACCATAATCCGTCAGAATACGACGCGGATCTGGATGTCCGGCGAAAAACACGCCATACATGTCCCAGGTTTCACGCTCGAACCAGTCTGCGGCGCTAAACACACCAACAGCGGTCGGAACCGGCGTTTCTTCGTCGGTGGTAACCTTAACGCGGATGCGCAGGTTATGCTTGAGCGACAGCAAGTGATAGACGACCTCGAAACGTTCGGCACGTTCCGGGTAATCAACCCCGCAAATATCGATAAGCTGCTTGAACAGACAACCCGCATCATCGCGCAGGAATGTCAAAACATTCGTAATTGATTCGCGTTTAACAACGACGGTTAATTCGCCATAGCGGTACGCAGTATCAATAACATCGGCGCCAAAATGCGACGTTAAAAGATCTTTGAGATCTTTCAGCGCGGCGCTGTTATCGCTGAGCAATTCGCTCATGCTAGCCCCCTACTCTCGGATCAGCGTGACAGGACACCGGTACGGCGGATTTTCTTTTGCAATTGCAAAATACCGTAAATCAGCGCCTCGGCTGTCGGCGGGCAACCGGGGACATAAATGTCAACCGGAACAACACGGTCACAACCGCGCACCACCGAATAGGAATAGTGATAATACCCGCCGCCATTGGCGCACGAGCCCATCGAAATAACCCAGCGCGGTTCGGCCATCTGGTCGTAAACCTTGCGGAGCGCCGGTGCCATTTTGTTTGTCAGCGTACCGGCAACAATCATGACGTCAGACTGACGCGGACTTGGGCGAAACACGACACCATATCGGTCCATGTCATAACGCGCCGCAGCAGCATGCATCATTTCAACAGCACAGCAGGCCAGACCAAAGGTCATCGGCCACATCGACCCGGTGCTGGCCCAGGTTGCCAGTTTGTCGAGGCTGGCAAGGACAAAGCCCTTGTCATTCATCTCGTCAAACACACCCTTAAGCAGCACGTCCTGATCGTGACCAGGGGCCAAAGGGGCGCCTGTATTGGTGCTCACTCCCATTCCAGAGCTCCCTTCTTCCATTCGTAGACAAAGCCGATTGTCAGCACTGTCAGGAAAACAACCATCGAGAGGAAGCCAAATGTTCCGATTTTACCGAGCGTAACCGCCCACGGAAACAGAAAGGCAACTTCCAGATCGAAAATGATGAACAAGATTGCGACCAGGTAGAAGCGAACATCGAATTTGATGCGTGCATCTTCGAATGGCGAAAAGCCGCATTCATATGCAGACAGCTTTTCAGCATCCGGGGCCTGCTTGGCCAGAACCAGCGAAGCGATGATGATAACCGCCGATAGACCGACGGCAATCCCGATGAAAATCAGGATCGGAAGATATTCCGAAAGAAGCTCTTGCATCTCTCTGACCTCTCAAGAACAGGTCTAACCAGAACCCGACCAGGTCCCCACCTAGCCCGTAAGGGCGCACCATAACGTATGCACCACACAAGCACCAGCCCCGGAGATGTGTTTCCACCTCGCCAAGCCCGGAACTTTTCTAAATTTCGTGCCATCTGCCTTCAATTTCAGGTCAGCTGAACGTCACGAACGCATTTCAGATTGATGCATAGCAGCAAATGAAATACGGGCGGGAAAGACGCAGCGCCCAAGAAAGAAAACAATCGATGACCGGATTGGCGGGAGCGACGGGACTTGAACCCGCGACCTCCGGCGTGACAGGCCGGCGCTCTAACCAACTGAGCTACGCCCCCAAAACGGCCATCCATTGGCGTGCTCTTGTTAGACCAGCCCCCAGGGTAAGTCAAGCTGATAGCAACGCTTTCAACTGCGTCGTCATTTCAGCATGAAATGATCACCTTAAAAGAAAAACTTCCGCGGTTTTTTGCACCGTACGCCACATTATGGCAATTTGTCTGGCAGTGCGGCATGCTAGAGGTCTTTTCATACACGCACTTAGGCCTTATAGATTTATTGACTGGTCGTAACGTATCCTTCACGAGGATACGTTATTTTGAAGCGGATCTGGAATTGCTGACGGAGTGGGCTTTACGTGGGGCGCGTTAAAGAAGAATACCGGTCGCTTTCTGGACAGGAAAAAGCGGCCATCCTGATGCTGGCACTGGGGGAAGAACATGCCTCCAAGATGTTTGCATTAATGGATGACGAGGAAATTAAGGAAATCTCGCAAACGATGTCCAGTCTTGGAACCATCAGTTCCAACATCGTCGAGCGCCTTTTTGTCGAATTTGCGGATCAGTTGTCATCGACCGGTTCTCTTGTCGGTTCGTTTGATACAACCGAACGCCTGCTGACCAAGGTTTTGCCGGAAGACCGCGTTAACAATATCATGGAAGAAATCCGTGGTCCGGCCGGTCGCACGATGTGGGACAAGCTGAACAATGTTAACGAGGCTGTTTTAGCAAACTATCTAAAAAACGAATATCCCCAAACAGTTGGCGTGGTTCTTTCAAAGCTGAAATCAACACACTCCGCCGCTGTTCTGTCGCTTCTGCCGGAAAACTTCTCGATGGAAGTCATCATGCGTATGTTGCGCATGGAAGCCGTTCAGAAAGAGGTTCTTGATAATATTGAGAAAACGCTGCGCACCGAGTTCATGTCAAACCTTGCGCGCGGGTCACGGGGTGATAACCACGAACTGATGGCCGATATTTTCAACAGCCTTGACCGCCAAAGCCAGGATCGCTTCCTGACAGCCCTTGAAGAACGTAACCGCGACTCTGCCGAAAAGATCAAGGCGCTTATGTTCACCTTCGAAGATCTGGCCCGTCTGGATAATAACGGCGTTCAATCCCTGTTGCGTCAGGTCGAAAAAGACAAGCTGGCACTGGCTCTTAAAGGCTCGACCGACGCAATGCGCGAATTGTTCTTCAAAAACATGTCCGAACGCGCCGGCAAGATGATGCGCGAAGATATGGATGCCCTGGGTCCGGTGCGACTGGCCGATGTCGAGGAATGTCAGATGATGATTGTACAGTTGGCCAAGGAACTTGCATCACAAGGTCAAATTGTTATTTCCGAAGGCGGCGGCGAAGACGAAATGGTCTATTAACAACAATTTATATCCGCTTCACAAAACCCGCCAAAATTACGTTTGGCGGGTTTTTTATTATACAGATGGTATTTGGGACCCGACTGTTGGCAGGCAAAGCCTCAACCGCCTTTCCTACCCTAAAATCAGAATAAGAGCAGGTTCACCCAGCTTGTTTATTATCCAGTTTAGAGTCGTTTCATCTTCGACCGTCTTTCGACTCGTGGCATTTTCGCGGCGCACATGAACATTGGTATGAACTGTAATGGTTCCGTTAGGCACATATCCCATCGCCCCGAGCGTATCGAGATACTGTTCTGGCACTGAACTACCGCGAACTTCAACCGTCTGACTTTTCTCATGATACAACAATTGCAAAATTCGGGAATTGCGACGGACAAAATTAAACGTCTTTTCCTTCAGGATATTACCGCGCCGGTCATAACTAACGTTAAACACCCCGCGCCCCACATAGGTTGACGGCCCAAAAGCAGCATCGCGCTCCAGGTCATTTAAAATCGTTACTGCACGTTGTTTTTCGTCCGCAGGGCTTACCTTGCCATCCATCAGATCCTTGGCCAGCTTTGCGTGCCGCAACTGCCCTTTATAGGTAAAATGATAATCGCCATTGCGCGATAGCTCCAGGTCCGCTGTGAACTGCTCTGGCAGGTAGCATCCTTGCAAGCCGGCAAGAGCCCCCAGAAACAACATGACAGTCATATGGCGTCGCCAGTTCCCCAATACAGGGATGAAGCTGATGTAAAACCTGTGAAGGGCTGAAACTAACAAGAACAAAACTCCGATATCAAAAACCTCAACCTGACGATGTAAACCGGTAGGGCCCGAATATGATTACAGACCGCCCGGGTATGCACCAGCCCCTATTATGCCAAATCACACAGATCAGAATGGAAATGATATTTGTTTTGCCTGAAAAATACGGCGTCGCCGTTTCAGATCATTGCTACTGCAATTACGGACCAAGCCTGCAATATGCCAGCTGGTATCAATGACCGAACTTTAAACAAATGCGCAAATCAGATTGAAATATTTTTCTAAGCGGCATGCTTACAATAAGCCCCATCGAACCCGCCTTACACCGCCCCATGAATAGACAGACAACATGGAATATGATGCGGCAAAGCACTGACAGACCTGTGCTGGCCGGGATTTCAATATGACGATATAATTCATTGATCCGACAAAAGAAAAAGGCGCCCTGTTCGGGCGCCTTTAACATGGTGGGTGATGAGAGATTCGAACTCCCGACCCTCTCGGTGTAAACGAGATGCTCTAACCAGCTGAGCTAATCACCCTTTTTTGTGTGCCCCATTTTGCGGAAGCGAGCGGAACATAACATGGTTTTTTTAAAATGCAATGCCGGTGACGCTGTCACCGGCATTTTTTTTTCAAAGACGGTTAAAATTAATTAACGGCGTCCTTAAGGCCTTTGCCAGCCTTGAATTTCGGCTGCTTAGAAGCCGGAATATCGATTTCTTCGCCGGTACGCGGATTGCGACCTTTGGAAGCTGCACGCGCAGCAACGGCGAACGTGCCGAAACCAACCAGACGAACTTCATCGCCTGATTTCAAAGAATCGGTAATAGAATCGAATACAGCATCAACGGCTTTGGCAGCGTCTGCTTTAGACAGATCAGCTTTCGCAGCGACACTTCCAACGAGATCGTTTTTATTCACTTCCTGGCCCCCTTATTGGACGTTCGGAGTTATAAGGAAATTTGGTTTGCCCCAAACCTGTTACAGGCGCAATGTAAGCAGGTCGGGAACATGCCGTCAATCGGAGAGACGCAGTTTTCTGCCGTTTCGGTGGTTTTTTTGCAGTTTTTTCGCCTTTACAGGCACAGCCCTTTTGGCCTTGATCGATTCCGGGCAAAGTTATCCACAAAAAAACAGGGACAGCCAAGCTGTCCCTGTCAAAAACTGCAGGATTTTGCGGCTGATCAGTGGGTTGTAACCCCACCGACCTCCGATTCCTCGCTGTCTTTTGGCTTCACCGTTACGTTATCCGATTCTTCATCCCACTCAATCGGCACCAACGGGTTAACCAAAGCGTGTTGAAGAACTTCATCTACATGGGCAACCGGAATGATCCGCATATTGCGCTTCACGTTATCGGGGATGTCCTCAAGGTCTTTTTCGTTGTCTTTCGGAATAAGAACCGTTTTGACACCGCCGCGCATTGCAGCCAGCAATTTTTCTTTCAAACCACCAATTGCCAGCACGCGGCCACGCAAGGTCACCTCGCCGGTCATCGCAACGTCCTTGCGAACCGGGTTGCTGGTCAAAATCGACACAACCGACGTCACCATGCCAACACCGGCTGAAGGGCCGTCTTTCGGGGTTGCCCCTTCCGGAACGTGAACATGAATATCGCGCTTCTGAAACAAGGATGGCTTAATGCCAAATTGCGTCGCCCGCGACCGGACAAACGACGTCGCAGCCTGGATCGACTCTGTCATGACATCGCCCAGCTTGCCGGTCGTCTTCATGTTCCCTTTGCCCGGAACCGTCACAGCTTCGATCTGCAACAAATCTCCACCAAATTCGGTATAGGCAAGTCCCGTCACAACACCAACCTGGTCTTCACCTTCGGTTTCACCATAACGGAACTTCCGAATCCCGGCATATTTAGCCAAGGTCCGCGGTGTCACCCGCACAGTTTTCAAACCTTCGATCAAAATACGTTTGGTCGCTTTGCGGGCCAGACGGGCCAACTCACGCTCAAGGCTACGAACCCCTGCTTCACGGGTGTAATAACGGATCAGGTCACGAAGGGCATCGTCAGAGATGCTCCATTCCGACTTTTTCAAGCCGTTGGCTTCAACCTGTTTGGGGATCAGATGGCGCTTGGCGATTTCAACCTTTTCGTCTTCGGTGTAACCCGAAATCCGAATGATCTCCATACGGTCAAGCAGCGGCTGTTGCATACGCAGGCTGTTGGCCGTCGTCACAAACATCACATCTGACAGATCATAATCCACTTCAAGATAATGATCGTTGAAAGTAGCGTTCTGCTCAGGATCGAGCACCTCAAGCAAGGCTGACGCCGGATCCCCACGGAAGTCGGAACCCATCTTTTCAATTTCATCAAGCAGGAACAAAGGATTTGAAGATTTCGCCTTCTTCATTCCCTGAATGATCTTGCCTGGCATTGATCCAATATAGGTCCGGCGATGACCGCGAATTTCCGATTCATCACGCACCCCGCCCAGCGACATACGAATAAAGTTCCGCCCCGTCGCATTGGCCATGGATTTCCCAAGCGAGGTTTTACCCACACCAGGAGGACCAACAAGGCACAGAATCGGGCCTTTTACTTTTTTAATTCGCGCCTGAACTGCAAGATATTCAAGGATATGTTCCTTGACCTTCTCCAGACCATAATGTTCCTGATCGAGAACTTTTTTGGCTTTTTTCAAGTCATGCGAAATCTTGGTCCGTTTGTTCCACGGAATGGACACCATCCAGTCAAGATAATTGCGCACGACCGTTGCCTCGGCAGACATCGGGCTCATATTACGCAATTTCTTAAGCTCGGCCTGGGCTTTTTCCTTGGCTTCCTTCGGCATCTTGGCTTTGTTAAGCTTATCTTCCAGCTCGGATGCCTCATCCTTGCCGTCTTCGCCCTCGCCCAGTTCCTTCTGAATAGCCTTAAGCTGTTCGTTCAGATAATATTCGCGCTGGGTTTTCTCCATCTGGCGTTTGACGCGATTGCGAATTTTCTTTTCAACCTGCAACACGCCAATTTCAGATTCCATAAACCCGAAAATCCGCTCTAACCGCGCCGCAATCGACGCCGTTTCCAGCAATTCCTGTTTTTCTGAAATTTTAAGCGCCAGATGCGACGCAACAGTATCCGCCAGCTTTGCCGGTTCTTCGATCTGATTGACCGACACCAGCACTTCGGGCGGAATTTTTTTGTTCAGCTTGATATATTGTTCAAACTGGGTGACGACAGAGCGGGAAAGAGCTTCAAGCTCGCTTTCATCTTCGTCATCTTCGTCACGCACACTGCCATAGGCCTGGAAAAATTCGGCGTTATCAACAAAGCCCGAAATCTGGGCACGTTTTCCACCTTCAACCAGAACCTTTACCGTACCATCGGGCAGTTTCAGCAACTGCAAAACAGACGCAACAGTCCCGACCCGGTAAAGGTCATCGACCGACGGATCATCCAGTCCGGCATCTTTCTGGGTAACAAGAAGAATTTGTTTATCTTCGCGCATCACATCTTCAAGTGCGCGAACCGATTTTTCACGGCCAACAAACAACGGAACGATCATGTGCGGAAACACGACAATGTCGCGCAACGGCAAGACCGGGTAGATATCAGCATGTGCCAGTTCGACCATGTGTTCTATTCCCTATTTTGAGCCAAAACGCTGCTTCGGTCCTGCAATAGGCCCCGATAGCACCGCGAACATCCTCAATAGATAAGACGTTATTGCCGCGCTGCAATGCTGCCCGCGCGGCAATAACAATCAGGCACTGTTTTCAACGTCCGTGCGGCGCTCCGCATGGATCAAAAGCGGCTTGGCCTTGCCTTCAACCACATCACGATTGATGACAATTTCCTCGACGCTATCCATCGACGGCAGATCGAACATGGTATCAAGCAAAATGCCTTCCATAATCGAACGCAAGCCACGGGCGCCCGTTTTACGTTCAATCGCCTTGCCGGCAATCGCCACCAGCGCATCATCCTGGAAGGTCAGCTTGACATCTTCCATATCGAACAAACGCTGATATTGCTTGCTGAGCGCGTTTTTCGGCTCTGTCAAGATCTTGACCAGGGCTTCCTCGTCCAGGTCTTCCAACGTTGCCAAAACCGGCAAACGACCGATGAACTCGGGAATAAGGCCAAATTTCAGCAAGTCTTCGGGTTCAACAGCCCGTAACACGTCGCCTGTGCGACGTTCATCAGGGCTTCGCACATCAGCGCCAAAGCCGATACCGGCCCCTTTGCCACGCTGCGAAATAACCTTGTCCAGCCCGGCAAAAGCACCGCCAACAATGAACAGGATATTGGTCGTGTCGACCTGCAAAAACTCCTGTTGCGGATGCTTGCGGCCACCTTGCGGAGGCACAGATGCAACGGTGCCCTCCATAATTTTCAGCAAGGCCTGCTGCACACCCTCACCCGACACATCACGGGTGATGGACGGATTATCGGATTTCCGCGAAATCTTATCGACTTCGTCAATGTAAACGATGCCACGCTGGGCCCGTTCAACATTATAATCTGCTGACTGAAGAAGCTTCAGAATGATGTTTTCAACATCTTCACCCACATAACCGGCTTCGGTCAGGGTTGTGGCATCTGCCATTGTGAAGGGAACATCAAGAATCCGCGCAAGCGTCTGGGCGAGCAAAGTCTTGCCACAACCGGTTGGACCAACCAGCATGATATTTGACTTTGCCAGTTCGATGTCTTCGTTCTTGCTGGCATGGTTCAGGCGTTTGTAGTGGTTGTGAACAGCCACTGACAACACCTTCTTTGCATGGCCCTGACCGATGACGTAATCATCGAGAACCTTACAAATCTCTTGCGGAGAAGGCACCCCATCAGCGGACTTTACAAGATGGGTTTTGTGCTCTTCGCGGATGATGTCCATGCACAGTTCGACGCATTCATCGCAGATGAAGACAGTCGGCCCGGCGATGAGCTTACGCACCTCGTGCTGGCTCTTTCCACAGAAAGAACAATACAAAGTGTTCTTGGAGTCTCCGCTATTCGATTTGCTCATACAAACCCCAATGATGTTTGACGTTATCTGTTATCGCCATGTTAGCCGGGAAAGCATACCGATCTCAACGATTAATCGGCCCCTTCCAGCTTGCGGCCATGTCTTTGATATAGGATGAACAGGCTAAAAGTGAAGCCTGCCCTGTTCACAAAACGTTCATCCGGTGGCAGATGTTCCATCTGCGCCGGGTTTCATCGTCCTGTAACTTACATGTCTAGGACTTTCAGGCGAAACCACGCAAGACATAAAAAACGCCCCGGTCAGAAAACCGGGGCGTTTCAAAATTACACCGATTAAACGAAATCAGTCTTTTTTATCGCTTTCCGGCTTGGGACGCGACGTAACCACCTCATCGATCAGACCAAATTCCTTGGCTTGATCAGGAGTTAAAAAGTTATCGCGCTCCATCGAATCTTCGATGGTTTTAATATCACGGCCGGTATGCTCGACATAAATTTCGTTCAGGCGATGGCGCAGAGCCAGAATTTCGCGGGCATGGATTTCGATATCCGACGCCTGCCCCTGGAAACCACCTGACGGCTGATGGATCATGATCCGCGCATTTGGCAAGCTGTAACGCTTGCCTTTTGCACCCGCCATCAACAGCAGCGACCCCATCGAGGCAGCCTGCCCCATACATACGGTCGACACATCACAACGGATATATTGCATGGTATCGTAAATCGCCAGGCCGGATGTCACCACCCCGCCCGGAGAATTGATGTACAGGGAAATATCCTTGTCCGGATTTTCCGATTCGAGATGCAGTAGCTGGGCACAAATCAAGGACGACATGCCGTCATGGACCTGGCCATTGATGAACACGATCCGCTCTTTGAGCAGGCGGGAAAAGATGTCATAGGCCCGTTCCCCGCGGCTGGTCTGTTCAACCACCATCGGTACAAGCGAGTTCATCTGCTCTTCAATCATCAACCGCAATCTCCTTGCTGCAACTTTGTCTGCTTATCGGCAGATTACTCTTCGCCTTCGTCAGCAGCCTTTTTCTTGGCAGCCGGCTTTTTCGCCGCAGCTTTCTTGGCCGGAGCCTTCTTCTTGGCGTCGGCTTTCGGCGCGTCGTCTTCCTCTTCCGGTTTCAGAAGTTCTTCAACCGTAACGGTCTTTTCTTCAACCTTGGCAAGTTCGACGATGTAATCCACCACCTTGTCTTCATATACAGGGCCCTGAAGCGCCTGCAAGGCCTGCGGGTTATTTTTGTAGAATTCAATAACCTGCTGTTCCTGACCCGGATATTTCTGGGCTTCGGCAACCAGTACCTTGTTGATGTCGTCCTGGGTGATCTGAATGTTGTTGTTGCGGCCAACTTCAGCCAGCAACAGCCCCAGCAAAACACGACGTTCTGCAATTTCGCGGAACTCTTCGGTCAGCTCTTCTTCAGATTTGCCCTTGGTTTCGTCATCTTCCTGGCCAGCTTCACGTGCCTGTTTGATCTGACCGATAATACCGGTCAGTTCATTCTCAACCAGGCTGGACGGCAGATCAAAGCTGTGATTGTCAGCCAGTTGATCAAGCAGATCGCGTTTCATTTTCTGACGCGCAACCGACTCGTATTCCCGACCAAAATCCTTGCGGATCGCTTCTTTGAGGGACTCAAGGGTGTCCTGACCCAGCTTCTTGGCGAGTTCATCGTCAATTTCAGCCGGTTTCTTTTCCTTGATTTCCTTGACGGTCACATCGAACTCGGCATCTTTGCCAGCCAGTTCGTCAGAACCGTAATTCTCAGGGAAGGTCACCTTGACAACGGTTTCGTCGCCAGCATTGGCACCGGTCAACTGGTCTTCGAAACCTTCAATGAAAGTGCCTGAACCCAGTTCCAGTTCGTAATCCTCGGCTTTGCCGCCTTCAAAAGGCTCGCCGCCAACTTTACCAAGGAAATCAATGACAAGAACGTCACCGGTTTTGGACTTGCGCTTGCGCTTCAGAGCTTCGGTGGTGCCCTGTGCAGCAGCGATACGGTCCAGGGTTTCGGTAACCTTGGCGTCGTCAAGTTCAACAACTTCACGGGTCAGGTTCAGCTTGGAGAAATCCATCGGCTCAATCGCCGGAATGACTTCTACCGAAATGTCATATTCAAGGTCTTTGCCTTCATCAAAGGCAGTGACTTCAATTTTCGGCTGAACAGCCGGGCGCAATTCGTTGTCAGCCAGAACCTTGCTGGTGCTTTCATTTACAGCAGCTTCAAGGACTTCACCCATAACGGATTTGCCATAACGCTGACGCAAAAGTTTGGCCGGAATTTTACCAGGGCGGAAACCCGGAAGCCGAACCTGGCTTTTGATTTCTTCCAGCTTGGCATTAACCTGTTCTTCGATTGTAGCGGCCGGCACAACGACCTTGAATTCGCGCGCCAGGCCTTCATTTTTGGTTTCTGTAACCTGCATGGATAACTCTTTTGCTTAGGTTCGAATAATGTCCGTTACGCGACGTCGTCCGGACGTCAGAAGTCAATATGACTTAACGAATAGCTTTTTTTATTTTCCAGTTTGCAAATGGTACGGGCGAAGGGACTCGAACCCCCACGGATCTCTCCACTGGAACCTAAATCCAGCGCGTCTACCAATTCCGCCACGCCCGCACAAATGCATACCTCCCGCACCGGAAAAACCGGTGTGGGTGCGCCTTAATACAAACTTCGATCCCCTCATGCAAGCGTCGCCTGAGGTCTTCCGAGCAAAGCAGGCAAATAATAACGCCCGGATGGGGCAAAAAGACCCTCAAAGCCCGGTTTCACCCCGCAAGACGCCTGACATTGCCTGATGCCGCAATTTTTCCCGCGCCAATATAATTTTCATGATTTTTTTCAATTTCCGACGCCTGATACAGGTAATTAACCATCAAACCAAACGACTGTTCCTGCCCGGCAAGGGCACTGTTGGCATCCAGATTAAGCCGTTCCACCCTGGCACCATTGGTAAGATGAAAGTGAGCAACAGGGTCCAGCGCCGTATTTCGGCCTGGCCGGCGCTCGTTTAACAAATAATGTGCCACCAACCGCAACAAGGCCGGCCGGGCCGTTGCTGAAATTTCTTTCAGATCTCCTTGGTGTTCACGGTGCCCAACACCATTGGCAGCAACAAGCGGCGCACAAATAGCAAGGTCTTGCAAAACATTTTCGGGCACTAAAACAGCCTGTTTGGCATCCTCGCCTGAAATCGTTTTAATAGCCTTGCCCTCCGTATCTTTTTTATCGGGTGCAGGGGCCTGTATATGTTGTGATGCCTCCAGCTGGGCGTTAATGCGCATCATCCAGCGCCGAAACCCCGGAATGGGCGACAATGTTGCAAACTGCCGCAAATTGGGCAGGTCCCGTTGCAGCTCTGATACCACTCGTTTGATCAAAAAATCACCAAAGCTGATACCGGCCAGGCCCGACTGCGCGTTGGAAATGGAATAGAATATTGCGGTATCCACTTTGGACGGATCAGCAGCTTCGCTTGTCAGATCGCGATCAATCAGAACATCAACATTGTCAGCAATACCTGACACCAAGGCAACCTCGACAAAGATCAGCGGCTCATCTGGCATTCCGGGATGAAAAAAGGCAAAGCAGCGCCGATCCTGTGCCAACCTGCTTTTTAAATCCTCCCAACTGCGAATCTGATGCACAGCTTCATATGCAATCAGTTTTTCCAGCAAGGATGCCGGAGAATTCCAGGTAATCTGATGAAGTTCGAGAAAGCCGATATCAAACCAGCTTGCCAGCAATGTTTTTAGATCCTGCTCTAACAATGACAGGCCCGGCGCTTCGCCCCGCCAGCGTAACAGATCTGCTCGCAAATCAACCAGAAACTTAACACCCTGCGGCAATGAATTGAATTCTTGTAATAATTTCCGATAAGGCGGTACAAGCTCAAACCGCATTTGTCCTTCAAGCATGGTGCGTTCGGCCATATCGTCAGCCTGCTGCCAGTCTGTCATCAGGGCGGTGAGTTTGCCACGATCAACATCAAACTCATTGATCAAAAGATGCAAAAACTCTTTGCGGCCTGCGTCGTCAAGACGCAGAAAATCGTGCCCCAACTCTGCCGCGCGAGACCGCGCCGAAACTGCCCCGCCCCGATGCGCCAGGCAATCGGCAACCTGGCGGCGCCAATGATCCTTGCGCGCAGACTCGTCATCAAATCCCAAACTGCGAACGACGGGGTTTTCGCGAATTTCTCGCCAAAGCTGACGAATGTTATCAAACGTGCGATCAATAAAAGTCTGGTTCATTCAATTTCCGATCATGCATAAGGGCGGCAACCAGGATTTCGCCAGCATCCCGTACAAAATTGAAATCACAAAGGCACCAGCAGGCAAAATAAAGGCCAGTGTTCTTGCATCGCAAAACCTGCTTTCGCAAAGTCGGCGCAAACTGATTATGCTCATACAAACAAGCGCGCCTCTGAGTTTGTGCGCCCTTATGCGTCCATCCTGCCTTGCCAAAGCTTTGCAAGCAAAACCGGCAGTGCGTCGGGAATGTCTTCCGCGATAAGACCCGGTCCAAAATTATGGCCCGCCTGCCCGTGCAGCCACACCGCCATCGATGTGGCCTCAAAGGCAGGCATACCCTGTGCCAGCAAGCCAATCACCATACCGGCCAAAACATCGCCGCTGCCTGCTGTTGCCAGCCAGGGTGCAAAAACATCGTTAATTGTAACCCGGCCGTCTGGTGCCGCCACCACCGTATCCGCACCTTTTAAAACAATGACTGCACCGCTTCGCTTGGCAGCGGCACGGGCGCGCGTCACCTTGTCGCCGGTCATGTCGACAAACAGGCGGCCAAATTCACCTTCATGCGGGGTCATTACGGTTGGCCCCTGCACGGCAAAAAACAGTGTGCTGGGCTCATCGGCAAAGCTGGTTAAGGCATCAGCATCAAGTACGCAGGCTCGCGCGCAATGTAAGGCATGAACAACCCGCTTGCGGGTATCGTCGCCCACCCCGGCACCCGGGCCAATCAGCACACCATTATGGCGGCAATCCTGCATCAGGTCTTCAAACCGGGCAATCGGGGCAACCATCACCCCCGGCGCATCCTGCGCATAAAGCGGTAATACCGCCGGTTCGGCCAATACTGTTAACAAACCGGCACCAGCCCGGCGTGCGGCCCGTGCGGCAAGGCGGGTGGCCCCGGTGGCATGTGCTCCGCCCAACGCCAGCACATGCCCGCGGTTATATTTATGACCGGCAATACCCGGCCACGGAATATGCCGGGCCCATAAACGAGGATTGTTGATAAAAATATCCGGGTGCAAGGACGCCACTGTTTTATCGCTAATGCCGATATCCGCCACAACCCGTTCGCCGCACATCTCACGTCCGGGCAGCAAATAGTGACCGGGCTTTGGCCGGCAAAACGTCACTGTCAGGTCGGCCTCAATTGCAACGCCGCGCACGGCCCCTGATACACCATCAATACCGCTGGGCATATCAACGGCAACAACACTAACGTTGCTATCATTTACAGCATGCACCAGTTCAGCCATATCACCGGTTATATCCCGCGACAGCCCGGCACCAAAAATGCAGTCCACAATCAGGTCCGCGCCCACAAGCAACGCGGGTGATAACAGCTCCGCAACACCCTGCCATTTTTCGGCATTCAATGCTGCGTCCCCTGTCAGGTCAGCAAGTTGGCCAAACAGGCCCAAACGAACGTTCCAGCCTTGTGCACGTAACAACCGGGCAACGACAAAACCATCGCCGCCATTATTCCCAGGCCCACACAAAACCGATACAGAACAGGGAGAAAAACGCTGCAAAATCGCATCGACCACAGCCTGACCAGCATTTTCCATTAAAGCCTCGCCCGCAAGCCCGTTTTCAATGGTGCGTTTATCGGCTTCATACATTTGTGCGATCGTCAAAATTTCGCTCATCACGGCCCCGGTTTTAAAATTTCTTTGACCTGGCAACAGCCCGAAAGCACAGCCGTTTCTGACAACACAGTTACGCATTGCCACTGGTAGCTATTTGTTTTCCCAATGCGTATATTGCCCCCGCGCATATGATTCTGCCAATTAAATCCACGCGAACAAGGCAATTCCGGCATGCATGTTGTTGTATTGGGGGCGGGCGTCATCGGGACGACCGCCGCCTATTATCTTTTGCAAAATGGCCATCAGGTTAGCATCATAGATCGCCAGCCTATGGCTGCACAGGAAACCAGTTTTGCCAATGGCGGGCAAATTTCGGCATGTCATGCAACCCCGTGGGCTACCCCTGAAACGCCGTGGCAAAGTTTGAAATGGCTGGGCCGCGAAGATGCGCCATTATTATTCAGATTACGGTTTGACCCACAGCTATTTGCCTGGGGTTTGCGTTTTTTGCGCAATTGCGGCCCTGACCGTACCCGCCAGAACATTGAAAAATCACTGCGCCTGGCAATCTATAGCCGCGACTGTATCAAGGAATTGCGCCGCAATCTTGGCCTAGAATATGACAATCTGTCAAAAGGCATTTTGCATATCTGCCGCGATGAAAAGGAAATGAACAAAGTTTCCCAATCATCTGAAATCATGAAACAATTTGGGTTAAAACGACACGTTGTCAATGCACGCGAATGCCTTGAAATTGAACCCGCACTTCAAGCTGCAGCACACCAGATCATCGGCGGCAGTTTTTCACCCGACGATGAAAGCGGAGATGCGCAAAAATTTACCACAGAGCTGGCAAAAATCTGTCGCAACATGGGCGCTGTGTTTCATTATAATACATCCATTCATTCGATTGAAAAAAGCGGTTCGGCGATTGACCATATTCGCACCGATAGCGGCGAAGTCCGCGGGGATTGTTATCTGCTTTGTCTGGGCAGTTTCAGTCCGCTTCTGACAACCCCCCTGGGCATCAAATTACCCATTTACCCTTGTAAGGGTTATTCAATTACAATTGATACCAGCGGGCACGAAAGCCACGCACCTTCCGTCAGCCTGATTGATGACAGCGTTAAAATGGTATATTCGCGCCTGGGCAACCGTTTGCGGGCCGCCGGCACCGCTGAACTGGACGGGTATTCCCTGCGTATGTCACATCGGCGTCAGCAATTAATTGCTAACAAAGCCTTCGATCTTTTTCCACAATGCGGAAAACGTGAGGATATTACCTATTGGAGTGGCCTAAGGCCCGTTACCCCCGATTCTGCCCCTGTGCTTGGGCCAACGAAATATGATAACCTTTATCTTAATACGGGGCATGGAACGCTGGGCTGGACCATGAGTTGCGGTTCAGGCAAGGCGATAGCAGACCTGATATCAGGCAAAACCCCGGAAATTTCGTTGGGCGGCCTGAACGTGGATCGTTTCTGATCCGAAATTTTTCGTAAGCTGGGGTTTTACGATGAGTGCCAACCAATCGAAAAATTATGGCAAAACAACCGGCCCAATCGAAAATAATGCCCTGCTGCTGGCCCTGCCATATGGGGCCGCAATTTGCCTGCGCGATGGTAAAGTCCTTCAAGCCAACAATGCACTTGGGCAAATTCTGGGCATCAGCGCCGAAGACCTTCTTCATCACAAGGCATCATTTCTGTCGCAAGGCATCGTAGATGACCTGGAACATATCTTTGCATCCGGCCGGTTTTGGTGTGGCGACATCACAGTTGTGAATGCAGCACACCAAAACGTTCCATGTCGGCTAACGATTTCAGCACTTGAATGGATAGCGGAAAATCAAAGCGTACCAGCGGTTTTGCTAACATTGATGGAAAACAGCAACAACCGCATCGCAGAACAAAACCTGCTAGCCCATAATCAGGACCGGAACGATGTAAACGCCACCAAAACCGATTTTCTGGCCAATATGGGTCATGAATTGCGCACCCCGTTAAATGCGATTATCGGCAATTCCGAGCTGATCGCCGAGGCTATTTTGGGCGATATAACGCAAACCTACCGCGAATGCGGGCAGGATATTTACGAAGCCGGAACCCATTTGCTATCGTTGGTCAACGATGTTCTTGACACGGCAAAAATGAACGACGGGGCGATGACAATCAAACCTGAGTCAAACAATGCCGTGACGATTGCACGTGAAGCCATCAAATTGATAGCTGACGATTTCAACCGTCGCCGACATGTTTTAACATTAAACCTGCCCGATCAAGCCATTACCATTAACTGTGACCGTTTGAAATTAAAGCAGATCCTGATCAATATTTTAACCAATGCCGGAAAATACACCCCGGATGGCGGTGAAATTTCCCTTGAACTGCATACAACTGCGAACGAAGCCATTTTTACCATTAGCGATACCGGTGTTGGTATTGCCCCACAGGATATACCTCGCGCCCTGACCCGTTTTTCGCAGCTCCACCCCAAAGGCATCAAGGAAAGCGCCGGAACAGGACTTGGGTTGCCACTGGCAAAAATGCTTACAGAACTGCATGGTGGACGCTTTATCATTGAAAGCAAGCCCGGCTGCGGCACTGCCGTTAAAATATGCCTGCCAATGCCGCACGCCGGGTAAGCCCCTGAAATCTGCCGGGTAGCAGGTTTTCCATAGGGCACAATCAGATTTTATTTTTCAGCCTGCGCGGCTGCATTCATTTGATCATTCCGTTTGCGAATTTCATCGGGCCAACGGCTTTTAATATAGGACAGCACATCAACAATATCGTCATCCGACAATGTACCTTCAAATGCCGGCATCGTGCTTTGATAGCCATTTCCAACCATTTTAGCCGGACCGTATTTGGTCAGATCAAACAGCATATCATCAGGATGATGCCATGTATGGCCGCTGGCATCATGGGGCGGAGCCGGTAACAAACCATCAGGTCCGCGTTTTTGCCAATTTGCCTCGCCTTCCAGCTTATCGCCATGGCAGGATGCGCAATTGGCATCGTAAATTTTTTTGCCTGCCGCCACCAGATGCAGGTCTGATGCATCAATATTTGCAGCTGGCGACTGTGATTGACCGGGTTTGAAATACTGATACCCGACAATAGCAAGCACGACTACGCCCAGCGCGATTGCACTGTAACCCCATTTGTTCTTCACAGGTTGTTTCTCTCTCTATTTTAGATAGTTCCAGTTTACACCGGGCATTAACGGGTATGGCCCCGTTGCCATATCATGCTGACGGACCGGCCAAATCCTCGATAATCGGGCAATCAGGCCGGTCATCGCCATGACATTGATGCACCAGATGACGCAATGTCGTCTGAAGGCTCTTTAGTTCTGCAATTTTACGGTCAATATCGTCGAGATGCGCTTTTGCAATCTGGCGTACATCAGCAGATGCGCGATTGTGATCCTCGTATAAGGACAACAGCGTCCTGCAATCCTCTATCGAAAAACCCAAACCGCGCGATCGCTGCAAAAACCGCAATTTATGCAAATCCTGATCACTGTAGTCACGATATCCATTGGCAAGGCGCCCCGGGTGAACCAACCCGATTTCTTCGTAATAGCGAATGGTTTTGGCAGGCAGGCCACTGTCCTGTGCGGCATCGGAAATATTCATTTTTGCCCTCCCTCATTGCGCACATGCCAGCGTCGCAACATCAATGAATTGGTCACAACCGACACCGAACTTAACGCCATCGCTGCCCCTGCAATCGCCGGGCTTAAAATACCAAATGCTGCAAGTGGTACCCCGATCACGTTGTAACCAAATGCCCAGAACAGGTTTTGTGTAATCTTGCGTCGGGTAGCGATGGAAATATCAATCGCCCCGGCCACCAATGCCGGGTCTGATCGCATCAGGGTAATGCCGGCGGTTTCCATGGCAACGTCAGTGCCGCCCCCCATCGCAATGCCGACATCTGCCGCGGCCAATGCGGGGGCGTCATTAATACCATCACCCACCATCGCAACATGACGGCCTTCCTTGCGCAGTTTTTTAACTTCACGGGCCTTGTCTTGCGGACGAATGCGCCCACGCCAGCTATCCATGCCAATTTCCTGCCCAACATGGGCGGCAACATCTTCGGCATCACCCGACAACATAATGCTGACAATACCGCGCTGCTTGAGGTGTTTAACGGCGGCAATGGCACTTTCGCGAATTTTATCTTCCAGGGTCAGATACCCGGCAAACTTGCCGTCCACAGCCACCAGTACAACTGTTCTGCCCTTGTGTTCTGCATCGCCAATAGCCCTGGTTATATCGGCCTCGGGCAATGTTGCGTTATTATCGCGTAACAAGGCTTCCGTCCCAATCAGAACAGGTCGCCCGTCGACTGTGCCGCTAACACCGGCACCCGTCGTACTTTTGAAATTATCGACATTGGCCAGTTTCAAATCATCGTCATTTGCGGCCTGCACCACGGCGTGGGCCAATGGATGTTCGCTTGCGCGCTGAAGCGACGCCGCCAGACGCAGCAGTTCAGTTTTGTTGCCAAAATCATGGGCTGGAACAACATCATGAACCGTCGGCACCCCTTCAGTAAGCGTACCTGTTTTATCAAAAATCACGGCATCGACATTATGGGCATGTTCAAGCGCTTCAAAATTGCGGATCAGAATGCCAGCCTTTGCTGCCGCCCCTGTTCCGGCAACCAAAGCCGTTGGCGTTGCCAGGCCCAGGGCACATGGACAGGCAATTACCAACACCGACACAGATGCAACAATCGCTGCCTCAAGGCCAAACCCCGCGATCAACCACCCGGCAAGTGTTAACAAGGCAATCATAATAATGACGGGCACAAAAACAGCAGCTACCTTGTCAACCATTTGCTGCACCGGGGCTTTGCCCGTTTGGGCCTGCTCTACCAGCCGGATAATCCGCGACAATGTCGTATCTTCGCCAACCGCATTTACCCGGATGTCAATGCGCCCTGTCCCGTTAACAGCGCCGCCAACAACCGCGTCACCTGTGCTGCGTAATACAGGCCGTGTTTCGCCGGTAATCAGTGATTCATCAATTTCGCTTTCCCCGGCAACCACCTCACCATCAATAGGCAGTTTTTCACCAGGACGCACGCGTACGATGTCGTCAACGTTCAAATCATCAACAGAAACCTCGGTTTCTGCACCCGTTTCAACATCCAGCCTGCGCGCCTTGCGTGGGCGTAGCGCCATCAATTCACGAATGGCGGCCGATGCCCCACGCTTGGCGCGTTCTTCCATAATCTTACCCCCCAGGATCAGGGTAATGATCGTGGCTGATGCCTCAAAATACAGGTGCCCTGCCCCACTTATGCCAGGTTGCACCATATTATAAAGGCTCAGAAAATAGGCTGCCGACGTGCCCAATGCGACCAGCACATCCATATTGGCTGCACGGTTGCGCAATGCCAACCACGCCCCGCGGTAAAACCGCCAGCCAATGACAAACTGCACCGGTGTTGCCAAGGCAAGCTCAACCCAGGCGGACAGGCGAAAATCAACCCCAAGATACATCCATATCATTTGTCCGATTAACGGCGCCGATAATATGATCGACGCAGCCAACCACCACAAAGCATGATCGGAGGTTTTTTCGGCCTTATTGTCATTAGACAGTTTTTGATTACGGGAAACTGCGTGATAGCCCGCTTTCTCAACTGCTGCAATCACCTGACTGTCACTTACCATTCCAGAAATCACTGAAATATCGGCCCGTTCCATCGCCAAATTAACCGTTGCTTCGGTCACACCGGGCAGTTTACCCAGCGCCTTTTCCACCCGTCCGGAACAGCTGGCACAAGTCATGCCATCAATATCATAGGCCAGCTTCTGTTCTGAAACACTATAGCCCGCGTTACGAATGGCGGACGCGACATCGCGAATTCCAGCCTTGCCATTTTCGTCAAACCGAACATGGGCGGTATTCATGGCCAGGTTGACATCCACCTCGCCAATACCATCGATCTTGTTGATCGCCTTCTCCACGCGCCCCGCACACGATGCACAGCTCATGCCGTCCACCTGTAACGTCACATCGCTGCCTTCACTCTGTGGCTTTGTCATTGCTGTCATCGCGAACACCTCGCTTTTTCAATATGTATGACAACATAAAGTTTCCAGCGACAGGAAGGTCAAGCATTCTGTTAAAGTAAATTCGCCGCGGCGGGCCCGAACCACCACCTCCGATCACAAATGCCCTTTCTGTCCGCAAAACAGCCCCAATCAAAGGCGGGCTTCATATTGTACGTTTACAAAAATTTGCACCCAAAAACAGAAAGGGCCGCCAAATCTGGCAGCCCTTTCCTCGACACGTTATTTAAACGTCCGCCTTAGACTTGAGTGTAAGCCTTAGCCATGCGGCGAAGGTTCACCTACAGCGCGGAACTGAATATAATTTTGAAGACCCATCATATCGATCAGGCGAATCTGCTGTTCGATCCAGTGCGCATGATCTTCCTCGCTATCGTCAAGAAGCTGAGTCAGAACATTACGGGTCTGATAGTCACCCTCGGCTTCGCAAACCTTGATGGATTCTTTAAGATACTTGATCACCATATATTCATGATCAAGATCGTTTTTCATCATTTCCGGAACCGTCTGGCCAACGCTAATCGGCGTACGCGATGCCGTATCGGGCACCCCTTCCAGAAACAAAATACGCTCGATCAAACGCTTGGCGTGATCAAGTTCTTCGTCTTTTTCATGATGCATCCGCTCATACAGGGCATGAAGCCCCCAATCGAGATACATTTCCGCATGGGTGTTATATTGGTCCGCAGCGGACAATTCGGCGGTTAATTGCCGATTAAGAATATCAATAACCTTCTGGCTGCCTTTCATGGCGCACGCTCCCTGAATGATTAGTCGCCGTCGCCTGAACGGCTCTGGATGTAATTCTGAACACCGACATTATCAAGCTGCCACTGCTCGGTTTCGAGCCAGTCGACATGCTCTTCCTGATCTTCCAGAAAAGAAACAAGCAAATCGCGGGTAACAAAGTCTTCTGCCTTTTCGCAGGCAGAAATAGCTTCACGCAGCAATGGCAACGCAGACAGCTCGTACTTCACGTCACATTCAACGATCTCGCCAACATTCTCGCCAATCAGCAATTTGTTGAGATTCTGCAAGTTCGGCAGCCCGTCAAGAAACAAAATGCGCTCGATCAAATCGTCGGCGCGCTTCATTTCCTTGATGGACAATTTGAATTCATATTCGCCCATTTCCGCGACACCCCAGTTTTTGAGCATGCGGGCGTGCAAAAAATATTGATTAATCGCGGTCAACTGGTTCGTGAGGATGCGATTAAGGTAACCAATGATCTGCCGATCACCTTTCATATTGGGTCTCCTCCATTTGGCTAACGCCTATTCTGGGAAGTAGCACCAATTAATTCAAGGGAAAACGACGTCATTGATTACCACTATCAATAACTTAACGATTTTTTGCAAAACATGGTAAAGAATTTGTCGAAGTAAAAATCAATCTTAACAAACATCGTGCAAACAATTATCGTTACGCAGTTTGAGGATTATTTCATCGATACATCTGTTTAACTGGCGATGCGAATCGGAAGTACCATCTGACAGCCCCTCCGGGGCGGGCTTGCAGGAAAGATAAGGTCGATTGTGGTCAATACCGATTAAAATATATGGATGGATGAAAATCTGAACCGGACGGCGTTCATATCGTCATTTATATATGGTGCTGGCGCGCAGAGGATGACCAGACATACAAAAAGCCGGGTCACAATGGCCCGGCTTCTGCATACAGCAGCCTACTAGTTAGACGCTGTCGATCTATTTCCGCCTGCTTAAGCGATCGCGTCACGTGCAGCTTTGCGTGCAACGTCTTTGATCTGCCAGCGGGAAATCCCGACATCATCCAAATCACGGCTGTCGAGATCGTAAAGTTCGTTCGCGACTGACCGTGCATAGGCCCAACGACGAACAGCAACGATGATACTGGACAAGAACATGTTGAACCTCCTGTGTTTCAAACTGATGAGCGCTCAAATCTCGGCTTCATTATGTTGCCGGATGCGCTCTGCTCCGTTCTTCTGCGTTGCAATATGACGAAATTGATCAAACATCTCAATCCACCAAGATTGCATATCATCTGTTCCAAATAGTCATAATTGAATGGGTTCAATTAGATTTTGAACTACCTATCCGTCCATAAACAACAGAAAAACAAGCCTTTTTTGCTTCTGCGCAATTATATCGCACCGCACCCACATTCGCTTCATTCCGTCGTCGCCCCTTGTACAATGAAATAAAAAGCCCTCTTTCCCCTCCCGTGACCTCGTCAAAGTGGAAACTTGCCTGCTCCCCAAAGTCGGCAACAAGGCGCTTGCAACTTTGGATCAGTGACCAAGTGAAGTTCATCTGACAGCGCAAAGAACGCTCCATCATCACAGATACAATGTTAGCGCTATCATTTATTGTAACAGTTCGTTTCAAAATGGCGTCTGGCAATATTCTGTTACACCATTCGGGATGCAAAACCCGACTTCCCGTCGCATGGTCGCTACATCATAAAAAACGGGAGGAAAAAATGTATTCGCTTAAATCACGGTTCAACACGAAAACACTTGGCGCTATTCTTTGTGCAACAGCGCTGGTCACCCCGGCACTCGCCCAGGCCGAACCAACAGTCGAAGTTTTGCACTACTGGACCTCGGGTGGAGAGGCCAAAGCCGCCGTTGCCCTAAAAAACGACTTTGAAGCCCATGGCGGCAAATGGATCGATAGCCCCGTGGCTGGTGGTGGTGGCTCTGCCGCCATGACAGTATTGCGTTCCCGGGTTTTATCAGGGGATGCCCCAACCGCTGTACAATTAAAAAGCCCTGCGATCATGGAATGGGCTGAACAAGGGGCTCTTGCTAATCTCGATGACGTCGCCCAAAAAGAAAAATGGGACGAAATCCTGCCTAAACGCCTTAGCACCCTTATGAAATATGACGGGCATTATGTCGCCGTGCCGGTCAATATTCACCGCACCGATATGATATGGGCCAACCCCGAAGTTCTGGCCAAAGCCGGGGCATCCGAAGTTCCCTCAAACTGGGAGGACTTCAACAAACTGGCCGAAAAGCTGCAGGCGCAAGGCATTGTCCCGCTCGCTCTTGGCGGGCAACCATGGCAGGAAACCATTCTGTTTGAGAATGTCGTTTTGGGTATTGGTGGTACCGGCTTCTATCAAAAGGCCCTTATTGAACAAGACGAAGACGCTCTGAAATCTGACACCATGAAAAAGGTGTTCGACGAAATGCGCATTCTACGCGGTTTTGTCGATAATGACTTTTCCGGTCGTGACTGGAACCTGGCAACGGCCATGGTTATGAATGGCAAAGCCGCCATGCAAGTCATGGGAGATTGGGCAAAAGGCGAATTCATGGCAGCAGGGAAAGTCCCTGGTAAAGATTTCCTCTGTACGGCCACACCGTCAAACCATGGCTATCTGTTTAATACCGACAGCTTCGCCATGTTCCATGTCGAAGGCGCGGATAAGGTCGAGGGGCAAAACCTGCTTGCCAGTTTAATTCTGGGTCAAAAATTCCAGGAAACCTTTAACCTGCTTAAAGGCTCTATTCCGGCGCGCCTTGGCGTGCCGATGGATAAATTCGACGAATGCGCTCTGCAATCGGAAAAAGACATGAAGGCTTCACAGGCATCTGACGGCTTTTTACCCTCGGTCGGTGTAGACATGGCGCTGCCGGGCAACCTGACAGGCACCATTGTCGATACCGTTACAGCGCACTTTAATTCTGAAATGTCGTCGCAAGATGCTGTCGACAAACTGGTTCAGTCTCTTGAACTGGCAAAAGAATAAAATGTGATGTTGGTTCGCCGGCCAGGGCCCCTAAATTTGCGAGGAAGCCCTGACCGGGAACTACTTTTGTTACATGTAGTGTAAAATGCCCTACCCGCTTCGGCTCATTGCACGATAACAACAGAAAACCGGCACCTGCCGCATTTATTCCCACGCGTGCAAACTACCATTCTGTAAAATGTACTAATCAACATTGCCTGAATCCCATTATAATCATGATGGAATTGTATTTTTTGTAACAATACATTTCAAATCCATATCCAGAAACGACCTGTTACAGTTTTGTGGATGCAATAAAGGCCCTCTCGCAGCATGGTGTCGCTGCAATTGGTTTAAAACCAGGGAGGAAACCCTAAATGAAACTTAGCAAATCCATTCTCGCTGCCAGTGTCGGTATTGCCGCACTTGCTTCTGCATCGTTGGCACATGCAGAACCGACCGCCGAAGTCCTGCATTGGTGGACTTCGGGCGGAGAAGCAAAAGCTGTTGCAGCCCTGAAAAAGGATTTCGAGGAACACGGTGGCAAATGGCAGGACAGCCCGGTAGCGGGCGGCGCTGGCGATGCTGCAATGACTGTTCTGCGGTCACGCGTTCTTTCCGGCGATGCCCCAAGTGCCGTACAGCTTAAAGGCCCGTCCATTCAGGAATGGGCCGAACAGGGTGCACTGGCAAACCTGGATGATGTCGCAAAAAAAGAAAATTGGGATGAAGTCATTCCCAAGCGCATCCAGGACATCATGAAATACAAGGGTGATTATGTCGCCGTTCCGGTGAACATTCACCGGGTCAACTGGATTTGGTCAAACCCGGAACTGCTGGCAAAAGTCGGCGCGAAGGAAGGACCGAAAACCTGGGCAGAATTCAACACCCTGGCAGACAAACTGAAAGCTGCCGGCATTACGCCGTTGGCACATGGTGGTCAGCCGTGGCAGGACGCGACGATTTTTGAAACCGTCGTCCTTGGCATGGGTGGTCCGGAATTCTTCCAGAAAGCTCTGGTAGACCTCGACGAAGACGCACTCAAATCTGACACCATGAAAAAAGTGTTCGACGAAATGCGCCAGATCCGCGGTTATGTTGATCCGGACTTCCCGGGTCGTGACTGGAACCTGGCAACTGCCATGGTTATGAATGGCAAAGCCGCCATGCAAATCATGGGCGACTGGGCAAAAGGCGAATTCCTTGCAGCGGGTAAAGTCCCGGGCAAAGACTTCCTTTGCTCTGCAACCCCGGCTGACAATGGCAATGGCTTCTTGTTTAACACTGACAGCTTTGCAATGTTCAAAGTTGACGGCGAAGACAAAATCGAAGGTCAAAAACTTCTGGCCGAGCTGATCGTCGGCAAAAAATTCCAGAAAACCTTCAACCTTCTCAAGGGTTCGATCCCGGCACGTACCGGTGTGTCACTGGATGATTTTGACGATTGCGCCAAAAAATCGGCTGCCGACATGGCTGCTGACGAAAAAACCGGTGGTTTCCTGCCGTCAATGGCACATGGCATGGCACTGCCCGGTCATCTCTCGGGCGCCATTGTTGACGTCGTAACGGCACACTTCAACTCGGATATGTCTTCGGACGAAGCGGTCAACCGCCTTGCTGAAGCAATCGAGCTTGCCAAAGACTGATCTTAAGATCGCATCCGCATTGCCGATCTGGCAATAATCACTGGCCCCGAAACACGGTTTCGGGGCCAGCTTCCCTTATCTTTTAATTATTTTGAGGCAAAGGGCATGGGGGCTTCTTCAAGCACCGAAAGCAACCTGATGGCCAGCCTGCAACGCAATCTGTCCAAGATCGTTGTGGCACCATCCTTTGCGGCGTCCCTGTTTTTCGTCTACGGCTTCATTATTTGGACCGCCTGGATGGCGTTTTCCAAATCGCGCATGATGCCGGTCTATGACTGGGCCGGGCTGCGGCAATATGAACGCCTGTGGCAAATGGAACGCTGGCATGTTGCCATCGAAAACCTGCTGATTTTCGGCGGTCTTTTTATCGTTATCTGCCTTTTCCTGGGCTGCCTGCTGGCTGTTTTGCTTGATCAGCGCATCCGGGCAGAAGGCGTTCTGCGAACAATATTCCTTTACCCGATGGCGCTGTCCTTCATTGTGACCGGCACCACATGGAAATGGATCCTCAATCCCGGTCTTGGTCTTGAAAAGATGATGCATGATCTGGGATGGGCAAGTTTCAAGTTTGACTGGCTGGTGAATTCCGATTTTGCGATTTACACAGTTGTCATTGCCGCCGTCTGGCAGGCATCGGGCTTTATCATGGCCATGTTCCTTGCCGCCCTGCGCGGCGTAGATCAGGACATTATCCGTGCTGCCTATATGGATGGTGCAAGCCTGCCACGTATTTATTTCGGCATTATCATTCCCTCGATCCGCCCGGTATTTCTAAGCGCAATCGTCGTTCTTGCCCATCTGGCAGTCAAAAGTTTCGACCTGGTGATTGCCCTTACCGGTGGTGGACCAGGTTATTCATCCGATCTTCCGGCAACCTTCATGTACACAATGGCCTTCCAGCGTAACCAGCTGGGCATCAGTGCCGCCAGTGCCATGATGATGCTGGCAACCGTGATGGCGATCATTGTGCCATATCTGTATTCCGAACTGCGCGGGGGCAAGAAAAATGGCTGATCTCCAAACCTACGGTCAGGATTCAGGGTTAAAACATACCCTCTTGCGCGGCCTGCTCTATCTGGTTCTGATCCTGTTTTCGATCTATTACCTGTTTCCGTTATTTGTGATGATTACGACATCGCTGAAATCACTAACGGAAATTCGCGAAGGATCGCTCATCTCCCTACCCCGTGTAGTTACCTTCGACGCCTGGAATTATGCCTGGAACGAAGCCTGCGTGGGTGTTGAATGCTCAGGCATCAAAACCTTCTTCTGGAACTCGGTCCAGATGGCCATTCCGGCAGTTTTGATCTCGACCATCCTTGGGGCGTTAAACGGCTATGCCCTGACCAAATTCCGGTTCAAGGGCGCGAACATCGTCTTTGCCATGTTGTTGTTTGGCTGCTTTGTGCCTTTTCAGGTTGTGCTTTTACCAATGTCAGTGACCTTGGGCAAACTTGGTATCGCCAATTCAACCATGGGGCTGGTTCTGGTCCATGTGGTATATGGCCTGTGCTTTACCACGTTGTTCTTCCGCAATTACTACGTGTCGATCCCGGATGAACTGGTCAAAGCGGCAACCATCGACGGTGCCGGTTTCTTTACCATTTTCTGGCGGATCATCCTGCCGATTTCCGGCCCGATCATTGTTGTTTCCATCATCTGGCAGTTTACCCAGATCTGGAATGACTTCCTGTTCGGTGCTTCGTTTAGTTCTGGTGGCAGTGCACCGATGACTGTCGCCCTCAATAATATCGTCAACACCACGACGGGCGTTAAGCAATACAACGTTGATATGGCCTCAGCATTGCTGACCGGGCTTCCGACACTGCTTGTCTATGTGCTGGCAGGTAAATATTTCGTCCGTGGCCTGACCGCCGGTTCGGTGAAGGGATAAAGAAATGGCATCACTCACCCTTGATAAAGTCCGCAAGACTTTCGGATCTGTCGAGGTCCTCAAAGAAATCAATCTGGCGATTGAAGACGGCGAGTTTCTCGTTCTTGTTGGCCCGTCTGGCTGCGGCAAATCGACCCTGCTTAACCTGATAGCCGGTCTGGAAACATCGTCTGACGGTGAAATTCGCATTGGTGATCGCGTTATCAATAACGTGCATCCCAAGGATCGTAACATCGCCATGGTGTTCCAGTCCTATGCGCTTTATCCCAACATGACAGTTCGCAAAAACATCACCTTTGGTCTTGAAATTCGGGGTGTTTCGGCATCCGAACGTGACAAGGCCGTCGATGATGTCGCTCGCCTGCTACAAATCGAAAACCTGCTGGACCGCAAACCGTCCCAGCTTTCCGGTGGTCAGCGTCAGCGTGTTGCCATGGGCCGTGCACTGGTGCGGAACCCGGACATTTTCCTGTTTGACGAACCATTGTCAAACCTGGATGCCAAGCTGCGCGTTGATATGCGTACCGAAATCAAAAAACTTCATCATCGTCTTGGGTCCACCATCGTTTACGTAACCCACGACCAGATCGAAGCCATGACCCTGGCATCACGCATTGCCGTGATGAAAGGCGGCATCCTGCAACAGTTCGATACGCCGCAACATATCTATGAAAAACCGAACAACATGTTTGTTGCCGGTTTCATCGGCTCGCCGTCGATGAATTTCATTGAAGCCAAACTGGTTGACGATAACGGTAAAATTGCCGTGACGTTTGACAATAACGGCCAAAAAGTTGTTTTGCCGCTGCTTGAAAACAGCCCGGAAAGCTATAAGTCCTGGGTTGGCAAGGATGTTGTTTTTGGTATTCGCCCCGAAGGGCTGACCCACAAACGCACAGGGTCGGATAAACCCGGCAGCCAATATGTCAATTTCGATGCCAAAGTCGAAGTCATTGAACCCACCGGTGCCGACACCATGACGGTGATCAATCTTGGTGGAAAGGAAATCGTCGCCCGCGTCAGACCGGACCGCGCGACAAACCCCGGAGAAATGATGACATTCTCTGCGGATATGAATCAGATCAGTCTGTTTGATCCAACAACGGAACTTCGGATCTGATCTGAATGGCGGGTGGTTCTGGGGGCCACCCGCCATTATTTTTGCTATTGTGAATGCGCTGATAAGCAAGCTGGTCAATTAGAACCGGCATTTATCGTGCGTATAAATAACACATAAAAAATACGTTCTTTTAGGGAGGAACGACATATGACCACCCCGAACCGCACCAAAGGTGCAGGAATACGTTTTAAATTGGGGGCATCTTTTGGCGCAATGGCAGCACTGACTGCAATTGCCGCAATCGTTGGCATTATATCAAT
Organism: Thalassospira sp. MCCC 1A01428; assembly: GCF_002115825.1. GTDB lineage: Bacteria > Pseudomonadota > Alphaproteobacteria > Rhodospirillales > Thalassospiraceae > Thalassospira. Next base: position 19,583 of record NZ_JFJZ01000018.1, on the reverse strand, counting down.
CGAGCGGATTGCCTCTTCGCTAAATGAAGTTACTCACACATCCTCTGTGACATCGGCCTTAAAAGCGGCCGACGAAAGCAACGCGATTGCTGTTCTGGCATCCGAAATGGCAACCAACCCCCAGGCTGATATTCAAAGTCTGTCGACACGGGCTATCAGCCGGATGGAAAAGCTGGAAGAAGCAACAACCGGCACCGACCTTGAAAAAGATGCCGGGCAATTGCGCCCACATTTATCATCCCTGATCTCGGCGGCACAAACCCGGCAGAAAAATGATAATCAGGTCACACAAAACATCGCCGCGCTGCGCAATCAGCACGACGAGTTTCGCAAACAGGTTAGCCAGCATATTGATGCGGCAAATGCCAACCTGGTTAATAACAGCAATAACGTCATTGCAACTGCCAGCAAAAACCTTGACCAACTTATTTCCAACGAAGTTGGTACGCTACGCACGACCCTGACCTTGCAAGCAGAAGGAAACCGGGTGGTGGGCTTGCTCATCGAGGCTGCAAATGCCGCAAGCCCTGCCCTGTTAAACGAACTACAAACCAAATTTGACGCCGCCAGTCAGCAATTGCAAGAATTAGGCGGCGCCTCAGGCTCGCCGGACCTGCAACAGATTACGGAAACCCTGATCGGGTTTGGGCAGGGTAACAACAATATCTTCGCCATTCGCCAAAACGAAATCACGGCAACAACGCAATCCAGTGCTGTTTTTCGCAATGCCCGCGAAGGACTGGAAGCCAAATTACACGAAACCTTCGGCAGCCTTAATCAATCGGTCAATGGTCTTTCCCTACCCGATGCTGAACGGTTTCATTTAAACGCACTGGTCGCCGAGGCCTATGCCCTGATGGTTGCCGGAACCGCATCGCAAACCGCAGACCAGGCCAAAGAATTCAAAAAACAGTTTCTGAAATTTTACCGCGACAATCGTAAAATCCCCGAAACAATTGCGCCCACCCTTAAAAAGCCAATTGGTGATTTTTTCAAACTGGGAAGCACACGCGGCGGGTTGTTTGACTTGCGCAAACAGGAACTTGATGCCATCGAACGGGCGACAACAACCTGGTCGCGACTTGCCAATGACCGCAAAACCGAATTATTAGCCACACAAACCGCTTTTCGTGACGCCATTTTACCTGTGGTAAATGCGGCCGATGAAAGTTTGCGCACCAAAACAGCCAGCATCCAGCAACAAACCCAGTCTGATCTGGGCGGATTATTAAACCACGACTTGACGGCCCTCATTACAATGGCCCGGCTTGAATCCGTTGGCAATCTAGCCATCGGCTATCAAAATCAGGCGGCAGCCACCCCCGACATGGCCGTCCTTAACGAACTTTCAAACCGCCTCGGCGACATTGGTAAAACCACCAACCAATTATCAAACACCCTTAAAAACCAGGCTGATTTAATATCAGCAGCACAAAAACTGGGCGTACCCGATGTTATCATCGGCCCGCAACACACAGCAATTGAAGCCCGCCAAACGGCTGGAAACGAACTGAACAATGTGCGTGAAACCGTTGAAACAATGGGAGTTCAGGGAGTTGCAACCGCCGCCGGAAAGCAGGCCCGTGCGGTGGAAGAACAATCAACCAGGGTTATCATTCAGGGACGGTGGGCCTTAATCGCCATTGGCATTGCATCACTGGTTTTTGCCGGGTTGCTTGCGTGGCTGTATGTTGGGCGCGGCCTGATTGCGCGGCTGGAAGGCATGCGCAACGCCATGAATGAAATTGCCCATGGCAATACCGACATCACCATTGAAGACAAAGGTTCCGACGAAATTTCGGCAATGAACCGTACATTAGAGGTTTTCCGTAATAATGCCGCTGAAATTCGTGTTGCCAACGACCGCGAGGAAAACCAGCGTGTACAGGCAACACAGGAACGCAAAAACGCACTTAATGCCATGGCAGACAATTTTGAAAAACGGATCAAATCGCTTGCCAGTGATATTGGCGTTGCCGCCCAAACCATGCACCAGTCAGCTGAAAGTCTGGGCAAACACAGCACATTAAGTGCCGAACGTTCCGATAGTGCGGCACGCGCCACGCGGGAAACGGCATCATCCGTACAAACAGTTGCGGCCGCTGCCGAACAGCTGATGGCCTCTATTGGTGAAATTCGCCGTCAAACAAGTGAATCCACCCATATTGCCAAATCAACCTCGGCCCGGGCCGAAGATTCCGCCCAAAGCATGGATCAGCTTAACCAGCTTGCCATTGAAATTGGCGATGTTATTACCCTGATTTCCGATATCGCTACCCAAACCAATATGCTGGCCTTGAATGCCACCATCGAAGCAGCCCGCGCTGGCGACGCCGGTAAAGGTTTTGCCGTTGTTGCCAACGAGGTCAAACATCTGGCGGACCAGACAGCAAAGGCAACAGCGGATATAGAAACCCGTGTTAAAGCGGTTCAAACCGCAACACAAGAAACCCGCGGCGAAATAAAGGCAATCAGCGATACCATCGGTGCGCTAGATGCAATCACGGCCAATTTGTCGGATGCCATCGAACAGCAGGCATCGGCCACACGCGAAATTTCACAAAATGCCCAAGCTGCCAATTCCACCACCCGGCGCGCCGCCGATGATGTCGGCCAGGCCAACCAGGTTGTTTTGGAAACGGGTGAAATATCAAAGGACGTTTTGGGATCTGCCCGCGATCTAAGTGAACGTGCTGCGCACATTCAACGTGAAGTCGATGCCTTTTTACGCGATGTCCGAAATTCGTGAGCAGGCCCATCATACCGTAACCGTCTGGTAATTTAACTGCCAGACGGTGCCTGCATTTGTACTTTGCGGGGCAGCCTTATCGTGACCTTCAACCCGCGACGGGGCATATTGCCAAGGGTAATATGCCCCTCATGTGCATCAATGACTGTTTTCACAATCGATAGTCCCAGCCCGCTCCCGCCAGTGCTGCGCGCACGCGATCCTTCAACCCGGTAAAACGGCAAAAACACCTTGTCCTGTTCGTCTTCGGGGATGCCCGGTCCTTCATCATGAATAACCACAATAACGTCATCTGCGGTAGCATCCAGGCTAACATAGGCCCGATGACCATATTTCAGCGCATTGTTAATCAGGTTGGTAAAGGCCCGCTTCAATGTGCCCGCCCGGCAGGTCAGGCGAATACTGCGTTTATCTCCAAACGAATGGGCTTCATCATTTTTGCTGCCAAACACGGTGTTCACCAGATTAAATGTTAGCGGCTTCGGCCCTTCAAACATCACCGGGCGCCCCAAATCGGCGTAGTCATCACAAATGGCTTCAAGAACAGATGTAAAATCGACAGTCCGTTCCTCTTCCTTGTGAATCCAGTCACCCAGAAAATCCAGTGCGTCACTTAGAAGTTCATCCATTTCATCAAGGTCACGCAACACGGTTTCACGTAATTCATCATTATCAATAAATTCGGCCCGCAACCGCAACCTTGTGCTGGGTGTCCGCAAATCATGCGAGATGGCAGCCAGCATCCGGGTGCGATCTTCCAGCATCCGGGCTATGCGCTGACGTAGGGCATTATAGGCTTCCGCCATTGATCGCGCTTCGGTTGGGCCACGTTCTTCAACTGGTTCGCCTTCAACCTCGTCACCATTTTTGCGAATGGCGCTTGCCAGTGTTTTAAATGGTCCCGCCAACAAATCGGCCAATGCGGCAAATACTGCCAGAACGGCAATAACGCCCACCAAAAACATAATAAATACAACCGAGGGCGACGCATAATCGTTCCATAACCGGGCATGAGACAGCATCATACGGCGCCCCGATGGCAGGGTAAGCTCGATCTGGGCCTTTAACCCCAACCGGGCAATTTCGCGGGATAACTGGGCAAAAAACAGACTGGGGCTTTTGGCTTGTTCAATCACGTCGCGCTGTTCAACACTAAGCCTTCCGTGTCGAAAATGAACTTTCACCGCACTGGGCCATCCTGCATCCCCCAACCGCACCGGCATGGCAATATGCTGGGCCGGGCGCGAATACAAAAGCAGGCTTTCGACTTCCTGTACTGGCAACAATTCGACATGAAGGCCATCCTGCGCACCAACATTGCGGGCGTTGCCGCGCAATTCGGGGTTTTCCGCAATCAGTACCAGCTCACGAATGGTAAAACCCAGCGTATAGGCTTTGCTGATGCGTTCCGAGCGGTCAATAACGTAAATTGATGCCATGCTGGCAAGCCCGGCAATAATCAGCCCGCCAATCATCATGATCAAAAAAATGCGACCGCCCAAAGTGCGCGGTTTAAACCTGCGGGATTTTTCCAATACACCCTGCACCGCCTGCCCTCCGGCCTAAAGCGGGGAAACGTCGGCGCAAAACTGATAACCAATACCGCGCACAGTTTTTATCAGTTTCGGGTTTTTGGCATCTTTTTCAATTTTACGCCGCAACCGGCTGATCTGAATATCAATACTGCGATCAAACGGGATCGAACTTTGCCCGCGAACAATATCAACCAGCTGGTCGCGCGATAACGGGCGCTTGTTATGCTTTACCAGGGCACGCAGCAGAGAAAATTCTCCGGTTGATAAATGAACGACCACGTCATCCGCATCGCGCAATTCCCGCGATCCCAAATTCAGCACCCAATTACCAAAACGAACTTTTTCGGAACTGTTTTCAACAATTTCCGTCGTGCCGGTTTCGGCCCGACGGAAAATGGCACGAATGCGCGCCAGCAATTCACGCGGGTTAAACGGTTTGGTCAAATAATCATCTGCGCCCAGTTCCAGCCCCAAAATCCGGTCGGTATCCTCGCCAACAGCAGTCAGCATGATAATCGGAATTTTCGAGGTGCGACGCACGTCCCGGCACAGGGCAAAGCCATCTTCGCCGGGCAGCATGATATCGAGAATCAAAAGATCAATATTCCAGTCCCGCAATGCCTTGCGCATTTCCGTCCCGTCGGAAACCGTGGTCATACGATATCCGTGCTGCATCAGAAACTTTTTCAACAGTTTCTGTATTTCCTGGTCATCATCGACAACAAGAATATGGGGTTCACGACGGGAATTCAGGCTCTGTCTCCTGTAAAATCAATGGCTTTGGCCGATTGCGGCGGAGTGTAGTCGGTTTTTGTAACAATTTGAAGCATTCTGCGTGTGTCCCCCTGCCAATTTCACTTCACAGGCAAAAATGACGAGCCAAATTAAAACCTGGCCCGCCATTAAAACACTTCTATCCGTACAGCACTTATGGGCCGGGCGGAATTTTATTTAAGGTCATAAACCTTGGTACTACCCGAAACCTCCGAGGCGATCACCAACATCGCATTACCGGTTGGGCTGTTATCAGCATCAATAAACAACATACCTTCGGGGGCCAGTTCACCTGCACTGTCATTTTTGGGATCCCCATCAAATTTGCGGTCGGTATGATAAGTCACAAATTGCGGGTTTGCAGGGTTGGTAAGGTCATAAACCATAAAACCGCCCTGACGTTCCAAACCGATAAATGCATAGGGTGTACCGTTGACATAGCCACTGGTAACCCCTTCCGGTTCCGGGCCTTTATCATCCGAACGATCATCAAAACTGCCATTTTCACTGCTGTCAGAATTAAAATTCTTCGCAAAATGCGCAGACAGATATTGTTCGAACTGGTCCCCGCTGTCAAAAATCATCCCGGCCTGCTCGTTCAGTACCGAAAATGACCGCCCGCCGAAGGTATAAAGCTGGTCAAAATCACCGTCCCCATCCACGTCACCCTGTGCCGTTGTGACTTTCAGGCGGCCAAGATTTTTCTTTTCCTGCAATGTTTTCGCATCAGGAAACGCCGTTGGGTCCAACTTTAAATCGCCAATGCGAGCCTCTTCGCTATACCCGGCATAATCACGAGAATCGCCTTCATTGGCGATAATAAAATAGTTTTTCCCATCAATTTCAATACCATCAATAGTGTCAGGCATATACATGCCAAACACCGGCCACGGCTTTATATTGATGGCATCATCTTTGTTGCTAGCATCAAGGGCATTTACAGAATGGTTTTTAAAACCAAGGCCAACAACATCCGTCACACGTGCGGTTGCAATATCAACAATCGCGATAGCGTTGTTTTCCTGCAATGTCACATAAGCTTTGCTGCCATCGGCGCTAACCGCAATATATTCCGGCTCCACATCCTGGGCGACGCTGGATGTACCGGGATTTGCCGTGCGCATGCCAACCGGCAAATCAATATTATTTAGCCCCTCAAAGGTGGCAAATCTGACATTTTCATCTGTAATTTTAGAAATATCCGACGGCACAGAAATAACGGCAACGCTTCCTTCCGGGTCGTTATCAAATGCGTCATTCGGTTCACCTTCATTGGCTACCAGCACATATTTACCGTCATGAGTAAATTTAATCATGTCTGGCAGTGCACCAACCGTTACGGCTGCTTTGAAGTGACCATTAACGTCAAAAAAAACGGCCTTTCCAGGTGCTTGCTTGTCGGTGTTTTCAACTGCTGCAACAACCAGCCCATCATGTACCGAAACACTGTTGGCTGCCTTACCCCATTTTGCCAGGTCGATTGTCGAAATTTTGCGCACATTCAGCGGGTCGGCCAAATCAAGAATATCAATTCCCTTATCGCCACCATTGACGACAAATGCCCGTTTGCTAGCCCCGTCAAACGTAACAATTTCAGCACCACCTTCATCAAACAATTGTGTCCGATATTCACCCAGCGGCGTAATCGACAGCGAATGTAGCGGGCTGTTGGCGCTACGCAATGAAATGTCGTTTTTCATTTGTGCTGCATTACCTGTGCTGGCCAATAAAAAGCCCGAAATGGCAACACCTGCCAGCAATATGGAACGACGCATGACTTGGCCCTTTGTATTAATGAAATTTGTTAAGCCACGCACAATGGGACAAGGGCGTAACAGTTTCATGACCGTAATATGATGCTTTGATAAATATCTTTGCAAATGCTGTGCGCCATTCACGCCACTGAACCGTATTAGAAAGGTAGCATTTTCAACAGGAAACGCATTTACCATGACCTTACAAAAAATTGCAGTGATCGGAGCGGGCATTACCGGGTTAAACGCAGCCTGCATTCTTCACCTGGCAGGTCTGGACGTGCATGTTTTTGAAAAAAGCCGGGGCCTTGGTGGTCGACTGGCAACACGGCGTAGCGATTTTGGAATATTTAATCACGGTGCGCAATTTGCCACGGCCCGCCACCCTGATTTTATCAAATACCTGAAAATGGCCCAACAAAAAGGTGCCGCAGAACAATGGGTTCCTACACCCCATGTGCCACAGCAAAACAATAACACCCGTTCCATACCTGGTGGCTCGCTCGACAGGCAAAACCATCAAGATAGCAATGCTGGCTGGTTCCGTGGCACGCCGGCAATGAACAATCTGGTGGCACCTCTTGATTGTGGTTTTACCATCAATAAAAACACCCGCATCTCCGCAATCCGCCCACTGGATAATGAACAGTTCGAACTGTTCAGTCAGGAAGGACCACGTTCCGGGCACCGTATAAAACCACAGTCCCACGGCATCTTTGACGGCGTTATCGTTGCCATACCCGCACCGCAATGCGCCGAAATTCTCATGCCATTGTCGCCCAGATTTGATGGCATTGGCGATGTTACAATGGCACCTTGCTGGGCTGTCATGATCGCATTCCAAAACAAGGCAGCAACGGGTTTTGATGTTTTACCCGATGCCCATCCCGATATTGCATGGATCGGACGTAACCCGAATAACGCGCCTTCCGCAGCACCAGACAATATGTTTGACCGCTGGACAATTCACGCATCCCCACAGTGGTCACAGGACCATCTGGAAAATGACGCCGAAACAGTCGGCCATCTGATAGAAACCCGCCTGCAATCATTGTTTAAAGACATGAACATCACCACCCCGCCAATTGTCATGCGGCAAGCCCATCGCTGGCGTTATGCCCGCACAATCAAGCCACTGGGCCAAAGTCACCTGTCATCGCTTGATGGCCGGATCGTTGCCGCTGGCGACTGGTGCATGGGCGCAAGGATCGAAGCTGCGTTTCAAAGCGGCGAATCAGCTGCCCGTGCAATCATGGCGGTTTGTAAATAGTCCGTGCCTGCTATATCAAAGCTTGTTGATCAAAACCGGCCAACAAGCCCCTCAATCGGCGGTCGGGCTCGACAAAGCCCTTGCCTTTCGCCGCACGGGCCGCCCGACGCCAACGCATCTATCCAATGACCGATAAGTGCGTCTTCGTATTAAAACTTGTGCGACTGCAGCCCAAACAGAAAGGCAGCGCCACGTATTGCGCTGCCTTTGTAAAATCCAAGAAAACCCGGAAAGATCAGGATTGCAACGTTCGCAATTCTGCAATCAGGCCTGCGGTCGAGGCATCGCGCTGGTCTGCACTTTCAGCCCCTTGCACCATCGGCAACAGCTCCTTTGCCAACTGTTTGCCAAGTTCAACACCCCACTGGTCGTAGGAATTTACATTCCAAACAACACCCTGAACAAAAATCTTATGTTCATACATGGCAATCAACCGCCCCAGCGTGAACGGGTCCAACTGGCGATACAGGATCATGGTGCTGGGTTTATTCCCGGCAAAAACCTTATGCGGTGCTAAAACATCGATTTCATCGGCAGCTATACCTTGTAAATCAAGCTCCTGGCGCACTTCTGTTTCGGTTTTACCAACCATCAGGGCTTCAGCCTGGGCAAAACAATTGGCCACCAGTTTGTCATGGTGATTTTGCAAGTCATGAAGCGGTTTTGCCGCAATCAGAAAATCAACCGGGATAAGTTCGGTTCCCTGATGGATCAACTGATAAAAGGCATGCTGCCCATTCGTACCAGGTTCGCCCCAGATCACCGGCCCGGTAGAAGTTTGTACCGGCTTGCCATCGCGGGTAACAGATTTACCATTACTTTCCATATCGGCTTGCTGCAAATAAGCCGGCAAACGCGATAAATGCTGGTCATAGGGCAAAATAGCGTGGCTGGATGCCCCTAGAATGTTGCGATACCACACCCCGATCAACCCCAGAATAACCGGAATATTTTCCGCCAGCGGAGCCGTTTTAAAATGCTCGTCCATTGCGGCACCGCCGCGTAGCATTTCTTCAAACCGGTCATAACCAACAGCCAATATAATCGGCAAACCAATAGCCGACCACAGGCTGTAGCGGCCACCAACCCAGTCCCAGAAACCAAAGGCATTTTCAGTATCAATGCCAAATTCGGCAACTTTATCCAGCGCTGTTGAAACCGCAACAAAATGCTTTGCCACTGCCGCATCATCGCCAAGCGCATTCACCAGCCATGACCGCGCAGAATAGGCATTGGTCAGGGTTTCATCGGTAGTGAAGGTTTTTGAAGCGATGATAAACAGGGTTGTTTCCGCATCCAGGCCCTTTAGCGTATCAACAATATGGGCCCCGTCGACATTGGAAACAAAATGGCAGGTAATCCCGTCAATATGATAGGGCCTCAGGGCCTCATTCACCATCACCGGGCCAAGGTCGGACCCGCCAATACCAATATTGACCACATCGGTAATTTTTTTACCCGTGTGTCCCTGCCATTGTCCATTATGAACACGGCTGGCAAAGTCCTTTAAGCGGGCCAAAACATCCTTGATGCCGGGCATAATATCTTCGCCATCCACCTCAATGGCATCGCCATCCAGGTTGCGCAAGGCGGTGTGCAATACGGCACGGTGTTCGGTAATGTTGATACGTTCGCCCGCAAACATCCGGTCGCGCCAATCAATAACGCCCGCCTCTTTTGCCAGCTCAAGAAGGCCATTTAACACATTGTCGGTGATCAGATTTTTGGAATAATCGACAAATAAATCATCCAGTGTGGAATGATAGCGCAAAAAACGCGCCGGATCTTCGGCAAAGGCTTCACGCAGGTTCAGATTGGCGGAAACATCTTCACCAATCTGTTTCAGGTTTTCCCAGCATTCGCTTAAATGGTCTGTCGACATGCTATCCTCGATTTACAGGTCGTTGGGCCGTGTGGCCGGTGCAATACTGTGTGGGACAGTCTATAGACAATATAGGGCGATCCTGTGAACAATCGCCCTATATTGAATATTTTGATTAAATAACGAAATCAGACCGCAGCCATAAATGTCAAAACTTCGCTTTCCGTCGGCAAGGCGTTAATGGCCCCGCGCTTGGTTGCAGTTAACGCACCAACCGCATTGGCAAAACGACACGCAGCCTTAACCTGTTCCGCCGACGATAACAATTCGCTGTTTTTTAACAAACGTGACAAAAACCCGGCGGTAAAACCATCGCCCGCCCCTGTCGCATCGACCGATGTTACTGAAAAGGGTTCGGCAAAACCATTCCACCGGGTGGTATAAAACCGGCTGCCTTTTGACCCCATGGTCACGATAACCAGTTTCCAGTGATCACACCACAGCTGCTTGACCCCGGCTTCAAAGTCTTCTTCACCGGTCAGGAATGTCACTTCATCATCCGAAATTTTAACAATATCGGCTTTTGAAATCGCCAGGCGTAAAATTTCGCGTGCCTTGTCCTCGTTGGGCCACAGTGGCAAACGCAAGTTGGGATCACACGAAATAATCGCGCCGCCTTCACGGGCAATTTCAATGGCGCGCAAGGTTGCAGCACGCGGGTCATCATCAATCATGCACAATGTGCCGTAATGAAACAGCTCGCACCCGGTCAGCATTCCGGTATCAAGGTCAGCCGGTGACAACAGCATATCGGCCGAGGGCGAACGATAGAACGAAAATTCGCGTTCCCCATCCGCACGCAACGACACAAACGCCAGCCCGGTTAAGGCTTCCTTGGTCAAAACAATGCCCGATGTATCAACATTGTCGGCTTTCAACGTATCAACCAGAAAATGCCCAAAGGCATCATCACCCAACTTGCCAATAAAGCCGGTTTCAATGCCCAGCCGTTGCAAACCCACAGCCACGTTGCCCGGCGCCCCACCGGCAGCCTTGGCAAAGGCTGGCGCGTCGGCAAGTCCTGTGCCGGTGACTGTCGGCACAAAATCAATCAACAACTCGCCAAGGCAAACTGCTTTTGCCGTCATCTATATTCTCCGCTTTTTTTCGCCGGTATAAAACCGACCTGTAACGTTACCGGTGTGGGACTGCCTTCTTTTAATCGATTCAATCCGCCGCGCAAAGAAAAAGCCGCTGCACCAGACAACGGCTTGATCAATCAGTACAAATTTCAATCGGTCGCCATATCGACTTCGCGTTTGCGGCCAATTTCGGTCATCCAGGTTACAAAATGCGGATCGCGTTTGATCTGGCGGCCATAATGACGACGAAGTGCTGCACTAAAACGGCCTTCACGGCCCAGGATATCGTCGGCATAGTCAATCATAACGGAATTGGGCCAGGCCTGGGGGCGAATGAAAACGATCTGTTCAAACAGGTCATCCTCGGAAATTTCAGGCTGGGCCTGTGCCATCAACATTGCCATTGATGCCGTTGATCGTGAAACCCCCATATGGCAATGCACCAGTAAATGCCCGTCTTCGCGCAAATCGCAGGATTTCGCCAGTTCATCGCCAAAGGCCAGCACTTTTTCCACGTGGTCGCGCCGGGGCATTTCCATGCCCGGCCGGTCCTCGATAATATCATGGAACCGCAAAATCGTGCGTTCATGCGGCGCAAAGTTCTGAAAGGCTTCCGGGTCCGGGGTTTCCGGGTCCAGCACCGACAAAATATGGGTTACTTTGCGTTCAGCATGGCTGGGAAGTTCTTCAATACCGCAGATCGTCAGCAGCGAAATCGAAACCGATTGCATGGCATCATCCTGTTGTGGCGTAAAAAAGAAACGACCGGCATCCTACCCGGACACCGGCCATTTTTAAACGCATCAACAGAAGGTTTAGCGATTATTTCTTATTTGCCGCGTGCAAATTCAGCATTTCCCACGCCATTGTCGCCCCGGCAAGCGAGGTAATGTCGGACACATCAAACGGAGGAGACACTTCAACCACGTCGCTACCGATCAGATTGATGCCTTCAAGCCCGCGCAAAATCGACACCGCCTGGTGGCTGGTTAATCCGCCCAGAACCGGTGTTCCGGTACCTGGCGCATAGCACGGATCAAGCCCGTCGATATCAAAGGTGATATAGGTCGGGCGATCACCAACTGTTTCCTTGATACGGGTAACAATTTCCGCAATCGACATCGCCTGCACATCGGGGCCGTACAAAATGTTGTACCCGTGCGTTGATTCATTGTGGGTACGAATACCCACCTGGATCGATTTTGACGGATCGACAATGCCCTTCTGTGCCGCGTGCCAAAACATAGTGCCATGGTCGATCCGGTCGCCATCATCTTCCCAGGTATCGGAATGGGCATCGAACTGAATAAGCGAAATGCCATCACCATATTTTTCTGCATGGGCCTTGAGGATCGGATAGCTGATAAAATGATCACCGCCAATCGTCAGCATTTTGGCCCCCGACTGCACGATATCACGTGCATGATCCTCGATCATTTCCGGCAGTTTTTCCGGATGACCAGGATCAATCACCATATCGCCGTAATCGATCACGGCCAGTTCGGCAAAAATATCGCGGCCCGAGGGAAAGTGCGGTGCCCATGCAAGGTTCGCCGACGCACGGCGCACGCCCTGCGGCCCAAGACGTGTGCCCGGGCGGCTTGATGTTGCCAAATCATAGGGTACACCCGTTACCGCCACATCAATACCATTGAGATCGCGGCTATAACGGCGGCGCATAAAAGACAACGCACCGGAATACATCGGCTCGCTGGTGTTTTGATGCACCGATTTTGCGGTAAAGGCGTTATCGCCGCCTTTGGTGTCAATGACGCCGGTACTGCTCATTTTTAATCCGCCCTTTCAATCTCAGGCGTCGCCCAGTGCAATCCAGGTCGACTTGATTTCACAATATTTGTCCAGTGCATGAAGCGACCGGTCACGACCGGTGCCAGACTGTTTATAGCCGCCAAACGGCATGGTCATCGACCCGCCATCCCAGCAATTGACCCAAACCAGCCCGGCCCGCAATTTGCGTGCTGCGAGATGCGCCTTGTTGATGTCGCTGGTCCAGACCGCTGCAGCAAGCCCGTAAGGCGTATCGTTGGCGGTTTTAACGGCTTCTTTCCAATCGGCAACTGAAATCACCGACAGGACCGGGCCAAAAATTTCTTCCCGCGCAATGGTCATATCATTGTTAACGCCGTCAAACACCGTGGGTTCAACGTAATAACCACCCGTTTCGGTCCGCACCTGCTTGCCCCCCATAGACAAGCGCGCCCCTTCGGACTGGCCCTTTTCAATATAACCCAAAACCCGGTTCATCTGGGTTTCATCCACAATAGCGCCCATTTCGCTGGCAGGGTCCAACGGGTCGCCCGGCTGCATGGCTTTGCCAGCCGCAATCACTTTTTCAATCAGTTCATCCCTGATTGATTCTTCGACAATCAAACGTGACCCTGCCGTACAGACTTCACCCTGATTATAAAAGATACCGCCTGCCGCTGCTTCTGCTGCCGCGTCCAGGTCCGGGCAATCAGCCAGAACAATATTTGGGCTTTTGCCCCCACATTCCAGCCACACCCGCTTCATGTTGGACTGCCCCGCATATTGCAAAAACAGCTTGCCCACTTCGCCCGACCCGGTAAAGGCAATACAGTCCACATCTTCGTGCAGGCCAAGGGCCTTGCCCGCGGTCGGGCCAAACCCGGGCACCACATTCAAAACACCTTCGGGCAAACCTGCTTCAACCGCCAATTCAGCCACGCGAAGTGCGGTCAAGGACGATTGCTCTGCCGGTTTAAGGATAATCGAATTCCCCATCGCCAAGGCCGGGCCCAATTTCCACACCGCCATCATCAACGGAAAATTCCATGGCACCACAGCAGCAACGACGCCCAATGGTTCGCGCGTAATCATACCGATCGAATGCGGGTCAGATGGCGAAATTTCGTCGTAAATCTTGTCGATTGCTTCGGCGTACCAGCGAATGCATTTATAGGACAAAGGAATATCATCACGCACAGCCAGCGTAATCGGCTTGCCCATATCAAGGCTTTCGAGCAGGGCCAGTTCGCTTGCATGTTTTTCCATCAGGTCGGCAAATCGCATCATCACCGCCTTGCGCGTGCCAGGCGATGCTTCCGACCAGCTACCTTTTTCAAACACGGCCCGTGCCGCCACAACCGCACGATCCACGTCGGCCAGGTCACATTCGGCAATTTTGGTCAGAACCGCGCCATCACGCGGGCTGATGCAATCAAATGTCTTGCCCGACAGCGCATCAACATAATCACCGTTGATAAACGCCTTGTTACGGAAACTCAGGCTGCTGGCCTGCGATTTAAGGGCTTCAAAACTAAGGGGGCTTGTCATGGGATAACTCCTTTCGCAGGGCTGGCCTTTAGTGTGCCGCACCTTGCTTGCGCATAATTGTGAATTCAGTATGACGGTGGTGTTGCGGCACTGACCACTTCGCATTCAACGTCACCCGAATTGCGAAACCGATGCGGAATTTCGGCATTAAAATAATAGGCATCTCCGGCACTTAATATCTGCACCCGATCGCCAACCGTTACTTCAAGTTTGCCTCGCACCACAACACCGGCCTCTTCGCCTTTTTGCACAATCAGTTTACTGCCGGTATCACCACCGACCGGGTAAATTTCGTGCAAAACGCGCAACTGCCGATCCTTGCGGGTTGCCCCGACCAAACGCATCGACATTGTGCCGTCGGACAGTTCAACCAGATCATCGCGTTTAAAGAAAATTTCTTCACCATTGTCGATATCAATGGTGAAGAAATCTATCATCGTAATCGGTATGCCCTGCAACACCTTTGCCAGCGAGTCTACCGACGGGCTAACCCGGTTTTGCTCGATGGTGGAAATCGTACTGTTTGTCACCCCGGCACGTCGTGCCAGTTCACGTTGCGACAGACCATACATATTCCGGATTGCCTTCAGACGATCTCCGACCTTGTGGCTCATCTTTTTATCCTCGGCACCGGCAATCCCGACACTCAAACGGCGTCCAGATACCAACGATGTTCCAGCGGTGTGACCTCGGCAAAAAACTCGTCATACTCGGCACGGCGGCAAACATCGAACACCTCGACAAACTGTTCACCCAAATAATCGCGCATGATCTTGCCATTCACAAAATGGTCCAATGCCGAAATCATGCTGCGCGGCACAACCAGGCCATTGTTTTGCTCGTAGCCATTGCCTTCAACCGGTTCACCAGGGTCAAGCTTGTTTTTCAAACCATAATGAACACCGGCCAACACACATGCCAACACCAGATACGGGTTTGCATCGGCCCCTGAAACCCGGTGTTCTACCCGTGCGGCCTTGGCATTGCCCGCAGGGACACGCAACGCCACAGTCCGGTTGTTCAGGCCCCAGTTCGGCGACATCGGCGCATAGGCCTTATTCTGAAACCGGCGATAGGAATTCGGATTGGGAGCAAAAACAGCCATGCTTTCAAACATGGATGCCTGCAAGCCACCAATGGCATTTTTCAACAGATCGGAAACTTCTTCGTCACCAACCGGGCTGAAAACATTGTTTCCTTCGGCATCACGCAAGCTGACATGAATATGCAGCCCGTTGCCCGCCTGATCAGAATACGGTTTTGCCATGAAGGTTGCTGTCACCTTGTTGTCCCAGGCGATGCCTTTGACAACGCGTTTAAGCTGCATGGCGTGATCCGCAGCTTCCATCGGGTCGCTGACATGGCCGAGATTAATCTCAAACTGGCCGGGGCCTGCTTCTGCAACAATCGTATCGGCCGGAATACCCTGCCGGTTTAACTCGCTTACAGCATCGTGCAAAACCCGGTCAAAATTTTCAATTTCCTGAAGGCCATAAACCTGAATACCGTCGGACGCATAACTGCCATCAAGAGGTGCGGGTGGAATGGGCCGCCCGGTTTCGTTCTGATCAGCCAGATAAAATTCCAGTTCCAGCGCCACAGTCGGGTAAAACCCGTCTGCAGCCAAACGATTTACGACAGATTGCAACACATTACGCGGATCAGCGAAAAATGGCTCTCCATCCAGATCGTAAAGCGAGACCATAACCTGTGCCAGCGCCTGTTCCCCATAGGGAACACGATGAAGTGTGCCCGTAATCGGTTTGGCAACACTGTCACGGTCTCCACTGGACCATAAAAGACCGGTTCCTTCCGGGTTATCCCCGGTAATATCGACCAGACAGATCGACCCCGGCATATTAATGCCTTCGCCGTAGCTTTTGAGGAACTTGTTTTTCGTGACACGCTTGCCACGAAAAACCCCATTGATATCCGGGAGCAACAACTCAACCAGTTCAATATCAGGATTTGCCTCAAAAAACCGCTGGGCTTCCGCCCTACTGTCTTCGACGAACGACGTGTTCATCGTCTAATACTCCCTGCACGGCTGTTCATTTATGTCATAACATTGTCATCGTGCCGCGCCGCATCAAAACGGTCAAGCCTTCGTTCGATATATCGTTCAAGTTCCCCAAATTACAGAGTTACCTTAAATACAGAACCACACCCGACAACAAGGTTATATCAAACCACATCGGTGAAAACCCGCCACTAATTCTTATGACGTGCGAATAAATTTATCACTTGCAAAGGTGTTCAAAAAAACGAACACTTGGTTCAAACGTTCGACATTTCGGACAAGAAAGCCCTGTTACGCCGTCAGGAGAAGTCATGAACAAGCCCGAAAAAACTGCCTATTGGCAAAATCTTGACCAACAACACCATATCCATCCGTTTACCGACACGGCCGATCTGAACAAACGCGGCGCGCGCATTATCAAATCGGCATCAGGTGTCTTTATTGAAGACAGCGACGGTAACAAATACCTTGATGGCATGGCAGGTCTGTGGTGCGTCAATATCGGCTATGGTCGCAAGGAACTGGCAGAAGCAGCCTATAAGCAAATGCTTGAACTGCCGTACTACAATAACTTTTTCCAATGCGCGCATGAACCGGTGATCGAACTTTCAAAGGTTCTGGCTGAAATTACGCCTGCGCATATGAACCATGTTTTTTATGCCAATTCAGGGTCCGAAGCGAATGATACCGTTGTTCGGATGGTCCGCCAATACTGGAACCTGAAAGGCAAGCCGGACAAAAACTATATTGTCAGCCGCAAAAATGCCTATCACGGATCAACCGTAGCAGGAGCATCCCTGGGCGGAATGGCCGGAATGCATGCACAGGGCGGTCCGATGCTGCCCAATGTAGTGCATATTGATCAGCCGTACTGGTACGGCGAAGGTGGTGATTACACCCCCGAAGAATTCGGTTTGATCTCCGCACAAAAGCTGGAAGCGAAAATCGAGGAACTGGGCGCGGAAAATGTCGGTGCCTTTATCGGCGAACCGATCCAGGGCGCGGGCGGCGTCATTATTCCACCATCAACCTATTGGCCCGAAATTCAGCGTATTTGCAAGAAATACGATATTTTGCTGATTGCTGACGAAGTCATTTGCGGCTTTGGTCGTACCGGCAACTGGTTTGGGTCCGATACTTTTGATATCAAACCCGACCTGATGCCGATGGCAAAGGGCATGTCGTCAGGCTATTTGCCGATTTCGGCTGTTATGGTTGGTGACCGTGTTGCCGATGTTCTTATCAATGAATGCGGAGAATTCACCCACGGCTTTACCTATTCGGGGCACCCGGCATCAGCGGCGGTCGCGCTTGAAAATATTCGCATCATTCGCGACGAAAAAATGATCGAGCGGGTACGCGATGATATTGGCCCGTATTTCCGTAAACAACTGGCGACACTGGAAGACCACCCGTTGGTTGGTGCCGTTGAAAGTGTCGGGTTAATTGCCGGCATGCCACTGGTGGCCGACAAGAAAACCCGCAAAGGTTTTGATAAACCCGGCACTGTTGGCACCATTTGCCGTGATTTCTGTGTTGCGAATGGCGTTATCATGCGGGCCTGTGGTGACCGCATGGTGCTATCACCACCGCTGATTATCAGCCAGGATGAAGTTGACGAAGTTGTCAAACGTGCCCGTGCGGCCTTTGATGCTACGGCCAAAAAGATTGGCGTGATGTAAACTTTACCGATTGGCGCCATTGCGAACACCCGGCATGATCATGATTGTGCCGGGTGTTTTATTTTGTCACAACAATCAGGCTCGTATTCCGGTGCCATGGGAAGGATTAATCTGTTTGCTTTATGCTCAAATGATTATACGTCCCGCGCAGCCAAAATCATGCCAATTACGAAAGATAGCGACGCCCATTATCAAAACTGCCTTATCCTGCGCCGCGTCATTCATATTTGCCAATAATGGTGAAAACCAGATATGCCCCAAACTGCATCGCCCCTTCGCCGTCTGTATGAACCAGACGCTTACCAAACAACCACGCTTCCCCGCAGCTTTTGGGCAGATAGCGTAGGTGCCCTTCCCGCCTGTCAGGTAGCCCCCACCGCCGATACCCTGAAAACCGACATCGCTATCATTGGGGGTGGTTATACCGGGTTATCGGCGGCTTTGCGCCTTGCACAATCAGGGCGATCAGTATCGGTATTTGAAGCGGGTCGCCCGGGCTGGGGTGCATCTGGCCGCAATGGCGGGTTTTGCTGTCTGGGTGGGTCAATTCATTCATTTGGTATATTGGCAAAACAATTTGGCGAGGACGCCAGCCGCCAGTTTGCGACCCACCAGCGCGCCGCGATTGACCTGGTTGCCCACCGCATTTCAAATTGGCAGGCAAATGTCGATCGCCATTCTGACGGCGAAATGGTCTTGGCCCACAAAGCCAGCCGCATTGAAGACTTACACGAAGAAGCGCGCGAATTAAGCCATTTCACCGATATCAAAAGTACATTTCACACTGCAGATTCGTTACGCGAAATGGGTATGAATGCCAATGGTGTTGCAGGAGGGTTGCATGTAAAAGCAGGATTTGGCCTTCATCCGTTCAAATATCTTGCTGCGCTGCACAAGGCCTGCCTTGCCGCAGGTGTTCAGATTTTCGAACAGGCGGAAATTCAAGACATTGATGAAACCCCCGCAAACGTCATCCTGCAATGCGGGGATTGCCGCATCACCGCAGACCACGCCATCATCGCCACCAACGGATACAGTGCTGAAAACCTGCCCCAATGGCTGGCCGGGCGGTTATTGCCTGTCATATCGGGCATTCTGGTTACCCGCCCGCTAAGCGACAGCGAATGGCGCGCGCAAGGCTGGACCAGCGATATGATGGCCTATGATACACGAGTTTTGCTGCATTATTTTCGTAAATTGCCTGACGGGCGTTTCATGTTTGGCGGCCGCGGCGGCCTTAACGCCACACCAGACGGGCAGAAAAAGGCCCGTGCCACATTAATTCGTGAATTTCACACCATGTTTCCAGCATGGCGCAATATAGAAATCACCCACCACTGGAATGGTCTTGCCTGTCTGTCACAATCCTATCGGCCGTTTGTCGGAAAAATCACCAGCCAGCAACGAATATGGGCATCGCTGGCTTATCACGGCAATGGTGTGGCCATGGCCAGCTATTGCGGTGATTTGCTTGCACAGCATATAACGGGAAAAGTCACCACTAGGTGTTTAGTCCCGGC
>NZ_JFJZ01000179.1 GCF_002115825.1 Thalassospira sp. MCCC 1A01428 | reverse complement strand
GTTTCAGGGCTGATTTTGCCTTTGCAGTGCTGTGCCGATGTCGCTAGAACTGCGTACCGCAGATTTGGCAAATGGGGGCGTGGGTGCCAGATATCAGTTATGTTTTGCCGGTTTTTAACAAGGCCGCAGCCCTGCCGTTTTTTATTCGCTCCCTGCGCGAGCAGGCCGGGGAGTTTTCCGCCGAATATATTTTCATAGATGATTTGTCGAGCGATGACTCGCTTGCTGTTCTGCGTGCGCAGACGGCGGATATGGCTAATGTACAGATCGTTGAAAATCCCAAAAATGCCGGTCCTGCCATTCGGCTTAATCAGGGGGCGGCCTTGGCAACGGGAAAATATTTGGCGCTGTTTGACTGCGACGAAGTTTTGGCCCCCAATGCTATTGCCAC
>NZ_JFJZ01000178.1 GCF_002115825.1 Thalassospira sp. MCCC 1A01428 | reverse complement strand
GACCTTTCGACGACAGGCGCGCTTGATAGCGATACGTTTGGTGGCGGGAAGATCACGGTGTCGATTGGCAGTGCGGATGCCAGCGAACAGCTGACGATTGACAGCAGTGCGCTGCCCACCGGTGTGACGGCAACCGGGGGTGCCAATGGCACCAACCTTGTCATCACGCTTGATAACGACACAACGATAGCCCAGGTCAATGCGATCCTTGATGCCATTCGTTACAGCACGACTTCGGATACCTTCACTGGTGGCGAACGGACCATCACGACGACGCTGAGCGACGGGAACAATGTGCAGCCGGGTGGTGGCAGTGGCACGGTGGATGCGGGTGGCCCCAATCCGTTAAGCCAGACGCTGATTTCGAAGATCACGGTTGTGGAAAAGAATGAC
>NZ_JFJZ01000177.1 GCF_002115825.1 Thalassospira sp. MCCC 1A01428 | reverse complement strand
TTCAAGGGCTTTAAGTCTGTTGAATGGAAATGCAGATGGATGCGATGCATTCAGATTAGCGCAGCGAACTAACGTTCCGGGCCTGTAGCTCAGTTGGTTAGAGCGCACCCCTGATAAGGGTGAGGTCAGAAGTTCAACTCTTCTCAGGCCCACCATTATCGATGGTGCACGTTCTTCCCGGGGGGTGTAGCTCAGTTGGGAGAGCGCCTGCTTTGCAAGCAGGAGGTCATCGGTTCGATCCCGTTCACCTCCACCAGTTTTTAAAAGTGCGCTAGCGCCGGTCAGATGACCGCGCAGGCGAGCAATGAAATGGTGGGAACGGATGAGAAGGTGATACCGTAGTCAAGTCTGCCATATGGCAGTGCAGTTGTTTTAAACACTGCGCGCCGGGTTGGCCGGCG
>NZ_JFJZ01000176.1 GCF_002115825.1 Thalassospira sp. MCCC 1A01428 | reverse complement strand
TTGATTATTCATCGGCAAGCTATGATTGGTCACAAGTCGGCGGCGGTACCAGCGATATGACATCGCCTGGCTATGACTGGTCAAGTTTCGCCGATGGCGGAATTATGACCAATAGCGGGCCGGTGCCGCTGCGGCGCTATTCTGCGGGCGGAATTGCCACCGGGCGGCAATTTGCCGAATTTGGTGAAGGATCTGTTCCCGAGGCTTATGTGCCGGTGCCATCGGGGAAAATTCCGGTTGATTTGAAACTGCCCAAGGCGGCCGCATCGTCGGCGGCAAGCACAGGCGGGGGCAGCGTTTATAACATTGATGCCCGCGGGGCAGATCAGTCTGCGATTGCCCGGCTGGAAAGCACAATTATTGCCCTGGGCGGTGTTGTGAAGCGCATGGATAGCGGGTTTGAC
>NZ_JFJZ01000175.1 GCF_002115825.1 Thalassospira sp. MCCC 1A01428 | reverse complement strand
TTGATTATTCATCGGCAAGCTATGATTGGTCACAAGTCGGCGGCGGTACCAGCGATATGACATCGCCTGGCTATGACTGGTCAAGTTTCGCCGATGGCGGAATTATGACCAATAGCGGGCCGGTGCCGCTGCGGCGCTATTCTGCGGGCGGAATTGCCACCGGGCGGCAATTTGCCGAATTTGGTGAAGGATCTGTTCCCGAGGCTTATGTGCCGGTGCCATCGGGGAAAATTCCGGTTGATTTGAAACTGCCCAAGGCGGCCGCATCGTCGGCGGCAAGCACAGGCGGGGGCAGCGTTTATAACATTGATGCCCGCGGGGCGGATCAGTCTGCGATTGCTCGGCTGGAAAGTACCATTGTTGCCCTGGGCGGGGTTGTGAAACGCATGGATAGCGGGTTTGAC
>NZ_JFJZ01000174.1 GCF_002115825.1 Thalassospira sp. MCCC 1A01428 | reverse complement strand
TTCGCCGCGGGGTTGTTTATCGACGGAATCAGAGCTCATGAACAGATACCTTGACTGTTTTTATCTGTTTGAACTTGACACATTCGTCTTCAAACTACAAGTTTGTGAACAATTGTATACAAGAGTATCCAATAAAACACTAAAAGGTGACGCCTTCGTGAAAACACTCCATGACCATTACGATGTCCTTGTCGCGGGCGGCGGGCAAGCCGGGCTCATTGCCGCCATCGTCGCGGCCGAAAAGGGCGCGCGTGTCTGCCTGCTTGAAGGGGCACCCCGACCCTATCGGGGCGGCAATACCCGCCATACCCGCAATCTGCGTCCCCTGCATGTTGGTCCGCTATCTGTGCTAAGCGGCACATACGATGAAGCTGAATATTGGGAAGACCTGATGCGCGTCACCAAGGGCAAAACCAATGAAAAACTTGCCCG
>NZ_JFJZ01000173.1 GCF_002115825.1 Thalassospira sp. MCCC 1A01428 | reverse complement strand
CTTCCGGGAGGCCGGACAGGGCGGAGGATGCCCCGCGACGGGCACCGTCCTCGGCTTTCTCGCCGATCTTGGCCGGGTTAGCGGTTTTGACGGCTGTGGAGAGGGTCGCGATTTGGGTTTCCAAAGCGTCCAGCGCTTCAATCAGTGTTTGGCTCATGCGTCGCCCTCCAAGTTCCAGCCGTCGAAAGCGGCCCGCTCTTTGTCGGAAAGTCCGTTGAGCCACTGGCGGATCCGTTGAGCCGTTGCCGGGTTTCGACGGGCTTCGGCCAGCAAGATTCCGCCGAGGATAATCTTGCGGCGGGTATCGCGTTTTCGTTCTTTCGTGCGTTCCCTGTTTTTGATCTTCTGAACGCGAGCCTTCGCCTGTTCAAGTTGCTTCTGCGCTTTTTCCAATTCATCCATTTTTATTTGTCTCCATTCGGTTTTTCTCTGTCGTAAATTA
>NZ_JFJZ01000172.1 GCF_002115825.1 Thalassospira sp. MCCC 1A01428 | reverse complement strand
TCATTTTTTACGGCAAATGCACCTGATTACCGCGCTTGAACCTTGCACAGCACGGCCATAAAGGCCGTGTTTCGCTCGATCAGCACCCCGGTAATTTCAAGAACAGTTCCATCATTGCGCAAAATGCGCATATCCGCCGTAATATCACGGCGTTGGTACAGGTCGGCGCGATATTGCGTGCTGTTGCCCGTTTGCATTGCCACCACCTGATCACGCGCCGAAAGCGGCGTAATCCGCGCCCAGCTTGGCGCACCAACGGTCGCCCAGCTTTGCACCTGTCCGCCAATGGCATCGGGCACGGTTGACACCGCCTGAAACACAATACTTTCGTTTAAATCACCGGGTTGTAACCCCATCA
This sequence comes from Thalassospira sp. MCCC 1A01428, assembly GCF_002115825.1. Taxonomy (GTDB): domain Bacteria; phylum Pseudomonadota; class Alphaproteobacteria; order Rhodospirillales; family Thalassospiraceae; genus Thalassospira. The sequence continues at coordinate 99 of NZ_JFJZ01000172.1, read as the reverse complement.
AAACCCCCATATCCGGGCACTGTTAAACAGGGCGTCAAAGGTTTGCGGTATTTTATTTGCCGCACTGCCCACCGTGACCGGAACGCGCTGCATATACCA
>NZ_JFJZ01000171.1 GCF_002115825.1 Thalassospira sp. MCCC 1A01428 | reverse complement strand
AGGTTTTTGATATGGGCAAGAAAGAAAACGCCGCGACCGTGACGGTCGCGGTGCTGGATAATGACGGCATTTTTTTGGGGATTGAGGAAGTCCCGGAAAGTGATGCGTTCGGGCGCGTGCAGGTGCCTTCGGATATTGATCTTAAGCCAGGTGCCTATAAATGGCAGCCGGGCGAAAATGCAGCAAATGAAGGGCGGTTTATGCCGATTGCGGTGCAGTTTCCGGGGCCTGACAAGGCGCTTTATGACACGCTCCGCACCCTGATCGAGGGCGGGGTAATGTCTGTGGTGCCGTCCAGCGTGACAAGCTGGATGGCGCTGGCAGCCAAAAAAAACGGGTGGTGATAGAGCATGGGGCAACATGATTATCAGATTTCTAACGGGTCGGGCATCGCCGTTCGCGGTGATGTGAACAATGCCCTTGCGGCCATTGTTACGCAAAATTCCGGCCCTACGGCACCGTCACCCACATATCCCTATATGTGGTGG
>NZ_JFJZ01000170.1 GCF_002115825.1 Thalassospira sp. MCCC 1A01428 | reverse complement strand
TTGCCATCAAACCAGCAAGGATCAGCGATTAAAAAGCTGGCCCCGGCCAGTGCCGCCAATAATGTGCAGGTACTTAATCAGGCCAGTACGGTTATTCAGGGTGCCGTGCAAGGCCATCAGGATTTGGCAATGGCGGGTGCCGCTGGCGATGGCACAACCGGTGTTGCAGCCGGGGGTGATACCAAATACAGCACGCTTTGGGGCCAGGTTCTGGGCGGATCGGCGCATCTGGAAGGCAATTCCGACCAGGATGGCTTTAGCAGCAAAAGCTTTGGTTTAACCACCGGGTTTGATCATTTTGTAACGCCGGACCTGTTGGCGGGTGCTGCTGTTAGCTGGTTGCGCAGCTGGACCGATGGCAGCAATGATTCCAGCGGATCATCGAACAGGATTGATAGCTATCAGGTGACCTTGTATGGCAGCTGGCGGCAGGATCGTTTGACAGTTGATGGTCAGGTGGGTGCCGGCTGGAACCATTTCGACCAGAAACGCCAGATCGACTTTTTGGGCAGCAC
>NZ_JFJZ01000017.1 GCF_002115825.1 Thalassospira sp. MCCC 1A01428 | reverse complement strand
CACTTGAATTTTGAATCCAGCGCTTCCTCATCCTGCACCAGTTTGCGCATCAAGTTCCCTGCCGAGACACTTTCCTCACGGACGATTTTTTGTTCATCAGTCGTCAGGGAATCCCATTTGTCCTTGTTGATCACATGGACCATCGAATTGTAGACATGGTGCGTAAGTGCCAGATTGTGTTGCAATTCATAAAGTTTGTTGTGAAAGATTACGCTGATCGGATTTTCCTGACCATCGACAACCCCGGCAGTCAGTGCACCAGGAAGTTCCGGAAAGGCGATCTGGGTCGTTTGGGCACCAAGAGCTTCAAGAGCGGCAACAATTTGTATTTCCGGGGGCGTGCGCAATTTCAGCCCTACCATGTCCTCCGGAGAATTGATCGGGCGAACCGAATTGGTCACATTCCGGAAACCATATTCCCAGTTCGACAGCATGACCAAACCCTTCTTTTCAAGCTTGGGCGCTACCCATTCCATGAACGGACCGTCAAGCACCTGGTGGGCTTCGTCGTAGGATTTGAATGCAAAAGGCGTCATGACGGTTGCGAATGCTTTTTCGTATTTATCAAGAGCGCCCTGGGTCGGCAGATTCATGTCGACCACACCAAGAACCGTCTGTTCAAGCTGTTCGGGCGGGCTGCCCAATTCGTTCGCCGGATACAGTTCGATACTGATGTCACCATGGGTGCGTTCTTCGACGTTCTTCTTGAATTGTTGTGCGGCAATTTGTGCCGGATGGTCTTCTGCAGCAAAGTGCGCCAGACGCAGCACCGTTTCTGCCTGGGCACTTTGAACCGTTGAGACAGTCAGGAATGTTGCCAGTACCGATATCGCGGCCTTGGCTATTGTTTTGTTTTTCAAGATGTTTCCTCCGTTGAAATAAAAATTACGCTTTGCACGTTTTGTATTTTTGGGGCTGCCAGCGTGACAGCCCGAAGAAACGAGATGTCGCTTCAGGAATTTTTAGGAAAGGCCGCTTCGACACCCGACAGCTTTTCATAGGCTTTGATCACGGCAGTGCATCCTTCCGCGCCATGCCCCATAATTGATGCCAAGGCATAGGTCTGGTGAACAGATCCCGCCAGGAAGCCCGGAAGCCCTGCTTTTTCAAGCCAGCGAACGTAATATCCCACGTCCTTTTCAGCCCATTCGAGTGACATATGCGGTGTAAAATCACGCTCAAGCGTCTTGCGACCATATAGGTCCATCATGCCGCTCTTTCCGCCCGCCGCCGAGATGATGTCGATCACCTTGGTCATGTCGAGGCCCTCTTTCGCCGCAAGGGCAAAGCCCTCACAGAAAGATGCGACATTGGCAAAAGCGATGAAGTTATGAATCAGCTTCAAGCGAATTGCATGGCCGCTCGGTCCAACATGGAAAATGTTCTCGGCATATGTATCGAACAGGGGGCGAAGATCCTCCAAAAGGTCTGCTTCGCCGCCATAAAGCACATTCACACATCCCTGTTCTGCATGCATCGGGGTGCGGGTCATCGGTGCTTCGCAATACCTGATACCGGCTTTTTCACAAACCTTGCTCATCAGGTCGACATGGTCGGGGCTGGTGGTCGTGTGATCGAGAATAATTTGTCCCGGGCGCATTTCCCTGAGACAGCCGGTTTCCAGATCGATTGTCAGTTTCTGAACATCTTCCGCGCGACCGATACAGAATGCGATCACATCACATTTCTGTGCCATTTCGACGACAGAGGATGCAATGCAGGCCCCGCGGCTTTCGGCAAGTTTTACCTTTTCCGGGTCAAGGTCCAGGACATGAACCGAGACTCCTTTCAGCAGCATGTTTTTAACCAAACCGCTACCCATGCCGCCCAAGCCGACAAATCCTACACTTTTTTCAAACGCCACGTTGTCCTCCATTTTTATCTTCGCCTTAATCGGATTTGGCGAAGTGCGATTTCATAATTAATCCGCATAACATGTCCCCTTGTTGTCTGACAACATGTTTTTATGTTGACAACGCATGATGCCGGCTTACATAAACCGGGAAGACGATGGCCGACGTTGATGTTGGCCAACGATTGGTAAAAAGGCATTTGGTCGTGGATTCTTTCACTCGAATAAACAGGCGCCCCAGCTTGACGGACGATATTTCGCAAAAGCTTTCTCGAATGGTCCTCGAGGGGGAACTGGCCGCCGGACAACAATTGCCGACAGAACAGAGTCTGGCCGAGAGTTTCGGGGTCGCCCGAACCGTTGTCCGGGAAGCAATCTCGCGTTTGAAACACGACGGTCTGGTTGATTCCAGACAAGGTGTTGGTGCCTTTGTCGCCGAGCCAAGCGCACGCAGCGCGTTTCGTATCAACCCCGCTTGCTTTGAAAAACGCCAAAAGCTTCTTGAAATTCTTCAATTGCGCACCGGGATTACCTCCGAAGCTGCCGGGTTGGCTGCACGTTCGCGCAGTGATGCTGATATTGAATGTATGGAACAGGCCTATCGGGATATGGAAAGTTCCCTTGCCGAAGGGCACGACGGTGCCGAACAGCTTGTTCTGGCCGAACGCACTTTTTATCGCCACATCGCTGAAGCGTCGGGCAACCAGTACATTCTGGAATTTCTGTCTATGCTTGATGCGCGGATTGATATGGAATTGCGTTCTGTCGCTGTCAAAAACGCACGTGTGACAGAATGGAGTGCGGAAGTCCTGGTCGAACACCAAGCCGTTCTGGATGCGATACGCGACCAGAATGAGGATGCGGCATCCCAGGCGGTGCGGCACCATTACACCTATGCGGCACAACGTCTGGCGGATCGTGCTGATTTGGCAGACACTTAAAGTCGGGCGTTAAGCCCGCGCTATCATTTTAAAAATATCAAAGTCTGGAGGAGGCACCGATGCAACGCACGGGAGGCCAGCTGATCACTGACGTCTTGATTCAACAAGGTGCGGACCAAATTTTTGGTGTGCCAGGCGAGAGTTTTCTTGCTGTTCTTGATGCGCTTGTCGACGCGCCGCAGATCGAATTTATTGCGGCCAAACATGAAGGTTCAGCCGCATTTATGGCCGACGCTGATGGCAAGCTGACAGGACGTCCCGGTCTGGTTCTGGTCACGCGGGGCCCCGGCGCTTCGAACGCCTATTCCGGTATTCATGTTGCCTATCAGGATTCCACGCCATTAATTATGCTGGTCGGGCTTATCGGGCGCGATGATACCGAACGCGAAGCATTTCAGGAATTTGACCTTAAGGCGATCTTTGGCACTCAAACCAAATGGACCGCAGTGATCGATGACGCCGCGCGCATTCCGGAACTATTAACCCGCGCATTTCAGGTGGCAACCTCCGGTCGGCCCGGTCCCGTTGTATTGGGTTTGCCCGAAGACATGTTACGCGACGTCGTCGACGTTAAAAAACTTCCCCCCGCATAACGCCTGTTCAGGCATCACCAGCGGCAACGCAACTTGTCGATCTTGCCGCCATGCTATCCGATGCCAGGTCCCCACTGATTATAGCCGGGGGTGAAACATGGGACGAGGACGCATGTAACAACCTCGCCAAATTTGCCGCAACATGGAAACTTCCTGTCGCCTGCAGTTTCCGCAGTCAGGATCGCCTCTCGGCGTTGCATCCCTGTTATATCGGTGATGCCGGGTTGGCAATTAACCCCGATCTTGCACAACGAATTCGCGATGCGGATACAATTCTGGTTCTTGGTGCCCGGCTGGGCGACTGCACGACATCGGGTTATACGCTGCTTGATGTCCCGGTCAGTACGCAAAAACTAATCCATGTGCATCCTGACCCCGACGAAATCGGGCGCGTTTATGCACCCGATCTCGGCATTTGTTCCGGTATGAAAAACATGCTGGCAGCGTTGGCCGACATAAAGGTTCCGCACGATGGCGTAACCTGGTCGAGATGGACCGAGGCCGCCCGTGCAGACTATCTTGAATGGTCAACGCCCAATGCCACCTCGCACGGGCCGGTCAATCTGTCCAAAATTATGGGTTATCTGAACGAAACGCTGCCCGAAGACGCCATCCTGACCAACGGGGCGGGTAACTACACCGTTTGGGTGCATCGTTTTTACAAGCATCGTCAATACAGAACACAGGTCGCCCCGACATCGGGCACCATGGGCTATGGCTTGCCCGCCGCAATCGCCGCAAGCCTGCGCCATCCGGACCGGCTGAGCATTTGTTTTGCCGGTGACGGTTGCTTTCAGATGACCTTGCAGGAACTTGCAACCGCCCAGCAGTTTGGTGCAAAGGTGATTGTGATGCTGTGCAACAATGGCATCTATGGCACCATTCGCATGCATCAGGAAAAGAACTATCCGTATCGCGTTAGTGGAACGGATATTGCGAGCCCGGATTTCATTGCCTTGGCAAAGGCATATGGACTGGAAGTCGCCAGAGTTGAAGAAACCGGGCAATTCGCCGACGCGTTCGAAGTGATCAAGTCCTCGGGAAAATCCGGAATTATCGAAATCGTTACAGACCCGGAAGATTTAACCCCGCGGAACTCGCTTTCGCAAATTCGCGAAAATGCCAAATAGTAAAAATGACATAACATATCGTGACATGTGCCTCCGGGCGATATGGCCTAAAATATCACAGGGGGCATGCATGCACGGACTGATGTGTTTGAATATATTGGCATGTTCTATAATCCCTGGTGCGAACTTGCCAATAAAGGGATGACGCCACGATTAAGCTGCAAATTTAGCGGCAAGGTCACTTCCGTCATCCGAACTGGCAAGCAGCCAGTTTTATCAATCGATGGCGCGTTCTGCCTGATTGGTATGGTCTATGTTGGATCGGCATTGGTTTCGTGCGTGCTGTCCGCATTATTATTGTTCATAAGTCCAATATAAAACAGGAGGCTGGGACGTGCGGATATTTATATCTGTTGATATCGAAGGTGTTGCCGGGGTTTGTGAGACCCTGCAGGGTCGGCGCGGTAACCCGGAATACGAGGTTGCCCGCCGCCTGATGACCCAGGAAGCCAACGCCGCCATTGCAGGCGCATTTGATGGTGGTGCTACCGAAGTCACCGTGGCAGATTCCCACGGCCCGATGCGTAATATCATCGCCGAAGACCTGGATGACCGCGCCCGGCTGGTTTCGGGCAAACCGCGCCCGTTATCCATGATCCAGGGCATTGATGACAAACATGATGGCGTCATTCTGATCGGTTATCACGGTGCGGCATCAAATTTTGGCGTCATGGCCCATACCGTAAGCGGCCTTGCCTTTCATTCCATCATGATCAATGGCATACAGGCTGGTGAACCAACCCTGTTTGGCGGGTATGCCGCCGAAATTGGCGTACCCCTTCTTGCCGTAAGCGGGGATGACCGCCTGGCGCAGGAAATTTCCGCCCAGTTCCCGTCTGCCCGTAACATCACGGTCAAACAGGCATTGGGCGCTGGTGCAATGAACAGCCTGTCACCGAAAAAATCGCGCGAAATGATTACACAACAGGTCAGCGACGTCGTTGCCGCAGCAAAGGGTGCCCCGGTTGAGAGCCCGTGCAAGGTGCCGTTAACCATTTCGGTGCGCTTCCACAAACAGCTTTATGCAGATGGCGCGGCCCTATTGCCGCAAATGGAACGGTGTGATGCACAAACCGTCAAGTTTGTTGCCAATTCACACGCCGATGCCATCAGCACCATTTCCGCACTGGCGCTGATTGTAAACGGCCTGCAATAACTGCAAGGCCCCCAAAAAACAAAAACCGGCTTTCTGGAATTTGCACCAGAAAGCCGGTTTTTTATGTGCGTCATATTTCGCGGGTATCGGCGGTGATCAGACCGTACATGCCCGATAAAACGCCTGAAATTCCGGCAGGGTTTTACCGTTATAGGATGGTGTTGCCTGCCCGTTCCACATGGCATTCAAAACGGCTTCTTCCACTGCCTCGACACTGCAATGGAAAAACGCATTCATGCAGCTTTCCGATACAAACTGCCCTGCATAAACCGCATCGCCGTCGCGCGCCTTGACGTTTTGGGTGGAAAAGGCCACCGCGATATCACCGCTTTGATGGCCAAGGTAACTGCCCAACCGCCCCAATGCCGCCGACGACCGGCGGCTCAGCCGCGAAAGCTGACGGGAGTCAAGCGGGGCATCGGTTGCCAGAACGATAATGATCGATCCCTTATCGAAATCCTCGGCCCCAGCGGAAGCAAGAACGACAGGAGCTGATGGTTTTTGCCCCAACACCCGCAATTCGGATTTTTGGCCGAAATTGGATAAAACCAGCGCACCAACTTGGTAATGTACCCCGCCAGCAAGTTTTACCCGCCGCGAGGCCGAACCAATGCCACCAGCAAAGCCAAAAGTTTTCATGCCGGTCCCGGCACCAACCGTTCCCTGGTCAAACTGCGTACCGGCATTATCAATGGCCTTGTCCACCATGGCTTCGGTCACGTGAAATGCCTGAATGTCGTTTACCACGCCATCATTGCATTCCATCACCAGCGGGTTAACCGTTGCCATTTTGCGGCCCACATCGGGGTTTTGCCCAATTGTGCGTTTGATTACGGCCTTGGTGCAATCCGCCACGCCAAAGGTATTGGTTAAAATAATCGGTGTTTCAATCTCGCCCAGTTCTTCGACCTGGACCAAACCGGCACTTTTACCAAAACCATTTAAAATGGCGGTTCCGGCATGAACGGGCCGGTCAAACAGGTTGCCATCATGGGGCAAAATGGCCGTTACACCGGTGCGTGCCGTATCGCCGCTTTTATAGGTAAAATGGCCGACTTTCACACCGGGCACATCGGTAATCTGATTGGTTGGTCCCGTAGGATGAACCCACCATTCGGAACACGCTATCGCGTTTCGCAAGTTTTCTGTCATGTTTTTAATCGCCTGGGATCAGGCTTATTCTTTTTCAAGTTTGGGGTCGAGCGCATCATGCAGGCCATCGCCCAGAATGTTGAAAGACAGGACCGTAATGAAAATGGCGAGACCGGGGAACAAGGTTAAATGCCATTCACCTGCCATCATGTAATCACGCCCGGTCGACAGCATCGCACCCCATTCCGCAGTCGAGGGTTCAACCCCCAAGCCCAGGAATGACAGGCTGGTTGCCGTAATGATGGATGTGCCAATACGCATGGTGAAATAAACAATTACAGCACCCAGCACGCCAGGCAGAATGTGACGGAACATAATGATAAAGTCCGATGCGCCCGCTGCACGTGCCGCTTCGACATAGGTGCTTTCCTTATGGGCCAGCGTGCCCGAACGCACAATGCGCGCAAATGCCGGCACACTGAAAATCGCCACAGCCACAATCACATTGGTCAGGCCCGGGCCAAGAATGGCGACAATACCGATCGCTAACAGCATACCGGGAAAAGCAAACAGCACGTCGGATACCCGCATCGTGCAAGCGTCCAGCCAGCCGCCATAATAACCGGCAAAAAGACCTGCCAAAACACCAATAACGGCACCGACCGAAACCGACGTAAACCCGATAAACATCGACAGTTTCGCCCCATTCATCAGGCGGGCAAAAATATCGCGGCCAAATTCATCGGTCCCGGCCCAATGCAGGGCCGTCGGGGTTTGCAGGGTGTTCATATAGTCAAAGCTATCGGGGCTGAACGGCAAAATAACCGGTGCCAGAAACGCCGTCACATACATCGCCAACAGGAAAATTCCCGCCGCTACCGCGACTTTGCGTTTGGCAAAACGTTTCCAGAATTCCTTGAACGGGCTGGTCGCCGGTTCGTTCAGGGCCGGTGGCGCATCAATAACGATTTCAGGTTGTTGCGTCATCACGGTATCCTAGCTATAGCGAATTTTCGGATTGATCAGCCCGTAAAGGACATCAACCAAAAGATTGATCAGCAGAAATTCAAGCGAGAAAATCATGATCTCGGCCTGAACCACGGTGTAATCGCGAAAACGGATCGCATCGAGCAGAAGCGCGCCCATGCCCGGCCAGCGAAACACCTGTTCGATCACAATCGACCCCCCCAGCAAAAAGCCGAACTGAAGGCCCGCCATTGTCACAACCGGGATCAGGGCATTACGCAGGGCATGTTTCCAGATGACAATTTTTTCCTTAAGCCCCTTGGCCCGGGCGGTTCGGATATAATCCTCGCGGACAACTTCGATCACGGCGGAACGCGTGAAACGCGCCATAATGGCGGCAACACCCGCGCCCAGTGTCAATGACGGCAATACAAGGTCCGAAGGGCTGTCAAACCCGCTGGTGCCAAACCAGCCCAACTGGACCGAGAAAAACTGCATCAACAGTAAACCCAGCCAGAAAGGCGGCATCGAAATGCCGGAAACAGCGGCGAACATACCGGCATGGTCACCCGCGCTGCCACGTTTAACGGCCGAAACCACCCCTGAAATCAAACCAAACAGCACCGACCAGCCCAACGCGCATAATGCAAGCCATACGGTGGGCATAAAGGCCCGGCCAATCATGGTTGTGACCGGTTCGTGCGTTCGCAACGAAATACCCAGATTGCCGCTCAGGATATTACCGATAAATTTGAAATATTGCTGATAAAGCGGCGCATCAAGGTTAAGGGTCCGGCGAACGATTTCGACTTCTTCCAGCGTGGCATGTTCCCCGGCCAACACACGGGCGGGATCGCCCGGCAGTGCATGGACGAACATAAAAACAAATATCGAAATCAGAAAAAGAACCGGAATTAACGCAAAAAGCCGTCGCAGGAAATATTGAACCATCTGGTGCTCTTGGTGTCAGCGGCCCGGTAACATGTTGCCACATTACCGGGCCGGAAGTTTCAGGCGGGCTTATTTTTCGAAGGCAGCATGGGCATATTGCATGGTGCCATCGGGCATCGGGAAGGCACCGGTCAGGCCTTTTTTACGACCTGCCAGGGCGTTATCCACTGCCAGCCACACAACCGGTTTGTCTTTCCAGATCTGCTTCTGGGCGATTTCATAGGCCGCAGCGCGTTTTGCCGGATCAGCGGTTTCAAGGGCGTCATTGATGGCTTTGTCCACATCCGGGTTGGAATAGAACGCCTCGTTATACATATTCGGGATCCAGCCTTCGGTCGAATAAACCGGGCGCAGGTGCCAGTCGGCGTCACCCGTGGAGGGCGACCAGCCGCCAATAACCGAATCAAATTCGGCGGTTTCCGGGGTTACGCTGGAACCAAACAGCTTTTCAGCGCGGGTTGCCCCTTCAAGCGGAACGATATCAACCTTAACATTGATCTGCGAAAGCTGCTGTTTGATGAATTGCAGCATGCGCACTTCGGTTGAGTTGTTACGCGCCCAAAGATTGATCGAGAAACCATCGGCATAACCGGCATCCGCCATCAGTTCCTTGGCCTTGGCAACATCGGTGGTCAGGGCCGGGCTTTGGGTGGCATGGAACTGGGTTGCCGGTGCCAGCGGTGAGTCCGGAACGATGGCGTGGCCGCCATAAACAACCTGGGTAAAGGCGTTTTTATCGATCGCAAGGTTAAAGGCTTCGCGGACACGAATGTCTTTGAACTCTTTGCGCATCATGTTCATCGCCATGACCCAGACCGAAATGCCCGGCTTTTCCAGCACTTCATATTTGTCGGATTCACTGACACGCTTCATCAGCTCTGCCGGCAGGATCGGCACGAACTGCACTTCATCCGACATCAGCATGGAAACGCGGGTACCGTTTTCAGCGACCGGAAAGAACGTCACCTTGTCGAGTTTCGGCCATTCGGAATCCCAGTAATTGTCGTTCTTTACAACCACCAGCTTTTCGCCCGGCACCCATTCCTGAAATTTGAACGGGCCCGTACCAACCGGATGCTTGGCAAAATCCTTGCCATATTTTTCAATCGCAGCCGGGCTTTCCATCACAACAGACGGATGAGCCAGCGTGTTGATCATGGCGCCAAACGGTTTGCTCAGTTTGATAACAACGGTGTAGTCATCCGGTGTTTCAACGGATTCAACCAGTTTGAACAGGCTGTGTTTTTTCAGGTTCAGGCTGGGATCTGCCAAACGGTCCAGGTTGAACTTAACCGCTGCAGCATTAAAATCGGTGCCATCCTGAAATTTAACACCCTGACGGAGTTTAAGGGTGAAAGTTCTGGCATCTTCACTGCCTTCCCAACTGGTGGCCAGTTGTGGAACCAGTTTCATGTCGCCATCAAACGAGATCAGGCGTTCAAAAATGCCATTCGCGACCGAATAATCGACATTGTAGTTTGAATCCTGCGGGTTCAGACCCTGGATAATCTGGTTTAGGGCGATTGATAATTCCGCGGCCTGGGCAGCCTGATAAGTGCCAAAGGTTCCGGCTAACATGGTTGCGCCAAGGATTGCGGTTTTCAAAATCTTCATATTCTAGTGCCTCTTTGCTGATTTATGTGATTGTTATTGTTGTTATAACCATCGGTTTTGGGTTGGACGTTTATTCCGCGGCAACAAAATGCTTTGGTGAAATTTCCCGAAGAGAAAGCCGGGCAGGCGGGTTGTTAACAGAGCGCACCGGGCTGGGAACTTCACCGGTAATCAGGGGCCGGTTTTCAATGCGAAAGGCTGGATCGGGAATGGGGGCTGCATCCATCAGGCGCTGGGTATAGGCATGCCCGGGATTTTCAAAAACGTTGCGCCGCGTTCCGGTTTCAACGATTTGCCCCAGATACATCACGGCAATGCGATGGCTGACACGTTCGACGACGGCCATGTCATGGGAAATGAACAGCCATGCAAGACCGAATTTTTGCTGCAAATCCATCATCAGGTTAATGACCTGGGCTTGTACCGACACATCAAGTGCGGATACGGCCTCGTCGGCGATGATCATTTTGGGATTGGTGCCCAGGGCACGGGCAATGGCTATGCGTTGGCGCTGACCACCGGAAAAGGCATGGGGATACCGTTTGGCATGATCGGCCGAAAGACCAACCTGTTCGAGTAACCATACAGCCCGATCCATGGCGTTTTTCGGGCTTTCCAGCCGGTGGATCAGCATTGGTTCGCAAATGGAATAGCCCACGGTAAGGCGCGGGTTAAGCGACGCGTACGGGTCCTGAAAAACAAACTGGATTTGGCGGCGCAGTTTTTGAAGGTCGGTGTGCGACATGGCCGACATGTCCTGACCATCAAAATGCAGCCGGGATGATTGCGATTCAACCAGTTTTAAAATTGATCGACCGGTTGTCGATTTGCCACAACCCGATTCCCCGACCAGGCCAAGCGTTTCCCCTGGCCAGATATCAAGATCAATACCTTCAACGGCATGGACACGTTTGGTGGTGCGGCCCAACAAACCTTCCTTGATGTCAAAACGGGTGGTTAGATCCCGTACCGATAATAGCGGCGGTTTGGTGTAATCAATTGCCGAAATTGCGGCATCAGGTTCGCGTGCAAGCGAGGCGGCAACCTTTTCACCGGGAATGGCAAATCGGGCGGGCTGGTCCATGCCCTTCATCGATCCCAGTCGGGGGACGGCTTGTAACAGGGATTTGGTGTAGGGATGTTGCGGATTGGCAAACAGGGATTTTACATCGCCTTCTTCAACCTTTTCGCCACGATACATAACAATCACGCGATCAGCGATTTCGGAAACAACACCCATGTCGTGGGTAATAAACAAAACCGACATGTTATTTTCGACCTGAAGGTCGCGAATCAGGCGTAAAATTTGCGCTTGAATGGTTACGTCAAGGGCCGTGGTTGGCTCGTCAGCCAGCAACAATTGCGGACGGCAGGACAATGCCATTGCAATCATAACCCGTTGACGCATCCCGCCAGACAGATGATGAGGATAGCGTTTGAGAAGATTTCGCGCATCCGGGATACGCACCTTTTCCAGCATTTCCAGGGCAATTTCGGTTGCTTCGGCGCGACGTTTTTTCTGATGGGTGATGATTGGTTCAATCAGCTGTTCCCCGATAGTGAAAACCGGGTTCAGCGATGTCATCGGTTCCTGAAAAATCATGGAAATTTCATCACCGCGCAGGGTGCGAACACTTTCATCATCAAGCCGGCAAATGTCGTCAAATGCTCCGTTGCGGCGACGGAGTTTGATGGAACCGTTGGTGATGGCGCCATTGCCAAATTCGATCAGGCGCATCATTGACAGGGCGGTAACAGATTTCCCCGATCCGCTTTCGCCAACAATGGCAACGGTTTCACCTTTATAGACATCAAGATTAAGGCTTTTAACCGCTGTTACAGGCGCAGCGTCATTACCAAATTCCACTGTCAGGTCGCGCACGGATAAAAGGGGGGATGTGGTCTGTTCTGCCATTCAAATTTCCCTGAAGTATTTCTGGCGTCATGCGGCCAAATTTGTCTTGCAGGGAACGTTACTGTTTTGAGTCAGTACGGGCCAAAACTATTTTGGCAAGATATATGCCGATTTTGCATAGTTTTGCCTGTGCAGGAATGTATGGTTTCCTTTACCGGTGCAAGATCAAGCGGTTCGGGTTTGTCTGTATGTGAGTGTACGATGGCGTACTATATGCAATTTCATAATTATGCCAGTTTTGTATGACATCGCCAAATTGACAAAAACATGGCCTTGTCACCTTTCGGGCGCGGGACAATAGTGTCGGAAAATATAACCTCTTTTTTCCGGATTTTTGCTCGGAGCATCCATATGACAAATCGTTTCTCACTGGCCTTGCATGGCGGTGCCGGCACAATTTTGCGTTCTAAAATGTCCTCTGAAAAGGATGCAGACTATCGCGCAGGTATTCAGGTTGCGCTGGCTGCTGGTCACGCTGTGTTGTCAAAGAACGGCAGCGCAACGGACGCGGTTGTCGCAACTGTTTGCGCCCTTGAAGACAATTCCCTGTTTAATGCCGGTCGCGGTGCCGTGTTTACGTCGGCGGGTAAACAGGAAATGGACGCTGCCGTCATGGATGGTGCAACCCGGAGTGTCGGGGCGGTTGCCGGTATTTTTGGGCCACGGAACCCTGTATGTGTCGCCCGTGCGGTCATGGATACGACCGACCATGTTTTATTTGGTGGGGCGGCAGCAATTGAAATTGCGCGAAATGCCGGGTTGCCATTTGAAGACGCTGACTATTTTTATACCGATGCCCGTTGGCAGGCTTTACAGGAAACCTTGCGCCTGAGGGCAGAAGGCCGGGAAAGCGATGATCCAGCCCGCCGACACGGCACCGTGGGGGCTGTTGCGCGCGATATGCACGGCAATGTTGCCGCGGCAACATCAACAGGCGGGATGACGGCAAAGGCACCTGGCCGTATTGGCGATACCCCGGTGATCGGGGCTGGCACCTTTGCTGATAATGAAAGCTGTGCTGTTTCGGCCACGGGCCACGGCGAGGTTTTTATCCGTTATTGTGCGGCACACGAAATTTCTGCCCGGATGCGTTTTGCAGGCCAGTCATTGGCAGATGCCGCGCAGCATGTGGTGATGGAAGACCTGGCAAAAAATGACGGATCGGGTGGCTTGATTGCGGTTGATCGCCACGGAAACATCGCCATGCCCATGAACAGCGAGGGCATGTATCGCGGTTGTGTAACCGAGGACGGACAGTTTAAAACCTTTATTTACGCAGATGAATAAGCGTTTTACCCTTGGTCACTGGTAAGGGCAGCCCATAATTTGCGGGTGATCGAGCGTTTGGTGTCCGCTTTGCGGTAAATCTGGATATCAAGGTTATGCGACCAGGTTTCAGATTGTATTTCAACGAGTTCGCCGCGCTGAATTTCGGCCTTTGCACAGCTTTCCGGGACGATGGTTAATGCACCAAATTCAAGCGCCATCCGCTTTACGAATTCGGACGTCGGGCTTTCGCTGATTTTTTTGAATTTTTTCCGGCATTTGGGATTTTGTGAAAACATCAGAGATTCAATTTCAGCGAAATATCCGCTTTTGGAATAGCCGATAAAAGGAATTTCCTGGTCCCTTTCAGGGTGTAACAACGGTGTTTTGCCGTTGGCGGCAAAGGGCGAAATCAGGATCATGCGTTCACGTGCAAGGGTCATCGCCTTGAACTGGGTGGTATCGAACAGAACGGGTGCTTCCTGGCTGCAATATTGCAGGACAAAATCGATGTCGCCATCTGCAAGATGGCGAACCATATCGTGGAAGTTTTCCGTCATGATATGGCTTGTGAACGGGCCTATTTTTTCTCGGATGTTTTTTAGCCAGGCGGGGATAAAGCTGATGCTTAGCGTGCTTGCTGCGGCAATGCGGATGTCGGGCCTTTCGGCGTGTTGCAATTGGTGAAACTGGGCGCGGTCGTGATAAATATCATGCAGTACGGTTTCGGCCGTATCGCGAAACAGGCGACCTTCTTGAGTCAGGGTAATAGGATAGGTGCGCCGGTCAATCAGATCCGTGCCCAGCCAGGTTTCAAGGGCACGAATGCGGCGGCTGAACGCTGGCTGGGTAACATTTCGTTCCTTTGACGACCGGGAAAAGTTGCGGGTTCTTGCCAGCGAGACAAAATCTTCCAGCCATTTTATTTCCAATTGGTCTTTCTCCTTGGTCCGGTAAAATCCGATAAATAACGCAACCCGGCTATTGGGAACGGGATGCCGTTAAAAATACACTACATAACCTGTCAATTCGCGCACAGCCAAATATATTTACACCACAAACACGGGGTTTAGCATCATAAATACCCTGTTTATCCTCGTTCTTAAACGATTGCGCATACACGTATCTGGCAAACGGCCAGGCCGGTTTTAAGTGCTGTTTTTAATGGGAAAATCCCCCGAAAAAAGAAAGCAAAGCTTATCGTGTCGCCGCTATGTTTGCCAGTGCCGGGCAGAAAAAATAAAATGTTCTCTAATATAATTTCGCTTTCTGCTACATGCTGTTGGATGGCGGGTGGAAAATGACCTACGCACGAAACATAAATTTAAATAATTTTTTTCTACCGTCACTTGAAAACATGGTCAAATCAAACGCATAATCTAATTAACGGGTTGGGTTGTTGTCGCACAAATTCAACCTGGAAATAACGAGGGAACCAAAGCACTTAGGGTGAGTGCTTGGTAACGCGGCAACGTTTGAAGGGGCAGGCGTTGAACATTGAATGGGCACATGCGGGTGCGGAATCCGAAGAGGGTCGCTATCCTCTGACGTCACCGCAATCTGCAATCTGGCTGGATCGGGATAAGGGAAACGATCCTGCACGCTATAATATCTGCAATGTCATAACATTTGAGGGTAACCTTGATATTGCAGCCTTGCATCAGGCGATTATTCGCACTGAACGGGAAAATGATGCGCTGCGACTGCGTTTTTGCGATGAAAATGGCGACATTTCGCAGTCATTTGCGCCCGCCTGTTTGCCCACGGACTTTAGCGTTGTTGATTTACGTTTTTCCGACAATATCGAGGCTTCTGCCTGTGAAGAAGTGCGTTATGCCCGCACCCGTCTGATTGGTCCTGATGGTAATATCCATTGTCGCCACCGGTTGCTGCGACTGGCAAATGACCGTTACTGGTGGGTTCGGGTTTATCATCACCTTGTTTGCGACGGGTTTGCTGGCAATTTAATGGCGGATCGGGTTGCAGAAATATATCGGGCTTCACAGTCTGGCGTGGCAGCCCCCGATACCAGCTTCCGACCTTATCGCGAATTTATCGCCTCGGAAATTGCCTATGTGAACAGCCCCGCCTATCAACGCGATTTGGCCTATTGGACCGAACGTTTGGCATCCGATAAACCGGTCACGCGCTTTTCATCCCGGCCCGAGCGACAGGCCAGCCAGCAGGCGCAAGTGTTGCTGGGTTTTGACGGGGAGAAACTGGTCGCGCTTGAAGACGTCGCCAGCCAGTGCCAGACTTCACCGACGTCGGTGATGATGGCAACCTTTATTATGTTGCTGGCCGAAGTAAGTGGAAATCGCCATCCCGTGATGACCTTGCCGGTACTTAACCGGATCGGGCGTAATGAACGCAACATGCCAGGAACATTTTCCTGTGTTGTGCCGCTCGATGTTAACCTTGACCAGCATGCCAGCTTTGCCGAACTGGCCCAAAACATATTTACCAGAATACGTCGTGATGTGCGTCATATTCGCCTTGGTCCGGTGCGGATGCGCGCGGCAATGCTGGGTGCGAAAAGTCTGTCGGGTAGCGGGGCATTTTTTAACAGTCTCGGGTTGATTTCGGCGCCGGATTTTGCCGACATAAAAACAAAATACCAGCATGTTTATACCGGTCCGGTTGCTGATTTGGGGTTGGTCTTCCTGACCGAAGAACTGGGCAATGACGAACGGGAAGGCGCGCTGATTTGGCAATACAACGCCGAACGGATCAATCTGGACGAGGTTAAGAAAATTGCCGCCCGGTTTGAGGTGTTACTCGACGCAGTTATTGCCGATGGCGGACAACAACCGATCGCCACGATTAGCCATAATATGCAGGCTGTTGTTGATCTGGATTTGCCAGGTTTGCGCGGTGATCTGGCACAAACAGCAAAACAGGATGATATTCTTCCTGTTGTTCTGCCAACGCAAATGTCCGCCGCCCGGCAAGGTGAATTGATCATTGAAATTAGCCGTATCTGGGAAGGGTTAATTCAGGTTGATGCTATTGACCCTGATGCCAATCTGTTCGAAATCGGGGCACATTCGTTGCTGGTGCCGCGTGCTCAGTTTGCCTTGTCAAAACTGGCTGGCCGTAAAATTGCGTCGGTCGAAATTTTTGAGCATTCAACCATCCGGTCTTTTGTGCGGCATCTCGGCGCGCTTGAGGCACCAGATGAGATGGTAGACGAACGTGTCGTTGCAGTTGCAGGCGTTCAAGATGTACCGGCCCCCCAACATCAGATAATGGCTGATCCCATCCGCAAGGCAGAGCCAGCGGAGGCATTGGCGGCATCTTCTGACCCGTATGTTTGGCAATTATCCGCCAATACATCGTCGGCGCTGGACGACAAAATCGCCGACCTGCACAGGCGGGTGACGACCATGGTGGATCATGCCGATCTGCATGATGTGACTGCCGGGGTTGACGATAAACTGGATGGATCGGTTCGTGCGGTTGTTGTTGCGGCGGATAAGGCAACAGCATGCCAGGCTTTACGGGATGAAACATCACCTGCCCGCATTTCGGGCACGGTGCCTATGGTCGTGCCGCCGGTTGTTTTGATGTTTGCGGGGCAGGGTGCCCAAAAGCCGGGCATGGCCCGGGCCCTTTATAACACCGATATTCGGTCAGCCGATCTGATTGACCGTGCCTGCACGACGGTTGCGCGCCTTTCCGGCCCGCAAGATTTGCGCGATCTTTTGGTCGTTTCGGACGGCAATAGCGATGATGTTGAACGCCTTGCCCAAACAGCCTGCACGCAACCTGCTTTGTTTATTTTTGAATATGCACTGGCCGATTATTTGATTCGCCGCGGCGTGCAGCCTGCTGCTTTGATTGGGCATAGCATTGGTGAATATGTTGCAGCATGTCTTGCCGGTGTTATGTCCTTTGACGATGCATTGCGTTTGGTTGTTTTGCGCGGACGGCTGATGGAAGCCACAAAACCAGGGGCAATGTATGCCCTGTCAATGGTTGCGACCGATGTTGACGAATTATTAGCCGCATTTGGGGGCGATTTGGCAATCGCGGCGGCAAACGGCCCGCGCCAGCATGTTGTTGCAGGATCAGTCGATGCGATTGAACGGCTGGCAAAGCACCTGGACCAGCGCGGTAAACCTGGTCGAAGATTGACTGTTTCCCAGGCATTTCATTCTTCATTGATGGATCAGATTCTTGATCAGTTTCGCGATGTGGTTGCCAATGTAAATCTTTCTGCGCCGAAAATTCCGGTGCAGTCAAATCTGACAGGCCAATGGCTTTCAGATGCCAATGCAACAAGCCCGGATTACTGGGTTTCCCATTTGCGCAATACGGTTCGGTTTGCCGATAATATCACAGGGTTGCTGGCAACATTGCCGGGCGCTTTGTTGGTTGAATGCGGTTTTGGTAACACGCTTTGTCGGCTGGCAGCGGTAAATGGCGTTAAAGTCAGCCAGTGCATCCCCCTGCAGCCGGCATTAAACGCTGCCCAAACTACGGACGACGACACTACCGGTTCGCTCGCATTGCTGCGCGGTGTTGCTAAAATGTGGGTGAACGGGGTTGATGTTAAACCGGGTGCTGCAACGGCACAGTTGCACGATCGGAACGACGGGGAAGTTGCCGCATACCCACAGACAGGCATGACAAACAAGACATCCGGTTGTGTTTTTGTTGGCGGGGATACTGCCCGTGCTGGTGATGCCCCGATCATTGCCATATTTCCCGCGCATCCGGCGATAGAAGGCCAATGGCTGGCACGCCGTGACCTGCCGCCAGATGATCGATATCATATTGTGTCTAGCCTGCGTTTACCGGATGGAGCCGGGTTTGATGCATTGCGGTTGGTGCTCGATAAAATCGTTGCCCGGCACGAAGCATTGCGCTCAACCTTTGTCGAGCAGGAAGGCGAACTGGTTCAACGTGTTCACGCCCATATGGCGGTTCCGTTTATGTGCCTTGACCAGTTTGAGGATATTCGGACCGGGTTGTTTGACATTGAAAAGGGGCCGTTGGCCCGGTTTGGTTATGTTGAAAAAACCAGAACGCTACCAGCGCTTCTGGCGGTTGCCGTTGATCATTTGTGTTTTGACGGTCAGTCTTTTGGTTTGCTGCAAGCCGAAATCGAGGCCGAGCTTGCAGGCGAGGAGGTGCGCAAGACCTGCCCGGCCCAGGTTCTGGCCGAGCGGGCCCATCGTGACTTGAAAGGCGAGCGCGGCAACGAAGCCCGCGCATTCTGGCAAAGCCGGACAGAATATTTGCTTGCCGAACGGTTGCCATCTGACCCGATGGCCAATCATAATAACCATGACACGCACGCAGGAAAACGCCTGTTTTGGCGTTTGTCATCCCGGCAAAAGACCGCACTTGATACATTATCGAAATATGCCAGTCGCGCCACCCCGACAGCCTTGTGGACCGCACTGGTCATTGCGGTTATTGCACGTCGCAAGGAAAGTGGTGCCGCTGTTTTGGGCATGCCGTTTGCCGGGCGGGTTGATCAGGATAGCAGGCAATTCCTGGGGTGTTTCGCCAATGTTTTGCCATTAGCGATTACACCCGACATGTCACGTGGCCTTGATGATCTGGTGCAAAAGGTCGGACATGAAATTCTGTCGGTGATGGATGTGCAGGACTATCCTTTGTCGCGGCTAAGCATGGACCTTTCGACCATCTCACGCGGTCCGGTTGGTCTGCCATGTGATGCGGTTAGCATTATTGAAATTAACGAAGACATCTACGACCTTAACGACCTTGATTTTGGGGCTGGCAAGTTCCCGTTGATGTTGGCGCTGGTTAAATGCGGTGCAGGCACACATCTGGCAATCGAATATCAGACCTCGACTTACGGGACACGCTGGGTTGAACATTTCGCCGAACATTTCCTAACCCTGATTTGTGCCTGGGCCGAGGAACCAAAACGCCCGCTGGGCACTGTTGAAATCATTCCGGCCACAGAAAAACAGCTTTTGTTGTCAGACTGGAATGATACCGGGTCAGATTATCCGCGGGATTGTGGCCTTGGGACGTTGCTTGCAAAACGCGTTAAGGACCCGGGTTACCAAGAACGCGTCGCCCTTGATGATGGCACAACGACCCTCACATATCGTGATATGGGCATCAGGCTGGCGTCGATTTCGGCGGAACTTGGCACACTTGGTGTCATGCCAGGTGATATCGTTGGTTTGGCTGCAGCGCGAAACATCGACAGTATTCTTACCTTGCTGGGCATTGCATGGCACGGCGCTGTTTATTTGCCGATCGACAAGGCATTGCCACCGCAGGCAATTAACGATTTGATGGCTGAGTGCGGGGCACAAACCCTGCTATGTGATGCGGATGAATATCAACGTCTGTCAGAACTGCAAAAGTTATATAATATGGCAGGGCTGCCGGATGGAAAAGAACCGGAAAGTACAAACGAGCATCCACTTGCAGCCAGCCGGGCGGGCAATGATCCTGCCTATGTTATGTTTACATCGGGTTCTACCGGAAAGCCCAAAGGGGTTCTGATACCTAACCGGGCGGTTGCGCGGCTGGTTCTGAATAATAAAAGCCTGCCTTTTGATGAAAACGATGTCATTGCCCAGGCTGCTCCGCTTGGTTTTGATGCTTCGACACTGGAAATATGGGCGGCTGTTTTAAATGGCGGGCGTTTATGTATTATTGCCGATGATGCACTTTTTGACCCGGGCATGATGCGCGTGGCAATTTGCCGCGGAAATGTATCGACGATGTGGCTGACATCCAGCCTGTTAAACCGCATTGCTGACGAGGCCCCTGAAAGTTTCCAGACGTTAAACCGCCTGTTAAGCGGTGGCGAAGTATTAAGCCCGGCTCATATCGCAAGGATCCGGGCCGCTTGCCCGGATTTGACGCTGATCAACGGGTATGGACCGACTGAAAACACGACCTTTACCTGCACGCACACTATTAGCGATGCGGATATTGCCACTGGTAATATTCCAATTGGCACGCCTGTTGGCAACAGCCGGGTTTACATCCTTGATGCGCGCGGGGAAGTTACCCCGATTGATGTTTGGGGTGAATTATATGCTGCGGGTGACGGGTTGGCGCTGGGCTATACCGGGGCGAAGGAACGCACCGAAAAAGCGTTTGTTACGGTAAATTGTCTGGGCGACGAACGGTTGTATAAAACCGGAGACCGGGCACGCTGGCGTGCAAATGGTGTGATTGAATTTGGCGGGCGCAATGATAGCCAGGTTAAAATTCGCGGGCACCGGGTCGAACTGGGTGCAATTGAAGACAAATTATCGATGCAAGATGGCATCCGTAATGTTTGCGTCATGGCGATCGGGAAGGGTGCCGATGCGTTTTTGGGGGCTGCTATTGCCGCCGACAATGATCAGCGTGATATCTGGACGGGTGCGCTTTCTCGCGATTTGCCTGGTTATATGATTCCTGAGCGTATCGTGGTGCTGGATCATTTGCCCGTTACAGTAAACGGTAAAGTGGATCGATCGCGCCTGCGTGAGATTTTGCTGGTGGCGGAAACACGTGTTGATGCGCAGGCAGATGCCGATGCCGACGACGTGCAACTGGTGATCAACCAGTTTCAAAGGTTATTTGGCGATAAGGAAATCACCCCGAATTCGGATTTCTTTGCCCTTGGCGGGCACAGTCTGATTGCAATGCGTTTGGCCGGGCTTATCGAAAAACAGTCAGGTTTTCGGCCAAAATTGCAGGATATTTTTGCGGCCCGAACGGTTGAAAACGTTGCGCGACTGGTTGCGAATAACCGCCAGGTTTCAACCGGGCAAACTTTGTTGCGTACCCAGGGAGATGTTTTCCCATTATCAAGTGGACAGGCCAGATTATGGGTTTTGCAGCGATTGCAACCGGAACTGGCGGTTTATTCCGTCCCGGCGACACTGGAAATTACCGGGGCAATTGATGCAGCTGCATTACAACGTGCCCTTTTTGCCCTTGAAGACCGCCAGCATGCCTTGCGCCTGCGCTTTCGCGCAGACCCCGAACATCCTGATGGGGTAAGCCAGTATCTTGCGCCGGCAGGCAGCTGGATATTGCAGCGCCATCAGATGACCGAGGATACAGCGCGCCAGTTCGTCACCCGGGAAACAGCACGCCCGTTTGACCTGGAT
Organism: Thalassospira sp. MCCC 1A01428; assembly: GCF_002115825.1. Classification (GTDB taxonomy): domain Bacteria; phylum Pseudomonadota; class Alphaproteobacteria; order Rhodospirillales; family Thalassospiraceae; genus Thalassospira. Next base: position 72,564 of record NZ_JFJZ01000017.1, on the reverse strand, counting down.
AATGCATCAATGAGCCGTGCTGATTTGATTACGCTGGCGCCGGATCGTCACTGGCTGATGATATCGTTGCATCATGCCATATGCGATGGTTGGTCGATGCCGGTGTTATTACGTGAAATTGCTGCTTTTTATGGTGCTGAAACAGGGGCTACGCCGCCGCATTTGCCCGAAATTGACCGTCATTATGAAGATTTTGCCAGTTGGCAGCGGGGCTTTTTACAAAGTGATGCAGGCAAGGATGCCATTATCCGCTGGAAAGACCGGCTGGATCCATTATGTGAACCACTGAACCTGCCGACCGATTATCCGCGCCCGGCAGAGCGCCGGTTTTTGGGTGATTTTGTTGATTTTGATATTGATGCTGATAATGCCAGGTTAATTGATGCGGCAGCAATTCGTCATGGCACAACGGCCTTTAATATCCTGACAGCCCTGGTGCAGGTTCTGCTTTATCGCCATTGCGGGCAAACCGATATTCCACTGGGGATGCTGGTGGCTGGTCGCGAGCATGGCGCATTCGACAATACCATCGGCTTTTTTGTTAATACGGTTCCGTTACGCCAGAAAATTAACCCTGAGCAATCGTTTGATGCGCACCTTACCCAAACCGGTAAATGTATCAGCGATGCGTTGGCCGACCAGTCCGTGCCATTTGAAGTGATTGTGAATGCGGTTAATGCCCCGCGTGATCTGTCGCGCAATCCATTATTTGATGTGCTTGTCGCGTGGCAGGACGGGACGCCTGAAATGGGCCATTTGGGTGGTGCCGGGCTGTCATTGGTCGAAATGCCATTTCTTTATGCCAAATTTGATCTTGGGTTCTATTTCTGGCGGGCCGAAGGGGCCTTGCGTGGTCAGCTTGAATTTGACACCGACCTGTTTGATCGAAATACCGTCAAAAGCGTAATTGCGCGCCTGAACAGTTTGTGCCGTGCGGCATTAAATAATGAACAAACCACGTCGCTTGCGCATCTTGCCATAATGCCAGATGACGAACGCGCCCTGATCGACCAGTTTAACGCGACCACGCTGGACTTGCCTGTTGACCGTTGCATTTCCGAACCCTTCCTTGATCAGGTGGCGCGCACCCCTGATGCCATTGCCGTTGTCGATGAAGGTGGTGAATTATCCTATACGCAGTTTGCACGTCGCGCCGCCGGTATTGCGGCACGGTTGCGGGCGGCAAATATCGGGCGCGGTGATGTCGTTGGCATTGCTGTGCGCCGTTCGATCAATATGCTGGCTGCTGTGCATGGAACTCTTTTGGCGGGTGCGGCTTACAGCCCGCTTGACCCTGATCACCCGGCGCAGCGTCGTCATGACATGCTTGAAGACCTTGGCAAGGAAGCCACCGTTATTACGACTGCCGACTGTGCCGGGTTGTTTGATGGCACCACAACCATCCTGATTGATGGTGCTGACGATGCCGATGTGCCAGTTCTGGCAAGCAAACCCGACGATTTGGCCTATGTGTTGTTTACATCAGGCTCGACCGGGCGCCCCAAAGGGGTGGAAATTATCCATCGGGGTGTTTTGAACCGCATATTATGGATGCAGGATGCATTCCCGATTGGCCCGGGTGATGTGATTTTCCAAAAAACGCCAATCACCTTTGATGTTTCGGTTTGGGAGCTTTTCTGGTGGTCATGGACCGGGGCAAAGGTTGTTTTGCCGTCCCCCGGTGCTGAACGCGACCCGCAACAAATCGCCAGTGAAATTGACCGGCATCAGGTAACGATCATTCATTTCGTACCGTCCATGCTGGCAACGTTTTTGTTTGCCATTGAAAGTGGTATGGTTGAGGCGGCCCAACTGTCCAGTTTGCGCCGGGTTTTTGCCAGTGGCGAGGCCCTGGATGCCGCGACGGTCAGGCGGTTTAATGAATTGTTACATCAGCCGTTCGGAACCGAACTTCATAACCTTTACGGGCCGACCGAAGCCACAGTTGATGTAACCTGGCAGGCGTGTTCGCCCCATCAAACCGGTGGCATTGTTCCTATTGGCAAACCGATTGCCAATACCACGGTGCAAATTCTGGGTCAGGAAATGGATGTTCTGCCCATTGGTGTAACTGGTGAAATTGTTTTGGGCGGCGTCCAAATTGCGTTGGGGTATCGCAATCGGCCTGAACTAAGTGCGGAAAAATTCCCCAGTGACCCGCATAATGATGGCGGTCGCCTTTATCGCACCGGTGATCTGGGCCGGTGGCGGCGTGATGGCACGGTCGAGTATCTGGGCCGCATTGATCATCAGGTTAAAATTCGCGGTTTCCGTATTGAATGCGGCGAGGTCGAGGCGGCACTTGAAAGCCACCCATTTGTTGAACGTGCGCCAGTCAAGGCTGTGAAAGTTGGCGGTTTTGACGAATTGCATGCTTTTGTTCTGGGCAAGGATGGTCTGAGCGTTTCAGATTTGCGTGACCATTTGCGCCAGCGACTGCCCGAATATATGATCCCGGCGCGGTTCTTTGCCCTTGATCATTTGCCGCAAACCAGCAGCGGCAAGGTGGATCGCAAGGCGCTGTCGGGCCAGCCGATGGTTGCGAGCAAAGCCCCATCGGCTGGCCAGCAAAAGCAAGATGAAAAAACGGTGTTATCGGCCAGTGAACAGGGCCAGATCGAATTAAAAATACGCCAGTTATGGCAACAGGTTTTACCCGACATTGACCCCGGCCGGGACGACGGTTTTTTTGACATCGGCGGCAATTCCCTTTTGCTGTTAAAATTGTTTGAAAAGATCAACACTATTTGGCCCGGTAAAATGGGTGTTGCCGATCTGTTTGCCAATCCGTCGATTTCCCGCCAGGCTGATTATTTGACCGGGCAAAATGCACATTCACCCGCAAGTAATATCGCATTACGCGCGAACGGTCATTTTGCTACTGACGAACCGATTGCCATTATTGGCATGGGTGTTCGGGTGGCCGGTGCCGACGATTTTGATCGTTTTTGGCAAAACATTGCGGCCGGGCGCGATCACGTCGGGGCGTTACCAGCCACACGCGACGCCGAAACCCGCGAACTTTTTACCGTAATGGGCAAAGCCGTTCCCAAACAGTTTCGCGAAGCGGCCTATCTTGACAGTATTTTTGATTTTGATGCCGCCCGTTTCCGTATGGCACCGGTCGATGCCGGGTTGCTGGACCCGGAACAACGGTTGTTTATTGAAACGGCCCTGATGGCGATGGAAGATGCCGGTTATGGTGGCAATGCGTTGCGGGGCCAGAATGTGGGGGTTTTTGCAGGCGGTGGTGCCAACCCGGTGTGGCGGGTTGCAATGGAACATGTTGCAAAAACCCGGGCTGAACAGGTTTTCGCCCTGAATGTGCCATCAAACATTGTGACACGTTTGTCGTTCCTGAAAGACTGGCATGGCCCGGCGCAGGTAGTGGATACGGCTTGTTCATCGTCGCTGGTTGCGGTGCATCAGGCCTGCCAGAATTTGCGCAATGGCACATGCACGGTCGCCATTGCCGGTGGTGCCAAATTATTACCCTGTCCGCCCGATGCGGCAGGCGGGTTTACAATTGATTCCTCAACCGCGCGCACCCGCGCCTTTGATGCCAGTGCCGATGGTACCGGCATGGGTGAAGGTAGTGTTATTTTCGTTCTGAAACCCTTAAGTGCAGCCATGCAGGATGGCGATAATATCCATGCTATTATTCGCGGCAGTGCTGTTAACCAGGATGGTGCATCCAGCGGCGCGGCAGCCCCCAATCCCGCAATGCAGGCCGAGGTTATTGCGCAGGCCGCCCGGGCCGCTGACATTGACCTAACTACCATTTCATATTTCGAAGCACATGGAACGGGAACCGCGTTAGGCGACCCGATCGAAATTGATGGTCTAACACGGGCATTTGCGGGTGCCCACCCCATCGTCGATCCTGCCTATATTGGTTCAGCCAAGGGGAATTTCGGGCATCTTGATGGTGCTGCCGGGGCCTTGGGCCTTGCACGGGCTATTATGGTGTTGCGCCATGGCGACGTACCGCCGCAGCCGTTTTTTGAAACGCCAAACCCGGCGATTGATTTTGGCCGTGCCCCGGTGCGTGTTACCGGGCATTTGGCAAAACTTCCTGATCGCGGCGCAGGTATTCCGCGCCGGGCCGGTGTCAGTTCGTTCGGGCTTAGTGGCATTAACGCCCATATTGTGCTCGAGGCGGCACCCGCCCGTTTGCAAGCCGATGATACCGGGCAAACTGACAGGGATCATTTTATCGTTTCTCTTTCTGCCAGCAGCCCTGACGCGTTACGCGAATATGGTAAAAACTTACTGAGAACACTTAAAAAAACGCCCGCTCTTTCGGTTCGCGATATTGCTTTCACCCTGGCTACCGGGCGAGATTCCCTGAAATATCGATTTGCGGTTGCAGTTCATGATTGTGATGCCTTGGAAAGTCATCTTGAACGCTTGGTAAACGGTGATGGGCACATTGGCGAAGCAACCAATGGCGGGCAAAACCACAAGGTTGATGCCATTGTTGCCGTGACCGATGATGTAACCGCGCAAACACAAATATCAGCCTATCTTAATGGTGCGGTGCTGGCTTGGCCTGAAAATTACAGGGCGCGGCGGGTGTCCCTGCCGTCGGCCCCTTACGTTCGTAAACCCTGCAAACCGGTGTTTGATGTTAAAATAGCAAAAGCTGTTTCTGTGTTGCAGGGGCCGGTTGAAACTGCCACTGCTCGCAGTTTTGCAATCAACATTAACGATCCGGGATTTTGGCCGGCAAATGAACATCGCCTGAACGGCCAACCAACCCTTGTTGGCATGGCGGTTCCTGCATTGATTGCACAGGCGGTTGCCCAAATGGGGAATGGTGCTGGTCCGGTTTGTCTGTCTGATCTGGTATGGCACCATGCTTTGATGGTAAACGCCGTTCCTGATGGCAACGTGACACTTTCATTTGGCAATGATCACAGCGTGGAACTGGGGGGCCGCCTTAAAAATGGTCAGTGGCGTGTGTTTGCCAGTGCGCGTTATACGCAGGCCGCCTCTGATGTTGATGGTAACAACCTGTCGCTGGCGGCCTTTCGCGCGAAGGCAACAGTTTCTGTGCCGTTGGCGGCATTTATCGGGCATTTTGGGGCCATTACAACCAGTTCACGCTGGGATTGCACCGTTTCGCTATATTCTGACCCGGCCAAAACCGTTGCGATAAAACAGTTGCGCTTGTCATCGCAATATCATGCGGATCTGCAAAACTGGGTGTATCACCCAGCACTTGCCGATGTTGCATGTAGCATGGCCCTGGATAATCAGAACGGTCCGTCTGTGCCAGTTGGTGTGGATGACGTAATTGTTTATGGTGCGTCTGGCACCGATATTTTGGCGTGCGGAGAATTACAACCATCAGGCAAGCTGAATGTTACACTGTTTAACGGTGTAACCGGCCAGCCTGTTGTTGCTGTAAGAGGTATCCGCTTTGCCAAAACCGGCCAAAATGCCTTAAATCAGGGGCCAACGACCCTTGAAATAAGTTGGCACCCCGAAAATGTTGAGGCACATCCGTGTCCGGTCGGCTGCCTGTTTATTGCTGATGGTGATTTTTGGCCGGTGCCAAAACAATGTCGGCTTGTTCACCCTGAAACGCTGGATAAAGCAACCTTTGCCGGGGTTTCACACGCGATTGTGGCCTTGCAACCCGGGGTGGATGCCGTATTGCGCACGGCCCAGGTGTTGCGAAATGTTCTGCGAAATATAAGTGGGCCGTTGCGTCTGACAGTGGTTGGGTGCGGGGCATTTGCCCCGGATGGTGAATTTGCAATCGACCCGGACCAGTCTGCGGCGGCAGGTGTTGTTATTGCCGCTGCTCACGAAGAACCAAAATTGACCCTGAGTTATGCCGATATGCCGCCAGATGCGGTTTCATCCGTTATCGGGTCGGAACTGGCGGCAATTCCTTCGCGGGACCCGGTTGTGGTTTATCGCAATGGACAACGGTTGGTCCGCGATCTGGCAATGTTTGAAAATTATGACAGTGCCAACCAATCCAACTGGCCCGATCACGGGGTATGCGTGGTTACAGGGGGTACTGGTGGTTTTGGCCTGGCGCTGGCGGTCGAAATGGCCGCAGGCGGCAAGGTTGAACTGGCTTTTATTGGCCGCCGTGACGAAGCATTGCTTGATGCTGAAACAAAAAGTCGGCTTGCGGCCTTGCGGGCCGAGGGCATCGATATTTCACTGTTTTCCTGTGATGTATCGGATCAAAAATCCCTTGATCAAACCCTGGCGCACATCAGAAGCAATCTGGGGCCGATTACGGCCATTGTCCATGCGGCCGGCCTTGCCGATGGCGGGTTTCTTGCCATGCGGGATATGGACAGTTTTAACGATATTTTGTCGGCCAAGATTGCCGGTGCGCGGAACCTGGATCAGTTAACATTGAACGATCCGGTTCAGGCATTTGTCATGTTTGGCAGTGTTACAGCGATAACCGGTGCGCCGGGGCAATCGGCTTATTGTGCGGCCAACGGGTTTCTGGACGGGTTTGCATTTTATCGTCGCGCACAGGGCCGCCCCGCAATGGTGATTGACTGGTGTACCCTTGCCGGTCAGGGTATGGCGGCGCGAAACAATGTTGTTCTTCATGACGGCGCATGGGTTTCACCGCAACAGGCTGTGTCTTTGTGGCGCAGGGCTCTTGATTGTGGTTTGGCACAGGTTGTTGTGCTTGATCCAGCGGTTTTGGGCCATAACCAGTCCACCGAAGTTGCCGTTAAAACCCCTGCCGTAGCTGATCGTGTATTGCCAACACCGACCCGCAATACGATCGCACGTATTGCCGCGATATGGGCCGAGACGCTGGGATATGACACACTAGACATAACCGAGGATTTCTTTGCGCTTGGCGGGGATTCGATTACAGGGATGCAAATCGTTGATCGAATGCAAAACGATTTATCCCTGTCCTTGACAATTTCCGATCTGTTTTCGGCATCGTCGGTCGTGTCGTTGGCCCGATTGCTTGGGGTGGGCGAAACAGACGCAGATATTATGACGTCTGGCAGGGACGTGGATACCGGCGGTAAACAAGTGGACCCGATTGTCGCAATTGGCCGTATTTGGGCGGAAACACTTGGCTATGATGCCGTCGACCCGGCCGAGGACTTTTATGCACTGGGTGGTGATTCAATAACCGGAATGCAAATTGTTGACCGGATGACGCAGGAGCTTGGTTATTCGCTGAGCCTGGCTGATTTGTTTGAACATTCCACTGTCGCAGGGCTAGGTAAAAAGCTGCTTGATCCGTGGCCGGAGAATAGCGAGTTTGGTTATGATGGGCATAACCAAATTGCCGGTTTTGATGATGCGCCAGCGAATTTTGTGCCGCAAGTAACCGCCGATCAGCCCGGTGACGACAACACACACCGGATGGCGTTAATAACGTACCCGGCTGCCCCTGAACAATTGTCGGTTTTAAATGCCGGGCAAAAGGGGAATATGGGCACGGCATTTAATTTGCCCCATGCCTTTTTGCTTGATGACACCGTTGATATGGGGCGTTTGCGTGCAGTGATCACGCAACTGATTATACGTCACGAAATTCTTCGCACCCGGATATCCACACAGGGCGACAGTTGGCAGATGGAGGTTCTGAAACCTGAACACGCCATGCCCGACCTGACACCGGTTATGGTTGATGGTGAGGTTGAAGATGCCTGTGCCAGGCTGGTGAGAGCATTTGATCTGAACAGCGAAATTCCTGTTCGCTGGCAATTCCTGACGGACCAAACCGGCAAATTGGCTTTGTTTTTCGATATACATCACGTCCTGGCTGACGGTTCTACGACGGAACGGTTATTGGGTGATTTGTTTGAATTGTATCTTGGCAAAACGTTGTTGCCGTTAAAACATCAGTTAAGTGATTATGCCCTGTGGTGCCAGCGGGGGGAAAACCAGGCCCGGTTGGCGGATGCCAAAAACTATTGGCAGGCAAAGTATCGCGGTGCGTTGCCGATGATCAATTTGCCATCTGATCGGCGGAGGCCGGCATTTCATACTTTTAACGGTGAAATTACGTCGTTTGAATTGGACAGCAACTTGCTGGCTGACGCTCGTAAATTTGCTGCCACGCAGCGGGTGACGATGTTTACCCTGATCCTGTCGACCTGGTTTGCCGTTTTGTCACGGTTGGCCGAAACAAGTGATCTGGTTATCAGCGTTCCTGTAGATGCACGGGATGCGAACGGGTTCCGCGATATGCCCGGTATGATGGTGTCCCTGTTGCCGTTGCGAACCTGCCTTGAGGATGGTGAAACTGTAAAATCACTGCTGGCTAAAATGCAGTCCCAACATGTAGAGGCTTTACGCCATCGCGCTTATTTTCTGGACATGTTGCTAGATGATTTATGCCCACCGGCTGCGCCAGATCGGACATTGCTGTCGGAAATATCACTTTCCTATATGAACTATCGGGCTGCTGCAGATAATACCAATACACATATTCGTCCCGTTGGGCTGATGCGGCACCATTGCAAAAATGATCTGTCAATTTTTGTGCGTGATCTTCCCGAGCGCATGACAATCTCGTTTGATTATTACGCCGATATGTTTGATCGCACCCGGATGGATGATTTGGGGCGTATTTTCGCCGCAACCTTGCGCCGCCTGATCCGTAGTGACAGTCAGAAACTTGATGCTATCAGCCTGTTACCGGCAGAACAGAGCGCACAGTTTGACCTGTGGGAAAATGGCCCCGATATTCCGATAACGATGCACGAGGGGTTGTTTGCCGAATTTTCCCGGCAGGTTGCTTTGGCACCAGACAATTGTGCCGTGCGTGATGCAGGGGGTTCCTGGAGCTATGCTGACCTTGCAGCACGGGCCGGGGCGATTGCCAAGTATCTTGTGAATGCCGGTGTCGGACAAGGCGATCTTGTTGCCATGCATATTGATCGCGGGCGCGAAGCCATTGCTGTAATACTGGGGATTACGGCCCTTGGTGCCGGTTATGTCCCGCTCGATGCGGCTTATCCGGCGGAACGTAATCTGTTTATTCTTGGTGATAGTAACGCCACACTGGTTTTGGTTGATGATGTGGGCCGGGCCTCATTGGCAGATATTGCCAATGACGCGGTTCGGATGTGTCATGTCGCTGATATACCTGATATCGGAGGCGAATTTGTGGCCCCGGTTCTTGATGTTCCGGAACGCGCACCGGCCTATCTTATGTATACATCCGGGTCCACCGGGCAGCCAAAAGGGGTGCTGATCGAACAGGGCGCTGTCATGCGGTTGGCGCAAGGGGCGGATTACACCGGGCTTTGCGCAGGTGCCGTGATGGCCCAGGCCGGACCATTGGCATTTGATGCGGCAACACTTGAAATTTGGGTGCCTTTGTTAACCGGGGCCGAAATTGCGGTGATCGCGCGTGATACCGTGCTGGACCCGTCACAATTTGGCGCAGCGCTGGCAGCGTTTGGTATCACGACGATGTATATGAGCGTCGGTTTGTTTAATCGGCAGGTTGATGCCGACCCGGCCAGTTTGTCGCGGTTGCGGACATTAATGATCGGCGGGGAAAGTATCAGCAAATCGCATGTATCCAAATTCATGGATATTTGCCCGGATACCAGTTTGATTAACGGCTATGGCCCGACGGAAAGTACAACATTTGCAACCGTGACGCCGATTTTGCGTTCCGATATTTGCGAAGACAGCGATTTTACAATCATTGGTCGGCCGATTGCCCATACCAGAACCGTGATTCGTGATGCCCACGGTTTGCGGACACCGGTTGGTGTATGGGGCGAGTTAATGATTGGCGGGGACAGGCTGGCACGTGAATATTGGTGTCAGCCGGAACTGACAGCAGAAAGGTTTGTTTCTGATCCTGATAAACCCGGTGCGCGCCTTTATCGCACGGGAGATATTGCCCGCTGGACGGGTGATGGCCGGATCGAATTTGGCGGCAGACGCGATAATCAGATCAAGCTGCGGGGATTTCGGGTTGAACTTGATGAAATCGAACATCAGTTACAACAGGCACCTGACATTCAGAATGCGGTGGTTTTGTACAACCGTGACGGGGTACATGGCGGCGAGATTATCGGGTGTATTCAGCAAGTACCCGGTGAAAACACTGTGCAGTCCGATGTGTTGTTAGGGGAACTGCAGGCATGGCTTGGCCAACGCCTGCCGGGCTATATGGTGCCGACAAAATGGTATCTGGTTGCCGATATTCCCGTTACGGCGAATGGTAAGGTTGATCGCAACGCATTACTTTCGCAGGTAAATTTGCAATTACCAGCCGGGGCGCAGGCCAGCAACGTTGATAGCAGCCTTAGCCCGGATGAACAGGTGATTGCCGATATTTTCAGCGATGTTTTCCAATTGCCGGTTTACGATCGCAACACCGGCTTTGCGGCGCTGGGGGGGCATAGCCTGATGGCGATCCGCATTGTAAACCGCATTGCTGACCGCATTGGTAAACGCATTAGCATGGCCGATTTTTTTGCCAGCCCGACGATTGCGGCCCTGGCCCGGCATGTGAACAGCCTGCGTCAATCGAACGCAAATACGCAAAAAGCGGGTATTTTACCTGCACCTGTTATGGATGAATATCCGGCCAGCCACGCCCAAAAGCGCCTTTACCTTCTATCCAGGATGGACCGTAACGGTAGCGCCTATGGCATGGTTTATGTGATGCGGTGCGATGGTTCCTTACGTGCCGATATTTTGCAAGAGGCCCTAAAGCGCCTGATTGTGCGTCATGAAACCTTGCGCACAGGTTTTCATGAACAGGACGGGGTGATTACACAACATATCCACCCGGTATCGGCGCCAAATGTTGTTGTTCAGGATGTTTCAAACCATGCCGACCCAGCGCGCGAGGCACTGCGCCTGACCCGTGAAGAAGCGGCCACACCGATAATACTGGATCAGCCCCCGTTAATCCGGGGTCGTATGATTACAGTTGGCAAGAACGAAATTCTTCTGGTTTTAATCACGCATCATATTGTCGGAGACGGCTGGTCATCGCGCATTTTGCAACAGGAACTAGGTGCGCTGTATCAAGCTGTTTTGCATGAAACCGACCCTGTTCTTGCACCGCTTCCGATTAGTTATAAGGATTATGCCTGGTGGCAGGCGGGACAGGATTGGTCGTCGGCGGCTGCCTATTGGCAGGAAAAATTGCGTGGCGCGCCCGGGCAGATTGCCTTGCCGACAGATCGCACGGCACCCGATGTTCAATCCTATCGCGGGGCACATGCACATTTGCAAATTGATCGCCCGGTGCTTGATGGGCTGCACAAACTGGCGCAGACCCACAACACAACGCTGTCGGCGGTTGGTTTGGCCTTGTTTTCGGCCATGCTTTATCGTCTGACACGCCAGCAGGACATGGTTATTGGCATGGGCGTAGCCGGGCGCGAAAGGACCGAGACAGAAGGGTTGATCGGGTTTTTCGTAAATGTTTTGCCGATCCGGGTACAGCTTGACAATGAAACGGAGCTTGGCGCACTGATTGACCGGTTACATGCCAATATTGCCGCGGCGCTTGACCGGCAGGATTACCCGTTCGATGAACTGGTGCGCGCCGTTGCCCCCAAACGGAATGCCAACCGTCAGCCGCTTGTGAATGTCGTATTTGAATATCAACGGTTCGGCGATTTGCCAAGTATGTCAGATACAGGCGATACGTCCGGCCTGCCGCTGGCGAAGGATAACCGGTCGGGTCTGCTGCCCGATAATCTGGATGCCTTTGTCGATAATACAACAGCAAAACATGACGTTATTCTGTTCCTTGTCGAGGAAGCAGGGCAGGCCCGCTTTACGCTGGAATATGATACCGACCTGTTTGATGCCGAAACCATGCGACGCTGGCTTGCCTTTTTGGGCAAATTTGCCAGTGCCGCTGCGCTTGATACCTAAAGGGACAGCCAAATGAAAATCGCCGATTTTGATTTTGACACTATCGAGACGTCCCGGAATGCCGAGACCACCAAACCGGAAGCAACAATTGCCAGCATTGTTGAGCGGTTTGCCGATATTGCCCGTTCGTTTCCGGATCGTGTCGCGATTGTGGATGAAAACGCCAGTCTGACCTATGATGCGCTTGATCGTGATAGCAACCGGATTGCACAGTTTATAACCAGTCTGGAACTTGCGAAAACAGCGCCACTTGGCATTATGACGGGCCGTAATCAGCATTATATTACGGCTGTTTTGGGGGTGTTAAAGGCAGGGCATGCCTTTGTGCCGCTTGACCCGACTGTGCCGCTGGTTCGCCGTGCAGCCATGGTGCGCAATGCCGATATTGCATTGGTGTTGGCAGATCGCGCCCATATTGGCGATTTACATCAGTTACAGTGGCGTTGCCAGGGGCTGGCGCATGTTTTATGCGTTGATCATTCTAACATTGACGCCCTATCGGAAATGCCCGGGTCGCTGATGTCGGTTGAATTGTGGGATCATCTGGCAGGTGATGATGCCGACAATATTCAGGCGGGGGGCTGGAAAAGTGCCTTTACGGGGCAGCCGATTGCACAAAGTGCGATGGATGCCTTTGGTTCCAATGCGCGCAATAAAATCACTGACCTGGTTTCCAAAGATGCACATGTGCTTGAAATCGGCTGTGCCTCGGGCTTTACGATGAAGCATGTTGCACCGGTGGTGGGGCGCTATGTTGCTACCGATCTGTCCCGGCGCAATGTTGAACGGACCGAAGCCCTGGCGATAGAATCCGGTATGCGTCATGTTGTCGGGCGTCAGTTAGGTGCGCATGATATTGATGTTTACGAACCGGGTTCGTTTGATTTGGTCATTCTTAACAGCGTGATCGAGAATTTTCCCGGTTTTGGATATTTGCGGCAGGTTCTGGCCAAGGCCGCCCGTCTTTTGAAGCCGAACGGGGCGATTTATCTGGGCAATGTCTGGGATGCCGACAGTAAAGAGCAATATCTTGCCGATCTGGCAATGTTTGCGCGCGATAATGCAGGCAAAGGCTATGATACCCGGCTTGATTTTTTAGAAGACCTGTTTGTACCCGAGGCATTCCTTAAAGACTGGGTTGCCGAACAGGGCGGGTTCGTGGCTCAGCGCAGTGCCATTGCTGCAACAGGGTTTGACCCTGCACCTTATACTTTTGATTGTGTTTTAAGGCCTGATAGCGCGGTAAAACCTACCTTGGGTCAAAAACGCCGTTACGATAGCACGCATCTTGCGCTTCAGGTGGATGACGCCGTTGCAGTGGCAACAACCGCCCATGACCTTGCCTATATATTGTTTACCAGCGGTACAACCGGGATCCCTAAAGGGGTGATGGTTGAGCACGGTTCGGTGGTTAATCTGGCCCAGTCGGTATTTGATACCCAACTTGACCCGGTTAAACATCACGATAGTAACCGCCCTTTGAACCTTAGCTGTGTTGCGCCATTTGCTTTTGACGGGTCCATTGTTCAAATATTTGCCGCCATTTTGAATGGTCAAAGCCTGTATATTCCCGGCTTGGAAACACGGACAGACCCCGAGAGCCTGCATCGTTTCATCATCGACCACGAGATTGACCAGCTTGATGCAACGCCAAGCCTGTTTTCCTTACTGCTTGATTATTGGCAGGAAAGCGGGTTGCATTGTGGCGCGCGGATGGTTGTTCTTGGTGGCGAAGTTGTTTCGGCCGATCTGGTCGAAACATTTTTTGCCAGTGCCCAACATGGTAATTGCAAGCTGGTCAATGCCTATGGCCCGACCGAATGTTGCGTTTCAAGTGCGCAATATGTGATGACATCCCATAATTATCGCCAAATTTTGCCGCCGCCGATTGGAAAGGCCATTCAGGGTGTGGTTATTGATATTTGCGATGAACAGGGGCGCGTATTGCCCGATGGCGTGCCAGGTGAAATTCGCATTGGCGGGGCCGGTGTGGCGCGGGGTTATCTAAACGATATGGCCCAGACCGGGCAGAAATTCGTGATCAATGTTGATGGTGACCGATGGTATCGCAGCGGCGATATCGGCCGTCGGCGTAGTGACGGCGAGATTGTTTTTGTTGGCCGCGAGGATGGCCAGGTCAAGGTACGTGGTAACCGACTTGAACTGGGTGAAGTTGAAAATGCGCTATGCCGACATCCGCTGGTGCGTCGGGCAACGGTTACCCTGCGCGCAGGTCGCGTTGCAAATAGTGCCGATATTGTTGCCTATCTTGTTGTTGACGCGGGTTTTGAAGCAGCTTCGTGCCGCAGCATGCTTGAACAAAGCCTGCCGGCCTATATGGTGCCAGGCCACTTGATATGTGTTGCTGACATTCCGCTAACGATTAGCGGCAAAGTTGACCTTTCAAAATTGCCCGCCCCGGACGAAAAGTCGGACCTGCGGAATGCCAAACCGGCCAAACCGTTATCGAACGACCTGGAGCGCACGGTGGCCGGGCTTATGTCGGCGGTGCTTGATTGCCGTATCGAGGATGCTGACGCCGACTTTTTTGAACAGGGCGGACATAGTGTTCTGGCGGTTCAGTTTTTGTCAAAAATCAATCATATGACAGACGTTAAAATACCGCTCAGTGATTTGTTTAGTTGTTCCAGTGTTGCGAAACTTGCCGCCCGGATAGAGGACCGGCAAAAAGAACAATATGCGAAAAGTCCGATTGTTTCGGTGAATGCTGAAGGATCGGCCATTCCGATGGTTTGTTTCCATCCCGTTGGCGGAAATATTTTGTGTTATCAAAATCTTGCGCGGGAACTTGGCCCTGAACAGCCGATTTATATGGTCGAGGCACAAGGTCTGGAAGAAGGCCAAACCCTGTATCCGTCGGTTGAGGAAATGGTAGCGGCCTATTTGCCCCACATTCGCAACGCTCTGCCAGAAGGGCCGGTTCATCTGACAGGGTGGAGCTTTGGCGGGTTGCTCACCTTTGAAGCGGCATACCGGTTACAACAGTCCGGTGTTGATGTTCGCGGGGTTTATTTGCTTGATGCGGTAGCCGTCCCGGACTCGGTACGCGAGATTTTGCGCAAGGATGAAGCCGAATATCTTGCGGATATGTTTTCGGAACTTGGCTTGCTTGATGTTGATATGCTTCGGGCAATGACACCGGAACAAAGGATTGATTATTTGCTGGTACGTGGCAAAGATTCGGATCTTTTGCCTCAAAGTGCGGATCGCAGTGTTATTCGGCGTTTGTTGGCGGTATTCCAGAATAATGCGCTGGCAGCGATTCATTATGTACCGCCCAAACTTGACGATATCGATGTTTTGCTGGTGCGACCAACAACTGCAAGCCTGGCCGCACCGGGCATTGACGGCGACCCATATAGCGGTTGGGAACAGTTTGTTGGTGCGAACCTTACCCTGAAATGGGTGAGTGGCACGCACGGATCCATGATGATGGCACCAGATATTGTTGGCGTTGCCAAATGTATCCGTGAACAACTTGGCTGAAAATTCTGACCCGGGGCAGGTAACATCTGCCCCGGACCCCGATGTTAAGGGTATTTGGCGTTATGAACTGGCCCTTACGTCCAGCGAAAGTCTGATAGGGAAAGTGCTGTTTCGCGGGGAAGGGTAAGCCCGAACCAACCCTTAATGCCGGGCCAGATCAGGGTGCGGTATTGGGCAAAGTTTTCATATTGCACAACAAAAATTCCGTCCTGCATTTCGATTGATGACGGGGCATATATTGCTAAGGGCGTCATCATGCCGGTTGTCAGGGTTTTTCCGATGCTTTCGCGCGCCACCCAGATCAGGCCAGCACGGGCTTGGGTGCCAAGGTGCAGGCCGGCAAGCATTTTGGTGATGGCAGGTTTTAAGTCAGCCAGAATTAAGTTGGCATCGTCAGTGGTTGGCAAGTCGATATCAATTCCCATCGGATGAGCGCGATGAAACACCAGTGCAGCCGCATAATGGCCAGAATGCGTGATTGAAACACCAAGGTCATTAAATGCGGTGCTGGCACTTGTGATGACAGGCTGATCAAAAACACCGTTATCGACTTGCGCATGTCGCGGATTATGACCCGGGCAGTGATGAGAAAGTGCCAGCTTTGCCGCAAGCCTGCCAAACGTAAAACTTTGCTGGCGTTTGGCATGTGTAAATTTGTTGATACGGGTAATTTCAGTTTTGTTTAACAGGGACGCAACCAAATTGTTACAGGTCGCCGGTATCAGGCAATCAAGGTCAATTATTGCCAGTGTTGCGCGTAGCGGTGTATCGCTTGCAAAGCTTCCGGGTGCCTTGTTGCGTGTTAATACAAGTGATTGAATGCTGATCGCATCCGGATTGGTCATCTCATGGTCTCGTACTGATTACCGGGATTAAATATTTAAAATGAACAAAAATACTTGGGTGTGAACTCTATTATAAAACACAAATATATTTATCGCGATCTGGTCTGACAAACAGGTTCGGCACCAGATAAAAAAATGCCCAAAGCATGCTTTGGGCATTTTTAATAATATTACGATGTGCAGGCCAGAATCAGGCTTTGGCCGTTGCTGCACCACCGGTGGATTTTGCAGACGTTGTTTTGCTGCTGCCACCTTTAACAAATTCCGACGCTTTGCGTTTGCCTTCGGCAAATTCGCTTTTGAAACGGTCTTTCATTTCTTCTGAGTCGAAATCGCAAGCCGTGCCACCGCGGGCGAAATGCCAGGAAAAGACGCGCCCAAGGGCATAGGTGCTGGCGGCTGCAAAGGTTGGCATGGCAACCATACCAAACACAGTGCCCGCGACCGGGATACGACGGATAAGGCTTGCTGTTGCTACGCCAACGCCGGTAACCGGGAATACTGTTGCAACAAGGGTCGCAACCGAGTTTTTGATGGCATTTTCCGAGAACGGCACGCCGTAAATGTCACACAGCTTGGCAAGCATCCGTAACTGGATGGTGCTGCTTGTTGCCATTTCAAGGAAAGGAATTGGAACCAGTCCGCCCACCGCAGCATAAACGCTGTGGCGATGGATGCAGTCACGGGACTGAGCACGGAGCTCGTCAGCTTCTGCCAGCGTGACTTCTTCAGTCTCTTCGATTGTCTCTGCTTCGCTCATAATCGCCTCTTCGTAAATAGCTGTATGTCGATGGATGGGCTAAATAAACAGTGATAAGATATCTTTTATACTCTACCTCAACTTACGACCATTCGCAACGCGTAGAAGTAATTATCATTTTAGGACATTTTCATCAGCGGTTGAGGCATGGTTTTTTTCGTTTGCGTTTTTAGGATTGAATATTTTTCCCGACATTTCGGACGCAATAATAGATAATAACGTGTTTTGATGGTCCTGAATAAAGAAATGACCACCATGATAGGTGTGTATTTTAACGAGCGCATTTGTTGCCTGATGCCATCCGGCAAGTTCCCCTGGTCGAGGACTGGTATCTGTTGTGCCGCCGAAAACAGTAACAGGGCAATTCAGTTTTTGCAGGTTCCGGGAAGATGTTGTTTCGACCAGTTTGAAATCGGCCCTTAGTGAGGGTTCAAGCAGGGCACAAAATTCTGCGCTTTCCAGTATTTCTTTTGGTGTTCCGCCATAGTTGGCAATGTGTTGCCATAATTCATTCGATGGCAAGGCGTGAACCGGTGGCCTTGACAGGGGCAGGTCGGGGCCACGAAGAGCCGCAATAAACAGATGCGCAGGCGTGCGATGCCCCTGAATTGCCAAATGGCAGGCCAGATGATGGGCAATGATACCGCCCATGGAGTAGCCAAAAAATGCAAAGGGCAGGTCAAGTGACGGTAAAATTGCCTTTTCCAGGCCTGGAACCATCTGATCGATATGATCAATTGCAGGTTCCCCCAACCGCTGTTCCCGGCCGGGCAGACAAACAGGAATAACCTCAATATCGTCAGGCAGCTTTGATTGCCAAAGGCGATAAAAAGACGCCCCGCCCCCCGCACATGGCAGACAAAACAGGCGCATCCGCGTGGAATGTCGGGGTGTTGGCTGTATCAGCCAGGGTGTCTGGGTCATGTTCTGTGTTTCTGAATTTTATGCTTGCCGATAAAATCGCCAGGTAAAGGTAATTCTAACAGGCCGTTGCATTTCATCGTGACGCAACAGGCCTGTTACAGGATGGGTTATTTTCTGAGCGCTTCTTTGGTGCCAGGTGTTTCAGGTGCGCCCGCCGGATCGGCCTGGGCCGTTGGCTGGGGTTCGCCATCGGGCCCGACTGGATTATTGCCAGGTGCGGCAGCCGATGACAGCGTTGCGGTTTTCTGGCTGGTTTGGTTGCCATTTGGCATGCCATCAACCGGTGCAGCAGGGGCCTCGGTGCTGGTAATGCCAGGTGAAATGGCATTTTGTGGCGAAATATCTGGCATCCGGGCATTAAACTGTTGCCCGGATGGCAGGGTGTTCATTGTATCGCCAGTTAAATCTGCCGATGAACCCTGGTCTTTTTCCGGTTTATTGCCATCGTCGCTGATGTTGTTATCTGCGGTATTTAAAATAACCGGCAGGCCATCTTTGCCACCAATGATAATTGTTTTACTGTTTTTCGACGTTGCCAGCGCCATGGTTGCCTCGATACCGCGCAGGCGCAAATATTCCGGTGTAATTGTTTTGGCAACGATATCCTGAAATTCACGAATACCTTCGGCTTCGATTTTTTTGCGCTGTTTTTCCTTTTCTTCGCGCGCAAGCCGGAAATCATATTCCAGCATCGATTGATATTGTTCAGCCTTGCGTTCAATCGCGGCAGAGACACGTTCCGGTAACGTTACCGAACGGATCAGCACATCCTCGACAATTACCAGCTTTCCCTGGAAACTTTGATTAACCAGCGATGACCCCAACTGGTTGACCATGCGTTCGAGAATTTCAGCCTGAATGAAAGCACGGGTTTCGGTATAAAGCTGTTCAGGGGTATAGCGCGAAATCAGTTCGCGCGCGTGCGAACCGATTTCGGGGTAAACAAGTACCTCGGGGTAACGGGGGCCGACCAGTTTGTGCAGGTTGCCGGCATTATCGCGGTTAATGCGGTAGCGTACAGCAATATCGACCTTCATCGACAGGCCGTTCGATGAAATGGTGTCATAGACACGTGACTGATTTTGAAGGCGGGCATCGTAAATATACATTTCATCCCATGGGAAGATCATGTGGATGCCTTCGCCATAGGTATGATCGGTTACAGTACCGCCAAAAAAGCGATACCACAGCACACCGACATGCCCGGATGGCACGGTAATGAATATCTGCGGCGCCAACGCAATCAAACCGATTACGAAAAACAGCAGTGTTACCAGTATTGACGTGCGATATCTGCGAAGCAAGGCCGCCAGCCCGTCGAGATACCTGTCGATGATGGCACGAAGGCCGCGATTTTGTTCCTGCCCGCTTTCTGTCTTCCCTGTGTCAACGCCAGGTGAAACAGTTGCCGTGTCGGCGCTCTCAACCATTCAATGTCTCGTCCAAACCGGGAAATGCCAGAAGCTGCATCAGCATGCTATTCGATGTCATAATCTTTTATTCTCCTGCGCAGCTCGCGGGACGGGCGTGCAACGAGCTGTACAAGAAAATCGCCAATCGGGGTAATGATCAGTGCAAGAATGAAATGCCCAAGAAACCCGAATGCTGTATTGCGCCCGAGCATGCCGCATATTGCTGCGGCGATGATATACAGAATGAGAACGACGAACTGCATTGCTTTCCCCTGCGGACGCTATGTCCTGCCCCAAAATTTCGGCACTATATTTTTGAACGCGCCTTGATAGATATTCTCAAAATCAGGCAGCGGCGGCTTGCCGCGCCACAAATTCCTTACCTTCTTCAAATTTCTGGCGGAAATGCCGCTCTGTTTTTTGGGGGTCAAATGTCAGAAAAGTGCCACCCGCGGAAAAGTGCTGCTGAAAAACCTTGCCCAGTGCGTATGTTGCCGCACCGTTAAAACCGGGCATGGTTAAAATGCTTAGCCCATAGCCAATGACCGGAACAGATTTGGCCATTGCCCCGAATACGCCGGTCGCCAGCAGGGATTTCCCCAAAGCACCACTGCTGAGACTGCATATCAAGGCCGCAATCGCCGACTTGCCGCTGTTGCGGTTAAATGGAACGGTATAAATGGCACTAAGTTCGGCAAGCATTTTTAACTGAACCGCAACAATTGTTGCACTGTCAACCAGGGGTATGGGAATAAAGCCGCTGCCCACTGCCCACATTGTATTGCGGCGCACGATAGCGCTTGCAAGACGATGTTGCTTTAACTGTTTTAATTCAGCAAGTTTTTCCGCACTCATGACGGGCAGTCCTCTGATCGCAACAAGGAATGAAAGCATACCGGCTAAGGACTGCTACTGCAAACCTTATCAAGTTGGGGTAGCAGTCATATACAATCTGCTGGTGGGTGCTTGACGTTGGTACAGGACACAGGCAAACATGCAGCCAGCGGGGGGATAGGTTTTCATGATATTTAACGTCAGGGTTAACAGCAAAACAGACCGGGCTGTCAGTGTTGGAGGATGGTCGTGAGTTTGGCTCTCAAGATCGGTCTTGCGCTGCTTTTGGTCTTTGGTGCGGCAATTGCCATGACAACCGGGCTGAATTATTTGCGTTTTGATCAGACATTGCATCACCTGCTGTCCCAGCGCATGACGGTTGTGTTGTCCGAAACCCGACGCGATATTGTTGCAGGCCTTGATTTGGGGTTACGGCTTGAGAACATGGAAAATCTGGATGCCATTCTTGGCAGGCGTCTTGATATGTCGGAAGGTATCAGGAACATTCAGGTTTTTGCCTGCGATGGATCGCAAATTGATGTCGCGCAGGCAGGCTCTGTTGCGCCACCGCCATTTTCTTTGCCAGATATGGATCAATGGCAAAGTTTTGATCATGATCGTGCGATTATGGGAACGTTACTGCGCGATAGTGTGGGGCAGTGCGCGGGCTATGTTCGGATTATCACCGATATTTCCGATGCAAATGCCCAACTTGACCATGTTTCCAGCCGGATGTGGCAGGCGACCATGATCAGCCTTGGGACGATTGTGCCGGTTTTGCTGGTTCTGTTTGTATTGATGCGCCGACGGCACCGGGTTTTTGTCGAACTCAATGATGATCTCGAGCGTGCGCTGGACGGGAAAGCATCGGCTGTTTCTGCCCATGACGGTGATGTTCTGACCGGCGGTGAAATGCGCATGATTTCCCTGTATCGGCAATTGCGTGATCAATTGTCGCGTGAGAACGCAAATGCCGAAACCAGACATGATGACGGTTTGATTGACGGTGATGATCAGTCCGGGGATGGACAAAAACATGAAAAATGAACCTGTCACCCGTCGCAGCGGCCTGTTTCCCAAGGGCACGATCTGGGTTTTGTTGCTGGTCAGCGTGGTTGCCTTGTGTATTGCACTGGTTGGCATTTCCTGGCGTGCAGCTGATCTGGCACGAGATGACCTTCGCAGTGAAACCATCAAGAAGGCCACCATCGAGGCACAGGTTCTGGTCGAAAAGATCGCTCGTGCGCTCGACCTTGGTATTCCGCTTGATAAAATTACAGGGTTCGATGACCTGATCGTCGGGATGCAGGATGGTGACCCTGATCTGTTGTTTGGCGCGATCCTGACATCTGACGGACAAGTGCTTTTTAGTGGTGGGCTGGAGCCTGCTGCCTTTGAGAAAAGTCTGTCACTGTCGCAGGACGATCAGCAAAAAAACCGGTTTATCCTGACCCGTCTGCCCCTGAAAATGGGCGATGGTGCGCTGGAAGCCGGCGATATCAGGTTGGGCAGTCTTGTCATCGGGCATGATCGCCGGGCGCTGATGCGTCCGTTGATTGACAATCTGTTTGATATTGGTGTGATTTTGCTGATTGCGCTGGCATTGTCATTTGAACTGATGCTGCTTGTGTTAACGGTCAATGTCACCATGCCGGTCAGGGTGGCATCGCGGGTATTGGCCAATATCCACGCCCGTAAATTTACGCTTTTGCATGGTCAGTCAACGCGCGATGATATTGGCCAGTTTATGGGCGGCATTAATGCGGTGGTCGCAAACACGGCGCAAAAAGCCGGGATTATACCCCAACCCGCCCGCGAGGTTCGGCTGGTAGGGGTCAGGATGCTGGCCTTTATGTTTGTTCTGGCCGAAGAACTGGCCCGGCCAATTATGCCTGCCTATTTCAGCGACCTGACAGCGCACACGATGGGGGGGCAACTTGGTGCCGGCATTGTGATGGCGGTGCATCTGTTGATGATCGCAATTGCCATGCCGCTTTGCAGCCTGATACAGGGAAAAACCGGCCCGTTGCGTATGTATCTGATAGGGGCATGCCTGGCGACGGTCGGGCTTTTCGGGGCGGCCAGTGCCATCGGGTTCTGGGACCTGGTGATTTGGCGTGCTTTGTCCGGGCTTGGCTATGCCACTACCTTTGTTGCCTGTCAAAGTTATGTTCTCGATGCCACGACCGAAAAAAATCGCTCGCAAGGAACCGCGATGATGGTCAGCGGGATTATGCTGGCCGATATTTGCGGACCTGCGATAGGTGGCATTATTGCCGGATATTTCGGGGCATCGCTGACTTTTTTCATGGGTGGTTTTGTGGCGGTGTTTGCCACCGGCCTTGCCTTTTTCCTGATGGATAGCCAGGTCGGATTGCGTGGCGATATGGCTCCGGCCTTGCCTACACGGGCGGCGTTTGGGGCATTGTTGCGTAATCGCCGTTTGCAGGTATTGATGGTGTTTGCCGCGATTCCTGCCAAATTAATCCTTAGTGCATTCTTATATTACCTTGTGCCGGTTTTGATGTTGCAGAATGGGGCAACGATTGCCGAAATCGGCCGGGTTATCATGCTATACGGGATGGTTGCCTTGCTGTCAGGCTGGGGTGTTGCCCGCTGGACGGACCGTAAGCAACAAGAAATGCGGGCCGTTGGTATTGGCGGGGTTATAACGGCCATCGGGCTGGTAATGGCCGGAATCTTCCCCGCAGGGCCGGTAATTGCGGTTGCGGTTGGTATGCTGGGTTTGTCGCAGGCAACATCCATTCCGGCACAGGTTTCACTAAGCCTTAAACTTAGCCGTACATTCACGGAGAAACATGGCACGGGCCCTGTTTTGGCTGTTTTGCGGCTGGCCGAACGGTTTGGCGGTGCCAGTGGCCCCTTGATTGCCGCGATGCTGGTGCATTATTTCGGTCCCGAGAAGGCTATCCTTTATCTTGGGTGTGGTGCGGTTATTTGTATTTTGTGTTTTGAATTGTTTATCGGGCGATCACCGGTCGACAAGGATATTGCGGATAAAGCAGGGGTGAAACAATGAACCGGTTTTATGCCTGTATCCTGCTAGTGCTTCTAACCATAATCGGGGCAGGCAATGAACTTGCCTATGCATCAGACCACCGCGCGTCCCCTGACCATCCTTTTCATATTGCGATGGTTCTCTGGCGGGGTGAAACCCAGGTCGAAGAAGGGTTTCGCGCCTATTTTGCAAGCCGTAACATCCCGGTGGATATTCAGGTTTATAATATCAACCGGGATATCAGTGCCATTCCCGATGTGATTGCCCAAATCCGCAAGAACCCGCCGGATCTTGTTTATACCTGGGGGACGGGTGTTACAATGGCGGTCGCAGGTCGGTATGACGCTGTTGACCCGGTGCAAAATATTACCGAACTGCCTGTGGTTTTTGTGATGGTGTCGGCACCCTGGAAAACCGGGATTGCTGCGCCGCCCGGTCAAATGCGCACCAATATTACCGGCGCGAGCCACATTGCCCCGCTTGCGGCACAGATTAATGCTATTCGGGCCTATCGCCCCATGAAGCGTCTGGGCGTGGTTTACAATGTTCAGGAAAGCAACTCGGTTTCGAATATTGCCGACCTTAGGGCGCTGGGCACGGAAATGTCGTTTGAGGTTCTGGCCGAACCCCTGGGTGAAAACGGCACCCCGGACCCTGACCGTATTGCCGGTGCTGTGGCCGATCTGGCAAAGAAGGGGGCCGATTTTTTATATATCGGGCCGGACAACTTTATTGGCACCTATCGCGACAACCTGACAGATGCGGGCTTCGCAAATGGCCTTGGCACGTTCAGTGCCACAGAACTTGAGGTGCGCGAGGGACATGCCCTGTTTGGTCTGGTCAGCCATTATGAACTGGTGGGGCGTCTGGCCGCAAGCAAGGCGGCAGACATTCTGCTCAATGGTGCAAAACCGGGTGATTTGCCAATTGAAACATTAAACCGTTTTTCCTATCTGATCCGACTATCTGCGGCAAAACAGTTGCAACTGTACCCGCCGTTGCCATTGCTTGATTACGCGGAAATTGTAAAATGACGACGATCCGTCGCCTTGGCACCGAACACTTGCCTGCAATTATTGGACTTCATCACAAGGTCCTTGCATTATTGCCGACGAAAAACCTGGCCGCATGTGAAACAGATGGCTTTTTCGCTGATCATATTGCGACCTGCGGGCATATTTACGGGGCTTTTCGCGACGATACCCTTATGGCCTATAGTGTGTTGGGGCTTCCCCGCCGGGATGATCCCAATTTCGGTGTCGATCACAATTTTCTGCCGGGACAATTGGCCGGGGTGGCCCATATTGATGGTGTATCGGTGACCCCTGAATGGCGCGGCCAGGGCTGGCAGCGTAAGATGATAAATCACAGGCTGGCCGCTGCCCTGGCTGCTGGTCGTTCTATTGCCCTGTCGACTGTCGCACCGGGGAATGTGCCCAGTTTGCGCAGTTTGTTGTCGTGCGGGTTAACCATACGGGGAATGGTCGAAAAATTCGGGGGTATTCGCTATCTGGTAAGGCGTGATCTGGCGGCGGATTTTGCTCCTGTCCCGGTTACGGGCAATGGCATCGGGGAACCACCGCAAAGTGACATGCAATGGATTAATCTTGATGATCTGCCAAGGCAACGCACAGCGATAGCCGGGGGGTGTATCGGGGTGGGGTGGCGTGTTGACGGGGGCAAGATCCAGATTGGTTATGTCCCTGAATAATCCTCCCGGTCGGCTTATTGATCATCTGTAAGGTATTTTGATTTGGCGTTAAGCAGTCTTGCCGCCTCTGCATCGCGTGCAATATAGGCTTTTTGCCAGTCACAGGCGTGCGGGTCGGTTTCCCAATAACAGGCTGCACCACTGTGGAACGGCAAGAAATTGCCTTTTTTAAACATGTCATCGGCTTCAACACTTAGAAACATCGGCATCATTTTGCGCAAATCGGCAAGATGCTCGTGCACGATACGTGTTAACCAGTAAACAACATAGGAATTGGCCGGTTCATAAGCGATAAGGGATGCCTTGAAGCCGAAAGATTTGACCGGTTTATTTTGACCGGGATACGTGTTGGCAGGCAGGGTTTGGTTAAAGAAATAACTGTTGTTTTTGACCAGTTCCTCGGTTGGGCCGCCGCCCATGCCAACGACTTCTGCATCGCAACCCAATGTGTCGTTAATCGGTTCTGCCGGATGCCCGATCCATAGGCCGAACGCATCGAGATAGTTATTGCAAATGCCAATGCCGTTGTAATCCTGTGCAACGCCATAAACCTGGCCCAGGTCCTTAAGGCCGATATCGTATTTTTTTAACAGTTGCAGCCACAATCCCCGTGAAGCTGATCCTTCGGGGCCAACATTGATGCGTTTGTTGCGTAAATCAGCAACGGAATGAATGCCCGAATCCTTGCGCACGACCAACAGGCCCATTTCATCATGAAGTGACATCACAGAACGGGCACCGGGAATTGGACTGATGCCGTTCTGGGCCTCCCAGTTCGTATTGGACTGGACGATGGCAACCTGAACGCGGCCTTCTTTCATCAATTCAACATTGCTGCCAACCCCTTGCGAACGCAGCGGAACACAATGCACGCGATGTTCCTCATAGGTTTGGCGCATGAGTTCGCAAATCCTGGCCGCGACCTGAAAGTAAACACCGTTGGTACTGCCGCTATAGATGGCAAGGTAATAGGAAGGGCGTGTGTCGCCAGTTTCAGAGATTTTCTGGCTCAGGCCGCCTATCCCTTTGTAATCGCGCCGATATTGCGACAAAGGGATTGCATCGGGCTTATAAATCAGCCCGTCTATCATTTCGGGATTTGTCGGTATTTTTTCTGTGGGTTGATTATCGAACTGATCAATATTGCCGGTCGCATTATTTTGGTTGGCCAGCCGCGATGATGTATCTGGCGATGCATCGGGCAGGTCACTGCCTTGCGCGCAGGCAACAGAAATCGCGCCAGTCGATGCCACAATAAGCAGGCTGACCAGCAGCGCGTTTTTCAGAAGCCCGAATTTTTTGCCCATTGTGACCTGTTGCATTGGATCGCCCTGTAACCCCCTGGTTGCAAAAGAGAGTGTAATGGACCGCAGCATCCCCCGTCGAGGACGAAGTTACGCTGTTGTCGTCTGATATCAATTTCACGATTTGGGGGCGCGGTATAGCCCGGCAATTGTATTTTCATAATAATTCACGACATATGGATAGTGTTGTGACCAATTGAGTAGTAAAAACTTTGTTGCTTTACGGGGGCGATGGCGTGAACAGGCGGGTGTCTGAGACGGTCATAATAGATGCGGGGTATGGAATAATTGTCGAAACAACCGGATTCAGGCATCGATGCCCTTTTTCCCGGCCGGGATGAAATCTATCGGGCGCTGGACTTGATTTCAGACTGGCAGGAATATCGCCCCAGTCCGCTTCTTTCCGCTCCGGGTTTGGCAAAACAGCTCGGTATCGGATCGGTTCTGATCAAGGACGAAAGCAGGCGTTTCGGACTGGGCGGTGTTAAGGCACTTGGTGCGCCTTATGGGTTGAAACAACAGTTGCTGGACCTTGGGCTTGTGCCGGGCAGTACCGATTGTGCGGGCTTTACGGCCGTTGCGGCAACAGACGGGAATCACGGGTTGGCGTTGGCGTGGGCGGCAGCAAAATTTGGCTGCAACGCCCGTATTTATGTTGGCACAGATGTGAATGTGGGTCGGGTGCAGCGCATGCGCGACAATGGTGCCGATATTGTGGTGGTTGCAGGCACCTATGACGATGCCGTGCTTGCCGCAGAAAACGCCGCACGCGACGCTGGCGTATTACTGATTACCGATACCGATTATCACGGTGGCATTAAGGTAACCCGCGACATTATGGCCGGATATGCAGTTATGGGCATTGAATGCGCCCGGCAACTGGAACAGATTGGCGTGTGGCCCGGACATGTTTTTTTGCAATGCGGGGTGGGCGGCATGGCGGCAGGCTGTGTGCTGGGCCTGTGGCATGAAAGTGGTCGCAAGCCCGGTGTAATTACTGTTGAAGCCACCAACGCGGCTTGTGTGAAACAAAGCCTTGCACAGGGGCGCCCGGTCTCTGTCGCCGGGCAGTTGCTAACCCGGATGGTCGGTTTATCCTGCGGGCGACCAAGCCTTCCGGCATTCGATATTTTGCAAAAGGTTGCGCGCGGCAGCATTGCGATTGATGATGCCATTGCCCTTCATGCCCAGACAGAACTGGGACGGGGAATAAATGGGGATGTGCCGCTTGATTGCTGGGACACGGGCATTGCCGGTATCGCCGGGTTATGGCATGTGGCGCAAAGCCCGGTTTTGCGGGCGCAATTTAACCTGGACGCTAACAGCAGTGTTCTGGTGGTTAATAGCGAGGGCGCCATGCCCGCACGGTATGCCAGTACAATTACACCTGTTCCCGCCTATGCGATCACTGGACAGCCCTAACGCCGGCAGCTACACTCGCCGGGTTAATTCGGCCCGGGACACAATATCTTAATGGCCGGACCAGGGGGACTTCAAACCAATGAAATTGCTTGATCTGTTGTCGTCGGGGGATAACAGGCTGTTAACCCGTCTGACGCTTGCCGGTGGACTGGCAGGGGGCGGCAGTGCTGTGTTGCTGGCAATCGTAAATGCGGCAGCCGAACAGATTGAACAAACCGAAATTGACAAGGTTAACTGGTTTCTGGCCGGGGCATTTATTGCCGTATCAATAGTGTATTTTTTTTCCGAGATTTATCTGGTTGCCCATATTGGCGCGCGCATTGAAAATGGTATTCACCGTGTGCGCGCACGCCTTTTGACAGGTTTGGCAAATGCCGACTTTGCCCGGATAGAACGTTTCGGGCGGACCCGCCTTTATGAAAGCATCACACAAAGCAGCCAGGTAATTTCGCAAAATTCGCAATTGCTGGCCCATGCGTTTCGCTCGTTGCTGCTGGTTTTGGCGGTGATGTTGTATGTCTTGTGGTTGTCCCCGCTGGCCTTTTTTCTGATCGTGATAGTGATCGGGTTTGGCACGATGATTTATTTACGGATGGGGCGTGAACTATCGGCTTGTTATCATCGGCTGGCGGCAGCAGAAAATTCCCTGTTTGAAAGGGTTGCCGACCTGTTTTACGGCATCAAGGAAGTGCGGATGTCCTCGGCACGCAGTGATGCGTTAAATACTGCTTTTACTGCGACGTCGGCGCATAAGGAAGAAACCGCCGTTCAGGCGCATGATCTTACCTTTCGCCAGCAGGTAATGGGCATGATGGCGTTTTATATTTTGCTTGCAGTGATTGTGTTTGTTGTTCCGGTTTATTCCCCCGGCTTTTCCGGCACGGTAATGAAGGTCAGTACGGCAGTATTATTCATGATCGGGCCCATTAGTGCCGTTGTGCAAAGCTGGACTGTGCTTGGCGCGGCGGAAAACGCGGCATCGCGAATGATCTCGCTTGATGCTGACCTTGTCGCAATGGCGGAACCCGTGGCCGAAGATGATGGCGCGATGGTTGCCGGTGATTTTACCCGCATCGGTTTTCATAACGCGATTTTTCGCTATGCCCATCGGGATCAGAACCATGGTTTTCAACTGGGGCCGGTAACGCTTGAAATTGCGCGCGGGGAACTGATTTTTATTACCGGTGGCAATGGTTCGGGAAAATCAACCCTGATCAAATTGTTGACCGCTTTATATTATCCGACCGACGGTCATATTGAAATTGATGACATTCGTCTTGGTCCGCAGAGCATCGGCTCGTATCGCCATCTGATTTCAACTGTTTTTTCCGATTTTCATCTGTTTTCCCATCTTTATGGTTTGGGCGAAATTGACCGCACCGAAGCGGCCTTCTGGTTGCGAATGTTTGAACTCGACCATATTACCGGCATAAATATTCCTGACGAAAAAGACCCGGCAGAGGCAGATAGCGCGAACACCCTGTCGGTTGGACATGCCCGCTTCGTTCGTCAGGATCTGTCACAGGGACAACGCAAACGTCTTGCGCTGATTGCGGCCATTCTTGAACATCGCCCGATCCTGGTGCTTGATGAATGGGCAGCCGACCAGGACCCGCATTTTCGACGCAAATTTTATCGCGAGATTTTACCTGAGCTTTGCAAACGTGGCCTGACGGTTGTGGCAGTAACCCATGACGACCATTATTTTGATGCTGCTGATCGTTGTCTGCATCTTGAAGCCGGGCAATTGCGCGATGTGGCAGGCAAAAGCAAGGCCGATAGCGTTCATGACGCCGGAGGCCCAACAGCATGATTTTGGTCGATCTGATCCGGCAAAGAACACGGGTTAGCCTGCGTGGAGTTGCGATGTTGACCGCCCTGTCGGGCATTGCGACCACCATGATTTTGATGGTGGTTAATATGGCGGCCGAACAGGCGGCACAAGGACAGGCCAGTGTACGATTGCTTGCGCTGATGGGGGTGTCGCTTTTGGCATATGCGTGGTCGCAACGGCAGTCTGATGTCATTGTTGCGCGCGAAGCCGAACATATTTTGCATAATTTGCGGCTGCGGTTGTTTGATAATGTACGCAAGGCCGGGCCTGATACCCTTAATGATATTGGTCAGGGGCCACTGCAAACGGCACTGACCCAGGAAATGCAGACGATTTCCGGGGCCTTGCCGATGATTCTGACGGGGCTGCAACAAATGGTGTTGCTGGTTTTCGTCAGTCTTTATATGGCCTGGCTTTCAATGCCGGCCTTTATCATGGTGATGGGTTTTAGCGTAATTGCCGCTGTGGTGCATTTACACCGTGCCCGCAAGGTAAGTGATGCCACCCGCGATGCCGTGGCAGAAGAAAACAAGCTGTTTGATGGCCTGACGGATTTGCTGCAAGGATTTAAGGAAGTCCGCATGAGCCGGGCGCGCCGTGATGATTTGATGGTGCAATTATATGACCTTTCTGATCGTACACGCCTTGCTAAAACAGCAATCAAACGTCAATGGGGACGGGAATTTTCATTAATTCAGCTGGCATTCTATGTGATGATGGGGCTGATGGTGTTTGTGGTGCCAATATTCACCACGGATTATCACGAGGTTGCCACCCAAACGACAACCGCGGCCCTTTTCATGATCGGGCCGATTGGATCGTTATTGTTTGCCATTCCGTCTTTTGGCAATGCAGAGGCATCGCTTGCCCAGATTTCCCGGCTTGATCAGGCACTGATCGCTGCGGCGGCACCGCCAACAGGTAAAGATGGTGTGGTAAAAACGGGGCAAGGTGCCGTTTTGCCCGTAGATGATGTGGTTCGCGATATTACATTAAGCGATCTTTGTTTTGCATATCGTGATCAAAACGGGGGTAAAGGGTTTGCTCTGGGCCCGCTAAATGCAAAATTCGAGCGCGGCAAGATCAGTTTTATTACCGGTGGCAACGGGGCTGGTAAATCGACCATGATTTCGCTGTTAACCGGTCTGCGCAGCGCAGAAAGTGGTGATATCCTGGTAAACGGTGTGCCGTTGGCACCCGACCAGTTGCAATCCTACCGTGACAGGTTTGCCACTGTTTTTAGTGACTATCATTTGTTTCGTGACCTGTTCGGGATTGCTCCGGTTGACCCGGAACGGGCACAAATGTTGCTCGAAAAGATGGAAATCGACGATAAGGTTGAACTGGTCGATAACGCCTTTTCGACAACAGATTTGTCCCAGGGACAACGTAAACGCCTGATGCTGGTAACAGCAATGCTGGAAGACAAACCGGTCCTTGTGCTTGATGAATGGGCGGCGGACCAGGACCCGTATTTTCGCAAGATTTTTTACGAATACCTGCTGCCGGAATTACGGGATCAAGGCAAAATTGTTATCTGTGTTACCCATGATGACCGCTGGTTTCATATTGCAGATCAGGTTTGCTACCTTCGGGATGGTGCGTTCGAAGGTTAGAGGGCCCCTAACATGTAATACCGCGGGATTCAGTGCTGAAACCCGCGGCATATCTATGATGTATCAGGTGCTTCACGCGATCCTGTTGCCATCTTTTGCAAAGGCATGAACATTATCGGCTTTGGCATTAAGCGATATTGTTGTTCCCGTGGTTATTTTTGTGCCAACGGGTTGCTCAAGAATAACCGGGTCATGTCCTTCTATGTCGGCATGGATCAGGCAGGCATTGCCAAGATATTCGTTCAGGCGAACCTTCCCTGACAATATACCTTCTCCGGGTTGCACAATTTCAAAGCTGTCTGGTCGTATTCCGAAATAATGCGCGTTACGGTCCAGTTTCAGGTTTTCCCGCAGGTTTTGGCATTCATCAGTCAATTTGAAAATGTTCATCTTGGGCGCACCGATAAACTGTGCCGCAAACAGGTTTTGGGGGCGCTCATACAGATCATGCGGTGTTCCAACCTGTTCGATACGCCCGTCTCGCAAAAGAACGATTTTGTCGGCCAGCGTCATCGCCTCGACCTGATCATGGGTCACATAAATCATTGTCCGTTTCAAACGCTGATGCAGTTCGGAAATTTGGGTACGCATATGGACCCGAAGTTCGGCATCAAGGTTTGAAAGGGGTTCGTCGAACAGAAAAGTTTGCGGCTGTCCGACGATGGCACGGCCAATGGCCACGCGTTGCCGCTGCCCGCCGGAAAGCTCACGCGGATAGCGCTCCGTCAGTTTTTCAAGCTGCAACATGGTTACGGCCTCGCCGACCCGTGTTTTGATTTCGCTTGCCGATGTTTTGCGAACCTTTAGGCCAAAGGCAATGTTTTCATAAACGGAAAGGTGTGGATAGAGCGCGTAGGATTGAAACACCATGGCGACCCCGCGTTTGGCGGGGGCGATGTCGTTCATTCGGCTGCCATCAATTTCAAACGTTCCGCCGGTTATGTCCTCAAGCCCGGCAATCATACGCAAAAGTGTCGATTTCCCGCAGCCGGACGGGCCGATAAAAACGCAGAACTCGCCATCTTCGATGGTCAGATCAATTCCTTTGATGACATCGACGGTGCCATAGGATTTGCGGAGTTCCTTTAGGTGTAGTTTCGCCATCGTTTTACTCCACACGGCCAAACAGTTCGAGCCTTGGGGTTTCGCGGATGTGTTTTGGCCAGGAAAGGGGCACTTCAAAACGCGTCGCGAGCAGGTCCTGGAAAGCGGTGAGTTCGTTTTCTGTTTCGCGCACGGCACGCGGTGTTATTTTGTGGTCAAGGCAATAGGCCGCCAGTGCACCAACACTTTCGCCAATATTCCATTCCACCGGATGCAACCGGTAACAGCCGTTGGTCAGGTGGGTTGTGCCAATATTTTTACAGGCAGGCAGCATGTTTTTGACGCGTTGTGGTATCAGGCTGCCGAGCGGTATTTGAAACGGCCAGTTGGCAATATCGACATAGTTGCGCGGTGCCGTTGACGGGTGA
The DNA here is from genome assembly GCF_002115825.1 of Thalassospira sp. MCCC 1A01428. Taxonomy (GTDB): domain Bacteria; phylum Pseudomonadota; class Alphaproteobacteria; order Rhodospirillales; family Thalassospiraceae; genus Thalassospira. The sequence goes on along the minus strand of NZ_JFJZ01000017.1, from coordinate 40,027 downwards.
AGGTCGATGCGATAACTGCCAACACCCACTGAATCATGGAACTGTTCTGCCCCGACAAGGCCATCTCGCGCATCAATACCAACATGATTTTCGGTAACAGTGAACAGCGCCTTGATCCGCCGGCTTTCGCGGATATAGGGGGCAATGGTCAAACCGTCTAGTGTGCCCATTGCGTTTCCAGCAGGTTTAAGGCCGCGGTAACCATAACCACCATCATGGCGGGGGGCCTCTGTTTGCATCCAGTAAAGCATGGACAATGATAGCTGACGTGCCCCTTCCAGGTGTTTTTGGGCTTCTTCTGCCGAAACGCCAACAACCGGGCCATCGCAATAATCAATTTGCGGCCAGTTAACCAGGCAAATATCGGATGGATATTGATCGCCGACATGGTTCCGACGATAGAAAATGCGCCGATAATGCCAGTTGTCAGGGGCGAATTTTTCATCGCTGTCCCCCACGAAAAGCGGGCGGTTGTCAGGTTCCAGTGTTACCGGGTTGGGGCCAACAAATGAAAGTTGACGGTCAGGCCAGAAATCCAGCTTGTAATCGCGCCAGATATCGTAATCACGCGGGCGTTCTATCGTATGATCTTCATCGGGGTGGTAGCTCATGGCAAAGCACCAGCTAACGGCCTGCTGGTCGAACGGGTCTGCGTCACCGGGTAACGCCGATGGCTCACCGGTTTGGGCCTGGCTCTCCGCACCAATGACATGTTCAACCTTGCCAAGCTCTAAAAGGTCGCCAAGTTCAGTGGCATCAACGAAGTAGGCGCCGGTCAGAACAATGTCACCATATTCGGCAGAATGAACCGTAACAGAGGTAAATTCGTCGTCTCTGGTTTCTACAGCAACGGGCTTTGCATTCATCAATATTGTCAGGCGGCCCGTTGCAAACCATGGTGCCAGCATGGCGTCGATCGCGGCAACGCCTGCGCGCGGTTCAGCACAAATGGGCGATACATTGCCACTGCCAGGGTTAAGGGCCTCATCGGCCATTGCCTCGTCGGTCAGGGGATAATTACGGCGATAATATTCGCGAATATGCTGCCGAAGCTCGCGGTAGCTTGCGGTTGAGCCATCAGATTCAATCCACGGATTTTCATCAGGCGGGACGGCCTGTGTGGTTAATTGCCCGCCCAACCATTTAAATTCCTCTGTCAGGATGACGCTTTTGCCAAGTTTCAATGCGGACAAGGCAGCGGCTATCCCTCCCAGTCCGCCTCCGATGATTACGATATCAGAGTTAAGTTCTTTCATTTTTTATCCTTTCACGCCTGACAGGGCGAAACTTTCGACGATTTGGCGCTGGGCCAGAATGTAAACAATAAGCATGGGAATAACGGCAAGCGCGGTTGCTGCCAGTTGCAGATGCCAGAGCGGCAAGCCGTAGGTGTCGGTAAAATTGGCAAGGGCAAGCGGGAGGGTGAACAGTTCGATGTCGTTCACAAAAACCAGTGGTTCGAGAAACAGGTTCCAGGAAAACAGGAAGGTGATAATGCCAACGGCTGACAGGGCCGGCCTGGACAGGGGCAGCGCCACCTTGAAGTAAACCCCGAAACGTGAAAGCCCGTCCATGCGCCCGGCTTCTTCAAGTTCTTTGGGCAAGGCCAAAAAGAACTGCCGCATCAAAAAGGTCGCCATAACCCCCTGCGAACCAAAAAGCGGCAACAGGATGAGCGGCATATGGGTGTTCATTAACCCAAGCTTTTTCATCAGGAAAAAATTGGGAATGATGGTGACTTCCTCGGGCATCATCAATGCCGAGATCAGCAATAACAGTACCAGCGCACTGCCGGAAAACCGTAAACGTGCCAGCGCATACCCGGCCATTGATGCCAGAAACAGGGTTAACCCCGTTACAAGCACAGCAATGTAAAGCGAATTGAAATATTGCCGGGCAAAAGGCTGGTAGGCGAAAATTTCTGAAAAATTCGACCAGTGTATTTGTGACGGGATCAGGGATGCCGAGGAAAATACGTCTGCCTGCCCTTTCAGTGCACCGGAAAGCATCCAGATGAAGGGAAAGACAAAGGGGATAGCCAGCGCACAAAGACCGATGATCCAGCAAATACGGGTGATTTTCTGTTGGGTGCGATAAGTCATTTGCGCGCCGCCTTCAGGATCGTTTGCAGGATGGTAAGCGCCAGAATCAGAACGAACAGGATGACGGCAAGCGCTGATGCGTAACCGGTATTGAAGAATTTGAAACCCTGTTCATAGATGTAAAAGGCAAGCACCAGTGTTGCGTTCTGTGGTCCACCGCCCGTCATCAGATAGATGTGGTCGAAAACCTTCAGGGAACCGACAACTGTAATCACCATGATGACAAGTGTGGTGGGGGCAAGAAGAGGCCAGGTGATCCGGCGGAAAATTTCCCAGCCATTGGCACCTTCAAGTCTGGCAGCTTCCGTATAGTCGCGCGGGATGGATTGCAGCGCTGCGATATACAGGATCATGTTCAGCCCAACTGTTTTCAAAACACGGGTGAAAATGACCGACGCCATGGCCCAATGTGGTTCGTGTAACCAGTTTGGCCCGTTTATGCCAATGACGGATAATGCCCGGTTAACAGCGCCACTTTCATGTTGAAGCAGGAATGTCCAGATGATGGCCCAGGCAACAGCCGAGGTAATAACCGGCGCAAAAAACACGGTACGGAAAAACACAGCCCCGCGGACCGACCTTGAAAGGGCTAGTGCCAGTCCAAGTGCCAATAACATGTTAAGGGGCACCAGCCCTGCTGCAAAGACCAGCGAATTTACCAGTACGTTCCAGAATGTGTCGTTGCGGGTCAGGGCATCGACATAGTTTTCCATACCCACAAAGTGCGATTGCTGGCTCAGCAAATTCCATTCGGTGGTGCTGTAATAGAATACTGCGATCAGGGGACCGACGAAAAAAATCATAAAGCCCGTTAGTATCGGACTTACGAAGAGCCATCCCGATATCGCTTCGCGCGCTTTCAGTGTCAGGGATGGCCCCTTGATGGCAGCGGACATGTTCGCTTCCTTTGTAGGGCAATGTTGGATGCAGGTTTTACGCGTGCCGGGTTAAGGGCGACGATAACGGGTGGTTATCGTCGCCCATCCTGGTGGTGCGTTACAGAAGGGGCTGAATGCCCTGGCAAAGTTTGGTCATGGTTGCCTGAATGTCGGCATCCTTTGACCAAAGCGCATCGAACTCCGGCCGAGCTTTTGCTTCGATTTGTGGGAAATGTTCATGGCTTGGCAGGACGGAACCGTTTTCAATGCCCTGGGCAACAATTTTCATTTGTTCCGGGGTGATTGCCGGGTTACTGGACAGGAAGGCGTCTCCTTCAAGCACGGATTTACGTGCCGGCGGAAAAAATTCGGCCATCTTTGCAACGTTTTTTGCGTTGGTCATATAGGCAAGAAATTCAGCTGCGATATCTTTGTTCTTACCCTGTGCAAAGGCAACAACAGCCGCCTGGCCAACGGTTGCCGCATTTCCGGCGGGGCCGGCGGGCAGGGGCGCAATTCCCCAGTCAAAATTTGCGTCGGCCAGTTTGGAAACGCGTGAAATCTGGGTAACGGTCAGGGCTGATTTACCTGAAAAGAAATCACCCTGTTCGCCAGGGGGAACGGCTGATCCATCGACATAAATCATGTCGTGAAACAACTTGATGGCCTTAACGGCCTCGGGGCTGTCAAGATGGCAGGTCCCGTCTGTCCATGCATTCCCGCCATAGGCGCGGATGATCGGGATCAGGTTATGCCATACGCGTGCGCTATAACCCTGACCGTCAACTGTTTCATAACCCCACACCCCTGCATCTGCGTTGCGCAGGGTGGCAGCATCTTTTTTAAGCTGTTCCCAGGTCCAGGTACCATCTGTCGCACGCTGGTCCGGTGTTTCCAGTCCGGCGGCATCGTAAAGCGATTTATTGTAATAGACGAGAAACGGCGACGTCGAAAAAGGAATGCCATAAACACCATCATCTTTGGTCCAAAGGCCCATGGCAGATGTCGAGAAATCGGCATAGTTGTAATTTTCTGTGGCGTGCAATGTCTTTGAAACGTCGGCCAATGCGCCTGCTTCGACAAAAGCCGGGGCCGAGTTTTCAAGCAGCCAGCCAAGATCGGGCGGATTGCCCCCTGCCATTTGTAATGTCAGCTTTTGCACGTAATCCCCAAAGGGAATGGTGTCGTAGCGGACGGTTACATCAGGATGGGTTTGCCTGAAACCCTCGGCGATATCATTTAGCATATCAAGATGTGCCTTGCTGCCGGTCCAGACGGTAAAGCGCAGTTCCTCGGCGTTCACGTTTGTTGCTATGGTTCCACTAAGCACAGCTGCGCAAATTAAGCGCTTAATCATTATGGTTGACATTTTTTATTACCTCCCGTTTCAGATTAAATTTAGATGGCTTGCAGGGTGCTGCCTGGTACGAAACCGCAAGGCAACGTGGTTTTTATGGGGGTGTTTTCAGGACTTCTGATTTGGGCAATCAGGTTGCGCACGGCGACTTCGCCCATTTCTTCCCGGGGAACGGAAATACGGGTCCAGCGTTCCACATCGGCGGGGCGGGTTAACGGGGATGCCAAGGCAACGATGGAAATGGTTTGCGGGACACTGCCTGACATTGCAGCCACCTGGCGTTCCAATGCAACCGCATGCTTGAAGGTTTCGGTCAGAACAACAGTATTCCCATCGTCCAGACACCGGCGAAGCCATGCACCGTCGATGTCATCAGTTTCAAGTCGTTCAACAGAAAGGGTCAGGTTTTCTGCCTGCCGATCCATAAAACCACGTTCGCGGTCAATATTTTGTTCGCGTACTTGCGTTGCGCCCACAAACTTTAATTTACGATGGCCCAATGCGGCACAGCGTTTTACAACATCGGCAACTGCAGCGGTGTAATCGGCAGCGACCCAGTTAAGTTCCGCCTTGTCAGTGTCACGTCGGCCAATCGTTACAAACGGAAAGCCTGTATCGTAAAGCCGCTTTAGTTCGCGTTTGTCGGGTTCTTCGCCCAGCAGAATGGCCCCGTCGGCAACGCCCATGCGATTGGCCCCACCCGGAAAAATGCTGCGCGGCCCTTTTTCAAGCGACGATGACGTAAAAAGCAGCAAGTCCTGCCCAAGTTTCATCGCGCCACGTTCAATGCCAAGCAAGAACGGATAGAAAAAGTTTTCGCTGTCGGAGGGAAAGATGGCTTCATAGGTAAAAACGCCAATGATATTGCGTTTTCCCCCTGCCAGTGACTGGGCAACAACATCGGGGGCGTAGCCCAATGTTTCCATCGCCGCACGGACCCGTTTTTCGGCTTCTTCCCCAACCCGGATGGTTTTGCCCGGCTTTGGCGAAATCACAGCAGACACCACGGCGGTTGAAACACCGGCCATCGCGGCGACATCGCTTTGGGTGACGCGCTTGATGCGACTTTGCTTGACGGACACGCGAATTCTCCAGATTTGACCTTGATTAAGCGTATAATCAAAAAGAAAAGCGCTGTCAATACGGTGTGAAACTGTAGCGTCAATGATGTAAGCGATCTGAACCAAAGGGTGAAAATGCCTTTAGGGATCCAGCCATCATTTTAATGGGAAAAGATATTAAGTTTGCTGTTCGCGGTCGTTGTGCATGTGCTGGGCGTGAAATATTCCACGTTTGCTGTGCGCGCAAAAAGTGTTTTTTAGAAAGACAAACTGGAATAATTCCATTTTCAGAATGGATGTTAAATGTCATATGATGACATTTGAATAAGTCATAATGCATTTTTGTGTGTCTTCTTTTCCTGGTCCGGAATGCTTGTCGAACGAACAGGGCGCTTGGTGATTTGCGCGATGCCCATGTTTTGATTGGGGCAGGGAAGACATTAAAAAGCACATGATTGACGCTGGTTACTCAATGCACAACTTGATATCCCCCTATTAACAAAAAATTGCATCCGAGGAGAAACGTTCGTGATTCTTCAACTTTTTCCGGTTTGGGCATTATTGCTCTCTTTGCTGGCTTTTTTCGTTCCTGGTCCATTCACCTCGCTAAGTGCGGGTATTGTTCCGCTGCTGACGGTGATTATGCTGTCCATGGGCCTTACGCTGACGGCGAAAGATTTTGCCAATGTTGCTAAAAGCCGCAAGGCATTGGTTGTTGGTGTTCTTTTGCAGTTCCTGATTATGCCGGTTGCAGCCTGGCTGACAGCTAAGTTGTTCGGGTTCGATGCCGAACTGACTGTTGGCATGTTGCTGGTGGGCAGTGTTGCGGGGGGAACTTCGTCCAATGTGATGTGTTACCTGGCAAAGGGTGACACCGCGCTTTCAATTTCAATGACGGCAACTTCCACCATTATCGGTGTGTTTCTGACCCCGGTTCTGGTGTCGCTTCTGGCGGGGCAAAGCATTGATGTTCCCGTACAGCCGATGCTGCTGGCATTGGTCAAGGTTGTTCTTGTGCCGGTTATTCTTGGCGTTGTTCTGAACGAACTGGCATCAAAATGGGTTCGCAAGATCGATATGATCTTTCCCTATGTTTCGATGGTTGCCATTTTGCTGATCATTGCCATCGTGGTAGCGCTTAATGCCGGTACGATAGCAAGTGTTGGTCTGATCGTGGCCTGTGCGGTGGTTTTGCATAATGCCATTGGTCTGTGCCTTGGCTATGGGGTAACCGCATTGCTTGGATTTGATCGCAAAATTTGCCGGACCATTGCCTTTGAAGTTGGGCTGCAAAATTCCGGTCTTGCAACGGCGCTGGCAATGAAGTTTTTCACCCCGGTTTCGGCCTTGCCCGGCACATTGTTCAGTGTCTGGCACAATATTTCCGGGTCGTTGCTTGCGGGTTATTGGAGCCGCAAGCCGCTGGGTGATTTAACCGACGATACCACGCCCGAACGTCGCGTTTCCGAGACCGTTTAATCAAATAAAAACCCGGACTGGATGCTGCAATGGCAGAATCTTTGGTCCGGGTTTTCGTTTTAATATGTCAGGTATGGCAACGGACATTCCACCATCAAAGATGCCGTTGTGTTATCGCTGATCGATCCTGATCAATGTGCCTTGGAACGTCCGGTCGGGCACAGAACGCCACTGGTCCCCCCCAGAACATCCCCATTTAGGTTTAGGCCCAAAAACCGGTGCCGGTCAAAATAACCGGGCATCGACAGGCCTGCTGCCGGTGCGGCCATAAAGTCGAACCGGGCGTAATATTGTGGATCCCCAACCAGCAGAATGGCCCGGTGGCCCGCGTCAAAGGCGGCATTGATGGCAGCGTACATCAGACCAGCCCCGACACCGGAACCATTATAGACCTTTTCTACCGCAAGCGGGCCCAGCATCAGGGCGGATCCGCCATTGCCCGCATTGACATTCCACAGCCGGACAGTACCGATCATGTGTTTGCCATCATGGGCAACAAAGGCCAGCCCGTCGGCCGGAAGGCGGCCTGCACGGATCACTTCGGACGATTTTTTAAACCGGTCTGGTCCCATCACGCGATCCAGAAGCTTTTCCCGATCAATGTGGGACAAAGCACCTTCGCGATCAATGACAATCATTGGCGGGGTGCCTAAATGATATAGGCGGCTAACGGCGAAAAGCCGTTAAACGCCACCGATGCATAGGTTGTGGTATAGGCACCCGTGGCTTCGATCAGAACTTCGTCGCCAATTGTTAAGGCAATCGGCAGATCGTAGGGTTTCTTTTCATACATCACATCGGCTGAATCACAGGTCGGACCGGCCAGAACACACGGGGCCACAGCGCCACCATCATGGATGGTGGTAATGGGGTAACGAATGGCTTCGTCCATGGTTTCGGCCAAGCCGCCGAATTTACCAATATCAAGATACACCCAACGCACCGGATCGTCTTCGTGCTTGCGCGAAATCAGCACCACTTCGGCTTTGATCACGCCTGCATCGCCGACCATGCCACGGCCCGGCTCAATGATGGTTTCGGGCATGTGATTGCCGAAATGATCATGAAGGGCGTCTACAATGGCGGCACCATAGGCTTCGGTTTTCGGCACATCGCGCAGGTAACGGGTCGGGAAACCACCGCCCATATTGACCATGCGCAGCGTAATGCCTTTTTCCGCCAGGGTGCGGAAAATCATCGCGGCTTCGCCCAGGGCGGTGTTCCAGGCATCAAGGTTGCATTGCTGCGACCCCACATGGAACGACACACCATAGGCATCCAGGCCCAGATGATGGGCATGTTGCAATACATCAAGCGCCATGGTCGGTGCGCACCCAAATTTGCGCGACAGCGGCCATTCGGCACCAAAGCCGTCGGTCAGGATGCGGCAAAACACGCGTGATGCCGGGGCAACACGGGCAATTTTTTCAACTTCTTCAACACAATCAACGGCGAACAGCCGCACCCCCAGTGCATAGGCACGGGCAATGTCGCGTTCTTTTTTAATGGTGTTGCCAAATGAAATGCGTTCGGCAGAGGCACCAGCGGCCATTGCCATTTCAATTTCAGGCACCGATGCGGTGTCGAAATTGCTGCCAAGATCGGCCAGAAGGCTCAGAACTTCCGGTGCCGGGTTTGCTTTGACGGCATAAAAAATGCGCGAGTCAGGCAGGGCACGGGTAAAGGTTTCGTAATTGCGCTGGATGACATCCAGATCAACAACAAGGCACGGACCTTCCGGTCGGTTCTGGGCAAGAAAATCAATAATACGCTGCGTTGCCATGGGGGCGTTCTCCCATTCCACTATAAAGAGCATAGCGACACCTGATGCACACTGACGCGGTGGAGGCGCAGAATGCGGTCTATCGTTATGCCAGACGTGAACACCGATGATCCGGGTTCGCGAAAGTTGCCTCGATATAAGAATGGGAAAATGCCATTCCGCACGGCGGGCAATGATGGTGTGCCTCTTCAGTGTCGATGGTATTTGGACAACCACCTGAGACCAAAAAAGCCCTACACCGTCGTTGCTTTAAGTAAGTCCTACAGGGTTCCTGATCAGGACCACCACAGGCACGTGCGACTTTGGGCAAGTCGCGATTTACGCCTGTTCTAACCTTTGTGCAAGTGAAATTTTCAACCATTTTGTCATGGTTCAATCGCAGGATCGTCGAACAAGTTCACGTCCTGCGCAAAAAATGGCGTAAATGGCCGTGTTTTGCCCGGGCGGCTTTTTTATTTAAGGTGTTTTGGAATGGGGCATTGCAATTTGCGCATATCGCACGGCCTGATCAACCGCGTTTGATGACCAGGTGTGTGTCTGTCAGTCGGGGACCGTTGCAATATAAAGCGGGTAGGGGCCAACAATGTGCCACCCCAGGCGTTTTTGTAACCGGATCGAGGCCGCGTTGCGGCGTCGGGTAATACTCCATAACGCGTCAAACCCGCGTTCGCGATACAGATCCATCGTATAGCCAATGATCCACTGGGCAAGTCCGGTGCCCCACCAAGGCCGCAGCACCGCGACGCCGGAAAACAATGACGTCCTGGTGCCTTCGGTATAGGCCGCGATCTGACCGCTGGCATCGTCGCGGGCATAAACCATCCAGACGTCATCACTGGTAATCAGGCGCCTGATTTTTGCCCCGGTGAACGCGACACCTAATTGTTCATTGGCATAGGCGCGATTGTAGAAATTGGCCAGTTCGTCATCGATCTTGTCATCAAGACAGCTGGCGTCATAGAGATGAAAAGACAGGCCGGGGACTTCCTTATAGGAATAATCATCGCCGTCCCATGCAAGCTGTACCATATCATCTTCGGCGACAAATCCGGTTTTTTTAAAAAAACCTGTCGCCGGAAGGGATATTTCGTTGAGTAAGGCGACCTGATGGGTCAGTCCGCGTTTGCGAAAGGCGACATCCATTCCGTTTTTCAGGGCCGTACCGATACCTTTTTTCTGGCAATCGTTGGAGACGAGATAAACGACAGAGCGTGCATTCTCATTGCGGTAGGGACGCCAGTTGGCAAATGCGACGCCCTTTGCCTGATCATCCTTTACGGCCAGCAAAACGACTTCCATGCTTTTATGCGGCGCCGCAATCACCGATTGCCAAAACTCATAGTAAGGCGATGCCGGATCATTTACACCCCATCCCGCGACCAGTGCGATCAGCAAGTCTTGCATGCAAGCCGGATCATATTCGACAATCTGGCAGGCTAAGGGCTGTATCGTGGTCATGAAACGTTTCTTTCTTAAATGCCGGGGAAGCAATATGCGGTGGAATGGCGCAGCACATTTTGAGAACAAAAAAGCGCGATTGCCAAATCCAAATAGCAATCACGCCCTTGTCAGATAATTTTTAGCCTGCCGACATCAGAATTGTCACATCAGAGACCACGCATATCTACTAGAATTGTGGGGCCTGTTCGCTGAGGGCGCAAGCGCAGCGCAAGCAGCCGGTGGGTGCAGGAACAGCCGACAGGTTTTGGTCGTCGCTGATGGAACGGCAAGCCGATATCGGCGGCCTAGGGCCGCTGGCGGAAAGCATTTCTTCGGCATTGGTCCAACAGAAAGTTGGCCGCACCGGAGCTGCCACTGTCAGTTTCTCATCCTTGATATTCATACAGGGGCCGAGGCACATGGTGTTCGGATTTGGCACAGGGCCGGATAGTACGGCAAGAGCCTCAACATCGCTAATGCGCGATAATAGCGGTGTTGGGAGACTGGTTGAAACCTGAGCGGTTTCGTCGTCATTAAAACGAGAAAAAACCGGCGGCGGCAAGTGACCTGCCCTGATGGAATTGTTCTGTGTCATAACCCCTGCTTCTCCTGATTGTGTGTCTACGCCAATAAGGACCGCCCTTGCGGCGTAATCCGGAATTCAGGCTGAAAATCCTTGCTAAAGGAATGCCCGCCTATTGTAAAATTTCAAGAAACTTTATTTTAGTTTATTGATCTCCCAAGACTTTTTATTGCATGACCTTACGCGATGAATGAAAATGACGCAACTGAAGGGTGATTTTGGTTTTGGGCAATTGTCGGGTGTTCGGCCCGGACAAAACAAACACCACAAGACGGGTTACAGCTCGTCAAAAAGAGGGGCCGGGTCACAAACCGGCAAAGATCGGTTTATGGGACAAAATAGCAGTCATTATTTGGCCATCGCACCGCATTTTAATGTGCATCGTATGGGGGATGACCAGTTTATTTTATTGTCCGAAGATCAAAGTTTCCGGCTGTCCGGGGCAGGGTATATGATGCTCATACCCTTGCTTGATGGTCAGTTTACCCGTGTGCAAATCCTTGAACAAGTGGCCGGGCGTGCCTCTGTTGACGAGCTTAATGCTTTGATCGATACCATGCTGGCCAAGCGCTATGTCGTCCCGGTCGAGCCATGGGCAGATAGTGCGCGATCCGCATTCTGGAGTGCACAGAACCTGCCGCCGGTTGATTGCGAAAGCCACTTGGCGCAGTATCGCGTAGCGGTGGTGCCGTTGGGCAAGGATGGACCGGCTGGGTCCGTGCAGGCATCGCAACTGGCCGCCATGTTGATGGCAGCGGGGTTTTGCATCAGTGATTATAAAAATGCCCATGTTTCGATCGTGCTGGTCGAGGATTATCTACAGCCCGCCCTTGGCGATTTCGCCCGGTCAGCCGCACAGCGAAAAGCCCTGTGGATTCCGTTCAAGCCGGGCGGTATGTCCGCATGGTTCGGGCCGGTCATGGGCAGCCACAGCGGCGAGTATAATTGTTATTTCTGTCTGGCACGACGGCTGGCGGAGCACCGGCCAACTGAGCATGTGCTAACCCCGACCATGATGGGTGTTCGCGCGGCAAAGGCATGGACCCCGGCCACTTTGGCGATTGCAAGTGGTCAGGCAACGCTGGAAATGACCCGCTTTGCCCTTGGTCAGTCGCAACAGATCGAACAGCGCCTTATGACCTGGGGCCTTGTTGACGGTCAAAATGCGATGCACATGGTGCCGTTGTTTGATGATTGCCCCTCACAAGATCGCGCGCAGGCGCATGGGCAGAACGGGGGGGCTGACGGGACAAAGAATACCGTCGATGCCGTTCCGATCCGGTTGCTGCCGGTTAAAAATTTCGATGGTGCCGACAGTGGCTGGCGTGCCCTTTCGCCAGAGCAAGCATTGGCGCGGTTAGAACCGATCGTCAGCCCGATTACCGGAATTGTCGCCTATATAAGTCCGGTTGCCCTTGGCGAAGGGTTGCATGTTTACAGCGCGTCCCAAGGGAGCAGGAGTGCGATTGATCCGCGCCAGAACCGCACCCTTGGCCGTGCGGGCGGGGCAGCAGGCAAAGGATTAAGTGCTAAGCAGGCAAAAATCAGCTGTCTGGCCGAGGCGGTCGAGCGATATGGTGCGCAATGGGTGGGCAGTGAACCCCGGCGACAGGCAAGCTGGCGCGATCTGGGCACACTTGCCCCACATCCCCGTGATTTGTTGCAATATAGCGACTTTCAATACGAAAACCGGGCCGAATTAAACAAAACGATTGGCATGATGGGCCGGATTGCCGAGCCGTTTGATGAAACCGCATTGGTTGACTGGAGCCCGGCATGGTCGCTGCGTGATGACGCTGCGCGCTGGTTGCCCAGCCGGTTTTGTTTTTATCAATATCCCGACGGTCTTGCGCCGGGCGATCATAAATTCTGTTGGGCGGATTCCAATGGCTGTGCCACGGGGGGCAGTCTTGAGGAAGCCATCCTGCAAGGGTTCCTTGAGGTGGTTGAACGCGATGCGGTGGCGATCTGGTGGTATAATCGCCTGCGGGTTCGACAGGTTGCGTTTGACGGGCTTGATGATACCTATGTGGCGCAGGTTCAGGATTATTATCGCGGCTTGGGGCGTGATATCTGGTTGCTCGATATCACCACAGATCTTGGGATTCCGGTGGTGGTTGCGGTTTCGGCAACCTTTGATGGTCGTCGTATCCTGACCGGTTTCGGGTCGCATATTGACGGGCGGATCGCCGCTTTGCGCGCCCTGACCGAAATACATCAGATTATATTGTTCGATCAATCCCCCGATACGGAGCGCAGTGCAAATCATCTGGTTGATGATGGGCTTTGGCAATGGCTTGATCAGGCCAGTCTGGATGATCATCCCTATTTGAAACCCGATGGCATGATCACGGTGCATGAGATGCCCGCCCATCAGTTTGACAGCATCGATCAGGCGGTACGTTATGGCGTTGACCGCGTGGCGCAGGCAGGCCACGATTTTATTGTTGTTGATTACAGTCGTAATGACTTGCCGCTAAATTGTGTGCGGGTAGTTGTGCCCGGCTTGCGCCATTTCTGGAACCGCCGCGCGGTGGGGCGTTTGACCGAGGCACCGGTGCGTATGGGGAACCTTGCCCGGCCTTTACGCGAAGACGAACTTAATCCTGTTAACTTTTTCATTTAGGGCATTTTTTATGACATTCGATGCGGCCGAACCGATGCCCGGTATCATGCTGTCGCCCATGATTACCGCAGTTTCGTATGATGCAGATCGTCTTGTGCTGTCAGTGCATTTTCAAGATTGGCCAAGCCGGGATTTGCCCTGGAATGATGCAGCGCTGGCCGAATTGATCGGGAAGATGCAGGGGACTGCGGGTATGTCGCTTTCAGACGTTGGGCGCGCAATGGGGGGCTTGTATCCTGGCATTTCTGATGCTGATCTTGGCAAAGCCACCGACACTTTTTTGCTTTTTCTGTCTCAGAACGACATGCTGCACTGGTGGTTTGGCACGGCACAGAAACCCTTGTGCATTCTTCATCCGCAGTCGCATCTGTTTTTCCCAAGATTTAGCTTGGGGCCGTTGCCCGATGGGGTGGTTTTGTCGCGTTTTGTCTTTATGCGGCGTGATGGGGATGCTGTTCTTCTGGAAAATCCTGAATATCATGCGGTGTTGCGCTTTACTGCCGCCGGGCGGGATTTGCTGCCGGTGGTTTTTGCTCATTCTGCATCTGACGCGGCAGCAGAAGTAATATCATCCCATCAGGCCTTCTGGCATTTTCTGTGGTGTTCAGGGTTTCTTGAAACTGGCGCAACCGATACGCCATCCCGGCAAGCGTGGGATTTTCATGACCGGGTTTTTCATGCCGGATCACGGTCTTTTCTTGGATTGGCGCGCCTTGGTATCCGGGAGCACTTAAATGACACGGTTGCCCCGCCCCCCGCTCAGAAATCGGCAATGTCGAACCGCAAGATTAACTTGTTGCGCACACGCGACGGCGAAGCAACACCGCAATCCCGGCCCTTAAGCAGTGTGATGGAAACCCGGCATTCTGTGCGCCACCCCGGCCACTTTCCACTCAGCCTTGCCGATTTGGGGGTGTTTTTATGGCGCACAGCTTCTGTCCGTGGGCAAGGGTTTGGCGGGGGGCAGGAATTGTTAAAACGGCCGATGCCCGCGGGTGGTTCGATCCATGAGCTTGAATTTTATATTGCGGTCCATCGCTGTGACGGGCTCGAACCAGGGCTGTATCACTATCATGGCAGCGAACACGCCCTTTATGCCCTGCCGACCAAACCGCCCTATGTGCAAGCGATTGTATCCAGGGCCGCCGGCGGCATGGGACAGCTCGACATTTTGCCTGATTGTGTGATTGTCATGGCGTCCCGGCTGTTGCGACTGGCGTGGAAATATCAGGCAATTTCTTATCGGCTGTCGCTTTTGCATACCGGGGTGGCGATGGAGACATTTTATCTGGTGGCCGAGGATATGGGGCTTTCGCCCTGTGCGGTCGGCAACGGCGATTCATCCCTGTTTTCGATTGCCACGGGCCTGCCCGAGGACGAAGAAGCGGCAATTGGCGAATTTGTTTTGAACGGTCGTCAGTTAACTGGAACGGCAGGGGGTGAAAGCGGGCTGCTGCAATAAAAAGCCCGGAACCGGCACGACCATCATATTATTGTCACCGTCATCGCTGATTTTCGCCTAAACCATTTGGGACGTTATAGCAGGGATACTCGCCCATGATCACGACTGTCCGATTGTTTAAATCCTGTATCGTGATGGCGGGCCTGTCGCCGTTTGTTTTGACTGGATGCCAGACACTTATGGCCGATGACGTTGCTGCCAACCCGGATCGTCAGCCGCCAGCCCTTATTATGCCCGACCGCCCGGCGGTGGCTGATGACTGGTCGGACAATTTGCCGATCATTTATAATCAGGTGGCGGGATGCCTTAATGCGGACCCGACACCACCGGCGCGTGTGGTTGATGCCGGACAAAATGCGGATGGGCAAATTGTCATTGATATGCTTGGTGACAGTGGCAGTTATATCCGTTGCATCAGCGATCCCTCGGGCAAAAGCAAACCGGTATTGCTCGATCAGGTGGCCCCGGCCGATTTGCCCGGCCCTGTTTACACATCTACCCCGTATCCGCCCCCCAAATCGCCCGACGCCGCAATATGTTATGAACATTTTCCAGTGTTGGACAAAACCGGCTGGCAATTGGGGTGGCTAAGTTATGCGCAAGCGGCAGGTGACTGCACCGATCGGACCGTTGCCAAACCATAAACCGGAATTTCCGGCTGCCCAAACCGGGCCGCACCTGTGTTTTCTTTCATATTGCCGGGTAGTCTATGTGATCGCTATTTTAAAGCTGTAAACACCGCAAGGATGAAAGAAACCTGGAATGACCAAACTGAAAATCACGGCAGGCCCGTTTGTATTTGCTGGCAAACTGGAAACCGAAGCCGCACCCAAAACCTGTGCTGCTTTTGTGGAACGCCTGCCGTTTGAAAGCAAAGCGGTTCATGTGCGCTGGAGCGGCGAGGGAGTATGGATGCCGCTGGGGGATTATCAGTTTGGTGTCGATTATGAAAATCATACCAGCTATCCGGCACCGGGGCAGATTATTCTATATCCCGGTGGGATTAGCGAAACAGAAATCCTGCTGGCTCATGGCGGTGTTCATTTTGCATCCAAGGTCGGCCAGCTTGCCGGCAACCATTTCATCACCATCACCAGCAATCTTGATGACGTGGTTAAACTTGGCAAAATGACCCTGTGGGAAGGCGCGCAGGATATCCGGTTTGAGCTGGTTTCCGATTAGTCCGTGATCTTGTTTGGGTGGGATGCGGGCCGTTTAAGCAGCATTGATGTACCGCCCGAAATATTTAATGACCAGCGGGTTTATCACAAACACGATGCTAACGACCGTGGCGGGTGTTAAAAGCAGGGTTTGATGCCAAATCTGCCAGCCCTGGGTGAATGGCGCGATCACATAAATCAGCATTGTCACCAGCGGATAGACACATGCGATCATAATGATTGCCAAGCGGCGTTTTAGAGGGCGCACTGCTGGCGGGTTGCTCTGGCAAGGGTGTTGTGGCCTGGTGGGACCAGGATGTTCACTTGTTTGCATCATATATTTTCCCGCTTAATAATCGGCGCTGGGCCGTTTGCGGAAATTTCTAAACCACGCATCAAGTCGTGGGTGTTCAGTGCCAAACGGCAGATTGAAGCGTTCGCGCGCTGTCTGGAAAATTGCAAATACGGTGAAATCCGCGATGGTTGGCTGGTTACCAGTCAGAAATTTGTTATCCCCAATTGATTTTTCCAGTGCATCAAGAATTTCTGTAACATGCCTGAACATGATGTCGGCGGTTTCTGGCGAAGGTTTGGGCTGCATATGCGGGAAGCTGTTCGTTACATTCCATAGCCAGACCTGCGTGCGAACCACGAGATCGGTACCCAGCCGTTCAAGGGCACGAACCTTGGCCCGCGTTTCGGGATCGTCACCGATCATTGAATTGGCGGGGTAAAGCTCCTCGAGATATTCAACAATTGCGGCAGAGTCCGTTATAACCTCGCCATGATCGGTTATCAGTGCGGGTGCGCGACCAGCGGGATTAATTGCCAGATATTCTGGCGATTTGTGTTCTCTGTTGGCGTAATCGAGTTCGTAGCGAGGAATATTCAGTTCCTTTTCCGCCAAATAAATCGAAACCCGCCTTGGGTTTGTTCCGGCTTTAAACTGATAGAGTAACATTCAAAATCATCTTCTCATGAGGCATTGGACAAACAGGAAGACGGGGTGTTTACGCATCTTCCTCTGGGGGCAGTATGTGCCCGTTGGTGTAAATCTAGATTTGAATTTATTATGTTACTATATAGCCTTTATACTATTACTACAGTGATGGTGAGCGGGAGGGATGTATGCCGTCAAACCGGTTGATTCGTTCGGATGACAAAGAAGAACTGGCGAAATTTTTACGTTCCTGCCGTGAACGCATTTTGCCCGAACAGCTTGGTTTGCCAGCAACACGGCGGCGCAGGACAAAAGGACTGCGCCGGGAAGAAGTCGCGACATTGGCTGGTGTCGGCTTGACCTGGTATACCTGGTTTGAACAGGGGCGCGATATTCAGGTTTCGGATGATTTTTTGCTGCGCCTGTCACGGGGGTTGCGGCTTAATCGTGCGGAGCAGGAACATTTGTTTGCACTGTCTCAACATAACTCCGGGCAAGCTGTTCCGCGTGCGGCTGATTTGCCGCCAAGCCTGATTGCAATCGTCAAACGGTTACCAGATGCAGCATATGTGCTGGATAAATGCTGGGACGTGCTGGCTTATAACGATGCAGCGTTAAACCTGTTTGAGGATTTGAGAGCCGATAAGCCAAACATGTTGCGGATCGTGTTTTTCTCGGACGCGTATCGCCATAAAATCAAGGATTGGGCATTTGCCGCCAGACTGGTTTTTCTAAAGGCCCGGCATGACTTTTTCACAGCGGGGCGCAGTCCTGTTCTAGGTTCTTTGCTAGACGAGGTGATGGAGGCTTTTCCCCAAGCCAGAGACTGGTGGGACGACCCCCAATCCCTGCGTATTGGCGATACTAAAATAGAGCTGAATGACCCCAAGACAGGATGGACAACCTACCATCTGAGCATCTTTGCCCATGAAGACCATCCCAATCTTCGATTGGCGATTTACACCGCCTAGCATTGCGGCATCAGGCGTGGATATCCGTGCTTAACGTGGGTGTGAAATATTGCTTTCAGAATACCGGGGACGGGCAATTATCGGTGCGTTTCGTGTGGTCCACAGTACAAAAACGGCAGCAAAGGAAACCGATGCTGCCGTTTTTTGTTTGAGACGAGTTAGGCGGTTTACTCTGCCGCCACCGTCTTCCCGTCATGTTCCAGCATTTCGCCCTGTTTGCGTTTGCCAAGGATTTCGCGGGCTTTGGCGTATTGCGGGTCGTGCCAGAAGATCAGGCAGCCATTACAGCCCCGACCGCAACAGCCCTGGGTGCCAACGCGCGGGGTGCGGAAGCTGCGGTCTTTCTGGCGGTCATCAAGGGCGGTTTGCAGGGCTTCGCGTTTAACGTCGTAGCGTTCCGGGTTGCCCTTGCCCATTTCAATTTTATGGCCTTCCTGATCCAGCTTCATGCGCTGCCACTCATCCGGCGTTAAGGCTTTTTCCTTGCGGATGATGGTTAGCGGCGGGAAGGCGGTGCGCAGATAATCCGGGTCTTCCTGTTCAAGCAGGGAAAACGGAATGCGGACCATGGGTTTGGCACCGGCATGAACGGCCTCGCCGATTTTGCCGGTATTGGCATCGATGAATTCATACATGCGGATGAAAATGGTTTTGCGGCCCTTGGGCGGCACAATTTCCAGAACATCCCCGGCCAGCAGACGGTTTTTGACCGAAATGACAAAGGCATCGTCTTCAACCCGTTCGATCAACCCGGCAAATTCCCAGTCCGATACGTTTGATGCATTGTCATATCCGTGCGCGTAGTTGGTCAGACGGCCTTCATGGAAGGCCAGCGTATAGCCCCGGTTGGGGATGGTTGCCAGTTCCTTCATATAGGGTTCGGGCGACCAGTTTTCGGGGTCTTCGTACCAGTCATCAATCGCCATGCGATAGGCGCGTGCGACCAGCCCGGCATAATAGGGGCTTTTACCGCGACCTTCGACCTTCAGGCTATCGACACCGATTTTCAGGTAGTCTTCCAGTTTCGGCATGATGCACAGGTCGCGCGAGTTCAGAATATAAGACCCGCGTTCGTCTTCCTGAATTTCCATCAATTCGCCGGGGCGCATTTCTTCTTCAAGGAAGAAATCAAACATTTCCATGTTTTCTTCAGACAGCTTCAGTTCCTTAACCGTGCCGTCTTTCAGTTTCATATGGATCTTGTATTTCCAGCGGCATGAATTGGCACATGCGCCCTGGTTCGCCCCGCGTTCGGCCATGAAGTTCGACAGCAGGCAGCGCCCGGAATAGGTCATGCACATGGAACCATGCACGAAGGCTTCCAGTTTGATGTCCTGGCATTTTTCGCGAATTTCGGTCAGTTCCTCGTAGGAAACCTCGCGGCCCAGTACCACCAGCTTCGCGCCAATCTGCTGCCAGAATTTTACGCTTTGCCAGGAGCAAACATTGGCCTGGGTTGACACATGCAAATCAAGTTCCGGGGCATGTTCGCGCACAAACATGAAAACACCGGGATCAGCAACAATCAGGCCATCTGGCATCACCTTGCGCACGGTATCAACATATTCCGGTAGCTTGGCGATATCTTTATTGTGCGAAAACAGGTTCAATGTCAGATAAACGCGCACCCCATGCTGGTGGGCAAATTCAATGCCTTCCACCACATCATCGAGCGACATTTGGCTTTTGACCCGCAACGACAGATCGGGCGTGCCCATGTAAACGGCATCGGCCCCATACAGCACGGCAATTTTTAGCTTTTCCAAAGAGCCAGCAGGCATCAACAATTCGGAACGGCGCGATTGATCACTCATATCGTCGGGTCTTTTTTCATGGAATGCGGGGAAAGTCTCTCTCTTACCTGCGCGTCATATCACAAATGCACGCCAGATTGCGCCCAAAATCGCATATTTCAGGCATTCTGCAAAGGCATGGCTTTGCAAGGCTGCGTTGTGAGGCGGCCAACGGTTATTGTTATTTTGCCAGTTTTGGGCAAAACCGGGCCAGATTTTGCAAATAATCGGCCAGAACATGGGCGGCAATATCCGCATCGGCTGCCGTAATTGCTTCATCGGGATGGTGGCTTAACCCGTCTTTACAGCGTACAAACAACATGCCGATGTCGCATAAATCATGCATGGCAAGGCCGTCATGACCGGCACCACTAAACAGGCGTAACGGGGTCAGGCCCTGTTTGGTAATTGCGGCTTCCAGCCCGTTCATCATCCAGCCAGCACAGGGTACACCCTCGGCCTCGTAGGTTTGATCGGCGGTAATGGCGACAGTGCGGTTTTGGGAAATGTGCCCAAGTGCAGACAAAATGGCACCCCGGCCATTCACACGTACCGCACGTTCGGGCGCGCGCAGTTCAATCGTCAGATCCACAGTATCGGGAATAACATTGACCGCGTTTGGCAAAACCTCGATTTTTCCGACCACACCTACCATGCCCTCGGTTTCCCGGCAGACCTGATTGACCTTGTGAATAATATCGGCTGCGGCAAGCAGGGCATCCTGGCGTTTATCCATTGGTGTGGTTCCGGCATGGCTGGCTTTGCCCTTGATCAGCACGCGGTGACGTTCAATACCGGTGAGCGCGGTGACGATGCCAACAGGCAGGTCGCGGCTTTCCAGCACCGGACCTTGTTCGATATGGATTTCCAAAAACCCCAGGATTTTTTTGCGATCGCGTTTCAGCGCGGTGATGGCATCGGGGTTACAGCCAAAGTCGTGCAAGGCGGCGCGCACCGAAATACCATCATCGTCGGTTGCATCCAGGGCTTTGGGGTCAAACGTGCCCGCAAGGGCGCGTGAGCCGACAAGGGTGGATTGAAAACGGGTACCTTCCTCGTCCCCGAAGGCAACGATTTCGATGCCGAAGGGAAGGTCGATGTTGCGATTGTAAAGGTCACCAACCACCGCAATTGGCAGGGCCACACCCAGCATTCCGTCATATTTTCCGCCAGAAACCACCGTATCCTGATGCGACCCCATGATCAATGTGGGCGCCCCTTGTTGTGCCTTGGCATCGCGGCCAACAATGTTGCCGGCGGCATCAATTTCGGTTTGCAGGCTCGCCTGTGTCATCCAGTCGCGGATCAAGGTGGCAACCTGTTTATGTTCGGGGCTGAGAAACAGACGGGTGACGCCAGGGCCGGATTGCGAAAATTGCGCGGCTTGTTCCAGACGGTCATAAACAAGTTGTCCCAGCATGGGGGGCCTCCGATATGTGATGCGGCGATTATGGCGGGTTATGTTCTGGTGGCACAGTGTTGATAAGAATTAATGTTGGTGCGGATGATCCGGTGTGGGCAGACGCACAAAGAAAGATTGATAATCGTCTTGTTGTGTCATGTCGTAAAGCCGGTGCAGCTCGGTAATCGGCTGGGGATGATCGTCAACGCGCAGATCCAGCGGCAGGGCATTTGGCGCAACAACCTTGATCACAGCCGAACTGGTGCCACGTTTGTCCCCACCCGCCTCAAACGCCGCCTTTAACGCACACAGCAGGGCACGCGAAAACGGGACGCCGTTTTTCAGTGCCTGTTCAAAGCCCGATTTCATGGTGGGAATAACCTCATCATTCGCCAATATATTGCCCCCGGCGACCAGGTTGGGGGCGATGATATGGGCGTGGTGCGCGGTGTTGGCATGGCCCGTCCAGGCGGCCCCGTTACCCTTTGCATCAAGCAACAACATTTGCCGATAATCCCGGCCCTTGTCGGCATCGGTCAGGTTTTTAACCACCGAATCGGCATTTTCGCCGTTTTCCAGCTGTTTTAATCCGTTAACACCATACCAGTAGTTGGTAGAGAACCCCTGTGTGGCAATGGCGCCCACCCCGGGGCACAGATGCGGAACAAAGCCCCCTACGGCAAGGTTGCCGGTGGCGGTAACCAGGCCAAGGGCGTTGGTTTTCGGGTCTTTCGCGATAAGAGAGTAGGTCATGTT
Organism: Thalassospira sp. MCCC 1A01428; assembly: GCF_002115825.1. Taxonomy (GTDB): domain Bacteria; phylum Pseudomonadota; class Alphaproteobacteria; order Rhodospirillales; family Thalassospiraceae; genus Thalassospira. The sequence continues at coordinate 18,234 of NZ_JFJZ01000017.1, read as the reverse complement.
TCCTGCCTGGTCAGAGGGGCGGCAATGCGGGTTGGTTAAATTTATTATGATAAATAATTGCCGAAATCCAATTTATCATTATAAATAGAGTTTGCAACCGTGATGGCCAAAAGGACGGGCAACGGCTTTTGGTTCGGGAAACGTTCAGCACAATAACAAGCGGTCGTTGCCGCAAGGTTCGGATTCTGATCCGGGCGAGATCGAGAGGCTTAATAACAGGGAGGCTTGAATGAAAAGCCTGTTTAAGGGGGCGCTGATCGCAGCAGCCCTGACAGTTTCAGCATTCTCAGCCGGGCAGGCTGAGGCACAGACCCCACCGGGCGTTCTGCTGGTCGGACAAATTGCCGAACCAAAATCGCTTGACCCCGCAGCGGATACGGCGGTTAACGACTTTCGTATTCTGGTTAATATGTATGATGGTCTGGTGCGCTATAAGGATGGCACGCTTGAGGTCGAGCCCGACCTTGCCACCAGCTGGACCATTTCGGACGATGGCAAGGTTTATACCTTCAAGCTGCGCGACGGGGTGACGTTTCACGACGGTACGCCGTTTAATGCCGAGGCGGTAAAATACAATTTTGACCGGATGCTGGATGAAAAGCACCCGGAACATGACACGGGCCCGTTTCCGCTGGCGTTTTTCTTTAGCACCGTTGATAAAATCGACGTGCTTGACGATCTGACGGTGAAGTTTACCTTAAAAGAACCTTATGCGCCGTTTTTGTCCAATCTGGCCTATCCAACCGGGCTGATCGTATCGCCCGCAGCGGTTCAGAAATACGGCAAGGATTTTGGCCGTCACCCGGTGGGGACCGGGCCGTTCAAGTTTGAAGAATGGGACAGCAACGCCAAAGTGGTTGTCAGTCGTAATGACGATTACTGGGATGGTGCGCCAAAACTTGACGCTGTTGTTTTCCGACCGATTACCGACGCCAATACCCGTGTGGCTGAATTGATGGCCGGTGGCATTGATTTGATGGTTGAGGTGCCGCCCGACAGTTTGACCAACCTTGCCGGTGACGACAATTTTCAGGTTTATCAGCAGGCGGGGCCGCACCTTTGGTTCCTGATTTTGAATATGAAGGAAGGCCCGTTCAAGGATAAGCGTGTTCGCCAGGCGGTTAACTATGCCATTAATAAAAAGGCATTGGTGGACAATGTGTTGCAAGGCACAGCCGAGGTTGCAGCCGGGCCAACACCCCCTGCCTTTGCCTGGGCCTATGACAAAAGCCTGGATCCTTATCCCTATGATGTGGAAAAGGCCAAACAGTTGATCCGGGATGCCGGGGCCACAGGCAAGGAAGTGACTTTTTATGTCACCGAAGGCGGTTCAGGTATGCTTGATCCGATCCCGATGGGGGCTGCCATCCAGGCAGATCTGGCGAAGGTCGGTCTTAAAGTTAAAATCGAAACCTATGAATGGAATACCTTTCTGGGCAAGGTTAATCCGGGTTTGGCAGGCAAGGCTGACATGGCCGAAATGGCCTGGATGACCAACGACCCCGACACCCTGCCTTACCTGGCCCTGCGCACCGATGCCTGGCCCGATAAGGGCGGTTTTAATTCCGGTTATTATTCCAATCCCAAGGTGGATGAATTACTGGAAAAGGCCCGCACCTCGACCGATCAGAATGAACGCGCGAAGCTGTATCGCGAGATGCAGCAGATTGTTCATGATGACGCCCCGTGGGCCTTTATTGCCAATTGGAAACAGAATGCTGTGAGCAGTTCGGCGGTAAAGGGCTTTAAACTGCAACCGTCATTCTTCTTGCTGTTAAAAGACGTTAGCAAGGATTAAGGCCGTTTGCCGATGACATTGTAACGTCATGGTCCCTGTGACCATGCCGACATGTGGCCGGGTGTGAAATATCATGTCTTTTGCACCCGGTATCTTTTCCCGCATTCACACCGACGAGCCGTAATCATGCACGTCTATATCCTTCGCCGACTGGTTTTGATGGTCCCGGTGCTTTTCGGGCTGACCGTGATCGTGTTTTTAATCATGTCGCTTATTCCCGGCGATCCGGCCCTGGCGATTTTGGGATCTTATGCCACCCCGGAAAATGTTGCCAAATTGCGCGCTGATCTGGGTCTGGATAAATCACTGATCAGCCAATACTGGATCTGGCTGACCCATATGTTGCACGGTGATTTTGGCCGGTCCTACAGCCTTAACCGCCCGGTTTTAGATGAAATTCTGGAACGGTTTGGTGCGACGTTGATTTTGGCGGGAACATCGTTGGTGTTGTGTACGATTTTGGGCCTGCTAACCGGTGTGGTGTCGGCTGTGCGCCAATATGGCTGGGCCGATAAAACCCTGACTTTTGTGGTGCTGATCGGCATTTCCGTGCCGTCATTCTGGTTGGGGCTGATGATGATGTTGCTGTTTGCGGTCAATCTGCGCTGGTTGCCGGTTAGTGGCATGTATGCGATTTACGGCGGGGGCGACTTGCCCGATTTGTTGCGCCACCTGGTGATGCCGTCGATCACGTTGGCGGTGGTGGCAACCGGGGTGATAGCCCGGCTGACCCGATCAAACATGCTGGAAGTTTTACGACAGGATTATATCCGCACCGCACGCGCCAAGGGCCTTGATGAAAGACGGGTGATTTATCGCCATGCCTTTAAGGCGGCACTGGTGAATGTCATTCCCGTGATCGGGGTGCAAGCGGGCTTTGTGCTGGGCGGGGCGGTTTATATTGAAACCGTGTTTCAGTGGCCCGGTATTGGCCGGATGCTGGTAACTGCCATTGCCACCCGCGATATTTTGCTGGTGCAAGGGGGCGTTGTGATTGTGGCGGCAAGTTATGTGCTGTTCAATCTGTTTGCTGATGTGTTGCAACATCTTATCGATCCGAGGGTCAAGGCATGAGCAACCCGGCAGCAACCGCAAAAATGGCGGCAAAACCCCGTAAATCGTCGGCCCGGCCGTCGGCATTTAAATTGCTGGCGCGCAATCACCTGGCCCTGCTAGGCGCAGTGATTTTGGCCGGTGTTATTATTGTCGCCCTGATCACACCGTGGCTGCCTTTGACAGACCCGGACGCAACCGACCCGGCCAACCGTCTTTTGCGGCCCTTAACAGACGGGCATTTTCTGGGAACCGACCATTTGGGCCGTGATTTATTATCGCGGCTGTTATGGGGCACGCGGGTTAGTCTGGCTGTTGGCATTTCCGCATCGTTGTTTGCAGCGGTGTTTGGCTCAGCGATTGGTATTATTTCGGGCTATTTCGGCGGACGCACTGATAATGTTTTGATGCGCGGCATCGATATGGTGATGGCATTTCCCTATATCCTGCTTGCTCTTGCAATTGTCGCCGCCCTGGGACCGGGATTGATGAATGCGCTTTATGCCATTGCCGTCGTCAATATTCCGTTTTTTGCTCGCAATATTCGCGGGGTTACGGTTGGGATCGCCCACCGCGAATTTGTTGATGCGGCCCGTTTGTCGGGCAAGGGGCATATCCGCATTTTGCTAAGCGAGATTTTACCAAATGTGATGCCGGTGATTGTGATCACCATGTCGACCACGGTGGGTTGGATGATTTTGGAAACAGCGGGGCTAAGCTTTTTGGGCTTGGGCGCGCAACCCCCACAGGCCGACCTTGGGTCCATGCTGGGCGAGGGCCGCAAGCTGATTACAACAGCCCTGCATTTATCGGCCATTCCGGGCGGTATGATCTTTTTATTGGTTATGAGCATCAATTTACTGGGCGATGGCATTCGCGATGTGCTTGACCCGCGTTTAAAATCGGGTGCATTGGCCCGCCCGGCACCTGTTACCCGTATTGATCGTTCCAAGACCATGACGAATGGGAACGTTACCGATGCAAACCCAAACATAAATTCAGGCCGTGATCCTATTTTGTCGGTCGAGGATTTACGCACGGAATTTGTGCTGGGCGACGATGTTTACAAGGCTGTTGGCGGTGTGTCTTTTAGCGTTGGCCGCAATGAATGTGTTGGGCTGGTGGGGGAATCCGGGTCGGGTAAATCCGTCACGGCTCTTTCGTTACTGGGGCTTGTGGCATCACCACCGGGCACCATTGTCGGCGGGCGGGTTATGCTTGAGGGCCGCGATGTGTTTGACATGCGCGAAAGCGAAATTCGCGCCATTCGCGGAGGCCGTGCTGCCTATGTGTTTCAGGACCCGCTTTCAACCTTGCACCCGTTATTTTCGGTGGGGGATCAATTGGTTGAAGCGATCCGCGCCCATAACCGGGTCAGTTACAAAGATGCCTGGGCCAAGGCCGTATCGCTGTTGCGAATGGTGCGTATTCCCAACCCCGAACAACGCGCAGATAGCTATCCGCATCAACTTTCGGGCGGGATGCGCCAACGGGTGGGCATTGCCATGGCGCTGGCCAACGAACCCGAACTGATTATTGCCGACGAACCCACAACCGCGCTTGATGTGACGGTACAGGCGCAGATTTTGAAATTGATGAACAATCTGCGCACAGAACACGGTACATCGGTGTTGTTTATTACCCATGATTTTGGTGTGGTATCGGAAATTTGCGACCGGGTTGCCGTGATGTATGCGGGCCAGATTGTGGAAATGGGCACCACTCAACAGGTTTTGCAACAACCCGCCCATCCCTATACCAAACGCCTGATCGATTGTGTGCCCCGGTTGGGCGAAGCCAAACGTGACGTGGCGGCCATTCCCGGTTTGCCCCCGGCGGTGAACAATTTACCCGCAGGATGTGCCTTTGCCGAGCGCTGCGACCGCGCGGATGATACCTGCCGGGCAGGGGCCGTCGCCCTTGATGATTTAGGGGCGGGGCATGCCGTGCGCTGTTTGAAACCGATGGGAGGCGAAGATGCCTGATATTGTTCTTCAAACCCGTGATCTGGTGCGTGTTTTTGGCGGTGGACGCACTCTTTTTATGGGCAAAAAACCATCTGTTTATGCCGTGCGCGGGGTGGATATTGCGGTGCGTAAGGGCGAAACCCTTGGCGTTGTCGGGGAATCCGGTTGTGGGAAATCAACATTGGCGCGGATGCTGGTGGGGTTGGACCGGCCCAGTGCGGGCGATGTGACTGTATCGGGTGAACCGTTAAATGATTTGCTGTCACGTGATCGTCATGCGCTATCGCGGCGTATTCAATATGTGTTTCAGGATCCGATCAGTTCGCTTAACCCGCGTAAGCTGATCCGCGAAACATTGTCGGCACCGCTGTGCTATTTGCGCAATCTTTCGGGTCAGGCCTTGACCGATCGGCTGGAAGAATTGATGGATTGCGTTAATTTGCGTCCCGAATTTCTGGATCGCTATCCACATGAATTTTCAGGCGGGCAGGCCCAACGTGTCGGCATTGCGCGGGCCCTGGCAGCAGAGCCGGAAATTATCGTGCTTGATGAACCGGTATCGGCCCTTGATGTGTCGGTGCAGGCGCAGGTTTTAAACTTGTTAGATGACCTGAAAAAACGGTTTGGTTTAACCTATATTTTCATCAGTCATGATTTATCGGTGGTCGAGGCGGTAAGTGACCGTGTGGCTGTGATGTATTTTGGCCGTGTTGTTGAACAGGCAGCCGGACAGGCCCTGTTTGTGGCACCGCGCCATCCCTATACCCGGTTGCTACTTGATAGTGCGCCCGTACCAGGCAAACGAGGATTGCAAGTCGAGGATGCCAATGCCGAATTGCCCGACCCGATGGCGCCACCGCCGGGCTGTGCGTTTGCGCCGCGGTGTCCATATGCGCAGAATGATTGCCGAAAAAAAGTACCCGAAGCCGATTTTGGAATGGATAATCATGCCGCGGCCTGTTTTCACCCGCTTGGCGCGATGACATAAGACAGACCGACCCGCAAAATTGATTTGCCTGAATGGGACAGCATACAGGTCGCACTAGCGGCATATGGAGCGTGAATGACCGACCGACCGACATTTCCCAAATCCCGGCAGGATGCGCTGGATAAAACGCGCAAGCGGGACCGCAAACGCCCCGAAGCGATTAGCGAGGCGATAAAGGATTATATTGCCCAGAAACGCTTGCGACCGGGATCACGCCTGCCGCAGGAGGCAGAGCTGATTTCGCTGCTCGGCGCATCGAAAGGCACCGTGCGCGAGGCATTAAAATCACTCGAAACGCAGGGCCTGATTGCCACCCGGACCGGGCCGGGGGGTGGGGCGTTTATTGACAGCGTGCCCGAACAACGCGCTGTGGAATTGCTGGGCAATTACTTCTTTTTCAAGGATTTATCGATCCGCGATATTTATGAATTACGCATTTTGCTGGAACCTGAAATGGTTGCCGCCTGCATTGGCCGGATGGACGAAGCCGATTTTGTGCGTCTGGAAGAAAAAATGACATGGTACGCTCGCCAGCCAGCCACCATCGAAGAAGCCCATCGCCAGCGGATCAAGGAACTGGAATTTCATCTGGTTCTGGTTGAGATTTGCCCCAATCCGCTGCTGGCCTTTGTGTGCCGGTTTATGATTGATCTTTTGATGAACCTGACGGTTTGCAAAAAGATCTATGATCAGCCCAATACCGAATTGCGCGAGGTTGGCCGCAGTTATCAGTTGCGTTTGATTGAAGCATTGCAAAATGGCGATGGCGAAACCGTTCGTGCTGTCACCTATCAGCATATGTGCGCCGCCCAACGCCTGATGGAAGAACAGGAAGCCGTGGTTGAACGCCGCTTTCTTCGGGTGGGCAGCAATGACGTGCCGCCCGATCAGCCGTTAAGTCCTGAATTGCAGGCGCTTTCCTCGATTATCACCAAACACTGATTTGCCCGTAGATGTAATTCGGCCCGATGACTGACAGGAGTTTTCATGTCCGCCCCGCATATTGACCGTGACTATCTGGCTGCCATTCTGGGTCGGATGCTGCAAATTCATAGCCCGACGGGGATGACCGACGACATCGTTGCGCTTGTTTGCAACGAATTGAAAAACTTTGGCGTGACGTTTGATTTAACCCGGCGCGGTGCCATCGTGGCAGAATTACCCGGTAAGCGCCAGGTCCCTGATCGTGCCGTGGCTGTTCATGTTGATACGCTAGGCGCGATGGTCAGGGAAATTAAGGATAATGGCCGTTTGGCGGTGGTTGCCGTTGGTCACTGGTCGTCGCGTTTTGCCGAAGGTGCCCGGGTGACCGTGCATGGGGATGACGGCAAAAGCTGGCGCGGGACGATTTTGCCCAAAAAGGCATCGGGACATACCTATAATGCCGAGGTTGATAGCCAACCTGTTGATTGGGCACAGTTGGAAGTGCGCCTTGACGCGCGGGTTGCAAACAAGGCCGATGTGGTGGCAGCCGGGGTCAATATCGGCGATTTGATCGCGGTTGATACCAATGCCGAATTTACCGACAGCGGATTTGTGGTGTCACGCCACCTTGATGACAAGGCCGGGGTGGCATCGGTGTTGGCCATGATGAAGGCGGTTATGGAAAACCGGCTGGAACTGCCGGTGAATTGCCATGTTATTTTCACCATCGCCGAAGAAGTGGGGCTGGGCGGGGCGCATGTGCTTGATCAGGACGTCGGTGAACTGGTCGCGGTGGATAATGGCACCTTTGCACCGGGCCAGAACACCAGCGAATATGGCGTCACCATTGCGATGATGGACATGTCCGGCCCGTTTGACCGGCGTTTGAACCACCATCTTATGGATTTGTGCCGGGCAAACGACATTGACCATTCGCGCGATGTGTTCAAGTTTTATCGCAGCGACGTCGCCTCTGCCCTTGAGGCCGGATACGACACCCGGGCGTCATTGATTTGTTTCGGGCTGGATGCCTCGCACGGGCATGAACGCGCCCATATGGACAGTTTTGTTGCCGTGGCGCGGTTGTTGCTGGCCTATGTGCAAAGCCCGCCTGTCGTTTCCTGATAAACGGGTTAGTCAAGAACATTGCGGCAGCCAGGATGACTGCCGCAATGTGTTTGAATGTATCGTCACATACGATGTTATTTGATCTTTTTGATCTCGCCCCGGTCAATTTTTTGCCAGTATTGAACAGCCTCGCGTTTGACGATTGGCATTAGAAAATAAAGGCCAATGACATTGGGCAGGGCCATGGCAAAGATCATGGCGTCGGAAAAATCAATTACCGGGTCCAAATTCATGCTGGCCCCAAGAATGACGAACAGGCAGAAAAACGCCTTAAAGGTTATTTCCTTGCCTTTGCCTTCGCCAAACAGATAGGTCCAGGCCTTTAACCCGTAATAGGACCAGGACAACATGGTGGAAAAGGCAAAAAGGACGACAGCAAGGGCCAGCACGATCGGGAACCATGTAAAGGCGGTTGCATAGGCCGCAGATGTGAGTTCAACCCCGGTCAGGTCGGTTTGCAACTGGCCGGATATGGTGATGACCAACGCCGTCATGGTGCAAATCACCACGGTATCAATAAAGGGTTCAAGCAGGGCAACATAACCTTCGGTAATGGGTTCTTTGGTGCGCACGGCAGAGTGGGCGATTGCGGCTGAACCAATCCCGGCTTCGTTGGAAAAGGCGGCACGTTTGAACCCCTGGATCAGCGCACCGACAATACCACCGGCAACACCCGCCCCTGTGAAGGCGCCATCAAAAATACGATAAAAGGCATCGCCGACATGTTCGATATTCATTCCGATGATGACCAACCCTGCCAGCAGATAAATGACCGCCATGAAGGGCACGATTTTTTCGGTAACCTTGGCAATGGACCGAATGCCGCCAATGATGACCATGCCGACAATGATGGCCATCACCAGCCCGAACAGCCAGCCGCTATCGGCTATGAAACTTTGTTCACCGCCAGTTACATTTACAATTTGCTGAAAAGCCTGATTGGACTGAAACATATTGCCGCCGCCCACAGCGCCGCCGATACAGCAAATGGAAAATACAATGGCAAGGGTTCGGCCCAGACCGGGTTTTCCCTGTTCCGTCAGGCCTTTGGATAAATAATACATTGGTCCGCCCGACACACGGCCATCAGGATATTCGTTGCGAAATTTAACGCCCAGGGTGCATTCGGTGAATTTTGATGCCATGCCAAGAAGGCCAGCCAAAATCATCCAGAATGTGGCACCCGGCCCGCCAATGGAAATGGCAACAGCCACTCCGGCAATATTGCCAAGACCGACAGTACCTGAAAGGGCAGTGGCCAATGCCTGAAAGTGCGACACCTCGCCAGCATCGTTAGGGTCGGAGTAATCACCTTTGACCAGCGAAATGGCATGACCAAACATGCGAAATTGCACAAAACCAAAATAAAGGGTGAAAACTGTGGCGGCAATAACCAGCCAGCCAACAATAAGGGGGAACTCTGTGTCGCCAATGGAGACAGAATAAAAAATCGCCCCGGCGATTACATTCGAAATCGGGGCGATTGCTTCGTTAATGGCCTGGTCCATGCCGCTTTCCTGCGCATGGGCCAGTTGCGAATAAGATAAAATGGCGACACCGGCCGTGGTGGCAGGAATCCATTTGGGCGAAAACATGAGGTGCTCCTGATTTTGTCTTTTTTGTTTGCTCGTGTTCTTAACGGCGACGGGGCCGGCTTATGGGACAACGGTAACCGGCAAGGGGGCTGCCTGAACCAGGGTCAGGGCCAGACTGCCAAGTAATCTTGCGCCAAGTGCAGACCCGCCTTTACGACCAATGATGATCTGGGTGGCCTGCTGTTCCTTGGCGATTTTGCACATCAGTTCACCCGAATGCCCGTATCGGACTTCATAGGTCACGGCGATGTTTTTTGTTTTAAGGATTTCAAGGGCGGGGTTAAGGGTGGTTTCCGCGCGTCCCAGTTCTTCGCTGCGGCGTTGATGGCGTTCTTCAAGTTCCTGGGCGGACAGGAAACTGTAGGGGGACCATTCCAGAATATAGGCAATGTGAATGGGGCAGCCTTCGGCCTCGGCGCGGGCGCCGGCAAATTTTACGGCCCGATGGGCCGCGTCGGTGCCGTCAAACCCGACCAGTATGGGGTGTTCGGACATTTTTCTTGCTCCATGAACGGGGAAAGGTGTGGGTTTTCATGTTGTGGGCGATACTCCCTCTCTGCTCGGTAATGCCGGGTGATACACATGGACAGGCCGCAAAATACAGGCGCACCACTGGCGAAGGGATAATCGGAAGGGAGAGCGGGCAGGCAGGTACTTAAACCCGGAATATTGACGGTAAATTGCATCCCTGATTTCCCTGACCAGCAGGCATTTCGCCGCGTGCTGTTCGTCCCTGACGGGGTCGGAACGGGGATGCCGGATTGAATTTCCCCATTATGTCGCAACCCTTCAGATTGAAGGGTGCAACGCTTTAGGTTGTTAAATGTTCCAGAAAAACTATCCTGGATTTAATTTTAATCTGGTTCAAATACCGGCTTAGTTCCCCTTAGCCGTTGATATCCGGGCTTTTGGATAGGTTTTTATCGTCGTTTTTGCCGGTTGATTTTTAATCTTGACCAAATGATCAGGATTGATCATGCTGTAAAGGTCAGAGAGAGGCTTCTGACCGCGTATGCAAAGTTTAATGACAAAAACGCGGCAGAATAAAACGGGATCGACGGCCTGATCGCAAAATGCGACGGGTTTGTTGAAAAACGCCAGGAATACATTTGCCGGATATGTCAGGGTTGGCAGGCTTTGCTGTGCCAACAACACCCGCGATGTATCTGCGATATGTATTTCAATCCGCACATGTCTCTCGCTGACACAGGAGAGGACGCCTTTACGGCAGGGAGACATGAAATGACGACCCAGCAGGCAAAGCCCGCTTTGCAATCCGGCCAGATGTCGGCAGGAGCCATTGCCGACAATTTTACCGATCTGCACCCGCCTTTTTCCACTTTGCAGGCGATGGCAGAAAGCAATCGCTGCCTTTATTGTTACGATGCGCCTTGTGTTACGGCGTGCCCGACATCGATTGATATTCCCAGTTTCATCCGCAAAATCAGCACTGGCAACCCGGACGGGGCGGCAAAAACCATTTTGTCGGCCAATATCATGGGCGGCACCTGTGCCCGGGCCTGCCCGACCGAGGTTTTGTGTGAGCAAGCCTGTGTGCGCAATGTTGCCGAGGACGAAGCCGTTGAAATTGGCAGTTTGCAGCGTTACGCCGTCGACCATTTAATGGCCCGAAACCTGCCGCATCCGTTTAAGCGCGCTGCGGCAACCGGCAAAAAAATTGCCGTTATTGGTGCTGGACCCGCCGGGCTAAGCTGTGCGCATCGCGCCGCCATGCTGGGCCATGATGTAACGGTGTTTGAAGCCAAGCCAAAGCCGGGCGGCCTTAATGAATATGGCCTTGCCGCCTATAAAATGACCAACGATTTCGCCCAGCGCGAGGTTGAATTCTTGCTCGGTATCGGCGGTATTACCATCGAATATGGCAAGGCGTTGGGCCGTAACATAGCGCTTGGCGATATTAAAGCCTCCTTTGATGCGGTGTTTGTCGGTGTTGGCCTGGGGGCGACCAATAATCTGGGCCTTGCCGGTGAAGCCGCCAGTGGCGTTGATGACGCGATTGATTTTATCGAGGAACTGCGACAGGCCAGCGATAAATCCACCATGCCGGTGGGCAATTCGGTTGTTGTGATTGGCGGGGGTAATACCGCGATTGATGCCGCCGTGCAGGCCAAGCGCCTGGGCGCGGATGAGGTCACATTGGTTTACCGTCGGGGGCCAGAAAATATGTCCGCTACCGAATTTGAACAGGAGCTGGCCAAAATCAATGGTGTCATCGTGCGCTATTGGGCCAAACCGGTCGAGATCAAGGCCAATGGCCGCCTGATGGGCATGGTGTTTGAAAAAACCGCGCTGGATGACAGTGGCAAGCTGGTGGGGACCGGCGAAACGTTCGAGATCAAAACCGATCAGGTCCTTAAGGCGATTGGTCAGAAAATTAAAACCGATGATCTGGCCGGGATGGAAATTTCCGGTGGCAAGATTGTGGTTGATGACACTTATCAGACAACGGCACCGGGCATTTTTGCCGGCGGTGACTGCATCAAAAGCGGCGAGGATTTGACCGTGCAATCGGTTGAAGATGGCAAATGTGCCGCCATCGCCATGGATGCCTTTTTGAAAACCGCCTGAGCATTGCCCGCCGAGGAGAGAGAACATGGCTGATTTAAGCTGCAAGATTGCCGGTATTGATAGCCTTAACCCGTTCTGGCTGGCATCTGCGCCGCCGACCGACAAAAAATACAATGTTGTGCGTGCCTTTCAGGCCGGGTGGGGCGGTGTTGTCTGGAAAACGCTGGGCATTGATCCGCCTGTCGTCAATGTATCGTCGCGCTATGGCGCGCATCATGACCAGAACCGCCGCCTGTTGGGCATTAACAATATCGAACTGATTTCCGACCGCCCGCTGGCGCTGAACCTTCAGGAAATTCGCGAATGCCGCGCTGAATGGCCCGATCATGTGATTATCGGGTCGATGATGGCGCCAATTGAGGAACGCGCATGGAAGGATCTGGCCCAGCAAATTGCCGAAAGTGGTGTGCATGGCCTGGAGCTTAATCTGGGCTGCCCGCATGGCATGTGCGAACGCGGCATGGGCTCTGCCATTGGTCAGGTGCCGGAAATGGTTGAACAGGTCACGCGCTGGGTCAAGGAGGCGGTGGATATACCCGTTTTCACCAAGCTGACGCCGAATATCACCAATATCCTGTGGTCGGCCGAGGCGGCATTAAAGGGCGGGGCGGATGCCGTGTCGCTGATTAACACGGTTAATTCGATCATCTCGGTCGATCTTGATCAGATGGTGCCCGAACCGGTGGTGGATGGCAAAGGGACGCATGGCGGATATTGCGGATCAGCGGTGAAGCCGATTGCGCTCAATATGGTGGCTGAAATTGCCCGCGCCCCGGAAACCCGGGCGCTGGAAATTTCCGGGATTGGCGGCATCACCACCTGGAAAGATGCCGCCGAATTTATGGCGCTGGGCTCCAATGCGGTGCAGGTTTGCACGGCGGCGATGATTTATGGTTTCCGTGTTGTCGATGATTTGGTTGATGGCATGTCGCAATGGATGGATGATCAGGGTTACACCAGTGTTGACCAGTTTACCCGCAAGGCAGTGCCACAGGTGGCGAACTGGAACGAACTGAACATGAATTTCGATACCAAGGCCGTGATTGACCCGGATAAATGTATCGAATGTGGTCGTTGCCATATTGCTTGCGAAGATACCTCGCATCAGGCGATTGCGATGAATGCCAAGCCCGAAGGTGGCAAGGAATTTGTTGTGATCGACGAGGAATGTGTGGGCTGTAACCTGTGTTACCACATTTGCCCGGTGCCCGATTGTATCACGATGGAGCCGGTCAAAACCGACAAGCCCTATATGACCTGGCCGCAACATCCGCTCAACCCGATGCGCGACGCCGCCGAATAGGCGCAGCATCCCGCAAGTTTTGCATTTATATGCCCCACATATGAAAGGATTTTGATTTATGACTGCTGCGTCAACCGCTCGTAACCTGAACATCAATGCGGACCGCCTTTGGGACAGCCTGATGGAAATGGCAAAAATCGGTAAAACCGCCAAGGATGGTGTGTGCCGCCTGGCCCTGACCGATCTGGACCGCGAAAGCCGCGATTTGTTCATCAAATGGTGCAAGGATGAAGGCTGCTCGATCCGGATTGACAAGATGGGCAATATCTTTGCCCGTCGCGAGGGCAAAAACCCCGACCTGCCGCCGATTGTCGCAGGGAGCCACCTTGATAGCCAGCCGACCGGCGGCAAATATGATGGTGTTTATGGGGTGTTAAGCGGGTTGGAAGTGATCCGTACCCTGAACGATGCCAAATATGAAACCGAAGCTCCGGTGGAGGTCGTGTGCTGGACCAACGAGGAAGGATCGCGCTTTGCCCCGGCAATGGTGGCATCGGGTGTGTTTGCCAAGGTGTTTGACCTAGAATACGGCCATTCCCGCGCCGATGTAGATGGTAAAACCATGGGCGAGGAACTTAAACGCATTGGCTATATGGGCGATGACGAGGCCACGATTGATGCCCATCCGATGGGGGCCTATTTTGAGGCCCATATCGAACAGGGGCCGATCCTGGAAGATGAAGGCATGGATATTGGCATTGTCACCGATGCCCAGGGCCAGCGCTGGTATGAAATCACCCTGACCGGGGTGGAGGCCCATGCCGGACCAACGCCGATGACCTCGCGCAAGGATGCGCTTTTGGGGGCGGCAAGCATCATTGAACTGGTCAATAAAATTGGCCTGGATCGCGGGCCGCTGGCCTGTGCCACGGTCGGTATGATGCAAATCCACCCCAATTCGCGCAATGTCATCCCCGGTCGGGTGTTCCTGACGGTCGATTTCCGCCACCCGGATGACGCCGTTCTGGCCGATATGGATGCTACCCTTCGCAAAGGGGTAGAGGAGATTAAATCTGGCATCGGCCTTGACTGCGAGTTCGAGCAAATCTTCTATTACGCACCAGTGCCGTTTGATCCGTCCTGTGTGGATGCGGTGCGCAAGGGCGCGGAACGCGGCGGTTACAAGGCACGCGAAATCGTCTCGGGTGCCGGGCATGACGCCTGTTACCTCGCCCATGTCACCCCGACAGCGATGATCTTTATCCCCTGTGTTGATGGCATTTCCCATAACGAGATCGAGGAAGTCCATAAACACTGGTCAGATGCGGGCGGGCAGGTGCTGCTCGATGCCGTGCTAGCGAAGGCGGATGAGGCAGCTATAGTGAAAACCGTTTGAGTTTTAGCCTAATACCGCAAGATCATTTAGTTTACTGTTGTTGTGGGCGGTCCGGTTATCCGGTCCGCCCTTTCTTCGGGTTGGGAGGGGAATTTGGGCCAAAAGCTCGTGGATTGACGGGATGGATGACCTTGGTGAAGGGTTCCCCCTGTTTTTCGGCAAACCAGTTTGCCCAGTAACGCGGTCGCTCTGTGTTCTGATCGGGTTCAAGGCTTAAGAAGTTACGTGCCCCGACAAACTTGGTATCCGTGCCGGGAAAGATACCCATTCGCGAAAGGATACCCGGATCAATTTCTCTTTCTTTGTCCAACAGGTGGGTTAAGGCAAACAGTACCATCTTGCTGGGGGCAGGGTGGACAATGGCCGATGATATCAACTGATTAATGACCCGGGTATGGCCCTTATATTCGGTGCGGTTATTCTCAAGCATGCCAAAGGCCGCGACGTGAACATCGCCAGACAGGATCGTTACCCTAATACCCCGTTCCTGAAACTTAAACAGCCGATGAACCATGCGGTTTCGTTCCCCTTTGTGGCTTCGACTGCTCCAATGGTCTTGCAAATCGTCTTCAAGTTCCTGCTGTCCCGGTACTGCACCCAGGAAGGATTCAAGTATGTTAAAATCGGGGTAAACGACGGGGATGCTCGACATGACGAACAGGTGGTCAATATTGGAAAGGCCGGAAAGCCACGCATATATGTTTTCCCAGTGTTCGGGTGACAACACCTGTGTTTGACTGCGTTCAGAGCGCATATCAATCGACAGGATTGCGGTCGAGCCCACAACATGTCCCACCGAAAATCCTTGATTTGGTGCCAGATAGGGGGCGGGTTTTTGAGCGTTGAGTGCAAGGTGCTGCTGAAAAACGCTAAAGGTGTGTTTGGCGATGTCGCCTATACCTTGAAACACATCGCAGTTTTGCCGTTCTGCGGGATATGATCCCCAGCCATCGAAAATGTCGTGATCATCCCACATCGAAATTGCTGGAATGCTCGCCATCATTTGGGCCACTTCGGGCTGTGCCCACCTTTCTGTGTAAAGGTCGAAATAGAATTTGGTAAGTTGGCTGCGCATTGTTTTGGTGAAGGATGCCTTATTGGCCTTAGCGTTCGGCAAACTGTTCCATTTTTTTATGGCGGGGACTACTTCCCAAACGGAATCGGCATAAACTTGATCTCCGCCCAAAAGCATCAGGTGATAGGGCATCTGATCATGGCGTGCTGCCATCTCCAGCCACATGCGATTTTTAACCTCTACCCCCTTCATGACCTTTTGCGATGAAAAACCGTTGCACGACGCATAGGCCATAAAAGGTGCTTCACTGCGTGCAGGAAGATGAACATCAAAGTAGGTATTTTCCGCCGGGCTGTAGGTTAGCCTGGTTGGCGTGTCTGAAAGGGGAGCTTCAAAGGAAAACTGATATGCCGCGCGGTTGCCGACTTGCCAAAGTAACGTTGCAGGTGCGGGGGGAACATGGACATTACCGGAAAAGTATAGGTCGCGGGGTGCGCCATCTTCAGTAACGACCAAAGCACTCAATTTCCAGCTGTTTGATTGTTCGTCATAGCCGCGAAATGAAAGTACCGGCCCCATTAGCGTTTTCATTGTCAATTTCCCCGCTATGAACTGTGTGTTGTGTTTCCAGTCAGGATTGGATTTTCTTCTTTATAATACATTGATAGTTGTATTTTTTAACGATTGATTTCGGTGTGCCTGTTGCACTCAGTTTTGCGGCACGGTTGGCAGATGGATTTCGGTCATTTCCATCAAACGACCCGTTTTTTCCAGCTCGGCGATAAAATGATTAAGCTGCGGCACGAGTTTCAGACAGGGCGATTGGCGCGAAAACATAAACATGACCGGATTTTTGACCAGTGGGGGTTCAACCATATGAATTTGATGGCTGATATTGTCATTGGCGATATTTGCCAAACCGTCATATCGGCCCAGCATCACGTAATCGACCCGCTGATTGATCAGCAAATCCAGAATGCGGTTGCCCGTCGGCGAAAAAATAATATCCAGATGGTCCTTGGCATAGCTATCCAGAAAATCGCCATAACTCCCCCCTTGGGGCCGCGCCCCGCGACGATTGATCAGATCGCCCACCTCATTGACCTCAAAGACATGATCGGCATTTTGAAACACGACAATGTCGTCAGAGGTAAAGGGCAGGGAATAGAAAAACTGGCGGTCGCGCTGTTGCGTAAAATAGGCCCCGGCCATGACATCAATCTCGCCATTGGCCAACATTAACATCGCCCGGTTCCAAGGAATGTCGAGATTGACCTCCAGATCGATCCCGCTTCGGGCCGCAAATTCTTGCAAAATGTCAACGCCCAACCCCCGGGCGACCCTCCGATCATCCAGATAGGTCACAGGTTCCCATCCCACAGCACCACTGGCACGCAGTTTTGTGCATTGTGTTGCGTTTGGCCCCTTTAAGACGTTTGTAACGGCTGGCGGGAGCAGGAGGCCGGGATTGCTATTGCCCGGAGGCATGCTAGCGATTGGGGGATTGTTGACAGGTGTGTTTACCACCTTATGCCCCACAGACGGCGCATTGGTTTGCGCCGTTGTCGGTGCTGTAATGCTCAATAGCCCGAGCGGAATCAATGTCAGTAAGAATTTACCCTTGTTGCTCATGCTGCTTTCATCTGCACAACCTGAAGATATGTATTTCAGATTGTCACGATTTCGGACAGATCAACTATGCAAAGGGAGGGGCGCTGGAGGGTTGAATTTTAACAGTCCTTGTTCACGAGGTTTTGTTGGTGTAAAAAAGAGAATATTTTACCAAATATAAGTGAAAATATTTTTATGGAAAGTTTCTTATAACTTTGTAGGTGATGCTACTATTGTCTGAATTAATTATTTCAATCAAAGCGCCTTTATATCCAATTATGTTGGAGTTGGAAAGGTCGTATTCAACATCATTGTTGAAAGCTGGACGTGCTGTGTTATTGCTGAATTCTCGGTAGCCAATATTTATCTTGTCGCCAACTCGTCCGCTATAAATTAACGTTTGTTGGAAGCTGTTTCCTCGTTCTGACAGCCGTTTTTTTCTTTCATAATCTCCGTTGTAGCAGGAGCTGGCTCCAAACACTGTTATTACGCATAACTCTGCGTTGCCTTGTTTCTTTAGCGATAGAGCTGTAATGGGGTCAGCTAGGGCGGCTTTAATTACACCTGTTGCAGAATAAAAATCCTGTTTATCGTCAAAGCCTATTTGCGAATAAGATTTTGCAGGTATGTCATATAGCAATCCACTGATTGTGTTATGGACTACCAGTACATTTTCTTCAGTAATGTTGCCTTTCTGTAGCATACTATCACCAACATATACTGTCGTGACTGCTCCTATCGGAGGATAGTCTACTTCTTTAATAAATGTGTCAGTGCCATTATATTTAACGGATGTACATGCGCTTAGCAGTAAAACTGCAAATACGGAAAATATTATTTTTCTCATGGATTAATTCACTTTGAAAATTTTTCACGATTTTTAAGAGCATCATAATTCAGAGGGATGGCTAGTGTTCCGAGTCTGAC
>NZ_JFJZ01000169.1 GCF_002115825.1 Thalassospira sp. MCCC 1A01428 | reverse complement strand
ACACCCAAAACAAAACCCCGTCATAAAATGACGAGGTTTGTTGCCGCCAGAACCGGGCCACATCGCAATGCAGCCCGATTGCAATATCAAGATAATATCAACAGCACATTGTCGCCAATGTTAAGCAGCCTTTACGCTTGCAAGAAAGGCACCGACGATCGTGCGCATTTTTTCAGCTTCGCGCGACAGTTCCGACGACGCATGCAGCACTTCCGTTGCAACCTCGCCCGAACCATGAACCGCGTCTGTCACTTGATGGATATTGGTATTTACATCCTGTGTTCCACGTGCGGCTTCTTCAACATTTCGGGCAATTTCACCTGTTGCCACCTGTTGCTCTTCAACCGCAGCGGCAATGCTGCTGGCAATTTCATTAACCTTTTCAATCGTGCCCACGATATCGGCAATGGCCTTTACCGCTTCATCGGTGGCATTTCGGGTCGAGTTGATTTGCTCGCCGATATCCGCTGTTGCCCGCGCAGTCTGGTTGGCCAGGTTTTTGACCTCACTGGCGACCACGGCAAACCCTTTG
>NZ_JFJZ01000168.1 GCF_002115825.1 Thalassospira sp. MCCC 1A01428 | reverse complement strand
CGATGGGTCTTATCCGACAGGTCCTTGAGGTAAAGCGCATTCATTGTGCCTTTCAGGCCGATATGCAGCTCGTTGATCACACCTTCGCTGATGGTTTCGACCTCAATGCCGACAAAAACCATTTTCTTGAAGAAATGGGCTACGTCTGCCTGGTCGCGACTGATGCGCGAG
This sequence comes from Thalassospira sp. MCCC 1A01428, assembly GCF_002115825.1. Classification (GTDB taxonomy): domain Bacteria; phylum Pseudomonadota; class Alphaproteobacteria; order Rhodospirillales; family Thalassospiraceae; genus Thalassospira. Next base: position 367 of record NZ_JFJZ01000168.1, on the reverse strand, counting down.
AGATCTTCACAGATGATGCGGTCAAACCGGTTGTCGAATGCTGCCATAAGCAGGCTGGAAATTCCGGGCCGGTTTTCCATCATTGCGCCGGAAAAGGCTTCATCGTGATAAATATCGGTGATCTGGTAGTTCTTTGCCAGGCAATAGGCTTCACATCTGGATATCTGGTCATGGCTGCTTGTGATCTGACGATCCGTCGAATGACGGGCATAAATGGCAACTCTCACGTATTCCGGCCTATTGCTCTTAAAGGTAATCAGAGGAGGGAGTGATAGGCCGCCAATCATCCACATGAGATGCCACGGTGCAACCTGCAAAACGGATAGGTTTTTGGCGGAAATCCGCCATGTAATATATACATTTCAAC
>NZ_JFJZ01000167.1 GCF_002115825.1 Thalassospira sp. MCCC 1A01428 | reverse complement strand
TGGCGCGGTTTATATAAAGGGCTGCCGGGTCTGGCAAGCGTTTTTTTATAAAAAAATAACAGGTACTTGGCAGCCCCGGTTTTCTGCCAAAAAACGCTGGCGTTATCTTGGGGGCGCTATGTTGGCCTGTTGGAAGAACCATGGCGCAAACCGCAAAATGGGGTGTTGTGATGCCTGTTTGCCACATTTGGCGTAACACGAGATACCGCAAAGCGATGATTACCTGTTCGATGAAACGGGTATGTGAGGGTGCGCTAGGGCATCAAGCCTGGTTTGCCCGATCGTCACCCGCATTGACCGGGATATTTTTTCATCACGGGTCTTACATTACGGTGGATGTGGAGAAAGGGCAGATGGATGCGTGCCCGTATGCGTGTTTTGTGGTCGGCGGGGGATTGTCAAAACAGGTGGTTATTGTGCGGCCAGCGCGCATTTGGTGTGTTGGAGAAACACCTTAAAAAAACAAAAAACGCCAACGAATAAATCGTGGCGTTCTTTTGTTTTTCCCCTAAGGGAAAATGGCGCGAGTGACGGGACTTG
>NZ_JFJZ01000166.1 GCF_002115825.1 Thalassospira sp. MCCC 1A01428 | reverse complement strand
TTTCGTCGGTGCTGATGAACTGCCACGCGGCCAGAAAGTATTTGGCCTGCACTGTGATGCGGCGTGTTTCCGGGTTTGGGTTGGTTTGTTTGTTGGTGATAGTGTTCATTTCGCTTTCTCCGGGGTTTTGTCATGTAAGGGCACGACTTTCTGCCCCTTGCTGCGGTTGCGCAGGTCCATGCGGGTTTGACCGTTCTGGAAGTCATTGTGTTCGAGAACCAGTTCGCGGCCATGGTCGCGCATGAAGCGGTCGGCGAAATCACGCGGGAATAGCCAGACGCCGGAATGCGGGCAGCGGCGCACCGAGGCGGGCGGGCGTGACTGCAAGGCACTGGCGCGCAACCGTGCCCCGATTTTGCGGTTTAAACCGCCGCGCTTTTTCTGGATCGCGCCATGTTCGATAAGCAATTCGCGCACGGAGACGTATTCGAGTGCTGCCACCCGTGATGATGTGCCCAACATCATGTCGCGGACCTGTTCGGCCAGTGTCAGAATGGCGGTGTCCTGTTCGCGGCGGCTGATTTCAAACCGGGCTTCCCATTGCGCCATGCGGCGTTCAATGGCGGTTACCTTTTTGAC
>NZ_JFJZ01000165.1 GCF_002115825.1 Thalassospira sp. MCCC 1A01428 | reverse complement strand
GAAATTTCGCCAAGCTGCCGGGTGGTACATGCCGGGGGTGGATTGGCGCATTTTAAAAGCGCAGTGCTGGCAGGAAAGCCGCCTTGTGCCGGATGCTGTTTCGCCGGTTGGGGCGCAGGGGCTTTGCCAATTCATGCCCGGCACCTGGGCGGGGATTATTGGCCCTGCCAAATTGCCGCCTGATGCGTCGGCTTTTGTGCCGCGTCTCTCTATTGAGGCGGCAGCTTTTTATATGGGCAAATTGCGTGCCGAATGGTCGAGTCCGCGCCCGGAATGGGATCGGCATAGTTTGGCACTGGCCAGTTACAATGCCGGGCTAGGCCATTTGCTGTCTGCACAGCGTAAATGCAATGGGGTGGTGCTTTATGATCGCATTATTGCCTGTTTGCCAGATGTGACAGGGCGGCATTCACGCGAAACAATTAACTATGTCGCCAGCATTTGGGGCTGGTACGAAAAAATCAAAGCGGGGTGGTGATGGTGGCATTTATCACGGCGGCGCGGTTCGTATTGGCGAACTGGCGGTTTGTTCTAATCGGCGGCGGCGTTGTGCTGGCCGCCGGTTTTTTGTGGCTCTATCAGGTT
>NZ_JFJZ01000164.1 GCF_002115825.1 Thalassospira sp. MCCC 1A01428 | reverse complement strand
CGCCAGCCTTTGCCAAGGCTGAATATGACCTGACTGCCGGTGCAGGCACGGATAATGCCGCGCAAACCTGTGCTGTTCTTGATCTGGGTTCCGATTTTGACGATATCCGGTTTGGCAGCGGTACGGCGATTGTTGCGACAACCGCAACGCTGGATGAAGGTGAAACCCTGATCGTTACCGGCAAATGGCAGCAATCTGTCGATAATGCTGCCTGGGCAGATGTTAAGGATGGTGAAACTGTTCTTACATTGCTGGGTGCCACTGGAGGCACCACCGAAACGGGGGCCGGGAAACTTGGCGTCAACCTTGCCGAGGCGTCACGCTATGTGCGGTTTGTTTATACCCCTGATCTTTCGGCTGCGGATACTGATACCGCCAAGGTTTCAGTGCAGTATGTTTTCACCGGCGCGTCGGAAATCTGATTTTCGATTGATGTAAATGGGTGGCCTGCCTTTTGGGAGGCCACCCTTTTTAATGCGGGGTTGGCATGGATGTAAAACTTGTTTCACCACCGGCGGAAAAGGTGGTTTCGCTGGCGGCGGCCAAGCAGCAACTGCGCATTGATCCGTCGTTTGATCTTGATGACGCCTATAT
>NZ_JFJZ01000163.1 GCF_002115825.1 Thalassospira sp. MCCC 1A01428 | reverse complement strand
CAGTCCATTCCAACACCCCCAGTTCGCGATAGGAAAACTGGTAAGAAACCACCATCGCATCGGGCGATGCCCCGGCGGTTAGCACTGCCTTGGCCTTAACCCCCGATCCATCCCGGGTCGAATATAAAACCTCGCTGACATCAAGCCCGTTGGGCGGTTCCACATCACCCATACCGGGCAAGCTACTTGCTGCATTGGCCGCAACAATCACCTCGTCGGTGGCGTCCCAGTCATAGGTTTGCGGGCTGGTTTCGCGCAAAGTCAGATCCACCCCGAAATAGGGCACATCCCCGTCATCACGCACCGCCAAATTCCAGCGGATCACTTCAAACGGTTTATCAACCCACCCCCATGACACCCGGTTAAATTTAACCACATCACCCACCGTCACCTGAAAGGCAAACAGGTTGCATTTCAGGTCCACCTGCACTTGCTGGCGGTTTTTCAACAGGGCAATTTTCTGCAAACGCTGCCCGGCAGAAACGCTATCGGTAAACAAAAATTCCCGATCTACGGCAATTTCCTGCCCACCATCCTCGTCAATAAAGGTTTGCGATTTTAACACTGGCAAATCAGTCGGCTGCCAAAGGGTTACCTTGCTGGCATACACCCCGC
>NZ_JFJZ01000162.1 GCF_002115825.1 Thalassospira sp. MCCC 1A01428 | reverse complement strand
CAATTGGGTTCAGACCCTAGTTAACGACGATGTAGAACGCGCTAGCAGCCGTGACCTGGCGGAACTTCAAGGGGTTCCCCCAGCGATGTTGGCAAAGATCATGTCCCGTGTGGAAAAAGCCGGTATTGTTAAATCCACGAATGGAATTTCCGGCGGTTACACCGTGGCGCGGTCACCAGAGGAAATCTCAGTCTTAGCCGTAATAGACGCGATTGAGGGCAAGCGGCAACTGTTCGACTGCAAGGACGTTCGCGAGGGATGTATTCTTTTCGGTGGCACTCCTCCCGCTTGGTCAAGCGTAGGTGTATGCGGCATCCACCGTCTTATGTTACGCGCAGAGCGGCAAATGCGTGCCGAATTGGCACGAAGCAGCCTTGCCGATCTCGCGCGCAACGTGCCCCAGCCCCAACAATTCAATGAGCTTGTAGCGTCATGGATACAGGATCGCAGTAATTCGCGTCATGCCGCACGCAATGCAGCATTGAAGCAAGCGCCGCGTAAGCCGCGCCTGAAATAACCCTGAACAGAGAGAAAATCCTTCAGCGGGTCTTTGACCCGCCACGGGGGATCTGTGTCTTCAAGAACCCAAGAGGAGTAAACTATGCAGACTAGGCTCAGGACCTATTA
>NZ_JFJZ01000161.1 GCF_002115825.1 Thalassospira sp. MCCC 1A01428 | reverse complement strand
GCGACCACCAATTCGGTGCCGGTTGTGGCAACTGAACTGCCGATGGTGTGCAAGCATTATCCGATCCTGTTTACCGATGGCGCGCAGCCCCAGATGGTGGCATTGCTGGGTTTGCGAGCATCGGAAAACCTGATGGTTGACGATAAAGGCAACTGGACGCCGGGCACCTATGTTCCGGCCTATATCCGTCGTTATCCGTTCATCTTTTTTGAGAACGAAGAAAAAAGCCAGTACACCCTGTGTGTGGACGAAGACGCAAAAACCGTTGTCGAAGGCACGGAAAACCCGTTCTTTGTTGATGGTGAACCGTCAAAAATGACGCAAAGTGCGCTTGATTTTTGCCGCGATTACCAGGCGCATTATGCGGCCACAGCCGAGTTTCTAAAGGCTGTCACCGAAGCCGGATTGCTGGTGGAAAACCGTGCTGACGCCACCCTGGCCGATGGCCGCAAGCTGAGTCTGTCGGGTTTCAAAGTGATCGATGAAGCCAAATTTAATGAACTGGACGATGAAACCTTCCTGGCATGGCGCAAACGCGGCTGGGTGCATCTGGTTTATTGCCATTTCATTTCCAATGGCAACTGGTCAACCCTGGTTGAACGTGCTGCCATGAAGGTTGCCAACTGATCTG
>NZ_JFJZ01000160.1 GCF_002115825.1 Thalassospira sp. MCCC 1A01428 | reverse complement strand
AATTGGGTTCAGACCCTAGGCGCTGCGATGGCGTGAGGGAAATACCATAGCAGTGCCCTCGTTCGGGCTGGAATGAGAAGGCCTTGCCGCCGCAAAACCCTTACGAAGCAAACAGGGAACCACCAACATCGTCAGCAACAAGATGACACCCGGCAAAGCCAGACGTTGCCACAACGCCTGAAAATCGGCACCGACATCGGCAAATGTCCAGGCGGCGGTACCTGCGAATGTCAGCACGTAAAACCAAAAGCCCATCATTGACATGCGGATCATGAAAAATCCGGCCAAAAACAACCCGGCCCCCGCAGCCGCATAAAAAACCGATCCACCCAGCATGATCAGCCAGACACCACCGGCGAAAATTGGCATCCCTGCACACAGAATTACAACCGCCAGTGCCAAAACGGCCCAATAGGCAATACCGCGCGATCTGGCGGGAGTTGGTGCTGTATCTGTACCCATAATGTCAAATACCCGAATGCAAGATCGTAAATGAAAACACTAGGATCAAAACGCTGCCGCATCTGGAAAGGTTCCAAATATTATTTGGCGACGACGCACTATTTGCTGCAAATTTCAAAACACACCAAATCAGCATTCGGACAACAAAAAACGGGATGCTAAAGCACCC
>NZ_JFJZ01000016.1 GCF_002115825.1 Thalassospira sp. MCCC 1A01428 | reverse complement strand
TAATAGGTCCTGAGCCTAGTCACCGGCATCAACTGGCGCAATCGGTGTCATAGGCGCGAAATGCTGGGGCATATAGTGCTGGCCCAGACCGTAAATTACGTCCTGGGCCGCATCGGCCTGCCAACCCGCCCCGACCAAAATGGCGGTTAACCCGTCACAAAAGGTAGGCAACGCATTTTCGCGCAGCAGGCGGCCATAATGGGCATCGGTAATTTCAGAAAGTGCCAGCGCATTCATGCCAAAGGACAAGGCCCAACTGCCCAGATTAAGGGTACGCCCACGATCACGCGAATAATTCTGGCCCAATACCGGTGCCGCCTGATCCAGAAAATCCTGAAACATGCGGGTGGCATCGGCAACCTTGCGCAAAAAATCCTGATGGCGGCCAACCGTGGCCCGTCGCCACACCGATGGCGACATTGCCAGATATTCCATTTCAAATAATTCGGGGTTTTCGATGGAAAAAAGAATATCAAGCAGGCTGGCGACAATGAATTTTTCCAAAGCAGAACCATCATGGTCCCGTGCGGTTTCCAGAAACGCCGTTCGCCTGGCCCCGGCGCGCAAGGCAAGTCCTAACAAAAGGTCTTCCTTGCTGGCGAAATGAACATACAGCGTCCCCACCGAAATACCGGCCGCGCGCGCCAGATCCGACATTTTTAAATCAAAAAATCCATACTCACTGATCAGGTCCTGCGCACAGTCCAGAATAACCGTTTCGCGTTGCTGTCGCTTTTCCTGCTTTACCATCCACTACCTTGCCGGACCGAAAATGACTAAAAATCGAATTTTGTTCATTTTTTAATATCAGGCAATCGTCTTTTTTGCAAAGCTGCTCCACACTGGAAAATGTTCTTTTAATTTCAATGATGTGTGAAAAAAATTGCATTCCCCGACAGGTACCATCGCGGACCTGTCGCAATTTTTTCACATATTGCGCAATAACGGACAGGTTTGCAGGCCCGGCTTATGGCACCATCCGGGGCTATAACAACGGCACAATAAAGGGCGGCACAATTGCAAAACTATCTGGAACGGTTTCGCCGTGTCATGCGCTATATCGACGATCATTTGGCCGAAAACCTGAACGGCGAAAAACTTGGCACCGTCGCTGCCTGTTCGCGGTTTCATTTTCACCGCCAGTTCAGCGCCCTGTTTGGCATTAATCCCGGCCGCTATGTTCAGCTTGCCCGGTTTGAACGCGCCACCCGGCAGTTGGCCTATCGGCCACATGTGTCCGTTTTCGATATTGCACTTGATTGCGGGTTCGACAGCCCGGAATCCTTTAGCCGGGCCTTTAAAAAACTGCACGGGCAATCGCCGTCCGATTTTCGTAAAAACCCACAGTGGGATGTCTGTTCCTCCATCTATCAGCCCCTAATAGACGCGCGGAGTAAAACCATGCCTGACAATATTCCCACCCCCGTCATCGAAATTGTCAATTTTCCACAAACCCGGGTGGCAACCCTGCGCCATCAGGGGGACCCGGCCCATATTGGCAATAGTATTCGTCCGTTTATTAATTGGCGAAAACGCAACCACCTGCCACCACATAAAAACGCGACCTTTAACATCATTCATACCAACCCCGAAGAAACGCCCGTGGCTGATTTCGTTCTGGATTTGTGTGTGGCCACCTCAATTGCCATTTCCTCCAATCCCGAGGGGGTATTTGAACAGATTATGCCGGCCAACCGCTGTGCCCGCATTCGCCATATTGGCCCCGATCAGGATTTAAACCGGTCAATCATCCCCGTTTATGCACAATGGATGCCCCAAACCGGCGAACTTGCCGGTGACTACCCGTTATTTTTTCAACGTATCGCGTTTTTCCCCGATGTTCCCCGCCACGAAGCCATCACCGATATTTATGTACCCCTTGCCATCCCGCGACAGGATGCATCGTAAGCCCACCTTCACCCTTTGTGGGAACTGCAAGCGTGTGAAAACGTTTGGTTTACAGGGGCACGGGCATTTTGCCCGCTTGCATTAGTTGTTCTCACCTGCCAGCGGCACGTAATATGTCCTGATTTATTCATCAGCTTTACGTCACATGCAGGTGACACTGGGAAAACCATATGTTTGAACGCCTGATCCGCATCTGGGAACGTCTGCGCCACAGTCTGTGGATTTTGCCATTGTTATTCGGGTTTGTCGGGGCATTTCTGGCCACCTGTATCATGTTTTTACCCGGCCTGCCCTTTGAACAGACCCTAAAACCCCTATGGCCGATTTTTTCCGACACCAGCGATATTCGCAATATGATCGGCATGTTGTTACCTGCCCTGGTCACCATGTTTACGCTGGCCCTGTCGATCACGATGGTGGTGCTCACACTGGCCGCCCAAAATCTTGGCCCACGCCTGATTCGCAATTTTCTGGGTGACCATGCCACCCAAAGCGTAATTGGCATTTTTGTTGCCAATATTACCTTTCTGATCACCGTCCTGTTGATGATGGGCGATATTGGCAAACAAAACGATGTCGCCCAACTGGCCGGGCTTGTCGGGGCATTTATATTTGTCATCAGCCTGTTTTCGCTGATTATTTTTGTTCATCACCTGGGTCGATCGATTGTTGCTGATCAGGTGATCATCCAGGTTGGCGACAGACTGGAAACCATTATATCTGAAACCCACGACCGGTTGGGCCATGCCATTATCGAGGCCCGCAACGCCGCAACCGTTATTCCCGCAGCCCTTGAAATTGATGCCAAATATGCCATTCAGGCAAAACAGTCCGGTTACATTCAGGGAATTGATTATGACGGGCTCTGCCAAAAAATCGCACTCCACCACGCCAGCGTCGAACTTATTCGGCAGCCCGGTGAACACGTCATAAAGGATGAAATCATCGGTAGAATTACCTGTGATCGCGATATGATTGAAACCTTGTGCCCGGCAATTAACGAGGATGTTGCCAAAACGGTGATGATTGGCAATTACCGCACCGCCGCGCTCGATATTGAATTTTCGCTGCGCCAGATTGTTGAAATCGCATTACGTGCCTTGTCCCCTGGCATCAACGACCCGTTTACGGCCATCGCGTCGGTTTATCGACTGGGTCGGGCCATGCGCCACACCCTGGCATTTGTTTACCCCGCCGGGTTATGGATGGATGATCACAACATCGCCCGCCTTAGTGGCCCCATTTCCGATTTCAGTGGCATGTTAAGTGCTGCAATTGACCAGATAAGACAGGCTGCCGTGCAAAAGCCCGATGTGCTCATTCCAATTGCCGAGGTGCTTGAAGGTTTGATCCCGTTTATCAGCTCGGCCCGCCAGCGCGACGAAATTCGCCGTCAGGCCCAAATCATCATCAATACCGCCCGGCGCGAAATTGGCGAACCTGACGATCGCCGTGATGTGGAAAAAGCCGCCCGTCGGGTTCTACGATCCAGCGCACAATGGCAGGAAACCCCATTGGAAACCGGCCAAAACTAAGAAAAAACTAGTCCCGAATGAAGGGGGGCATACGGCGTTCCACCGGTTTGGCTTTCACAATTGATGTATTGGTTTCCGCTTTATCAACAATTTGATCCAGCAATCCATCAAGCTCGGCGACACTGCGCACATATAAACGCGCCACAAAGCAGTCATCGCCCGTTACTTTGTCGCATTCGCCAAATTCGGGAATTTCACAAATAAGCTGTTCAACAATATGCAGCTTTCCCGGCAAAGGACGAATACGCACAATTGCCTGCAACGGATATCCCAGGGCTTCGGGGTTTATATCAACGGTAAACCCCCGTATTACTCCGCGTTCTTCAAGGCGACGCACCCGGTCCGCCGCGGCCGGGGCCGACAAACCAACCCGGGCGGCCAGCTCTTTTTGTGACATGCGCGAATCAGCTATCAACGCGTTTAGTATTTTTTGGTCTGTTTCGTCCATCACCTTATCTTCTTTCGATTTGTCCTAGTTTGACCTTTATTAAAAAGGCAAAACTGTAAAAACTTCAACTTCAAACCATATAACAGAAACAGAAAAACCGCGAAAATACCGCCATCACATATTTTCAGATGCGCGGAGAGTTCCGATGAATGAAAAGACACGCGGCACAATCGAAATGGCAACTGCCATGATGATTTTAGGCACCATTGGCTGGTTTGTAATCGTTTCAGGGCAGTCAGCCATAAATGTTGTTTTCTGGCGCTGTACCTTTGGCGCGGTTGCCCTGGTTATCATATGCGCGGCCTTTGGCCTGTTACGCGGGCATTTAACCTGGCGTACTTTGTTATGGTCGGCTCTGGGCGGCGGGGCTATTGTTACGAACTGGCTGTTGCTGTTTGCTTCTTTTAAAATGGCATCCATCTCTATTTCCACCGCCCTTTATAACACCCAGCCCTTCATTCTTTTGGGGTTAGGTGCCCTGTTTGCAGGGGAAAAAATAACAGCAAACAAGCTGCTATGGCTTGGGGTGGCGTTTGGTGGGCTGTTGTTGATTATTGCTGGCAACAGCAATGGCAAGGACACCAGCATCACGCAATTTTCAGGGGTTTTTATGGCATTGGCTGCCGCGTTTTTCTGGGCTGTTGCCACCATCATCACCAAAAAACTGAAAGGCACCCCGCCACATCTGATCGCGCTGATACAGGTTTGTGTTGGCCTTCTGATGCTGGCCCCGTTTGCCAGCTTTGATAACCTGCCCGCCACTGCCTTTTCCTGGTTGGCACTAATCACTATTGGCGTGGTTCATACCGGGCTGATCTATGTGCTGATGTATAGCGCCGTTCAAAAACTGCCCACACACCTGCAAGGTTCATTGACCTTTTTGTACCCTGTTGTCGCCATACTGGTGGACGTCATTGCCTTTGACCATCGTCTAAGCCCCGGTCAAATTGCCGGTGCTGCGGCAATTTTACTGGGGGCAGCCGGAATGAATCTGGGCTGGCGCATCTTTACCGACAAAGCCGTTTGCCCCAAAGAACTGATCTGATTGACAGGGTTCAGCACAAACAACACCCGCAAACGAAAAACCCCGCTACAGAAACGCAACGGGGTTTTTCGTTTGATATCAGCAAAACAGCACAACGGTTGTGCCGAAAATTTAACCGGCCAGTTTGGCTTCAATCGCGGCCAGTGCCTGTGCGGCCTTGTCACCATCGGGCCCACCGCCCTGTGCCATATCAGGGCGGCCACCACCGCCTTTACCACCCAGTTCGGCCACACCAATGCGCAGCAAATCAACCGCGTTATGGGTTGCGACCAAATCTTCGGTCATACCAACCACGATGGATGCCTTGCCGCCGTCAAGTGCGATCAGGGCAGCAATGCCCGATCCCATCTGGCTGCGCAATTCATCGACCATGCCTTTAAGTTCCTTGGCCGGAATACCTTCAAGAACACGGAACGAAATTTTAACGCCGTTAATTTCCTTGAAACCTTCGGTACCGCCGGCGCCACCAGCACCGCCGGTCGCCAGTTTTTTGCGCAAATCGGAAACTTCGCGTTCCAGACGGCGACGTTCATCCTGAAGGGCGCGCACACGTTCGGGCACATCTTCGGGAACGGCTTTCAAATCACCTGCGACAGACTGCAACAAACGGTCACGATTTGCCATGTAATTGGCAGCATCAGCCCCGCTCAGGGCTTCGATCCGGCGCACACCGCTGGAAACCGCCCCTTCGGAAACAATTTTAAACTGGCCAATATCGCCCGTACGTTTGACGTGCGTGCCACCGCACAATTCCAGCGAATAGGCAAAGGATTTGTCTTCGGGCAGGCCCATGGAAACAACACGAACTTCATCGCCGTATTTTTCACCAAACAGTGCCATAGCGCCCAGTTCAATCGCTTCATCCGGGGTCATCAAACGGGTGACGACTTCGGTATTTTCGCGAACAAGGCGGTTCACATCGGTTTCGATCACGGCAATTTCTTCGGCTGTGACGGGTTTGGGGTGCGACACATCAAAACGCAAACGATCCGGTGCGACGAGCGACCCTTTCTGGGTGACGTGGCCGCCCAGATGTTTGCGCATCACAGCATGCAACAAATGCGTTGCCGAATGGTTGGCACGCAGGCTGGCACGGCGGATATGGTCCACCTTGAATTCGGCTTCATCGCCGGTTTTAATTTCACCCGACACAACCTTGCCCATATGCACATGCAGGCTGCCCAGTTTTTTCTGGGTATCGGCAATTTCAATCACCGCGCCCTTGGCGGTTTTGATCACACCGGCATCACCCTGCTGGCCACCGGACTCACCAAAAAACGGTGTCTGATTGGCCAAAATGGCAACGGCATCGCCAGCTTTGGCTATGTCGGTTTCCTTACCATCCACGATGATGGCCGTAATGACGCCTTCGGCACTTTCCGTTTCATAACCCAGAAATTCGGTCGCACCCAAACGGTCATTCAAATCGAACCAGACTTCCTCGGTTGCCGCTTCACCCGAACCTGACCATGCCGCACGGGCCTTGGCCTTTTGTTCTTCCATGGCGGATGAAAAACCGCTTTCGTCAATTTCGATCTTGCGCGGTTTAAGGGCATCGGCGGTTAAATCAAGCGGGAACCCATAGGTATCATACAGCTTGAACGCCACTTCGCCTGGCAGAACTGCGCCTTCGCCCATATCAAGCGTCGCGTCGTCCAGCATTTTCAAACCACGGTCGAGCATGGTTTTAAAGCCGTGTTCTTCCAGCTTCAGTGTTTCTTCGATCAATGCCTGCGCACGAACCAGTTCGGGGTAGGCTGCCCCCATTTTACGGACAAGCGCCGGAACCAGCTTATACATCAGCGGATCTTTGGTGCCGATCATGTGCAAATGGCGCATCGCACGACGCATGATACGGCGTAACACGTTACCGCGGCCGGCATTGGACGGCAAAACACCATCGGCAATCAAAAAGCTGGTAGAACGCAAATGGTCGGCAACCACGCGGTGCGACACATTAAACGGCCCGTCGGGGTCGGTATTGGTCACATCGGCCGATGCTTCGATCAGGGCGCGCATCAAATCAATGTCGTAATTGTCGTGCTTGCCCTGCAACACGGCAGCAACGCGTTCCAGCCCCATGCCGGTATCGATTGACGGTTTGGGCAGGTCCAGACGGGTGCCATTGGCCAGCTGTTCATATTGCATGAACACCAGGTTCCAGATTTCGATGAAACGGTCGCCGTCTTCATCCGCACTGCCCGGGGGGCCACCCCAGATATGATCGCCATGATCAAAGAAAATTTCCGAACACGGGCCACACGGGCCGGTATCGCCCATGGACCAGAAATTGTCCGAGGTCGGAATCCGAATGATACGGTCATCCGTCAGTCCGGCAATTTTCTTCCAAAGACCGTGGGCCTCGTCATCGGTATGATAGACGGTCACCAGCAATTTATCTGCCGGAAGGCCATATTCCTTCGTGATCAGGTTCCAGGCGAATTCAATCGCGTTTTCCTTGAAATAATCGCCGAACGAAAAATTGCCCAGCATTTCAAAGAACGTGTGATGGCGCGCCGTATGCCCCACATTTTCAAGGTCGTTATGTTTGCCCCCGGCCCGCACGCATTTCTGCGAGGTGGTCGCACGCGAATAATCGCGTTGCTCCTGCCCGGTGAAAACATTTTTAAACTGTACCATCCCTGCGTTGGTAAACATCAGGGTCGGGTCATTGCGCGGCACCAACGGGCTGGACGGAACGACCTCGTGGCCGTTCTTGCGGAAAAATTCCAAAAACGTGGTGCGAATATCGTTAACGGTCTGCATCTCTCTCCAACCCGGAAAACGCGGAACAAAACACCCACCTTGACTGCGGGTTGACTGCACTGTTTAACGGCTCGCTTCTGCCCTGTCCAGTCGGGGAAAAGGGCTAAACCCTTAAAAGCGGCGTTTCAAGCAATATCGGTTCATTTCAGGAACGAATTCCTGCGTTTCAAAACCGGACTTTTCAAGCAATCTGCGTGACGCGGCATTATCCGGGTGTGCAAAGGCGGTTAATACCGGCAAGCGATAAATATGCGCCGCATAATGCAATGATGCCTCTAAAAGCTCGGTTGCAAATCCCTGGCCCCAGGAATCGGGATGGAAATAATATCCCACTTCCGGTCCCCATCCGGGATCAAAGGGATCAGTGTAAACACCACCCCACCCGATTATGGTCCGGTCTGATTTTTTCCGGATCACCCAGGGCGCAAAGCCATCACGACGGCGAAACCATTCATGCACCAAAACCCGTTTGCGGCAGTCTGCAAAGGTTTCATCAATATGGGTGAACTGCATGGCGGCATGGTTGCCAAGAAAGCCAAATAACGCCGCAACGTCGCTTAATCGCGCCTGCGACAATAACAAACGATCGGTTTCAACGGGTTCCCGCCCTGCTGTCTGTGGGGCATCATCGGCCATCTCCCACCCCAAATTTAGTCAAGAACCGGGCGCATGAAGCTGCGTTCATAGCTGATGATGGAACGGTTTTTCTTTTCAAGTTCCAGCGTTGCGATGCAATCGGCATCATCGGCCATCTTGTTACGATAGGTTTCGTAAGCAGCAAGGCTTGGAAAGCTAAACAACGCATAGGCAATGTTGCTGGCCCCTTCATGGGGCAGAAAATACCCGTGATGTGTGCCGCCCATGCGGTTAACAATGGGAATCCAGCGCCGGGCATAATCCTCGAATTCGGGGATTTTATGCATATCAACCACGTATTTCAAATAACAGGTAATCACGACAACCCTCTTTGGAACACAACACATCAACGTCTTGCAGCACGGCAACAATACAACGTGCTTCACCGGCATATCCGGTGCGACGGGCGCAAATGTGTATAATGTTAATTCGCCTTTTTCTGGATATTTTGCCCCAGCTTCTCCAGATCCTTGCCAAACCCGTCGGCAGTTTCACAACCTGCCAGCGCAACACCAAATGCCATCATCACCAAAATTACCACAGCATTGCGGATCCACTTTTCCATTACCCGTATTCTCCTGCTTTCGCACAAAGCACATAAAACGTCACAACAAGGATCATACGCCAGCCCCGAACAGGTAACCGGCGCAATGAACCCGATTTGATTAATGCGCAAAATATAACGAAATCATGCCCGCACCCTACAAAAATTGCGGTCCTGTTATTGTGATAACGGCATTTTCAACCAAAACCGGCAAACCGGCCCCATAACGGGCGACAAAACCCGCTGGTCAAAGTTTCAGAAATGCGGCAATTGCCTTGATAATCTGGTAATGCACCTCTTTTCGGCTGGTGCCTTGCGGGTCGGTACAAACCGGGTCGTCATCGTCGGCTTGTTTTAATATTTCGGCGGCACCTGGCACACATTCCGCCAGAAATGTCAGGTGGAATGCCGGGCTGAAAACCACTTGCGACGCATTTTTCATTTTCGCCACAAGGTTACTTCCCGTTGGCCCCACATCCCCCGCTTTCCAGCCATTTTCGCCACCAAGGCCAATGAACAAAACCGGGGCGGTAACGGCGGCAAGGCTGCTATTGTTAACCGCATAGGTCATGCCCGGTTCGATGGCAACGATCTGGCCGATACGCCCATCGCGAGACGTTGCCGAAAAATCAGCGGGAAGGTGGCTAAAATCGACCCCGCCTTTGCGATAAAACCGGCAGTCTTGCGCCTGATCACCAAGTTTCGCACAATATTCGGCCATCAATTCAGGATCAAATCGGGCACCGGCCAGGTTTAAGACGGTTGTGCCGCCAAGCGAAAACCCCACAGCAGAAATACGGGACGGGTCGATATACGGTGCAAATTCGGGATTGGCGAGGATCTGATCAAGGGCGGCGGAGATATCGGCTGATCGTTGACCAACATACATGGTACGTCGAGGCGATGAATCGCCGCTGGTTGTGCCCGGATGGTTAACCGCCAAAACAATCGCCCCGCGCAACGCCAGCTGTGATGATAACCAGCCAATTTGGTCCATATTACCGCCAGAACCATGCGAAAACACCACCAGCGGATGGCGGCCCGGCGCAATGGCCGCGCCAATATAAGCCTCGGTTGCTTGCCATATCGGGCTTTTGCCAACCGGTGCATGATAAATGTGTGTCCCGGCAGGATACCAGACCGATGCCGAAAGTGGCTGCGAACGATGGGCCGTCCGCACATCAAACCGGTCGTAACCGGCATAATCACCGGCTGGTGGGTTCCCCGCCAACGCCGCCGATCCAGCCAATAACCACAACCCGGTAGCCATACCCAAAACAGATGTTAGATATTTCATGATCTCAATCCGTGTTTTAAATTTCAACGGTTTGAAATTGCCCTGTTATGACACATCGTTGCGTCCTGAAACCGGTTTTAGGACACGCAAAACCGGTTTTAGAACCCGTTCTGCATATGTCTTCCTTGTCGAAAACTGGTATGAAACCTGTTGAACCTGATTAAACCCGGCAAAAGCCGGTTGAACCCCGATGGCCGTAAAGTGAAATCTCTCTGATGCTTGTTTTACCGCTGCCCATGATCATTGCCCTGGTGTTGGCTTTTTTGTTTCTGCGCAATATTTCGCGCAGGCGCGGGCAACCTTTTTTACTGGTATTGCTCGTGGCTTGCGCAGTGCAAAGTGTGATTACGTCGCTTGTGCAATATTACGGCATAACAGCACTTCGCTGGCTTCAACCTGTTACAGCATCGCTTATTCCCGCCATTGTCTGGGTGGCCTTTCTTGAAAGCTGCCTTCGGGTTCAAACCCGGATCAGGGATTACCTTCATCTGCTGGTCCCGGTGCTGGTTATCACCTGCATTTTTCTTATGCCGATGGCCATTGATGCCCTGCTGATCATGCTGTTTACCGGGTATGGTATTGCCATTTTGACAATGCTGCATGTCATGAAGGACGATCTGGCCCATACGCGCCTGTCGGCGGGGCATTTGCCCGCCACAATATGGCGTGTAATCGCTGTGGCGCTGATCATATCGGCAGGTGGCGATGCGCTGATCAGCCTGTCGCTGGCTTACGGCTTTGTCGCTTTTCCCGGCTGGATTTTAAGCATTTCATCCTCGGTTGCGTTGCTGGTAATTGGCTATTTGTGCCTGTCACACGATATCGAAACCAATTACGACACCGCCGACACAGCATCGGCAGCCCGAACACCCCAAACCACCGCTACCACCCCGACCGGCCAAACCGATCAGCACGCAAAAATCATGCATCAGCTGGCCGCCTTGCTTGATCGTGACCCGCTATATCTGGACCCGGACCTGACGCTGGCGCGCCTGTCGCGTAAAATGGGATTACCCCTTAAACAGCTTTCAACGGCGATCAATGCGGTTACAGGTGAAAATGTGTCGCGTTATATTAACGGCTACAGGGTTCGCCACGCCTGTTCGTTGCTGTTGCAGGGTCAAAACGTAACGACAGCCATGCTTGATAGCGGTTTTAACACCAAGTCAAATTTTAACCGGGAATTTTTACGCATTATCGGAAAGCCCCCTGGCGAATGGCAGCAAAACGGACAAAACGCGCAAAAAACATAACAAAAACTATCGCAAACCCACCTTCCAGACACAAAAACGGACCCTTTGCAGGGTCCGTTTTTGTGTCTGCGGTAATCACTTGATTACCTCTATACGTATCGGCCTAGACGGGCGGGCGGCGCCCCCGCAGGGCGTTGACCAGCAACGACACCACAAATAGAACGATAAAGACAAAGAACAGAATCTTTGCGATTCCAACAAATGTTCCGGCAAGCCCGCCAAAACCAAGAACGGCGGCCAGCAATGCCAAGACAAGACAGAAAATTGCCCAACCAAGCATCAAAATTCTCCTGTTGTTATTATATTTTCAGGCGGCCGGTAAATTTGCCCGTGTTTTCTGTTCAAGTTTTATACCAGCCGTCAGCCAAAACCGATCGGTCGCGAGCCTGCGCCCGGAAATAATCAGTTGGCGCCTTCCTGAATGTTGTCACCCAGCTTTTCGACATCCTTGCCAAAACCGTCAGCGGTTTCACAAGCGGCCAACCCCATGCCAAAACCGGCAATGATGGCCAAAGCAAAAAAGCGTTTCAAGAAAGTAGACATGATGTTCTCCTGATCCTTGATCTTGAGATTGTTTTGTATTCTCTACACACCATCTCAAACGCGGGATGATGTTTCTTGTTCCGCACAAAAGATTGCAATAAGCATGACTTGCGGCTTTTTGACTCAAAATCACTTCAAAAACCGCGGTATTCTGCGATTGAGACAAATCGTGATCATTTTGGGGCAAGATCGGGCAGATACAGTTTTCACACGGGCATCAAATGTTAATGCCGCTTTCGGGTTTTATGTGAAGGCTTCCGTAATGGTATTTTCCGCCACCAGCGGCTTTCGCATGAAAACACTGTTCTCATCATCCTGATACGGACCGAATGGCACACAACGAACAAAACCAAGCGACTGATAAAGCAAAATTGCCGCCGTTGATTTGACACCTGTTTCCAGATAAATCGCCTGATACCCCGATTTACGGGCATTATCCTCGATACAAACCATGATCTGTCGGGCAACGCCCTGCCGCCTTGCCAGCGGGTCGACAAACAAACGTTTGATTTCCACTGTTCCGGCCCCTTGCCCCGCCGCAGGCAGAGATGGCAACATGCCCGATATTTCGGTGCCATGATCAGGCATGGGTATGAGCATGGGCACATAGCCACCGCATCCGACAATCTGGCCGCTGGTTTTATCACAAGCAGCAAAAAAACGTGCCCCCTGCGCGATCAAATGCTGTGCGCTTGTCCCCGAACGATCCAGCCCCGGATAAAGAGAGGCACTGCGATGATCTGCCTGTTGAAACAGATTTTTAATCGCGGGATGATCGGGGGATTGAAGACGTAAAATGACCATGGGAAACCCTGTCGCCGGAACGAAAAAACGAAAACCTGAAACATGCGCCATTGCCACATGGCACGCGCATCAGACTGACCCGTTTGAAAAAACGAGTCCACCCACCCGCCAAAGCTGCCGATAGCGCATCAATATCAATTGCGCCCCAAGGACGTGGCGCAACAATGGGGAAGTATTTACCAGGTACAGACAACACGAAATATTGCCTGTGCCCGCCGCACAGGATCGGCGAATACAACATTTTTTGTGTCTGGTACGGGAAATTTCAGTGTAACTGCCAGGCTGGTTACCCCGCCATTACGCACTACGATCATGCTGGTAGCAAGGACAAACTGCACCATTCACATGACCAAAGACAGAGAAAAGAAAATTGGCATCAAACCAACAACACCCCGTGTAAATGCACGGGGTGTTGTTGGTTAAATTCGGCTTTTTAGATTAGCGCGGTTCGCTTGCCAAACCTTTGACGATGGCATAACAGGCAAGCAACAAAACAAAGGTAAAGGGGAAGCCTGTTGAAACCGCCATTGCCTGCAACGCCCCCAATCCGCCGCCTAGCAGAAGTGCAATAGCAACCAGTCCTTCAAAGCTGGCCCAAAAAACACGCTGGGGAAGCGGCGCGTCAACCTTGCCACCCGCCGTAATCGTATCGATCACAAGCGATGCAGAGTCCGACGACGTGACGAAAAAGACAATCACCAGACAAATACCAATGAATGACGTGATCGCCTGAAGCGGTAATGCCTCAAGCATTGAAAACAGTTTAAGTTCGAGCGGTGCATCAACAACGGCCTGATACCCGTCATTGACGATCTGGCTGATTGCAGTGCCGCCAAAGGCTGTCATCCAGAATACCGAAACAAGCGACGGAATAATGAGAACACAAACAATGAACTCGCGAACCGTTCGCCCCCGCGAAATCCTGGCAATAAACATACCAACAAAAGGAGACCACGAAATCCACCAGGCCCAGTAAAAGGCGGTCCAGCCATCGCGGAAATTGTCATCCGTACGGCCAAAGGGGTTCGACAATTCGGGCAAATAGCGGGCATATTCGTAAAGGTTGGTGAAAAAGCCTGAAATGATTGCCCAGGTCGGACCGACAAGCACCACAAACAGAAGCAGCAATGCTGCCAGCACCATATTGATTTCTGACAGGCGCTTTACACCCGCATCAAGGCCCGCCACGACGGATACCAGCGCAATGCCTGTGATGCCGACGATCAGCAATACTTTTGAGACTTCATTAACCGGCAGGCCAAAAACGTGATGAAGGCCTGCATTGGCCTGCTCTGCCCCGAAACCCAATGACGTGGCAAGGCCAAAAAGCGTCGCGAAAACGGCAAGAATATCAATAATGTGACCAGGCCACCCCCATATCCGCTCGCCAAACACCGGATAGAATATCGAGCGCATCGTCAAGGGAAGGCCCTTGTTATACGAGAAAATCGCCAGCGACAGCGCCACGATGGCATAGATCGCCCAGGGATGCAGGCACCAGTGAAAGATGGTTGCAGCCATCCCCAGATGCCGGGCTTCCAGGGCATTGCCTGGTGCACCGCCAAGTGGCGCCCAACTTGCTGCTGTTCCTGCATTTTCTGCGAAGGATGATGAAAAATGCGAAATCGGCTCCGAGACGCCGTAGAACATCAGGCCGATGCCCATCCCCGCTGCAAACAGCATGGCAAACCAGCCGGAATAGGAATAATCCGGCGTTGCATCTTGTCCCCCGATCCGAACCTTGCCATAGGGCGAAACAATCAGAAACAGGCACAGCAGGACAAAAACATTGCCTGCAAGAAGAAAGAACCAGTCAAATGTCGAAGTAAGCCAGTCCCGTAGTTCGTTAAATACGGCGCCCGCCTGATTTTGAAGCGCCAATGTCAGCAGGACAAAAGCAACAATCGTCAATCCGGATATCACGAAAACCGGATTATGAATATCAAGGCCAAATGGGCCAATCTGTTTGGAAATATTATCCTGACCAATGACATAATCGGTCTCGATTACCTCTGAATCACCCTCTGGCGCGGGTATACCAGTCTCACTCATATACTGCCCTCCTCTGCCTGATTGCCCCCGAATATTTTGAGGCTTTGATTATTTTATTTTTTATATTTCCAATCACCTAAAAGGTGCGAACCCTGCCGTTTCATGAGTTTCGTCAGATATTCATTTTGGAATAAAAAAGATTCTCATCTTTTTAATGAAATGCAGAACCCAAAGCAGCGGCAGAAGGGAAATATTGCGTTTCGACGCCGCGCACCTTTCACCGGAACAAAAGACCATGTGAAAAGGCACCTTCAAAAAAATAAACCCAAAAGTTTATTATTTGCAAGGTTGACATAACCATTGCGGTGCAAATTGAATATTTGCGACAGAATGTTGGTACATTTGCGCGTTTTCTGTATAGGGCAATGCCAAAAGCCCACAATACTGGCCGATAAAAAAAGCAACCGCAGATCACAAGCCAGCGACATTGACCAAAGCTTGTTGACCGAAACCGGTTAACAAGCCGCTTACCCGGCGGGCGGACGCGACGAAGCCTTTGTCTTTCGCAGCATGGGTAGCGCAACACCGTCGCACCTATCGAATTATCGATGCGTTCTTCTCATCGATAATGGGTATAAAACAGGAAAAAAGCCGTTAAACCCCGCGCAAATTACCCCATACATGGACATGCCATTGCGGCACGACACGCACATCAAACCAGCCTTTTTGCGACACCTGATCTACCAGCCAGCGGTATTTTTCGGTCAGGGCATCAATATCGACGCCATTTGCCCCGTCGGGATGCGGGGCAGCAGGGGTGGCATTTACCGGTTGCAGATAGCACGGAATATCGGCATGTAACTGCCGCACATGATTGGCAAACGCCAGGTCATCGTCGTCTGCTACGGGAAATTTCAACGTAATGGCGGGCCCGGCTCCCTCGCCCTTGCGTGCTGCGACAATGCAGGCAGCAAGATCATCGGCCTTAAAAACGGTACCACTTGAGGGCGGCTTGGGGCTTAGGGTCAAATGATCAAGTTTGGCAAACCATGAGCGTGCGATGCTGCCCTGGGTTTCAATGGCAAAGGTAAAGCCCTGTTCATGCCCCTGATCAATCAGGGTTTCCAGCGGCTGAATGGCCGGGTTTCCGCCGGAAAGTGTCACTAACACAGGCCGGTCATTGGACAGTTCGCAAACCCGGGCCAAAATGCCATTCGCATCCATTGGCTGCCAGTCGGCACGAAAGGCCGGGTCCACGGCATATAATGTATCGCACCACGAACACCGAAAATCACACCCGCCGGTACGGACAAAAACCGTCGGCATCCCCAAAAGCGCACCTTCCCCCTGAACCGTGGGGCCGAATATTTCGGAAATGCGAATTTTGCCGTGCTGGCGCACTTTGTCGCTGTCGCCATCCATAACGGGGTCAGCCACAGACGAACAACCCGGTGCAAGCAAGGTAGGGGCGCTGTGCTGGCTCATGGGCGATATTCCGCCCAGGTTTTAGGGGTTTCCGACACCCGGACAGCGGAAACCTCCGGCCAGCGGCCCTTGGCCCAGTCATAAAAAAACTGCGCCAGGTTTTCAGCCGTGACGTGATCATGACCCAGAACATCATTTAAATGGCGATGATCAAATTCATCGTCAATCAGGCGTTTTAGCGGGGTCAATTCGCGATAATCGCGCACAAAACCCCGGCTATCAAGCGTTGCAGCCTGCAATTCAATCTCGACAATATAATTATGCCCATGCAGGCGCGCACACGGATGATCCTGCGAAAGCCCCCCCAGAACATGAGAGGCCGAAAAGGCAAACTGCTTGGTAATTCTGAACATTTATTGGCTCTGTTATACGGCGCGGTCCGGGCGTTTCAAACCTGGCTGGGTATGACACATCCGGTCGCGCAAAATTTACACGGTATCATCCATGGTTAATCCCGCCCCCAAACAGGGCCGCATTAACCGGTGTTAGAAATAGCCATAATCGTGCGGTGACCCGTTGTTGCGCCCGGCGAAAATGCCTTTTTTGCAAGACCCGTAAAGATAACAAGGCTACCGGTTAGCCAACAGGTGCCGGAATTTTCAAACGTGCAAGGCTGGCACATGCTGTGTACCACGCCCGGCATGTTTTTGCCTTCCGGGGCGGATCAAACCTTGGGGGCGTTTTCTGCCATTTTGCGCATGGCATGTTCAGCACGGGCCTGTTTCCAGTATTCACGGTCAATATAAACCGTCGGGTCCGGTACACGGGCCAGTTCCAGCGCCTCGCGACGTTCAACACAGGTACCACAACGCCCGCAATGAACTTCTTCCCCTTTATAACACGACCATGTCCGGTCAATCGGCACACCCAGCCGTCCGGCTTCGGCGGCGATATCGGCCTTGGTCGCGTTGATAAACGGTGTATAGAGACGGATTTTCGCAACACCGTCCAATGCGTGGTTTTGCATTTTCTGAAAGGCGTCGATAAAGTCGGGCCGACAATCGGGATAGATAAAATGGTCACCGCCATGCATGGCCGCGGCAACCGCGTCAGCACCGGCACTGGCCGCCGCACCAAACGCCACTGACATCATAATGGCATTACGATTGGGCACCACGGTAATCCGCATGGTTTCTTCTGCGTAATGGCCATCTGGCACAGCAACATCGTCGTTGGTCAATGACGACCCCGTCAGCAATGCGCCAACCGGTGTTAAATCAACCACATGATGGCGAACCCCCAAATCCCGGGCGGCATCAGCGGCGAAATCCAGTTCCTTTTTATGGCGCTGACCATAATCAAAGGAAATCAGGGCGTACAGACTGTGTTCACGCGCAACCTTATGCGCCAATGTAACAGAATCCAGCCCGCCCGAACAGACGACGATGGTTTTCATTATCCCAAACCTTTGCGTGTTTTTTACCTGGTGCTACGACAGGGGGAGCCATTACGCCGGTTTTTCAACCCGACAGAACGGCTCGCCAAGCTTTCCATCTCGCACGTGCAGCAAAAAAAGGCAAGTTTTTTTGACCTATTAAAGTTTAAGTCCCCCTACTACCGGATAGGATATGAAAGCATACAGGCACCCGAAAATAAGCCTCATCAACAAATTGCGTCAATTCTGCCCGCATGGCAGCATCAATTGCCAAACACCGTTTTTCCCCGGCATGACGCAAATATGGCCCAAACAGCATTTCCATCTGCGGTCGCCAGAAGGCCGCATTTTCGGGAATGCGCCCCACGGGGGCCCGGGTGGAAAGCGATATATCGGTAAATCCGGCCTGTCTCATCCGTGCACGTGATGTTTCCGGATCAGCAAACCCGAACAAATTCAAGCCGGCACTGTCAAATCCAACGCCGATTTCAGCACGCAAAACCTTATCCATTGCAATAAATAACGGGTTATCCGCCATGGGGGCCCACACCATAAACCCGGCCCTGCCCCCAGGCACCAAAACACGATAACTTTCAGCAAGAGCCAAATCCGGCCGATGACAAAACATCACACCAAACCGGCACGATATGGCATCAAACGTCCGAGCCGCAAACGGCAAGGCTTCCATGTCCGCCGTAACGACATTCAGGTTACCAATGCCTTCAGCCACGGCGCGTGCGGCCAATCCGCGACACATGCCTGGCACAATATCAGAGGCAACAACCCGGCCCGCCAGCGCTGGTATAGCCCCGTCGGCACCGTTCCCCTTGCCTTTGTTTCCACCCGTACCAGCGGCACTATCGTCACCACGGCCGGTTGTATTCCCGGCCAGCATCTGCGCAATCGAAAATGCCGGTTCCCCAACCCCCGATGCCAGATCAAGCACCTGCAAATCCCGGCCCGGGGAAGCCGCAGCAAGGGCTGGCAGATTAAGGACATCAATCAGGTAACGATTAATTTTTCCGGCCTGCGCAGCAAGACGGTCCGCCCAGTTAAGCCAGTCAGCCGAAAGGTCTTGCCAGACATTAGGCGGGTTGTTCTTGGTCATGCATTTTTCCTGCCCTGCAAATTTTGTTTTTAACTGACGCAACGATCATTAAGCAGATCGTCAACCCGTTTGGACTAACAATACCTGTGCATGGTTTTCAGGAAATTGTTTTCTATCACAGGCAACAAAACCGCCCAATTTTCATGAAAACCGCTTACAGCTAAATGCCCATAAATTTAGCAAACTGCCTGTTTTAAAGGCAACCTTCCGCGATGATGTGAACAAAATCACTGCATGAAAAAAGATGTTTAGAATCATCCAGTCATGTCACATTGCCCAACTGAAAATCTTCGTCGTCGAATCGGTTAACGCGATTTTGCTATTTTGAGAATTAATTATTTATTTTCAAACGCTTATTCCAGAAAAAATCACATGAACACCGGGGTTTCCCTACCCATTCGCCCAGAAGGTGATTAGCAAAAAATTTATGCGCGCAACCCAGAAGGCAGGAAAATACATAGCTTGATCAAGCATATGGGCGGTTTAGGCCAGCCTGGTTGCCATGCTTTATCAAGCCTTGCGCAGCAACGGTTTAGCCAAATCTCATGACATTGTACTACGCCCCAACAGGCGCAACTAAAAATCGCCAATTGGTTGTATTTGGAAATATCACCTAAAATTATCTCAATTTTGCGCAAATAATTTTCAATTGTTTCCAATTTATGGAATTGCCGCTTGCAGGAAACAATGTTTGTCATCAGTATTTTCGCGTACGCATTAGTGGGGATGCTTCCCGCTCCAGGGCGACCAAACAAAAACAAAGGGAGACATACTGAATGTCATTCATCACGAAGACCAAAGGGGGTCTCGTGCACGGCTTCTTTAATTCGTCACGAGCTTTCCTTATCGGCACTGGCCTTCTTGCAAGCAGCATGGCTGCACTCGCGCCGGTTGCAGCACAGGCTGAAATGGTGCTGAACCGTGGCAATGGCTCCGAGCCGGGCAGCCTTGATCCGCAAATTGCCGAAGATGTTCCAGCCTCGCACATTCTGCGTGATCTTTATGAAGGCCTGGTTGGCGAAGAAGCCAGCGGTAAAATTGTACCGGGCGAAGCCGAAAGCTGGAAAGTCAGCGAAGACGGCCTGACCTACACCTTCAAAATCCGCGATGATGCCAAATGGACCAACGGCGACCCTGTTACAGCCGGCGACTTTGTTTATGCCTGGCAGCGCGCAGTTGATCCCAAAACCGGTTCTGAATATTCGTTCCTTCTGGCGCCGATCAAAAATGCCGATGACATTACATCTGGCAAAATGGAGCCAAAAGAACTCGGTGCCAAGGCAATTGACGACAAAACCCTTGAAGTGGACCTTGCTGGCCCGACCCCCTATTTCCTCGGTTTGCTGACCCACTCCATCAGCTATCCGGTAAACAAGGCTGCTGTTGAAAAATTTGGCGACCAGTGGACCCGCCCGGGCAATTCGGTCACCAACGGTGCCTTCAAACTGGACGAATGGAACCCGCAATCGCGCATCGTGCTAAGCAAAAATGACAGCTACTGGAATGCCGATAGCGTCAAGCTTGACAAGGTTATTTACTATCCGACCGAAAGCACCACCGCCGAACTGAAGCGTTTCCGCGCCGGCGAACTGGACTGGACCTATGAAGTCCCGAACGACCAGATCAAATGGATCCGCGACAACATGAACGACGAATTCGTCGTGTCGAACTATCTGGGCGTTTATTACTACGGCTTTAACATGACCAAGCCGCCGTTTGATAATGCCAAGCTGCGCGAAGCCTTTTCGCTGGCAATCAACCGCGACATCCTGATGGACAAAATCGTCACCGCTGGCGAAGTTCC
The DNA here is from genome assembly GCF_002115825.1 of Thalassospira sp. MCCC 1A01428. Taxonomy (GTDB): domain Bacteria; phylum Pseudomonadota; class Alphaproteobacteria; order Rhodospirillales; family Thalassospiraceae; genus Thalassospira. Next base: position 74,193 of record NZ_JFJZ01000016.1, on the reverse strand, counting down.
CGCTTATGCCTATGTCGTGCCGGGCATGACCGGCTACACCCCGGTCTATGCCGATTTCAAGGACATGACCCAAAAGGAACGTAACGAAAAAGCTTACAAGCTGTATCAGGAAGCCGGTTATTCCAAGGATAACCCCGTTACTGTCGAAATTCGTTACAACACCAACGACAACCACAAGAAAATCGCCATTGCGATTGCCTCGATGTGGAAAAGCGTCTTTGGCGCCAAGGTCAACCTGGTTAACGAAGAATTCAAGGTCTTCCTTGAAACCCGTAAAGCCAAGGAAAAAACCCAGGTCTTCCGCGCTGGCTGGATTGGCGATTACAACGATCCCAACACCTTCCTGGAACTGTGGAAATCAGACTCCGGTTTGAACGATACCGGCTTTGACGACCCGGAATTTGACAAGCTGATGGACGAAGCCTCGAACGAGCAGGATTCCGAAAAACGGATGGAACTGCTGCGCAATGCCGAGGAAATCTTCCTGAAAGCCAACGCTGTTGCCCCGATCTATCACTATGTGACCAAGCACATGATCAAATCCTATGTCAAAGGCTGGGATGCCGATGGCAAAGGCCATGTCAACGTGATGGACCATGTTCGTTCGCAGTACCTGTATATCGAAAAATAATCGTTCGATTAACAGTCTGAACGCACTGTCCGCCGCGTAACCACCTTGCGCGGCGGACAGGCTTTGGGGATAACCAGATGCTTGGCTTTACGCTCAAACGATTGCTCGGGGCGATCCCGACGCTTTTTATCATTGTCACCCTGTCATTCTTTCTGATCCGCACCGCACCGGGCGGACCGTTTGACAAGGAACGTTCTGTCCCGCCCGAGGTCGCCGCCAACCTGAACGCCGTTTATCACCTTGATGAACCGTTATGGATGCAATATGGCCGCTATCTGGGTGATGTGGTACAGGGCGATTTCGGCCCGTCTTTCCAGTATCGCGACTTTACCGTGACCGAACTGATATTTCGTGGCTTCCCTGTGTCGCTGACATTGGGGGGATCGGCCATTTTTCTGGCTTTGATCTTTGGCACGCTACTGGGAACGCTGGCGGCTTTAAAACAAAACTCCAAACTTGATTACGCGGTTATGGCAACAGCCATGACCGGCATTACCATTCCAAACTTCGTTATGGCGCCGCTTTTAACCCTTATATTCGGGGTTTATTTACGCTGGCTACCTGTTGGCGGCTGGGAACAGGGGCTTGACCAGGTTGTTCTGCCCATTATCGCCCTTGCCCTGCCGCAAATCGCCTATATCGCCCGCCTCACCCGCGGCTCCATGATCGAGGTTTTACGATCCAACTTTGTCCGTACGGCCCGCGCCAAAGGCCTGCCGGAACGGGTCATGATCACCCGTCATGCCCTGAAAGCCGGTATTTTGCCGGTGGTTTCCTATCTTGGCCCGGCAAGTGCGGCAGTTATCACCGGTTCAGTTGTGATCGAACAGATTTTCTCCATCCCCGGGATCGGGCGTTATTTCGTCCAGGGCGCACTTAACCGCGATTACACGCTGGTGATGGGGGTCGTCATTTTCTATGGCACGCTGATTATTCTGTTCAATCTGTTGGTCGACCTTGTGTATGGCCTGCTCGATCCCAAGGTGAGGATGCAGTAATGTTTGCAAAAACCACACCCGGTTCCGCAACCGAGGCCGTCGATCTGGCCATGGCGGGCGGAAACGTCAAGGGCCGCTCTCTGTGGGAGGATGCCTTTCGCCGCCTGCGCGCCAACAAGGCCGCAATGGTCAGTGTAACCCTGCTGGTGCTGATCACCCTGACCGCCATCATTGTGCCAATGGTCCACCCCCATCCGTTTGATGAAATCTATTGGGACTACATTCAGGCCCCGCCCGATATTCAGGCCGGTTTCCTGTTTGGCACCGACACCAATGGCCGCGACCTTTTTGTTCGCTCCATGTATGGTATTCGGGTTTCACTGATGGTCGGCATTGTTGCCACCTCGGTTTCGCTGCTGATCGGCGTGACCTATGGGGCGATTTCCGGTTATATGGGCGGGCGCACCGACAACATCATGATGCGCATTGTCGATATCATGTATTCAATGCCCTTCATGTTTTTCGTCATCATGCTGATGGTGGTTTTTGGCCGTCACATTTACCTGATTTTTGCTGCCCTGGGCGCGGTTGAATGGTTGACCATGGCACGCATTGTGCGCGGTCAGGCGCTATCGATCAAAAACCGTGAATTTGTCGAGGCAGCACGGGCATCGGGCGTTTCAAACTTCAACATCATTCGCCGTCACATTGTGCCCAATGCGCTGGGCCCGGTGATTGTGTATGTCACCCTGACCATTCCACAGGTGATTCTGATTGAAAGTTTCCTGTCGTTTTTGGGGCTGGGTGTGCAAGAACCAATGACCAGCCTGGGTGTTTTGATTTCCGAAGGCGCGCAGCAAATGGAAAGTGCCCCCTGGACGCTGCTGTTTCCGGCAACAATCCTGGCTGCCATTCTGTTTTGCTTTAACTTCATCGGCGACGGGCTGCGCGATGCGCTTGACCCGCGTGACCGCTAAAGGAGCATGACGCCATGAGCAATATTCTTGACGTTCAGGGCCTGACAACGGTCTTTAAAACCCACGATGGCGATGTAAAAGCCGTTAATGATGTCAGCTTTTCAATCAAGGCTGGCGAAGCATTGGGTGTTGTCGGTGAAAGCGGATCGGGCAAAAGCCAGACATTTTTGTCGATCATGGGTCTTTTGGCATCAAACGGTTATTCGACCGGGTCGGCCAAACTGACCGGGCAGGAATTGATCGGCCTGCCCACATCCGACCTTAACAAGGTTCGCGGGTTGCGCATGTCGATGATTTTTCAAGACCCGATGACATCGCTTAACCCCTATATGCGCATTTCAAAACAGCTTTCCGAAGTGCTGGTACATCACAAGGGCATGAGCGAAAAAGACGCCCGTGCCAGCGCACTTGCGATGCTTGACCGCGTACGCATCCCCGAGGCCAGCAAACGGTTTGACATGTACCCGCACGAATTTTCGGGCGGGATGCGCCAGCGTGTTATGATCGCCATGGCTCTTTTATGTGAACCCGAACTTCTAATTGCCGACGAACCGACAACGGCACTTGATGTGACGGTGCAGGCACAAATTCTGGACCTGCTGGGCGATTTGAAACGCGATTTAAACACCGCGATTGTCATGATCACCCATGATCTGGGCGTTGTCGCCGGTATTTGCGACCATGTGCAGGTGATGTATGCCGGGCGCATTATTGAAAGTGCGCCGGTCAACGAACTGTTTGCCAACCCGCAACATCCCTATACCGCCGGGTTACTGGCATCGTCACCGCGCCTTGATGTGGTTAATAGCGACGAAAAACTCATCACCATTCCCGGCCAGCCGCCCAACCTGCAACGCCTGCCTGCCGGGTGCAGCTTTGCCCCGCGCTGCCCGCATGCGTTTGATCGTTGTATTGCTGAATTGCCCTTACCGCGAACAACCACAACAACAAGCAGCACCGATACCCCGCACATAAAAGCCTGCCACCTGGAAGACAACAAGGGACTTGCCGCATGACTGTTGAACCCGTTCTTCTGGATGTCAAAGACCTGAAGGTGCATTTCGATGTACCTGCGGGTGGTATTTTGTTCAAAAAAACTGTGCCGCTTAAAGCGGTTGATGGTGTCAGCTTTCAGATAAAATCTGGTGAAACACTCGGTGTTGTTGGTGAGTCCGGGTGTGGCAAATCCACCCTTGGGCGGGCCATTTTACGCCTGATCGAACCAAGTGCCGGTGAAGCCGTTTGGCTGGGCCGTGATCTGGCATCGATCAATCACAAACAGATGCAGGCCTTGCGGTCCGATCTTCAGATTATTTTTCAGGATCCGTTGGCATCGCTTGACCCGCGCATGACCATCGGCCAGATCATTGCCGAACCGCTGATCACGCACCGGCCCGAACTGACAAAGGCACAAGTGCGTGATGAAGTGCGCGAAATCATGGAACGCGTGGGGCTTCTGCCCGACATGATCAACCGCTATGCTCACGAATTTTCCGGCGGGCAGTGCCAGCGTATCGGTATTGCCCGGGCCATGATTTTGCGGCCCAAGCTGATTGTGTGTGACGAGGCCGTTTCAGCCCTGGACGTTTCCATTCAGGCCCAAATTGTTAACCTGTTGCAGGAATTGCAGCGCGAATTTGGCCTGGCTTTGCTGTTTATCAGCCACGACCTGTCGGTGGTGCGTCACATAAGCCATCGCATCCTGGTTCTGTATCTGGGCAACGTGATGGAGATTGCAGATCGCGATACCATTTATAACGCGCCCAAACACCCCTATACCAAGGCGCTGATTTCGGCTGTTCCCATCCCCGATCCGATTTTGGAACGCAACAAGGAACGCATTGTTCTAACCGGCGAACTGCCCAGCCCGATCAACCCGCCATCGGGATGTGTATTTCGAACGCGTTGCCCCTATGCACGGGAAAAATGCACAACCGATATCCCCGCTATCGAGGTTTTAGGCCCCAAACATCAGGTCGCCTGCCATTTCCACGACGAAATGTAAGATCAATCGGGATATGAACATCAAAAGGGGTCGTTCTTAAAACGGCCCCTTTTCACATAAAACACGGGATGATTTTATTGTGCCGTGGCCCGGTAAAGCAACGGCAAGGGCTTTAAAGAATTCCGCCCGTCGGCTAAGGGGCCTGTCGATCAGTTCGATCAAAGAGCTTTGATATAGCGGGTGACATCAACCTCGTCACGCTGATCGGGTTGTAAATAGATATCACCATATTGGCGGTAGGCACCGCTGGTTAGAAACAGTTCAAAAAGATCACTGTCGATTTTACCCTGATCGCGCATCCCCCCAAGAATATCAATACATTCCGACAGCTTCTTGGGCTTTTTATAGGGGCGATCAACGGCTGTCAGGGCCTCGAAAATATCGGCAATAACCATGACTTTTTCCAGCGTTCCCATCTGGTCGCCCTTCAAGCCGCGCGGATATCCCGAACCGTCCATTTTTTCATGATGGTTCCCGGCAATGGCAGGCACATTATGCAGTCCAGGCGGAAACGGCAATTGCAACAACATGTCCTGGGTCAGAACAACATGGTCATTAATAATGGCGCGTTCTTCCGGCGTTAACGTGCCCCGCGGGATCGACAGGTTATAAATTTCACCATTATTAACCTGGTTGTAAACCTGGTCCTGGCGGTCTGATAACAGGGGTTCAGGGCCGGGTTGCGACAGGATCGCCGCTTCTTCAGGGTTTATCCGGCTACTTTCGGCCCATGAAAGGCCCGAAGTGCGGTCAAAATTGCGTTGCCAGTTCTGGCTGGCAATTTCACGCATGGCCGTGACGGTGTTAAGGTCGATATTTTCGCTGCCAATATTGCTTTGCGCCACAAGTTCAAACTGCTGTTGCAACTCATCGCGCCGCGCGTTGAAATCGGCCTGGCATTGTGCGGCGTCCTCTCCGGCAAGCTGACGACGCAACATATCAATTTCGGCGTCGCGCAGCATCACTTCAAACCGGGTGCGAATTTCATGAATACGGTTATGAATGGTTTCAAGTTTGGTGGCTTTTTCCACCACATGTTCGGGCGTAACGATTTTGCCAATGTCATGCAGCCATGCGGCCAGGTCGAGTTCGTACCATTCCTGATCGCTTAGGCTGAAACCGGCAAACGGGCCGTTTTGTTGGTCGACCGCCGCCTGTGCAAGCATTTTGGCCAAAACGGGCACGCGCTCACAATGCGCACCGGTGTGGGGCGATTTGGCATCAATCCCCTGGGCAAGAATACGGACGAAGCTGTCGATCAGGTCACGCTGGGATTGTAACAGACGGCGATTTTCCAGCGCCACCGCCGACTGGCTGGTCAGGGCCGTAATCAACGGTTCAATCATGGGATCAAACGCAATAACCGTCCCGTCGTCACTGCGCGCATTGATCAGTTGCAAAACACCAATCACCCGGCCCCGCGCACTTTTAAGCGGCACCGTTAAAAACGATTGCGACCGATAGCCGGTTGCAGCATCGAACCGGCGCGTGCCGGAAAAATCAAACCCGTCGGCAGCATAGGCATCAACGATATTGATGGTTTCCCCGCTTAGGGCAACATAACTGGCGATGTTCTGGTGGTTCGGGGTGCCATCGGGCAGATAAAGCGGCAAAGGCGGAAACGGATATTGCTGCTGGTCCCCGTCGGCAACATAGCGATCAAGGGTATCATTTGCCATGATCCGAAAATGCAGTTCGCTTTCATCTTCATTGATCAAATAAAGCGAACCACCATCAGCGTTGGTAAAATCGCGGGCCGCCTGAAGAATTTTTTGATTAAGGGCACCACGATCATGCTCTGCGGACAAAGCGATCCCCAGATCGACCAGCTTTGCCAATTGGCTTGCTGCGATGCTTTTATTCTGTCGGGTCGACCCGACATCCCGGGGAAAGGTATTTTCCGCTAGTCGCATTTCAAACTGCTTCCTGTGCCAACAGAACGAAGCACCACGCCATCCTGCTGGTTTTTACGTAATCCTGCCTAAAAGGTTTACCGCTCATTCTTAAGTATATGCAATCACAACTGCGTCAATCCAGCCATGCCGAACAAAAAACTTATCATCAGACTTATATCAAATGCGCCAAAAGACAAAAAAACGGGCCGGGCGACATCATCGCCCGGCCCGCCTGACCGGCTGCGCACCATTGGGGAAGGGAGGCCGATCAGAAAGTGTAAACAGCACCAAAGGACAAGCTCAGAATATAATCCTCGTCAACAATCGGGCTGTCGGTATAGGCATCGGGCAAATACTGAATTCCGGTTTTGCCAATAAGAACAAGGCTGTCATACAGCGGATAGCTTGCCATCAGGTCCAGATGGGGAATAAAGGCAGCATCGGGTTTGTAATAAGCCCGATCACTGCGCACCTCGTTACGACGAACACCTGCCATGTAATCGGTCAGGTCCTCGCTTTGCCAGGTAACGCCACCGCCCCACACCAATGTTACGGCCTGCACCTGGGTTGGCTGGCTGTAACTGACATCAATTTCCTGGCCATCATGGGCGTCGCTAACATCAAAAAGGTGGGATGCCTTAATTTCCCCAGCCCCAGCCTTTGCCGTAAACTCCGCCCCGGCTTCAAAGGCGGTATCGCGGTCTTCCATCCCGGCAAGGTAAGGTCCATCGCCGGAATCAAACGGTGACATTCGTACAGACCCGATGGCTGATACGCTAAACCTGTCATTTTTCCAGGCTGTAACCCGTAAACCATCTATGCCGACATGCAGGCGTTCGGCATCGTAGGCAATCAGCGGCAACCCGCCGGGTTTCCAGTCATCGCCATCACGGTAAATGCTGGTCGACACCTCACCCATTGCGCCAATCTGCCACGTCCCGCCAAGCCACGGGTCTGCGTTTGGCGCGGTATTTCCCGGGATATTGGCGGGTAATTCCGCCATGACAGGTTCTGTTTGTGTCGGCTTAATTGTTGCAGTTGCAATTTCCTGCACCGCTGGCCCCGCCGGTTCCGCGTGTGCCATTTCCGCCAATGTCAGCATAACCGCAAAGGCACAAAACCCCACCCCCAGGGCAATCGCCCCATAAGCAAGACCCTGCGATATGTTTTTAAACACCATTTATCCTTACACCCCGAAACTGGTTGGTGACCGGATAGTGCAGGGTATTAAATGAAACGGCGTCCGTTTCTACAAGTTCGAACCCGCCTTGAAACATAACCGTGGACGAATGAACATTCACACGGGTCAAACATTTGATATTGTTCGAAACACTCAGCTTCACCCCAAGCCCGCCTGTGCGTGCATTCAAACATCTGAAACCGGGCACGGCAGGGAACAGACAACCGTTTAAAGCACGCAAAAGCGTCGTGAGGCTTGATAATCGGCGGCGAATCCTCTATCCGACGCACACAGCGTGCGGATGACGTGCCAAAAGGGCCCCCGCACCGCAACCCTTGCCCGGAGACCCTGCATGATCCCCCGTTATTCCCGCAAACAGATGACCGCCATCTGGGAACCGGCGAACAAGTTTCGCATCTGGTTTGAAATCGAGGCCCACGCTGCCGACAAACTGGCGGAACTCGGTGTGATCCCGGCGGCTTCCGCCAAACTGGTTTGGGAAAAAGGCAACAAGCCCTACACCCAGGACCGGATCGATCGCATTGACGGTATTGAAGCCGAAGTCAAACACGACGTTATTGCATTCCTGACCGAGCTTTCCGAACAGGTTGGCGAAGAAGCCCGCTTTGTTCACCAGGGCATGACCAGTTCCGACGTACTTGATACCTGCTTTAACGTGCAGCTGGTTCAGGCAACCGACATTCTGCTTGAAGACATGGACAAATTGCTGGCCGCCCTTAAAAAGCGCGCCTATGAAACCAAAGACGTTCCCTGCATGGGCCGTTCGCATGGCATCCATGCCGAGCCGGTAACCTTTGGTTTGAAACTGGCAACCTTCTATGCCGAATTTAACCGCAACAAAAAGCGCCTGCTGGCTGCGCGCGAAGAAATCGCGACCTGCGCCATTTCGGGTGCGGTTGGCACCTTTGCCAATATCGACCCCAGCGTTGAAGAACATGTTGCCGCCAAACTGGGCCTGGCCCCCGAACCGGTTTCAACCCAGGTTATCCCGCGTGACCGCCATGCCGCCTATTTTGCGGCCCTTGGCGTGATCGCATCTTCGGTTGAACATCTGGCAACCGAAATTCGCCATCTGCAGCGCACCGAAGTCCGTGAAGTCGAAGAGTTTTTCTCAAAGGGACAAAAGGGTTCGTCGGCCATGCCGCACAAACGCAACCCGGTCCTGACCGAAAATCTGACCGGCCTTGCCCGTCTGGTGCGTTCAATGGCGATCCCGGCGATGGAAAACGTCGCCCTGTGGCATGAACGCGATATTTCGCATTCATCAGTTGAACGTAATATCGGCCCCGATGCAACCGTAACCCTGGACTTCGCCCTGATGCGGTTGACCAATGTGGTTGAAAATCTGGTGATCTATCCGGAACGGATGGACGAAATCCTTAATCAGATGGGCGGTTTGGTGTTCTCGCAGCGCGTACTGCTGACCCTGACCCAGTATGGCGTTTCACGCGAAGATTCCTACCGGATCGTGCAGCGTAACGCCATGAAGGTCTGGAACCGCGAAGGCGACTTGCTGTCGCTTCTTAAAACCGACGAAGACGTGACGGCGCGTATCCCTAATGACAAGCTCGAAGCCCTGTTTGATCTGGGTTATCACACCAAGCATGTCGACACGATTTTTGCCCGCGTTTTTGCTGACTAACCCTGTTAGCTGACACCCGAAAATACCCAACACCCCTGCTTTGAAAGCGGGGGTGTTTTGCTTTGGCAACCAAAGCATTTTTAAATCGAGATGTCCTGTGCCTCGTTTAATATCCAGTCCCGAAAAAGTTTCACCTGCCCGCGCAGTTCAGCATTTTTAGGATGCACCAGATAATAGCCAAACGGCACCGCCAACACGCATTGCGGAAATATCGGCACCAGCTTGCCCTGCAATACATCCTCTTCGGCCAGTAATGGCACCGCCATTAAAACACCCTGACCATGAATGGCCGATTCAATTGCCACGGATGTTAAATCAACATCAATTTTGCGAATCGCCTTGATCCGGTTTTTATCAAGCTCGGCAAATTCACCAAGCCATTCCGGCCACCAGGCATGTAACGTATCGTTCAAAAGCGTCGCACGCATCAGGTCGGCGGGCTGGTTTAACCCGATGCGTTCCCGGTATTCGGGCGCACAAAACAGGGCGGCTTGCCCACGATGCAATAATATTGATTGCAGGTGGTCGGCCTCGCCACTGAAATACCGAATGGCAATATCGACCGGGTCGCGGCCAAAATCGGCCACCTCGGATGATGATCCAACATGCAGTTCTGTGCCGGGATGGGCGATTAAAAACCGCGACATCCGCCGTGAGAACCATTTGGCGGCAAAACTGGGTGGCATCACTACCCGCACCGAATGGGCGTGCTGGTGGCGTAAACTGCGACTTGCTTCTGTGATCTGGTCCAGCGCCGGTCGAATGCGCGCGGCATAAGCCAGGCCATCGGCGGTGGCTTCCACCCGGCGGACATGGCGGGTAAATAACGCCACCCCCAGCCAATCTTCCAGTTTGCGTATTTGCTGCCCCACCGCCCCCGGCGTTACATTCATTTCCTCTGCTGCCAGAGAAAAACTATTCAATCGCATAGCTGCATCAAACGCATGCAGTGCTTTTAAGGGCGGAACATCAGACATGATATAGTTTTTCTACTTTATACATCAGATAACATGATTTGTAGCCGATATGACGGGCTTCTACAATCACGGTTAAATTCAGCCCTTCACCCAACGGATTTGCCATGAAGAATACCGGATATATCGCCTATATTATCCTTGGCCTGATTTGGGGAACGCCCTTTATTTTCACCCATTGGGCTGCGGCGCATATTACCCCCGCGCAAATCGTTTTATTGCGCGTGGTATCGGGGGTTATCCCGGTACTGGTCTTTGCCCTCGCCACCCGGGTATTGAAATGGTGGCATTTGCGCCATGCCCACCATTTTCTTGCCATGGCAGGTTTGGCGACGGCCCTTTATTATCTGGCATTTGCCAAGGGTACCATTTTGTTGCTGTCCAGTGTTGCAGGCATGCTCAGCGGGGCAATCCCGTTATTTTCGTGCCTGTGCGCGCTGGTGTTTTTGCGAAGTGAACCTTTAAATCGACGCTCCATCGGCGGAATGGCGCTGGGCTTTGCCGGGGTACTTGTCATTGCGCGGCCCTGGGAAACCGGGCTTGGCACGGTGGACCCGTTTGGGGTGCTATACATTGTTCTTGGGTCGTTAAGCCTGGGCGCATCCTTTGTTTATGCCCGCAAATTTATCAGTCCATTGGGCATTGCCCCGGCGGCGCTGTGTACTTATCAAATGGGGCTGGGTGCAATCGCATTATTGGTAACCGTGGATATGAACGGTGCCGGCGCAATTTTTAACGAGCCAAAAGCCGCCATTGGCCTGATCGTTGGTCTTGGCGCGGTTGGCACCGGTATGGCGTACATCCTGTATTATCTGATCGTGCAAAAGCTGGGCGCTGTAACGGCAGCCAGTGTTACCTATATTCCACCGGTCGTGGCCCTGTTCATTGGCTGCGCACTGGCGGGGGAACCGCTGCACGGAATCGACGTGGTTGCAACAATTGCCATTCTGGCGGGTGTTTTCACCATGCAAACCGGCCGCCAGCCCCAACCGGAAACCAAAGCGCAGTGCCACCAAAAATGCCTGGTCTGATTGCCCCTTCCCCGCCATTTCCCTGGCCTTACCAGGGCACCACACAATAATTGTCCGCTCTCAACCAGCGGGCTGGTTCCTGTGACATCCAACAGGAACATCAAAGCCCCCCGTTAATAAGAAACGGGGGGCTCTTTTTAATGGATCCCAGGTGTTCCTTAAGCGGCCATATTGGCCGCCGCCTTAACAAAGGCCGAAATCAACGGGTGGGTTTCGCCTTTCAGGGCTGATCGTTCGGGTTGAAACGCCGTACCGATGAAAAACGAATGATCCCGCAATTCAATTGCACGCGGATCGTCGTGATCATCCCACGCGCTGACAACCAGGTCACTTTGCGCAAATAGGGGCACATATTCCCGGGCGAACCCGTAACTGCAGCGATAGGTTTCATTGACGGAAACTGCACCGTAATATTTAGCGATCCTGCTGTGCGGGGCCAGCTTGATATCACCAGCCTGATCGATCAGGGCGCATACCAGCGGCGCGATCAGGGGCAAGGCCGCATCGGGGTTTGTCTCGGCATTATCAGCATCAGATAACCCTAACACGTTACGGGCATATTCCAGCACCGCATGCTGATACCCGCCACAAGTGCCTAAAAACGGCACGTTATGTTCGCGGGCATACCGAATGGCAAACAGGGCGCCTTCCATGCTGTCATACGGGCTGGCTGGCACACACCAGATACCCGAAAAACCGGCCAGCAAAGTTTGCACGTCATCATCGGCCAGCCGCACCGTAGGGATCCATTCAATGCTGGCATCACAGCCATTGGCAGTTGCGGCGATATCGATGGCGGCGGGAATGGCCTGATGGGCGGTAACGGCAGGGTTAAAATCGCCGATCAGGGCAATGCAGATTTTCGTCATGTTCAACCTCGTTCACCGGGGAAAATCCCCTTAAAAAAAACCGAGGGAACTGCGGCTTGCACAAAATAAAACCGGCCCGCAAAACGGGCCGGAATACAAAGCGTTTTCACCGCTGCCTTTGTCAGAAATACTACAAAGAACCTGATCGCGCCATATCTTCTAACGCAATTTTTACAGCCTGTGCCCGGTTGGACACATGCAGTTTGCGATAAACGTTTTTAAGATGATATTTAACCGTGATTTCACGCAAATCGAGATGACGGGCGATATCCTTGTTAGGTCGCCCCTCGGACAACAACGCCAGCACTTCGCGTTCGCGCGGCGTCAGACGGGCAAAATCGCCATCAACGCCAAACTGGCCGGCATGGCGCATGCTGCCATGTTCGTTTTTATTACCAAATCCTTCGGCAAAATTGCTCAGGATGCTGGATGGCAGGTATTTTTCCCCGGCCAGAACCAGCCGAATGGCATTTGCCAGGGCTTCGCCCCGCAAGGTTTTCGGAATAAAACCCTGTGCACCATTTTCGATCGCATGGCGAACATCTTCGCCGTTATATGCGCCGGAAAGCAGCACGACAGGAACCCCGACCCCAACCTTGTCAAGCGTTATCCTTAAACCGTCCAACCCGTTCATGCCCGGCATACGAAGATCAAGCAAAATCAGGTCAAACGGATTTTCCGGATCAATCTTTTCCAGCGCAGGCTCAAGAGAACCAGCCTCGACGACTTCGCACTCTTCGAAATACTGCTGGAATAAAAGAGATAACGCCTCACGGACCAGATCGTGATCATCTGCAAGAAGGATACGCAAAACTCTCGCCTTTCTCTAGCGGATGCAAGGCATTTTGCCCCAAACCGTATACATGTTTATATGTTGTCACTTATGCGATGACAATTCCGACCAAAGTCGATTGGACATGCAGAATAAGCGAGCCCCTAGTAGTTTGCAAATCCCAACTGGTTAATTTGGGGCGTTTTATTCAATTTGATGAATAAAACGCCTCTCAAGAACCATCCATGCATCCGGTTTTACAGAACTTCTGCCCGTGCCTGTGGGCGCAATTCCTCTAGTCTGGTGGTTAATTGCGATATCGTCATATCGATATTGTGGCGGGCGAAGTCAGCCAGAATGGCAACAACCACCCCGTTTTCACGGGGGTCGGCAACAACATCGCCGATAATTTTATGGGCATATTGTGCGCATTGCGCATCATTCATGCCCATTTCGCGCCCGGCCCACATTGCCAGTAATTTATATAAATGGGCTTCGACACGAAAGTTCTGCTCCAGATCAAAGCTGTATTTGGCTTCAAACCCGCGTTCACGATCCGACATTTTGCTCATGGGTGCCTCCCTTTCCATTGGGCCAGTAGCGATATATCCTGTCTTGCCTATATATCTGTGGCCGATAACAGTCTTTGTCACGCGACGAACCTGTTTTTTCTTTTCAATTTGACAAATACCACCTCGAACGGCTTTGATCTGGAACATGTGTACAGTCATTATTTTACGACGCCCCGACCACGAATGGCCAGTCCTGATCGGCGCCAATCGTGACGAAATGAAGAACCGCCCCTGGCAGCCCCCTGCCCGCCACTGGGATGACCGCCCCGATGTTATTGCCGGGCTGGACGAACTGGGCGGAGGCACATGGCTGGGCATGAACGAAGAAGGTGTGGTGGCTGCGGTTTTAAACCGCTATGGCACCCTTGGCCCGGCAGACGACAAACGATCACGCGGGGAATTACCGCTTGAGGCACTCGACCATGCCGACGCCATTGTCGCCGCCCAGTCACTGGCGGCCCTTGATGGTGACGCCTATCGCCCGTTCAACATGGTTATTGCCGATAACCGCGATGCCTATTGGCTGGCAAACCGTGGTACGGGCAAAATCGAAATCCATGAAATCCCCGAAGGATTTTCAATTCTGACAGCGCATGACATTAACGACACCAAAAACAGCGAACGCACGGCGCGCAATTTGCCCCGGTTTATCAGTGCGCCCGTTCCCAACCCCGAAGCCGACGACTGGTTCGCCTGGCAAGCATTAATGGCCGACACCGGTATTTTGCCGCCCGATGTCGATCATCACGATATTCGCGGGGACGCCATGCTGGTGCGCAGCAACATCGGATTTGAAACTGTTTGCTCGTCCCTGATAGGGCTTCCTGGTATACCTGTTGTCGAAAATGAACTGCCCCGTCGGCCGGTTTGGCTGTTTGCCAATGGCCAGCCCGACCACGCGCCGTTCCAGCCAGTTGAAATTTAGACCCGAACGTTGCAGAATTTGATTATCAAACCTGCGTAAATAGACCTTACGCGACAATTGAGTTTCCAGGCCAGCACTGCTATAGGAAGGGCGTTTCCAGGGTGCATGGGCCTGCCCCAACTGCCAAAATGTGAAAGATCCCGCCAGATGTCGAGAAAACGACCGATTTACGAGGGTAAAGCCAAGGTTTTGTACGAAGGCACAGAACCAGGCACGATCATCCAGTATTTCAAGGATGATGCCACCGCGTTCAACGCCCAGAAGCGCGGCACCATTGCCGGCAAGGGCGTTCTGAACAATATGATCACCGAATTCGTGATGCATCGCCTGGCTGAAATCGGGATCCCGACGCATTTCATTCGCCGCCTCAACATGCGCGAACAACTGGTTCGCAAGGTCGAGATCGTGCCGATTGAAGTTGTGGTTCGCAACATTTGCGCCGGTTCCATGGCCAAACGTCTTGGTCTTGAAGAAGGCATGAAACTGCCGCGTCCGATTGTCGAATTCTATTATAAAGACGACGATCTTGGCGACCCGCTGGTTTCAGACGAACATGTGCTTGCCCTTGGCTGGGCATCGCCCGAAGAACTTGAAGAAATTGTTGGTTATTCCTTGCGCATCAATGACTATCTGTGTGGTCTGATGCGCGGTATCGGCCTGAAACTGGTTGATTTCAAACTGGAATTTGGCCGGATTTTCGACAACGAATTTTCACAGCTGGTTCTGGCTGACGAATTCAGCCCCGACAATTGCCGCCTGTGGGATGCCATCACCAACGAAAAGATGGACAAGGATCGCTTCCGCCGCGATCTGGGCGGTGTCGAGGAAGCCTATCAGGAAGTGGCGCGCCGCCTTGGTGTCCTGCCTGAATCCGCCGAAATAGAGTCGCTGAATAAAGATGCGACGACCTGATTGCGAAGGGCCGCGCTTGCGCGGCCCTTTCATTATATATGCGCCGGCTCGGTGGTACGACCGGCATTGTCTGAATTAATTGACGATCGCCTTTGGCGACTGCGAACCAACCAAGGAGCTTCTCGTGAAAGCACGTGTTCATGTCACCCTGAAAAACGGTGTCCTCGATCCGCAGGGCAAGGCAGTTCATCACGCCCTGCAAGGCCTGGGATTTGCCGGCGTCGAAGATGTCCGCCAGGGCAAGTTTATTGAACTTGAACTTACCGGTACCGATGTGGACAAAGCCCACAGCGACGTTACCGAAATGTGCGAAAAGCTGCTCGCCAATACGGTGATCGAAAACTACGAAATCGACATCATCGCTTGAACCGGACGCGGGCCAGGCGCACAGCGCCCCAAAGCCCGCCCGAATAAACGGGAGATTGGCCAGTGAAAGCTGCTGTCATCGTATTCCCCGGTTCGAATTGCGACCGGGATGTCCAGGTCGCCCTTCAGAACCGGATGGGCACCGCACCGCATATGGTGTGGCATCGGGAAACTACCCTTCCCAAAACCGATCTGATCGTCCTGCCGGGCGGTTTTTCCTATGGCGACTATTTGCGTTGTGGCGCCATGGCCGCCAACAGCCCGATCATGCGCGCTGTTGTTGCCGCCGCCAGGGCTGGTACCCCGGTTCTGGGTATTTGCAACGGCTTCCAGATTTTGATCGAGGCCGGGTTGTTGCCAGGTGCGCTGATGCGCAACCGCGATCTGAAATTCATCTGCAAGGATGTGAATTTGCGGGTCGAAACCACCGACAGCATCTTTACCAGCCGCTTTAACAACGGCGAAATCATCAAAATCCCGGTTGCCCACCATGACGGCAACTATTTTGCCGATGCTGAAACCGTTAAACGCCTGAAGGGCGAAGGACAAATTGTCCTGCGTTATTGTGATAGCGACGGCGAGGCAACCGATGCTGCCAATATCAACGGGTCGGTATCGAATATTGCCGGGATCGTTGATGAAGAACGCCGTATTTTCGGTCTGATGCCCCACCCCGAACGCGTGATCGAACCGCTGCATCGCGGTACGCACGGTGCAATGATATTTGATTCGCTGATGGAGGCGCTGGCATGAGCGAGATCACCCCGGACGTTATTAAAAGCCACGGCCTGACAGATGACGAATACAAACTTGTTCTCGATATCATGGGGCGCGAGCCGAACCTGACAGAACTTGGCATTTTTTCGGTCATGTGGTCCGAGCATTGCTCGTACAAATCATCGAAAAAATGGCTAAAAACCCTGCCGACCAAGGCGCCCTGGGTTATTCAGGGCCCCGGTGAAAATGCCGGTGTCATTGACATTGGCGACGGCCAGGCTGCCATTTTTAAAATGGAAAGCCACAACCACCCGTCCTTTATCGAACCCTATCAGGGTGCGGCAACCGGTGTTGGCGGCATCATGCGTGATGTGTTCACCATGGGTGCGCGCCCGGTTGCCAACCTGAATGCCCTGCGTTTTGGTGCCCCCGAACACCCCAAAACCCGCCACCTTTTGTCGGGTGTGGTTGAAGGCATTGGTGGATACGGCAACTGCATGGGTGTTCCGACCGTCGGCGGAGAAACCAATTTTCATCCGTCCTATAACGGCAATATTCTGGTTAATGCCATGACCGTTGGTCTGGCTGACACCAACAATATTTTCTATTCCGCCGCTGCGGGTGTTGGTAATCCGGTGGTTTATGTCGGCTCGAAAACCGGGCGTGACGGCATTCACGGGGCGACCATGGCCTCGGCGGAATTTGATGATGATTCGGCCGACAAACGCCCGACCGTTCAGGTTGGCGACCCGTTTACCGAAAAACTGCTGCTTGAAGCCTGCCTTGAACTGATGGCAACCGACATGATCGTCGCCATTCAGGATATGGGCGCTGCCGGTCTTACGTCATCCTCGTTTGAAATGGCATCCAAGGGCGGCGTCGGTGTCGAGCTGTGGCTGGATAAAGTACCGATGCGCGAAGAAGGCATGACCCCCTACGAGCTGATGCTGTCAGAATCGCAGGAACGCATGCTGATGGTGCTTAAACCCGGTTGCGAAGATGCCGCCAAGGCCATTTTCGACAAGTGGGAACTGGACTTTGCCGTGATTGGCAAACTGACCGACAGCAAACGCATGACCCTGATGTGGCATGGCGATGTTGCCGGCGACCTGCCGATTGATCCGCTGGCCGAAGCCTCGCCGGAATATGACCGTCCGTGGGAAGAAACCCCGAAACAGGACCGCATTTCAGCCGACAGCATCGAACAGAAAATGCCGCACAGCGAAGCCCTGAAAACCCTGATGGGCTCGGCTGATTTGTCGTCGCGGCGCTGGATATGGGAACAGTATGACCATATGGTGATGGCCGATACGGTTGTCCGCCCCGGCGGTGATGCCGCTGTTGTCCGGGTTCACGACACCCGCAAGGGCCTTGCCGTCACCACCGACTGCACCCCGCGTTATGTTAAGGCCGACCCGGTACAGGGCGGTATGCAGGCCGTTGCCGAAGCCTACCGTAACCTGACAGCTGTTGGCGCAACCCCGCTTGCCATCACCGATAACATGAACTTTGGCAACCCCGAACGCCCGCGCATCATGGGCCAGTTTGTCGGGGCCTGTAAGGGCATTGGCGAAGCCTGTATTGCGCTGGACTTTCCGGTGGTTTCGGGCAACGTATCGCTTTACAACGAAACCAACGGCGAAGGCATTTTGCCGACCCCGGCAATCGGCGGCGTCGGCGTTATTCCCGATGTGGGCCGCATGGCAACGATTGCCCTGAAAAGCAAGGATTCGGTTCTGGTTATGCTGGGGTCGCCCACGGGCGAACTGGGCCAGTCGGTTTATCTTAAAAACATCGAATGCCGCGAAGAAGGCGCACCGCCCCCCGTTGACCTGAATTCGGAAAAACGGGTTGGCACGCTGGTGCGTGGTCTGATCACGGCCAACGTGGTCCGGACCTGCCACGACATTTCGGATGGGGGCCTTTTGGTTGCCGTTGCAGAAATGTGCCTGGCGGGCAATATCGGTGCCGATTTGCACCTGCCCGAAAGCGGTAGCGAAATTGCATGGCTGTTTGGGGAAGACCAGGGCCGTTACATTGTTGCCACCCGCGACCCTGACAGCGTGATCAACGCCGCAGCCAATGCCAATGTCCATGCCGTGATTATCGGCAATGCCGGTGGCACCGCCATCACCATCGAAGGCGAAGACCCGCTGGAACTCGATGATTTGCGCGACGCCCACGAAGGCTGGATGCCTACCTATATGGCAGAAACCATCAACTGATCATCGGTGATTTCACCAGTGTCAGACCAAACGTCAAACCCCGCCGCGGCATCGCCCGGCGGGGTTTTTCTTTACCCCTTTTAGAGCACGTCGCGTTTAATCTGCGCCATTTTGTTTGTTTTTGGCGAACCGTTTGGCAAGGCACAGCGTGCAGAGCGATGCGGCGCATCGGTCAAAAGGTGTAACGCCGCGAAACGTCGCCAAAATCAAACCCTTCGGGCCGAGACAGTCTTCTGTCGCACAAGGAAAGATCCGCAGAGCGTAGCGGGGCTACGGTCAAGGATCCTGACGTAGTGGGGCGGAAGACTGTCTCCGGCAAAATGGTGCAGATTAAACGCGACGTGCTCTAAACCAGCCCGCTGGCGACCTTCGCAGGAAAGACATCTGCCAGCCAGTCAATGAACACACGCAGGCGTGGCGTCACATACCGGTTTTGCGGGTAAACAACATGAAAGGGATAGGATGCAGGTCGCCAGTCCCTTAAAATCTCGACAAGGTTCCCGTTTTGCAAATCTGCCCCGGCGGCATAGGAAAACGTTTGAATAATCCCCAGCCCCGCCACCACGGCGGCAAGATGGGCGTTGCTTTCGTTCACACTAAAGCGGCTTTCAACCTTGATCTCCACCTTCTCGCCGTTCTGCAAGAAGCGAAATGGAAACGGCCTGCCGTCGCGGGTCGAATTATAACTGATCAATCTGTGCCCGTTCTTTAGTTCGTTCGGATAAGCCGGAATGCCATATTTTTTCAAATATGCCGGCGCGGCACAGGTGATCATGGGGGCCTTGCCGATCTGGCGTGCAATCAGCGACGAATTTTCCAACGGCCCACCGCGAATGACACAGTCAACATTATCGCTGATCATATCGACCGTGCGGTCGGAAACGCCCAGTTCTATTTTGATATCGGGGTAAAGATCAAAAAATACAGGCAGCAACGGAATTAAAACATCACGCGCGGTTGACCCGCCAATATCAATTCGCAGCTTGCCGCCGGGATTGCTGCGTGATGCGTTAAACGACGAATCAATCGCCTCCAGATTCCGTAATATACACAAGGCCTTGGCGTAATATTCGTCGCCTTCCGGCGTCACGGTAACCCGGCGCGTTGTCCGCTGAAGCAGTCTGACACCCAGATGAGCCTCCAGCTCCTGAACCAGTTTGCTCATGGTGGCATTGGGCATATTCAGTGAATCTGCCGCGCGGGTAAAACTGCCCGCCTCGACCACGCGGGAAAATGCCCGCATTGCCAGTAACTGGTCCATTCCGGATTTCCCTTTTGTTGTGTCCTTTATTATACACACAGGTGAATAGTCATTTCAATTTTAAGGGATTTATCAACAAACATTCCCCCTCTACCTTCTGGTCATTCACCGAACAACAGGCCGCAGGCCAAGGGCACATCCCCCGCTTGATGCGGTTGCCCGACCCGGCCAAAATTGAAAAGGAAATGACCATGACCAACCAGCTTGAAGGAAAAGTCGCACTTGTAACGGGTGGCAGCACCGGTATCGGTCTTGCTTCTGCACAGGAACTGGCGCGACAGGGGGCGCGCGTTTTCATTACCGGCCGTCGCGAAGAAGAACTGAACGCCGCCGTCAAGACCATTGGCGCAAATGCCACCGGTATTCGTGCCGATGCCGCAAACAACCAGGACCTTGATGCGCTATATGCGCAAATCGCCAAATCCGCTGGCAAACTCGATATTCTGTTTGCCAATGCGGGTGGCGGCGACATGCTGCCACTGGGTGCCATCACAGAAGAACAGTTTGACCGCATCTTTGGAACGAATGTACGCGGGGTTCTTTTTACCGTGCAAAAGGCATTGCCTTTGCTGACAAAGGGGGCATCGGTAATTTTAACATCCTCGACAACCTCCATCAAAGGTACTGAAAATTTCAGCGTCTATAGTGCAAGCAAAGCCGCCGTTCGTAACTTTGCCCGTTCCTGGGCCCTGGACCTGAAAGACCGCCAAATTCGCGTGAATGCCATCAGCCCCGGCCCGGTACGCACCCCTGGTTTAGGTGGACTGGTGCCCGACGATGCGCGGCAGGGCCTTTACGACTCCCTTGCCGCACTGGTGCCGCTTGGCCGTTTGGGTGAACCCGAAGAAATCGGCAAAGTTGTCGCGTTTCTGGCGTCTGACGCCGCAAGTTTTGTAAACGGTATCGAAATGTTTGTGGATGGCGGCCAGGCACAGGTCTAACGCCCGAAACGCCCCTCTCCAGGCACCCTCGTCAAACCCCGCCGCGTCATCGCCCGGCGGGGTTTTCGTTGGATGGCGATCTGTTGCAGGCACGCAAGAAAAAAGGCCGGTCAGCAAAACTGACCGGCCTTTACCTGAATTAAAAACGGCAATTCGCACGCCTTACAGCGTATTATCAACGAAAGCTGATTTTCGGAAACAGACTTTTCTTCGGCTTGGTTTTCGGGCCAACCTGTTCGTCAATTGAAGCAGCGATCTGGCGTGCGATGTTGGCGTAGGCCTTTGAGTGCGCGCCGTCGGGGTCGGTTTCGATAATCGGTTTACCCTCATCGGCCCCAAGGCGAATTTTAAGGTCCAGCGGGATTTCGCCCAAAAATGGCACACCCAGTTCATCGGCTGCCTTATGTGCGCCACCATGGTCAAAAACATGGTCCACATGCCCGCAATTGGGGCATTGATAATAACTCATGTTTTCGATCAGGCCGAAAATCGGCACATTGACCTTGCGAAACATGTTCAGACCCTTGCGTGCATCAAGCAAGGCAACATCTTGCGGGGTGGAAACAATCACCGCCCCGGTCACAGGTACGCGCTGCGCCATGGAAAGCTGAATGTCGCCTGTGCCCGGTGGCATATCAACCACCAGTACATCAAGTTCGCCCCAGTCAGTATCGCGCAATAATTGCTCCAGCGCGCCCATCGCCATCGGGCCCCGCCATATTACCGGCTGCTCTTCGTCAATCATAAAACCGATCGACATGATCTTTACGCCAAAGGCCGAAGGCGGCGTAATTTTGCCTTCCTTTTTCGAATGCGTCGGCTTGGCTGTGCGCAGCCCCATCATGCGTGGCAGTGAGGGGCCGTAAATATCGGCATCCAGCAGCCCCACCGACAGCCCCTGACGGGCCAGTGACAGTGCCAGGTTCACGGCTGTTGTCGACTTGCCAACACCGCCCTTGCCCGATGCCACCGTAATAACAGACCGGATCGCCCCCAGATCTAGCGGGCGTTGTCCGCCGCCGGGTCCGGCTGCCCCGGCAGATGGTCGCGTACCAATGCCCGGCGATGCGGGTTTATTGGCCGGGTCGTGGCTATGATTATGACCGTGATTATGACCGTGCGAATGTCCCGTATGGGACGGCGACGCGGGGGTCGAGGCGGCTTTTGCCCCGCCGCTGCGCTCTGCCGTCAGGGCGACGCGGGCTGTTGTGACCCCGTTCACACCATTTACGGCGCGCTCGGCGGCCTGGCGTAAATCTTCCAGTGACGGGCCACGCTCGGGATCGACACCGATCATAACTGTTACATTTTCACCACTTATATCAATGCCTTGCACCATATTTTTATCAACAATGCCTTTGCCATCAATCGGGTCCTGAACCTCGTTTAAAGCGGCAAGTATTGTTTCGCGTGTGGGGGAAGTCATATTGCGGTCTCCGATTTTTGGCTTATGTCCTTGATCAGTTGGGACATATGGGTGCCTATCGTTGTTTTGCGCGGCTAGCTGTCATATAAGGCGGAAGAGCAGCGTAATCAAAGAGAAACACGGAACGGCAAGGAGGGGAAGACACTCGATGCCATGGAATTCGCAAGGGGGCGGTGGCCCTTGGGGTAACGGCGGCGGCAATAATGGCGGCCAAAACCCATGGGGAAAACGCCCTTCAGGCGGGAACGGCGGCGGCGGAACGCCCCCCGATCTGGATGAAATGATTCGCAAGGGCCAGGACCGCCTTAAACGGCTGTTTCCTGGTGGCGGCGGCGGTGCCAAGGGTATTATCCTTATTGGTCTGGCCATTGTCGGTATCTGGTTGCTGACCGGTTTTTACCGTGTTCAACCAGGCGAACAGGGTGTCACCCTGTTATTTGGCAAATGGGTCGGCACGACGGGGCCGGGTTTGAATTATTTTCTGCCAGCCCCGATTGGCGAGGTCATTACCCCGAACGTCGAACGCACCAATCAGATCGAAGTTGGCTATCGCGGGTCAGGCATGGGGGCAAATTCCACCCGTGACGTCCCCGAGGAAAGCCTGATGCTGACCGGTGACCAGAACATTATTGATATCGATTATGTCGTTCAGTGGCGCATCCGCGACGCTGGCGCGTATCTTTTCAATATTCGTGACCCGGAAACCACGATCAAACTGGCCTCTGAAAGTGCCATTCGCGAAGTGGTTGGCAAAACCGATCTGGAAGCGGCGTTAACCATTGGCCGTGTTGAAGTTGAAGACCAGACACGGACATTGCTGCAAAGCATTCTGGATGGTTACAAATCCGGTATTTTCATTTCCGAAGTGAAAATGCAGAAGGTTGACCCGCCCAAAGAAGTTATCGACTCGTTTAACGACGTTCAGCGGGCCCGTCAGGACCGTGACCGTTCGCGCAACGAAGCCCTTGCCTATCGCAACGACATTATCCCGCGCGCCAAAGGTAATGCTGAACGCATGATCATGGAAGCCCGTGCCTACAAGGATCAGGTTGTGAAGGATGCACAGGGTGAAGCCGCACGTTTTGACTCGGTCTATAATTCCTATCTGACCGCCAAAGACGTGACCAAGCGCCGCCTGTATCTTGAAACCATGCAGGAAGTGCTGAAAAGCTCGACCAAGGTTATTCTGAACCAGAAAGATGGCAGCAACGGCGTTGTGCCGTATTTGCCACTGCCTGAAATTCAGAAAAACACCGCCAGCCAGAACACCGGAGGCGACAAATAATGGCCAGTACAAAACTTATTATCGCCGCTGTCGTTCTGGTCATTGTTGCGATTGTCGGCTCGATGTGCGTGTTTACCGTCCGTCAGGACAAACAGGCACTGGTGCTGCAGTTTGGTAACCCGGTTCACGCAATTTCCGAACCGGGCCTGCATTTCAAACTGCCGATCCAGAATGTCGAGTACTACGAACGCCGTATTCTTGACCTTGACCCGCCGGTACAGCAGGTTTTGCTGTCTGATCAGAAGCGCGTCAATATTGACAGCTTCGCGCGCTGGAAAATCGTTGATCCGCTTCAGTTCCGTAAACGTGCGCTGAACGCGGACCAGTTTGTCCAGATTTTTGGTCAGCGCCTGAATTCGGTTATCCGGGGTGAACTGGCGCAATCGCCGCTCATCGCCCTGTTGTCCGATAACCGGGCCCGCATCATGGAAAAAATCCAGGCGGCTCTGGTTGAACCGGCCAAGGATTTTGGTGTTCAGCTGATCGATGTCCGAATTGGCCGGACGGATCTTCCTCAGGAAACATCGCAGGCGGTTTATAACCGTATGCAGTCCGCCCGTATTGCCGAAGCCTCCCAGCTTCGCGCAGAAGGCGAGGAAATCAAGTCCAAGACCCAGGCCGACGCCGAACGTGAAAAGGTCATTCTTTTGGCCGAAGCACGCCGCCAGTCCGAAACCCTGCGTGGTGAAGGCGACGCGGAACGGAACAAAATCCTGGGTGAAGCCTATAACAAGGATGCGAAATTCTTCGAGTTTTATCGCTCCTTGCAGGCATACCGTGAAGCCCTTTCAAACGGGACAACCATGGTGTTATCGCCGGATTCTGAATTCTTCAAATATTTTAATCAGTCAGAACCCGACGCAAGCCGCTAGACAAATTGATAAGGCGACCGGCATACTCTGCCGGTCGCCTTTTTGATTCATAAATAAAAAACGGGAACGTCCGCCCCCATGAAAGAACTCGCCACAGCCATTCTTCTGGCAATCGCGCTGGAGGGAATGTTTTATTCGCTGTTTCCGCGCGGGGCGAAACGGGTCATGGAGCTGATGCAGGAAATATCCGAAACCCAGCTTCGCATCGGTGGTCTGGTTGCAGCTGTTTTATGTGTGGCGGCAATTTGGGCAATGCGCCAGTTCTGGCAATAATTCCCTCGTACAAACCTGCCATTACCTGCTTTCTGGTCACAAACAGGCCGGTTGACACAATATCCCCCACAGAAAACAGACTTCCACCTTACACTTGCCCTTTTTTCGCCAAACTCCCCCCTAATTTGGGAGAGGTGCGATGCAGTCCCTTGCATCGTCTGCTGCATAAATCATAAAAATCTCCGTGAACGCGGCAACAAACAGGATCAGAAACCATGCGAAAAGCATTTTACAATCCGGCCCGCAAGCTGTCTGCGGCGCTCGTGATTGTGTTATTCGGTGTGACCAGCATCGCGCAAAGCGCGTATGCCCGCGGCGCACCCGACAGTTTTGCCGATATGGCTGAGCGACTGCTGCCCGCAGTTGTCAATATTTCCACCAGTCAGCTTGTCGCTGATCGCCAGGGACCGGACTTCCAGTTTCCTCCCGGCTCGCCCTTCGAAGACCTTTTCCGTGATTTCATGGAACGCAACGGTCAGGGTAAAGGCGACGATCAGGGACAAAATGCGCCGAAAAAACACCGTGCCACCGCATTGGGTTCGGGCTTTATCATTTCGGCAGACGGTTACATCGTTACCAACAACCACGTGATTGATGGCGCGGATGAAATTTCCGTCACCCTGCATGACAACGAAACCCTTCCGGCAAAATTGATCGGCCGGGATACGAAAACCGACGTTGCCCTGCTGAAAGTCGAACCGAAAAAAGACCTGCCCTTTGTTAAATGGGGTGACTCGGACAAAGCCCGCGTTGGCGAATGGGCCATGGCCATTGGCAACCCGTTTGGCCTGGGCGGCACCGTTACCGCCGGGATCATTTCGGCACGTAACCGTGACATCAACCAGGGCCCGTATGATGACTTCATCCAGACAGATGCCTCGATCAACCGGGGGAACTCCGGCGGGCCGCTGTTTAACATGGATGGTGACGTGATTGGCATTAACAGCGCCATTTATTCGCCCTCTGGCGGGTCTGTCGGCATTGGTTTTGCCATTCCCTCGGCGATTGCCGAATCCGTTGTTGACCAGATCAAGGAATATGGCCGTCCGCGTCGTGGCTGGCTGGGTGTTCACATTCAGACCGTCACCGATGACATCGCCGATTCCGTTGGCCTTGATGAAGCCTATGGCGCGATGGTTGCCGGTGTCACCAAAGATGGCCCGGCCGAAAAAGCCGGCATCAAACAGGGTGACGTCATTTTGAAATTCGACGGTAAAAAAGTCGAAAGCATGCGTCGCCTGCCCCGCATTGTCGCCGAAACCAAAATTGGCAAATCGGTTGATGTGGAACTGTGGCGTGATGGTGCGAAAAAAGACATCAGCGTTGACCTTGGCGAAATGAAAGAAGACGCCACGGCCGACAGCAGCACCGATGACCAGCAGGAACAGGCACCGGCACAAACCTCAAGCGAAGCCACCATTGATGCGCTTGGCCTGAAAGTTGCCAATGTCGACGACGAGCTGCGTCAGCGTTTCAACCTGACCGCTGATACCGAAGGTGTGGTTGTGACCGATGTTGATACCGCCAGCTTCTCGGCTGAAAAGGGTGTTCGCCCGGGCGATATCATTCTCGAAGCATCGCATCAGTCGGTTAATACGGTTGATGAAGTTCAGAAAGCGGTTAAATCGGCACAGGATGATGGCAAACGCACCATTCTGATGTTGATCGAAACCTCCGCTGGCCCGCGTTACTTTGGCCTGACCCTGGACAAGCAAGACAAAAAAGACAAATAATCTGCCGGTAAATTCGCAGATTTAAACAATAAGGGGCGGCCTGAACAGGCCGCCCCTTTTGCATTATGGGCATTTATAAACCGGAAACAGACAGGTCTGCTGCGGGTCACCCGCCAACAAACTGATCGCGTGCATAACCTTGCAAATATAACAAAGCCGTCAGATCCCCATGGTTAATGCGAATGCGGGCCTGTTTTTGCACCGATGGTTTGGCATGAAAGGCCACCCCGGTTCCGGCAATCGAGATCATTTGCAAATCATTGGCCCCATCGCCAACGGCAATGGCATCGCGTGCCGTAATCCCGTTTTGTGCGGCCAGCATTTCCAGCGCGTCCACCTTTGCCTGGCGGTCCAGAACCGGTTTTTGCACCTTGCCCGTCAGGGTGTTGTCGTCGTTGGTTAACAAGACATTGGCCTGATCAAAATCAAAGCCAAGGTCTTGACGTACAGCGGATGTAAAAAAGTCAAACCCGCCCGACACCAGGGCGGCATAAGCCCCGTTTGCCCGCATGGTGGCAACAAGCACCCGGGCACCACCGGTATATTCAATGCGCTTCCAGGCTTCGTCCAGCATTGCGGTTGACATCCCGGCAAGCAAACCAACCCGTTCGTCAATCGCTTCTTCAAAATCAAGTTCGCCGTTCATGGCGCGTGCTGTAATGGCGGCAACACGGTCTTTAACACCGGCAAAATCGGCAAGTTCATCAAGGGTTTCGCCGGTTACCATTGTACTGTCCATATCGGCTATCAACAGTTTTTTGGCGCGTCCAGCAGCTTTCTGCACAACCTTGTCTGCAGAAAAAACACAATTTCCCAATGCCTTTTCGGCTTCCTCAAGCGTTATATTCTCAAAGGCAATATCGCAGGCTTCATTTTGTGCAAGCCAGCTTGTATCGCCAACCCTGGCCCCGGCCTGCGTTAGCGCGGCGGTTGCCTCGTTAATCATATCATGGGTCAGGGCGCCGGAATTTGGCGCGGTGATCAGGGTCAACACCAGATCCATTTAATGCAGGCTCCTTGCTGGCTGTATTGGGGGATTATTGCCGTCTTTATCCTGATTGCGCGCCACAAAGACAAGAAAAGTTTCGCCAAAGACGGAACATCACCGGAGTAGAAACATTGATACAAGTAAGACACCTGCTATTTTGACGTTCGTTTTGCAGCCACGAATAACAGAAAGCCCATCATGGAGATCAGCACATTCACCGCCCGCGAGTTTAACCAGGATACCAGCAAAGCCAAAAAGGCCAGCCATAAAGGACCGGTTTTCATCACAGACCGGGGCAAACCCGCTCATGTTTTGCTGTCGATTGAGCAATACCAGAAAATCCTGGGCCTTGCGCCGTCGATTGTCGACCTGCTGGCAATGCCGGAAACCGTCGAAATCGATCTGAACCCCCAACGCATAGAAAATATGTCCGACCTGACGGATTTTAAATAATGTATCTGCTTGATAGTGACGTTATCGTTGAACTGCGTAAGGCAGGCAGCGAAAAAGCCAACGAAAATGTTGTCAAATGGGCCAATTCTGTGCCCACGGCAGGAACATTTCTGTCGGCTATTACCATTCTGGAACTTGAAATTGCCATTCTGGAATTTGAATGGGAAGACGAGGACCGCGGGCCGCTCATGCGCAAGTGGCTGGATGACCACGTAATTCCCGCCTTTGATGGGCGTGTGCTCCCCATCAACGAAAAAGTCGCCCGCAAATGCGCCCAGTTTCACAGCCGCGCGCCCCATTCCGAAGGGGCAACCCTTCTTGCTGCAACTGCCCTTGTGCATGGCCTGACCGTGGTTACCCGCAACACCGACGAATTCAAACCAACAGGTGTCACCATTTGCAACCCGTGGGATGCCCCGGAAGAAGCCCCGTGCAACCCCGAAGGTTAGAACATTTCGGGCCTTTTTGGCCGAAACCGGCAGGTAGTGGTGTGCCTGCCTGCTAACTTCCTTTCACGCATAGCGCCAACAACGGGATAACGCCCCATCCATCGCAAAACATAAAAAGGCGGCAAACAGAATTGGCTAAACAAAAATCATGCCCTCAGGGCGTTAGGTAAGCCCGGGTCTGTTTCACTTAATAACGGGTTTTCTCGCATCACCTGCCACCATGCCGCCAACCTTGGAAATGTGGCAATCATCGCCTGGCCTTCAGAAGCGGCGGTAAAATAGGCAATCATTGCCCCTAAATGCAAATCGGCCAGGCTTAAACCGCCCCCGATCAGAAATTCCCCACCACTGGCAATATCCTCAAGCGCATGACAAACCTGACGAGAGGTTGCCAATCCCGCCTCAAATTCCGCATTATCGGGTGTCCCGCCCTCGGCCACTCTGAACACTCCCTGTGAAAAGACCTGCCGCACCATAGGCCAATAGCCATAATTATCCGTGATTGCGATGATCTGATTCATCCGTGCGCGGTCACGCGGGGCTTTGGCGCATAATGTTACCTTGCCTGAAACATCATCCAGATATCGGCAAATCGCCGCGGTTTCGTATAAAACAAAACCATCCTCCTCGATCACCTGCACCCGGCCAAACGGATGCAGGCCGCACCGGGCGTGATCGGATGTCTCGGTAAACGGATCAATTTCAACATAGCGATACGCAATCGACCTGGCGGCCAAGACCATTCTTACAATCCGCGTATAAACGCTATATTGATAACCGTGCAAAGTGATGAACATCTTGTGGCTCCGGTTGTAACTGCCCTCGGCCAAAGATCATAACATACGCCGCGTTACCCCGATGATGATTTGCCGATCTGACACCAAACGAAAGACGTTACCTTGACCCTGCCAGCACCATCCCCCAGCCAACCTGTCGTTATTGTTGCCGGCCCTACGGCCAGTGGCAAATCAGCCTTGGCGCTGGATCTGGCGCGGGAATTTGACGGTGTTATCATTAATGCCGACAGCATGCAGGTTTACCGCGAACTTCGCGTGCTAAGTGCCCGACCGGATGACGACGAGTTATCACGCGCGCCCCACCGTCTCTATGGCGTGCTGTCAGGGCGCGAGGCGTGTTCGGCAGGCAAATGGCGCGAAATGGCCCTGGCCGAAATTGCCGCCTGTCATGCCAACGGGCAGTTGCCCATCGTCACTGGCGGAACCGGCATGTATTTAAACGCCCTGACCAACGGCATTGCCCCTATCCCCGATATTGATAAATCAATCCGCGAAACCGTCACCGCCGAACTGGCCGAGCTGGGCCACGAGGCGTTTTTTGCCCGCTTGCAAAAAGACGACCCCGCAACGGCCGCAACGCTGGATTCTGCCAATACACAGCGGCTGATTCGCGCAGCCGAGGTTTTACGCGCCACCGGACACGGTTTGGCGCACTGGCACGGCGCTGCAATGCTGCCTCCACCAAATGGCATGGCTTTTCTGAAGTTCTGTTACATGCCGCCCCGCGACATTTTATATGACCGCTGCAACAGGCGTTTTGACCTGATGATCGAACAGGGCGCGATAGACGAGGTTAAATTTCTGATTGAACAAAAGCTGCCGCCCGAATCCCCGGTAATGAAGGCCGTTGGCGTGCGCGAGCTTGCATCCTGCCTGGCCGGGACGCTCTCGCTGGACGAGGCAAAGGCCCTGGCACAACGCGAAACCCGCCGTTATGCCAAACGCCAGTTAACGTGGTTTCGCCATCAAATGACTGACCGCGAGACCATCGACACGCAATATTCGGAAAGTCTGGAAGGCAAATTGCGTAATCTTGTTCACCAATTTCTGTTGACCGCGCCAAAGTGAGGCGATAGGTTGGCCTTTCCGCCGGTGAAATGGCGGAAAACCGCCGTTTCGGCGGCTTTTTCAACCCCAATCACAGGGTAGATCGATCATGTTTCAATCACGCGGTTATCACGCGACACGTTGTTGTCGCTAAACAAGAGGCTCGGAAAATCATGGCAGAACGTATTATGAATGGTTCGGAAGTAGTGTTGCAGGCCCTGACAGACCAGGGTGTGGAAGTCGTATTCGGCTATCCCGGCGGCGCCGTCCTTCCGCTATATGACGAAATATTCAAACAGAATCACATTCGTCACGTTCTTGTCCGCCATGAACAGGCTGCCGTCCACGCTGCCGAAGGCTATGCGCGCTCCACCGGCAAGGTTGGCTGCGTACTGGTCACCAGCGGCCCGGGTGCGACGAACGCCGTTACCGGCCTGACCGACGCGTTACTGGACTCGATCCCGATCATCTGCCTGACCGGCCAGGTGCCGACCCACCTGATCGGCAACGACGCCTTTCAGGAAGCTGACACCACCGGCATCACCCGCCCTTGCACCAAGCACAACTATCTGGTCAAGGAAAGCAGCAAGCTGGCCCGCACCATGCACGAGGCCTTTCATGTTGCCACCCATGGTCGCCCCGGCCCGGTCGTGATCGACCTGCCCAAGGATATTCTGGTTTCGCCAGCCCCGTATATTGACCCATCCCAGGTTCAGCATCGCACCTATAACCCGCCGGTGAAGGGGGATCGGTCCGAGATCGAAAAGGCAGTTGAAATTCTGGCCTCGGCGAAAAAGCCGGTTCTGTATTGCGGCGGTGGTGTTATCAATTCCGGCCCGCAAGCCTGCAAATTGCTGGCAGAATTTACCCGTCTGACCGGCGCACCGATTACCCTGACCCTGATGGGGCTGGGTGCCTATCCGGCATCGGATAAACAATATCTGGGCATGTTGGGCATGCACGGAACCTATGAAGCCAACCTGGCGATGCATGATTGTGATGTCATGGTTGCCATTGGTGCACGCTTTGACGACCGTGTGACCGGCAATATCGATTTCTTCTCGCCCGGCTCAACCAAAATCCAGATCGATATTGATCCCAGCTCGATCAATAAAAACGTTGCTGTTGATGTGGGCATTGTGGGCGATGTCGGCCATGTCATTGAAGACATGATGAAAATCTGGAAAGCCAAACAATACAGCATTAACCAGGCTGCATTGGATTCCTGGTGGAGCGAAATTGAAGGCTGGCGCGAAAAACGTTGCCTGTCTTATGTTCAGCCTGCCGATATTATCAAGCCACAGCATGTTATTCGCCGTATGCATGCGCTGACACGCGATCGCAAAACCTTCATCACCACCGATGTCGGCCAGCATCAAATGTGGGCCGCCCAGCATTTCGGGTTTGAACACCCCAATGAATGGATGACATCGGGTGGTCTTGGCACCATGGGTTATGGCCTTCCGGCTGCCATGGGCGTTCAGGTTGCCCATCCCGATGCGACGGTCATTTGCTTTAGCGGCGATGCCTCGATCATGATGAACATTCAGGAATGCGCGACGCTGACCCAGTATCGCCTGCCGGTAAAAACCATCATTCTGAATAACCGCTATATGGGCATGGTTCGCCAGTGGCAGCAATTGCTGCACGGATCGCGCTATTCCGAAAGCTATAGCGAAACCCTGCCCGACTTTGTCAAACTTGCCGATGCCTTTGGCTTTACCGGCCTGACCTGCAAGGACCCGGCCGATCTGGATGCCACCTTGCAGAAAATGCTCGATATTGACGGCCCGGTGATTGTCGACATTGCGGTGGATGACAAGGAAAACTGTTTCCCGATGATCCCGTCTGGCAAGCCGCACAATGAAATGTTGCTAGGCCATGAAACAAGTGGCGACCAGGCCATTGATTCCGATGAAGGGATGGTACTGGTCTGACCGGCCTGCTTTGTAAAAAGCACAGCCGGAACACCGATATTTTCATTATGACAGGTGGGGCTGGTTGCGATGGTTCATCGCCCGCCCCGACCGCAGCGGAGCAAGACCGTGAAAGAAACCGAAATTTCAAAACACACCATTTCTGTTCTGGTGGACAACGAAGCGGGCGTTCTGGCCCGCGTTATTGGCCTGTTTTCGGGCCGTGGCTATAACATCGAAAGCCTGACCGTGGCCGAAGTTGACGCCGGTTCGCGCCTGTCGCGCATTACCGTTGTCACCTCGGGCACCCCCATGGTGATCGAACAAATCAAGGCCCAGCTCGGGCGTCTGGTTCCGATCCACAAGGTCAGTGATCTGACCTTGGCCGGCCCCAGCGTTGAACGCGAGCTGGCATTGGTCAAGGTCATTGCGACCGGTGAAAAACGTGTTGAATCCCTGCGCATTGCCGATATTTTCAAGGCGCGTGCGGTCGATGCAACCAACACTTCCTTTATTTTCGAAATCATCGGCAGCCCTGAAAAGATTGATGCCTTCAATAAATTGATGGAACCGCTTGGCCTTTCGGAAATTTCCCGTACCGGTGTTGCCGCCATTTCGCGCGGCACCCTGATGATGTGAATTTGTCCCTCCCGGCATGGGTCGGGCGGCAAAAACATTTCAACCCTTTTAATCCAGCGGCCCTGCAAAATGATAAAAAAGCAGGGCCCCACGTCCAGAGGTATCGAAAGATGCGTGTTTATTACGACCGCGATGCAGATGTTAACCTGATCAAAACCAAAAAAGTTGCCATCATTGGTTACGGCTCACAGGGCCATGCCCATGCCCTTAACCTGCATGATTCCGGCGTTGCCGAAGTTGCAGTTGGCCTGCGTGAAGGGTCTTCTTCGCGTAAGAAAGCCGAAAAAGCAGGCCTGAAAACCATGACCCCGGCCGAAGCCGCCGCATGGGCCGATGTCGTCATGATCCTGACGCCGGACGAAAACCAGGCGGCCATTTATGCCAACGAACTGCGCGATAACCTTAAAGAAGGTGCCGCGCTGATGTTTGCACACGGCCTGAACGTTCATTTCGGCCTGATCGAAGCCCGTGCTGACCTTGATGTCATGATGGTTGCACCGAAAGGCCCGGGCCACACGGTTCGTTCCGAATATGCGCGTGGCGGCGGGGTTCCTTGCCTTGTTGCTGTCGAACAGAACGCATCGGGCAATGCCCTTGAACTGGCCCTGTCCTATGCCTCTGCTATTGGTGGCGGTCGTTCCGGCGTTATCGAAACCACCTTCCGCGAAGAATGCGAAACCGACCTGTTCGGCGAACAGGCTGTTCTGTGTGGCGGCCTGACCCAGCTGATCAAATACGGCTTTGAAACCCTGACCGAAGCTGGCTATGCGCCGGAAATGGCCTATTTCGAATGCCTGCACGAAGTGAAGCTGATTGTTGATCTGATGTATGAAGGCGGCATGGCCAACATGCGTTATTCGATCTCGAACACTGCTGAATATGGTGACTATGTTACCGGCCCGCGCGTGATCGATGCTTCGGTTAAAGAACGCATGAAAGATGTCCTCAAAGACATCCAGGAAGGCAAATTCGTACGTGACTTCGTTCAGGAAATGCATTGCGGCCAGCCGATGTTCAAGGCAACCCGCCGTCTGAACGCCGAACACGAAATCGAAGAAGTTGGCACCAAACTGCGCGCCATGATGCCGTGGATCGCTGCCAACCAGCTGGTTGACAAAGAAAAGAACTAATCTTTTCGATTTGAATTAAAAATGGCCGCCCATTTTGCAACGGGCGGCCATTTTTTTATAACTACGCGCTGCAATGTGCGCGGGCGTTTAGTGGGTTTTGCACCCACCATACATACAAAAATGGCCGCAGATATGGGGCTGTTAATGCAAGCCGGGTGCATGACGCATCCGCTTCAAAGGCATGCGAAATTCCGTCACGGCCCAAAACAGGAACGAAACCAGCGATACGGCAGCGCCGATCATGCAAACGCCGCTCCACCCTGCGATACCATAAAATGTTGCCGACAAAGCCGAACCAGCCGCCCCGCCCAGAAAATAGCAGGACATATAACCGGTGGTCAGGCGGCTTCGGGCATCGGGGTTCAGGCGGTAAATTTCGCTTTGATTGGAAATATGCGCGCCCTGCACACCAAGATCGAGAAACACGACCCCCAAGCCAAATGCAATGATTGACCATTGCCCGGAATATAACAGCCACCAGCTTAGTGTCGTCATCAGGATAAAGCCGCCAGTCCCCAACCGGGCCCAGCCCCGGTCAGCCAGCCTTCCGGCAAATTTTGCAGTCAACGCGCCAACGGCCCCTAACAGGCCGAACATGCCAATCACGCCTTCGCTGTAATGAAAGTTTTTGGCCAGCATAAAGGCCATCGACGTCCATAAAATGCCAAAGACGGCATATTGCATCCCGCCCAGAAAACCGCGCCGACGCAATACCGGTTCATCGCGAAACAGATGCAGGATCGAGACATAAAGCTGGCGATAGGTGGTATGGGACGTTGGCGCGATATGGGGCAAAAAGCGATAACAGGCGAGGGAAAACATCGCCATCAAAATGGCCGCAACCATATAAACCGCGCGCCAGCCGCCCCATTCGGCCACCAGCCCGGCAAATGTCCGTGCCAGTAAAATGCCAATCAAAAGGCCACTCATAACTGTGCTGACTGTGGCCCCCCGTTTGGCCGGGGTGGCAAGGTGGGCGGCCAACGGCACCAGAATTTGCGCCGTCACACTGGTCAGCCCCACCACAACCGCCACTGAAAGCAGGATGCCAAAGCTTTGTGCAAAAGCCATTCCCATCAGCCCGGCGGCGGTAAGGGCGGTTGTTAAAGTCAGCAGTTTGCGGCGTTCGTGATGGTCCCCAAGGGGGACGATGCAAATCAGCCCGGCGAGATAACCCAGTTGCGATACCGTCACAATCAACCCGGCCTGGGTGGAAGACAGGGCGAATTCCTGTGACAAAAGGTCAAGAAGGGGCTGGACATAATAGTTGCTGGCAACAGAAAGCCCACTGCCAACAGCCATTAATGCGATCAGTCCCGGGGTGAGTTCGGGTTTGCGCGACATATTCGGATGCCTGAAAAGTTTAATTGATCGTGATAACGATAGGGCTTTGGCACTTGCGGAACAATCGGGCAGGATGCACAGTATCTTTGCAATAACTGCAAAGAAAATAGTAAAAATGCCCCTGCCATGAATGATGAAATTAGTGATCTTCGACTTTTTTGCAAAATTGTCGATGCTGGCAACCTGTCCGAGGCAGCCCGCCAGTGCGACAGTTCCCCCGCCACCATGAGCCGACGCCTTTCAGCCATGGAAAAGCGCTTGTCCATCAGGCTGTTTCAACGGTCATCACGGCGGTTTTCGCTGACGGATGAAGGCATTTTATATTACGAACGCGCCCAGAATATATTGGCACAGCTTGATGCGGCCGAGGCGGAAATTACCGCCAAAACGGTAAAGCCCAGCGGCCTGTTACGCATTAGCGCGCCGATGCAGATCGGTCGCACCCTGATCACACCGATCATTGCAAAATTCAGTGCGCTTTACCCCGATATCGATATTCGCTTTACCCTGTCGGATGACCAGCCCGTTGTGAATGACGCCAATATTGATGTTTCCATTCGTATCGGCCTGCCCGAAGCCCCCGACATTGTTGTGCGCCAGTTAATCACCAGCCGCCGTGCCGTGTGCGCCACGCCGGAATATCTGGCAAAAAATGGCACACCCCAAACCCCGGAAGATTTGCTGACTCACCACTGCATTTGCCTGATGCGCAAGAACCGCAAGTTTGACCGCTGGGTATTTCAGGAAAATGGTAAAAAGCGCCACATACAGGTGAAGGGCCAACTGGCAACCAGCAGCGGCGAGGTTTTGCATGCCCTGATCCGGGCCGGGCGTGGCATTGGCCTGAAAGCCATGTGGGACATTGCCGATGACATTCAAACCGGGGCCCTGGTTGAATGTCTGGGCGATTATGCCTGCGATGACATTGCCCTTTACGCAACCTTTGAAAAACACCCGTTTTTGCCGCCACGCATTCGTCACTTTCTGGACGTTTTGAGCAGCGAATTACAACACACACCCGCAATGTAAGTCACACGCCGCAATACGAACCGGCCAACAATGACATGATGCCGACAAACTGGTCTATCAGCCCAAATCCTCGATCAGACGAAAGCGTTCCCATACGATTTGCATGTCCGGGGAAAAACCGCCATTACGCTCAAAATAGGCGCTGTGCCCCACCCGCCATTCTTCAAGGCTGTCATCCTCGCCTTCGGCCAGGGCCATTTCTTCGCTTATCTCGTCAAATCGGCACTGAATGATTTCAACGGTTTCAATGACAAGAGCGGGCGTATCATCCCAGTTAAGGGCAATATCCCGGCGGCCAACTTCCGGCATGGCCTCGCCGTTCTGATAATCGCGTAATGCCCCGCAGGTCGCGACTTTTTTCCCCGCACGCACCAGTCCAACAAGAGACGCACACAAACCGGCACTATCGCCAAATTTAAAAGTCGCAGCCGTCGGATAACGCTGTTTCAGGCATTTCAAGGCCTCGGACATAACGGCCATTCCCCTTTCTTCGACCCAGTGATTGGTCAGAACGCTTTTCGGCACAAAACGACCGCCAACCTGATTACAGGCTGCCCTACCTTACATCAAGCCACCTATCCGGAATTATAGCTGGCAAATGCAGAGCTCTTTATCTAATCCTGAACCTTAAAACTTTAACCGTGATATGAGCATGAGAATGTCCGAATTTATTGATCTTGCCCCCGAAGTTGCCGAAGCCTTTGCCAGCGGCGCGCCGGTCGTTGCCCTGGAATCAACGATCATTTCGCATGGCATGCCCTATCCGCAAAACCTGGAAACCGCACAGGCCGTTGAACAGGATGTGCGCGATAACGGTGCCATTCCGGCCACCATCGCCGTTATTGGCGGGCGCTGCAAAATCGGGCTTTCCCCGGCTGAGCTGGAATATTTCGCCAAAGGCAGCGATATTTTAAAATTGTCGCGTCGCGATATTCCCTATGCCATTGCCAAAAAATGCGACGGGGCAACCACGGTTTCCGCCACCATGATTTTGGCAGAAAAAGCCGGAATCAAGGTTTTCGCCACTGGCGGCATTGGCGGCGTTCACCGCGAACTTGCCACCAGCTTTGACATTTCGGCCGATTTGACCGAATTGGGCAAAACCAGCGTGGCCGTTGTGTGCGCAGGGGCCAAAGCGATTTTGGACATTCCCATGACGCTGGAACATCTTGAAACGCTGGGCGTGCCGGTTATTGCCTATGGCACCGATGAATTTCCGGCGTTTTACACGGTCAAAAGCGGGCAAAAAGCGCCCTTGCGCCTTGATACACCGGGCGAAATTGCCGCATTCCTGGCATCGAAATGGGAATTTGGCCTTGAAGGCGGCGTTGTGATTGGCAACCCGCCACCTGCCGACAAGGCCCTGGCACTTGAAGCCATTGAACATGCCATTGACTCGGCCCTGGTCGAAGCCAAGGGGCTGAACATTCACGGGCGTGATGTAACCCCGTTTTTGTTACAACGGGTAACGCAGCATACCAAAGGCAAAAGCCTGGAAGCCAACATTGCGCTGGTGCGCAACAATGCCCGGCTGGGCGCGCAAATTGCTGTTGCAATGGCGAAATAACGCCACCGCGACAAATCACAAATGCAAAAAATGCGGGCCACACGGGTCCGCATTTTTTTATGAAAATGGCGCAGGGCCAGCCGGTTGAGAGCAACCCTGCGCCAGTTCGCAGCTTCTAGGCAGGGGTGGCATCGCCTAAAATGCTGCGGTCAAGCCGGCTATCATCTATCGGCGCATCCCAAACAGTGCGACAGGGCAAAACCCCGGCCCAAACCGGCAAGGCATAATCTTCTTCGTCATCAACAGGGTCGCCCGCACGAATTTTCGCCGAAACTGCTTCCATGTCGAATTCCAGGAACATGGTCGCCTTTAGTTCCTGCGGGTTCGGATGGCGAATTTGCTCCCAGCGCCCCTTGGCCAGTTTTTCAATAAACAGGGCGGCCTGTTCCATTTTCGACGCCGGATCCTCAATGACACGTGCTTTGCCATACATCACCACCGAACGATAATTGGCCGTATGATGCATGGCGGCACGGGCCATTACCAACCCATCAAGATGGGCGATGCAAATGCAGGCCTCCGCCCCGTTGGCAAGCGCGGTCAATATGCGATTTTTTGACGACCCGTGAATATAAAACTGTTCGCCCACCCGCCAGTGTGCGGTGGGGATCATTACCGGGCGCCCATCCAGCACCGTGCTGACATGGCAAATGATTGCTTCATCAATAATGCGGTGCACCGCTTCACGATCATAGCTGGCGCGCTTGGCACCCCGAACCACTTTGGTATGAGGCTGAGTATCATAATTGGTCGCGCTCATTGCTCTCTCCCTGGCTGTCACGGGCCCACCGATATAAATTGCTTTGCCCGCATCATCGCCAAAATTGGACTTTTCATAAGAACCGATATAAGAAAATTGATAGAACCAATTTTGCAAAGCACAGCCCGGCATGAGCACCGTTTTCTCCTGGATATTCGCAAGCCGCCCTGATGAGGCCAGCCAACCGGCATATCGGCGGCTTTACCTGGGCATTCGCGCGGCCATTTTGGACGGCCGATTAAAACCGGGCGAAAAACTGCCTGCCACCCGCGACCTGGCGCAACAATTGCGCATGTCCCGCAATACCGTGGTCAATGCATTTGATTTGCTGATGTCGGAAGGCTATCTGGAAGGTCGTGTGGGCGCGGGCAGCTTTGTTGCCGCCAGCCTGCCTGACCGGTTATTTAATATGGGTGAAACGGTTACCCCACCCCGCACCGACGCAGCCGCCCATGCAAACCCGTTAAACACCCAAATTCCGGCCATCAGCCCGGCGGCAACCGGCACAACCGCCCCCCACCCCGAACACGGTAATAGCAAGGCCCCGCCACGGCCGCTTCGGATCAGCAAAAGTGCCCTGCGCAGCCTTGCTTACAACCGTCATCACCCGCATTTTCCCACATCAAGGCCATTTAACCCCGCCACCCCTGATTTATCGGCGTTTCCGTTTGATATATGGGCGCGGTTATTACGCCGGACGTGGCGCCTGCCCAAACAGGCCCTGTCCACCCCGACGGACAGCATGGGACTGCACGGATTGCGCAGCGAAATCGCGGCTTGGTTGCGGCAGTCACGCGGGGTGAATTGCGATGCCAGCCGCATCATGATTGTATCGGGCGCCCAACAGGCGCTTGATCTTATCGGGCGCGCCCTGATTGACCCGGGCGATGTGGTTGCCCTTGAAGACCCCGGATATGAAGGCATACGCGGGGTACTGGCCGCCAATGGTGCGGTTATTCACCCCATTGCCGTAGATCAGGAAGGCTTGCAGGTTAGCGCGCTGACAGCCGAAACAACCGCCCCCGTCCGCATGGTTGTCACCACGCCATCCCGCAACTACCCGATGGGCACCACATTGTCGCTGGCACGGCGATTATCGCTGCTACAATGGGCGCGCGATGTTGATGGCTGGATCATCGAGGATGATTACGACAGCGAATATCGTTATGACGGCCCGCCTTTGTCATCCCTGCAAGGGTTGGACCGGGATAACCGTGTGATTTATGTTGGCACGTTTTCACGGGTTCTGTTTCCGGGCATTCGACTGGGCTATCTGGTATTACCCCCCGATCTGGTGCCGGTTTTTCGTGGTTTGCGCGGCTTTGCCGACGGTGTTCCGGCCCCCACAGCCCAGGCAGCCCTGGCCGCATTTTTCACCGATGGCCATTTTGGAAGCCACGTTCGCAAAATGCGCCAGCTATACGGGGAAAGACGCCTGCATCTTTTATCGTTGATCACAACCCGGGCCCCTGACCTGCTTGATGTTGTGCCAACCGATGGCGGATTGCACGTTTGCGCCCGCCTGGTTAATGGCAAAGCAGACCAAACCTATGAACAGGCCCTGCTTGCCAGGCAAATCGACTGCCGGTTTTTATCGTCCTATTTCCATAACAGGGCAGCCCCTGTTAACGATCCTGCACGTCAGGGGCTGATACTGGGATTTGCCGGGTGGGAGAAAAAACTGCTGGACGAAAGTTTTCGTGATCTGGTTACGATTTTACGCCGTAAATCTTAATGTACCCCGAGCCAGAGCACGAGCGCGTCATATACTTCCCCTGGTATTGATAAAGTGACGCGCTCTGCTCGCCTTTGGACCCGCGATAACAAGAGGCCCGGATGCCCCGCCCCCCGATTGCCATTATGTGGTTTCGCAATGATTTGCGGTTAACCGACAATCCCGCCTTAGATGCTGCCATAACATGGGCCAAAGAGAACGATGGCGTTGTTCTGCCCGTTTATATTCTTGATAACGTTATGGAAAACCAGCTAGGTGGTGCGACACGCTGGTGGCTGGAAAAAAGCCTGACCGACCTTGAAATGGCCATCGCCACGCTAGGCGATCAGCCTGCGCCACAAACGCCGGGTAAAATCCTGCATCTGTTTCGCCAAAATGCAAAACAGACCCTTTCAAAACTATGCCACGACCACGATATCGCGGCGATATTCTGGAATCGCTGCTATGACCCGCAATCGGTCAAACGCGATACTGCCCTTAAAAACCATTGTCGCGATACGTTAAACCTGCTGTGCGACAGTTTTAACAGCCACTTGCTGTTTGAGCCCTGGGAAGTCAAAACCGGCGCGGGCACATCGTTTAAGGTGTTTTCCCCCTTCTGGCGGGCCTGCCTGAAAATGCCGCCACCCCGGCAGCCCAAACCGGCCCCCCAAAACATGCCGTTATCGGGCATCACGCCAGATGACGCGATGGCGCTGAGTGACCTGGACCTGTCGCCCGTACCGGTGAATTGGGCAGGCGGACTGGCCGAGCGATTTACCCCTGGTGAAAAATCCGCCCGCCAGAAATTACATGACTTTATCGACGATCGTCTGGTTGATTATGCTGACCTGCGCGACCGGCCCGATCATTTGGTGACATCCGAACTTTCTCCGCATTTACGTTTTGGTGAAATCAGCCCGCGCGAAATATGGCACGCGCTAACCCACCATGCCGAAGCCGAGCCCGGGCACGGCAAAACTGCATCAAAATTTTTATCCGAACTGGGCTGGCGCGAATTTGCCCATCATGTGCTGTTTCATGCCGATGATTTGCGCCACACCCCCCTGCAGGCGCAATTTGCCCACTTCCCGTGGCGTGACGACAAAGCCGACCTGAAGGCATGGCAACGCGGGCAAACCGGTTACCCGATTGTGGATGCCGGCAT
Organism: Thalassospira sp. MCCC 1A01428; assembly: GCF_002115825.1. Classification (GTDB taxonomy): domain Bacteria; phylum Pseudomonadota; class Alphaproteobacteria; order Rhodospirillales; family Thalassospiraceae; genus Thalassospira. The sequence continues at coordinate 32,749 of NZ_JFJZ01000016.1, read as the reverse complement.
GCGCGAACTTTGGCATACCGGCTATATGCATAACCGGGTCCGCATGATTGTCGGGTCGTTGCTGGTCAAACATTTGTTGCAACACTGGCACCATGGGCTGGAATGGTTTGATGACACCCTGGTCGATGCCTGCCCGGCGGCGGACCCGTTTTCATGGCAATGGATTGGCGGTAGCGGGGCAGATGCAGCACCGTATTTTCGCATTTTCAACCCGGTTTTACAGGGTGAAAAATTTGATTCAAACGGCGATTATGTGCGCAGGTGGGTGCCGGAACTTCGCGAATTGCCAAACACCCACATCCATAAACCGTGGGAGGCCCCTGCCCTTATCCTACACGGGGCGGGTGTTAAACTGGGGCACACATACCCCGAACCGATTGTCGATTTAAAAGGGGGGCGCGACCGCGCTATGAATGCCTATCGCGACATGAAAGCCGCCAGCACCGGGGACGATACGCATTAAAGGGAAAGTGCTTTGGCCCCTACCCGGCCTGTCTCGATCTGACAGGACCGGGATGAATTGCCGGTTTGGCGGAACCAGACACCGCAAACAGCGAAAATCAGCGGTTCTTTAACGCCAAAACGGCTTTTGTTTATCAAAGGCTTTCCACGCGGCGGCTATTCCCTGCAACCGGTAATCGGCCCGCGCGCCATACCAGCCCGCAATTCGCCCGACGCCGATCAAACCTGCGGCATCAAGGTCGGGTTGCAGTACCGATAGTCTGGCTTCGGCAACGGCAGCATCATTTAACTGACCCAGAATATCCTGCAATTCGGCCAGGCTGCTGCGAAATTTTTTAACCGATTTACCGCCATAGATTTCATAGAAAAAATCACAGGCATAACGCATCTGTTTTACATCCAGCCGCCAGGCATGCAGGCCGGTGATGCTAAGTTCGGTCAAATTATCGCCGCGACGGGCCATGCGCTTGCGCGCTTTTTCCAAAAGCGGTGCGGCCAGTTCGCCAATCGGGGCGGACATGGCCCGCATTTGCGCCGCACTGGCCCCCGATGCCCAGCGCGAATAGCTCGACCATGCACCAAGCAGCAAACAAAGTTGCTGATAATCTGACGATTCCAGCATTGCAATTGCAGCCTTGAAGGCCAGCGCACGCTGCCCTTCGGCGGCTTTGCGCAATTCGGCATTCGGGCCGTGTTCGGTTTTGTCAGGAAACCGCAGCTCAATGGTCGGCAGGGTTTCATCCAAAAACACATCCCAGTCGCGCAAGGCATCCAGCCCCTTGGCGCAGGATTTTAACAGGCGGCGAATTAAAACAGCTTCGCCCGCCGGCAGGTTATGGCGAAACAGGCTAAAGGCAACACGCAACCTGCGCATTCCGACGCGCATCTGATGGCACCCTTCGGGGTGCAGGTCTTTGCGCACACAGACTTCGTTGCCCAAAATCATGGTTACACCCTGGGCAATCACCGCGCGAAAGGCTTCTTCCGCACTCATATCGGCCTGCAAACCAACCGGATCGGCACGATAAAATGTTGGCTGTTCATCAAAATAAAGCGACCGACCGCGTGATGCCTTGGAACGCAAACTTAAATACAGCGGCACGGTGCGCTGCAATTCCAGCGCCAGGTCAAACAGGGTGGCAGGGTGGCCTTCCTTTAATTCCAGTTCAACTTCGGAAATCGGGGATTCGCGGTTTCCGGCACGCACCACACCCTGGTCAATTGCCAGTTCCATCACCGCATCCCGATACCCCAGATCAACGCTGGTGCGCGCAAGATCGGTTTCAAAAATGCGTTCGATTTTCTTGCTTTTAACCATCTTGTCGAGCAAGGCGAGAACGTCCTGATCGCTGAATTTTGACAGATCAAGTTCACCGTTTTCAAGTTCGACCGTCCATTCCTGTCGCTCTGGCAGGGCGGCGCGCAGTCCGTTGGATGCCTTAACCGTCTGCTCCCATCCGGTGGCACCTTTTTTTCGCACCCGAATCGCAAGCCCTTTGCGTGACAGCGATAATTTCGGCGTATCGTAATAGATCGACACCAGTTGCGTTGTCGATAAACGCCGCCCTTCTTTTACTTCGCGCAGAACCGGCGCTTGTTTAAGACGATTCACATGCTTCGGATCGATCCGCATCTTTAGCTCGATCTCGATCTGTTTCTCCGCCATGCCGGATCCTTCTAATGCAACCTGTTTCTGATCAAGCGTCTAACGCCGCATCACACGGTTCGCTCAAACAGCTATTCTATCGTGAAACATATTTCAGCAATTTGAAATGATATCGCTCAAACATGCATCAATTCTTTGTAATATTCCTGTAAAAATCAGGGTAAATCGCGGAAATGCAAGCATTTTTACGCCAAAACACCGGTATGTGAAGCACGATGTTCATCTGAATATCGAACCCGGCCAAGTCATGTTCATACAGTCACGACTCCGGTCTGTTTCGCACATTTTCTACCCTGTTTTACGCAGGATAAAAAACAGGCCGGGCTATGACAAATCCCGAATGGCGGATTCTTGCAAACAGATGCATCGTTGCAAAAGAATAAAGTATTGTGGAAATTGCCCCTGAAAAAAGGCACAAAAAAACCCGGCCAAAGCCGGGTTTTTTTTGATCTTCAAGTGGTGCCCGGAGGCGGATTCGAACCACCGACACGCGGATTTTCAGTCCACTGCTCTACCAACTGAGCTATCCGGGCAACCTTGAAGCGTTTCCGTTTCCGGAAGCGTTCCCTGCGGAACGAGCGGGGTTATACAAGCTGGCTTTCACCTTGTCCAGCCTGTTTTCGCATTTTTTTTAAACTTAAAATTCGTCTTCATCTTCAAGGTCTTCAAGATACTCTGGCGGCTCGGTCGCGGGGACGGCATAGCTGGCGTTCAGCCATTTGCCCAAATCCAGATCCGCACAGCGTTTTGAACAGAACGGTTTGTATTTTTCCACCACCGGGGCGCCACACATCGCACATTCCGTAATCTTCGATTGCGCCTTGCTGGTTCCCGAAGCCGTCATTTTACCTGCCATACCCTAAACCCTTTCAATCACATATTGATCCAGTGCCAGATCGGCATCTGCCACCCGTTGCGGCAACACACCAAACAGGTCGGTTAAAATACGCTGGCAATTTTCCTGTTCGTTAAACATCCGGGCGATAACCGGATGCAGGCGCAAGCAACATTGCCCCATCGGCTGATGGCGCAAGGCACCTGCAATGCCACGCAAAACGGTGTTTTTGGCTGCGTCGTGCCCGGGCACACCCCATTGGGTTAACGAACCACCTTTATCAAACATCAGCGATGCCAAATCGGCCCCGCTGCGCTGGCGCGTCAGCTCATATAAACCTAACCGGGTGAAACCGCCCATTTGCACCGCACCATCCATTTCGGCGCCAAACCGGGTTCGCAAGGCTGCTTCAAACGCATCACGGGCGGCCCGGCCCGGCATGCGGATCGGGTCGATCACCACCAAACCGCCAATATTGCGTAAAATCACCTGATCAACAATTTCAGATGCCGCAGCCAGATTAACATCCAGATTGCGCCGGTCGGCATTTGCCCCGGTTCCGGTTTGCGCGCCGCCTGCATTAACATCGATGGCGCAAAGTGCTGTTGTTTGTTCAATTGCAATCCAGCCACCGCTAGGCAAGTCCACCCGCACCCCCAGCGCCTCGTCCAGCGCCTTTTCAACGCCTTGATGGGTAAACAGCAATGAATTGCCCTTATGTGCGCTCAGTGCCGCATCATCGGCCCCATGTGCGCGCAAAAGACCCCGCAGCCGGATATATTCAGCCATACCATCCACGATACATGGCACACCGGCCATGACATGGCGTTCAATCACCTGATCAACATCGGACAAGGCCCGAAAAACCTGCCGGGGTTTTTCGGCATTTTTATGCGCCGCCACCGCCTGTTTCCAGACCGATTTAAGCCGGGCAAATTCACCACGCAAGGCATCATCGCTCCAATCGGCGGCAGAACTGCGCAAGGTCAGGCTTTCGCCCTGTTGGGTCAGCGATTTTAAAAAACCCGCCAAATGGTCACGTCGTGCCGGGTCATTTATCTTGCGGGGAATATCAATAACATGGCCGGCGGGGCGAAAAATCATCGCCATGCCTTCAATGGCAATACGCCCGGTCAGTTTGGGGCCTTTGTCGTCAAATCCCAGGCGCGAGACCTGCACAACAACCCATTGCCCTTCATGCAAAGGGCCGTCTATCCGGTCAAGGGGCAACAATCCATCGTCGCCCCCCTCCAATACCACCATTGCAGCGGCCATTTCGGGCATAACGCGCGAAACCCGGCCAATATGAATATCAAACCGGCGCGGTCCGCCCCGATCCAGCCAAATACGCCTTACACGGTCATCGGCAACCAGGGCAACCCGGCGCTCATCGGCCACCGCATCAATCAGTAACAGCCTGTCGCGCCAGTTTGCCTGATCGGGCATTTATTCTGCCTCCGGGTAATATCCCAAACCACGTAGTAATGCATCGGCATCATACAGCGACAAACCAACCACGTTGCTATACGACCCGGAAACATGGCGAATAAAAACCGCTGCCTGCCCCTGGATGGCATAGGCACCGGCTTTTCCCTGCCATTCGTCCCCGGCAAGATAACGATTGATGTCGCCTTCGTTCAGGCCGCGAAAAATAACCTGTGTTTCCACCACACGTGATCGCAAGGTGCCATCAGGGGCGATCACACAAATGCCGCCATGCACCCGGTGACGCCGCCCTGACAACATACGCAAAAACTTGCGCGCCTCGGCGGCATCTTCGGGTTTGCCTAGGGCGCGCTGCCCGCAGGCCACCACGGTGTCAGCTGCCAAAACAAACGCCCCCTCGTGATTTTCCGCCACGGCACGGGCTTTTTCCTCGGCCAGGCGCAGGGCAAGGCGGCGCGGGCTTTCATCACGCTGCGGTGTTTCATCGATATCGGCAGGCGAAATCGCATCGGGTGTAATGCCGATCTGGGTCAGCAATTCAACACGCCTGGGCGATGCCGAGGCCAGAACAAGTTTGGATGAAACAGTCGTGGACAAAGGATGGCTCTCCGTTTGCAAAATGCGGTGCAAAGTCGAACCATAGCAGGACAAACGCCCCGATAAAACCGGCCCGGTTGCCCTTTGCCGTAAACAAAATGCGATTTAATAAAAAGGGCTATAAACAGACAAATGCCGCCAGATCAAAGATCATGCGGCATTGCGTCGGTTCGCGCAGGATAAAGACTGTTCCAGTTTTAACGGGGTGTTTGACACACCCCTAGCCGCCCTGTGAACAAGGCGGCAACAAACCGGAACTTCTGCTGCGGATTATTTAAAGCGGAAAGTGATCCGACCTTTGGTCAAATCATACGGCGTCATTTCAACGCTGACGCGATCGCCAGCCAGAACGCGAATACGGTTTTTCCGCATCTTGCCCGAAGTATGAGCGAGAATTTCGTGGTCATTGTCCAGCTTCACGCGGAACATCGCGTTGGGCAAAAGTTCTGTGACTGTGCCCTGAAACTCGATAACGTCTTCTTTAGCCATGTGACTCCTAAACTTTCGTGCTGCAACACCAACGACCGGTTGGCGCAAACTGCGCTGTTCACGCGAAAAGGTCAAGCCCTTTCGCATGTCGCACAGTGCGCCCCGGCAATGCGGTACGTGCATGTTTCGTTTAATATAGGTAACATCCCTGCACAGGGCCACCCCCGCCTGCGTTATTTATGCCAAAAGATGGATGTTTGATGAAAACGGTTCTAACCCCCGATCAATTCCCCAAAATTCGCCCCGCCACCGCCAAGGATGCCGGGCACATGCACGCCATGCTTAGGGAAATTGCCCGGGTCACCGACAGCCTGGATAAATTTACCAGCACAAAAGAAGACATCATCCGCGACGGATTTGGCAACATCCCCGCTTTTCATGCCCTGATTGGCGAAACAGATGCCGGAATGCCACTGGCGATGTGCCTGTATTTCGACAGTTATTCAACTTTTCGCGGCAAGGCCGGCATTTATATTCAGGATTTATATGTGGATTCGTCCCTGCGCGGCGGCGGATTTGCCCGTTACCTGTTTGCCCATGTCGCCGCCCACGCCCGGCAAAACAATCGGCATTACATTCGCCTGTCGGTGGATGCCGAAAACATGACCGGGCAAAAATTCTATCGTAAAATTGGAATGAAAAGTGCCGTCAATGAGCGCATTTTTGTTCTGGATGGCGATGCCCTGAGCAACCTTGCCAGCGAGGCCGAGATTCTGGAGTAAATATCCAGATAATCGGCAGGTCTTAAACCTTGGGCGGCGGAGCCAGCGGAAAACGTTCAAGAATGCGTTTTTTAAGCTGATCGCGCACCTGACGATAGGCTTCCAGCCGGTTTTCGCGCGATCCTTCGATCAAGGTGGCATCGAAGGTATTCCAGAACTCGACATCGCACGCCATGGTACGGGTCATCTCCATCGCCCGGTGCTGGGCTTCGGGCGACAGGGTGACAATCAAATCAAAAAAGCCGTCTTCAAGTTCGTCAAAGGTTTTGGGCTTGTAGTTTGAAATATCAAGGCCGATTTCATCCATGACGGCCACGGCAAAACCATCAAGGTCGCCCGCCCGCAACCCGCAACATTCAACATAAACCCGGTTACCGTGAAAATGCCGCATCAATGTTGCTGCCATAATGGAGCGAACGGCATTGTAACTGCAAGAAAACAGCACGGCACCGGGAATATCCTGCGCCACCTGCCCTTACCCCCGAATATGCAAAACACAAATCAGGGTAAACAGCCGCCGGGCTGTGTTTTCGTCCATCACAACCTTTTCCGACAGCACATCACGCAATTGTTCCGACCCCTCATTATGCAAGCCACGCCGTGCCATATCGATGGTTTCAATTTGCGCCGCCGACGCCTTTTTGATTGCATCATAATAGCTTTCGCAAATCATGAAGTAATCCTTCACGATGCGACGAAACGGCGTGAGCGGCAAAACAATGGTTGTCAGGTTTTCGCTGTCGTTGTCGCCGCGCACATCCATATAGATGCGGTTATCCTCGATGCGCATATGCACAGAATAGGGACCGGTAAAATCACCCGCCGGGGCAAAGTGATTTTCTTCCAGCAAATCATAAATCGCAACCGCCTGCTCGTGTTCCACTTCCGGGCGGCGGCGTATGGTATATTTCTGGTCAAGATATATACCGGCGATACACTGATTGTTTTCGGTGCGTGCCATCATCTTTTCCCCTATCCCCGGTGGGTGCATGTCATGCTGTGGTGCACAACCTTACATGCGGTTGGAGCGGATCGCTACTGAAAGTCCATGCGCATGCAAACCTTCGCTTTCGGCCAGGGCAATTGCCGCCGGGCCAATTTTAGCCAGGCTTTCGGGTGTGCATTTGATCAGGGATGACCGTTTGATAAAATCCAGTACCCCAAGCCCCGATGAAAACCGTGCCGAACGCGCCGTTGGCAACACATGGTTCGGCCCGGCAACATAGTCGCCAATGGCTTCAGGGGTATATCGGCCAAGGAAAATTGCCCCGGCATGGTGAATTTTATCGGCCAGCGCATCAGGGTCGTCGACCGCAAGTTCAAGGTGCTCGGGTGCCAAACGGTCAACCAGAGCCGGGGCCTGGTCAAGTTTTTCCACCACAATAATCGCCCCGAAATCGCGCCAGCTTGCCCCGGCAATTTCCGCACGCGGCAAGGTTTCCAGATGAACATCAATGGCTTTTTGCACCGCTTCGGCAAAATCGGCATCATCCGTAATCAGAATCGACTGTGCCACCGGGTCATGTTCCGCCTGCGACAGCAAATCGGCTGCCACCCACGACGGGTCATTGCTGCCATCCGCCACCACCAGAATTTCCGACGGTCCGGCAATCATATCAATGCCGACCTGGCCGAAAACCCGGCGTTTTGCCGCCGCAACAAAGGCATTTCCGGGACCAACAATTTTATCAACCGGGCGAATGGTTTGCGTACCATAAGCCAGCGCTGCCACTGCCTGCGCCCCGCCAATGCGGTAAATTTCATCAACCCCGGCAATGCGGGCGGCAGCCAAAACCAGCGGATTCATTTTATTATCCGGTGTTGGCACCACCATTACCAGCCGTTCCACCCCGGCAACCTTGGCCGGAATCGCATTCATCAAAACCGATGACGGATAGGACGCCAACCCGCCAGGCACATAAAGCCCCGCCGCACTAACAGGACGCCAGCGCCAGCCCAGTTCAACACCGGTTTCGTCAGTATAGCGTTCATCTGCCGGCAATTGCCGGTCATGATAGGCGCGAATACGCGCGGCAGCCGTTTTTAACGACTCCAGCAACGCCGGTTCAATGTCGGATAATGCCAGATCGACTTCTTCCGGCGTTACCGCCATGCCTTGCGCATCAATCGATAAACGGTCAAAGCGATTGGTATATTCCACGACCGCATCGTCGCCACGTTTGCGCACATCGGCAATGATATCGGCAACGGCAGCGTCAACATCGGCATCCGATTCGCGCTTCATCCCCAGAAGTTTGACAAACTCTTCTTCAAACCCGGCATCGGTAATCGACAGCTTAATTGGCATTGCGCACCTCGGAAAAACGGTCGATCAGGGGCTGAATTTCAGTCGGGCGGGTTTTAAGGGCAGCCCGGTTTACAATCAAACGCGATGAAATATCAGCGATATGTTCAATTTCACGCAAGCCATTGGCCACCAGCGTATTGCCGGTCGATACCAGGTCAACAATACGGCGGCACAGGCCCAGGGTCGGGGCAAGTTCCATCGCCCCGTTCAGCTTAATACATTCAGCCTGCACACCGCGCGCGGCAAAATGATTACGCGTAACATTGGGGTATTTGGTGGCCACCCGCACATGCGACCAGCGCGACGGATCATCCCCCTCGATCATATCTTCGGGTTCAGCCACGGCCAGGCGGCAATAGCCAATGCCAAGATCCAGCGGGGCGTAAATTTCGGAATAATCAAATTCCATCAGCACATCGTTGCCGCACACCCCGATATGGGCCGCGCCAAAGGCAACAAAGGTTGCCACATCAAAGCTGCGCACCCGAATAATATCAATATTTGGATGGTTGGTGGTAAAGCGCAACGCACGCGATTTGGAATCATCAAAGGCTGCTTCAGGCTCGATGCCCGCCGCCCGCACCAGGGGCATTACCTCGTCCAGAATGCGTCCCTTGGGCAGGGCCAGCACCAGCTTTGCGTCGTCAGTCATTGATCAGTCGCCTTGCGCTTTGTTATCTTGTCATATCCCGAACCGGGCCGGGCGAAATTACATATCGTTCCCACCCCGCAACCCGGGGCGGGTATCACATTTACGGGAAAATTATTCGCTTACCCGTTCAATTTTGGCCCCGCAGGCCGCCAGTTTTTCTTCCAGCCGTTCATAACCACGGTCCAGATGATAAACACGGTTAATCACTGTTTCGCCCTCGGCGGCCAAACCGGCCAAAACCATTGAAACCGACGCACGAAGGTCGGTTGCCATCACTTCGGCACCTGAAAGTTTGGCACTGCCACGCACAATGGCCGAACGGCCATGCACATTAATGTCCGATCCCATACGGCTTAGTTCGGGGACATGCATGAAACGGTTTTCAAAAATGGTTTCCGTAATCATCGATGCACCATTGGCGACCGTCATCAAAGCCATAAACTGGGCCTGCATATCGGTCGGAAAACCGGGATAGGGTTCGGTCATCACATCAACCCCTTTCAGGGTCGCACGATTACCGCGCACGATCATGCCGTCTTCGGTTTCGGTAACTTCAATACCGGCCTCGCGCAGGGCATCAATCAACGAACTGACCAGCGCAATCCGCGTCCCCACCAGTTCAATCTCGCCGCCGGTAATGGCGGCAGCAATGGCATAGGTGCCGGTTTCGATGCGGTCGGGCACCACCGAATATTCCGCGCCGTGCAGCCGCGGCTTACCGGTAACTTTCAGGGTATCGGTGCCAATACCTTCAATTTCGGCCCCCATCGCCACCAGGCAATGAGCCAGATCGGCAACTTCGGGTTCGCGTGCTGCATTGGCAATGGTCGTGACACCATCGGCCAGTGATGCCGCCATAATGGCATTTTCAGTCGCACCAACCGAAACCTGCGGAAACAAAATATGCCCGCCCTTAAGGCCACCGGGCGCACGCGCCTCGATATAGCCCTCGGTCAAATGAATTTCGGCCCCCATGGCTTCAAGTGCCTTTAAATGCAAATCAACCGGTCGGTTGCCAATGGCACAGCCACCGGGCAGCGAAACACGGGCAATGCCACACCGTGCCACCAACGGCCCCAACACCAGCACCGATGCGCGCATTTTGCGCACCAGATCATAAGGAGCGGTTGTCGAGGCGATTTCCTTTGCCTGCATATCCAGCACCCGGCCGGTATGCCCGCCATTGGGTGCATTACCGTTCATATGCAGGGCAACCCCGTGCTGGCCTAACAATTTCGCCATCGATGTAATGTCATCAAGATGGGGCAAATTGCTAAGGGTCAGGGTTTCGTCAGTTAACAGGGCTGCAGCCATCAGCGGCAGCGCCGCATTTTTGGCCCCGCCAATTGCGATTTTGCCCTGCAGACGACGACCACCGGAAATCTTGATTTTGTCCATTCAATCCTCGTTAAACCGCACAATGGTGCGGCATATATATTTTCAGGAGTGCGCCCCGGTCTTAAAGACGCGGCAGGGTCACACCTTTTTGGCCCATATATTTCCCGGCGCGGTCGGCATATGACGTGTCACATTCTGCCTCGGCCTTTAGAAAAATAAACTGACACGCCCCTTCATTGGCATAGATCCGTGCCGGAAGCGGGGTGGTATTTGAAAATTCCAGCGTCACATGCCCTTCCCATTCGGGTTCAAGCGGCGTGACATTGACGATAATGCCACAACGGGCATAGGTCGATTTTCCCAGACAAATCACCAGTGTGTCGCGCGGAATACGGAAATATTCCACCGTGCGCGCCAGGGCAAAACTGTTGGGCGGAATCACACAAACATCGGTTTTGCGATTCACAAATCCCTGATCGGAAAACTCCTTGGGATCGACAATTGCCGAATCGACATTGGTGAAAATCTTGAATTCATCGGCAACACGCGCGTCATAGCCATAGGAACTAACCCCGTAGGAAATGACACCATCGCGCTTGATACCATCGACAAATGGCTCAATCATGCCATTTTCTCGTGCCATCTGGCGTATCCAGTGATCCGGCCTTACCGACATATCCTCACCTCCGCCAAAAACATTACAATCGTCACCAAGGTTTTACCCGCCCCGGCCCTGCAAGATCAACCAGACGATGCCAACAAAGCGGCCTTTGCCTGCATTTTTATGCCGATCAGCCCCTACACATAACACACAAGCCGTTAATCAGGCGTTTGGGCCATGTTTTCAGGCCTTGTCATTTCCCGCATCCGGGGCTTCGTCCGTTGAAACATTATCGGCTGTGTCAGCAATATCGTCCGACTCATCATCCTTACGCCCGCGTTGCTGTTGCTTGCGTCGAGCAAGATTGGCCCGCAGGGCTTCTGCTTCACGTTTCAGACGTTGCGGCGAGGCAACGGGCTTGGCCTGTTTTTTCTTTTCACTCATGGTCACTTCTGATGTTTGAATTTCTCTGAAACAAGCAGGTCAATCCGCGCGAAACATACACGATAAGGTGGCAAAATCACGGCTATCACCCTGCCGATTTAAAAGGTGCATATTTCGGGCTTGACCAGACGCTAGGCAGTAGCCTATAACCCGCCCGCACCGCAAGGGTTCTTGCTGCCGTAGCTCAGGGGTAGAGCACTCCCTTGGTAAGGGAGAGGTCGAGAGTTCAAATCTCTCCGGCAGCACCATTTGCCCGAAATCGGCCTGTTACAGGCTGCCGTAGCTCAGGGGTAGAGCACTCCCTTGGTAAGGGAGAGGTCGAGAGTTCAAATCTCTCCGGCAGCACCATTTTCCAGACATTGCTGATCTTCAAAAAACATTTGACCCTGGCTTTAACAGTCAACCGGGTTTTATGCTGCGTGCCTTCCGGCAGCTTTTTCCTACACTTTTGGTCGGGCCGGTAATTTCGCCCCTCCCTTTTGTGGCCTTTGCCCTGTTTTACCCCACACCAACACGCGCAAAGCACTGCAAAACCGGCATATTCTTTGCTTGTTCCTATCAGTTTCACTGTTTGGGAAAGGCAGGATCATGTCAGGGATCGAATCTGCAACCAGTGCCTATTATGCCACCACACAATCCGGTAGCGGGGCCGGTGCCACATCGGGCAATGATGACAGCTTTGCTGACAATTTTGATTTCAGCGAGGCAATGTATTCAGACCCGGCGATGCGTCCCTATCTGGAAAAATATTACGAAAAAGCTTATGCCCCGATGCGCGAGCGGATCGCTGCGATGCGCGACAGCGATTATGAACCTGTCACCGTGACAGGGCCGGACGGATCAACCGCAACCGAGCTTTCCGCCGATCAATATGAAAGAATGATTCCCGGCTTTGACAAATGGCTGGAACTCCAGCAGCAATTTTCGCCGTTTGATTTCGAGCAACAACAGGCTGCGATGCTGGAACATGCCAAGCAATCGGTGGCGACACTCGAAGCAAGAAGTCCTGATTCACCATCTGACGTGCGGGTGGTCTTTTCCAATGGCGACCAGATTTTGGGTTACATGGATGAAGCAGGCGGTGTTGCATCCCATAGCGGTGGGCATGCCTTACAAAGCGTCGTCCAAAAGGCCAATGAATTAGGGCTGCGCGGCCAGGCCCGCGAAGATTACATCACCCGTGAAGGCACCAAAGCCCTGTCCGGGCAATATCCGAACTTGACCGTGAACCACTATAGCGACGAAACCGCCCCAACCCGGCGCGAATTTTCGCAAAAATGGTATCCAAACCACGATATTGACCAGAACTATGCCACGGCCCTCGCCGACGCACGCGAACATCTGTCCCAACAACAAAGCCAGTATGACCGTATGCAGTCCAACATGCGTGACATGCAGACTTTTCTGCTCGGCCTGATGGAGCAAAATGCGGCTTAAATTTACCGGCCAAAACCGCTTTAAAACACATCAGGCACGATTGCCTTATGTGCAATCGTGCCTGAAAGCCATTTAACCGGATTAAACCGTTACCCGTAAAATTTGCGATACCATTCGACAAAATTGCCAATGCCGGTTTCAATCGATGTTTCGGGTTTGAAACCCACCGCATCAATCAGGGCATCGACATCGGCATAGGTGGCGGGCACATCACCCGGCTGCATTGGCAACAGATTTTTTTGGGCTTTCTGGCCCAGTTTATCTTCCAGCGTTTCAATCATGTGCATCAGCTCTACCGGGCTGTTATTGCCGATATTAAACACCCGATACGGGGCGGAGCTGCTGGCCGGGTCCGGGTTGGCCGGGTTCCAGTTCGGGTTCGGCTGGGCGATGGTGGAAATGCAGCGATAAACGCCTTCGACGATATCATCGATATAGGTGAAATCGCGGCGCATTTTGCCTTCGTTAAACACATCAATCGGCCGGCCTTCAAGGATGGCCTTGGTAAACAGAAACAGTGCCATGTCCGGGCGGCCCCACGGGCCATATACGGTGAAAAACCGCAAACCCGTTGTCGGCAAACGATAAAGATGGCTATAGGTATGGGCCATCAATTCGTTGGCTTTTTTCGATGCAGCATACAGGCTGATCGGATGATCAACATTGTGATGCACGGAAAAAGGCATTTCCGTATTCATGCCATAGACCGAACTGCTTGAGGCATAAACCAGATGCTTCACACCATTGTGGCGGCAGCCTTCAAGAATATTGGTAAAACCAACCAGATTGGCATCAATATAGGCATGGGGGTTGGTCAGCGAATAACGCACCCCGGCCTGTGCGGCCAGATTCACAACATAGGTCGGCTTTTCAGTGGCAAACAAATCGGCGATACCGTCGCGATTTTCCAAATCCATGCGGACGAACCTGAAACCATCACGACCTTCCAGCCGGGCCAGGCGGGCTTCTTTCAACGTCACATCATAATAATCGTTAACATTGTCCAGCCCGATAACCTGCGCCCCCTGATCCAGCAGCTTGTGGCTAAGATGCGAGCCGATAAAGCCCGCGGCCCCGGTAACCAGCACAGTTTCATTGGCAGGAATAACAAACGACGTCATATGGATTGCCCTGTTCAAGCTGTTTTGCTGCGACCATCGCCCGCAGACCAATAACTTTACCCGTTTCACAGATGAGGGCGTATAGCATAAGCAAACGCCCCCGGAATGACCATGATCTAGCAGCGGACCATACAAGGTGCAAGCCTTTGCCCGGTGCACACATAGTGCGTTCTGTGTTCACCGTCACAAGACTCCCGGGCAAAAATGCGTTATGATTTCGCTGTTCAGTTTTTAAAACAACGCATGAAGGCTTTTAGACGGTCATGATCGGACCCGGTGGTGTGGTAACAAATGCGGCCAAAGGCAGTTTGGGAGTTATCCTGAATGTCCGCGAGATCGCACGCACGGCCAGTGGCGATATTCTGACTGAATATGAAGCAACCGAAATCCCGTCGCAAGGCAGTGGCAGCAGCAGTGGCACAGGTGCCTATGGTGGTATTGAAGCCAAACGAACCCGGCTGGTCGATGCCAGCAATCTGACGGCGGCACAGGCCCGTGAAGGCGGCATTTCAACAGCCGAATATCAGGAAGCCCGCGACGCGGCGACCCAAAAGGGGGCGGGCGCAGCCAATGACGCGGCAAAAACGCCTGCCGAAATGACAGACGCCGAACGAGCCGAACTTTCCCGCCTTCAGGCCCGGGATTCGGCAGTGAAGCAGGAAGAAAAGGGCCACGCCGCAGCCGCAGGGCAATATGCATCTGCCCCGCAATATCAATATGAAATCGGCCCGGATGGCAACGCTTATGCCGTTGGCGGCCATGTCGATGTCAGCATTGCCTCGCAAGGTGGCAGCGATACCAGGTCGGCCCTGGCAGCCTTGCAAAATGCGGCTCTGTCACCCAATGCCCCATCGGGGGCGGATATGGCAGCTTTTCGTCAGGCGACGATGTTGCTTGGAATGCAGGACCAGCAAAGTCCCCCCACATCCGACGCCAAGCCCGACATGGAACCAGCACAAATTGCCTTAAATACCAACAATACCCCGGCGTCGGCGCAATCCCTCGTTAATACGGCATTATCTGCATATGCGGCAGCAGGCCAGAAGCCGGATGCAGATGAAAACGAATCCCCCTTTGCCAGTTTGGCAGGCACGGCAGCGCAAGACCGTCAGCAACGCGGCAGTTTTTTCAACTCAAAAGCGTAACCCCAGCCAATCAAACGCATTTTAGGGTTTTAAATTGCGACTCCCCTATACCATTACATTATGCTGATGTTGAGGAAGCCGATTTTGTTTAGGATTGCATGCCACCCACCCGTATAATCATGCTAACACCGTAATCTTCATCCGTTTGACAGCGGTTCGGTTTTATTTAATTCTACGGCCACACTTAGTGAAAGTGTGGTTTGGGAAAATGTACAATATCGCGCTGCAATGCACTTTTCCCGGTGCGGCAGCGCCAGATGTGTGAATGTAATGTATGTTCACACGTCAAAGAAAGAATATGGCAAATAACATGAACATCCTGCTTGCGGACGACCACGATCTTGTCAGGGATGGCATCACGTCATTTCTGCAAACTGCGGCACCAGATGTAACAGTTGCCCAGGCGAAGGATTTCGCCGAAGCACTGGCAATTGTAAATGGTGAACGATCAATCGATTTGACCATCCTTGACTTGAACATGCCTGGCATGAACGGGCTTTCGGGCCTGACTGTTATGCGTCAGAAATACCCGGATGTTCCGGTGGTCATCCTTTCAGGGTCGGTTAAACGCAGCGATGTCTTGAACGCACTGGAACATGGCGCATCGGGTTATCTGCCCAAAACATTGTCTGGTAAATCGCTGATCAATGCCTTGCGACTGGTTTTGTCGGGCGAAAAATACATTCCGTCGGCTCTGCTTGAAGATGACGGCGGCACCATCCGCCCCGGCGAGATTGACCTTGACGGCCTTGAACCTGATAACCCCCTGCGTCAGTTGACCAACCGCGAACGCGAAGTTCTGGCATTGTTGACCAAGGGCCTGTCAAACAAGGAAATCGCCAAACAGCTTAGTGTGCGGGAAATTACCGTTAAGGTGCATTTGACCGGCATTTTCAAAAAGCTGGGCGCGGCAAACCGGACCCAGGCGGTTAAAATTGCCATGCAGTTAGGCTGGGAAGCCTGATCATCACAAGCTATCGGCAAGTTTTGGTACTCGCTTAACCTGTCGTACCTTACTTGCCCCCTGACCGGTTCGACATAACAGGCGCCTTTGTGCGCCTGTTTGTATGTCCGGCCCTGGCCAGGTTGATCTTTTCAAAATCAACTTAATTCAGTCCTGCCTGCCCATCAGCTGCCATACAGGTTCTTGTCTGGCGGGGCCTCAATGCGACAATTTAAAATCGCCCCTCAGCCACCAATATCAAGTGCCAGTACCAGTTCATCAATAATCGCGTGCAATTCCTTAAGGTCCAATGGCTTGGCCATAACCATGACCGGCGCATCCTCGCTGGTATCATGCGGCATTTCGGCATCCCCCGGGTGCCCCGTCATCACAATAACCGGGATCATCGGGTTGCGCTCGCGAATGGACCGGATCAACTGGTTTCCATCCATCTGGGGCATCCGAATATCGGTAATTAAAATATCCGGGGCAATAATACCGGCAATGGCCAGGGCATCTTCGCCGTCATTGGCCGCACTAACCGCGTATCCCTGCCCTTCGAGATAGGCCGATATAATTTCCATCGCATCGATTTCGTCATCCACGACCATAATGCGAATATTGCTGCGCCGTAAAATCTGGTCCGGGTCTTTGTGGTATTTTTCACGCGCGGTTGCGTCAACATCAACCGCAGCCGGTGCTGCAATTTTCTGGCCGATATTTACCGCCGGCAAAATAATTTCAAAACAGGCGCCATCGCCTTCGTTCCGGGCTTCAATTTCACCGCCCATGCCTTCGACAATGCCATAACTCACCGAAAGCCCAAGGCCCGTGCCCTTACCCACATCCTTGGTGGTGAAAAAAGGATGAAAAATCAAATCAATGGCGTGTTGAGGGATACCTCCCCCATTATCATTAACCGCAATGCGTAAAAGCTCGTTTTCCTCATCCACCGTGGCGGTCACCCGGATCAAACCATCAATATTGCCCAGATCCTCGTGACTTTCGACAATGGCATCGCGCGAATTGGTCAGCATATTGACCAAAACCTGTTCAAGCTGCACCAGCCGCCCTGACACCTGACAGGGGATGGGCGATATCACCACATCCACATTAATTCCGGCCAGGTGGCAATCATGCTCCACCATGTTTACAGCCCGCTCAATGGCCTGCATCGGCTCAAACAATTCGAAATCGTCTTCATCCGGGCGGCTATAAACCCGCAAATGGCGAATAATTTCAGCCATGCGTTCGGTTTGCCCGCTAATCAGGTTCAGCTTTTCGCGTTGAAACGCAGGGGAAACGCCGTCCATGTCATATTGCAATGCACAGGTATCAGCCGCCATACGAATAACATTCAATGGCTGGTTCATCTCGTGGGCAACGGATGCTGCCATTTCACCCAGGGTCGCCAGTTTTGATGTTTGCACCAGCTGGCGTTCAATTTTGCGTTTTTCCGTCACATCCTCGGCCACGATCAACATCGCCGGGTCGCCTTCGTGGGTAAAGGCGATGGCCGAAACTTCCAGTTCCACCGTCACGCCATCGCCACGACGGCACAAAATCACAAAATCTGCCCGGCCATTATACCCGCGCGCATAACGCTCGATATGTTCCTCGGCAATTTCGCGGCTATCAGGCAACAGCAATTCAAAAATGCTTTTACCAATCAGGGCGTCGGTATCTTCCACCCCTAAAATGGTAAGTCCTTGCTGATTGACATAGGAAATACGATCCCCCGTCAGAACCGCAATCAGTTCCGGGGCCAGTTCCACCAGCTTGCGATAACGCTCTTCACTTTCCTTAAGGGCCTGTTCCGAGCGCGAACGCTCGATCGCATACCGAATAGAACGGCGGATCATTCGGCCATCGGGAAATTCCTTGGTCAGGTAATCTTCGGCACCATGCTGAAGGGCATCAAATGCCAGTTCTTCGTCTTTATGTCCGGTTAAAACGACAATCGGCACGCGGCTATCTGCGTCACGGATGCGGCTAATGGTTTGCACCCCCGATGAATCGGGCAATGTCAAATCCAGCAAAACCACATCGAACCGCGGGTCTGTTCGCTGGCGCGATAACAGTTCCAACGCGCTGGCCAAATTAATCCGATGTTCAATGTCAAAGGTTTCGCCGGCTTCTTCCAGCAAGGTTTTCACCAGAAATGCATCACCGGGATTATCCTCGACCAGCAATATGCGAAAACGGTTCTCGTTCATCTGTTCTGGCACCCAACCAACGAATATGCACAACCGGCACCCCGGTTTGCCAATAACAAAAGACCTGCCCGGTCAAACCGGCGGCAGGCCATATTAATTCATTTTAATTTTCTTGCCACAAAAGACAACTCAACCCAACCGGGTAGAACCACACATACAACAACACCATCGTCAAAAATCCACGACCCGGTTTCGGGTTTATTCACCCCCAAAACACCCCGGATATCGATGATCGGACCAGATCATGTTTCCGCACGATCCTGTGCGGAAACAACAATATTGATCATGGCATTAAGTCTGCCTGGCGGATGGAGCCCCAACGGATGCGATAAAACTTCCAGCCGGCCATTATCCCTCAACCCTAGCAGGCTTTAACATCAATCACCAGACGCCCGCGCACTTCGCCTTTCAGGATTTTTTCGCCGTAAGGTAGAATATCGGCCAGTGCTACGATCTGTGTGGCTTCGGTTAACCGCTCCTTTGGCAGGTCGGTTACCAGTCGCTGCCATGCACGTACCCGCTTTTCATAGGGGCACAGAACCGAATCAATCCCGATCAGGCGAACACCGCGTAATAAAAACGGAATAACGGTGGCAGGCAAATCCGCCCCCCCGGCCAAGCCACATGCAGCGACAGCCCCATGATATTTCATTTCAGCCAATATATGTGCCAATGTTGTGCTGCCAACACTGTCAATCGCGCCCTGCCAGCGTTCGCTTAACAATGGACGCGAAGACGGCTCTGCCAGTTCGGCACGATCAACAACACCACTGGCACCCAGATGTTTTAAATAATCGCTATTTTCCGGTCGCCCGGTCGAAGCCACAACCCGGTATCCCAAATGGGCAAGAATGGAAATTGCAACCGAGCCAACACCTCCTGCTGCACCGGTTACCAGTATTTCGCCATCCAGTTGTGGTGAAATACCCTGTTCTTCAAGGGCCATGACCGCCAGCATCGATGTAAAGCCAGCTGTGCCAATTGCCATTGCCTGTGCTGTGGTCAATCCCTCGGGTAACGGCACCAGCCAGTCGGCCTTGACCCGCGCCATTTGCGCATAACCACCCCAATGGCTTTCACCGACCCGCCATCCCGTCAGAATCACCTGGTCACCTGCTGAATATCGATCATCGGACGATTCAACAACTTCACCGGCAAAATCCACTCCTGGAACATGCGGATACTGACGCACCAACCGACCCAATCCGTTAAGGATCATGCCGTCCTTATAATTCAGGGTGCTGTGGGAAACACGGATCAGAACCTCACCCTCAGGCAAGTCATTAACCGATAATGTTCGAAATTCCGGGGTGACTTTTTTGCCGTCATCTGACGCATTTAACATCAATGCACGAAAATCGCTGCTCATTGTCGCCTCCCGGAATGAATAACCAATCGGGCAAGGTAGGAAGCATGAACAAGGTTTGTCAAACACGAACCCCGTCAATACGACTTGTTACTAAGACACCGATGAAACCGGCACAACAGATGCAACCCGCACCGCGATTCCGTCGCACATATGCGGTAAAATGATAAAATTTGAAAATCAGACGGGTAAAGAATGGATATTGCGAGGGTAAAGCACGCTTAACGTCACGAAAGATTAGTCTTTTTTCATGTCGTTTTGAACAACAGGTGGCAAAACCCGCCAGGAAAACCAGCCCAGCAACGGCACAATCACCAAATCGTCAATCCAGCCCGCACCGACAATAAAATCCGGTATCAAATCAACAGGACTGACCAGATAAACCAACCCGGCCAATAACAGGGCTTTGCTACGCATCGGCACATCCCGACGCACCAACCCTTTAATCAGATTTGGAACAATTGCTAATCCGCTTCGCGCCAAAATCGGCCCCTGTTGTTAAACCTGATCTGGCAAAACACCACCACAAAACCGCGAACCAGGCTTTCTGCACGGATCTTTTATTTAACCTGAAAATCGGCCTTCACAAGATCTGACGACATTGACAGGGCCGTTTCTGTGCCATCCTGCTGCGCACGGCGTACCACCATCATCTCACAACCTGCAAGACACGCCTGCGTCGAACTTCTGTGCAGCTTGTCAAAGTTATACATGCTAACGCCGCTGGCGCGTGCCATTGACGGTGCCAAATTCGGGTCTTGCATCATATTGCTGGCTGCCAGCAGGGAAACAGTAGCGGCAAAAACCAGAATGCCGCCCAAGGCGAAATGCTCTATCCACGACATCATTGTATCCTCCGGCCACGTTCTTTAACAAAACATTACCAGATAAACATTTGGGAATTAGAAAGGTTCCCAAACAGATGCCACATAGGTTTTATTTTAAAAACAACACCCTGGATCGCAATACCGACGTCTATACAATCATATCCCTACGGATAAGAATGCATTATTTTCCCGGAAAAAATCTATACGACATACCTTCATCACCTTCCTTTGGTGACACATTCCTATTTGGGAATAAGGTTGATAAAAGCCTGCGCCGCATCTTCCCAGCCCCAATTGCGCTGCCGTGACAGGGCGGCCTTATGCTGCTGCAACCACAAACTGTCATCATTCAAAAGTTCTGCGGTCCGTGCCGCAAAAATATCGTCCGTACTGGCAACAAACCCTGTTTCACCATCGACGATACGCTCCGCAACGCAGCCAACATCCTGAATAACACAAGGAATGCCCATTGCCTGCGCTTCGCCCAGGGCCAGGCAAAATGTTTCGCCCACGTCTCCGCGATAAGGCATCACACGTGCGGCCTGCATTTCATCAAGCAACCGGGCCTTTGGCACCGGGCCGCGCAACACAACACCGCGATCCGCCAAAGTTGCCGCATGGTCCAGAATTTTCTTCATCACCATTGCCTTGCGGTCGCCCGCGGCACCATATGTTTGTGGCCCGGCAAACACGTGCAATTCCGCATCGGGTGCCAGCGGGTGAATTTTTTCTGCCCACAAATCCACCAGCCAATCAAGTGATCGCAAAGGGTTGGATGTGAAGATTGCCCGTTTGGGGCGTATGTCGTCCGTCACGTCGGCATGAAGAAACCGGTTTTCGATACCGCACGGTATGATCACTTTTTCACCAGACGGCACCCACCCGGGCATTGTTGCCATATGATGCTGTCCTGAAAAAACAATTGTCGGGCGCTTAACCAGAAGGCGGCGAAAAAAACGCCATTTTTTTAGAAATCCGGCCGGGTTATGAATCCAGAAAACCGTCCGTCGCGCCCCTGGCATTCTGGTAATCAGCTTGTCGCCACGATTGGCGATATACAAATCTGCCGTTGCCGGAAAATCATGGTCCAGCGGCTGCCAGTTGACACCATTACGATGATGTGGCGCATCGCATCGATTACATATTGTCACGTCATGGCCAAGGGTCGCCATGCTTTCGGCCAGTGAAATAACCGCTGTTTCTGCCCCGCCAAGTGCCTTTTGATCCAGCGTATAGGCGTCGAACTTTATGCCGTCATCGGCCAGTACAATTTTCGCCATGTCGTTAGTTGTCCTCGTACCTGGCCTTAAGATAGGAAATCATGGGAAACAGTGCGGCGCAAATCGCCACCAAAAACCCCATTCCCCCTTCCCTGTATCCTTTGCGTCGGACATAACATTTAAAAAACCGCGAAAACATACGGCGCAAATTATTTGAAAAACTGCCGATATTTCCACTCTCTCGCAAATCGGCGGCACGGGCTGTGCTATAACTGTCTAGCCGGCGAATCATATCGGAAATATTGCGATCAACGTAATGACGCACCCGATATTTCAACTCGAAGCCTTTGCGACCCTGGAATTTAACGGCCGGATGAACCCGTTGAGGCCCCCAATGTTTCGCCCCCCGGCGAAACAACCCGGCATAGCCCGGCTTGCCAAAGGACGCGCCCCAGCCATATCGCACCAAACGATCCCCGATATAATTATCTACCAGCAACTGGTGATAATCATAGTTGGTAGTGGCAATTACCTGACGAATTTCATCGGCCAGTTCCGCCGAAACATGTTCGTCGGCATCCACTTCCAATATCCAGTCACCGCTGGCCTGGGCCAGGGCAAAATTGCGCCGTTCACCTTCGATATGCCAGCTTCCGGCAAATGTCTTTGCCCCGGCATCAATGGCAATCTGTTCGGTTTGATCATTGCATTTATCGCAAACAACAATGATTTCATCGACAAAAGCAACATGCGTCAAACACGATGCCAGCCGGTCTTCCTCGTTATGGGCGACAATAACGGCGGACAATTTTACCGCTGGGGTAGAAATACCGGTTTTGACAGCTTCGGTCTGTACCATGCAATCAGCCCCTTTCCCGGCGCAGCAGTTCGGATGCAGCGGAAATAACCTTTTCAACAGCCAGGTCGTACATTTCGCTATCCCGGGCCCGATAATTCGCTGTTGACCATATTTCGTCGTAACTGCGATCTGTGCTTACATAAGCCGTCATTTCGCCAAACGGGCCATAATTTTCCACCCGCGACGGCCCAAACAGGCCCAATGTTGGTACGGCTGCCGCGGCGGCCATATGCATCAAACCGGAATCATTGCCGACATACAAACTGGCGCGCGACAAACAGGCCTGTACGGTTAACAACGAATGTTCACCAAACAAAACCGTTCTTTCCGTTTCTGCCACACACTCAATCACCGGCATAGCCGCCTCACGTTCGTTCGGGGCCCCGGCAATCAGCACATGTGCATTGGGCAACACCCCATCGGGTGCACGTAGTTGTTTCACCAGGTCAACAAACCGCTCAACCGGCCACATTTTGCCCGGCCAGTTGGCCGTCGGCCCAATCGCAAGAACCGGGTGGGGTGCCGCTGGCAACAGGGTGTTTGCCTTGGCAATATTATCCGGTCCTACCCAGATATGCGGCTTTAACGGCGGTGTAACACCAATCAACCGTCCCAGTTGTTCGACCCGATGAATGCTGTCATCGTTGCCTGAAAGAACAATGCGTTTACGCCCGGGCAAGACAAATGCCGTGGCACTGCCGCGCAAATCGATAATCACGTCCCACCAGGTCGTCACCACCGATTTCCATAAACGCCACCAATGCCCGCCGCGTTTTTGCTTGGGCATTGTAATAACACGTTCCAGGTTGGGCACGGCTTCAAATATCGGGGCGGCAACCGGGCCACAGGCCACGGTAATGCGTAATTCGGGGCGGGTTTCAACAAAGTAACGCAAAACCGATGTGGAAAGCACCGCATCGCCCAGCCGGTTTGACGTAATGAACAGCAAACGCACGATTAGATCTTCTCCAGATCAGCGGCAACATTTAGCCATTCGCGCCGCCCGTTTCGCGCCGCTTCCGATTGTGTTGCGAAAAACGCATCATCGCCCAGCATTTGCGCCACCAGGTTACCATAGGCCGCATCATCGGGCACGATATAGCCATTGCGACCATTCTCAATCCGCGCTTCGGCAACCCCGCCAAAGGACACAACCGGTGTCCCGGCAGCCAGGGCATCACATAGCCAGGTACCCGCATGGTCCCGTGTGGTTTTTGTTGTGCCGTGGTGCATAAACACCCGCGCCGTGGCAATTTTTTCTGCCATTTCATTTTCGGCCAGCGGCATGCACACCCGAACACCGTCAGATAATGCATCGCGCACCAAACTCACCAGCACATCGGGCACCGGGCTATCCAGACCGGCCAGTGCATTGGACAGGGCGGCTGAATATATTTCAAACCGGGCGTTAGCCGGTTTAACGGGCATTTCTTCACACCACACGCGGATCAACTGGTCGATGCCATCTTTCCAGCCCGCCACACTGATCGCCAGCGGCTCACGGGTATCCACCGCGATATGATCATTCCCTGCTGCAACAAACGCCGGACACGCCCCCGGTGCAATCATGCGCGGGATAAAACCCAGATCATTATGATAATGCTCGCGCTGGCGGGGGTCGGTAAAAACCAGTCGGGCAAGGCTGCTCAGCAATGCCATGCGGGCGTCGTTCTGGTCCAGTCGCAACACATCACCGTCATACCACAACCAGCGCAGCCCATCCTCGGCCACGGGGCGTTCATCAAGCAATAACGGATCGCGCCATGCCAAAATCCGGTCTGGCAACGCATCGCCAAAGGCAGGTGCGCTATCATCAAGTCGGCCCCAGCGAACGCCATTATGTGTAACATATGCGCCGCTGCTGCGCCGTGCGACCACATCATGGCCACGCGCAACAAAGGCTTCTGCCAGGGCAATAAAGCCTCTTTGGCGCGCCCCAAGCGGGCGTGCGGTAATATCGTCGGGTTCAAACCCGATAGAACGATCAAGCATTAATATTTTCATAGCTGGGTTTTATCGCGTTGTTTCGGGTTAATGAAGGGTTTTCTATAAAGGCACGGTTAAGGTGATACGCCCCAATCAAGTTTTTGACCTGTCAGAATAGCAGACCCGCAAAACACCTCGGACCTTGCTAAACCATCGCACTTGCCCCACATTCCGGCAATGAATTCCGACATTACGGAGCCACCCTGGAAATGAGCGAAACTTTATACACCCCCCTGCCCAATCGCGCCGTGATCCGCGTTAGTGGTGCAGACCGCATCGATTTTTTACAAGGGCTTGTTTCAAACAACGTCGAAAAAATCAGCCCGGATCACTCGGGCTATGGGGCTTTGCTAACCCCGCAGGGTAAATTCCTGTTTGATTTTTTCATGTATCATCAGGATGACAACAGCTTGCTGATCGACGGCGAAGGCGGGGATCGCGCTGAAAACCTTTTTAAAAAACTGCGCATGTATAAATTACGCGCCAAGGTCGAACTAACAGACGTTAGTGCCGAATACGACGTGTTTGCGGTTTTTGGCGACAACGCCCTGGCATCCCTTTCCCTGCCGCAACAATCGGGCGCGACGGCGCCCTTTGGCAATGGCATCAAAGCCGTTGATCCGCGTCTGGCGGCTATGGGCGCACGGGTATTGTTACCACACGGCGAAGAATCCACTCTGGCAGGCATCGGCGCAACCCAAAGCACGCCAGACGCCTATCACGCGTTGCGCGTCCGCCTGGGCCTGCCCAATGGCAGCGAGGAGCTTGAGGTCGACAAAGCCATTCTACTGGAAAACGGGTTCGAGGAGTTGAACGGCGTTGATTTCAAGAAAGGCTGCTATATGGGCCAGGAATTAACCGCACGAACCAAATATCGCGGACTGGTGCGCAAACGCCTGCTGCCCATCGAAATTGACGGCCCCACACCGGAAATTGGCAGCATCATCATGAATGATGACCGCGAAGCAGGCACCATCAAAAGCATCCACGGCACGGCCGGGCTGGCGATGATCCGCCTCGAACGCATTTCAGACGATGCCAGCTTAAAAGCCGGGGATGCAACCATCACCGTCAAAGTACCCGATTGGGTCCAGTTGCCCGCCGCTGAATAAGCAATGGTTACGTAATTACGATTTATCCCCCGAATGACATATTCGGGGGATTTTGCGTTTAAAACGATAATTTATGCCGCTGCAATATCAAGGGACGCCGCATCCAAATCCCCTAGTGCCAGTCGGGCATTTAATCGTTGCGCCCCTTGTCCCGCCGCGAACCATGGCTTTGCATGATCAATATCGAAGCGTGCACCGGGTTTTTCCGTTAGCTGTTGCGTAAGAACGCCAAATATTTCCGTGACGCGATAAAGCCCGTGCGTTACCGGCTGTGGCATCGGGCGTTTTTGTAAAGACTGGCGTTTAATTTGCAGCCGCCCGGCCACATCGGCCAAGCTTACCAGATCAGGGCGAACTTCACGCAACCATGAACCTGCTGGCAAGTGCGGCAATATTGCACGCGCGGCCTGGCGAATGACAGTTTCGGCGTCCTCGCCCTCGCATTCCAGCGAAGCGGCTAAAAGTCCAGGCTGCCCTGTTCCAATTACGGCGTCGTCAAAGCCTGCGGCATAGATGCAATCAGCAAGAGCAAACGCATCATGCGTGCTGCCTTCAGGAAGGGAAAAAACAAGATCAAATTCAAACAATTCCATCATCTTTTTCCTTTTCATCTCGCAGGTAAATACAGCTCAAAGCCTTGTTTTCAAGTTTCGCCGCGTGGCTTGCGGGGTTTTGCGGTGTAGAGGAAATTGACATCTGACAGAACTCACCACACCGGCAATCTCGATCATTATTAGGGCATCGTAAAAGACCCCACGCATGTCCGCTGCTATGGCGAACTTCAACAACCCAACCAATGGATTCCAGATGTGACAAAACCTTTTCCACATCTTTCTTAGGATGTCGTTTCCTGCTCACACTGATACTCCCCGCCAAAGAAGTTGTCAAACGACAACTTCTCCAAAGCAAAACCTGAAATCGAAAAATGCCCGCCCCGATCCCTTATAAGGATCAAGGCGGGCATCAATCAATACAGTCGTCAAAGCGAACCATACCGGCGGGGCGTTATTTCTTCAAAGCGGCCTGTGCTGCGGCCAATCGCGCGATTGGCACCCGGTAAGGCGAGCAGGAAACATAATCAAGGCCCTGTGCTTCACAGAACGCAATTGATGACGGGTCGCCGCCATGTTCGCCGCAAATGCCCAGTTTGATGTCAGCCCGGGTTTTGCGGCCGCGTTCTGCCGCCAGCGCAATCAACTCGCCCACCCCTTCCTGATCAAGCGATACAAACGGGTCGCCTGCGAAAATGTCCTTGGCGATATAAGTATCAAGGAAGCGCGAAGCATCGTCACGCGACAAACCAAAGGTGGTTTGGGTCAAATCGTTGGTGCCAAAGCTGAAAAATTCGGCTTCCTCGGCAATATCGCCAGCACGAAGGGCCGCACGCGGCAATTCGATCATGGTGCCAACCAGATAAGTCAGTTTCGCCGATTGTTCGGTTTCGACTTCACCGGCAACCTTAATAATCGCGGCCTTCAGGATTTCGAGCTCCTTTTTGCCAACCACCAGCGGAATCATGATTTCGGGAATAACAGGATCACCCCCATCCTTTGAAACCTCGATTGCAGCTTCAAAAATAGCGCGAGCCTGCATTTCATAGATTTCAGGATAGCTAATCCCAAGGCGGCATCCACGATGACCCAGCATCGGGTTTGCTTCGGCCAGATCCAGCAACCGGCGGCGAACAATGCTTTCCGATACGTCCGCAGCCTTGGCGACCTCCGCAATTTCATTGTCGCCATGCGGCAAAAATTCATGAAGGGGCGGGTCGAGCAACCGAATGGTAACCGGCAGGCCCTTCATGATGCGAAACAGGTCGATAAAGTCCTGACGCTGATAAGGCAGAAGTTTGGCCAGCGCGGTGCGACGCCCGGCTTCGGTTTCCGCCAAAATCATTTCGCGCATAGAAATAATACGCGCCGGATCAAAGAACATATGTTCGGTCCGACACAGGCCAATACCTTCAGCACCAAATCCGCGTGCGGTTTCGGCATCGTCCGGGGTTTCGGCATTGGTGCGGACTTTTAAGCGGCGCACATCATCGGCCCATTCCATCAATTGCGAAAAATCGCCTGACAGATCAGGTTTCAGAGTGGCAACCTCGCCCAGCATCACTTCGCCAGTGCCGCCATCAATGGTGATAACGTCGCCTTCTTTCAGCATTACCCCGCCGGCATTCATGGTGCCGCCGCGATAATCAATCTTGATCGCGCCTGCCCCGCAAACACAGGGTTTTCCCATACCGCGGGCAACAACGGCTGCATGGCTGGTCATGCCGCCGCGCGCGGTTAGAATGCCTTCAGCCGCGTGCATACCGGCAATATCTTCGGGGCTGGTTTCAATACGCACCAGCACAACCTTGCGGCCCTTGTTATGCGCCCAGTCTTCGGCGACCTCGGCGGAAAACACGATCTGGCCCGAAGCAGCGCCCGGCGATGCCGGAAGCCCCATGCCAATCACCTGCTTTTCCGCATCCGGGTCCAGCGTCGGGTGCAACATCTGGTCAAGCTGGGCCGGGTCAACGCGCATCAGGGCATCGTCACGGCTAATCACACCGTCCTGGCACATTTCAACGGCAATGCGCAAAGCAGCCTTGGCCGTCCGTTTGCCCGACCGGGTTTGCAGCATGTATAAACGGTTGGATTCCACCGTAAATTCCATGTCCTGCATATCGCGATAATGCGCTTCCAGCTTGTCGCGCACCGCCACCAGATCGGCAAAAACCGCCGGCATCGCTTCTTCCATCGACAGAAGGTCCGATCCCGATTCTTCACGTTCAATTTTGGTCAAAGGTGCCGGGGTGCGAATACCGGCAACCACATCTTCGCCCTGCGCATTGATCAGATATTCGCCGTAAAAACGGTTTTCCCCGGTCGAAGGATTGCGCGAGAAGCAAACACCGGTGGCGCATTCATCGCCCATATTGCCAAAGACCATCGCCTGAACATTCACCGCCGTGCCCCAGCTTGCGGGGATGTTGTGAAGACGGCGATAAGTATTGGCCCGCGCGTTCATCCAGCTGCCAAAAACGGCACCAATGGCACCCCACAACTGTTCACGCGGGTCTTGCGGAAACGGGCGGCCCAGTTCTTCGGCAACCTTGGCCTTGAAACCTTTGACAATATCCTGCCAGTCATCGGCCGACATTTCAGTATCAAGGACATAACCCTTGTCTTCCTTGTGGATCTCAAGGATCTCTTCAAAATTGTAATGATCGACACCCAAAACGACGTCGCCATACATCTGAATGAACCGACGATAGCTGTCATACGCAAAACGGCGATCCCCAGAGACCGCCGCCAAACCTTCTACCGTGTCATCATTGAGGCCCAGATTAAGAACCGTGTCCATCATGCCCGGCATCGAGGCACGCGCGCCCGAACGGACAGAAACCAGCAAGGGGTCGGCACTATTCCCAAATTTGCGCCCGACCAGGTTCTCAACCGCCTTTAAGGCGGTTTCAACTTCATCATTCAAATCCGCCGGATAATTACGGTCGTTGTCATAAAACGCCGTGCAAACCTCGGTTGTGATGGTAAATCCTGGTGGAACCGGAAGCCCGAGATTGGACATTTCGGCAAGGTTTGCCCCCTTGCCCCCCAACAATTCGCGCATATCCGAACGTCCCTCGGCGCTACCGCCACCGAAGCCGTACACCCATTTGGTCATCTTGCCTGTTCCTCATCTGGCATTGGTATTTCAGTCCGCAGCCTTATTCACGATTCGATCTTTGAAAAATCCGCAATGTCATGCAAAGCAGCACGGATCTGCGCAAGAAGCTTCAAACGGTTGGCCCGTTCATCGGCATTGTCGCTATTGACCGTTACTTTTTCAAAGAATGCGTCAACCGGTCCGCGTAACTCTGCAAAACCGGCCATCGCCGCGGCATAATTCTCGGCCCGCATCAGCGGCAAAGCCTTATGCCGGACGTCGATGAGCGCCTCATACAAACGGCGTTCCTCGTCTTGCGAAAGAAGCGCGACATCCACTGTCGCGTCATAGGAAACATTGTCCTTTTTCTCTTCGATCCGCAAAATATTGGAAGCCCGCTTATAGCCAGCCATAAGGTTGACGCCGCTTTCGCCCGATACAAAATCGGCAAGCGCGTCAACCCGGGCCAGCAGGCGTACAAGATCGTCCTCGCCATCCAGCGCAAATACGGCAGACACCAGATCATGGCGCACGCCCTGTTCACGCAGATGAACTTTCAAACGGTCAGCAAAGAAGGCAAGAAGTTCTTCAACTGCCGCATCCCGGCGAATAGACGCCGGGTATTGGGACACCGCATAGGCAAACAAACGCCGCAACGGTAAACGCAGGCCGTTCTCCAGCACCAGGCGAATAACGCCCAATGCCGCACGACGCAGCGCAAACGGGTCTTTCGACCCGGTAGGTTTTTCATCAATGGTAAAGAAACCCGCCAAAGTGTCGAGTTTCTCGGCCAACGCCACGGCCACCGAAACCGGGGCCGTCGGGCAGGTATCAGACGGACCGGCGGGGGCATAATGCTCGGCAATGGCCTGGGCCACTTCGGGTTTTTCGCCGTCATTTTCGGCGTAATATTTCCCCATCAGGCCCTGAAGCTCGGTAAATTCAAACACCATGTTTGACACCAGGTCCGCCTTGGCAATTTCTGCCGCGCGGTCTGCCAGCTTCACGTCACAATCGGGAATGGAGGACGACACTTCACGTGCCAGTCCACGCATGCGCAAAACACGTTCGGCAACCGTGCCCAATTTGGCATGGAACACAATGGTTTCAAGTTTGGGCAAACGGGATTCCAGCGTAACCTTGCGGTCCTGATCCCAGAAAAACTTGGCATCATGCAAACGGGCGCGCAAAACGCGTTCGTTCCCGGCAATGATTTGCGCATTGCGGTCCATCGTTAGCATATTGGAAATGGTAATAAAGCGGGCCGCCAGCTTGCCACTGCTATCTTCGAGAACAAAATATTTCTGGTGTTCGCGCATCGAGGTTTCCAGAACCTCGCGCGGGACATCCATAAAATGATCGTCAATTTTGCCCATGACCGGCACCGGCCATTCCACCAGCCCGCACACTTCATCAAGCAAGCCCTGATCATCGACCAGTTTTAGCCCCGCATCACTTGCCAGTTTTTCGCAACCTTCAGCAATCACACGTTTGCGTTGTTCGCGATCCAGCATCACCTTGGCAAAGTTCAGCTTGGCTTTGTATTCACTGGCATTTTTAACCGCGAAAACAGCCGGGGCCAAAAAACGATGGCCACTGGTCACATCGCCTGCCGTCACCACACCGTAGCTTGCCGGGATGACTTCGCCGTCAAACAGGCACAAAATGCGATCAAGCTGGCGCACCCAACGCACCTTGTGATCCGCCCAGCGCATGGATTTCGGCCAGGGCAGCTTGTTCATCGCATCTTCAATGATGTCTTTTAACACGACCGAGGCCGCACGCCCTTTCTGTTCGACAATTGCGAAAAGGAAAACACCTTTGGGCGTTTCGCGCTTTTCACACTGTTCCAGCGTCACGCCATTGCCTGCCAAAAAGCCGTTAATCGCCTTTTCCGGCGCATCGGCGCGCGGACCACGGCGCTCTTCGCGCAGGTCAGGCTGTTTATCGGGCAGGCCATCAATAATCAAAGTCAGACGACGCGGGGTGACCAGGCTTTCAACCTTATCGAAGCCAAGATCAGCAGCCTTCAAGCCATCGGTGACCAGTTTTTCAAGGTCAGCACTGGCACGGGCCTGCATCCGGGCCGGAATTTCTTCGGAAAACAGTTCAAGCAGTAATTCGGCCATGTCTTATGCCTCCTCTTTCAGATGTCCGCGCGAACGAAGCCACGCCTCGCAGCAGGATTTGGACATCTCGCGCACACGGCCGATATAAGCGGCACGTTCGGTAACAGAAATTACACCGCGCGCATCAAGCAGGTTAAAGATATGGCTGGCCTTCATCGCCTGCTCGTAAGCAGGCAGTGCCAATCCGCGTTCAATATTCACCAAACATTCCGCCTGGGCATCCTTGAAATGGCGGAACAGCATTTCGGTATTGGCAACCTCGAAATTATAGGTCGATTGTTCCTTTTCATTTTGCAGGAACACATCGCCATAGGAAACGCCATTGCCGTTGTAATCAAGGTCGTAAACATTTTCGACACCCTGAATATACATCGCCAGACGTTCCAGCCCATAGGTCAGCTCGACCGGGACCGGGTCACATTCAAACCCGCCGACCTGCTGAAAATAGGTAAACTGCGTGACTTCCATGCCATCGAGCCACACTTCCCAGCCCAGGCCCCAGGCGCCCAAAGTCGGGCTTTCCCAGTCGTCCTCGACAAAGCGGATGTCATGTTCCATCGGGTCGATCCCCAGATGCGCCAGCGACCCCAGATACAGATCCTGGGCATTGGGCGGCGAGGGCTTCATCAACACCTGAAACTGGTAATAATGCTGCAACCGGTTGGGATTTTCCCCATAGCGACCATCGGTCGGGCGGCGCGATGGCTGCACATAGGCAGCATTCCAGCTTTCCGGGCCTAACGCGCGCAAGGTGGTTGCGGTATGAAACGTACCGGCGCCAACTTCAAGGTCATAAGGCTGAAGAATGACACATCCCTGATCAGCCCAATAGCTTTGCAGACGAAGGATAATTTCCTGGAATGATGGAGGACGTTGCGACCCGTCAAGCGCCATTGCGCAAACTCTCTGTAAATGTTGGCGGTAAATTCAGAGCGGCAAGCTACCGTCCCACCCTGCCGCGGTCAAGCAGTCAAACCCGCAAACGGCAGCCAAATATCAGCTTTTGGCACCTGCCGGAATGTTTTACACCGCACCGCAACACAATTGTTTCACCATTTACCCGTCGTTTCCATGCAAATCTGCGCTCTCATACGAATGGCCTGCTTTGGGGCCGCCCCGTATGCGCGTCGAAAACGGCAGGACAAATTGCTTTTATAAACACCCAAAACAAAACCCC
>NZ_JFJZ01000159.1 GCF_002115825.1 Thalassospira sp. MCCC 1A01428 | reverse complement strand
AATGGCGGTTACCTTTTTGACGACGGTTTTGACGATGCCAAGCGCACGCACCAGTTCATCGGGGATGGTGCGCAGCGTTTGTTCCATAGCGTTGAATTGCGCGATGTAGGCCTGCTTGAGAAGGGCTGCAGGTTTGCCGGTAAAACCGGTGACGAGAAACCAAAAGCCGTCCTTGGTCATGTCGAACGCCCGAGCTTGCTGTTTGCCGCCCTTGCCGTTTTCGTATTCAATGATTACTGGCTGATAATTCAGCCGGTAAAAATCTTCATCGCATTCCAGCTTGTCGATGTCACGTAATACGTTTTTGTGCAGCTTGCCAAAATATGCCGCGACATCGCGGCTGTTGGTCATGATCTGTCCGTGCTTGTTGAATACAGCGGGCTGTCCACCGTTGTCGTTGTGGGCTTTTAATGCTGTTGACATGGGAAAATACACCTATGCGGTTGATGATGCCGCAAAGGGTATATTTGCTATTCGCGTTTGTAAACGATTATTCGTTAAAACAAACGAAAAAATAAGCGATATATCGCGATTTGATATCGAAAACTGATGGAATTTCTGCGTTTTGCGTCGATCAGCGGATATGCTTTAAAGACTCGTGGCGATATACCCGCAGCTGAATCGTCGCCACCAATGGCGGA
>NZ_JFJZ01000158.1 GCF_002115825.1 Thalassospira sp. MCCC 1A01428 | reverse complement strand
AACCCCGTTTCGAGGGTGTGGGATGCTCGCCAGCACGTTGTTACGATGTTATGGCGGATATGGCCCTTAAGCCCAATTTGGGCGTGAGGGCGTGTCTATGTCCTCATTTTGGGGATGTGGTGCGGGCTGGTGCGATACGCGGCGTTATTCGAGACGGTCAAATTGACCGGTTGGGGGTAAAGCACCGTCGTGGCGTCCACAATCTGTGGACGCGATACAAAGACGAATTTACGGACAAGATGGCCAACGCCGTCAAAATGACGGTGTTGGTGGAATGTGCGGCTGGTTTATTTGTTATTTTATTTTGTGAATTGACCGGGCGTGATGGCGGGCGTATGGTTTGGCCTATCAACGGGAAAAATCCGTTGTGGGGGCGTCGAAACCCTCGTATCGAGACGGCCAGCCGTCACGTCAGTTTCGGCTATTTTTGCGCCCGGATTCCGGGTGCAGCTTCTCGCTTAGGGCGGGAGGGCGGTGAATATAATACCCTTCGGGGGAATAAACCCGCCTGCCTCTCGACAGGTTTCGAACCTCCCGCCACCAGCGCGGTCGTCGAAAGCCGTTTTGGTGGTGTTGTGAAACGCTATCGAGAGGGCTTGTTATGACCGCCAGTTCATTGCCGGATTGCGTCCGGTTTCACGATACAGAATTATCAATTATCGACCGCGATGGTCGGCCTTGGGTGACGAGC
>NZ_JFJZ01000157.1 GCF_002115825.1 Thalassospira sp. MCCC 1A01428 | reverse complement strand
TCCTTGCTGGTTTGATGGCAAACTGTTAATTGCTGCCAGAACGTTGTTCTGGAAGGCAACCGCTTGCGACGACGAACTATTATTGATCTGGTCCAGTGTTGCCCCAAGCGACCCACCCACACTGCCATTTTGCGACCCGATCGACTGATAACCGCCCGACTTGGCTTCGGTAATCGTCACGACGAGGTCTTTGCCCACGGTTGCCGTGGTTGCGCCAAGGCCCGAAGTGCCGACAACAGATGCCGTTGTAATCTCGTATGTCGTCTCCCCGCCGTTATCCGCGCCGACAATGGTGTAGGTATCACCAACCGCCAGATTATTGCCCGATATCACCAAACTGGTATTGCTGATCTTTGCATAGCCCGAAACGTCCAAAGAACCGAAATCAGTCATGGACGCTGCCTGCACCACCAGCCCACCACCGGTCTGGGTATAGTTGCCGGTAATCTTAATGGCATTAGATAATTTGATCGTCGCACTATTTACAATGACGGACGTGCTGTAGTTGTAGAAGGTGATGTTGTCATTCAGCCAGATGTTGCCCGTCCCCAAAGTAAGGTTCGAATTATTGTGAACTTCGATTGTGCCAATATCATCCTTTCCGGTACCCTCCGTCTTGCCGGTCAGCAAGCCATATTGGTCTTTCTTATCGCTTCCGTTAAGTTCACCAAGAGTACTAGGGTCTGGACTCAATT
>NZ_JFJZ01000156.1 GCF_002115825.1 Thalassospira sp. MCCC 1A01428 | reverse complement strand
CCACGACCAAAACCGGCGCTGCCCTAACCGCACAAGCCGCTGGTGCCACAATAACCGCGCCACCATCGCAATACCAAGCGCACCACCCCAGCTACGCACAGCGGAAATCCAATCTTGCCCAACATCCGGCGGTAGATGGTTCATTTCACCCCCCTTTAATCACCATGGGCCATCACGCTGCCGGGCCTCTTAATTCGTGCCATTTTCGGATCGTCGAAGCATTGCCCACATAAAATCTGTATGTTGACCCGACCGGAACAACCACAGTTGAACTATTTGTTCGGCTATTATCGTAACTGTCTTTCGCAGCAATTTCCGACACGCCATCAACAATGAAATAGATGACATTGTCAGTTCCTGATGCGTTATAGATCGACACAGATACCATAATGGGCTTGGCGGTATCATTTGTGTAATCGGTATTTTTGGCCCGCGATGCAGTAACGTCCTGCCATGTTTGCCCCTGCGCAAACCCACTACCAGCAATTTGATCAATCGCCTCTTGCACGTCATCGTTCACGCCGGTCAGTTGCGATCCGTCGCCATCTTTGCGCAGCAGCCCAGCAACACCACCACTAGCAATGCTGGATGTTCGCAAAAACGCATCAGCCATTAGACCATGATCAATCCACGCCGTATTCGCCGCATTGCGCTGTTTCAAATGCCCGCTCGTCGTGTCAGCCCACCACATATAGGGATAT
>NZ_JFJZ01000155.1 GCF_002115825.1 Thalassospira sp. MCCC 1A01428 | reverse complement strand
AATGGCGGTTACCTTTTTGACAACGGTTTTAACGATGCCCAGGGCGCGCACCAGTTCGTCGGGGATGGTGCGCAGGGTTTGTTCCATAGCGTTGAATTGCGCGATGTAGGATTCCTTAAATCCTGCCGCAGATTTTCCAGTGAAGCCCATTGCCAGAAACGTAAATCCGTCTTTGGTCATGTCGAAGGCACGGGACTTGATGGTGCTGCCATCTGGCCGTTTAACGTCTGCAACCACCTCCGCAAAATTGTGGAGGTGGTAGTGCTTGCTGCATTCCAGCTTATCAATGGCGCGAAGAACATCCGCGTGTCGCTTGCCGAAATATGCCGCGACATCGCGGCTGTTGGTCATGATCTGACCGTGTTTGTTGAACACGGCAGGTTGCCCGGCGTTGTCGTTGAAGGCTTTTAATGCTGTTGACATGGGAAAATGCACCTATGCGGTTGATGATGCCGCAAAGGTTTCCATAAAAGAAACTAAATGACAAGATAAATGTTTCTATAATTGAAACTATTGCCGTTAGGGTTCGTTTTGTCGAAGAATATCACCGGCTGAAAATTCAGATGGTGGTTCCGAGCCAGACAATTAACGGTGACGCGTTTTACCGGCTCAATTTTCAGCCGGTAATCATCGAAGAATACCACCAGCGCAATTTTGCACCGGTGGTTCCGAACCGGATAGTTAATGGCGACGCGTTTTACCGGCTCAAT
>NZ_JFJZ01000154.1 GCF_002115825.1 Thalassospira sp. MCCC 1A01428 | reverse complement strand
TCAGACTGCTGACAAACTCCTCGCCTTTGGCGGGGAGTTTTGATTCAATAGGGCATGCTGAAAAAACCTTCCGCCCAACAAACCGAACTCGAGATGGTGACGCTGAACAGCCTGGTTCCAGCAAACCATCTGCTTCGTAAAATCGATGCCGTCATCGATTTCAGCTTTATCCATGACCGGGTTGCCGGGCTTTATTGCGCCGATAATGGCCGTCCTGCGCTTGATCCGGTCATGATGTTCAAGGCCCTGTTCATTGGCTATCTGTTTGGTGTGCGCTCCGAACGCCAGCTTGTGCGCGAGATTGAAGTCAATGTCGCCTATCGCTGGTTTTTGCATCTCAAGCTGACAGACAAAGTGTTTGATGCCTCAACCCTGTCACAGAACCGCCGGCGGCGTTATCGCGATGTCAGTGTGGCGCAGGATATCTTCGACACCATTGTCGAACAGGCGATAAAGCACGGATTGGTAGATGGCACGGTGCTCTATACCGACAGCACACATTTAAAGGCCAATGCCAACAAGAATAAATGGGATAAGGAAGTCGTTGCCAAATCCCGCGCGGCCTATTGGGACGATCTGGATCTGGCGATCGAAGAAGACCGGGCCGCACATGGCAAGAAGCCGTTAAAAGCCAAAGAACGCCAGCCTGTAAGCAAGGAAACCAAGATCAGCCGCACAGATCAGGACAGCGGCTATATGGTTCGCGATGGCAAACCCAAAGGCTTTTTCTATCTCGATCA
>NZ_JFJZ01000153.1 GCF_002115825.1 Thalassospira sp. MCCC 1A01428 | reverse complement strand
TAGGGTCTGAACCCAATTGGAACGCTTGAAATTTATAGTCGAAATGTGATTCACCCTTTGTGAAAGGGAGTTATCACATGGCACGATTTGATTTGAGCGATAAGGAATGGGCG
This sequence comes from Thalassospira sp. MCCC 1A01428, assembly GCF_002115825.1. GTDB lineage: Bacteria > Pseudomonadota > Alphaproteobacteria > Rhodospirillales > Thalassospiraceae > Thalassospira. Next base: position 635 of record NZ_JFJZ01000153.1, on the reverse strand, counting down.
ATCATTGCTCCGCTTCTTCCGGTTGATGGTCGGGGGCCGAAGCGGCGCGACGACAGAACAGTTCTCAATGGTATCTTCTACATTCTTCGAACCGGCGCGCCCTGGCGGGATCTTCCGGGAAGATATGGCCCGCCTACGACAGTCTATAATCGTTATGTCCGCTGGGGAGAACGCGGCATATGGCGAGAGATATTCGAGGCCTTGGCATCAGAACACAAAGATGCCCTTGTCTTTATCGACAGTTCGATTGTGAAGGCTCACCGCGCAGCGGCTGGGTCAAAAAAGGGGAACTGGCAGAGGGTATTGGACGCTCACGCGGCGGCAGGACAAGTAAAGTTCACGCCGCTGTAGATGGCCTCGGGCGTCCGTTGCGCCTCGCGATCAGTGGCGGTCAACTCCATGACAGCAAGATGATCGACTGCTTTCTGAATTGGTCAAAACCACCGTTGGCCATTGTCGCCGACAAGGCCTATGGCAGTGCACGTATCCGTCAGGAGATAGAGGATGAAGGTGCCTTGCCGGTGATCCCCGCCAAGGCAAATGCCAAAAAGCCGATCCCTCATGATGCCAGCCTTTATGCCAAACGCAATCTTGTTGAACGTTTCTTCTGTCGCATGAAGGATATGCGGCGGCTG
>NZ_JFJZ01000152.1 GCF_002115825.1 Thalassospira sp. MCCC 1A01428 | reverse complement strand
CCGTGAGGGGACGCTTACGATCCATCATCCGGCAAGTTGCTCGAGAGATGGCTGAATCTACCGGAGGAAAAATGCCCGTTTCAGCAAGATGCGGTCCGAGAGTTTATGGGCGCACACCTTTGTCTCGCACGGCTCGCATGTCCACTCCCCTTGAAGCGGCCAGCCCCGGTTCGGCCGGCTGAAAATGCCTTAAGCGCGTGGGCCGAACTGCTGTACTGGATAAATCGGATCGACCTGACTATCGAAGCGCGGAGGCTTTCATGTCGAACCGCGCTGAGCGTTCTATTGCGGCATGACGATGGCGTAGCTGCTGCCACGCTACGCGAGCTGGACAGATGCTTTCTGGGAGAAGGACTGGACCGGCTGCCAGGCGGCGAGCCGGTTCACACACACATTGACGAATTCTTTTCGATAGAGGCCGCTGAGATCTGTCGCCACTGCCTTAATCGGCCGGAACTGCAGAGCGGCTACTTCGCGTACTGGGATCTTCACCAGGTCATCCAATTTGCTGTTGCAGGTCTTGGTCGGTTCGGTGACCTGACGGACGTTCCCAGGCTTCGTGCTCTTGCAACAATGGCAGAGGTCGGGAGCGATGCTATCCGAGCTATTGCCTGTCTTGAGCAACGACACCTCTCTGCCAACTGATCAAAAATCCTCACTGAGATCATCTAGGTACTTGAAGCTGTCGACGATGTCGGCATTGCGGAAGCGCCCAAGAGTATCATCAAAGCTTTCGTTGGTCGTGCTCTTGTAAACGTCCTCTCACGGCT
>NZ_JFJZ01000151.1 GCF_002115825.1 Thalassospira sp. MCCC 1A01428 | reverse complement strand
CCATCAAAGGACAACCAGTCATCAACCAGCCCAACACGCTGATCAACGGTATCAATCACCGACACAACGGACATTTCAAAATCCGCCACCAGCCGCCGCCGGACCATCCCGCCAAAGTCAAAACCCGCCGCATGTCGATAAGTCCCGCGGGCAACAATGCCGCCCAGGGCATCAAAGCTGGCAATGGCATCAAAATCCGCAACATCATCAATCAGCCCGGCCCCGGCCAATACCAGCTTGCCATCATCCACGCCGGTATTGTCGAACTCACCAGCCCAAACCGGGGCCTCTGACACCTCGCCAACATTAGTGAATGGCAGCACCGTTGCTCCATCGGACGCCACCCAGGCCGCGTCCGATGGCGTCCCGCTGCTATCGACAAATTGCAGTAGGTAACAGCCGGTTTTAAGCGGCAAAACTGCCATTGTATCGCCGCCCGGCAACGGGTCGCCAATGGTCGCACTTTCCGACACCAGCGGGTCAGACAAAGCCGGGCTCCACCGAAATCGACACTGCCCGCCCTGCCTTACATCAAGGTCAGACGATTGCGACCAGCGCAAAAGGGCATAGCCCCCACTGGTCGAAACCGTCAGGCCGGCCGGAGCTTGCGGCTTACCCGCCAGACCATAAATTTCCTTGCGCAGTTGCACCGGATCAGACGACGCACCGACCCGGTTAACCGCCGTCACTCGAAAATCATAAACACCAGGTGCAAAATCAAACACCTCCACCACCGACGAAATGCTGATTGGCAAGTCAGTCCATTCCAACACCCCCA
>NZ_JFJZ01000150.1 GCF_002115825.1 Thalassospira sp. MCCC 1A01428 | reverse complement strand
TAGGCTCAGGACTCATTAATTGAGGTAAAATATGACGGTAGCGGCGATACAGATCGCTGAAAAGAAGGTGTGCGCGCATCGGTCATATCGGGTCGCCACCCTGCGCCAGTCTTTGAGCTTTCCGAACATGTTCTCGACTTTGTGCCGGGTTTTATAGAGCTTTGGGCAGTATGATATGTGTGTGTTTCTGTTTTTGCGGGGCGGTATGCAGGGCTTGATACCCTTGGCGTTGAGCGCCGCCCGGAACTCGTCGCTGTCATAGCCCTTATCACCAATCAGGTGAGATGCCGAGGTTGGCAGGCTTTCATACATAAGCTTTGCGCCAAGATGATCGCTCATCTGACCTTCGGTTAGCAGCAGGACAAGTGGCTTGCCGTGCTCATTGACGACGGCATGCAGCTTGGAATTCAGGCCACCTTTCGTTCTCCCGATACGGCGGGGAACATCCCCTTTTTAAGCAGGCTGGCCGCCGTGCGATGTGCCTTCAGATGTGTGGCGTCGATCATCAACTGTTCAGGCTCGCCGTTCTCGGCTGCAATCGCAGAGAATATACGATCAAAGACACCCAATCGGCTCCAGCGTACAAAGCGGTTATAGAGCGTCTTGTGCGGCCCGTATTCCCTTGGGGCATCACGCCAGCGAAGACCGTTGCGAATGACATGGATGATCCCGGAAACAACGCGCTGATCATCAACACGAGGAACCCCGTGAGCCTGTGGGAAACAGGGCTCAATACGCTGCAACTGAGAACGGGAAAGCCAGAATAGATCGCTCATAAAGTGCTCCTCACCAATCAGAGACACC
>NZ_JFJZ01000015.1 GCF_002115825.1 Thalassospira sp. MCCC 1A01428 | reverse complement strand
GTTAAAAATGGGGGGATTACCGTGCGTGATGCAACCGTTTTTGATATTCCGGCAATTACCGCAATTTACCGGCAGGCGGTTTTGGAAGGCACAGCCTCGTTCGAAGAAATCGCCCCGGACGAAAACGAACTTGCCAAACGCCAGCAAGCGCTAATCGCGGGTGGCTTTCCCTATCTGGTTGCGGTTGAGGAAACCACCGGTGATTTATGTGGCTATGCCTATGCCGGGCCATATCGCCCCCGCACAGCCTATCGCCATACGGTAGAAGATTCGATTTATGTCTCCCCCGCCCATCAGGGCAAAGGCATTGGCAGCCTTTTAATCACCAGCCTGATAGAACGGTGCGATGCCGGGCCATGGCGGCAAATGGTCGCCGCGATTGGCGACAGCCAGAATTATGGTTCTATTGCCCTTCATCGCAAGCACGGGTTTCAACCCAGCGGCACATTTTACAATGTGGGTTATAAATTTGGCCGCTGGCTAGATTCCGTTTTAATGCAGCGCCCGTTAAAATCAACCACACCCGTAATCCCCGCACCCCAGGAACCTGCAGCCCTTTCTGCCGCTGGCCCCGCCAATGCCCCCTGCCCCACATCTTCGCCCACACGGGCAAAATGATCAGCGCAGGTCTGGTGATCCGGCTTGGCATTGCACAATTGATCAGTTGGGGAACGGCCTATTACCTGATTGGAAATTTTGGTAGCCGACTTGCACAACAGCACGGCTGGAGTGACACCATTATTTATGGCGGTTTTTCGCTGTCGTTGCTGGTGATGGGGGCCGTCTCGCCGCTCTGTGGCAAACTGATTGACCACCACGGTGGGCGCCTGGTGATGGCGGCCGGGTCGCTTTTTCATGTGGCAGGCTGCATAACCCTTGCCTTTGCCGGTAACCTTGGCTTCTATTTTCTGGCGTGGGTTTTACTGGGCATTGCCATGCGACTTACATTATATGACGCTGCATTTGCGACATTGGCCCGCCTCGGTGGCATTGCCGCGCGGCGTAGCATGGGGCAAGTCACGCTGTTTGGCGGATTGGCCTCCACCGTATTCTGGCCGCTGGGACATTATATTGACGTTCAGTTTGGCCTGACCGTTGCCCTTTTAAGCTATGCCGGGTTTGCATTGCTAACCTTTCCGCTACATTTATCCCTGCCATCGGGCACGGGAACCAATACGGCAAAGGGTCACGTCGCCCCAATACCGCATCACACTCAAGCGGCCCAACCAGATGAAAAGCGCCCTCACACTCCCCTTGCGCCTGCGGGCATCCCGGTCCTTACAAAACATCAACAACTGGTGTGCGGCGTGCTATATGCCACAATCATGTCGCTGATGAATATTATCAACGCAGCAATGTCAGCCCACATGATTGCCCTTCTGGCGGGGCTGGGGCTGATTGGTGCGCAGGCGATTAACATCGCCAGTTTGCGTGGGTTCGGGCAACTGGCATCACGACTGGCCGATACCCTGTTTGGGCATCACATCAGCCCGGCTGTGGTTACCGTCTGCGCCTCGTTATTGCTGGTTCTGTCATTCATCGTGGGGTTGGCTGCGGGTATTTCACTGTGGCCTGCCGCAGTTTTTGCAGTGTCTTTCGGGGCCGCCAACGGGGTACTGACCATCACACGGGGAACATTACCCTTGCTGATTTTTGATAGCAGCCACTATGGCAAACAGGTGGGCACGCTCTTATTACCGGGTTTTGTTTTATCAGCATTGGCACCGTCGCTGTTTGCAATGGCCATAAACCGGTTTGGCGCATCGTCGGCTATGATCATTTTGATTACCCTGTCAGGCGGGGCGTTTCTGGCATCGCTGATATTGTATTTATATATCACCCGTCATAAAAAAACCGCCCGCCCCTAAACGGGTAGCGGACGGTCAAGGGTATTCGGGCCCAACAAGGGTGTGCAGGTGGGACAGGCCCGAACGGGACCATAAATTGCCCGGCATAAAACCGGGGCCAGCAAGGCATAAGCAGAACCGCATAAACGATATTGCCAAACATGACAGCAACCAGCCTGACCGGGGAAATCACCCCTTAAAAACTCCCGGTCCGGTCTTGGCCTTCCTGCTGTAAACAGGTAGATAACGATGGTTAACTTGCCCCGTCACGGGCATAGCCGATATCACGCAGGGCATCGGTAATTTCAGGCAAAATACCCGGGTCATCTATTGTGGCCGGTGTTTTATAAGCCTCGCCATCGGCAATCGAACGCATGGTCCGGCGCAAAATTTTGCCCGACCGGGTTTTGGGCAAGCGGTCCACGATTGTTGCCTGTTTAAAGGCGGCAACCGGGCCAATCTGGTCGCGAACCATGGCAATCACCTCGGCGATAATGTCGCTATCGGCGCGGTTGACCCCGGCCTTTAACACCATAAAGCCCAACGGCACCTGGCCTTTAAGATCATCATGCACACCAATAACTGCACATTCGGCAACGTCCTGATGGCCCGATAAAACTTCTTCCATCGCCCCGGTCGATAAACGGTGCCCTGCGACATTGATAATGTCATCGGTACGCGACATGACATAAATATAGCCATCTTCATCAATAAAACCGGCATCACCAGTGGCGTAATAACCGGGATATTCCGCCAGGTAGGATGAAACAAACCGGTCGTCATTTTGCCACAGGGTTGGCAGGGTTCCCGGTGGTAACGGCAATTTCGCAACCAGGGCACCAATTTTACCCTTTGGCAATTCCCGGCCACCTTCATCAACGACCTGCACTTCCCAACCGCAAACCGCGACCGTGGGCGAGCCATATTTGATTGGTAATAATTCAATCCCGCGCGGATTGGCACAAATCGGCCAGCCGGTTTCGGTTTGCCACCAGTGATCAATCACTGGTACGTGCAAATGCCGTTCTGCCCATTGCAATGTATCGGGGTCCGAGCGTTCACCTGCCAGATACAGCGCATCGAAACACGAAAGATCATAATTTTTCAAAAGTTCGGCATTGGGGTCATCGCGCTTGATGGCACGAAACGCTGTTGGGGCGGTAAACAACGCCTTTACCCCATGTTGCGAAATCACCCGCCAATACGCCCCGGCATCGGGGGTTCCCACCGGTTTGCCTTCATACATAACGGTGGTGCAACCCGCCAGAAGCGGCCCGTAAACAATATAGGAATGCCCCACGACCCAGCCAACATCGGATGCAGCCCAGAAAACATCGCCTGCCGAAACGCCGTAAATGTTTTTCATCGACCAGTGCAAAGCCACCATGTGGCCGCCATTGTCACGCACAACCCCTTTGGGCTGCCCGGTGGTGCCCGATGTGTATAAAACATAAAGCGGGTCGGTTGCGGCCACCGGCACACAATTTGCCGGGGTGGCTTTGGCGCATTCATCCTGCCAGTCAAAATCGCGCCCGGCAGTCATTTCCGCCTGGGCCTGGGGCCGCTGCCATACAAAAACAGCATCGGGTTTGTGGGTTGCCTGTTCAATTGCGCGGTCCAGCAGCGGTTTATAGGCAATCACACGGCTGCCCTCGATCCCGCAACTGGCCGACAGCATCATTTTCGGTTTGGCGTCATTAATGCGGGTCGCCAGTTCGTGCGCGGCAAAACCGCCAAACACCACTGAATGGATCGCCCCGATCCGCGCACAGGCCAGCATTGCCATCGCCGCCTGCGGGATCATGGGCATATACAAAATAACCAGATCACCCTTGCCCACACCGTGCGCCTGCATGGCACCAGCCAACAGCGCCACCTCATCGCGCAATTCGCGATAGGTATAGTGGCTTACAGTATCGGTAACCGGGCTATCATATATCAGGGCATTCTGGTCGCCCCGGCCATCATCAATATGGCGATCCAGCGCGTTAAAACAGGTATTGATAATGCCCCCGCCAAACCAGCGGGCGGCAGGTTTGGCTGTTACATCAACAACCTGATCCCATTTTTTATCCCACGACAGGGCATTGGCGGCCTCGGCCCAAAAGGCATCGCGATCGGTAATTGAATGGGCGTAAACATCCTGATAGCAACCCGGCATTAGTATTGTTCCTCCCGCTTGGCGGTCATTTTGACCATTTTTTCATGACCGGTTTTTCTGCCTCCTGATACAAAGACAATACCGGTTTCGTGATGGCCCGTTAATTCCGCATTATAATACCTATTTACGGATAAAACATCCCTTAGACATTGGTCGATTCCGATCAGGGTAATCTGGAATGATGCAAAGGTGCCAAACGCACAAAGGCGGGATGGGGAAATAACTGGGCTGAGCCAATTTAAAAACGCCGGGCCACGGCACCTAAAATCCGCGGAGCATTGTAAAATGGCAGCTGATTTTTTAGCCGGCAATTCATCGGCTAAACATAGTTGCCGCCTCACGGCGTGGGCACAAACCGGAGGCGGCGAAAAGTAAAAGGGGTCGTTCTTTACATCGGCAGAGGGCACCCTGGCTGGTTCAAACCTGTGCCCGGTCCACCGGGAACTGCATCATCCTTTGTCAGTGAGTGATCCGGTTAATCTCGTCTTTGATTTCAAGTTTGCGCCGTTTGATACTTGAGATTCGCGATAAATCAGGGGACGGTCGACACTGCTCCGTATGGAGTTCATGTTCGAGCGTGGCATGTTTGGCAGTAAGAGCTTCGATATGGGATTGAACGCTCATTCGCCTACTCCTCATTCCTGATATTGCCCACAACAAAATGGTAGTAATTCTGTAACGTGATTGCCAGCCTTTCCGCGCACAAATCGTTCAATTTTTATGCCCTCGCCCTAACAACCTGTCGCAAAACTGCCAATAATTGGCGGTGTTTCAGGGGGTTCAGCCGTTTTCACCTAAACAGAATTTTTTGAAATTATCTAAAAACACACCGCCACCCTGTCGCGGTCCGGTTTTGCTCTCCGCCCCACAAAATACATCGGCACATCACAGAAAAATGCGGGAAAATCAAAGCTGTCACTCAAATGAAACATCACTGTCCGATTGGCTTCGTTAAAGTCTATAATCTGCTTCACACCCTTATTTTCAAGGCAAAGAAGGACAATGACGCCCCACTAATCCACCCAAAAGTATCGAGTCGCATTTTTACCGAGCCGACAAGGCCAACCGCATCACTGGTATTCCCCTCATCGTAACCTCAAACAAACGGCCAATATCACAATGATCAATGAAAGAGGATTGATCCCCCCGGTTTACATCGCGCATTGGCATCACCTCCCGGCCAATGCAGTACAGATGCAACAAACACCGGAAACCCGGCATTTCCCTGTTTAAATACGTAACGCCTGACGGGGACAAAGCCGGGGTATTATCACTTTTTAAAAATCTTTAAAAAAGCTATAGACGACTGGTCTAATCGCCGCTATATCTGCGGTTATGAAAACCGACACGAAAAGCACCGACATTCGCGACAAGATCCTCGATACCGCCCAGACAATCATGAGCGGCAAAGGCTTTTCCGCAGTCGGATTAAACGAAATCCTTGCGGCCGCAAGTGTCCCCAAAGGCTCCTTCTATCACTATTTCCAGTCGAAGGATGCATTTGGCGAAGCCATGCTGCAACGCTATTTTGATCGTTACCTGAAAGGTATGGACGAACTGTTCGGCCAGCCAGGTTTAACCGGCGCGAAGCGGCTGATGCTATATTGGCAAAACTGGCTAACGTCACAAACGACATGCGACCCGCAAAGCAAATGTCTGGTTGTGAAACTTGCTGCCGAAGTCGCCGACCTGTCCGAAGCCATGCGGGTTGTTTTGTTACATGGCACGGGCAAAATTATCAGCCGACTGGCTGGAATAATTGCCGAAGGCATTAAAGATGGGTCCCTTGCCATAAACGCAGATCCGGCCCCCTTGGCCCAGGCCCTGTATCAGTCGTGGCTGGGGGCCAGCGTAATGGCGAAAATAACAAAGGATGACAGCCCGTTAAAAGCCGCGATGGCGACAACACAACTGCAGTTACGACAAGACACTTTGTAAAAGCAAGGCCCCCGCCACCCTGTCAGAGGGTAGCATAACTTTTCTTTGTTATTTACCACCACATTAGACGACCGGTCTATTTTTAGGCCCTTAAGACACCCCTGAAAAAAGCCGTTTCGGGCCGCTTCCAATCCCCGAAAACCCGGGATCATTCGCAGGACAACGGTAAAACCATTGCTCTGCACAGTTTACAACCCCAGAAAGGGAACAAAGATATGAAAGTCCTCATGGTATTGACCTCGCATGACACACTGGGAAACACCGGCAAAAAAACCGGCTTCTGGATCGAGGAACTTGCCGCCCCTTATTATGTTTTCAAAAATGCGGGGGCTGAAATTACCCTGGCTTCGCCCAAAGGAGGCCGCCCGCCGCTGGATCCCAAAAGCAACGAGCCTGACTTTCAAACCGATGACACCCGCCGTTTTGAAGCAGACGCCACCGCAATGGCGACCCTTGGCAACACTGTAAAGCTGGCCAATGTTTCACACGATGATTATGACATCGTTTTCTACCCCGGTGGCCACGGCCCCCTGTGGGACCTGACCGAAGACCGTAATTCTGTTGCCCTGCTTGAAAGTGCCTATGCTGCGGGCAAAGTCGTAGCACTTGTCTGCCATGCCCCTGGCGTTCTGCGCGATGTCAAGGCACCCGACGGCACCCCGCTTGTTGCAGGCAAAAAAGTAACCGGCTTTACCAATTCCGAAGAAGCAGGCGTTGGCCTGACCGATGTTGTGCCTTATCTGGTCGAAGACGTTCTGAAGGAAAAGGGTGGCCTTTATTCTGCTGGCGATGACTGGGGTATGTATGTTGTGGCAGAAGGCAAACTGATCACGGGTCAAAACCCGGCATCGTCAAAGGAAACAGCTATTATGGCCCTCGCCACCCTGGCGCAGCCCCCAAAATAACGGGCTCTGCCGCCCTGATCGTCGAGCAAACAACCGCCCCGGCAGAACTTGCATTTTACCGGCCAAACGCTCCCCCTTAGTCCCGTTTACACCATTATCCCTCAAGCCGGGGTGGTAGCTTGCCAATCAGGAAACGCAGGGCTTCATTACATTCATCCTGGGTCAAATCAAACCGGGACGGCGACAGATAGGCGCGGAGGGGGGCCGTCCTGTCCTGATTGGCTTCTATGGTTTCAACCGCAGCACATAGCAGTTCCTGCTCCAGCCGTTCGGCAACAAGTTCGTCTTTTTTGAGCTGTTCGCGCAGGGCCTGGACCCCGACCGACGGATCGTCGCGCAAATAGCGCCGTGTCGTTCGAAGCGGCGAAATCACATTGTCGCGCCAGGCCCGCACCGCATCTTCTAGGGCCGAAATACTATGGGGAGCCTTGTCTTGCAGGCCCAACCAGGCCAAAAACAGCAACAAATTAACATCCAGCCCACATTTTTCCTGTAATGACAGGCACATAGGGGCAATTCCCGGCCGCCCGTAAAAGGCGACCGTAAACTTCCATAACCCTTTCGCGTCCATTTTGCTCGGCCCTGTTCTGGCTGCCACGTTTATATCGGGCAAACCGGTTTTTTGATATTTTGATATTACGGTAAATTTGGTTCATTTACCGTAATATCCTATCATTACTTTACACGGTTTTCGCGGCTCTTTTCGTTTTGGGCGGCGTTCCCATATAGGCTCCCAGGCCAATGGCCGTTGAAACCATTGTTTCCCCGGTATCAACCAGACGCGGCCCTGTAATAACATCGGCCATCGGTACATCCACCACCCGGCGCTGTTGCCACGCCACCACACGGTCAAATTTACCCTGGGCAATCAGGTCGACGGCATGAACACCAAAGGTTGATGCAACCAGCCGGTCCCGCGGTGATGGTGTGCCCCCCCGTTGTAAATGGCCCAATACCGTTACCCGCGTTTCCCACCCGGTCCTGTCGCCAAGTTTTTCGGCCAGCCAATGGCCAACCCCGCCATACCGTGCCTTTTGCCCGTCATGCCCGGAAACCACAGCTTCGCCCTGATCGGTTTTAATGGCTTCGGCAACAATCACCAGGGCATGGTTACGTCCGCGCTTGCGAATGTTTAAGCAATGCCGGGCCAAATCTTCCAAATCATAATCCATCTCCGGTATCAAAATGGCGTCGGCACCTCCGGCTATCCCGGCAAACAGGGCAATATGCCCCGCATCGCGGCCCATAACCTCCAAAATCATGATCCGTTCGTGCGAGGCGGCTGTTGGTTGCAGCCGGTCCAATGCATCCACCGCCACATTGACCGCAGTGGTAAAGCCCACCGAATATTCGGTATGGGCCAGATCATTGTCGATGGTTTTTGGAATCCCAACCAGGTTAATCCCGCCTTTTTGCGCCAGTTCGCGCAAAATTGCCATACTGCCATCCCCGCCAATCCCGATAAGCGCATCCAGACCAAGGGCCTCATATCCGGCAATGACTTCATCGGAGCGATCGGAAAAACTACCGTCCGGCATCGGGTAATGAAACGGATTCCCCTTGTTAATTGTCCCCAAAATGGTGCCACCCAGCCGCAACATACCATCGTTATTTACATAATCGTTAAGTGGCATCACCGCAGGCGGGCGTTGCAACAAGCCATGTGACCCCTGGCGGATTCCCACAACGTCCCAGCCATATCCCAGCACAGCGCGGCGCACCACGGCCAGAATTACCGCATTCAACCCCGCGCAATCACCACCGCTGGTTAAAATTCCGATCCGCATCAAACATCTCCCGTTGCTGTTTTCCATCGCTTTTGCCGGGCGCACGATGGAGGCCGCACATTATTCGTGTGGGTTCACGCCCGCTTTCTGATAGTATTACAGGCAGTTCGCGTTGATAAATAAGCTGGATCAAAAATGGACGAAATCAATCAGATCGAGATTGAAAAAAAATTGGCTACTCTGCGCGAGGAACACCGCGACCTGGATGTCGCCATTACCGAAATGGCGAGCAATCCGCGCCATGACCAGTTGCGTCTGGTTCGGTTAAAAAAGCGGAAACTGGCGTTAAAGGACGAGATCCGATATGCCGAGTCGCAAATTCTGCCCGACATCATTGCCTGATCTGCCCACGCAAAACCACACCGCCAGATGCTGTTCCGGCCGGTTTTACGAATAAAACTGTGTAACTGGCTTATGTTCCGTTTTGGCAATATCCGCGATATTGCCCAGCTGTGCGCAAATGCTTCCGTGCACCACACCCGGGCCGCCAGTGTAAAAACATGCCACACGCGCACTCGCCACAGGAACTCAAATCACCGGCTGACGGGTATATTTCAACCGTGCGTTCGCTTTATTCTGGCAGGTGATTGCCGGAAAACTGTGCCATCGACCACCGCAATTCCCGGTCTACCCCGCCCATAACAGTGGTTACGCTCTCGCCCGGGCCAATTTGATAAACCCCGAACACCAAACGATAATCCACCAGTTGCCCGTCCCAGAAATATGAGGCGCGCTGCAATTGTTCGCCAATTGCCTGTGACCGGCGCCATCCCTCGGCGGCATCAACGTTATACAACAGGGCGGCAAAATCGTTGCACCCCAGATACCCCAACTGATGCGGCGGCTGAATATAAACGGTTAAAAACTCGGCCAACTGGGCGATCATCGCATCCTTGCACGATTGACCATAGGTTTTGGAAAGATTTTCCAGATCGGCAATTTCGCATAACAGCAAGCAACGCGGTGAAACCGGCGGTGGCGAAACCGAAATTTCGTTTTCCAGAATCTGCATAAAGGAGGGTCGCGACAACAGGCCGGTAAACGGGTCCTGCGAAGATCGCCGGGCAAGTTCCTGCTGGTGCTTTTGCACCGTTTCAAGTTGCGTTACCAGCGTATCAACCCGTGTCATTAACCGCGACAACGCACGCTCAACGGCAGGTGTAATCTGTTCTGATGGAATCCCTAAAAGATTGGCCGGGTCCATTGGGGTTCGGCCTGCATTATTGCCTTGCCCGCCACCCGACGATGAACCGTCACTGCCCGAACCACCCTTGTTGCCATCGCGGCCATCAAGGCTGTCACTCAACGAATAGCTTTCTTCGCGGCCACCCGGGGTGGCACGGCCATATGCCTGCGTCGCATGGACTGCCTGTTGTGCGGCGGGGTTCCGTCCCTCTGAACCGGCCCCAAAGGATGACGATGCCATCCTTGCCTCGGTGACTTTCATGTCGGGTTCTCGCGCTACCTGCGTTTTGGAATGGCCTGCATGGCACTCTTCCACACTGCATCTTATAACATCTTACGGTAGAAATCCATTACAGACATACTATACTGATAGATATTCAACCCTTGGGAGGGTGGACTGACATTTCGGCAAAAATAAGGACATATCGTATAAACCAGCACCCATTGAGCAATTTTGCCGGTTTTGCGCAATTTTGGCCTCTTATTCACGGTGTCATGCTTGCATGGCGTTACGACCTCCCTATAATGCGGGCCTTCGCAAATTACGTCATACAAACGGAGCCCCATCATGAGCGACCCTCGTCCGGCAATCGGCATTATCATGGGCAGCCAGTCCGACTGGGAAACCATGAAAAATGCCGCCGATATTCTTGATACGCTGGGGGTCGCCTATGAAACGAAAATCGTTTCGGCTCATCGCACCCCGGACCGTCTGGTTGAGTATGCCAAAACGGCAAAATCCCGTGGTTTGAAAGTGATCATTGCCGGCGCAGGCGGGGCCGCACATTTGCCCGGCATGGCTGCCGCCATGACGCCACTTCCCGTTCTGGGCGTTCCGGTGCAAAGCCGCGCGCTTAAGGGTCTGGACAGCCTGCTATCGATTGTGCAAATGCCAGGTGGTATACCGGTGGGCACATTGGCAATTGGGGCAGCAGGGGCAAAAAATGCCGGTCTTATGGCTGCGGGCATCATGGCCCTGATGGATGATGACCTGGCAAACCGTCTGGATGCCTGGCGTCAAAGCCAGACTGATGCGGTTGCCGAGGAACCGGTTAATCCCGCAATCTGACATTGCATTATGGCGCATCGGGTGATGCGCCATTTTTGCATATATTCCTTTTTGCAGCTGACATTATATATTGCCATCGCGCACGAACCGTTATCATGTGCATAAATCAATTGGCCGATCCGCAAATAACCCGTTCGCGCCCGCCTTTCCGATCCGAGGATTTCATGACCCCTGATTTTGACAAACGCATTATCGCCCCCGGTGGCACCATTGGCATTATGGGCAACGGTCAACTGGGCCGCATGGCGGCCCTTTGTGCTGCCGAACTGGGATACCGCGTGCATGTCTTTGGCCCCGGAAAAGACAGCCCGACGCAGCAGGTGTGCGACAAGGCAACCGTTGCCGACTATACCGATTTCACAGCACTTAAAGACTTTGCCAACAGCGTTGACGTCGTGACATTTGAATTTGAAAATGTCCCTTACGATGCCGTCAAATTGTTGTCGGGCATGGTGCCGGTGCGCCCGGGGTGGCAATGCCTGCATATTTCACAAAACCGTTTGCGCGAAAAAACCTTCTGCAACGAACATGGCGTTGGCACAGCCCCATTTGCCGCTGTCCGTTCCCTGGCTGACCTTGAAGCCGCAGTTGAAAAACTGGGTCGCCCGTCGGTCTTAAAAACCACGGAAATGGGCTATGACGGCAAAGGGCAGGTAAAAATCACCGACGACACTAACCTTGCGTCTGCCTGGGTCGACATGAATGGCAGCGAAGCCATTCTCGAAGGTTTTGTCGATTTTGAACGGGAATTGTCTGTCATCGTCGCCCGTGGCATTGATGGCAAAATGGCCTGTTTTTGCCCGGTAGAAAACCGCCATGCCAACCACATCCTTGATGTCACGATTGCGCCGGCACAAATCCGCGCGTCCCTGCGCGCAGAAGCCGAAAAAATTGCCAAAACACTGGCCGAAAAAATGGAATTTATCGGCCTTCTGGCCGTTGAAATGTTCGTGACCCGCGATGGCAAACTGCTGGTCAACGAAGTGGCCCCGCGCCCGCATAATTCCGGCCACTGGACGATTGATGCCTGTGTTACCAGCCAGTTTGAACAGTTCATCCGTGCGGTATGCGGCCTGCCACTGGGCGACCCGGCCAACCATTCCGACGCGGAAATGAAAAATTTGCTAGGCGACGACATTGATGCCTGGCAGGCAATTTTGTCCGACCCGGATGCCAAACTGCACCTATATGGCAAGGCCGAGGCCAAACCGGGCCGTAAAATGGGCCATGTCACCTGGCTACGCCCGGCAAAAACTGCAAAATAAAGCAACCCGCGTTACCGGGCGATATGCCCCTTGGCAAAGACAATACCCCGTCGCCCCGTTACCCGGGTTGCGGGGTATTTTTATAACCATAAACATCCCGCCCAAATAACCCGCCAACTTGCATCGGGCCATCATCCCCTACCCCGTTTTATCCAGCCCCCACTGCCAATGGCGGTTTTGCAGCGTTTGGCAACACTGCGATACTTGGCCTGCTCCCTTAAAACCGGCACATCAGCGAACATTTCCAGGGCGGCATAATCTGCCTGCCAAAACTGGCATTGCTTTTGCTGATATCCTGGCAGGTCATATGTGAGGCAACGGACGATGCAAAAACTTTTCTCCACGCTGGCAATCCTGATGGCGATCCTGCTTGCCCCCGGCATTGGCGGGGTCGCACGGGCAAGTTCATTTAATCCGGGCGCAGCGGGTTTCCCCACTGTCCTTCGCGGGGACCAACTTTTGTTTGGTGCCATGGCAGTCGATTTGTTTGGCATTCGCGCGCCGCAACCCGGCACGGTTTGCAGGGCAGATAACATCTCGTTTCAATGTGGTGATGCCGCCGCCCAGGCCGTGCGCCGAATTGTCCAGGATTACGCCGTTTCGTGCGAAAAAGTATCCGACAGCCAGCTTTTCCCGATGCTGACCGAATGCCATATCGGCCAAAGTGACCTGAACCGCCTGATTTTACGCGCCGGATGGGCAATGGTTGATATGAATGTATGCGACACCTATGCCCGTTGCAAAACCTATATCGCCGATCAGAATTTTGCCCGCGACAACCACAAAGGCATGTGGATGGGCACCCCGCCCGCATCGCTGATTGCTGCAACCAAAAAATCCGAAACCGTTACCAGCCCCGGTGCCAAGGCTGCCATTCGCAACGCCATTTTCAATGTCGACCTTGCCGCCGAAATGAAAGCCCAGCAGGAACCGGACCGAACCCTGATCAGTTTTTTAATGCCCTGAGCGGCGCGAACGAACAAACGCCCTGCATCCTGAGCACGACCTAAAACAAAACCCCGTTCCCGGGTAAATCGGGAACGGGGTTTTGTTTATCGGGTTAAAACCGGCCAAGCCAGACAGGCGGCCTGCAAACCAAACTTACCGCACACCGCCAAACTGGCGGGCGATGCGGCCCGGTGTAGGAACGCAGGATGCTATTTTACGGCCCAAACGCAACCCGGTGCCGGCAACCTTGCCTGCCTTGCCAAGGCTCGCCTTAACCTTGGGAATCATCATGACATTGCCAATCCGGCGGTCCATAAATTCCCAGGTTGCCTGATGTCCGTCCGATGTATCGTCCAGCCAGTACATCAGGGTTGATCCATAAACCCCGGCCAACAGCCCACGTTTTGTGTACCAGTTATGATCAGTCGATGTATCGCCTGCCGCCTGCCACATCAAATCAACTGTTTTGGCCGTCATACGCAAGCTTTTGGGCAGGTTTTGCGGCAGGGACAAATGTGCAACAGCGGCACGCACCGCATCCTTGTGCGCTTCGGCCAAATCCAGCCGTACCCGAATGGCAGCACCGATACGCTGGCGAATTTTCATCGATTTGATATCCATCGCCGCCAGCCGGTCCATCATGTCACGATCGGTCAATGCCACATAATGTTCAATCACCTGGCCAACACCCCCGGGGAACAGGCGGTCCACTTCCATAGGTGACCAGCCCAAATCCTCGGCAGCGGTGCGCAAGGTTACCTTGCTCCAGCCATCAAAGGCCACATGCTCCAGGGCGGCACGCACCAGATCATCACGCTGCCGGGCAATACGGGCGAAACTTTCCTCAACCGACATATTATTTCTCCTGTTGCACATCGTCTGGGTCGCGCGCGGTTGCATCTGCTTTATCAGACGAAACATCGGGCGGGTCGCGGCGCAATTCTTCGGTAAATCCCATCAGGGTCATGTCTTCCATACGTTCAGGATACATGACTCCGATCAAATGATCATATTCATGCTGAACCACACGGGCATGGAAACCACTGGCGGTCTTTTCCACCCGGTCGCCATTTTCATCAATGCCGCGATAGCGGATTTTGCGCCAGCGCGGCACATAGCCCTGAAAACCGGGAATCGACAGGCACCCTTCCCAACCGCCAACTTTTTCATCGTCATCCACCGGTTCAATTTCGGGGTTGATCAACACGGTTAACGGAACTTCGCTTTCGTCGTCATCGTCGCTCGCACGACTGGGCGGCACAAAAAATATCATCACTGCCAACGAATGAAACACCTGCGGGGCTGCCAGGCCAACACCGCCAGCATCCTTCAGGGTTTCAATCATATCGGCAATTAAGCGAATGATTTCAGGGTCGTTCGGGTTTTCAACCCGGCCTGCAACCTTGCGCAAAACCGGGTGGCCCATCCGGGCAATTTTTAATATCGACATGGGCTTATTATCCGGTCAAACCATGTTTGCTGCCAAGAACAATCTTATATTAAAGCTTCGGAACATTTTCCAACCAACGTCAGGCGCGATATCTAACGCTGCCCTCTTTCCTTTTTATCCGGTTTGGACTATATAACCGCCACGGCCATGTTGGCCGCTTTAGCATCCGGTTGGCAAATCTGCCTTCCGGCTTATTGTGTATTATTGAAAGGAGCGTGGTTTCCGTGCAGGTAATCGTTCGCGACAACAATGTCGATCAGGCTCTGAAGGCGCTTAAGAAAAAGATGCAGCGCGAGGGCATTTTTCGTGAGATGAAACTTCGTCGTCACTTTGAAAAGCCGTCGGAGAAGAAAGCTCGCGAAGGGGCGGAAGCAGTCCGTCGTTCTCGCAAGCTGGAGCGCAAGCGCATCGAGCGCGAAGGCTTCTAGTCTTTTTCACTTTCGGGGTTCCTCGAACGTGACTGTACGGTCGGTTTTGCTTAATCAGTTTTGATTTTTCAAAATCGGACCCGTGCCGAAACCCGCCGTGGCGCAAGCCTGGCGGGTTTTGTGTTTTTATACCTTATACCTCTGATTTCAGATCAGGCTGCTTTGCAGATCGAGTTGCCCCCATCGGCCAGCATGGCGGTTCCGGTAACAAAACTCGACGCATCGGATGCCAGGAACAGGGCGGCCTTTGCGATCTCTTCGGGGGCGGCAATCCGGCCCAGTGCATGGAACTTTTCGACCATGGCGCGGGCTTCGGGATCACTGGCAAAACTTGCCGCCATCGGCGTATCGGTTCCGCCCGGGACAAGTGCATTCACCCGGACGTTTGCCGCGCCATATTCCACCGCCAGACATTGCGCCATGCCGATAAGCCCCATTTTGCCGGCGGCATAGGCCGTCATGCCCGGCAGTCCGATGGTATACCCGACAAAGGTGGACGTAAAAATAACCGATCCGCCACCACGCTTGGCTATTTCGGGCATCTGATGCTTCGCCCCAAACATTGCCGAGGTCAGGTTGGTGCACAATGTCTGGTTCCAGTCGTCTTGTTCAATATCGACCAGCGCCCCGGGCAATCCCAACGTCCCGGCATTGTTAAATCCGACATCAAGCCCGCCATATTCCCCAATGGCCGCATTGACCAGCGCCTTGGCGAAAGCCTCGTCACAGACATCGCCGGCAAGGGCAAAGGCCTCGCCGCCCGCAACGGTAATTTCACTTACAACGGCATCAAGCCGATCAACATTACGCGCACCAAGAACAAGCTTCGCCCCCTGGGCAGCAAATAGCTTGGCAGATGCCGCGCCGATCCCGGAATTGGCCCCGGTGATAATCACAACCTTGTCTTGAAGTAACATAATCTTTCCAATCCATCCGGCACCGGCCCGAAGGTATGCGGTGCAATTAACGATGGTGGAAAGGTATGCCAGGCCCCGAAAATCTACTCGCCAGTTTCGGACGCGGCGTTTTAATCGTATTCAATTCCCTGAAACCCGGCCCTGTATTTGAACTGGCACGGTGGGTTTTGTTTTTTAAAACCCGGACCACCGGGCCAAGACACCATTGCATCAAAATGCTGAAACGCTATCTTCTTTCTCATAGCTGACATGCCTGATCACAGGAGTATGACGTGCCGCCCCACCTCCCGACACGGATTTTGCCAAACACTGGCAAATTTCACCTTTTGCGCCCCCTGCTGGGCACGGCATTGGTGATGACACTGGTATTGTGCGTACCGGACAATACCGCCCTGGCGCAAAGTGCATCCCCACAGGCAGCGCCAGCGGCAAAGACGTCAACATCCGATGCAACACCCACATCCGGTCCCCCGTCAGACACAACAGGCAGCGACAAAACCGGCAATGCCAGCACGGCAAAGGACGCTGCGCCCGCACCCGTGCCACATTGTGACAGCGATCATATGTCGCTATGCGAAGATACCAATGAACTGATCTGGTCAAAGGGCTTTGCCGACCGTGTTGGTGCCTTTGTCGGCCCGGGCACATCAAGCTGGCTTGCCAATAATGCCAGCCGGATTGACCAGATGATCCAGGTCTTGAGCGGCCCGCCGCAGATCCGGCAAAAAATCGGCGATGATTTATGGCTTTATGGGGCCTGCCGTGCCCATAGCTGCCCGGAAAAGGGCGCTGTGATTGTCACCGGCAAAGGCAAAATCACCGCAACGGCCATTTTGCATTTTGCCTGCACCACCACCTGCCAGGATGACTATACCCTGACCATCATCGGCAACGACGGCGACAAATCCCTGTCAGATGATATCGAAAACTGGGCGAAAACCACCCTTGCCGATGACGCAAAGGCTTATAAAAAGGCTAACCCGCCTAAAATCGCCAAAATAGAGCACCTCGGTGCGAATGGCACACCGTCACCGCAAACTTCCGATACAACACCCCCAGCTTCACAACCAGCATCCGCCGCAATGGCTCCGACAACAACAACGACCAAAGCCCCGGCCAAGTAGCAGACCGAACCGGCCTACCCGGTTTATGGTGATTTTTGATCGCCCAGTAACCAGTGAAACAAATGCCCAATCCCACCCGCATTACCTTGCATTGCGTCAGTTGGCTTTTCACGCACCAAAAGGCCAAATTGCGAACGATAAACCGTATAAGTGGTACTGGTGGAAATATCGGTATAGGTCGAACTGCCATATTGCGCGTCAATCAGAAAATTCCACGGCAACAACCACGTTCCAACCGACCCACTATATTTTGATGCCAGGTCATAGGCCCGATGTGGCCCGGCATTTTGCCGTTCAATATCGGCGTAACGCCCTTCCAGCCGCTCCAGCCGATAACGCGCATCCATGCCTATAATATTGGCCCATGGCTTTAATTTCACAAATTGCGCATCGACGCGCCATTGATCGCCATAAATTGTGTATTTGCGCGGAATATCCTCGCCAGGCAGCCGCAAATAGGCGTTAAACTCTTCGCGCCCGGTCTGCTCGAACGTCACCTCCGCCACCGGCATTTCATCGGTCAGGCGGGTATATGTCAGCACAATCCCGGCAATGGATAACGCAAGAGCCAACGACAACAGCACAATGGCAAACAAGGAAACCCTGACCACACGAAGTTTCAAACGACATCCACCATATCAGCCATAAAAACCTGCATCAGTGTCGCCCAGTCTGTTTTTACAGACAAGCCCGAATGAGCCGCGCACCAAAACCACATAACTGCGTAAAACCGCCCCGATTTCGCAAAATTCTCCTTTCCTGTTTCCGGATCGTCGTTAGACGCCTTATAAGTTATTTATAATTTATCGCATTCTCGCGCGGACAGTACCGGCCTAACAGACAGGAGACATGGCGTTGAACTTTGAAACATGGCTGGCATTCACCACTGCTTGCATCGTCTTAACGCTAATCCCCGGCCCCAGTGTTTTGCTTGTCATCGGGCAATCGCTCACACGGGGGAAAGCGGCCGCCATGATGTGCATTCTGGGCGATGTTATCGGCAGCATAGTGCTTATGGGCCTGTCCTTTGCCGGTGTAGGTGCCATCCTTGCGGCTTCGGCCCTTCTGTTTCAGGTCGTAAAATGGGTTGGGGTACTTTATCTCGCATGGTTGGGATACAGGCAAATCGCCGAAGCCCGCCAAACCCCGGCAGAAGATGAAAACATCACCACACCGGGCCAAGCCCATTCTGCCTGGCGCAGCTTTTGGGCGGGCACCATTACCGCCATTCTGAACCCCAAAGCCATCATCTTTTACATGGCATTTCTGGCCCAGTTCATTAATCCGCAGGCAGATTTAACAGCACAACTGGCTATTCTGACTCTGACATCCAGCATGGTCGTCGTTGTTCTTTTAACATGTTATGCGCTGGTTGCCGCCCGCGCCCGCCAGGTGTTTCAAAGCCCTGTTGCCAGAAAGCGCATGGGATATACTGGCGGCACCTTTATGATTGGCGGCAGCGTTTTAATGGCCACAACCCGCTAAGTTTTGCACTCAGCAAAGGACTACATCAATTTCAACCCTGAACGCAAACCACGTTCCGCTCTGTCGTGCCGTTCACACACCCCGGGTTACGGCAAGACCGTCAAATGTGGCGCGGGTGATCTGGAAATAACGGCACAGCTCATCGCGTTGGCGGGCCGGGGCATAATGCCACCGGTCATCCGCCTGTGACATGCCCCAACACCGCATCACACCAAAGGACGCTTCGTTTTCAAGCTGCGCCCCCGCCTCGATCACATCAACATCCAGCATTTCAAAAGCAGCGGCAAGCACAACAGGCCCCATTTCGCGCAAATACCCTTTGCCCTGTGCGTCCATCCCCAGCCAATACCCGGTTCCGCCTTTTTTGGGGTCATCCGCGTCGCGAAAAATGCTGACACAGCCAACAATCGCACCTGTACCTCGCTCTTTGACAGCCAAAGGCAACATTTTGCCTGCCCGGGCGGCTTCGCGCTCGCGTAAAATACGCGCACGGGCCTTATCCACGGTAAATGGAAGCGGCCACGACGCCAGCCATCGCGAAATTTCCGGCACCATCAACGCCGACACCATCCCGGCATCTTCCAGTTGCATACAGCGCAGTTTCAATCGCGGTGTGTCAAAGGTGCAATCGCGAAAATCGGCCATAATCGTTTTCCAATGCTTCCTGCAACCAGCCTGCAACCACGGCGTTAAAAGGCATAAAAGGTCGCCACCCCATTTAATAAAAAATCCCGATGCAAGGCGAGGGTTTTATCAACGCAAAAAGGGCAGCCCGAAAGACTGCCCTTTGCTTTGCGAACCGAAAGTTCAATCATTCATCAAGCTGATTGACGATTTCCTCGCACATTTTTTTGGCGTCACCAAACAGCATCATGGTGTTGTCCTTAAAGAACAGCTCGTTCTGAATACCGGCATAGCCCGCCGACATGCTGCGTTTGATAAACAGCACCGTTTTGGCTTTTTCCACATCCAGCACCGGCATACCAAAAATGGGCGATGACGGGTCGGTTTTGGCGGCCGGGTTGGTAATGTCGTTTGCACCGATGACGAAGGCCACATCGGCGGTGCCAAAATCGCGGTTGATTTCGTCCATCTCAACAACATCATCGTAAGGCACACCGGCCTCGGCCAGCAGAACGTTCATGTGGCCTGGCATCCGCCCGGCAACCGGGTGAATGGCATAACGCACCTTCACACCTTCGGCCTTAAGAAGATCAGCCATTTCGCGCAGCGCATGCTGGGCCTGCGCCACTGCCATGCCATAACCCGGCACGATGATGACGCTGGAGGCGTTTTTCATAATGAAAGACGCATCATCGGACGAGCCCGATTTTACCGGCCTGTCGGCATCGCCACCGGCGGCTGCGGCACCGCCTGCTTCAACCCCGAAACCACCGAGAATAACGTTAAAGATCGAACGGTTCATGCCCTTGCACATGATGTAGGACAGGATCGCACCCGATGCGCCGACCAGCGCGCCGGTAATGATCAGCGCGTTATTTTGCAAGGTAAAACCAATGCCGCACGCCGCCCAGCCCGAATAGGAATTGAGCATGGAAACCACCACCGGCATATCGGCCCCGCCAATGGGAATGATCAGCGTAATCCCCAAAACCAGCGCCAGGATAACCGCCAGCCAAAAGGCCGTATGGCTTTCGGTGGTAACAAAGATGATGCCAACCACGATAATGGCAATGCCAATACCAAGGTTCAGCAAATGCTGACCACTAAACTGCACCGGGGTGCCCGATACAAGGCCTTGCAACTTACCAAAGGCCACCAGTGACCCGGTAAAGGTAATGGCCCCAATGGCAACACCCAGGCCCATTTCAATCAGGCTGGCGGGGTGAATTTCGCCGACGGTGCCAATGCCATAGGCCTCGGGCGAATAAAGGGCCGCCCCGGCAACAAACACAGCCGCCAGACCCACCAGCGAGTGGAAGGCTGCTACAAGCTGCGGCAGGGCCGTCATCTTGATTTTAAGGGCGATAATGGTGCCAATCGACCCGCCAACCAGAATGCCGACAATGATGGTGGTGTAAGATAAAACCTCTGGCGAGGCCAGAGTGGTGAAGATCGCAATCGCCATGCCGACCATGCCCAGCATATTGCCGGTACGGGCGGAATCAGGCGATGACAGGCCGCGCAAGGACAGAATGAAGCAGACCGAGGCGACCAGATACAGGAAAGCCGACAGGTTTTCCGACATGATGTTTCCCCTTCCCTACTTCTTTTTCTTGAACATCTGCAACATGCGTTGCGCGACGATGAAACCGCCAAAGATATTGATCGATGCCAATACCACGGCAACAAACCCCATAACCTTGGAGATGTTCATATCCACCGGGCCGGACGCCAGAAGCGCGCCAACAATAATCACCGATGAAATGGCATTGGTCACCGCCATCAGCGGCGAATGCAGGGCGGGTGTTACTTTCCACACCACGTAATAGCCAACAAAGCAGGCCAGCACAAAAACCGTCAGGCCCATTACAGTCGGGCTGACACCGCCAGAGGATGCTGCATGTGCGGCACCATTTGCCATATCATGTGCGCCCGCTGCTACCTGATCGGCCAACTTGGCAGCTTTTTCGGCCAGGCCAAGGGCGGCATCGCGCATGTCGTTGGCAGACTGGGTTAAAGATTGATCAGTCATCGGAAGCCTCCCCCGACGGTTCCTGGGCACCAAATTTCGGATGAACGATTTTGCCGTCATGGGTTAACATGGTGTCGGCAATAATCTGGTCTTCGCGGTTAAATGCCAGTTCCTTTTTGTCGCTATCCACCATCAGGGTCACAAAATTCAAAAGGTTTTTGGCATACATCGCGGTGGCATCAGTCGGGACCGAACTTACAATATTGGACGGGCCAATAAGTTTAACCCCGTTTTCTGTGATGATGGTTTCACCCACCTTCACCCCGGCAACATTACCGCCACGTTCGGCTGCCAGATCAATAATGATCGAGCCATCCTTCATGCCCGCAACCATGTCAGCGGTGACAATTTCCGGGGCCGGACGCCCGGGAATAAGGGCTGTTGTGATAACAATATCGGTTTTCGCCAATACGTCTTTCAGCTTGGCAGCCTGCTTTTGTTTGTAAGCGTCCGACATTTCACGGGCATAGCCCCCCGCAGTTTCGGCCGTTTCGGCTTCGTCATCCTCCACCTCGATAAAGGTACCGCCCAGTGACTGGACCTGTTCCTTTACCGCCGGACGCACGTCAAAGGCGGACACAACCGCCCCCATGCGCTTGGCCGTGGCAATTGCCTGCAAACCGGCAACACCCGCCCCCACAATAACAACACGGGTCGGGGCAAGCGTGCCTGCCGCTGTCATCATCATCGGAAAAATACGGCCAAATTCATAAGCTGCGTCAATTACGGCACGGTAACCGGCAAGGTTTGACTGCGAGGATAAAACATCCATCGACTGGGCGCGTGAAATGCGCGGCACCAGTTCCATGGCAAAGCTGGTCACACCGGCTTCGGCCATTTTACCA
The DNA here is from genome assembly GCF_002115825.1 of Thalassospira sp. MCCC 1A01428. Lineage (GTDB taxonomy): Bacteria > Pseudomonadota > Alphaproteobacteria > Rhodospirillales > Thalassospiraceae > Thalassospira. Next base: position 72,900 of record NZ_JFJZ01000015.1, on the reverse strand, counting down.
ATCAGGTCGGCGCGGTCATAAGGCTCGATCAGCCCGATGACGGCAGCCCCTTTTTTATAAGTCGCAAGCTCGTTGGTTTTGCCTTCGACCATCGGCGGGCGAACCTTCAGCACGATGTCGGCATCGGCCACAGCGGTCTTTGCCGTTTTGGCAATGGTTGCTCCGGCATCGGCGTAACGATCATCCGCAATCGACGCATTTTCGCCTGCACCGGTTTCGATTACCACCTCGAACCCCAATCCCGTAAATTTCTTAACGGTATCGGGCGTGATGGCAACGCGTTTTTCACCGGGCCATATTTCCTTTGGAACGGCCAGCTTCATCGCGTCGTACCTCCTTCCCTATTTGAACAATCCTGTCTGGTATGTCAGTCATTCGTTTATTGTAGCGTCCCTGTTTCCGGGACTTTGGTATTGTTTTATTAAACCCTTGTCCGGCGCCCCGGTCGTTCCTTAACTTGATAGCACGGCAACCTTGGCTGCAACGGTCCCTAGCCCATTTCCCGTGAAAGGGAAAATTCGGTTCAGGACGAAAAAAGGCGGTTCTTCTGAATTAACAGAAGAAACCGCCCACTTTCCCACCACGCTTTCCGAGGCAACAAAGCCTTGGTGACAAACCGGGTCCCACCCGCCGATGGTGCTCAGGACAAACATTCACCAGCGCCCCGCTTTGTCTGCGTTGACCGAAAGATGCGATTTTCTTCTCAAGACCTCAACAGCAAAACCATATAAAAATCACACTTAACTTATTTTTGGTTTACAATACTCAGCAGGGCAAATATGCGGAAAACCACACACACCTTTATCTGAATGGAACAGGTGCCATTCCAGAAGAAGCGCAATCAATCCCTTGATTTCCAACAATTCTTGCCAAATCACACCCGCGCAAGGGATTAAATACGCCCCACCAATACACCCGGAGGTTTTCATTAAAGTCGCCACAACGCAAGCAGGGATAGCAAAAAAATTTACGCCACCCCGTGTCAGCCTTCCCGGATTTTTATCTTCAAATACAGAAATTTATCCTTTGCCCGGAAGAAAAACCCTGAAGATCGGGAAATTGTACAAACCCGAGTCTGTAGCCCCGATGGTTCCCCGGATGAAATTTCCACAACCCGCCCGATAGTGCGTCCTCCTGAAACGACAAAAAGCCGGATCACATCATTGTGCCATCCGGCTTTCATCTGTATTCATGGCTGTCACAGGGGCAGGACCTCACACAAGGATTTGTTGTACAGGGTTACTTTGCCGCCAATGTCTCTCTGTCGGGTAAAAAGATAATGCCCAGCAGAATGTTTTCATCAATGCCGGTTTTCTCTGCCACCTTATAAATCGATTGTTCCGGTGTTGCGGCAATACCTTGCCCGGCCAGCTTTGCAATAATCACGTCCGGTTGGTTTCCGATAACCGCCGCCAGTGCGGATAACGGGGCAAAGACCAGGGCTTCCTCAATCGGGCGTTCCAGTTGCGGGCCGGTAAGCAGCCCCCATGAAAAACACGACAAAACAAAAACAATCCCGAAACCGGCAGCAAAAATAGTACCCGACCGTGATTTCAACCGACTTTTGAACGGTTTGAAATTAACAAAAATATGCGCCCCGGCCCCGATCAGAAAAAACCACGAAAACCACTGATGCACCACCGCAGTTAACCCGTCTTCAAATTCAAAAAACAGCATCAGGCCGGTTCCCGCCATCAATAGAAAGGCACCGATGGTTATTCGGGCCGAACCAGCCCCACTTGTTGCAGGGCTGCTTCCTGATTGCCTGCCAGTTCGGCTTCATTAAAATCGCCGACCAGATCGTGGAAAATGCGAAACCAGTTGACCTTGGCATCAAGCCTTAAAAAAACTGATCCCAAGCCAACCGCAGCCCGGTCTACCAGCACAAATTCACGCGGCGGCTTTACCCCGCCCAAACGGCGCAATTCGGCATGAACCTTGCCTGCCACTTCGGCCCCATAGGCGACCGAATTGCTTTCTTCCATTTTACGTTCGCGATCATCAAGCAGCGGACCATACACAAACCCGGCCCAAATATTTAAAACATCAATCAATTCATTTGAAAGGTTGGTAAAGCCCCAGCTTTCATAGGCCACCACCGCCTTTTCTCGGTCGCCATCGCGCAATGCCTGATAAAGAGAAATCACAGCACCAACAAAACTGGGCTGAAACACGCGGATACAACCAAAATCCAGCAAATTTACGCTAAGGTCATCGCATAGGGAATAATTGCCCAAATGCGGGTCGCCATGAATAACGCCGTATTTATAAAATGGGACATACCAGGCGCGAAACATGTTCAGCGCCACCTGGTTTCGCTCTTCCTCCGACGGATTACGATCCACAAACGATTGCAGTTTACCGCCCTGAAGCCAGGTCATGGTCAGCAAACGCCGCGTCGTCAGGTCCCCCACCGGTTCAGGCACATGAACATGGGATTCGTCCCGAAGCATATGGCGATATAACGCCATCTGTTTGGCTTCGCGTTCGTAATCCAGTTCCTCGCGCAGGCGCGCAGTTAATTCCAGCTGGATGTTTTCAGCATCAATTGCACTGTCATATCGGCGATAAATGGCAAAGGCTGCGCGCAGCTGTTTTAAATCGGCCTCTACGGTTGCCGACATATCAGGATATTGCAGCTTACAGGCCACATCGCGGCCATCGGGCAAAGTGGCCTTGTGCACCTGCCCCAACGATGCCGCCGCCGCCGCGTCCTTGCCAAATTCGGCAAATTTGTCCTGCCAGCCTGCGCCCAGTTCGGTGCGCATCCGGCGTTTGACAAACAGCCAGCCCATCGGCGGGGCATCGGCCTGCAACCCTGCCAGCGCATCGGCATAATCACGCGGCAGGGCATCGGGGATCGTCGATAATATTTGCGCCACCTTCATCAGCGGGCCTTTAAGCCCGCCAAGGGCGGCGGTTAGATCGGCGGCATAACGCCCGTGATCAACCTCGGTTCCAAAAACCTTACCAACCGCAAGGCGCGTCGCCAGTTTCCCGGCTGACGCCCCCACGCGAGCATAACGACGCACGCGTCCGCCAAAACGATTATCTTCGGATTGGCGAAAATCGTCGTCGTTATCATTGCTCATATCAGGAAAGTTCCTCCAGCTCGTCAATCAGACGTTTGATCATGTTCAGGCCGCGCTGCCAAAATGCCGGGTCGGATGCATCCAGCCCGAACGGGGCCAAAAGTTCCTGATGACGCTTGGTACCGCCCGCTTTGAGCATATCGAAATATTTATCGGCAAAGCCATCTTCGGCATTTTGATAAACATCATACAGCGAATTCACCAGGCAATCGCCAAAGGCATAGGCATAAACGTAAAACGGTGAATGGATGAAATGCGGGATATATGACCAGTAATATTTATATTCCTCGTCATACCGGATCGCATCTCCCAGACTTTCCTTCTGTACGTCGATCCAGATCTGGCAGATCTCCTCGACCGTCAGTTCGGCTTCGCGACGTTTGGAATGCACGCGTTTTTCAAATTCAAAAAACGCAATCTGGCGCACCACAGTGTTGAGCATATCCTCAACCTTGCCTGCCAGCATGATGCGGCGCATTTTCGGGTCGGTTTCGGCGCGCAACATCGACTGGAAAGTCAGCATTTCGCCAAACACCGATGCGGTTTCGGCCAATGTTAACGGCGTATCAGACAGGAAATAGCCCTGCTCGCCCGCCAAAATCTGATGCACCCCGTGGCCAAGTTCATGGGCAAGGGTCATCACATCGCGGGTTTTACCATGATAATTCAGCAACAAATAGGGATGCGCTGACGGCACAGTCGGGTGGGCAAAAGCACCCGACGATTTACCAGCACGCGGCGGAACATCGATCCAGGGGTTATCAAAAAACCGTTTACCGATATCGGCCAGGTTTGGTGAAAACTCGCCATATGCCTTCAAAACGGTTTCGCGCGCTGCCTCCCAGTCAATCTGGCGGTCGTCATCTTCGGGAAGGGGTGCGTTACGGTCCCAGTAATCAAGCTGATCAACGCCAAACCATTTGGCTTTCAGCTTGTAATAACGGTGCGACAAATCCCCATAGGATGACGTAACCGCTTCGCTAAGTGCTTCAACAACATCGTCTTCCACCTGGTTCGACAGGTTGCGCGCACTAACCGGCGTTGGGAAACTGCGCAAACGATCGTCAATTTCCTTGTCTTTCGCCAGGGTGTTGGTGATGTGGGCCAGCAATTTAATGTTTTTGCCCAAAACATCGCCAATTGATTTCGCGGCAACCTTACGGTCTTCCACCTTGGTTGATGACAACATATTGGCCGCATCCGACATGGTCAGGTCCTGGCCATTGATCGGAAAACGCAGTTCGGCCATGGTTTGATCAAACAAACGGATCCATGCCCCCGAACCGGCCACTTCACGTTCATGTAAAACCTGTTCAACTTCGTCCGAAAGCTGATGCGGGCGGAAAGACCGGTTTTCATCCAGCCACGGACGATAGCGCGCCAGGGCATCACTTTCGTCGTATTTGGCTTGCAATGCACTTTCGTCGATGCGGTTTAATTCCAGCCCGAAAAACAAGGTAAAGCTGGAAATGGTGGTCAGTTGTTCGCGAACACCCTGGTAAAACTGGCCAATTGCCGGGTCGCTGCCGTCCCCCGCATGAAGAAGGCCGGCAAAAGACCCGATCTTGCCGCAAATTTCGGAAATGCCTTCATATTCGACAATTGCCGCGGCCAAAGCATCGCCGGAAAGACCGGCCAGTTTGCCTTGATAATCCTTCTGGAACGCCTCCGAACGCTGTTTGGCATCGTCAAGATCTTTGCGAATGGCGGGGTCTTTGGCATCCGCATAAAGATCGCTTAGATCCCAGGTCGGCAGGTTCTTGTTGATCGCGTTCATTGGTCCTCCAGATAATTCGGAACATAAAAGGCTTTGCTGCGATATAAGACAAAGATATTTTAATCGCCAGCATGACGCGGCAAAAAGATCAAAAACAGTTTATCTGATCACCGTTTCGATGGGCTTCGTACAACATATATATAAGAAAACGATTACAGGGAAACGCCATGACGCAATTGCAGGATTATGCCAACTGGCAGAACTTGCCGATGATGTTTTTTGATCTGGCAAAACATCATGGCGACAAACCACTTTGGTGGACAAAATCGTCCGAAACGGGTGAATTTGTTTCAATCAGCTGGCGTGAAGCTGCCCATCAGGTGCGCGCACTTGCCCGTGCGCTGTATAAATCGGGGGTGCGCCCCGGCGACCGCGTTATTTTACTGTCAGAAAACCGCACCGAATGGGGCATCGCCGACCTGGCGATTATGTGCGTTGGCGCATTTACCGCCCCGGCCTATTCAACCAACACCGAACGCGACCATCTTCATATTATCGAGGATTCCGGTGCCAGCCTGGCAATTATATCGACCAAAAAACTGGCGCAGCCGTTTTTGCATGGCGCGCTGGATTCCGGCCGTTGCCGCCACGCCATCACGATCGAGGATTGGGGCCAAAACTTTGTTGGCGGCATTACCATTTCACGCTGGAACGACATGATCGACGAGGGCAGCGCCCTTGACCACGACGTGGACGCCTGGGTTGCCAATATCAAACGCGAAGATACTGCCTGCCTGATTTACACATCGGGCACCGGTGGCGCCCCCAAGGGCGTGATGCTTAGTCACGGGGCCATTATCAACAATTGCGCAGGCGCGTTCGATATTATCGAGACCCTGGGCATCAAGGACGAAGTTTTCCTGTCGTTTTTGCCGCTGTCGCATTCCTATGAACATACTGCCGGCCTTTATTTCCCCATCAGTATCGGTGCGCAAATTTACTATGCCGAAAGCCTGGACAAACTGGCTGCCAACATGGCCGAAGTCCGCCCGACCATCATGACAGCAGTGCCCCGCCTGTATGAAATGCTCTATCAACGCCTGAGCCGTACACTGGAAAAAGAAGGCGGCTTTAAGCTAAAGCTGTTTAACCTGACACTGCGTCTGGGCCGCAAAAAATATGAAGGCACCCGGCTAAACCCGATTGAATGGGTGCAGAATCTGGTGTGCGAACTGTTGTTACGCCGCAAACTGCGCCAACGATTTGGCGGTCGCCTTAAAGCCATGGTCTCGGGCGGGGGGCCGTTAAACTACGAACTGGGTGTTTTGTTTGTCTCGTGCGGGTTGCGCATTTTGCAAGGTTACGGCCAAACCGAATTTAGCCCCGTTGTGTCGTGCAATCGGGCCGAAAACAATAAATTGCGCACCGTTGGCCCGCCAATGGTGGGGGTTGAATGCAAAATTGCCGATGACGGCGAAATTTTGCTGCGCGGCGAAAGCATCATGAAGGGGTATTGGAACCTGCCCGATACAACCGCACAAACCATTATCGACGGCTGGCTGCACACGGGCGACATCGGCCAGTTTGACGATGAAGGCAGCCTGATGATTACCGATCGCAAGAAAGATATTATCGTTAATTCCGGCGGGGATAATATATCGCCCCAGCGCATCGAAGGGTTGCTGACCCTGGAAACCGAAATCGCACAGGCCATGATCTATGGCGACAATCAGCCCTATCTGGTTGCCATTTTATCCCCCGAAGAAGACGTAATGCGAGATTTCGCCCGCGCCCATAACCTTGAAAACAAGATCGAAACCCTGGCCGAAAACGAAGATTTCCGTAAAATGATCCGCAAGGCCGTAGACCGGGTCAATACCCGCCTGTCAACCATCGAAAAGGTACGCAGCTTCACCTTTGCCGACAGCGCCTTTAGCATCGAAAATGAAATGCTGACGCCATCGATGAAAATTCGCCGTCACAAAATTCGTGCGGCTTATGAACAACGCCTGGTGTCCCTTTATCAGCGCAAACGGCAAAGCTGATTGCGGCTTATCATCCCCTCGCCCGGTTTATTCCGGCGAGGGGATTCCTCGCGCAATTCCTTTCCGGCCAGCTTTTATTTAGCATGATTTTGGCCGTTACCCCGGTGCATATCGGGTTGTGTCGACTGCAAGGCATTCGCGCTTTTTATACAAAATCAACCATCCACCGTCACCACCAAACGGATTATAAACAAGGTCAAACCATCGCCCAGATTGTAATCGCGCAATAAATCCGTCATAGTGAGTGAATGAAAAACAAACGGAACCACCCGGAATTTCTTTTTCAAATTCAGGCAGCCGTTTTGCTCCTGCCCAGGCTTTGTTATGCCCTGCCGGTTTATCGTTTCATTCCGATCACACGCACGTTTCTGATCATTGTCGCTTGCGCAGGCTCGCTGATGTGGCCTGCTACGTCTTATGCGCAGCAGGTTTGCCGTAACATCAACGTTGGATACAGCTATTATCCGCCATTTTCCTATCAGGATGCAAATGGCCTTGTAAAAGGTGCATCGGTTGAAGTCGCAAAGCGTGCCTTTAATCAAATGAAGGTTGATGTCACACTGGTACAAATGCCATGGGCCCGCCTGTTACGAGAAGCACAGGACGGATCGATCGATTTCATTGCTGCGGCCTACCGCACGCCGGACCGCCTTGCCTGGGCAACATATAGTGATGCTCCCATTGGCTATGAACGCATTGTTGTTATCCATGACAGCCACCCCCGTTTTGACGAACCCACACTTAATGATTTACGACGCCAGAAGGGGCTTTTGCGCCGGGGGGACAGCCATGGACCTGAAGTGGATCAGGCCATTGCCAAAAACATCCTGACAGTCGACGAAATCCCCGAAATCGAGGTTGGCTTGCGAATGCTTGATGCCGGGCGGGCAGATTATTTATTAACAAGTGACGCCGTTGCCCGGGATATGTTGCGTCAGCATCTATATCCCGACCTGTCATTCAGTCGGGTCAAGGTGGCTGGCGAAGCCCTTTATGCCCTTTTTTCACAGCAAAGCCCCTGCGTTGCACTGGCGGAACAATTCAATCAAACCATCCGCAATTTACACCGGCAGGATTTAATGCCGACCCTTCTGGTACAATATCTTAAATCCGTTGGGTCCCCGCTGGTGGTAGAGCTTGCCTCGCAATCACCCACACAGGATTTGGGAAATTAACCCGGCCTGTCGCCAAATCCAAACCATCCGCACCGGCCCCCAAACATCGTTGCACGGTAACGGTAACGGTAGCACACGCATTACGCCTCATAAGGTTAGGCTGGTGTGATATTGGGTAATCTGCGAAATTGCGTATTACCCTTTCGCTAAACAGTTTGGATCTTAACGCTATGACGTCCCCGAACACCGAACAGTATTTATTGCTAATCCGGGGCCTGCCGGGGTCGGGTAAATCAACGCTCGCACAACAATTGTGCCAAAACGGCGATCTAATTCACCTTGAAGCCGATATGTTTATGGTTGATGGCACCGGAAAATACCGGTTTTCACCTGCAAAACTGGCCGATGTCCATGCGCGGTGCGAACGCGAAACCCGCACTCACCTGGAAAACGGGCGCAGTGTGGTTGTGTCCAATACTTTCAGCCAGATTTGGGAAATGCAACCCTACTTTGATATGGCAGCAGAAAGCATAATTCCGGTTCAAATCATTGAATGCCAGGGTCAATTTAAATCCATCCACGATGTCCCGGAACGCGGTTTAACCGCCATGCGCAATCGTTGGGAAAAACTACCCCGCAAATAGGCCAACGGCCCTGCGTCCGCCAAACAGACGCAAGGCCGCCATTTTTTTCTTCGCTTATATAAATTGATGCTGAAATTTATTGCGCTGCCGAGAAAACCTTCTTCAGCACATCGGTCGTCCATTGACCCGGATTATTGCGGATCTCGCCTTCCTGTACTGCCAGATAATGAAACAGGCCTTTCATAGCGGCATCGGTGGCATAATCGGTAAGGGATGTTTTCACATCAGGCATCATTGGCAATTTGTCATATTGCCCCAGCATCTGATCGTAAAGCTGCAACGCGCCAGTATCGGAAAGGGCGTCATTCATCACCGGGCGCATGTCATTGGCAATTCTGGTACCGGAAACCTTTTGCAAATAGGCCGTTGCCGCATCGTCCGGTCCTTGCAAAATGGCCTTGGCATCGGCAACAGTCATTTTTTTGACGGCATCAACCAGAATATCACCGGCGTTATCCATCGCACTTTCAGCGGCACGGTTCATGCGCAATTCAATTTCATCGCCGTAACTGCCCATTCCGGCCTTGTTTAACAACGATTGTGCCCGCTTCACCGTATCAGGCAGCGGAATGTGCGCCACCGGGTCCGTATTAAAACCATCCTTGGCGCCTAACATCGCGGTTACAGCACCAATGCCTTTATCAAGGGCCTGGCGCAAACCATCATCGACCATCCCTTGCGACAACGACGACACTGCGCTGTTCGTACCTGTTGTGGTCCCAGATGACGCCGACGAAGACGTTGTATCGCCTGACGAGGACTGGTTGTTCATCACATCGCCCAGCGCCTTTTTGGCCGAACTGAAAAACGAATTTTCCGCCTGGGCAGGAACAGCAGTTAAAACAACGCCGCCAGTTAAAATGGCAGCACCCGCAACACAGGCAATTTTACGCGACAACAAGGTCATTCAAGGTTCCCCGACCAATGAAAATGAAACATCCATTGTATGTGATAAATCATCACGGCCAAATTATGTTTGTAAAATAAACCCCCGGCATCATCCGATACCGGGGGTTTAAAACAGTCAGGCTGGCCAAAACTGCGGCTTATCCGTCAGCAAGTTCAACTTTCTTGCCATTTAGCAACAAGACACCGGCCTCGGCCGAAACCGGCACCGTTGCCCCGTCATGCACCACGCCTTCCAGAATTTGCATGGCCAGTGGGTTCTGCAAATACCGCTGGAACACACGTTTAAGCGGGCGGGCACCATAAGCCGGGTCATACCCCTTGTCCGCCAGCCAGCTTTTGGCAAAATCGTCCAGCTTCAGCGTGATCTTGCGATCGGCCAACAGCTTTTCCAAACGGCCCAGCTGAATATCAACGATATGATCCATCTGGGCGCGCTCCAGACGATGGAACAACAGGACTTCGTCCAGACGGTTCAAAAATTCCGGCCGGAACGACGCCCGAACCACTTCCATGACCTGGCTGCGCACTTCGCCGCTATCATGACCTTCCCCCTGTGCCGCCAGAATTTCGGACCCCAGGTTGGATGTCAGAATAATCAGCGTATTACGGAAATCCACTGTGCGGCCCTGCCCGTCGGTCAACCGTCCTTCGTCAAGCACCTGAAGCAGCACGTTAAACACATCAGGATGGGCTTTTTCAACTTCGTCAAACAGCACCACCTGATACGGGCGGCGACGCACAGCTTCGGTTAAAGAACCGCCTTCTTCATAACCAACATAGCCCGGAGGCGCGCCAATCAAACGGGCCACCGCATGTTTTTCCATGAATTCCGACATATCAATGCGCACCATGGCCTGTTCATCGTCAAACAGGAACTGTGCCAAAGCCTTTGTCAGTTCGGTTTTACCAACCCCGGTCGGACCTAAAAACAGGAACGACCCAATCGGACGGTTCGGGTCCTGCAACCCGGCCCGGGCCCGACGCACCGCATTGGAAATGGACCGGACGGCATCGTCCTGCCCCACCACGCGCTTGCGCAGGACATTTTCCATATCAAGCAGCTTTTCACGCTCGCCTTCCAGCATTTTATCAACCGGAATACCAGTCCAGCGCGACACCACCGATGCAATATGCTTTTCGGTAACGGCCTCGTCTTTCATACCGTGGGTAGGATCATCCTCTGCCTTGGCCAGCAATCGTTCAAGGGCAGGAATTTCCTGATACTGCAACTGCCCGGCCCGCTCCAGCAAGCCGTCACGCATGGCGCGCTCCAGCTCGCCGCGCGCCTGGTCAAGCTGTTCCTTGATATGCGTCGATGCCGCAAGTTCGCTTTTCTGCGATTCCCACTTTGCCGTAAGTGTCGCAGACTTATCTTCAAGTTCGGACAGTTCCTTGTCCAAACGGCCCAGCCGGTCTTTTGACGCGTGGTCTTCCTCTTTTTTCAGCGCTTCGCGTTCAATTTTCAACTGAATGATCCGGCGGTCAAGCTCGTCGATTTCCTCGGGCTTGGAATCCAGTTCCATCCGCAGGCGCGACGCCGATTCATCCATCAAATCGATGGCTTTATCGGGCAAAAACCGGTCGGTGATATAGCGGTTTGACAAGGTTGCTGCCGCCACAAGGGCCGCATCGGCAATACGCACGCCATGATGCAGTTCGTATTTATCCTTGATCCCGCGCAAGATCGATACCGTGTCTTCGACAGTCGGCTCGCTGACAAATACCGGCTGGAAACGGCGGGCAAGGGCCGCGTCCTTTTCAATATATTTACGGTATTCATCTAGCGTGGTGGCGCCCACACAGTGCAATTCGCCCCGTGCCAGCATCGGTTTTAACAGGTTCGATGCATCCATCGACCCTTCCGACTTGCCCGCCCCGACCAGGGTGTGCAACTCGTCGATAAACAAAATCACCTGTCCGGCTTCGGCTTCGATTTCGGACAAAACCGCTTTCAACCGTTCTTCAAATTCACCGCGAAACTTGGCCCCGGCAATCAACGCCCCTAGATCAAGCGACAGCAGCTTTTTGGTTTTCAGGGTTTCAGGAACGTCACCCTTCACAATGCGCAAGGCAAGGCCTTCGGCGATGGCTGTTTTACCAACACCGGGTTCACCGATCAGAACCGGGTTATTTTTGGTCCGCCGCGACAAAACCTGAATGGCCCGGCGAATTTCTTCGTCCCGGCCAATCACCGGGTCCAGTTTGCCCTCGCGGGCGGCTTCTGTCAGGTCGCGTGCATATTTTTTAAGGGCATCATACTGGCTTTCCGCCCCTGAACTGTCCGCAGTGCGGCCTTTGCGTAGATCATTGATAACGGTGTTAAGTCCCTGTGCCGTTACCCCGGCATCTGCCAGAACCTTACCGGTTACCGATTTGGTATCCAGGGTTAAGGCCAGCAACAAGCGTTCCGATGTGACATAACTGTCACCGGCTTTCTGGGCAATTTTCTGGGCTTCATCAATCAGGCGGGCAAACTCGCTCGACAGGTAAACCTGGCCATTGGCACCGGTCACTTTGGGCAGCTTCGCCAGTTCCTGTTCGGTGCGTTGCAGGGCAAGTTTAGGGTCCCCGCCCTGCGCCTTGATCAGGTTGGCCGCAAGGCCTTCCGTATCATCAAGCAACACTTTAAGCAGGTGAACCGGCACAAATTGCTGATGATTTTCGCGCAAGGCCAAAGTTTGCGCCGATTGCAAAAATCCTTTGGACCGGTCGGTAAATTTCTCAAATTCCATTATCTGTCACTCCTTGAGCCAACAGGGGCCTTCAGACGAACCTTCTTTGAAGCATCCGTCACCATAGATGGGCATCCATCCTGCCATTACCATAAAGGAACAGCAGGTGAACATCCTTGATATGTCTCAAGCCTTGCAGCGCGCAAGTACCTGACTGCCCAATCGTACAAGGTTTTTCATCTGGCAAAAATTGCCAAATCAGGAACCCTTCGCAAAACCGGTGCATCCATTTGAAACACTTCTTTATTCTATCACAGGCACCGCCACATCCACCGATGTTTTCAGCGCGGCCAAAACGACCTTCTTTTAAATTGTCCCTGTCAAAAATCAGGACAATTGCGCGCTTGCCGTTCGCCTGCACAGTCATTAACGTCACCCTGTCAAAAGAAAAACGGGCAGCTTAAAAATAACTGCTCGCCACAGGAAACAGGCAAATTAGAATGGCAAACGGTGAACTTGGCGCAATCATGCGCTATCCGGTCAAAGGGCTTCGCGGCGTCGAAATGGCATCAGCAACAATTGATGCACACCACATGCTGGCAGATGACCGTCGCTATGTTCTGGCAACCAGTACATCACTTGGTCAGGGCGGGCTGGATGGCTGGGCGCGCAAAAGCAATTTCCTGCAACTGGTCAACACGCCCAAATTAGCCGAACTTGGCATTGAATATGACGATGCCACCACCACCCTTGCCATTTCGCGCAATGGCCGCACCATTTGCAAAGGCAACCTTGAAAATGCAATGGGCCGCACCGTGATCGAGGATTTCCTGAGTGCCTTTTTAAAAAATGATATTGCAGGCAGCCCTAAAATCATGTCGGTGCCCGATACGCATTTTGGCGATAAGGAAGCCCCCTATATTTCACTGCTTAACCGCGACTCGATTAAGGATTTTGGCGACCGAATTGCCAGCCAGCATGTGGATCCAATGCGCTTTCGCGGCAACTTTCTGGTCGATGGCCTGCCGGCATGGTCCGAACTGGAATGGGCCGAAAATCAAACCATCACCATTGGCGATGTTTCATTTCGCATGATCCACCCCATTACCCGCTGCAAAGCCACCAGCATTAACCCCGAAACCGCACAATCCGACATTAATGTGCCGTTATTGCTGCGCAAAGGCATGAACCACCTGTTAATGGGGGTCTATCTGGAAGCAACCAGCAGCGGCATCCTTAAGGCTGGCGACAGCATCACGGTGGGTTAACCTCGCCTGTTACGGGCAAATCGCCATAATCAAAAACAGCTAATCAAAACCGGGGACGCCCGATTTTAACGGCCAAAGCAAATATCGCCCGCCAGCCTAAAAAGTTGGCGGGCGCGTTGCCAGACGCCTGAACACATCGTCGTTCGCCCAATGCAAGCGCATGGCCCGAATAGGGGGCAACCCTTTACAAAACAGCAATTGTTCTGTTTCCGGCAACCTTGCCACTTCAACCGATTTCAACATGGCCTGTTTATCTTTGGCGCGCAAATGTACTGGCACGTCGCTGTTGCCGGTACGGTTGCCGGTGTCGGCAAACCGTGACATGGCGGTTAAACCAGCGGCCCAGTCCAGGTCGAACGCCCCGTCCTGACCAAATATTTGCACAACATCGCTGCGGCCCACCACATTTTCCCAGTTATGGCATACATCCATAACCGCACTAACCCCGGTAAATGATGGCCACAATGTTAAACCGGTATTGCCATTCCCGCCGCCACCGCCCAGCAATCGTTCAAGCTGCACCAGCCGCCCCAGGGCTTCAACCCTGTCTAGCATCACCAGAAAAGACGAGGTTTGCCGCCCCGGCTCTCGCCCTGAAACCAGTGACAGCAAACATCCCAGTACCACCCGCGCCCATGTCACCAATGGCTCGTCATATCCTTCGGGGGGGCTGCCAATCACAAAAATTGAAACCCCGCGCAAGGTAATGTCTTCAAGTGTAAAGCTGGTGGTGTTGCAGGAACTCTCAATTGCCGATATTTCAAACACGGCTGTTGCCTTGCGGCACGCATCAAGGATCGCATCGCGACGATCATCTGACATATCCATAATCGACAAGGCAATGTCGGAAATACGCCCTTCGGTGGCGTCGATATCGATCAATTCGCCCAGCAAGGGGTAAAACCGATGTGACGGCAATGTCAGGCTGCGACGCATTTCGTTTAAATTGCGCGACGTGGCATTGCTGTGGCGCTGGGTATGTATAATTAGCCCCTGCAATAATACCCGTGCCACCCTTGCATCTTGCGGGTCGAGGTCACGAATAAATTGCGGAGCCAGCAACAATTCCGCAATCATACCGGCGTCGGAAACCATGCCTTCGCCATCCGGGCGCATAAAATCAAGCGGGTTAAAATGGTCCGGCGTGCTGCCGGACTGGCCAAACGGGTCCAGCACAATCAACTTCTGTCCCAGTTGCGCCCGACGATCGCGAACGGCCTTGCATACCAAACCGTTTTCTTCAAATACCAGCAAATTATCCCGCGTGGTCAGGGCATTGGGAATAACGCTACTTTGGTAAAAATCAAGCGATGCGTTACAAAACGTCATTAACCGGCGACAGGCCTGCAACCCGATCAAACCTGGACCATCCTTTAAACGGGCAAGATAAATCTGCGGGTCCGGTTCCAGTACCCCGGCCTGTTGCAGGGTTTCTTCGTCGGCCCAATGGCCTTGTGCTTCTGTTATCACCGGCTCCTGCGAGGGGGCATTGTTAGCTGATGCGTCGGGCAATAACGGGCGATCCTTGAAAAAAGGAGCCAGCAACAATACAAACAGCCGCACGACCATAGGAATCACGCCACATATCATGCCTGCCAGCACAAGGGCATTATCGCGCGCGATCATGCCAATCACCACCACCAGCGCGCCAAGCCCAAGTAGCAAAACCAGTATCACCCTGAAGCCCGCTGGCCCCATCGCAACCTCCCCGATCGTCCTGTTTTTATATGGTGTTTCGTACCGTTCCGGCAAAATCACCATCGCCTTATTCAAATATACCCGGCCTGCTCCTAACGATAACACATCGGCAGGCTTCCCCAGCCTCACCCATCGGTTCGTCACACCACTCACAGCGCGCGCATCCAGCCATAACTGGCTGCGCTGTTCCGGCTGTGGAATTTACCCTGTCCCCACATTTACAGATGAACCCGCATTGCAAACCCGGCAATCCGGAGCAGCACCGCGCACGCCCATACCTCGGTATGAGTATTCCTTATACCGACAGCGACACGGAATGCACAAACACTGTTTATCGGCTTGTCAACACGCTGAAAACAAACCAATCGAATGGATTTAACCGGTTAATGGAGCCATGTTTTAAACAAAAAACCCCGGCCACATCGTGACCGGGGTTTTTTAGAACAACCTGACGCAATAGCGCCGATTGATAAATCAGGCAGAAACCTTTTCGGTTTCGGTGTCGTTGCCGCCACCTTCTTCGCCATCTTCGCGCGAACCAACCCGGCTACGACCGCGGCGGGCCGTAGGATGACGCCCCCGGGTCCGGGTGGTAGACGCTGCACGCTTGCGCGGTTTTTTATCGTCGCCAGCGGCATCGGCGTCACCATCGGCAACGGCATCGGCCGGAGCATCACCGTCACTTGCCGCCGGCTTTGCAACAGCGGCGGCTTCGTCGCTGCTGGCATCGTCGGATTTGGCACTTGCGGCGGTTTTACGCGGCGCACGTGGCGTTGTCGTCCGGCGCGCGCGTGTTGCACGCTTTGGCGCAGCTTCTTCACCGGCATCCGAACTTTCTGCTACCGGGGCTTCAACTGCGACAGCGGTTGATGCAGCGGGTGCTTCTGGGCTCGGCGCGGTGTTTTCGGCAGCGGCCACGGGGGCCGCATCATCGCCCGCAGGGGCGGCGACATCTGCCTTCTTGGGCTGGCGCGGGGTACGTGCCCGCGGCGTGCGCGGTGCCCGTGCCGGTTTTGCATCGTCCTGGCGGGTATTGGCAGAAACGTCATTGCGACGTTCACTGTCATCCTGCTGGTTTTGTACCGCAGCATTCCCAGCATCACCTTCGGCACTATGCGCACCATTGCCCGCACTGGCAGCTACACTGTCTTGCGACGGCGTATCGTCGGCCCGGTTATCGGTGTTGTTGTGGCGATTGCCACGCTGGTCATTATTGTGACGATCGTTGTTATTACGATCGTTATTGTTGTTGCGGTCGTTATTATTACGGTCGTTCCGCTCATTGCGTTCCGGACGGGGTTGCGCTTCGCGGCGCTGGTTTTCCCATTCGATCGCAGACTGCAAAATACGGTAATAATGTTCGGCATACTGGTAGTAGTTTTCCGCCAGAACAGGATCATCCGTGCAGTCTTTAGCTAGCGAAACATATTTCTCGTAGACTTGCTGGGCATTACCGCGCACGCGCCCGTCCGGACCGTTACTGTCAAAATTTTGAAATTTCGGATTTACAGGACGTTTATTAGGCTGTGGCCGCCCGCGCGGACGTTTATTGTTATTTCTCATATCAACATACTGTTGGCGTTGAGGACACCCGTGGGCAGCGTCATCGCGCCCCGGAACCAATCCGTCTGAAAAAACACATTTCCCGAAAAACAGTACCGGCCAAACGGTACCGTCAGAAATCAACCGATGACCAAATATAAGGGAACGGAGATTTGTTACTGTTTACAGGGGAACACGGCGCAATTAGAAAGCGCGTCAGGCACCCGGCCTGCTCAGGACAAACTATATGGCTTGCAGGCTTATTCCAACTGTTTTTTTCCGTTCTTTCGTTTTTTTTACAACTACGTTTCTGTCAACAGCGCAGGGCTAACCTTTTCCAGTAAACACAACTGCTTACTGGATGCTCAATCGTCCGGCATTGCCAAATTAAAGGGCAAACACAGGGCCATTTAACCAAAACCGCAGTCCTGAAATGCCGTTAGCCCCGTTTTTGTCCACCCACACACCGTATGATACCACCAAGATCACGCCGGTATTGAATGTTTCCAAAACCCTGCTGCGCCAGCAAGTGATGGACCGCTTCTTCCTGCCCCTGGCCGATCTCAAAAATGACCCAGCCCGCACTGCGCACCAACTGTCCGGCAATCCTTGCCAGCTTGCGATAGGCTGTAAGCCCGTCCGCGCCATCGCTCAGCGCATTAAACGGGTCAAAATCACGAACCTCGGGGGCCAGCCCTGCCATTTCGCTTTGGGCAATATAGGGCGGATTTGACAGCATGATATCAAATCCGGCGGCCTTTGTCTGCGCATCAAGGTCACAATCCCAATCTGAAACTACAAATTGGCTGCGCTGATTAAGCCCCAAGGCAACCGCGTTTTCCACCGCACACTCAACGGCCCCCGCACTGATATCCACTCCCACACCCGTGGCACCTGGCACATCACCCAGCACGGAAAGCAACAAACACCCTGTTCCCGTGCCAAAATCAATCAGATCCGGTTGTGTTAAATCAGCTGCCAGCTCAATTGCCCACTCAACCAGTGTTTCACTGTCGGGGCGCGGGTCCAGGGTATCGGCGGTGACTTTGAAACGATGGCGCCAAAAATCGCGCTGGCCCAAAATACGCGCAACCGGTTCACGTGCGCTGCGTCGTTCAATCATCTGGCGAAACGCCTGGGCATTACCCGCCGTAACGACGTCTTCGGGCCACGCCATAATCCGGCTGGCATCAACATCGCAGGCCGCGGCCAACAAAATGCGTGCATCAAGGCGGGCCGTATCACAGCCAGCCTGTTTTAGCTGCGCTGTCGCCTCGGTCATCAAAGAACCAAGCGTATCGGCTTCCTGCGGGTTCATCCCCGAACTCAACTTTCGATTTCGGCCAGTTTTTGCGCCTGGTCTTCAGAAATCAGCGCATCAATCATTTCATCTACCGATGGCCCGCCGGTTACAAAATCATCTAACCGGTACAGGGTCAGGTTAATGCGGTGGTCCGATATGCGACCTTGCGGGAAATTATAGGTGCGAATACGTTCGGACCGATCCCCCGAGCCCACCTGCGATTTACGATCTGCCGCGCGGGCAGCATCCTTGGTTTCGCGTTCGTGATCATACAAACGTGTCATCAGCATCTTCATGGCCTTCGCCTTGTTCTTATGCTGCGATTTTTCTTCCTGGCACGCAGCAACCACCCCCGAAGGAATATGGGTCACACGCACGGCACTATCGGTGGTGTTCACGTGCTGCCCCCCGGCCCCCTGGGACCGATAGGTATCAATGCGCAAATCCTTGGGATCGATATGCACATCAACGTCTTCGGCCTCGGGCAAAACGGCAACCGTGGCAGCCGATGTATGAATGCGCCCGCCCGTTTCAGTTACCGGCACACGCTGTACGCGGTGAACGCCACTTTCATATTTCAGGCGCGCAAACACCCCGGCCCCCGACACATTAACGACAACTTCCTTAAAACCGCCCAGATCGTTTTCGTTGGCGTCCATCAATTCAAACCGCCAGCCTTTGTTCTCGGCATAACGCTGATACATGCGGTAAAGGTCGGCGGCAAACAGGGCCGCTTCCTCGCCGCCCGTTCCGGCACGAATTTCAAGAATGGCATTCTTTTCATCGGCCGAGTCCTTGGGCAACAGCATCAGCTTTACGTCGTGCTCTGCCTCGGGCAATTTCTCCAGCAGTTCCTGGCGTTCGGCCTCGGCCATCTCGCGCATGTCACGGTCTGATTCCGGATCGGCCAGCAATTCCTTTACCCCGGCCAAATCATCATGCAAGCGCTGAAAGGCTTCAATTTTTTCAACAACGGGCAATAATTCCGCATATTCCCGCGACAATTTGGCAAAGCTGTCATTATCACCCGCCCCACCCGACAACAGGGATTTAAGCTCGTCAAACCGGCGAACAACACCATGCAGTTTACCTGGGTCCAAACTCACTCTTTATTCTCCTGATCTGTATTTGTCGGTTCCGAAGTATCGGCATCGTCGGGATAAAGCGGAAAAAGCCGCCCCAACAATTTTTGCGCCTTAACCCATTCCATCGTCCCGGCACCACCTGTTGTGGCTGCTAGGTCTTTAAGGGCTTGTGTGGGTGCATGCAACAGCCGATTAACCAAAAGCCGGGTTGCCTTTTCGGCATCGCCATGGCTTTCGGCCAATGCCGCTGCGCGCACTGCATCAAAATGCTGGCGCAATTCGGCAAGGGCCGGGATCGCGGCGCGCTCGGCACGCACACGAACAAAATGGTCAACCTCCGCCTCGACCATTGCCCAGGCTTCATCGGCTTTTTCCTCGCGCCCGCCACGCCCCTGTGCAGCAATATTTTCCAGATCTTCCAGGCGGTAAAAAAACACCTCGGAAATATCGTCAACCTGCGGGTCAATATCGCCGGGAACGGCGGTATCAATCATTAAAACAGGGCGATAGCGGCGACGCTTCACTGCGGTTAGCGCAATATCATGATCAATCAAATACCGCCGCGATCCACCCGCCGTCAGCACGATATCGGCCTCGGCCAGCAAACGTTCAAGATCGCCCATATCCGACCAGTGACATTCCAGCCGCTTGGCCACCAGGCGCGCCCGGGCCGCCAAACGGTCCACCACCATGATGCGTCCCATGCCGCGTTCGGCAAGGGATGCCGCAATCAGTTCGCCCATATCGCCCGCACCAGCCAAAAGCAGGGTACAATTGGCAATATCCCCATGCAGGTCGCGCGCCACCGATTGCGCGGCAGCCGCAATCGAAACAGCCCCCTGCCCAATCCCGGTCTGGCTGCGCACCCGTTTGGAAATGGCATAGGCAGTTTGATAAACCTGTTCAAGTTCCCGGCCCACCAGCCCATGCATCCGGGCAATTTTATGGGCATCCTTGATCTGGCCAAAAACCTCGGGCTCGCCAATCACCAAGCTATCAAGCGAAGCCGCCACGGCAAAAACATGCTTCAGGGCTTCCCGCCCTGACCGTATATATAGCTCTGCTGCCAGTTGGTCCCGGTCCAGATCGGCCCACAGGGCCATCAGGTCAATCACCCGTTCGCGGCCACGTTCGGCCTCGAACGCCAGCAAATGAATTTCAGTACGGTTGCAGGTAGAAACAACCACCGCCTGCCCCAGCCGGGCCTGGTCAATCACGCCCAGAAACTGGGGCAAACGGGTTTCGTCGATGAAAAGGCGGTCGCGCGTTTCCTCACTGGATCGCCGATGGTTGGTTCCAACCACCATCAAACGGTCCAGCGGCCAGTCTCCGGCTTCGTCGCGTCCCGCCGCCTCATTCACCCGGCACTTACCTTTCGCCAATCACACCGATCAGGCTGTCAATCGCAACTTCGCGCTGCTCGCCTGCATCAAGGTCACGCACCATGGCAACACCCTTTGCCAGTTCGTCGTCGCCAATGATGACTGCCATTTTGGCATTGGCCTTATCGGCACGCTTCATGCGTTTTTTCATATTGCCCGCATAGCCCAGCTCGACAGCAATGCCGGCTTCGCGCAATTGCTGCGCCAGTGTGCGGCACCGGCTTTCGGCGGCGTCCCCCATCGGGATCAGAGCCACCGGGCGCGGCGCAGCAGGGGCTGTCCCCACCATCATTGCCAAACGTTCAACGCCGGCTGCCCAGCCCACACCTGCGGTTTGCGGGCCACCCATGGTTGACACCAAACCGTCATATCGGCCACCGGCCATTACCGTGCCCTGTGCGCCCAGCGTGCTGGTGACAAATTCGAAACAGGTATGGCAATAATAATCCAGCCCGCGCACCAAACGCGGGTTAAGCTGATAATTAATACCAATATCACCCAAACCGTCGGTCAATTGCTTGAAAAACGTCTTTGAATGTTCGTTCAGATATTCACCAAACAGCGGCGCATTTGCCACCAGTTCGCGGTCGCCTTCATCCTTGGAATCCAGAATGCGCAGCGGGTTTTTATCCAGACGGTTGCGGCTGTCTTCGGACAATTTATCAAAATGCCCTTTGAAATAATCCACCAGCACATCACGATACGCTGCCCGGCTGTCGGGGTCGCCCAGGGTATTCAGTTCCAGGGTGATGTTATCCCACAGGCCCAGCGCCTTCAGGATATGCGCGCCATAGGCAATAACCTCAAGGTCGCCGCCAACCTGTTCTACACCTAATAATTCCACACCGATCTGGTGGAACTGGCGTTGCCGGCCTTTTTGCGGGCGTTCATAACGGAACATCGGCCCGTAATAACACACCTTCACCGGCGATAATTGCTGCATACCGTTGGAAATATAAGCCCGTGCGATCCCGGCGGTGTTTTCAGGGCGCAGGGTGATTTTCTCGCCGCCGCGATCCTCAAACGTATACATTTCCTTGGTCACGACATCGGACGTATCGCCAAGGGTGCGGGCAAAAACATCGGTAAATTCAAAGATCGGCGTGGTCATGCGATGATAACCATACAGCTCGCCAATGGCGCGGGCCGTTTCCGCGATATGGTCCTGCACCCGGTTTTCTTCGGGTAAAAGGTCATGTGTGCCACGGACGGGTTGAAGCGATGCCACGTTTGATCTCCGATATTCTTGGTGTTTTTCTATAAAGGGATAGTCATATACGCACGAAAATAGCCTTCCGCCGAGGTGGCGGAAAGCCTTAATTCGGCAAATACAACGCTATTCAGCCGCTGCCTTGGCTGCTTCGATTTTTGCAGCGCGTTCTTCAACCAGCTCGACGATATGGTCGACCATTTTTTCGCTGCTAACATTATGGTCCGGCTTGCCCGAAATATACATTTTGTGGTTGCCACCACCGCCACCGGTAAGCCCGATGTCGGTTTCACGCGCTTCGCCCGGTCCATTGACAATACAGCCAATAATCGACAGGGAAATCGGCGTTGAAATATGGGACAACCGTTTTTCAAGTTCGGCCACGGTATCAACCACATTAAAGCCCTGACGCGCACAGGACGGGCAGGAAATAATCTGCACCCCGCGCGTCCGCAAACCCAGCGATTTCAACATGTCATAACCAACATGGATTTCTTCCACCGGGTCAGCCGACAATGACACCCGCAAGGTGTCGCCGATACCGGCCCACAGCAAATTGCCCATGCCGATCGATGATTTTACCGTACCGCCGCGCAGGCCCCCGGCTTCGGTAATGCCCAGATGCAGCGGGTAATCGCAAGCCTCGGCCAGGCCATAATAGGCCGCCACGGCCAAAAACACATCCGATGCCTTAACCGATATTTTGAACTCGCGGAAATCCTGATCTTCCAAAATCCGCGCATGGTTCATGGCACTTTCGACCATCGCTTCGGGGCAAGGTTCACCGTATTTTTCCAGCAATTCCCGTTCCAGCGACCCGGCATTCACACCAATACGCATCGAACAGCCATGATCCTTGGCCGCCTTGACCACTTCACGTACCCGTTCGGTCGACCCGATATTCCCCGGATTAATCCGCAGGCAGGCCGCACCGCTTTCGGCGGCTTCGATGGCGCGTTTGTAATGAAAATGAATATCGGCAACGATCGGCACGCTCACCTGTTTGACAATGTCTTTCAGGGCCAGCGACGATTCCTGATCCGGGCAGGATACACGCACAATATCGGCACCGGCTTCTTCAAGGCGGTGAATTTGCGCGACAGTACCCGCGACATCCGTGGTCAGCGTATTGGTCATGGACTGCACCGAAATCGGCGCATCACCGCCAACTTCGACAGAACCGACACGAATTTTACGGCTTTTGCGGCGTTCGATATCACGATAGGGGCGGACACTCATTTGCGGATCCGTAGCCTTTGTTGCAACACAGTGAACTGTAGGCCTGTATATAGCTTATCACCGGCGCAGAAGAAACCGTCGCGCTCAGCTTTTTCGCGGTGTTTTTATGACAGGCACGAAAAAGGCGGCCCGGGGTATGGCCGCCTTTTAAAATAAAGACCCTTTAACGAACTGTTATTGTGTCTTTTTTTCCGTCAAAGAAGCCAGAATATCGTCCGGATTCAGTGAATAATTTGAAATCACCTGACCATAGCTGCCAATCGAGACATTTTTCGTCGCGTCCACGCTGATCGACAAGGCGCCAGCATTGCCAACTTCAAGTTTAAGACCATCGCGATTAGGCACACGATAAACATCGCCCGCACTTAACATCCGGGTTAGCAAAATATTGCCATCATCCTCGCGGATACGGACCCAGCTGGTTTCATTGGCCGAAATGGTTACGCGGCTATCGGCATTGACGGCACCAAAAACACGCCCGCCACCAGCATCACCAACTTCGGGTGCCGCCGGAACAGACGCCACTTCAGGGGTGCCTGCCGTTTGCGGCGCATTGGGTGCGCGCGGCGGCAACGGAATATTGCCCTGGTTAGGCATCAACGCGGCACTACCTTGCGGTACGGCATTGGCATTGGCGTTGGTGTTGGCATCCGCAGTACCCGAGGGCGATGCAGGCGCAGCCATGGGTGCGACATTGGCGTTTTCATTACCCGAAACCGGTGCGGTTGCCGCATTCGGCCCTGCCGATGCCGTTTGATCCGGCATCGCGTCGGCCGGGACATCACGATTTCCCGCCTGCGACGACATCACATCAAAATCCGGCTCGGCAAACATGCCCTCAACGGGGCTGCCAATGGCATCATTCATGCTTTCCGACGCCTGCGCGGATGGCGAACCGCCCATACGCGGGCCAACTTCGGCCGCATGGGCCTCGGCAGCATTTTCCAGGGTCCGTTCACGTTCGGCGGGTGCAGCGCTGTTATTGTTCCCCGTATCGGGTATGGCCGTATACCCCTTCATACTATCGGGCAACGGCTCTACCAGATCGGCAATTGTCTTGCCCTGGCTTGATAAATAGTACCAGCCACCATAAGCAACGATCCCCAGCACCGCAGCAATCAGCATCATGGCACCACCGGGCACACGACTTTCCTGCACCGGTTTGGGAAAGCTCAGCTCGCTGCGCACAGCGGGCGCGTTGCTTTCTTCCTTGTAACGACGAACAATTTCCTTGCCGTCCAACCCCAGATGTTCGGCATAGCCCTTAACAAAGCCCAAGCCATACGGCCCGCCCGGAAGCGCGTCATACTGACTGTTCTCGATCGCTTCGAGGTAAACTTTCCGAATCCGCAAAAGCTGGGCAACCCCTTCAATGGTCTGCCCATGCATCGTCCGGGTGTGGCGCAACAGCCGCCCGACATTCACTGCTTCAGCGTTAAAATTAACCTGTGGTTCCATACTCATATCATTTGATGGCGCACTTCCGGGCAACGGCTTGAACCGCAAACGCCCTCTTGGTGGCACACCCAAATGATCTTCCTTTCGCTTTCCGATCGCCAACTCCCGCACCCCCACGTTACGATCCAGCAACAAACTAGCAAATACCCCAGCCAAAAGCGATTTTTTTTAAAGTTTTACACCGTGATCTATTGCGAAAGCCTTAAGACGGGACCTAAGACTTTTTTTAGGGCTGTCGAGGAGCGACAAAACATATTGTTCAACACTTTTTGCGTTCATGCTCCGAACCATTTCCTTGACCGGACCAACCGATGCCGGAGCCATCGACATACGCCGTATCCCCAGACCAATCAAGGCCATCGCCTCTAACGGGCGCCCGGCCATTTCACCACAAATGGTCAGACGCACATTATGATCGTCACACAATTTCACCAGGTGCCTTAAAAAGGTAAAAACACCCGGCGACAATGTGTCATAGCGACCTTCAAGGCGCGGATTCCCACGATCTGCAGCAAACATAAACTGAAGCAGGTCGTTGGTCCCCACCGAAAGGAAATCCACCTGACCCAGCAGGCTTTTCGCCTGCCAGACCAATGCAGGGACTTCCAGCATTGCCCCGACCTTAACCGAGCGTGGCACAAAACCCCGTTCGGCTTCACGTTCCAGCTGCCGGTCCAGCAGTTGTCTGGCGGTCATAAATTCGGCCACCTCTGCTATCATCGGAAACATGACATGCAAATCCCGGTCGTGGGCAGCACGGATCAGCGCACGCAACTGATGCACCAACACCGCCGGTCTATCCAGGGTTATCCGGATAGACCGCCATCCCATGGCCGGATTTTCCTCTATCATATCCTGCCAATAGGGCAATAATTTGTCACCGCCGACATCAAGGGTCCGAAAAACCACCGGCCGGCCTTCGGCCTGCTCGAAAATACGGTTATAAAGCCGTGTCTGATCCTCGATATCGGGCATGGCAGATCGCACCATGAACGGTATTTCCGTTCGATACAGACCAATGCCATCAGCCCCGCTTTCAATCACGTGGGGCACATCAATCAGCAACCCGGCATTGATGTTCAGCGAAATGTTAATATCATCGCAGGTTTGCGCAGGCAAATCGCGCATCTGCGCATAAAGCGCCTTGCGTTCAGCCCGCGCCTTTAATGCCCCGTCAATAACGGCGCGGACATCCTCGCTGGGGCGCACAAATAACTGGGCATTGTCCGCATCAACAATTAACGGGTCACCGCCTTCAACCTTGTCAAGAACGCCCTTTACCCCGCCCAGAACCGGAATGTCAAGGGCACGCGCCACTATCGCCACATGCGATGTATGCGATCCCTCCTCCAGTGCCAGGCCCCGCAACCGGGTATGATCGTAATCAAGCAATTCCGCCGGGCCGATATTGCGCGCCACCAGAATAATATCATCGGGCAAATCGCCAAATGCCGGGGACTGATACTGTCCGGACAAATGCTGCAACAACCGGTTTGCCAAATCTTCCAGGTCATGCAGGCGTTCGCGCAAATAAGGGTCGGTCACCTGCGCCATGCGCGCACGGGTATCATCATGCACCTTTTGCACGGCGGCTTCGGCGGTCAGGCCGGTGTTAACGGCTTCGGTAATGCGGTTTAACCAGCCGGTATCCTTGGCAATCATACGATAGGCATCAAGAATATCGCCGGGGTCATCGCCCCCGCCAACATCAAATTCGCCCACCGCCTCGACCATGCGGTCAAGGTGTTTTTGCAAAACCCGCATCGCTTCGCGCAAGCGCGTTAGCTCCTCTTGCGGGTCTTCGGCCACCATGCGGTCGATAACAATGCGCGGTTCATGCAAAACCGCAATGCCCTTACCAATGCCCGGGGCCAGCCGCGCCCCCGACAGGCGCAACGGCAACAAGGCAATGCCATCCGCCGGGATCAACTCATCCCGATTGACCAGTTCGCCCCCGGCGACCATTTCGGCCAGCACCATGGCGACGTTTTCAAGGGCTTCCTGTTCGTCTTCGGTATATTGGCGTTCGGTACGGTTCTGAACCGCCAAAACCCCAATGATGCGGCCTCCGCGCAAAATCGGCACGCCGATCATGGAATGATAAATTTCTTCGCCTGTTTCCGGGCGATAGGCAAAATTGGGATGCGATTGTGCATCGCGCAAGTTAAGTGGCCGCGCATGGGCGGCAACATAACCGACAATCCCCTCGCCGGTGCGCAGACGCGTGCGATGCACGGCTTCGGCGGCAAGGCCACATGTGGCAAAAAGTTCAAGCACCTCGCCCGCCCGCATCACATAGACCGAGCACACTTCAGCGACCATATCCGCCGCAATAATGGTCACGATCTTGCCCAGGCGTTCTTCAGCGGTCCCCGGTCCGGCCATAACGTCGCGCACCCGTTTTAACAGGCGACGCGGACCAGTGACTGCGGCGGGCGATATGCTCATCAGATTTAAAGGTCTCTTTGTACGAGGGACTGAACGGCCTGATCGACCAGTTCGGCCAGAATTTCAGAAACCGGCTGCTCTTTCTTTACCATACCAACCGACTGCCCCGCCATGACAGATCCGTTTTCAACGTCTCCGTCCACAACGGCACGGCGCAGGGCACCTGCCCAGAAATGTTCGATTTCAAGTTGCGCTGCCCCCTGTTCTAACTGACCCGCACGGAACTTTTCAATAACTTCGCGCTGAACATTCATAAAAGCTTCCGTACCCTTGTTATTCAGGGCGCGAACCGGAATAACCGGGAAGCGGTCGTCTAGCTGCACAGTGGTAACGGCTTCACGCGCACTGGCGCGGATAAACGCCTTTTTAAAGGCCGGGTGGGCAATACATTCGCTGGCACAAACCAGACGCGTCCCAACCTGAACCCCTGCCGCACCCATTTCCAGAAACGACGAAATCGCTTCGCCGCGGCCAATACCGCCGGCACAGAAAATTGGCACATTGCGAATTTCGGGTAAAATTTCCTGGGCCAGTACAGTTAACGATACCGGGCCAACATGGCCACCGGCTTCGCTGCCTTCAATTACCAGCGCATCCGCGCCCGACCGGGTCAGTTTTTTTGCCAGCACCAGCGCCGGAGCAAAACAGATAACCCGGGCAAATTCCTTAACCGCCTTGATCGAATTTGACGAGGGCAAACCACCGGCCAACACAACATGACCAACTTCCTGTTCCCGGCACACCGCAATCAGGTCGTCAAGCTGGGGATGCATGGTGATCAGATTAACGCCAAACGGTTTGGCGGTCATTTCCTTGGTCGCGGCAATTTCGGCGGCCAAAAGTTCCGGCCCCATCGACCCACAGGCGATCACCCCAAATCCACCGGCATTTGATACCGCAGCAACAAGGTGACGTTCGGAAACCCACGACATCGCACCGGCCAAAATGGCGTATTCAGTGCCCAGGAATTCCTTGCCGGGCGCCCACAATTTTTCCAGACGGTTGCGCGCTGCCGCAAATTTCGGATCGTTCATATAGTTGTACCCCAATGCAGAAATGCAGGGCACCGCATGGTCCCTGCTATTTCATCATAATGGTCGAAACAAAATGTTCCAGCCCAGATATGTATTAAATAACGGCCCCTTAACACTGCCTTAATTGCCAAAAACAATCCGGCAGCACATCGGGCCTACCCTTGGAACCTAGTCGGCATCCAGCCCATAGGCCGTATGCAGGGCACGAACGGCAAGTTCAGTATATTCTTCGGCAATCAGGACGCTTACCTTGATTTCCGAGGTTGAAATAACCTGAATGTTGATACCCTTGTCAGACAGGGTTTCAAACATTTTACGTGCCACCCCGACATGGGAACGCATACCGACACCAATGATCGAAACCTTGGTCACATCCGACGTGCTTAACAGCTCCTGATAGGCGATCTTTTCACGATTGCCTTCAATCACCTGAAGCGCACGTTTGAACTCGCCACGCGGCACGGTAAAGGTCATGTCCGTGCTGTTGCCATTTTCCGATATGTTCTGAACGATCATATCGACATTGATGTTGGCTTCGGCCAGCGGGCCAAAAATGGTTGCTGCCGTGCCCGGCTTGTCGGCAACCTTAACCAGCGTGATCTTGGCTTCGTCCCGGCTATAGGCAATTCCGCTAACGACTTCCTGTTCCACGATTTCGTCCTCGTCTACAACAAGTGTACCTTCCGCATCACTAAAGGTCGAACGGACCTGCACCCGGACGCGATGGTTCATGGCCATCTCGACTGAACGGGTTTGCAGCACCTTGGCCCCAAGCGATGCCAGTTCCAGCATTTCTTCGTAGGTAATTTTTTCAATCTTGCGTGCCTTGGGCACAATGCGGGGATCGGTTGTGTAGACACCTTCAACGTCAGTATAAATGTCGCAACGGTCTGCCCGAAGGGCTGCCGCCAGCGCCACCGCCGAGGTATCGGACCCGCCACGTCCCAGCGTGGTAATACGGTTATCTGGCGCAATCCCCTGAAAACCGGCAACACATACCACTTCGCCGCCATCAAGGCGTTTGTCAAGTTCGGTTGTGTCGATCGATTTGATCCGGGCCTTAGCATGGGCGCCATCGGTCTTGATCGGAATTTGCCACCCCAGCCACGAACGTGCAGGGACATCCATGCTTTGCAGCGCCATCGCCAGCAAACCAACTGTCACCTGCTCACCCGACGATACAATCACATCATATTCGCGCGCATCATAAAGCGGCGAAATTGTATCGGCCCAGCCCACCAGTTCATTGGTTTTGCCCGACATTGCCGAAACGACAACCGCAACCTGGTTCCCTGCGTCCACTTCGCTTTTAACGCGACGGGCAACATTCTTGATCTTTTCAACGTCGGCGACAGATGTGCCACCAAACTTCATGACAATACGGGCCATGAAAATTCCCCGTTATGCTTGCCTTTACATCTCGCCAGCCGAAATGCAAGGTCTTGTGTTTCCGCCAGTTTCCGGGTCACGGACCTGCAAGGTTGCAAGCCCCCTGATCAGGGCGGCGATATCAATACTGCCATAATGACCGCGAAACAAGCATGAAGGCAGTGTTAATCCGCCCCAAGGCTATATTTTAACCATCGATCTTTCACAAAACCTGAAATAACGCATAATCCAGTCAGCGTTTTGCAACAACTGCGAAATTATCATGCGTAAAAACCCGCAAAACTTCAACTACCCGCCCCTGCGCCCCCAAACCGGAGCCCCAAATGCCCGTCACATCGGCCACGCACCCGCGACAACATACATCTGGCAAACACCCCGACCAGGCAGGCATTGCCACAACATCGGCACAAAAACTGGTGATGTTTGATGTTGGCGAAACGCTGATCAGCGAAACCGCAATCTGGCACCGCATTGCCCGTCATCTTAATTTGCCGTCTTTTACCGTTTCAGCTGCGGCGGGCATCGCACTGGCGCGCAATTGCGGGTTCGCGGCAATCCTGAAACAGCTGGGCGACTTTTCTGCAATCCCGGGGGAGCCCTGGCGGGGCCCCGATTTGCTGTCATTTACCATTGACGATCTATATGACGACGCCTTACCGGCCCTGACCGACCTGCACAAACACGGCCATAAGGTTGGTATTTGCGGTAATCAGCCTGCATCATCGGAACAGGTGTTGCAGGCTTTG
Source organism: Thalassospira sp. MCCC 1A01428 (assembly GCF_002115825.1). Lineage (GTDB taxonomy): Bacteria > Pseudomonadota > Alphaproteobacteria > Rhodospirillales > Thalassospiraceae > Thalassospira. Next base: position 42,904 of record NZ_JFJZ01000015.1, on the reverse strand, counting down.
CCCTGCCATATTGACTGGCTGTCAAGTTCGGCACGGCTAAAATGCAAAAAACCCGACCCCGCCTTTTTCAATGCCGTTATCGAACAAACCGGCCATGACCCGGCCGATATCATTTATATTGGCGACCGGCTGGATAACGATATTTACCCGGCGTTACAACACGGGATGGATGCAATCTGGCTGTTGCGCGGGCCGTGGGCTTTTGCCCAATGGCAGCAAAGCGGCATACCCGATGGTATCCGCACCATTCGCTCACTTGCCGAACTGCCCGCTTTACTCACAAAATAACCACCAGCAGAAGCCCGCCCAGGAAAACCGGCCATGCCCCATAACGCACCTGACAAAGCAGGTTCCCCATCCTCAAACCTGACCCCCGGCGATTTTCGCAAAATAGCCCACCGGTTACCACGACCATCGCAAGCTGCCGCAATCAACATGGGGGCATCCGGGACGCATGGCACACCATCGTCAAACAAAGTCGACATTCACGGCCTGTCACGCCTGGGAAAGCTGATTTTTCGCCAAACCGAAACCTTGCAGGATTATGTCGCCGATTTCCCGGCCATCGCATATCTGATCGACGGGCGCAAAACCGTGGGCACCAGGCCCGATGCGCCCCCTGGCGAAACCATGATACCCGGCCAGATTTTGCTGATCCCGGCGGGGCTTCCGCTAACGGTGGTAAATTACCCCGATCTGGAAACCGGGTTATATAGTGCACTGGTGCTTGAATTTTCACCCGACCTGATCATGCGATTTATTGCAGCCTACCCCGAAATTCGCGACATTACCGCCGCCGCTGCGGCACCCCAAAAGCTGGTCATCGCGCCCAAGCAGCCGCTTTTACGGTCCGTGCTGGCGGTTATGTCACTGCTGACCGCCCCGACCAGCCAACATGACCGCATCATCATCCGTCACCGGTTAATGGAGGTTTTACTACTATTGGCCCAACACGGGCAGGCAGGGCCGCTTTTGTTACTTGCCACCACATCCACGATAGAAGACAGACTTTTGGCCCTGTTTCGCCTTTCCCCGGCACGCAAATGGCAAAAACCACAAGTCGCCCGTCACCTTGGCATCAGCCCGTCGTCGATTGACCGGCATTTAAAGCAGGCTGGCACCAGCTTTCGACAATTGCTTGAAGGGGAACGTATGGCCCATGCCGCTACCCTGCTGGCCCAAATACACACAAAACAACCAACCACCCCTGCCCCAACGGGCGTTGATAGATCTACACCACATCAGAAAATACCGAACATACGGGTCGTTGCCCCGTCTGCGCCGCCAATCACCATTGCCGATATCGCCTTTCAATGCGGGTATCAGTCGCAATCCGCTTTTGGGCGGGCCTTTTTGCGCCATTTCGGCCACAGCCCGATGCAACTGGTACAAAACATGGTGTGATCCGCACATATGATGGAGTTCAAAGCTGATAACCTTGACGGATCGACACATACCGAACCATCAGGAAACCTGCCATGAAAAATCTCCGCACTGCACGTTCCCCCGTCAATACGCCTTGCGCCCCAAAACACCGGCACCTGCAATTTTCCGCCATGGTTGCCTTTGGTGTCGGCATTGCCCTTACAATGGCAGCAATAATCCGGCCCGCATCAGCGCTGGAATTACACAGCAGCGACTTTGCCGATAACGGCCCTTTGGCTGATGCACAGGTTTTCAACGGCTTTGGCTGCAAGGGCGGCAACATATCGCCAGCCCTGTCCTGGTCAGACGTCCCCGATGGGACCAAAAGTTTCGCCCTGATGGTGCATGACCCGGACGCGCCAACCGGCAGCGGCTGGTGGCATTGGGTCGTCACCGACATCCCGGCAGACCGACGCAGCCTGTCGCAAAATGCAGGCGATGCAACAAATCCGAATGCAATTCCCGGCGCACATCAATTAAAAACCGATTTTGGCTTGGCTGGTTATGGTGGTCCGTGCCCGCCGGTTGGCGATGCACCACACCCCTATCAGTTTACGTTATTTGCCCTTGATGTTGCCGCACTTGAAATGGATGCCAACGCCAGTACTGCACTGGTCGGTTTTATGGTGCACGCGCACACCATCGCCCGCACCACCTTAACCGGGACATATGGCCGCCCGGGCAAATAACCGCTGAACGCATGGCGACATGCAAATTTCCCGCCGGTGCGCGGATAAAACACTTTGCGGTACAAGCATATGGTTGCGCCAAACCGGCGGCCCGCGTAAACAGGGCAGGCATATACACATTACCTGTTACGCGCCGCCGGAGCCCTGCCATGTCAGCCCACACCAACCGCACTGCCAACCCTGACGAAATTTCACGTTTTTCTGCCATGGCGGATGAATGGTGGAACCCCGAAGGCGTGATGAAACCGCTGCACAAATTTAATCCGGTACGGTTACAATTGTTGCGCGATAATATTGCCGCCCATTATGGCCGTGACCTTAATGATATCAACCTGCTTAAAGGGTTGGATATCATTGATATTGGCTGTGGTGCGGGCCTGCTTTCCGAGCCGATGGCGCGGCTGGGCGCAAACATGACGGCCCTTGATGCCGCAGAAAACAACATAAATGTTGCCCGCGTGCATGCCAAACAGGCCGGCCTGACCATCGATTACCGCCTTGGCACACCTGAAACGATGGTTGACGACGGCCGCCAGTTTGATGTGGTTTTAAATATGGAAGTCATCGAACATGTCGATGACCCGGCCTTTTTCATGCAAGCCTGTGCAGCACTACTTAAGCCAGGTGGCATCATGTTTATCGCGACCCTGAACCGTACCCTTAAATCGCTGGCACTGGCTAAAATTGGCGCAGAATACATATTGCGCTGGGTACCGGCCGGGACGCATGACTGGCGCAAATTTGTCAAACCGTCAGAATTATCGCGCTATATCCGCGATTGCGGCCTGCAATTAACCGACATCACCGGCATTTCCTATAATCCGGTGCAGGATAAATGGCAGCCTGCTCCGCACGATCTTGACATCAATTATCTGGCGATCGCAACCAAGCCATCCCTTGACGAATTGTAACGGTAACGTTGTCATGCCTTTGTCCGTAACGCCTGCCCGGCTTGAAACACAACGTCTGGTTCTGGAGCCCTTCGGGTTGCCCGAACATATTGCGGCATGGTGCGAAATGGATATGGATGCCGATGTCATGCGTCATATTCGCCCGCCCAGCCCTGATATAGCCAGTGCCCGCGCCCGGCTGACCCAGGCCGACGAAGGCACCCCGGCCATTGTCGGCAACTGGGGTGTCCGCGAAAAAGAAAGTAACACCATTGTGGGCCGCGCCCTGTTACGCTGGCTGGCAGATGATAGCGGTGTTGAAATCGGCTATCGTCTTGGTCGTACCTGCTGGGGCAAGGGATATGCCACCGAACTGGCACAACGTGTTGTCGCACATGGCTTTGAAGACCTTGGTCTTGCCGTGATATGCGGGGTTTATCAAACCGGCAATCTGGCATCACGCAAGGTTTTGGCAAAATGCGGTATGAACGATGCCGGGACAACTTCGGTTCATGGTGGTAGCGCAAAGCCACTCATGAAAATAACTGCCGCCACATGGAAGAACGGGCCAACAACAACGTTTGCCTGATACAATTTTAACGGATCAGGAAAAACCGGTCATGACCCAACAACCCACCCTTACCACCGACCGACTGGTGCTGGAGCCATTTGGCGACGCCCATGTTCCGGCATTGGCACGTGCAGATATGGATGCGCGCGTCATGCGTTATATCCGCGCCCCCAGCCCCGATTATGAATCGGCCAAGGCCCGTATTTGCCAGATATTGATGCGCGACGATGGCGTACTGGGCGTGTGGGGTGTTCGCCTGCGCGATACAGCCCAGGTAATTGGTCTGGGTATTTTGCGTCCACTTCCCGATGATAGCGACATCGAAGTCGGCTATCGCCTGTTGGTACCACACTGGGGCAAGGGATATGCGACTGAAATTGCCAAATGCCTGATCAATTACGGTTTTGACACCCTGAACCTAACCAGCATCGTCGCAACATTTGATGCTGAAAACGACGCATCGCGCCACGTGCTGACAAAATGTGGCTTGCGCGACGATGGCATGACAACAGCCTATCATTCAGCAGGCACACCGCTGGTACGTCTGAATGTTGAAAACTGGTCAAACGATGCTGCCGCGCCCTCTGTGACGGCAACGGCGGTCAAAAACAGCTGACTGGCACAAAGCCCGACAGCTGTCACAACTGACCTATCCTGTATCCCTTGCCAACTGACCTATGCGATCAGGGCGCAAGGGATTTTCCAGGTATTCACATTACAACAGGTCAGTTCTTTTTGGATTTGTCCTCGACCCACGGCAAGGCATGCACATCAATGCCTTCATCCACCAGTTCGGTGGCTTCCTTGATGGTTGCTTCGCCGTAAATGCCGCGTTTTTCAGTTTCACCATAATGGATTTTGCGGGCTTCCTCGGCAAAACCGGTGCCTACATTTTCGCAATTGGTTTCGACCTGGGCGCGAAGTTCGCTCAGCGCCTTGTGGGTTGCCTCGGCAATAGCGGCCTTTTTGCGATTTTCTGCCGCCGTTTCCTTTTGCCGTGATGTCCGTAGGCGCGGCGCCATCAGGGCCTTACTCACCTGGTCAGACCCGCACATAGGGCACGAAAGCTCGCCGCTGGTCGATTGCGCCTCGTATGTCGCACTATCGCGAAACCAGCCTTCAAATTCGTGGTCATGGTTACATTTTAACTGAAACAGAATCATGATTGCGTTTGGTCAAGTCACGTTAAAGGTATGTGAACAAAAAAGGGCTCTTGCCGATATATGGCGATTTTATCGCAAAACACCAGCACTACCATGCAAATGCTGCGTGTTTTCCGGTCATGGCCGCATGCCGTTTGTTCTCGAATGTCCCGAATATCCCGAACAAAGCATCAAACGTCCAAAAAACGATCAGCCGTGACACCAACAAACGCACCCCGCACCATCTCGGCCCCGCAACCCGGCGTTACCACAAGTTAAACAGCCAGAACGCCCCCAAAACAGCCCCCCCCCCCCTTGAAATAGCCGGCAAGGCCGGATTTTTCGGCGGTATTATCCACATTTTGGCGCCAATCCTGAAGATGAAACAGCTTCAAAAACAAACAATCAAAGATAGAATACTTCCTAAAAGAAATGCAAATGTGAAACAGTTCACACTTGCGCCCGAATCTCGATTTTAATCAAACAATTTCAAATGCTTATATCGTTGAAAAATCCCGAAACCGAATGTCACCATGCGATAATGTTTCTGTCACAGAACTGTTGCACACACTTCCTATAATCCCGGCGCGAACCAGGGGGCCTTGCCCCCTTCATTGTTTCACAAGGGGGTAAAATTGATGAAACGCGTTCTTTGGGCCACTGCACTTGCCAGTTCCATGTGCTCTACCGCAGCTCTCGCTGCTGACAAATTGCCACAGGCAGAAAATCCGTATTACACGGCAGCCCAGCAGGAATTGCAGCTGAAACTGGCTGACAAACCGAACACCAACAAAGCCAAAAACATCATTTTGTTTGTTGGCGATGGCATGAGCATCCCGACCGTCACCGCAGCGCGCATTTTTGAAGGTCAGCAGCGCGGTGTCGACGGCGAAAGCAACAGCCTGGTATTTGGTCAGTTCCCGAACGTGGCACTGTCGAAAACCTATACCAATGACGCACAGATCGCTGACTCAGCCCCGACCGCATCCGCAATGATGAGCGGCGTTAAGTCAAACAACGGCACCATCGGTGTTTCGGGCGATGTAGCGCGCAATGACTGTGCCGCACAGCTTAAAATGCCGACCACCTCGCTCGCTGAACGTGCTGAACTGCTTGGCATGTCGACCGGTATCGTTTCGACCGCCCACCTGACCCACGCCACCCCGGCTTCGGTTTATTCCCACACGTCGAACCGCGACTGGGAAAGCAATGCCGAACTGCCTGAAGAAGCCTTTAAAGGCGGATGCAAAGACATTGCCAGCCAGCTTGTCGAATGGCCGGCAGGCGACGGCTTTGAAGTTGCCTTTGGCGGTGGTCGCCGCATGTTCATGGATAAAACCATGGCCGACCCGGAAGACAAGGGCAAAACCGGCCAGCGTACCGATGGCCGCGACCTGACCGCTGAATGGGTCAAACGTTATGGCAATGAAGGCGCATTTGTCTGGAACGAAGAACAGTTCAAAGCCATTGACCCGGCTAAAACCAAACACGTTCTGGCCCTGTTTGACCGTTCGCACATGGAATATGAAGCCGACCGCGCCAAGGATGCCGGTGGCGAGCCCAGCCTGGCCGAAATGACCGAAAAAGCCATCGACATGCTGTCGCAGAACGACAAGGGTTTCTTCCTGATGGTTGAGGCCGGTCGTATCGACCATGCCCATCACGAAGGCAATGCTTTCCGCGCCCTCGAAGATACCGTTGCCCTGAACGATGCTGTTAAAATGGCCCTGTCGAAAGTGAAAACCGACGACACCCTTATCATTGTTACTGCCGATCACAGCCACACCATGACCATTTCGGGCTACGCATCGCGCGGCAACCCGATCCTCGGCCTGTCCGAAGAAAAAGGCGACGATGGCAAGCCTTACACCACCCTTGGCTACATGAACGGCCCGGGCGCCCTGAAAGACGAGCTGCGCGCCGATCTGACCAATGTTGACACCCAGGACCCCGACTTTCTGCAGCAAGCCCTGGTGCCGATGAGCAGTGAAACCCATGCCGGTGACGACGTTGCGATTTTCGCGACCGGCCCCTCAGCCTATCTGTTCCACGGTGTTGTTGAACAGAACTTCATCTATCACGTCATGGATTACGCCGCACAGGTTGAAAGCCAACTGGCAAAGTAAGCCCGACGACCTTGATCTTGCAAAACCGGCCGCAAACAATGCGGCCGGTTTCCTCATTTGGAGGTTTGGAAAATGACTTGTGATCGCCGTTCATTTTTGGCCGGTGGCAGTGCCGCCCTGTTGGGCCTGATGGCAGCCATTCCGCTCGCCCGCGCCGCCGAAAGCCTTAAAATCCGCGATATTTATAAAACCCAGGACGAATTTTCCACCACCGCCAAAAACCTTGTCGGAAAACGGATCGAAATTCCCGGCTTTATGGCCCCGCCGCTTAAGGCCGATGCCAGTTTTTTTGTCCTGACCAAACGCCCAATGTCGGTATGTCCGTTTTGCGAAACCAGCGCCGACTGGCCAAACGACATTGTTTTTGTCCGTATGCGCGAAAAACTTGATGCCGTTCGCTTCAACCGCCCGATCATCACGCAGGGTGTTTTGGAGTTGGGTGTTGCCAAAGATCAGGAGACCGGATTTGTCAGCCTCGTCCGACTTGTCGATGCCAGCTTCGACCTCGTCTGAAACCGCATCTGCCATCAAAACCGGCAAAGGCAACAGCAGTGACAGCGACAACAGCACAAGCCCGCCCCTTGCGATAAATGATTTGTCGCTTGGTTTTGGCAAACAAGCCGCCCCGATCCTGTCGCTGCCCCATCTTGGGGTTGCGCCGGGCACCTTGTTGGGCGTCGCCGGGCCTTCAGGGTCAGGCAAGTCATCCCTTCTCTATTTGCTAAGTGGCCTGTTGCGCCCGACAAAAGGGTCGGTTCACTGGGGGGATACCGATTTGACATCCTTGTCCGAAGGGGCATGTGATACCTGGCGGCGCCAGCATGTCGGTTTTATCTTTCAGGATTTCCATCTGATCGGTGAATTGCCGCCACTGGAAAATGTTTTGCTGCCTGCCGGGTTTCATGGCTGGCGCATCCCTGCCGATTTGCGCGCGCGCGCAACCACCTTGCTTGATCTGGTCGGGGTTCCCACCAATCGCGGGTCGGTGGCCGATTTATCGCGCGGCGAACAGCAACGTGTCGCCATTGCCCGCGCATTGTTGTTTGATCCGCCCATTTTGCTGGCCGACGAACCCACCGCCAGCCTTGATGCCGTTGCCGCCGATAATTGCGCCGACATCCTGTTTGCCTATGCCCGCGAAAATAATCGCACGCTCATTGTGGTCAGCCATGATCACACCGTCATCGACCGGTGCACGCGTCTATTACAGTTCGAAAAAGGCCGGCTTTTAACCAATGCAGAGGCCGCATGAACCCGTTTCCCATCGTTTTCGCCAGCCTGCGCCGCCATTGGGTGATGAATATCCTGTTCATCGCCCTGATTGCCGTGGCCGTGGCCATTGGTGTTGGCATCACCGCCCAGGAACGCGCCCTGCGCCAGGGCAGCGCCCATGCCGCCGACAAGTTTGATATTCTGGTGGCCGCCCCGGGCAGCCATACCGACATTGTCATGAATACCATTTTCCTGCGCCCCTCGGCGGTGAACCTGCTTGAAGGGCCGATATGGTCAAAGCTGCTAGATGACGACCGGGTGGATTTTGCCGCCCCGCTGGCTTTTGGCGATTCCTGGCACGATCACAGCATCATTGGTTCCACCGCCCAATTTATCGACTATCTTTCTGGTGGCCTGCGTGATGGCGCCATGTTTGCCGACCACGAAGAAGCCGTGATTGGCGCGGCCGTTCCGCTTGAAATTGGCGACACATTCGAGCCTGCCCACGGCCATGGTTTTGAGGCCGAAGAACATCATCATCACGGTGTGAACATCACCGTTGTTGGCCGTATGAATGCCACCGGCACCCCCTGGGATAGCGCAATTATCGTACCGGTTGAACAGGTATGGGAAGTTCATTCGCTTGCCAGCGGGCACACCGAAAACGACCATGATGAAGAGCATGAGCATGAACACGCCACCGGCAGCCCAGAACATGCAGATCATGACACCCATGATGACGATGCCGCCCATGAACACGAACATGAGCACGAACATGAGCACGAAACCGTAAAACTTGGCCCGCCCTTTGATGGACTGGACCTGCCCGGTGTTCCGGCAATGGTGGTGCATCCCAAATCAATTGCGGGGGCCTATGGCATTCGGTCCAGCTATCGCACCGATCACAGCACGGCGTTTTTCCCTGCGGAAGTGCTGGTGGAAATGTATCAGATGCTGGGTAATGCCGGCGCCGTCATGCGCTGGATGGCGCTGGGCACACAGGCATTGGTGGTTGCCGCCATTTTGGCCGCCGTGCTGGCGCTTATGCAAATTTATCGCAAGCAATTTGCCGTTTTGCGCGCCCTTGGTGCCCCGAGGAGTTATATTTTCGGCTCGATCTGGCTATATGTGGCGATTTTGGTGGTCTTTGGTGCCGCCATTGGGCTGGTGCTGGGTTGGGGTGTGGCACAGGCCGTATCACAGGTTTTCACCGCAGAAACCGGCATGGCCATGACGGCCACCATTGGCAAGCCGGAACTTGGCCTTGCGGCTGGCTTCGTGATTATCGGCTTTGCCCTGGCTTTGGTTCCGGCCTTTATGCTCTATCGCAAACCGGTGGTCGAAGCCCTGCGCGGATCATAACCGCACGCCATTAATCGTGCATAAAACACCAAGGACCGGCCCCGAAAGCCGGTCCTTTATTTTATTAAAAGCACGATCAGGCCGGGCTGTAATCATGGTCATTACGCAAGGATGGCACCATCACGCGGACTTCATTCACCCGTTCCAGATCAATTTCAGCCGTGATAAAGCCCGGCTCTGTGCCGCCATCGGCCAAAACAACACCCCACGGGTCAATAATCAGGGAATGGCCAAATGTTTGCCGGTCGCCGGGGTGGTCACCACACTGGGCGGCAGCAATGACAAAGCAGCCGGTTTCAATCGCACGGGCGCGCAGCAAAGTGTGCCAGTGCGCCTGCCCGGTCGTGCGGGTAAAGGCAGCGGGTATGGTTAACACCGTTGCGCCCGCCTTGGCATAACCGCGAAACAAATGCGGAAACCGCACATCATAACAAATCGCCAAACCGATATCGGCCTGATCGGTTTTAACCAGCCGGGCGGCATCGCCCGGACGAAAGGTTTTGCTTTCGCGGTAAGACTCGCCATTGGCAAGGTCCACGTCAAACATGTGGATTTTATCATAGGATGTCAGAACTGCCCCGTCCGGGCCAATCGCATAACAACGGTTGGCAACCCGGTCTTCACCCGGCACGCTAACGTGAAGCGACCCGACAATCAGTGTGCTTTCAAGTTCGCGCGCCAGATCACTGAAAAATGCCAGCGCCGGATGATCCTTTTCGGCATAGGCCGCGGCACGCACCTTGTCGCCACCAAACGACATCATCGATACATTTTCGGGAAAGGTAATTAACCGCGCCCCGGCTGCATGGGCATCGCGCGCATAAATCGCCGCGCGCGCCAGATTATCATGCATGTCATCACGGCTGTTTACCTGAACACAGGCAGCGGTAAAACGGGTCATGGTTAATTCTCCTTATCCGACGACGCCGGTTATCATCAATTTACCCAACAATAGGCAGCGAAAGCGGCGGGAGAAAGTCCAAAAACAAAAAAGGGGCGGCCCGCAATATGCGCAGCCACCCCTTTTTCAAGTTCGTCTTGATTATGCTGAAAGCATTTTATCCAGACCGCCCTTGGCGTTCAGCGCCATCAGTTCGTCGCAGCCACCAATATGTTCGTCATTGATAAAAATCTGCGGCACACTGGTTTTGCCACCGGCACGGTCCATCATTTCGCGTTTGCGGCGCGGTTCCATCATCACGTCGATCACGTCGTAATCGGCATTTTTCTCATCAAGCAACTTGCGGGCCCGCTTGCAATAGGGGCACCAGTCGGTTGCATAAACTTCAATTTTCGCCATCGATTCAATTCCTTTTATTTCGGGCTCCTGACCCGGAATATCCGTGTGTTGGGAAGGTATATAACAGATAATTTCCCATTCGTCAGCGTACCACCCGCGCAATTGTGATCAGGTCCACCTGCATGGCTCCGGCTTTTTTTAGCACATGCGCACAGGCCGCCGCCGTGGCCCCTGTTGTTAAAACATCATCCACCAGCACAATTTTGCGCCCGGCCACGTCATATTTCGTCGCCATTTTGGCCGATATCGCAAAGGCCCCCTGCACCTCGCGCAGGCGGGATGTTCGGCCCAGCCCGGCAAGGCTACGGGTTTTGCGTTTACGGGTAATCAAATCGGGTGCAAACAAAATACCGGTTTGTTTTGCCAGCGACGCGGCCAACAAACCCGACTGGTTATAACGGCGCATTAATAACCGACTGCGATGCAAAGGCACGGGTACCAGCAACGTGGCATCGGACCAAAAATCCTGCCCGGCCTGCATCATCCAGCGGGTTAAAAGCGGGGTTAAATCCGTCCGGTCACCATGCTTATAGCGCAACACATAATCCCGGCTGCCATCATCATAAATCAGGGCGGCGCGGGCCCGATCATAAGGCGGGATATGGCGCAAACATGGGCCGCATAAAACACCTTTGGCATATTTTGCATCCCGCGCGGCCATTTCGTCGGCGGGGGCCAGCATTTCCACCGGCATCAATTCAAACGGATACCCGCAACAGGCGCAAAAAGGCGGCGACACAAACCGCAACGCCGACCAGCATTCGGCACACAGCGCATGGGGGGCATCACTGATAACACCACATCCCCCGCACCGCGCAGGCAACAAACCGCGCAAAATTGCCTGCCAAACCGCCGTGCCTACCCGCTTAAAGGGCTGACGATCATGGTGCGCATCCACCTTCTGATCCTGATTATCCATTCACCCCGGCTTCTCCCCCTGTCTGCAGCCGCCCATGCCCATGCAACGCTACAATACTTATTCGTATTTACGAACAGCAGGATTTGCGCGCAAACGCTTCGTTGCAAAATCAATAAAGGCCCGCACCTTGGCCGATGCCCGCCGCCCTTCAGGATGCACCAGATGGATCGGCACCGGGTTTTCGTCATATTGCTCCAGCACCGTTTCAAGCTGGCCCGATGCCAAAGCCGGACTGATCTGATAAGACAACAATCGTGCAATGCCCCAGCCGTCAAGGGCAGCCTGCAAGGCTGCATCCGTCGCATTGGTTAACAAGGTGGGCTGGACCACTACTGCAACTTTTTCCGTGCGGCCAAACCGCCATTCCTGGGTGGTTGGCGGGTTGGTGGTGCCAATAATGCGGTGCGCGGCCAAATCAGCCGGTTTTTCCGGCCTGCCATACCTTGCAAAATAGGCAGGGGCGGCACAAACCAGCCGTTTAACCGCGCCAACCCGTACCGCACTTAAACCTGAATCCGTTAAATGCCCGATACGGACAGCAAGGTCCATGCCCTCCTCAACCACATTCACCACCCGGTCAAGCAACAAGACTTGTCCGCGCATACCGGGGTTTTCATCAAGAAACGCCATTAAAATCGGCATGACAAACATTTTACCAAACAGAACCGGAGCCGTAACGGTCAGGGTGCCGGTTGGCGTGGCATATGCCCCCCCGGCGGCCGCTTCTGCCTCGGCCAGATCATCAAGGATACGGCGGCAATCGCGCATATAACGATCCCCCGCTTCGGTCAGCTTTACGCTGCGCGTGGTGCGGGTCAACAATCGCGCACCGGTAATTTCTTCCAAAAAGGCAATGGCACGGGTGACTGCAGGCGGGCTCATACGCAAATCACGCCCAGCCTGGGCAAAACTGCCACAATCCGCCACCCGGATAAAAACCTTCATCGCTTGCCAGCGGTCCATGAATTACCTTTCTATGCCACGTGTGAAAGCGCCGCCTTATTATTCCCCAATACGGAACAGTACATTCCAAATACTCTATCTTAACTAATATAATTGAAACAATCATAATCATTTCATCAGCCGTTCCCTGCACCTCCTTTCAAAGGAAAATGCTATGAAACTTTATGATTTTCCACTTTCCGGCCATTCCCACCGCGCCCATCTGTTCTTGTCCCTGATCGGTGCCGACTATGATCTGATCCCTGTTGACCTTGCCAATGGTGAACATAAAAAGCCGGCATTTCTGGCGTTAAACCCGTTTGGGCAGGTGCCCGTACTTGAGGATGACGGCGTAATCATCCCCGATTCCATCGCCATCATGGTTTATGTTGCCAAAAAATACGGCAAAACCGACTGGTTGCCCGAAGACCCGCACCATGCCGCCCAAATCCAGCGCTGGTTATCCGTCGCTGCCGGTCAAATCGCGTATGGCCCCTGTGCCGCACGCCTTGTCACTGTGTTTGGGGCCGATTTCAACACCGATGAGGTCATTGCCCGGGCGCACAGCATTTTAACGCTGATTGATGCCGAACTTGCCAACCGCGACTGGCTGGTTACCGACCGGGCGACCATCGCCGATGTCGCACTTTACAGCTATATCGTGCAGGCCCCGGAAGGCAATGTCGATATCAGCCCCTATCACAACGTGGCCAAATGGCTTCGCCAGATCGAGGCTTTGCCGGGCTTTGTCCCCTTTCCGACCACCCAGGCCGGTTTGCGCACAACCAGCTAACCTGGCCCGGTCATCACCAACCTGCATTTCAAACGCCGAACACGGCAGGCGGCCCCGCTTTGGGTGCCGCTGCCCCTTGGTGCCTGCTTTTTCAGCAAAGGTAATTCCCATGTCGATGTCAGATTCCAAGCCAGCGTCTGAAACATGGCATGAAGGTGAACGCACCCTTCATCAGCACATGGGAATTACCACGCAAATGGCCGAAATCGGCAACCGTGCCATTCGCGACCATATGATCGAACAACACCGCACCTTCTTTGCCAAACTGCCCTTTGTCGTTTTGGGCACGGTCGATGACCGCGATAATGTCTGGGCCACGATTCGCACCGGCTCCCCCGGTTTTATGCGGGCAAAAAACGACACCACATTACACATCAACCTGTCCCCCAACAGCAATGATCCGGCCCAAGGCGGCCTTGCCAATGGCAAATCAGTCGGTCTTTTGGGAATCGAACTTGAAACGCGCCGCCGCAACCGCATGAATGGCCGTATTGCCAATTTTGACGATGCCGGATTTGAAATTTCCGTTCATCACAGCTTTGGCAATTGCCCGCAATATATTCGCCTGCGCGACCATTATTTCCTCCCCCAAGGCACTGCTGCCAACCCGGACGAAACCGTAACCCGCCTCGAACATATCGATGATTTTTGCCAAAATCTGATCAAAAATGCCGATACGTTTTTTGTCGCCAGCTATGCAGACCGCGCCACGGAAACACCCGGTTCCACCTCCCACACACGCCGCGAAGTTGATGTTTCACACCGGGGTGGCAAACCGGGCTTTGTCAGACTGGACGACGATGGCGGGCTGACCATCCCCGATTTTGCAGGAAACCTGTTTTTCAATACGCTGGGTAATATTTTGCAAACCGGACGCGCCGGGCTGATTTTTGCCGATTTTGAAACCGGCACTATTTTGCAACTGACCGGCCGGGCCGAAATCCTGCTCGACAGCCCCGAAATTGCTCATTTTCAGGGGGCTGAACGCCTGTGGCGTTTTTACCCCACTCACATCGTTATGCGAAAAAATGCACTGCCCCTGCGCTGGCATCCGCGCGATGGCGGACAATCCCCAAACAACCTTTTAACCGGCACCTGGGACGAAGCCGCACAGCGTGCCATTGCACTACGGATGGCAAATCAATGGCGGCCGCTTGAAGTTGTTCGCATTGTTGATGAAAGTCGGTCGGTGAAATCATTCCATCTGGCCCCCGTTCGCGGGCATACGGGCACAAACGCACATGAAAACACGGGTGAAAAGACTGGGAAAAATACGCAACATGCCATTTCCAGCGCATTAATCCCGCCTGTTGCCGGCCAATTCCTGCCCATTCGCATCACAATGGCCGATGGCAGCAAACATGTGCGCACCTATACGCTGTCCTCGGCCCCAACTGACCGGAACTACCGTATCAGTGTTGCCCGTCAAAACGGCGTATCGCGCCATTTGCACGACACCATTGCCATTGGCGACATCATCGAAGCCCGCGCACCACAAGGAAACTTTGTGCCAGACACCCGGTCAAACCGCCCGATTGTGATGATGGCAGGCGGCATTGGCATTACCCCGTTCATCGCAATGATGCGGCACATATTATACGAAGCCCATCGCGCCCGGCGCATTCAACCCTGTTGGCTGTTTTATGCCGCACGTAACAAACAGGACCGTGCCTTTGAACACGAACTGGCCGAACTCGAACAGGCATCGCAGGGCATGTTTAAAATTATCCGGGTTCTGGGCGACACCGACAACGCCCTGCCCCATCGCGATTATGATGCCAGCGGCTTCATCGACATGGACCTTTTACAATCAGCACTGCCGTTTGATGATTACGATTTTTATCTGTGCGGCCCGCCCGGTTTCATGCAGGCCCTGTATGACGGACTGCGCAGCAAAAACATTGCCGATACCCGCATCCATGCCGAGGCCTTTGGCCCTGCCAGCTTAACCCGCACGCCAGATGTTTCCCCGGCAACAGGGGCATCGGACAACGGCACCCCTGCCACCATTTCCGATGCCCCGGTTGAAGTCACCTTTGCCCAAAGCGGTAAAACCGCCCATTGGCATCCCGACAAAAACCAAACCTTGCTGGACCTGGCCGAAGCCGAAGGCCTAAGCCCGGATTATGGGTGCCGCAGTGGAAATTGTGCAAGTTGCAAGGTCGCAATTATCAGCGGCGATGTTGCCTATGCCAACCCGCCTTCGGCAAGTTGCGACAATAACAATGCGCTTTTATGTTGCGCCATGCCTGCCGCAGGCGCCAGTGCCAAACTGGTTCTTGATGTCTAGTGACATCTGCAAGGTGCATTCATATACGTATCATGGTTGATACAAAAATGAATATGCCGTGCCATCAAACCCGTCGCCCGGTCAGGCCATCCGGCCCGGTCAAACCGATGATCCATTGCACGGCTGCACTGTGCGGGCTATTTAAAGGGCAAATATAGCATTCCGCACAGTGGAGCCCCTGATGAGCGATCCGATTACGGTGTTTGATCGCCGTATCCTGAAAATGCGCCGCGACCGTGCGGCAAACCGGTCGCAGGATTACAATTTTCTGTTTGCCGAAACAGCCGAACGGCTCGCCGACAGGCTGGACGACACCACACGCAACTTCCCCACCGCGCTTGATCTGGGGTGCCATAGTGGCGAGTTGGGCCAGATCATTGGCAAACGCGGCGGCATTGAAACACTTTTTCAATCCGACATTTCGCTAGGCTATGCCCGCAACGCCAAAAATGGTGCGGTCAAACACCCCACCCTTGTCGCGGACGAGGAATTTTTGCCGTTTGCCCACGGGTCGCTGGATTTGATCCTGTCGAACCTGTCGCTGCACTGGGTGAATGATTTGCCCGGTATGCTGGTTCAGGCCCGGCAGGCACTAAAACCCGACGGGTTCTTTTTGGCATCAATGCTGGGCGGGGAAACGTTAAAAGATTTACGCGATGCGCTGATGACGGCCGAAGCCGAAGAAGAAGGCGGGGTATCGCCGCGCATCTCGCCGTTTATTGATGTCCGGGATGCTGGCGCGCTGTTGCAACGCAGTGGCTTTGCCCTGCCGGTGGTTGATATTGATGAAATCACGGTGGATTACCCCGACGCACTAAAACTGATGCGTGACCTTGCCGGTATGGGCGAAAGCAACCTGATTTTAAAACGCAGCAAAAAATTTACCAAACGCAGCACCCTTGCCCGTGCTGCCGCAATTTACCACGACCGCCACGCCCGGCCCGACGGACGGGTAAATGCCCGTTTTCAGGTGGTGTACCTTACCGCATGGTCACCCGATGAAAGCCAGCCCAAACCACTGCGCCGTGGCAGTGGACAGGTTAGTCTGGTTGATTTTTTGGGCGATGTGCCAGACAAACCAAAGCCGGTAAACTAGGCCTTACTTACCCCCATGAACCATATCGCGAATTTTTGTGGCCTTTTCAAAATGATCAAGCTGGTGGGTTTTGATCCACCAGTTTGCAGCCTCCATCAACAGGTCGGGATCATCATTGCGGTTGGCAAAAAACGCATAAAATGACAGGCCGACATTTGGCCCTTTCTGCGTGATTTTCTTGTCGCAAATTTCAATGATCTTTTGGCGAAGGCTGTCACGCATGTGAGGTCCTTTGAATGTCTTTAGGCATCAATGGGTTGATGTATGACCGAAATGCCGTGAAATTGGCACGATGTTTACCCGACACACATGACAGGTTCTGTCAGGACAGATTTTCGAAAGGCCGACCATGCACCTGCCCTCACCGCTTATCCGTGGCAAGCTGATCCAGCGTTACAAGCGTTTTCTGGCCGATATTGAACTGGAAAATGGTGATGTTATCACCGCGCATTGTGCCAACCCCGGTGCGATGACCGGGTTAAAGGATGCCGGGCTGGCTGTGTGGGTTTCAACATCGGATAACCCCAAACGCAAACTGAAACATAGCTGGGAATTATGCCAGGTGGGCGATGCGATGGTGGGAATTAACACATCCCACCCCAATGCCATCGTCGAAGAAGCCATCCTTGCCGGAAAAATCCCGGAACTGGCGGGTTACGAAACCCTGAAACGCGAAGTTAAATACGGGCAGAATTCGCGGATCGACATTTTACTATCCGACCCTGACAAAGGCCTGTGTTACGTCGAAATCAAAAACGTGCATTTAAAACGCGATAATGCCCAGCCGGGCCTTGCCGAATTTCCCGATGCCGTCACAAAACGCGGCGCCAAGCACCTTGATGAAATGACCGAAATGGTTGCCCAGGGCCACCGCGCCGTCATGCTTTATCTGATCCAGCGCACAGATTGCGACCGGTTCACGCTGGCCCACGATATTGACCCGCATTATGCCGCCCGTTTCATGGCTGCCACATCACACGGGGTTGAAGCCATTGCCTATGATTGCGCCATTGATCCATTATCGGTCACGGTGCGCAACAAGCTACCCGTTTTGCCAACCGGTTAAAGCGCATTACATCTGGCACACAGATTAGCGATCTTTTGTTGCCTTGGTCCTTATCTGATCCAGACTGGCAACAAGATCACTAAAACGGTCACCCTGCACTTTTACATGGGCAAGTAAAAGGGCCCGTGTCGCTTCCGCGTTTCCCCCCAGAATATTTTCAATGATCGCTTCATGCTCATCAAAAGACGTCTTCATACGGTTGCGCACACGCAGCTGAAGGCGGCGATAGGGCCTTAGGCGCCGATGCAGAAAGGCACATTGTTCGTTCAAAAAGCTGTTTTGGCTGGCGGAATAGATGACGTGATGAAAAGCCTCGTTTTCATAATAATAGGCGTCGGTATCCTCATTGTCGGCTGCTGCCTGGCATCGGTTATGCGCGCTTAAAAGCTGTTCTTTATCGTCGGCCGTATGTCTTCGCGCGGCCAGGGCACCTGCCATCCCCTCAAGTTCAGCCATCACCTCGAACATCTCAAACACATATTTGGGTCCGTGATCGGCCACAACCGCCCCCCGGCGCGGTCGAAATTCGATCAGGCCGATGGCATTTAATTGCATAAGGGCCTCTCTGATCGGGGTACGCGATACGCCAAATCGGGTGGCTAGCTGCGTTTCATCCAATCGCTCGCCGGGCGCAAAATCTCCCGTAAGAATCCCGTTCTCAATATCGTCTCTAAGCTTGTGAAATGTATTTGTCGTCATTCGATACACCGCATACGTATTTTTATTTCTTGTATACAAGAAAGTTGACTCTGCACACAAAAACAACATTAATTTTAGCGTGCAGATAATAATTCAACCAAAAGGGAGGACACTATGCACAAACGCAGTAAAAAAATTGCACTGCCAGCAATGCTTGCACTCGGTGTTATTAGTATCGGCACTGCGACTGATGCCAATGCCCGGGTAACCAATTTTGAAATCACAGCAAAAAGCACGGCTTTTGAAGGTATGCCCTTCCCCGCAATCGGCACTTATGACCGCATTGATGCCAAGGCAACCTTCGCCGTCGATCCAAACTCTCCTCGTGTGGCCAACATTGTCGATATTGACAAGGTTCCTGTTAACCAGCAGGGCGAAATCGTGTTTTCGACCGAGGTTTCAATTCTACAACCGACAGACGCCAATAAAAAATCCGGTTTGCTTTTCTATGAGGTTCCAAACAGGGGACGTAATCTTAGCTTTATGCTTTTAAACCGGTCAGCATCTTCAGATATCCCTGCAAAAGCAGGTGATGCCGGTGACGGATTTTTGATGCTGCGCGGCGACACTGTGGTGTGGTCGGGCTGGCAAAGCGATTTACCCGCCTCAGCCATCAATCTTGACCTTCCGGTGCTTGAAGATATTACCGGTCCGTCGCGCGAACAGTTCATTTTTGACAAACCGGGTACAACCGGCAAAGGCACCCTGACCTATCCCGCCGCCGACCTGGACCCGACAAAAGCAACCCTGACCGTTCGCGAAAATGAAAATGATCCGCGCACAACCCCGGCCGGGCTGTCCTTCACTTATATCAGCCCTACCGAAATTGAAATCACCCGCCCCGAGGGCATGGATGCCGGTGCCATTTACGATTTCGTTTACCCGGCCAAAAACCCGGTTCCGCAAGGGCTTTCTTTCGTTGCGACCAGCGATGTCATTTCTTTCCTGCGGGGCAATCCGGGCCACGATGCCCGGGACCCGTTAACGGGCATCAAACACACAGTGGGACTTGGCATTTCGCAATCCGGGCGTTTCCTGCGCGATTTCATTTATCAGGGTTTTAATGCTGACGAAACCGGGGCCAAGGTTTTCGACGGTGCCATGGCGCATATTGCCGGTTCGCGCAAAACCTTTACCAATTACCGTTTTGCCCAACCGGGCCGGTATTCGCGCCAACATGAAGACCACGACTATCCCGGTGATCAGTTCCCGTTTACCTACACCGAAACAACCGATCCGTTGACGGGCAAACAGGATTCCATTCTTGACGCCTGCGAAAAAACAGACACCTGCCCCAAGATCATACATACCGATACCTCGACCGAGTTTTGGCAGGCCCGCGCCTCACTGGTTACAACATCGCCAGACGGCAAACCGCTTGAGATGCCTGAAAATGTGCGGCTTTATTTTATTGAGGGCGCGCCGCATTTCAATGGCTGGGCGACTGAATCAAAAATGGATCCGGTTTGTCGTTATCCCACCAACCCGCTAAGTGCGGCCCCGGTTATGCGGGCCTTGTATGCACGCATGGCAGACTGGATCACAACAGGTAAAACACCGCCCGCCAGCCGCTATCCAAACCTTAAAGATGGCACATTAACGCCGCTGGCCGATTTCAAAATGCCAAAATTTGGCGACACGGCCCCGGTGCCGGCCTATAACACATTACAGGTCATGGATCATTCAGCCGTTCCGCCCAAACGCGGTGCAACTTACCCCGCATATGTCCCGCCCGTTGATGCCAATGGCAACCCGACCGGTGGTGTTGCCCTGCCTTATGTCGCGGCACCTTTGGGCACTTATGCTGGCTGGAACCTGCGTAATGACGGCTATGCCCCGGGTGAATTATGCAGCCTGACCGGGCTTTTTGTGCCCTTTGAAAACAATGCATCGGCCGATGGCCGCAAAAGCCTTGCGCAACATTATCAAAATCAGACCGGCTATTTGGATAATGTTCGCGCAGCATCGCAGAACCTGATCAGGCAGGGCTATATGCTGCCTGACGACATCGATTATGTGATGGATAAAGCCAGGGCCCAAAGCGTTAGTCTGCACAATTAACGAAACAGGGCACACGCGGCGGGCGCATGAACCGTATTCTCATGCATCCGCCATCCATACCCTGGGCTCGCCTTTATGGCGGGCTTTTTTCATGCCGCAAAACCGGCATAAAAGTAATCAGAGGCCCCCCAATCCACCATTAGGGAAGCGTGCCACGATCGCCCCTGATTAAATATTTTTGCCCACCCCCACTTATCTGTGCAATCAAAACAGGTATTAACAACCGCAGCAGGCCCGAATTTTGGCAAATATGATCCATAACAAGGCATAATTTACAATAATGGGGGCATATTGGCCTTTTAACCTGGCCCTGTTGCGCGCCCGGACCTTGCTTCTTGGGCGTACAACGATTATTTCATTAGGCTGCAAAGCATTATCGGTGAGAAATGGGGCCCGCCCCATAAGGATCGCCAACACAAGGAGAATTCGGTTGGCAAACGGCAAAGTAAAGATTCACGGCCCCGAAGCATTTGAAGGCATGCGCGCCGCCGGACGGCTGGCTGCGGAAGTGCTGGACTTCATTACCCCCTATGTCGTGCCCGGCGTAACCACCGGCAAACTTGATGATCTGTGCGATCAGTATATTCGTGATCATGGGGCCGTTTCAGCCTGCCTGAATTATCGCGGTTTTCCCAAATCCATTTGCACATCAATCAACCATGTTGTGTGCCATGGCATTCCCGGTGATAAAAAACTGCAAAATGGCGACATCATGAATATTGATGTTACCGTTATTCTTGATGGCTGGTATGGCGACACCAGCCGCATGTATATTGCGGGCACTCCCAAGGTGATGGCGCAACGTTTGGTAGACGTAACCTATGAAGCACTATGGCGCGGCATTCGGGCGGTAAAGCCCGGCGCGACACTGGGCGATATTGGCCATGCCATTCAGTCCTATGCCGAATCTGAACGGTTTTCGGTTGTTCGTGATTTTTGTGGTCATGGTCTGGGCCAGGTTTTTCACGATGCCCCCAATATCCTGCATTATGGCAAACCGGGCGAAGGCCTTGTTTTGGAACCTGGCATGATCTTTACCATCGAACCCATGATCAACCAGGGCACCTATGAATGCAAGGTTCTGTCCGATGGCTGGACGGCCGTTACCCGTGACCGCAAACTGACAGCACAGTTTGAACATTCGCTAGGTGTGACAGAAGATGGCTATGAAATCTTTACCACATCACCTGCCGGAATGGAAAAACCGCCCTATGCCATCAGCGACGCGGCACAATAATACGCCGCAATAAACCAGCAATGGTTCGGTAAATGAATAAAAGGCAGACCGGTTCAAAACCTGGCCTGCCTTTTTTTATTCAGCCGCCATTGTCACCTTTGGCACCTCGTTTACGAGAATGCGCAACCGCCCATCCACCCGGCGAATACGCAATTCGCGATATTTAACCAGGTAAACCAACCCCACAATTGCCGCGGCAATCCCCGACAGGGCCGCCATGCCCAAAGCCCAGCGCGGCCCGTATTGATCGGCGATCCAGCCGACAATAGGTGCGCCAATTGGCGTGCCGCCCATGGCAATTGCCATGCGAATAGCCATAACCCGCCCCCGCATCATCGGATCGGTTGAAAGCTGGATCAGGCCGTTACTGGAACTCATGAAAGTCAGGGCGGCAATGCCAATAATCACCAGCGAAGCGCCAAATAACCAATAACTTGGCATAACGGCCGCAACGATACATCCCACCCCGAAAACCAGCGCACCATAAAATAACAGACCAATTTGCGGTGTGGCCCGTTGTGCCGCAAACAGCGCCCCCATGACCGTCCCCACAGCCATCATGGATGACAGCATGCCATATTCCCCGGCCCCGGCATGAAAAACCGTGACCGCCATTGTCGAAATGAAAATGGGAAAATTCAGCCCGAAAGTACCAATCAGAAACAGCATCAGAAAGATCGCCATCAAATCGGGCCGGGCAGCAACATAGCGAAAACCACTGACCAGATTACCCCGCCCGCGCAAGGGGCGCCGGGTGACATTCAGTTCCCCGGTTCGGATCGCCATTAAAGACCACAACACACCAATGAATGACGCTGAATTTAACAAAAACACCCAACCCGTACCCACGAATGCAATTAAAACACCGGCAACCGCCGGGCCAATCATGCGAGCTGCATTAAAGGACGTGGAATTAAGGGCGATGGCATTGGACAAATGGTGTTCCGGCACCAGATCGGAAACAAAGGTTTGCCGCGCGGGTGCATCAAAGGCGGCAACGCAGCCCAGCAAAAAAGCAAAAACATACACATGCCAAAGCTCGATCAGGCCGGTTATCGTTAGCAGGCCTAGCCCCAGGCCAAGTAAGCCCATCAGGGCCTGTGTCACCATCACCAGTTTGCGACGGTCAAAATAGTCGGCAGCAAAACCGGTAAAGGGCAACATCAACAACTGCGGGCCAAATTGCAGCCCCATGACGATGCCCACGGCAGTTGAATTATGGTCTGTCAGTTCCGTCAGAACAATCCAGTCCTGGGCGGTGCGTTGCATCCATGTACCGGTGTTGGAAATGATCGCTCCGCTGGCCCATACCCGGTAATTATAAACCGCCAACGAGCGAAAGGTGCCTTTCATCGGGTTTTTCATAACAGCCCCCCGCATAATCGGGCGGAATAATGATTAGCCCGAAATTGCCGGGACCATTTTTTTTGTGTTGTCATTTCCCGGCACTTTCACGATCAAAACAGGCAATAATATCGGCAACTGTTCCGGTTTCGCCCAGGCGCGGAAAAACGCGCGTCACGCTGTTAACATGGGCGTCTTTGTTCATATCGGTCATGGCGTCGACCGCCAATGTCACATTCAGCCCCAGTTCATGGGCCTGGCGTGCCGTGGATTCCACACCGATGCTGGTGGCAACACCACATATAACAACCTGTGTTACACCCTGCTGGGCCAGATAATCAGCCAACCCGGTTTTGCTAAACGCACCCCATGTATGTTTGGTTACCAAATGGTCGCCGGTGCCTGCCCCCAGTTCGGGGGCCAAGTCGGCCCAGTCTGGCGGGAATGTTGCGGTTCGGGGTGGTTGTTCGTTACGGCCCGGTGCCATGCCCGCAACATTGACCAGCACCACGGGCAAATTGCGCGCCCGAAATTCCCCACTCAGTTGCACCGATTTTGCCAATACATCCTCGATCGGATGAACTGTCGGATAAGCCATAATGCCTTTTTGCAAATCAATCACGATCAGGGCAGTTTGGGGATCAAGAACAGTAACAGACATGGGGCGCAATCCTTTGTTAGGGCGAATTTGGGGGCGCAGAACCGGGCACGGAAAAACAACAAGGCAGGGTGCAGACGGCCGTTTTGACAGCATGGCGGGCACTATTTGCAAACACAACAGATGCCGGGGGCATCTACAGAAGCATTAAAAAAAATCGGTCATTTAAGGGCGCCGCAGTCAGGTTTCAGGGCAAACCGGGCACAACATGCCAAGGTCATATCGCAGCAGGCAAAACCCCAAGGGATGGCATAACGAAACTGGATGGCGGGAAGGCCGATGGATCATGGCTTGCGGCTTGAAAGTGATCGCCTGGCTTTCGGCATTGCGCCGGGCGTTAATATCGCAATCTGGCGATCTGCCATTTGCCGGTTTAAACAGTGGAAACAGGTATTAGCTATCAACAATCCTGCGTAACAGATTGGTGGCATCAGAAAGTGTTTGTTGTTCCTCGTCTGAAAAGTTTTCCAAAATGGCATGATAAAGCCAGTCTTCGCGCACAGTGCGGCTGGCCTGCATCCAGTCACGACATGACCGGGTTAGGGACAGCAAGGTTTGCCGCCCGTCATTCGGGTCCGGGTGGCCGACAACCAGCCCGGCATTCACCAATGCCGTAATATGCGCCCCCATTGATTGCGGGCGCACACCTTCGGCGCGGGCCAGCACCGTTACGGTTGCGGGGCCATCTTTTTCCAAATAACGCAGCACACCTTTTTGCGTCCAGTTCAGGTCGCCCAAATGCGCCTGCGCGCGTAATTTGCGCCGCAATCTGCCAATAATGGCATGCAGTTCGGTGGCCAGGGCAAGGGCGGGTGTTGGTGCGGGCAAGGAAGAAGATTGTTCGACGTTATCCGGGGTGTTTGTCATATCATGGCTTTCACATACAAAGGCAATCTACCAAGTTTACCTTTCTATATTGGTGAAAATAGATGAAGCCTCTGTATTGTCAAGCGCACCTGATAACAATTTTAAAATCATCAATTAAGAACCGGCATGCCCGCACCATACCTGTGCGACAAACAAAAACGGCCAGCCCCGCATATGTGCAAAGCTGGCCGAATAGTCTGTAACGTTCGATAAAAAAGAAAGTTACTGCCGTGTATCGCGTTTTATATGGCGCTTAACAAAAGCGATGCGTTAACGCCACCAAACCCGAACCCGTTGCACAAGGCATGTTTCAAATCAGCCTTGCGGGCATGGTTGGGCACAAAGTCCAGGTCTTCCAGGCCTTCATCCACGTGATGCAGGTTAAGGGTGGGGGGCAATATGCCGTCGCGCAGGGCCAGTGCGGTAAAAATTGCCTCGACACCACCTGCAGCACCAAGCAAATGGCCAATTGCCGATTTGGTCGATGAAATGGGAAGATTGGGCAAATGATCGCCAAATACCCGGCGCAAACCGGCAACTTCGGCCCGATCCCCCACCGGCGTGGATGTTGCGTGCGCATTAACATAGCCAATATCGGTCGTCCCAAGCCCCGCCATGCGCAAAGCCGCCTGAACCGCCAATGCACAACCCGATCCGTCTTCGGGGCCTGCGGTTAAATGATAGGCATCTGCACTGGTGCCATAACCGGTAATTTCCACCAATGGTGTTGCCCCGCGGGCCAGCGCATGTTCCAGCGTTTCAATCACCATCAATCCGGCCCCCTCGCCCATGACAAACCCGTCACGGTCGCGGTCAAACGGGCGGGATGCCTCCTGCGGGGCGTCATTGCGCGTTGATAGGGCACGGGCAGCCGAAAAACCACTGACTGACAAGGGATCAACACACCCTTCGGTACCGCCCGCCAAAACCACATCAGCTTCCCCAGACCGGATAAGGCGAACACCATCACCAATGGCTTGCAAACCGGCAGCACAGGCTGTTACAGGGGTGCCAATTGGCCCGCGAAAACCGTGCTTTATCGACACATTGCCTGCGGCCATATTGGCCAGGAAGGAGGGCACGACAAAGGGCGAAATCCGTGACGGGCCGCGCTCGATCAAGACTTCCTCGGCATGGGTAATTACCGGCAACCCGCCAATACCGGTACCAATGACGGTGCCGGTGCGGTCCCTGGCATCCTGATCAAGGTCAATCCAGCCTGCCTGCGTCAAAGCCTGCCCGGCGGCAGCAAGGGCATAAATGGTAAACAGATCAACCTTTTTGCGGTCTTTTTTGGAAACCACATCGTCCATATTCAACCCGGCAGGATGTTCGTTTTGATCGGGCACCAGGGCGGCAAATTTGGTTGATAAATTGCTGCAGTCAAACCGGTTATGGGTCACAACACCGGATTCACCGGCAATCAGCCGTTGCCACACAGCATCAAGGCCGCATCCCAGGGGCGTCACAAGGCCCATTCCGGTCACCACTATCCGCTGCGTCATCATGCCCTCGTCTTCAAATAAAAAATGTTGATCAAAATTCTCAGCCAATCCTGCCGATTAATGCCAATGCCTGCTGGGTTGCCTGCCAGGTATCAGCCCCCATTTCCTGATGGATGGCAGATTGCAATTCTTCCCAAACAGGCACGATCTGCCTTACCTTTTCCACCCCTGTCGGGGTGAGTGAAAAAATCTGGGTTTTGCCCTGCCCGGTTTGATCCGGGGCAATCATACCCCCCCGCTGCAATACTGCAAGGTTGCGCGTTAACGCACTGCGTTCCAGGTCCATCAGAACAGCAAGATTGCTGATCGACTGAAAACCGCCCCGGGCAATACAAAAAAGCAGCGACGCCTGCGTTGACTGCACCCCAAACGGTTTTAAGCGCAAATTATAACGGCGCGTTATGGCACGCGCCGCCTTGCGGCTTTTTAACACCAAACATTCATCAATCAGGGCTGCGGGCAATGGTATTGTCATTTCAACTGCCTAACCTGTGCATATACACAAGTCAAACAAATTCACATTTCCCCACAATCACCCTTCGGCAATGAACGCTGCCACTGGACAGCAGCGGCATGGCAACGCAAACTGCACCTGCAACGTCAAATTGCATCAACGCAGGAGCCTGCCGTGAGTGCCGAAAAACCCCGCAATCCTACTCAATCCAACATTGATGATGGCAGCCGGATCTATTTTGATCCTGCGGGCGCATTGGCAGACATTGCCCCTCAGAATGACCAAACCCCCGGGTCGCCGACGGCAACGCCCCCTTCAGCAATTACCCCTCGGGCGATAAACACGGCCCAAAAATCGTCCCGTGCCAACGCCCCCCTTCGTAAAGAAACGGACGCGCACCACACCACCGGCACCCCCCCGCCTGATGCAAAGGGGACACCGGAACCAACAATGACCACAACAGCCGCAATGGCGCCAGAACCCGCAGCTTTACCTGCGGAAAACACAGAAAACAAAGACCAGCCATCCTCAACGGCGACAACTGCCCAATCGTCGGGAAAAGCACCCAAGCCCCATTATTTCGGCCACCGCCAACGGTTGCGTGAGCGTTTTTTAAAAGGCGGAAGCGCGGCACTCGCCGAATATGAATTACTGGAATTATTACTGTGCATGGCCATTCCCCGCGGCGATGTTAAACCACTGGCAAAATCATTGATTGATCGTTTTGGAAATCTGGCCGGGGTGTTGGCAGCCAGCCAAAGCGAACTGGCAGGATGCAAGGGCATTGGCGAGGCGACAATCGCCGCCCTAAAAATTGCCGAAGCCAGCGCACAGGTTTTATCCCGGGAACGGGCGATGGAATTGCCCGTCATCGCATCCTGGGAACAATTGATCGATTATTGCCGGGTGCGGCTGGGCCATCGCAATACCGAAGAACTGCATTTGCTGTTTTTAGACCGTAAAAACCGCCTGATTGCCGATGAATGCCACCAGCGCGGCACGGTGGACCATACCCCGGTTTACCCGCGGGAAGTGATCAAACGCGCGCTTGAACTGCACGCATCGGCCCTCATTCTGGTGCATAATCACCCCAGCGGCGATGCCACACCATCACGCGGCGATATTGATATGACCCGCAAAATTGTTGACGCCGCCAAGGCCATGGAAATCAACGTGCATGACCACATCATTGTCAGCCGGGCGGGCTATAATTCGTTTAAAACACTGGGGCTTATCTGATGCCAATCATCGGGCAGATTTCAATTGTGGTGGCGGATTATGACGATGCCATCGCCTTTTATTGCGAAAAGGCCGGGTTTGAGCTGATTGAAGATAGCGATATGGGCAATGGCAAACGCTGGGTTTTAATCGCGCCACCACGCGCCCCTGTCAACGCAACCCGGATTTTGCTGGCCCGGGCGGTGAACGACAGTCAAAAACGCGCCATCGGCCAGCAAACTGGCGGGCGGGTCGGTTTTTTCCTGATGACGGATGATTTTCAAACGGATCATACGCGCATGGTCGAAAACGGCGTTCGTTTTTTAGAAAACCCACGCCACGAACCCTATGGCATCGTTGCCGTGTTTGAGGATTTATACGGCAACAAGTGGGATTTGTTACAACCAGCCTAATCCCGAACTTTCAGCATGTTTTGAAAATCCGGGATCATTTCCTGGTAAATTGGCAGGGCCGCAGCACCACGTGCTGCGGAATAAGTGCTGGCATCACCAATCAGAACCGGCAAATGATCGCCGGTGGGTGTCGGACCATCCGCCTCTTGCAGCCGGGTGACTTCCTGCCAAAGAGCATACAGAATCGCTTCAGGCAGCAGCCCCCCCAATATAACCGCCTGCGGATTCAACATGCTTGAGATAATCTGGAAGGTCGTTGTCAAATGTAATGCGGCCTGATTAATCCATTTCCGAACCGGGATGTCATCTGGTGACATGGCAGAAAGCCGGGTCAAGGTGGCGTCATGAACCAGATCGTCGCGATGGCCCGCATCAAATTCTTCGTACAAGGCCAACAGCGAGACATAACGCTCAAGGCATCCCTTGCGCCCGCAACCGCATTGGCGACCATTAACCTGTATCGGAATATGGCCAATCTCGCCTGCCGCCCCCTTGGCACCACGAATTATTCGGCCATCAAGAAACAATCCCGCGCCCAAACCAACACCGATGAAGATATAAACGAAATTATCAAGGTCGCGCCCGGTCCCGTAAAGCTTTTCCGAAATGGCCGCAGCATCAGCATCATTTTCGACAAAAACCGGGCAGCCCGCCTTTTTTCGCATGGCACTGGCCAGATCAAAACTTTCCCATCCCGGCGCAATGCCGGTTGGCCCGGCGATACCGACGGGGCCCGGCATGGCAATGCCGATCCCGATATTACGTTCGGGATCCAGACCGGACTTCGCAATTATCTCGTGACTGGCAGCAACCAGAAGGTCAACGGCCTGATGAGGATCGGGATGTTTGATTTGCTGACTAAACCGGCAGCGCTCTTCACCCAGAAGGTCCACAAGGACGGCATCAATTTCGGTACCGTTTAGCTGAAAGCCAATGGCAAAACCGCCTTCAGGGTTAAGGCGATATGGCCGGGCGGGCTGCCCCCGTTTTTGCCGAACCGGTTCACCCGCAAGCAAAAGCCCGGCTTCTTCCAGTTCGGCCACAAGGTTTGAAACCGCCTGGGCAGACAGATTGGTGATGCGGGTAATATCAGCGCGCGACAGGCCGTCACGGCGTCGAACGGCATCGAGAATGGCGCGGCGATTGTGGCTTTTAGCATGCAGAAGGTTGGTGCCGGTTACATTTTCAGACTGTTTTTTTATCATCACCATTGCCCTCCCTAAATTTATCCATTATTAATTACATCAAATTGAATTAATAATAAAGCCTGTGATCAAAAAGATCACGTCTCAGTCATTGCGTATCTCATTTATCAGGGAGATAAGAACATGAAGATCAGGAATATCCTAAAAGGGGCTGTTTTCGGTGTCTTTGCCATTTCCGGCGCTGCACATGCCGCAGATGTCACGCTAAATGCGCTGTTCATGGCCCAGGCCGCCTATAGCGAAGACGACATTCGCAACATGACCGCTGACTTCAAGGCGGCCAATCCTGGCGTCGATGTCAATGTTGAGCTGGTCCCCTACGAGGCCCTGCATGACAAAATTGTGCTGTCGCAAAGTGCCAATGGCTATGACGTTGTTCTTTATGACGTGATCTGGCCTGCAGAATTTGCACAATACAAACTGCTTGAAGACGTAACAGACCGTATTGATGACAAAACCCGCAAAGCTGTTCTGAGCGGGGCCTGGACGACGGTGGAATATGACGGCAAATATTACGGCATGCCCTGGATTGCCGATACAAAGTTCCTTTTTTATAACAAGGACATGCTGAAAAAAGCCGGGTTTGATCATCCACCCGCAACATGGGAAGAACTTGAATCCCAGGCCAAGGTCATCAAGGACAAGGGGATTGTTGATTATCCGCTGGTCTGGTCATGGTCACAATCCGAAGCCGCAATTTGCGACTACACCACCATCCTCTCAGGCATGGGCGGCAAGTTTCTGGATGCGGATGGCAAACCGGCCTTTAATACAGGCGGCGGCCTCAAGGCATTACAATACATGGTCGGAACCATCAATGATGGCGTGACCAACCCCAATTCGCGCGAATATGCCGAAGAAGATGTCCGTCGTGTCTTTTCAAGTGGGCAGGCCGCTTTCGCACTTAATTGGGGCTACATGTATAATCTTGCCAATGATCCGGCCGAAAGCCAGGTTGCCGGCAATGTTGGCATTGTTCCGGCACCGGGCGAAGCAGGCGTTTCAAAGGCGTCGGCCGTCAATGGGTCGATGGGCCTTGGTATTCCCAGCAAAAGCACGCACAAGGAAGAAGCCTGGAAATACATCCAGTTCCTGACGTCGCAAAAAGTGCAAAACAAATACGCCAAGCTCAGCCTGCCGGTCTGGGAAGCATCCTATAGCAATCCCGACGTGATCAAGGGCCAGGAACCGTTCGTCAATGCAGCAAAAACCAGCTTTGCCGTGATGGCACCGCGTCCCACGATGGCATCCTATCAGGAGGCATCGGCTGTTTTGCAAGAAGCCCTGCAAAACGCCATGCTGGGCACCACCACCCCAAAAGATGCGCTTGACAACGCGGCAAACAATATTGCCGATCTTCAGTAACCCTTTTCGACTGACCTGGCCCCTGCCTTCATAAGGTTTTATCCTGAAGGCAGGGTACGCCCATCAGCCCCAACGGTGCTGCGTGATTATAAGCACGACTGGCAAGTTCCTGTTCAAACCCCGCCAACACAGGTGCCGGGGTTTGACGGCCGGTCATGATCACCAGCATTTACGATGATTTCCAACCGGAGCCGGAACCACCGCCATGATTTCCCATCGTAAAACGGTGACGGCGTGGCTATTGCTGACCCCGATGATTGTAATGATCCTTGGGGTCAGCGGATACCCGTTGATCAAAACAGTTTATTACAGCATGACGGGTGCCAAACTGGTCGCCCCGGAACTAACCGACAATTGGGTCTGGTTTCACAATTATATTCGTGCCTTGTCCTCGGCCAATTTCCGCGAGGCCATTTGGCACACCACCTATTTCGCGGTGATTTCCGTTGGTGTGGAAATGATCATCGGCGTGATGGTCGCCTTGCTGCTAAACGAGGTTTTTGTTGGCCGCACCTTGCTGCGTGCCATGCTAATCCTGCCCCTTGCCCTGCCCACCGTGGTTAACGCCATGATGTGGCGGCTTATTTATAATCCGGATTTTGGGGCGCTGAATGCACTTCTGGTGCAATTCGGAATGCTTGATGCCTATCGATCCTGGCTGGGCGATCCGGCAACCGCCCTTGACATGGTGATTGTTGCCGATGTCTGGAAAAACTTCCCCCTGGTCGCCCTGATCGCGCTGGCCGCCCTGCAAACCGTCCCCAAGGATTTATACGAGGCCGCAACCCTGGACGGCGCTGGCATGTGGAACCGGTTTTGGCGCATTACCCTGCCGGCCATTATGGGGCCGCTTAGTGTGGCGCTGGTCTTGCGCACCATCGAAGCCTTCAAGGTGTTTGACATTATCTATGTCATGACCCGGGGCGGCCCCGCCAGCAGCACCAAAACCGTCAGTTTTTATGTCTATCAGGAAGCCTTCGCCTATATGCGGGTTGGATCGGGGGCCTCCTATGCCCTGATCGTGGTGCTGATCAGCGCCTGCCTGATTGCCGGTTACATGTATCTGATCCGCAAGCACGGAGAGGCCTGATCATGCAAACAACCCTGGCCAAAAAAATATGTATCTATCTGGCCGCTGCCTTATTGGCGCTGGTCATTGCCCTGCCCGTTTTGTGGCTGTTTATCATGAGCATCAGCTCCTCCACCCATCTGACAACCCTGCCCCTGGAATGGTGGCCCGATAGCCCCACCCTGGAAAACTATCGCAGCTTGCTGATCTATGCCGAAAACACCCCGTCGCAAAGTTTCCTCTATGCCATCCGCAACAGCATTTTCATTGCCCTTGCCGCGACCGGGTTATCGATTTGTGCGGCCATTCCCGCCGCATACAGCTTTTCACGCATGCCCGGCCCGCGTCGTAAAAATCTGCTTTATGCCGTGATCGCCATCTTCATGCTGCCGCCCGTCGCCCTTGTGTTACCGCTTTATACGGTCATGAGTGCCCTGGGGCTGCTTAACACGCATTTTGCCCTGATCATTGTTTATTGTTCCATCCTGCTGCCCTTTGCGACCTGGCTGTTAAAAAGCAATTTTGACACCATCCCCGGTGACCTGGACGAAGCCCCGATCATTGACGGCGCCAACCGGTTACAGGCGATCTGGTATGTCATCCTGCCCATCGCCCGCCCGGCATTGGGGGCGGCGGTGATGATGTCGGTTTTGCTGGCCTGGGACGAATTTTTCTATGGCCTGTTATTCACCAACGACATCCGTTCCAAAACCATCACGGTCGCCATTGCCGACCTGGCTGCCGGGCGCGTTGCCGATTACGGGCTGATTTCAGCAGCCGGCATTCTGGCCGCTGTCCCACCGGTTATTTTGGCCTTTTTCATGCAAAAAACCCTGGTTTCAGGGCTGGCCAGCGGCAGCGTCAAGGGATGAATATCATGCGTAAAACACCCCAAACCCGCCAACCCGACCCGGCCCGCGACATCATTTCCATTGGCACAATCAATATTGACCAGTTGCTCGGCCCGATTGACCATTGGCCCGATCATGGCACCGAAACCGTCTACCCCGATTATGAAATGCGGGTTGGCGGCGGCGGCGGCATCTTTGGTGCGGCCTTAATGGCTCTTGGTGCCAATCAGCGCATGGTGGTCAATATCGGCAATGATGAAATGGGGCAGTGGCTTAAGTCGCAATTCGGCGCGCTCGCTGATCACTGGCATCACAGCAACACGGTGACATCCGTTACCATTGGTCTGACCCATTCCGACAAGGAACGAACCTTTTTATCCAACCAAGGGCACAGTTCGCTTTTTGATGCCGACATGGCCCGCAAAATGCTGAAAAATGCCACGTTAAAGGGTGCAATCGCCCTTTTGGTCGGCAATTTTCTAATGCCGCGCCTGGTGCCCGAATGCACCCAGCTATTAGGCGAATTGCGTGATGCGGGTGCCATTGTCGCCCTTGATACCGCCTGGCCCACCGGCGGCTGGACCGATGATGTGCAGCACCATATGCAAAACTGGCTGCCGCTGGTTGACGTCCTGTTAATCAATGAAGCCGAAGCCGCCGGATTACTGGGCATCGCCATTGATGATTTCACCGCCAATGTGGATGCCCAGATGCGCGCAATCAGCAACAAACTGGCACCGGGTGCGATTGTGGTTGTCAAACGCGGCCCGCACGGGGCATCGGCCTGCACGGGGCAACAGGTCCTTCATGCAGCCCCCTCTGGCAGCGTCAATGTCATTGATACCGTTGGGGCGGGCGACTGTTTTAATGCCGGCTTCCTGCTGGCCTTTCAGCGCGGGGCATCTTTGCTTGATTGCCTTCATGCCGGTATCGAGGTTGCGGGCAAGGCCATTGCCAGCCATCCACGCCAATATCCCACCCTTGCCGATTTGAATGTCCGTATTCGCACATTGCTGACATCGGCCCCTACCCCCCAACCAACAAACGATCACAAGACCTTCGATCAAGTGGAGAACGGCTGAGATGTCATCAATATCGTTGTCAAATGTCACCAAGACTTTTGGGGCTGCCAACATCATCAAAGGCGTTGATCTGTCGATCGAAGACGGGGAGCTGGTTGTTTTTGTCGGGCCGTCGGGCTGTGGCAAATCGACATTGCTGCGCCTGATTTCCGGGCTGGAGGAAATTACCAGCGGGCAAATTCACCTTGGCAAAAAGCGGGTTGATCATCTTTCGGCGGCCAGCCGCGATATTGCGATGGTGTTTCAATCCTACGCCCTTTACCCGCATATGACGGTGGCGGAAAATATTGGCTTCCCGCTAAAAATGGCGGGCAAGTCAAAGGCCGAGATCGAGGCCAAGACAAACGAAATCGGCACCATTTTGCAATTATTGCCGTTATTTGAACGCACCCCCAAACAATTATCGGGCGGGCAACGCCAGCGTGTTGCCATTGGCCGGGCGCTTGCCCGTGATCCACAAATTATCTTGCTCGACGAACCGCTATCCAACCTGGATGCCGCCCTGCGTGTTGATATGCGCATGGAACTGGCCCGCCTGCATCGTGACCTGAAAGCCACCATGATTTACGTCACCCATGATCAGGTCGAAGCCATGACCATGGCCGACCGGATTGTGGTACTGCGCGACGGGATCGTCGAACAGGTTGGCTCCCCGCTGGACCTTTATTTGACACCGGTTAACCAGTTTGTGGCTGGTTTTATTGGCTCGCCAAGAATGAATTTCTGGGATGCCACAACCAATGAAAACGGCGACCTTCTGTTACCATCGGGCACGGCCCTGTCCTTGCCACGCAAATTAACCGCCCATCAACCCGTCACGGTTGGGGTGCGCCCCGAACATCTTGTTTTGGCAGCCGATGATGGCACAGCCGCCCTGCAGGGCACGGTTTTGTCGGTCGAACATCTGGGCTCGGACACCTTTGTTCAATTGCATTGCGGTTTTGGCGACCCGGCACAGGTTGACATCAATGTCCGCTTTGCCGGGATCGTTCCCGTCCGCATTGGCGAACGCGTGAACCTGTCGGTCGCATCGCTGGATAACTGGCATATTTTTGATGCCGAAGGGATCCGGGTTGAGGCGGCACAATAACAACTTCCCAATCGGCGGGGGCATCCTCTAAAGACACCGGTTGCCGCATAGATTTACCGATGAATGCCACTCGGGCGGCACGGTTGACCATACCCCGGTTTACCCGCCCGAAGGGTTCAAGCGCGCGTTGGAACTGCACACACCGGCATTGATCCTGGTACATAACCACCCCAGCGGCAACGCGCGCCCCCCGCCCCTGCCCCCGTCACACGGCAATATCAACA
The DNA here is from genome assembly GCF_002115825.1 of Thalassospira sp. MCCC 1A01428. Taxonomy (GTDB): domain Bacteria; phylum Pseudomonadota; class Alphaproteobacteria; order Rhodospirillales; family Thalassospiraceae; genus Thalassospira. The sequence goes on along the minus strand of NZ_JFJZ01000015.1, from coordinate 7,739 downwards.
TAACCCGCAAAATGATCGTGGCCACCAAGGCCGTGAAAATCAATGTGCATGACCACATCATCGTCACCTGGGCGGGCTATAATTCGTTTAAAATGCCGGGCTGATTTAACCGCAAATCATGCCCTACATCCCCCAAATGCTCCACGTAAATAGTGCCATCAATCAAGGCAGTTCAGGGCAACGGTGCATTGCTTTGGCCCAGCCAAAGTACAGATTGCAACCACGCATCCCACCGGTTTCGATATGGCTTTTTGTCGCCCGCCTTTGACGCAAAAGCCGTGCGTCTCGCTTTTTTGTATCAAATTCAACAGGCCGACATGCGCGAGTTCTGGTACGAATTTGGCGTTGACAACACACCCTTAAATCAATATTGGATACAATTATGGTTTCGGATACAAATAAAACACAGGCAGAATCGATTGCCGACAAAATCAGAACCTTAATCCTGAACGGCACATTTCAACCCGGCCAGCCATTGCGGCAGGAGGCGCTATCAGAACATCTTAATGTCAGCCGCACTCCGTTGCGGCACGCCTTGCAATCACTTGCCGAAAACGGACTGGTTGAAACAACCGGATTTAAAGGGGCTCGCGTTGCAAAGCCCGACCCTGGAATGGTCGATGATCTGTTTGCAATGCGGATGCTGCTTGAACCGCTTGCCCTGAAATCGGCCTTTCAACATCACACCAAACTTGATTTTGCCGCCGCCGAAATGGCGCTTGATGCCGCCGAAAACGAACAGCAGCCCTCGCGCCTTTCCGATTTGAACTGGACCTTTCACGACGCGCTATATCGCCCCTCGAACCGACACACGCTGTTACGCACCATCGAACATCTCAACAGGGCGTCGGCCCTTGCCGAGGTCATCGCAAGCTCAATTGTCGCCCGGCCCGAAAAGTCGGCGGCGGAACACCGGCAATTGCTTGAAGCGTGCAAAAAGGGCGACGAAACCGGCGCGATTGCATTGCTTGGCACGCATTTACAATCGGCCCATCATGACATTCGAAACAGGAACCCCAGGGAATGCCCATCATCAACAGAATAGCCGAATTTCACACCGAAATGAGCCAGTGGCGGCATCATTTGCACGCCAATCCCGAACTTTCCTATCAGGAATATGAAACCGCCAGATTTGTTGCGCAAAAGTTACGATCCTATGGGATCGAGGTCACCGAAGGCGTTGGAGGAACCGGGGTTGTCGGGGTTCTTTATGGCAACAGAAAGGGCGCCCGCTCCATCGGGTTGCGTGCCGACATGGACGCATTGGCAATTGAAGAACGCAACGATTTTGCCCATCGTTCGGTAAACAAGGGTGTTATGCACGCCTGCGGGCATGACGGGCACACCACCATGCTGCTGGGTGCGGCGCGCTATCTTGCCGAAACCAAAAATTTTGCAGGTCGCGTTGTTTTTATTTTCCAGCCAGCCGAGGAAATGGGCGGTAAAGACGGCGGCGCAGCCCGCATGATCCGCGAAGGCCTGTTTACAAAATTTCAGTGCGACGAAATTTATGGCATTCACAACTGGCCGGGAATGGATATCGGCACCTTTGCGGTAAAAGCTGGCCCGATGATGGCATCAGGCGACAGCTTTGAAATCGAGGTAACAGCAACCGGAATGCACGCCGCCCAGCCGCAAAAAGGGGCTGATGTTGTGTTAACCGCCGGGCACATTCTGGTCGCCCTTCAGCAAGTTTCCGCCCGCAACATAGACCCCCTTGACGCGATCGTTGTCAGCGCAACGCAAATTCACGGCGGCGACGCCTATAATGTTTTGCCAAACAAGGTAACCATTTGCGGCACGGTCCGGGCATTTTCGCCCGCCGCACGCGCCGCCGCCGAACCGGCAATACGCCGGATTATCGATGGCATTGCCTTGTCAACCGGCGCGCAATGCAAACTCTCCTACCATCAGCAATATCCAACCCTGATAAATTCGCACGCAGCAGCCCTTACGGCCGAAGCTGCCGGGTTATCGGTATTTAACAAGGTTGATACAAATCCGCCCCAAACCATGATTGTCGAGGATTTCGCCTTCATGCTTGAAGACCGGCCCGGATGTTACGGCTGGATCGGCAATGGCCCGGATGACAATGCCCGTATCCTTCACAGCGCATGGTTCGATTTTAACAACGACGCCCTGCCATATGGCGCATCATACTTTGCCGCCCTGGTCGAAGCCCCCTGAAACCGGATATGGCACTCGCCCTTTTAGATGCCAGTGCCACCCGCCAATATCGGCCTTAAAACAGTTGCCCCACCCGACCACATCAGCGAATGACCTTGCCGGCTGGCAAAACAACGACATGGCATAAAAACGGGCCCTGCCCACATCAGGCAGGCGGGGCCTGATGTGATTTTATTTCTGCGACCCTCAGTTCAAGACCAATGTGGGAAAGTTCAGCGACATCAAACAGGGCTTCGCTTACACCATTATCGCCCAAGGGCGACATCACATGTGCGATATCCGCCCGCAGGGTTTCAGCAAAGCCGACATCGCCCCCCTATCGCAAGATTGAAAAATAAAAGTTGTGCCCATAAAAAACACCCGGCCAGAATGACCGGGTGTTTGGGGCGATAAAACCCGCAAATGTTATTTAAACCCGGCCACCGCATGGGGCACATAAGGGGCTTCAAGCCGGGCGATTTCATCATCACTTAACCCCAGCGTCATCGCTGCGACCGCATCATCCAAATGATGCGGTTTGGATGCGCCGACAATTGGTGCTGTAACGCCGTCTTTTTGCAACAGCCACGCCAAAGCCACCTGTGCGCGCGGAACCCCGCGTTCTTTGGCGACCTCACCGACGGCATCAACCACTTTATGATCGGCACCCTGTGTATGTTCATATAACCGTTTGCTGACTTCGTCCTTTTCATCGCGGTTGGTTTTTTCATCCCAGTCGCGGGTCAGTTTGCCGCGGGCCATCGGGCTCCACGGTATCACGGCAATTTTCTGATCCGCACAAAGCGGCAGCATTTCGCGTTCTTCTTCGCGGTACAGCAAATTCAAATGATTTTGCATACTGACAAACGGCGTCCAGCCATTGGCGCGCGATACATATAACGCCTTGGCAAACTGCCACGCATACATGGACGAAGCGCCGATATAACGCGCCTTGCCCGCCTTGACCACGTCATGCAGGGCTTCAAGGGTTTCTTCAATCGGGGTGCCATAATCCCAGCGATGGATCTGGTATAGATCAACATAATCGGTGCCCAGCCTTTTCAAACTGGCATCAATTTCATCAAAAATCGCCTTGCGCGACAGGCCCGCCCCATTGGGGCCAGGACGCATACGGTTAAACACCTTGGTTGCCAGAACCACATCTTCGCGACGGGTAAAATCCTTGATCGCGCGGCCAATAATTTCTTCCGACGACCCGGCAGAATAGATATTGGCCGTATCAAGAAAATTAATCCCGGCTTCCAGGGCCTTGCGAATAATCGGCCTGCTTTCGTCTTCGGGCAGGGTCCAGGGGTGCGGGCCACGATCAGGTTCACCATAGGTCATGCAGCCCAGGCACAGGCGCGATACTTCCAAGCCGGTAGAACCAAATTTAACATAGTCCATATGCCGTCTCCTGTCTGGAAAGGCAGCAAAGCGCGTATCCGGCAAAAACCAAATATCAGATATTTAACCAATATTGCGGATAGCGGCGCCTGCTGCCGAAATGATGAGATGCCCCATCATACCCAAAATTATCCGCACGCAAAACAGTTGTAATAATTCTTGCCAACATGCCAACACATTAAAATTCTGCGCCAACGCCCTGGCATTGCCAAACCAGCGCACCGGAAAAATCATCCCATTCATCAAGATAACAGGTATCGGCAGGTAGCCGCAGGGCCGGGTCGTTAATGGCTGTACATTTGAAAATGGCCTCGTAAACGCACCATTGCTGGTAAAAATCAAACTGGCGCGGGTCATTTTCAATCTGACGCATCCGGTTTTCATCCAATTGGTTCGGGTCCACCCGCCGCCCTGTGCCAAACAACCATTTTTCCAGCCGGGATATGTTGCGCCCCGGGTCACGATATTCAACATCAATGCCAACCTGGCCCGTGCGACAAAAAGCCACGGCGAAAATGTCGCCGCTATGGGTGATGCTAACCCCATAGGACCCGGCACCACTGGCCCGTTGCAAAACCGGTTTGCCGTTATCATTGCGATGATAGGACAAACCGGTTTCGCCGGTAACATTTGCCGCCAAATCGCACACGGCAACACGGGCACACTGCGACGTCACCTTACGGCGCAAAACCCGGTCCCGGGGCAAATTTTCCAGCCTTTGCCACGCCCAAAAGACGTTCCCGTTAAAGGCTGTTTTGATCTGCATTTGCCCGTCCCATTTATCAAATTATCAAACAGACCACACTACTGCCCTGTTTACTTGTTCTGTTTCAATGCCCTACAACAGGTTATCAAATGCTCAAAAACAACCTGCTGCGCCTGTCCAAACGCATATTTTTAAACCCAACCTCAAACATTTCGCAATAAGGAGCCCCCTTCATGATGCGTTCAGTCAAAATTGCCATGTTCAGCATGTTAACCTTGCTGGTTGTTGCCTGCACCGCCCCGATTGCCCAGGTCGAACGTCAACCCTTTCCCGACGCAGCACAAAACCTGGCCATGGACCAGATTGAAGACGCCATCATCACGGCGGCCACCGCACGCGAATGGACTGTCAAAAAACTTGCGACCGGCAAATTAACCGCCACCTACGCCCCGCGTGACCATGTTGCCAAGGTCGAAATTGATTTTACCCAGCACGATTTTTCAATTCTGTATGTGGATAGCACCAACCTGAAATATAGTGGTGGCACCATTCATAAAAATTATAACCGCTGGGTCAATAACCTGAAGATTGATATCCAGCGCGAAGTTGCTGCCAAAGTGGCAATGTCTTCGTAAGGAACAGTTCCAAGATGCAATCTATCCCGGTTTATATTCCCAAATGGGCGCTGTTGCAGGATCACGCAGAATACCCTACCCTGATGACACATATGTCAAACGGGCAGCCAACCGGGATAGATAAAAAAGACCTGGCACGGGGCATTGCCCCTGCCTGGCGTCGTCGCCTGGACCTGTTTGGCCGCGCCAGCGCCGAAGTTTTAGGCCGCGTTCTTGAAGGTGCAAGCACCCATGACGTGTGCAATACCCGGGTTGTTTTTGCATCCCGACACGGCAATATTGAACGCACCCTGAAACTTCTGGGCCAGATTGCCCGCGAAGAAATCCCTTCGCCTGCCGATTTCAGCATGTCAGTGCATAATGCCCTGGTCGGGGTTGCCTCCATCAATTGGGCCATTACCCAGTCACACAGCGCCATATCAGCCGGAAATGACAGCTTTGTCGCCGCCCTGACCGAGACATTATCCCAATTGTCGGACGATCCGCACAGCCCGGTTGCCATTGTCTATATCGACCTTGCCCTGCCCGATGTATATGCCCAAAACGACCCCGAAGGCACAAGGGGCACTGCCTTTGCAATGATCATGACATCCCCCCTGTCTAACACCGCGACCACACCCGCGCCGGGTGCCGCCTTTTGTTTTGAACCCCGGCCCGTCGCCCCCGATGATGTCGCCCCGCAGCCACCCTTTGCCCGCACCCACGCCCGCATGATGGCGGACTTTTTAAAAAACAGTCATCCCTGCGATACCCCGCCGTCCCCCCCCGCGCCGACATCGTGCCTTTTGGCCGGGCGCAGTTTTGCATGGCATATGGTGCGCAATGGATAAGGTGCGGTTCACCTTGGGGAAAGTGGCCTATAAAACCAGTCAGGCATGGCGGCTTTTTGCCACCGGTATGGCTTTTTGCCTGTTTGGCGGCGGCGCCCTTTTGCTGGCCCTGACATTGTTTCCCTTGCTGATGTTACTGCTGCAAAACCGGGCAAAACGGCGCAAGGTGGCACAACTTGTTATTTGCCGCAGTTTTCGACTGTTCTGTTTCATTCTTGATGTTACCGGGGTCGCATCGGTACATATCGAAGGCCGCGAAAAACTGCTGGCCGCACATGGCAAGCTGATTATCGCCAACCACCCCACCCTGCTTGATGTTGTGATTATTCTGGCACAAATGGACCGCTGCCAATGCGTCGTAAAACACCAGTTGTTTCGTAACCCGTTTATGGCCGGTGTGGTGCGTGCAGCCGGGTTTATTCGCAATGATGACAACCCCGAAAAACTGGTTGCCGATGCTGCCCGCCATTTGCGTGAAGGTGATTGCGTGATGATTTTCCCCGAAGGTACGCGCACTGCCAGTGGCGAAAAACTGGGTCCGTTGCAGCGCGGTGTTGCAAATATTGCGATTACTGCACCTGCCGACTTGATTCCTGTGATTGTGCGCTGTAATCACGATACCCTGAAAAAGGGGACGCCGTGGTACCGCATACCACCATCAAAAATACGATATAATGTTCGTGTCGGATCGACCATATCCGCTACGGGGGGAATTGACCTGTCAGACGTGCGCGCCCGTCGGGCCCGTGCATTAACGGCGGTCATAAAACACTATTTCTGCAGCAGGCTAAACCATGACCACGCTTGAGAGCGAACTGAAAACCTTCATTATCGAGACCCTCAATCTTGAGGATCTGACTGTCGAGGATATCGACAGTCACGAGGCCCTGTTTGTCGAGGGGTTGGGCCTGGACTCGATTGATGCACTGGAACTGGGCGTTGCCCTGCAAAAAAAATACGATGTGCGCATTGATGCCAAAAGCGACGATGTGAAAACCCATTTTGCATCCGTGCATAATCTGGCAAAATTTATTGAAATGTCGCGGGGGAAGCCATGACAGTCACGACATTGCATTCGCGCCAGGAAGTGTATCAGCAATTGCACGATTATCTGGTCGATCTGTTTGAAGTGCCCAGCGAAAGCATTTCGCCCGATGCCCGCCTGATGGAAGACCTGGATCTTGACAGCATTGATGCCGTAGACCTGATCGTCAAATTTCAGGAAAGGGTCGGCAAGAAAATTCCGGCAATGGAATTCAAGTCGGTGCGCACGGTTGATGATGTGGTCGAAAAAATCCATGCCCTGGTCAATACCTAAACGGGTTTTTGCCGGGCTACTGGCCCTGATCGGCCTTGGCTATCCGGTGTTGGCATATTACGGGTTAACCCGTTTTTCGGCCCGCTATCTTCTGTGGGGCCTTTTGGGTTTGATTGTGGCGCGTGCGGTGTTGTTTCTGGTATCAGCCCGTATTGCAGCGGCAATTGTTACCCTGGCGATTGCCGCACTTATTGCCGTTATTGGCTATTACGCGCAAATGCAGGCTTTGCGACTTTACCCGGTATTCATCAGCCTGGCGCTGGCCGGGGTATTTGGCGCAACACTTAAATATCCGCCCCCCATGATCGAACGGTTTGCCCGCCTGCGCCATCCCGATCTTGATGATTATGGCATTGCCTATACCCGGTGCCTGACCCGTGTATGGGTGGGTTTTTTCGTGGCTAATGCAGCCATAAGTACCGCCACCGTTTTATGGGGCACACTGGAACAATGGACAATTTATAACGGCATTGTTTCCTATGGGCTGATCGGCATTTTATTTATTGGCGAATGGCCGGTACGCCACTGGCTGCGTCGTCGACATGAAAACAGGAAACAGGGTCAATGACCGGCTTTTTAACAGCCCTGATCACGCAAGACGGGCCAAACATCCCTGTTTGCCTCGAAGGTGACACCTGTTTTTATCGCGATCAGCTGGTAATCCCCCCATTTTTAAC